>NZ_PGVG01000039.1 GCF_002795245.1 Bradyrhizobium forestalis | reverse complement strand
TGGAAAATATGCTTCGACGTATCCATCCCAATGCGGATAATCTGGCTCACGGACGGCTCCTGTGAATGAGTGTGTGACAACCTCATTCTGGCACAAATGATGCCGTAGGGGGCCGTCCACACCATCAGCCACCGGCCGTGTTTTAACGAAGACTCGCGATTGCCAGCTCGCCTACACAACCCCTCCCTGGGGTTATGGGGTCCCTGCGAACCGCCGGGACGACACCTGTTTCGGAGACGCAGCGCAAGCCTAACTAACCGCCCGCGTCCATGTCGCCCGCCTCGCGCTGGCCGCTGAGCCAGAGCGCGAGCAGGGTCCAGAACGCGCCGGACAGCAGATACGCGCCCGAAGCGATGACGCCGAGATTGGTGGCGAGCAGCAGCGCGACCAGCGGCGCAAAGCCGGCGCCGAACAGCCAGGCCATGTCGGAGGTCAACGCCGAAGCCGTGTAGCGGTACGCCTGCCTGAAGTTCGAGGCGATCGCGCCCGAGGACTGGCCGAAGGACAGGCCGAGCAGGATGAAGCCGATCACCATGTAGATGGTCTCGCCGAAAGCACCGGCATCGAGCAGCTGCGGGGCGAAGCCACTGTAGATCGCGATCGCGATCGCCGATCCCATCAAGAGCGACTTGCGGCCGACACGGTCGGCGATGATGCCGGAGACAACGATCGCGGCAACGCCGAACACGGCAGCGACGATCTCGATGATCAGGAAGCGCACCGGGCTTTCGCGGGTGAACAGGAACACCCAGGACAGCGGAAACACCGTGACCATGTGGAATAGCGCGAAGCTGGCCAGCGGCGCGAACGCGCCGAGCATGATGTTCTGGCCTTCGCGCGCGACCGTTTCGGAGATGCGCGAGGGCTGCAATTCGCGGGTCTCGAACAGCGAGGCGTATTCCTCGGTCGTCACCATGCGCAGGCGGGCGAACAGCGCCACGACGTTGATGGCGAAGGCGACGAAGAACGGATAGCGCCAGCCCCAGTCGAAGAAGTCATCGGCCGAGAGGTTGCCGGCGAAATAGGCGAACAGCGCGCTCGCGACGATCAGTCCGAGCGGGGCCCCTAACTGCGGCACCATCGCGTACCAACCGCGCTTCGAGGCAGGCGCATTCAGCGCCAGCAGCGAAGCCATGCCGTCCCAGGCGCCGCCCCAGGCCAGACCCTGCGCGATACGCGCCAGCGCCAGCAGCCAGATCGCGGCGACGCCGATCTCGTGATAACCGGGCAGGAACGCGAGCGCGACGGTAGCGGTGCCGAGCAGAAACAGCGCCGAGATCAGCTTGGCCGTCTTGCCGTAGGTCCGGTCGATCGTCATGAAAATGACAGTGCCGATGGGGCGGGCCATGAAGGCCAGCGCGAAGATCATGAAGGAATAGAGGGTGCCGGTCAGCTCGCTCGCGAACGGGAACACCAGGCGCGGGAACACGATCACCGAGGCGATCGCGAAGACGAAGAAGTCGAAGAATTCCGAGGTGCGGCCGATGATGACGCCGATGGCGATCTCTCCGGGACTGGCCTGGTCGTGGCCGTGCTCGCCCGTGTGGAGGTTTGCCATTGCGGGGGTCTGTGCCGTCGCCATTCGTGCGCCCTTAACGTCCTGAAAACCAAAGCCGACCGCCCGGCGGGACGCCAGGCAATCTGCCTCTGTCTGGCGCAACCTCCCGCACTGCAACATTGGACAAATTGTCCAATGTCCGGATTGTTGCGCCGCAGCTACCCGTTGGCCCCGCAAAGGAAACTCATTCTCATAAGGCTCGGCCCGTGTCTCGTCTCAAGATCCTGGCGCTACTACCTCTGGCTGCCGCTCTCAGCGGCTGCGACTACGTCGTGCTGGCGCCAGCCGGCGACATCGCTGCCCAGCAGCGCGACCTCGTCATCATCTCCACCGTCCTGATGCTCCTGATCGTCCTCCCCGTGATGGCGCTGACGGTGCTGTTCGCCTGGCGCTATCGCCAGTCCAACACGGCCGCTCGCTACGAGCCGGAATGGGACCACTCGACCAAGCTCGAGCTGGTGATCTGGTCGGCGCCGCTCTTGATCATCGTCTGCCTGGGTGCGCTGACCTGGATGGGCACGCATCTGCTCGACCCCTATCGCACGCTCGGCCGCATCCATGCCGAGCGCGCCGTGGACCAGTCCAAGGCTCCGCTTGAGGTCGACGTTGTCGCGCTCGACTGGAAGTGGCTCTTCATCTATCCGGACTACGGCATTGCGACCGTGAACGAATTGGCCGCGCCGGTCGATCGTCCGATCAACTTCCGCATCACTGCGTCCTCGGTGATGAACTCGTTCTACATCCCCGCGCTCGCCGGCCAGATCTATGCGATGCCGGGCATGGAGACCAAGCTCCACGCCGTCGTCAACCACGCCGGCACCTACAAGGGCTTTTCGGCGAACTACAGCGGCGCCGGCTTCTCCGGCATGCACTTCAACTTCCAGGGCCTCGACGACAAGGGTTTTGACGCCTGGATCGCCAGCGCCAAATCCGCCGGCGGCTCGCTCGGCCGCGCCGAATATCTCCAGCTCGAAAAGCCCAGCCAGAACGAGCCGGTGCGGCGCTGGGGCAGCGTCGATGCCGATCTCTACCGCCTGATCCTCAACATGTGCGTCGAGACCGGCAAGATGTGCCAGAGCGAGATGATGGCGATCGACGCCAAGGGCGGCAACGGCCATGAGGGCCTGAACAACACCCTGCCGCTGGCCTACGACAAATATGCCCGCCGCGGCACCGCGCTTGGACCGGAGCCGAGCTTCGTCGCCGGCACCTGCACGCCGGATGCGCCGCAGGGCAGAACCACCGCCTCCATCACGGCCCCCGCCGACACCGCGCCGCTGCTCGGCGCCGGCCTCAAGCGGCCGAGCTTCACGCCGCTCAAGTCCTCGTCCTTCTTCCTCGGACAGCGTCCGAAGTCAGACTCCTAAAGAGATCCCGCATGTCTCCTGATCTTCTCAAGCTCATCTTCGGCCGGCTCGGCCTCGAATCGCTGCCGCTGCACGAGCCGATCGTCGTCGGCACTTTCGTGGTGGTCGCGCTCGGCGGCGCCGCGCTGCTCGGCGGCCTCACCTATTTCCGGCTCTGGGGCTATCTCTGGCGCGAATGGTTCACCACCGTGGACCACAAGCGCATCGGCATCATGTACATGATCCTCGGCATCGTGATGCTGCTGCGGGGCTTTGCCGACGCGCTGATGATGCGCGGCCAGCAGATGCTCGCCTTTGGCGGCTCCGAAGGCTATCTCAACGCCCATCACTACGACCAGGTCTTCACCGCCCACGGCGTGATCATGATCTTCTTCGTGGCGATGCCGCTGGTCACCGGCCTGATGAACTACGTCGTACCGCTGCAGATCGGCGCACGTGACGTGTCGTTCCCGTTCCTGAACAATTTCAGCTTCTGGATGACGGTCGGCGGCGCGGTGCTGGTGATGGCCTCGCTGTTCATCGGCGAGTTCGCCCGCACCGGCTGGCTGGCTTATCCGCCGCTGTCGAACATCGGCTACAGTCCTGATGTCGGCGTCGACTATTACATCTGGGCACTGCAGGTCGCCGGCGTCGGCACGACGTTATCCGGCATCAACCTGATCTGCACCATCGTCAAGCTGCGGTGTCCCGGCATGACCATGATGAAGATGCCGGTGTTCACCTGGACCTCGCTCTGCACCAACGTCCTGATCGTCGCCTCCTTCCCGGTCCTGACCGTCGTGCTCGCGCTGCTGTCGCTCGACCGCTATGTCGGCACCAACTTCTTCACGAACGATTTCGGCGGCAGCCCGATGATGTACGTGAACCTGATCTGGATCTGGGGTCACCCTGAAGTCTACATCCTGGTCCTCCCCGCCTTCGGCATCTTCTCGGAGGTGACCTCGACCTTCTCCGGCAAGCGGCTGTTCGGCTACACCTCGATGGTCTACGCCACGGTGGTCATCACCATCCTGTCGTACCTGGTCTGGCTGCATCACTTCTTCACGATGGGCTCGGGCGCCAGCGTCAACTCGTTCTTCGGCATCACCACGATGATCATCTCGATCCCGACGGGCGCGAAGATGTTCAACTGGCTGTTCACGATGTATCGCGGCCGTATCCGCTACGAGCTGCCGATGATGTGGACCATCGCCTTCATGCTGACCTTCGTGATCGGCGGCATGACCGGTGTGCTGCTCGCGGTGCCGCCGGCCGACTTCGTGCTGCACAACAGCCTGTTCCTGATCGCGCACTTCCACAACGTGATCATCGGCGGCGTGGTGTTCGGCGCGTTCGCCGGCATCAACTACTGGTTCCCGAAGGCGTTCGGCTTCAAGCTCGATCCGTTCTGGGGCAAGATGTCGTTCTGGTTCTGGGTCACCGGCTTCTACCTGGCCTTCATGCCGCTCTACGTGCTCGGCCTGATGGGCGTGACCCGCCGCCTGCGCGTGTTCGACGATCCGTCCCTGCAGATCTGGTTCGTCATCGCCGCGATCGGTGCCGTCTTCGTCTTCATCGGCATCCTCTCGATGCTGATGCAGTTCGCGGTCAGCCTGCTCAAGCGCGAGCAGCTCAAGGACGTCACCGGCGATCCCTGGGACGCGCGCACGCTGGAATGGGCGACCTCCTCGCCGCCACCGGACTACAACTTCGCCTTCACCCCCGTCGTGCACGACAATGACGCGTGGTGGGACATGAAGAAGCGCGGCTACCAGCGTCCGCTCACCGGGTTCAAGCCGATCCACATGCCCAGCAGCACCGGCACCGGCATCATCCTCGCCGGCCTTGCCACCGCGATGGGTTTTGGCCTGATCTGGTACATCTGGTGGCTCGCCGCCGTGAGCTTCATCGCGATGCTCGCCGTCGGGATCGGCCACACCTTCAACTATCACCGCGACTTCGACATTCCGGCTGAAGACGTCATCCGGACCGAGGACGCGCGCACCAAACTGCTCGCCGGAGCCAAGTAAATGACTGTCGCTATCAATCCCACGCAAACCGGCGAGCCGGTCTTCTATCTCGCCGACGAGCATCCGCATCCGGAAGGCTGGAGCACCTCGCTCGGTTTCTGGATCTACCTGATGAGCGACTGCCTCATCTTCGCGATCCTGTTCGCCACCTTCGGCGTGCTCGGCGGCAATTACGCCGCCGGCCCGGCGCCGAAGGACCTGTTCGACCTGAACCTGGTCGCGGTGAACACGTCGATGCTGCTGCTGTCGTCGATCACCTACGGCTTCGCCATGCTGACGATGCAGCAGAACAAGATCGCCCAAACCCAGATGTGGCTGGCGATCACCGGCCTGTTCGGCGCCGCCTTCATCGGCATCGAGCTCACCGAGTTCGCCCACATGATCCACGAGGGCGCCACGCCTCAGCGCAGCGCCTTCCTGTCCGCCTTCTTCACCCTGGTCGGCACCCACGGCCTGCACGTCTCCTGCGGCCTGATCTGGCTGGTGACCCTGATGGTGCAGGTCCAGAAGTTCGGCCTGATCGAGGCCAACCGCCGCCGCCTGATGTGCCTGTCGATGTTCTGGCACTTCCTCGACGTGGTCTGGATCGGCGTCTTCACCTTCGTCTATCTCCTGGGAGTTCTGCGATGAGCACCGATACCCATGCCGCCCACGCGGACGATCATCACCACGAGGGCGGCCACGCCCACGGCACGTTCTCGACCTACATGCTCGGCTTCGTGCTCTCGGTGGTGCTCACCGCGATCCCGTTCTGGCTGGTGATGAGCGGGACGCTGCCGAGCAAGCAGATCACCGCGCTTGTCATCATGGCCTTCGCGGTCGTGCAGATCGTGGTTCACATGATCTACTTCCTGCACATGAACACGACCTCCGAGAACGGCTGGAGCATGATGGCGCTGATCTTCACCATCGTGATGGTGGTGATCGCACTGTCCGGCTCGCTGTGGGTGATGAGCCACCTCAACAGCAACATGATGCCGGTCCACCAGATGACGGGAATGAAGTGAGCGAGGCTCCGAAGTGAGCAAGACTCGGACCGCGACGAGCAAGGCAGGAGGGACGCACAGCGAGGCCGTGCGCGCCCCCTCCTTGTGGCTCATGGTCCTCTCGGTCATCGCCTTTGTAATTCTGATCGCGCTCGGCGTCTGGCAGATCGAGCGCCGCGCCTGGAAGCTGGCGCTGATCGACCGTGTCGAGCAGCGCGTCCACGCTCCAGCCCAACCGATCCCCTCGCCCGCTTCATGGTCCGCCATCAGCGCCGCAAACGACGAATACAGGCACGTCAGCGTCAGCGGTCGCTTCTTGCATGACCGCGAGACCCTGGTTCAGGCCGTCACCGAGGAAGGCCCGGGCTATTGGGTGCTGACGCCGCTGAAGCGCGATGACGGCACGCTGGTGCTGATCAACCGCGGCTTCGTGCCGTCCGACCGGCGCGACCCGTCGATGCGCAGGGACGGCAATCCCGACGGTCAGGTCGAGATCACCGGCCTGCTCCGCATGACGGAGCCGAAGGGCGGTTTCTTGCGGAACAACGTGCCCCAGCACAACCGCTGGTACTCGCGGGACGTCGCCGCCATCACGGCGGCACGTGGCCTTCATGACGTCGCGCCCTTCTTCGTGGATGCCGACGCCGGATCACAAATTGCCGGCGGTCCGATCGGCGGATTGACCGTGATCCGCTTTCCCAATAACCACCTGATCTACGCGCTGACGTGGTTTGCCCTGGCTTTCATGCTGGCCGGCAGGTTTTTCGTCACATTCGGCGGCGGGCTGTTCCGCCGCAAGCGCTTCGTCCAGGAACCGGCTGGCGGCTCGGATGCCGCCGCCCGCAGGACGGGATCAGATGCTGGAACGATCGTCGAGCCGACCTGACGACGGGAAGACGCTTCCCCAAACGCTTGCCCATGGCGGCGGGCCCGTCACGCTGCAATCGCAGGCGGACGCGCGCAGCGAGCTGATCGGCCCAGCGCCCACCGACGACGAGACCAACCGCAAGAACATGGCGCTGCTGATCCAGCTGCGCTGGACCGCGGTGGTCGGCCAGATCGTCACCATCGGTGCAGTGCATTTCGGTCTCGGCATTCCCCTGCCATTGGAGCGGATGGGCGCGGTGATCGGCGCGCTGGTGCTGCTCAACGTCTCCAGCCTGGTCTGGGTGCGCCATCGCGCCGCGATCACCAACAACGAGCTTCTGGTCGCCTTGATGCTGGATGTCGCCGCGCTGACCGCGCAGCTTTACCTCTCCGGCGGCGCCACCAATCCCTTCACCTCGCTGTTCCTGCTCCAGGTGACGCTCGGCGCGGTGCTGCTCGATTCCCGCTCGACCTGGTCGCTGGTGGCGTTGACCTGCGCGAGCTTTGTCTGGCTGACGCTGGCGTACCGGCCGCTCGACCTGCCGCCGAACCCGATCAGCGAGACCTACAGCCTCACCGTAACAGGCATGCTCCTGGGCTTCGTGCTCAATGCCGTTCTGCTGGTCGTGTTCGTCACCCGCATCAACCGGAATCTGCGCGAACGTGACGCGCATCTGGCGGCGCTGCGTCAGCATGCCGCCGAGCAGGACCACATCGTGCGCATGGGCCTGCTCGCCTCCGGCGCGGCACATGAGCTCGGCACCCCGCTCGCTTCGCTCTCGGTGATCCTCAGCGACTGGCGCCGCATGCCGGATCTTGCCGCAGACCAGGAGCTCGCCGAGGACCTCGCGGAGATGGAGACCTCGCTGCAGCGCTGCAAGTCGATCGTGACAGGAATTCTGGTGTCGGCCGGCGAAGCGCGCGGCGAAGGCTCCTCGCCGACGACGGTGACGGCCTTCGTCACCGCGCTGGTCGACGAATGGCGCAACGCGCGCTCGGCGCGCACGCTCTACTTCCTCAACACCTTCGGCGAGGACGTCGCGATCGTCTCAGACGTCGCGCTGAAGCAGGTCATCTTCAACGTGCTCGACAACGCCTATGAGGTCTCGCGCGACTGGGTCGAGCTGGTGGCCGAGCGCGAAGGCGACAATCTCGTGCTGTCGATCTCTGACCGCGGCCCCGGCTTTGCGCCGGAGATGCTGGCGCAGCTCGGCAAGCCCTATCAGTCGAGCAAGGGCCGCGCCGGCGGCGGACTCGGCCTGTTCCTGGTGGTGAACGTCCTACGCAAGCTGGGGGGCAGCGTGACCGCCGAGAACCACAGGAAGCGCGGCGCCACGGTGCGCTTGACGTTGCCGCTCGCAACGCTCGCGATCGGAGGGAGTTTTGACGCCTGACCGTTCACTCATCGTCGTCGAGGACGACGCCGGCTTCGCCCGCACGCTGAAGCGCTCGTTCGAGCGTCGCGGCTACGAGGTCGTGCTCGCCACCTCGATCGAGGAGGCGCGGAAGGTGCTGGAGGAGCGTACCTTCGGCCACGCCGTGGTCGACCTCAAGCTCGGCGGCGCCTCGGGCCTCGCCTGCGTCGAGCTCCTGCACACGCATGATCCGGACATGCTGATCGTGGTGCTGACCGGCTTTGCCAGCATCTCCACCGCCGTCGAGGCGATCAAGCTGGGCGCCTGCCACTATCTGGCAAAGCCGTCGAACACCGACGACATCGAAGCCGCCTTCCACAAGGCCGAAGGCAACGTCGAGGTCGCACTCGATGCGCGGCCGACCTCGATCAAGACACTGGAATGGGAGCGCATCCACCAGACCCTGATCGAGACGGAATTCAATATCTCGGAGGCGGCACGAAGGCTCGGCATGCACCGGCGGACGCTGGCAAGGAAGCTCGAGAAGCGGCCGGTGAAGTAGGTCGTCCGCAACTCTCACCGCCGTCATTCCGGGGCGTGCGAAGCACGAGCCCGGAATCCATCGGGCGACAGAGACGATGGATGAATGGATTCCGGGCTCTCGCTGCGCGAGCCCCGGAATGACGGTTGTGGCACACGGCTGCTCCTGCGGACCCCAAACAAAAAGCCCGGCCGAACGGCCGGGCTTTTGATTGCTTGCGCAGAACGAGGCTGCTTACGCGGCCTCGTCGGCGACGGTGGTGTCGTCGCCATCGGTATCGTCGGTATCGCCCTCGGCATCCGCCTCGCCTTCAGCGGCTTCCGCCTTGGCATTGCGGCGCGGGCTCTTGGCGAGCTGGGCCTCGATCTCCTTGACCGCTTCGGTCTCGGTCGAGTGCTGCACCACCGCGATCTCACGGGAGAGACGGTCGAGCGCCGCTTCGTAGAGCTGGCGTTCCGAATACGACTGCTCCGGCTGCGACTCCGAGCGATAGAGGTCGCGCACGACTTCCGCGATCGCGACGATGTCGCCCGAATTGATCTTCGCTTCGTATTCCTGGGCGCGGCGCGACCACATGGTGCGCTTGACGCGGGCACGGCCCTTGAGCGTCTCCAGCGCCTTCTTGACCAGCGCCGGATCGGACAGCTTGCGCATGCCGACATTGGCGACCTTGGCGGTCGGAACGCGCAGCGTCATCTTGTCCTTGATGAAGTTGATGACGAACAGCTCGAGCTTCGCACCGGCGATCTCCTGCTCCTCGATGGCGAGGATCTGGCCGACGCCGTGAGCGGGATAGACGACGAATTCGTTGGCCTTGAAGCCCTGGCGCTGGGTCACGACCTTCTTTTCCTCGACCTTCGGCGCAGCAGCGGGCTTGGCGGCCGGCTTGGCGGCGGCGGGAGCCTTGGCAGGCGCAGCAGCAACAGGGGCCTTCGTCGCGGGCTTGGCAGCGGCAGCCTTGGCAATCACCGGCTTGGCCGTAACAGGCTTGGCAGTCACAGGCTTGGCAGCAGCAGGCTTGGCAGCGGTCGCTTTCGCGGCCGGTTTGGCAGTCTTGTTAGGCATTGCGCTTCTTTTGTTCTTCGAGGACTTTGCAGCCGGCGCCTTCGTCGCGGTCCGACCCTTGGATGCGCTACGGCTGGCCGCGGCGACTTTTTTGGCCTCCTTATGGGAAGCCCTCGCTGAAGTACTCTTTTTACGCGTTTTCTGTGACACAGCCTGCGCGCGGAAACTGCCACGCCCCTGTTCGACATTTGGTTTCACGGGAACCCAGAGGGGCCAACGGGCTGACGGGGTTCGGCTTAATGTGCCCAATATAGCACATTTCCCGCAAAAATCAATGATTTAGGGGTCTTGAGGGCTGGTTTTCGGCGGCAGCGCCGCTATTAGGGTTAAGTTTGGGCGCGAATTAGTCGCCCGAGCCCGGGTTCGGAGAAAAATATTTCTCGAACTTTCCCTCCATGCCGTCGAATTCCTTGGCGTCGGCGGGTGATTCTTTCTTCTGGGTGATGTTGGGCCAGCTCTTGGCGTAGTCGGCGTTGACCTGGAGCCACTTTTCGAGGCCCGGTTCCGTGTCCGGCTTGATGGCATCGGCGGGGCATTCCGGCTCGCACACACCGCAGTCGATGCACTCGTCGGGGTGGATGACGAGCATGTTGTCGCCCTCGTAGAAGCAGTCGACCGGGCAGACCTCGACGCAGTCGGTGTACTTGCACTTGATGCAGTTTTCAGTGACGACGTAAGTCATCCAACGCTCCGAAAAGCTCTTTTAGAAGTCGCGGCTTGCCTAGCGCGGATGGCCCGGCGCCGCAAGGTCGGGAAGGCCCGATCATGACGGCTTTGTGTGTTTGATCGACCAAGAAATGAATGGGAAGCGCAATTAATTGCGCGTCCCTAGCTCCTCGTAGAGCACCCGTGCCGAGGCGGCGTCGCCGCGGCGTTCGTTGAAGCCCGTCACCTTCAACACGCGCACCGTGCGGTCGAGCGCGATGGTGAGCACGTCGCCGATCTTGATCGCGTGGCCCGGCGATGTCTCGCGGGCGCCGTTGAGGCGGACATGGCCTGTGACGACGAGCTCGGCCGCGGAGGTGCGCGCCTTCACCACCCGCGCGTGCCACAGCCATTTGTCGAGGCGTTGCCGCTCGGTCGTGGGATCACTCCTTCCGCCCCGACAGCTGCTCCTTCAGCGCGGCAAGCTTGGCGAAGGGCGAGTTCGGATCGATGGGACGATCGCGCTCGCGCGGATTCGCGCTCGATGCGTAGGGACGCAGCGAGGGACCGGACTCGCGATCGCGACGATCGCGGCCCTTGTCGCGGTCGCGGCCACGATGCTCGCGGCCGCCGTCGCGATCGCCGGGCTTGCCCTTGCCGCGATCACGATCCTTGCCCTCGAAACGGCGGTTGTTGTCGCTGCGCTGCTCGCGGCGATCGCCACCTTCTTCGCGGCCCTTGCGGAAATCTTTCCGATGCCCGCCGTGGCGATGGCCCGGCTTCGCGCCTTCGGCGGCTTCGCCCGGACCCGCCGCGCTGGCCTCAGCACCCGCCTGCGAACGCGGCTGATGGTGGTGACGCTGGTGGCGATGGCGCTCGTGACGCGGCTTGCGATCCTCGTGACGGCCGGCCGGGCGCCAGACCTCGACCAGCTCGGGCTCGGCGGGCGGGGCCGCAGCCTCAGGCGCGGCAGCATCGGGCGATGCGGCAGCTTCCGTCGCGGCGGTCTCGGCGGCAGCAGCTTCCAGGCCGGCAGCCTCGGGGGACGTCGCAGCCTCTTCGGCGGGCGGCGCGATGCCGGGGGCATCTTCGGGCGTGACGGGCGCTTCTGGAGACGCTTCGAGCGCCGGCTCCTCATGGGCGGGCTCGTCGTGGGCGGGCTCGTCGTGGGCTGGCTCGTCGTGCGGCTCCACGCCGGGGGCGTCTTCGACCGTGACGGCTTCGGCGGCGGCTTCGGTCGATGCAGTCGCCTCCACCGGCAGGCCGGCAACGGCCTCCGCCGCGGCTTCGGTCGAGGTCTCGGCGCTGCCCTCGGCGGGCGGCGTCTCGGCCGCAACCGTTTCGGTAACGACCGGCTTCTGTGGCAGCGGCGGGCGCTTCTCCAAGCGATAGCCGAGCGCACGCAGCACGGAGGCAAAGTCTTCGCCGGCTGATCCCGTGAGCGAGGTCATCGCCTGCGTCACCACGAAGCTGCGGCCGTCGAACGCGCCGGCGGGCTTTTCGCCCGGCGCGTTCTCGCGCCAGGCCAGCGCCGGGCGGATCAGGTCGGCCAGGCGCTCCAGAATGTCGACGCGCACGGCGCGCTCGCCAGCCTGCTTGTAGCCGAGCACGCGATAGGCATCGCGCGGCAGCTGCTTGTCGACCGGGAACGAGGTGCGGCCGGACGATGCCAGATGCTGCGCGCCCGACAGCGCGGAGAGATCGACATTGTCCTGCTTCAGCGCCCAGAGCAGCGCGGCGAGCGCACGCGCGGCGGGCTTGAGCAGGCCGGGGAAATAGATGTGATAGGCGCCGAAGCGGACGCCGTATTTCCGCAACACGGCGCGCGAGGGCTGGTCGAGATCCTTCAGCTCGCTGGCGATCTTCGGACGCTCGAGCACGCCGAGCGCCTCGACCAGCTGATAGGCGATGCCGCGGGCAATGCCGGTGACGTCCTCGGCCTTGCTGAGCTCGAACATCGGCCCGAGCAGCTTTTCGATATGCGTCTTGAGCCAGAGCTCGAGCCGCGCCTGCACCTTGTCGCGGGGGGCGCCGGTGAGGCGCTCGTCGGAGATGATGCGGATGCGCGGATGCAGCGCGTCCTCTGCGGCAGACAGCCGCGCCACGGCATCGCCGGTCCAGCGGATGATGCCTTCCGAGGTCAGCACGAACTGCTCGTCCGGCGCATTGCCGAGCTTTTCGGCGCGCGCATTGATCTCGCCGGCGAGCACCGCTTGCGCTGCAGCCTGCAAGGCTTTCGCATCGGAGCCTGCTTCCGCCGCATCCGGTGCAAAGGTGAAGCCGTCGAGGCGGCCGATGACATGGCCTTCGACGATGACTTCGCCGGTCTTGCCGATTTCAGTATTCAAGCTCGTGTTCTCCCGCAGGCGGCGCATCAATACACTGGTCCGGCGATCAACGAAACGCTCAGTCAAGCGTTCATGGAGCGCATCCGATAATTTATTTTCGACCTCCCGCGTGATCCCCTGCCAGCGTTCGGGGTCTCTCAGCCAGTCCGGGCGGTTGGCGACGAAGGTCCAGGTGCGGATCTGGGCGATTCGGGCCGACAGCGTGTCGATATCGCCGTCGATGCGGTCGGCCTGGGTGACCTGGGCCTCGAACCAGGAATCGGGAATGCAGCCCTTCCGCATCAGGAAGCCGTACAGCGTCGTCACCAGCTCGGCATGGGCGGCCGGCGACAGTTTCCGGTAATCGGGGACCTGGCAGGCCTCCCAGAGACGCTCCACCGCCGCCTTGCCATGCGCGATATCGCGCACCTCGCTGTCGCGGGCGGCGTGGTCGAGCACGCGCATGTCCTCGGCCACAGGCGCGCGCGTCAGCGTCTCGTGGCCGGGGGCGAGGTTCAGCGACACCTGCAGCGCGCCGAGCGAGGAGAAATCCAGCTTCGCGTTGCGCCATTGCAGCACCTTCACGGCATCGAAGGTGTGGTTCTGCAGCGCGTTGACGAGCTCGGGCTCGAACGGCGCGCAGCGGCCCGTGGTGCCGAAGGTGCCGTTGCGGGTGGCGCGGCCGGCGCGGCCGGCTACTTGCGCGAATTCGGCCGGCGTCAGGCGGCGGAACTGGTAGCCGTCGAACTTGCGGTCGGAGGCGAAGGCGACGTGATCGACGTCGAGATTGAGGCCCATGCCGACGGCATCGGTGGCGACGAGATAATCGACATCGCCGTTCTGGAACATCGCCACTTGTGCGTTTCTGGTGCGGGGCGACAGCGAGCCCAGCACCACGGCGGCGCCGCCGTGCTGGCGGCGGATCAGCTCGGCGATGGCGTAGACTTCATCGGCCGAGAACGCGACGATGGCGGTGCGGCGCGGCTGGCGCGTGATCTTGCGGTCGCCGGCGAATTCGAGGCTGGACAGGCGCGGCCGCGTGATCATGGAGACGCCCGGCAGCAGCCGCTCGATGATCGGCCTCATGGTGGCGGCGCCCAAGAGCAGCGTCTCGTCACGGCCGCGGCGGTTGAGCAGCCGATCGGTGAAGACGTGGCCGCGTTCGAGATCGGCGGCGATCTGGACCTCGTCGACGGCGAGGAAGGAGACGTCGAGGTCGCGCGGCATCGCCTCGACGGTCGACACCCAATAGCGCGGGTTCTTCGGCTTGATCTTCTCCTCGCCGGTGACGAGCGCGACGCTGGCGGCGCCCGCCCTGTCGGCGATCTTGTTGTAGACCTCGCGCGCGAGCAGGCGCAGCGGCAGCCCGATCATGCCGGAGGGATGCGCGAGCATCCGCTCGATGGCGAGATGGGTCTTGCCGGTGTTGGTCGGCCCGAGCACCGCAGTGACGCCCGCGCCAGGCACTCGATCGTGAAGGGCGCGCTCGGAGGCGAAGGGGGAGGAGGAAAATGCCATGTCCGGGGATTAGGTAGTGGCGATTTGGGCGAATGTCAGTGCTGGATGAGGCGGTGAGGGGGCTGGGCCGTTCCCACACACAGCGCTGTCATCGCCCGGCTTGACCGGGCGATCCAGTACGCCGAGACGGCTGCGGTCGAGCCGAGAGGCCGCGGCGTACTGGATGCCCCGGTCAAGCCGGGGCATGACGGCGGAGGGTGCGGCACGCTCTCCCCAAATCCCGCGCAACTGTCTCACTTTGCGACGCTTTTCCCGTTCGCTTTAAGCTTCGGAACGACTCTAGAACGAATCGCGGCCGAATCGCTGACTCCCTGTTGAGTCCTGTTCCGTTCACGCAACATGTCGCGGGACTCATATTGGTTGCGCACTAGATGGAGTTTTGCGTGGCCGCACAAGCGACCGGATTCGTTAAAGCTGGGGACGGCGCGGAGTCGAATCAGAATCGGGGAGGAGTCAAATGGATTCCCCGGCTGCGGACGCTGGCAAAACAAAAGTTGCGAAAACAACCCCATGCACAGTAGGTAAGTGATTGAATCTACAAGACATTCTCACGAGCCAAATAACCGCTCGTCATTCCGGGACGCGCCGTAGGCGCGGGCCCGGAATCCATCGCGCGGCAGCCTCCGTGGCCTGATGGATTCCGGGTTCGCGCCAAGTGGCGCGCCCCGGAATGACGGCGGAGAGAGACCTTACTGCGTCTTCGCCACCCTTGGCGGCTGGGGCGAGGTGATGAAGCTCGTCGCTTCCAGCATGGCCGGGCCCAGCGGCGTCGGCACTTTCAGCCAGAACGGGACCAGGATGCGCGTGCCCGCCACCGGCGCAAACGCGATCTCGATGTTGCGCTGGGCGGCGAGGTATTTGATCACGGGGCGGTCGGGGATGTAGCCGGCCACGGGCACGAAATAGAGCGCGCAGACCACGACCGGGCCCTTGTACCCCTTCTCCGCCTTCACGGTCTCCATGCGCTTGAAATCGAGCTTGAGATCGTAGCGCATGCGGCCGTCGAACACGGGAGCCGCGTTGTGGCAGGCCTCGGGCGTAACCGGATCGCCGGCGCCGGGCACGCGCAGCAGCGAGGCCGTCATGGGGTCCCAGACGCCGCGGCGATGCGCGTCAGTGACGACGATGCGGTCGGGATCGACCGGCGGCTCCGGCAGGATCGCAAAATCCTTCACATTGCCCTTGTCGAGGGTGATGCGGATCTCTTCGGTCTTCTTCTGGGTGGTGGTGGAGGCCTGGTAGCCGGTCGCAACCAGCGCGCCGTTGACGATGCGCCCCTGGCTCGCGCCGGTGCCGGACCCGCCCGTGAACGACTTCAAAAGCCCCGAGGTGCCGCCGGCGGCGGCTGCCGAGAACACGTCGTCCTGGATATCGATGTTCCAGGCGCCCTTGCCGACGGGAATGCCGGCCAGCGAGGCCTCATACTGCGCCTCGAGCTTGCCTTGCGCCGCGGCCGGCACCGCGCTCCACGCCAAGACCCACGCCAGGGCCAGCGCGCAAAAGGCAGCCAGCCTGCCGGCCAGCCGCAGGCGGGCCGGGCGCAGGTCTTGCGCAAAAAGGGGCGTTGTCAGCACGAAACAATCCAATCGGGGCGCGATGCGCTGTTACTTAAGCCAAAAACCGCGGCAAACAATGTGTGAGGGCGTCATGGCCCTGGGAACTCCACGGACTCTTCGGCGGCGAATACGCCCTTTATGTGATGGTAAGGCGCGCTAATCATTGCCGTTTTGGTGATCAAGAGGTAGCCGGGGGCTCCAAACCTCCCCCGCCCTCCGCTGTCATGCCCCGGCTTGACCGGGGCATCCAGTGCGCCGCGGCCTCTCTGGCCAACACAGCCGTCTCGGAGTGCTGGATCGCCCGGTCAAGCCGGGCGATGACACGTTTCTTGGGGCACGAATCCCCGCCCAAAAACTTGACGCAAGGCCCCTTCCCCCCTATACGTCCGCCCGCTCCCTGCAAGGACAGAGAATTCGCCCCCGTGGCGCCCGAAAATGGCGGCCGCACATCGTTGGGGGTTTAGGATAAGGATTTTTGCCATGTCTCGCCGCTGCGAACTGACGGCCAAGGGCCCCCTCGTCGGCCACAAGGTCAGCCACTCCAACATCAAGACCAAGCGCCGCTTCCTGCCGAACCTCGTCAACGTGACGTTCATCTCGGAAGCCCTCGGCCGCAACGTGCGCCTGCGCGTCTCCACCAACGCGGTCAAGAGCGTCGACCACAATGGCGGCCTCGATGCCTTCCTGCTCAAGGCCAACACCGACGCGCTCTCCCCGCGCGCCGTCGAGCTGAAGCGCGCCATCCAGAAGAAGGTCGGCGACGCGCAGCCGGAGAAGAAGGCGAGCTGAGATTTCAGAATTGGGCGGGGGCTAGGTTGCGTCGCGCGGCGTAGGCTTAGCCGAGTAGAGTTCGAGTAACGGCCGGATCGAAAGATCCGGCCGTTTTTGTTTTGTGCGGTTCACCGACGAAAGTGCCACTTGCCCGCGAGGGTAGCACCGAGCATCCTGTGGTTGAGCAAGTCTTAGATTGGGGCGGGAGGATGGACGTCGCCACTGAATTTAAGTCGAAGATTCTTAGCCGGAGCAAAGAGCCCGACGAATATCGAGTTTACCGAGCGGGTCTCGAGTGGGATCTGACCGACCCTATCGTTATTGATCGAGCGGAAGATTTTAAATCAACGCCGAGGTGGAGCGATCGTCTTACTCCCTACCATCACCAAGTAACCAACCTCATTACATTCTGTCGCCGTCTTCCGGTAACTTTGCTCGCGGACGACGTTGGTCTCGGAAACCGGCAAGCGCGCGCTCAAGCGCTACTTCGTGAGCAGCAGCTTATCTGGTCTCAGGCTCTTGGAGCAAATCGCTCAACGATCATCGACCGGAACATTCTGTACACCAACCGAACGGCGAACATGCGCGTGGAGTGGCCGCGCAGCCCATCCAGATGATATTCGAACCTGCGACCTAACCGGGCTCTCGATCCACATTGAGTTCATGACGCCAAACGCACCTTACCGGCTTCAGCCCCTAATCGAGATACTAAATGGTGTTCGCCGAAATTCGGATGGCATCGAAACATGGCCAGAAGTTGCTAACCAACTCGCGTCAGCCAAGAACGGCGGAAAGTACCGGGTCGAGGCTGCAATTATTTCGCCGGACAATCGGCACCTGGCAACATCGTCCGAGTCAAGAGCTCTGCTTGGCCTTCGTGTGAATCAGGTCGGCGCCCTCTACGAAGTTTCGACCAAGAGCATTATCGGGCGCATCTGCGTCGGAAAACGTGGCAAGGATGGCTGGACAGAAACATCCCGTTGACGAAAGTCTCACAACGATACCTGACGGGACATCAAAAGCTGACGTCTCCCGTCGCATTGCAGGCAAACGAGTTCGCCAAACTGACGCGGCGCTGGCGGCTCAAGGCTCCGAATTCCCGTGTGAGCCCACAAGATCATCACGAAGAGATCAACCAACCTCAACAAATTCCACTATACTCGCCCCGGTAGCATCACCCGGAGGCGCATCCCGTGGATCACGCACCCAACACCGACCACAAACCCGAGCCCAAACGAACTCGTCATCTGCTGAGACGGCACCGGCAACGAGATCTCGGAGAACATCTCCAACGTCCTGAAGCTCTATCGCCGCCTGCGCAAGGCCGACAAGAGGCAGTCGCCGACATGTTGACATTTGTTAACACCCGCCCTATCCTCTTGCCTCAGCATGGCTGATCGGCCGCGGCATCC
Source organism: Bradyrhizobium forestalis (assembly GCF_002795245.1). Taxonomy (GTDB): domain Bacteria; phylum Pseudomonadota; class Alphaproteobacteria; order Rhizobiales; family Xanthobacteraceae; genus Bradyrhizobium; species Bradyrhizobium forestalis. The sequence goes on along the minus strand of NZ_PGVG01000039.1, from coordinate 49,397 downwards.
GCACAAGGAGATCGAGGCGGTCGTCGCCGAGGCCGAACGGAAGGGCTGGCGCTGGCGCAAGATGGGGCATTGGGGGCGGCTGTTCTGCCCGCATGCCGGCCGCGACGGCTGCCAGGTTGGCGTGAACGGGACACCGAAGAACCCGGAAGACCACGCCCGGCAGGTGATGCGGGCGATCGCGCGCTGCCCGCATGGAACGGAGGATGGCCCGTGAAGAGGTTCGAGTTCAGCATCATCGCATCGGGCCTCGATCCCGAGGCCGAGGATTTCGAGCAGCGCTTCTATGATGCCGGCTGCGACGATGCGGCGATCGCGTTCCAGAAGGGCCACATCATCGTCGATTTCACGCGCGAGGCGAAATCCATCGGCGAGGCCATCGTCTCGGCGGTGCGTAACGTGCAGGCCGCCGGCGCCAGGATCGATCGCGTCGAGCCCGACCCGCTCGTCAGCCTTTCCGACATCGCCGCGCGAAGCGGAATGACGCGCGCGGCGATGACACAATATTCCAAGGGGCAGCGCAGCCGGGGTTTCCCCGCGCCGGTCGCCCGCGTGACGTCCGACAGCCCGCTCTGGGATTGGGCCACGGTGGCAAAATGGCTGTTTCAGCACGACAGGCTCAGCCGCGACGAGGCGATCGCGGCGGCCGCCGTGCGGGCGGCCAACGAAGCGATCCGGTCGCGCGCCGGCAAGCTCGAAGATGCGCTGAAGGGAAGCCTGAAAGCGTACGAGAAAGAGCTCGACCAGGCCGCGTGAGTGCGGGATGCAGCGGCATCGCATATCAGTATGGTGTGGCGAACAGTTTGCTTGCGGCGATCCTTCGAGACGCCCGCCTTGGGCGGGCCCTCAGGATGAGGACCTGGTTTGCGGCACAATGGTCGGTCCTCATGTTGGAGGTGCCGGGACCCTCCGCATAAATCTTCGCGCGCCCTGTCGATCGTCACGGTCGCTTCCACCATTTTCCGCTATACTCGTCCCGGTAGCATCACCCGGAGGCGCATCCCATGGAGCACGCGGCCAGCACCGACCACAACCCCACCGCCAAAAACCTCGTCATCTGCTGTGACGGGACCGGCAACGAGATCTCGGAGAACATCTCCAACGTCCTGAAGCTGTATCGCTGCCTGCGCAAGACGGACAAGACGCAGCCGCGGCAGCTGGTGTTTTACGATCCCGGTGTCGGCACGGTGACGGAGCCTTCGACGTGGCACCGCTGGAAGGCCAATATCAACCTGGTGCTGGGGCTCGCCACCGGCTACGGGCTCGATGAGAACGTGCTGTCGGCCTATTGCTTCCTGGCCGAGCATTACACGCCCGGCGACAAGATCTATCTGTTCGGTTTTTCGCGCGGGGCTTACACGGTTCGCGTGCTGGCGGGGCTGATCCACAAGATCGGCCTGATCTCGCCGGAGCAGGCGAACCTCGCAGGCTCGGGCATGGTCGCCTACAAGCAATATTCCGGCACCGGGCGCGGCAACGACATCGAAGACCTCAAGGACGTCGCTTTCGACGAGAGCGGGCCGCTGCCGAAGGACGCATTCGACCTCGCCGCGCAGTTCGCGCGCATCACCTCGACGCGCTGGCCGACCATCCACTTCATCGGCGTCTGGGACACGGTGGCGAGCGTGATCGTGCCGCGGCGCGACAATTTCTTCTTCGTGTTCAGCCTGGAGGAGCTCGCCTTCACGCGGCGCGATCCGAGCGTCAAGATCTTCCGGCAGGCGATCGCGATCGACGAGCGGCGCCGCATGTTCCGCCTCAACAAGTACGAGGAGCCGCAGGAGTTCTGGAGCAACCGCTACGTGCCCGACGAGAAGAAGCTGCCGCAGGACATTCTGCAGGTGTGGTTCGCCGGCGTGCATTGCGACGTCGGCGGCGGCTATCCGGAAGCCGAGAGCGGGGACTCCAAATATCCGCTTGTGTGGATGATCGAGGAGGCCGAGAAGGCCGGGCTGAAGTTCAACCCGCGCACGGTGAACCAGCTCGCCTGGGGCATCCAGCGCAAGAACTCGCCGTTCAGATATGTCGAGCCCGCTTACACGGGGAAGACGGGAGAATTGCACGATTCGATGAATGCGGCCTGGCGCGTGCTGGAGTATTTGCCGAAGAGCGCAAAGTACAAGGAATGGCCGGAGCGGAAGGTCACTTTCGGCTTCTACATCCCCGATTGCGAGCCGCGCGTCATCCCCGAAGGCGCGCATGTGCATGAGAGCGTGCTGAAGCGGATGGCGGTGGAGCCGAACTATCGGCCGGTGAACCTGCCGAAGGCGTATGTGACGGTGCCGATGCCGGTGGGGCCGCAGCATGCCGAGGCGGCGGCCGATGAGGGCGTGCTGCCACCCTCCCCTGGAGGGGGAGGGTCGGCTCACATGGAGCAGAGCGACATGTGAGACGGGGTGGGGTGACGGTCTCTCCACGGAGGCGCTGCCCGAGGGGAGAGATCACCCCACCCCGTCTCGCCTCGCTACGCGATGCGAGCCGACCCTCCCCCTCCCGGGGCGGGTGGCAACCCATTACCGCCGCTTTCTGCTTTCGCCGACACTTTTCATTAAAATTCTCCCGCCAACCTTAGCCTGATCGCATCATCTCTTTTCCATCATTGGGACAAACCACCCGCCGCGATACCTGCGGAATTGGAGGAGACGTGCCAATGCATCCGCGCAAATATGTCCGCGTGAAGCCCGCAGGGCTGGTGTCGCGACAGGCCAAGATCATCACCGACCCGCGCGCGCCGGTGATCCCGTGCACGCTGATCGACTATTCGCCCGGCGGGGCCTGCGTCGATCTCGGCGGACAGGTGAAGATTCCCGATCGCTTCGAGCTGCTCCACGTCAACACCAAGAAGCGCTGCCGCATCGCCTGGAAGCGCGGCACGCGGGTGGGCGTGGTGTTTTAGGGGATCTTACCCTCCCCTGGAGGGGGAGGGTAAGAAAGAAGCTACTTCCGCATCCGGGCCTTGGCGCCGGCGACGATCTGCATGGCGACGCCGGCGATCCAGCCGGCGAAGACGAGCCAGGTCCAGGCCATGTGCGGATCGAGCCGGAGCACGATCACGGCGACCGAGGCGAGCGCGGTCAGCGTGGCGCAGAGCGTGCCGGCCGCGCTCAGAAATTCCGCGGCGTCGATCTCGCCATGTGCATCGTCGAAAGGCATTTGCGGCGTGTCGATGCCGAGATAGAAGCCGACGGCCCCCAACGCCATCATCAGCAGCAGGAATCCCTGCGTGGTGAGCGTGGGGATCGCAGATCCCACATAGGCGCCGACGAACAATCCGCACGCCGCCCCCGCCATCGCAAGACCCACACGCTCGAACACATGGGCAGTTTTACGAACACCAAAACGCATGGCCGGCCTCCGCGAGGCGTTGAATGCGGAGAGGTTAGGACAGTTTTGGGGGGCGTGGAAGGTGAGGAGGTTATAGCGATCGGCTTAGCTCCCTCTCCCCGCGACGAGCTTCGCTCGCGCTGGAGGCGAAGACCTCACCTCGCCCCGAACGTGGTCTTGCCGAACAGCGCCTTTTGCGCCTGTGGCTGCGAGCGCCAATATTGCGGCGGGGCCTCGACCTCGCCGCCGAGCGCGGCGGCGGCGTGCCAGGCCCAGCGCGGGTCGTAGAGCATGCCGCGGGCGAGCGCGACCATGTCGGCCTTGCCGGATGCGACGATCTCCTCGGCATGCCCAGCGTCGGTGATCAGGCCGACGGCGATGGTGGGCAATCCCGTCTCGCGCTTGATGGCCTCTGCGAACTGCACCTGATAGCCGGGGCCGAGCGGAATCTTCTGCAGCGGCGAGACGCCGCCGGAGGAGGCATCGATCCAGTCGACGCCGCGCGCCTTCAGCGCTCGCGCAAATTCGATCGTCTGCGCCAGATCCCAGCCGCCCTCGACCCAGTCGGTCGACGACACCCTCATGCCGACCGGCTTGTCCGCTGGGAAGGCGGCGCGCACCGCATCGAACACTTCGAGCGGAAAGCGCAGGCGGGCCTGAAAGGACCCGCCATAGTCGTCGGTGCGCCGGTTCGAGACCGGCGAGAGGAATTGATGCAGCAGATAGCCGTGCGCGCCGTGCACCTCGATGGCGTCGATGCCGAGCCGCGCGGCGCGCTTCGTGGAATCGACGAAGGCCTCGCGGATGCGCTTGAGGCCCGCCGCATCCAGCGCCAGCGGCGCGGCCTCGCCTTCCTTGTGCGGCACCGCTGACGGCCCCACCGTCTGCCAGCCGCCCTGCCCCTCCGGAATCAATTGGCCGCCGTCCCAGGGCCGCGCGCTACTGGCTTTGCGACCGGCATGGGCGAGCTGCATCGCGACCGCGGCGGAGGAATGCTTGCGCACGGAGCTCAGGATCTGCTTCAGCGCCGCTTCGCAGGCATCGCTATAGAGCCCGAGGCAGCCCGGCGTGATGCGGCCGATCGCCTCGACATGCGTCGCCTCGATGCAGAACATCGCAGCGCCCGACAGGCTGAGATTGTTGATGTGGGTGAAGTGCCAGTCGGTGGCGACGCCGTCATCGGCCGAATACTGGCACATCGGCGACACGATCACGCGGTTCTTCAAGGTCAGGCCGCGCAGCTTGATCGGATTAAACAGGGCGCTCATGCGGGGAGTTCCGGGGGATCGAGGGCGATGGAGGGAGTGTAGTGAGGGACGCGCGGATTGCTAGGCGCGCGGTGGAATGGCCGGTAGCCTCGGCGTGCATTTCCGCAATCGAAGCTGGACGCGAGATGGCGCCACACATTCCGCTGTCGTCCCGGACAAGCGTCAGCGCAGATCCGGGACCCCAGCGCGAGCGCTTGCGCTCGTCGCCATAACCACAGGGAGACGTGGTTACGGCGACTCGAATTTACCGGCGTCAGGCAACGACTTCTTCCCGGGAGTATCGCGACGAGCGCAAGCGCTCGCGCGGGGGTCCCGGATCTGCGCGCGCTTTAGGCGCGCTTGTCCGGGACGACAGTGGGGCTACTCCGCCAGCGTGAATTGCAGCAGCAAGGTCCGCTGCAGCATCGAGAAATTGTCGTCGGAGATCAGCGTCAGCACGGTCTCGCCCTCAGTGGTGACGTGGGCGTCGATGCCTTCCATGTTGTCGATCTCGTGGCCGAGATCGGCGGCGAACAGCGCGGGGCCGTCGACCAGCGCGCCCGGCGCGATCGACGTCAAGGGGATGGCGCGGATGCGGATGTTGACGCCGGTGAACCAGGAGAATTTGCGTTCGAGGATCAGAAGCTCGCCGGAGGGCAGCAGCACGGCATCGCTGATGTCGTATTTCTCGGTGCGGCGGACGCTGAACTGGCCGGGCGTGGGGCCGCCGATCAGGAAGGCGACGAGATTGCCGTCGGCATCGAGCCCGCGCTCGGAGAACGCGATCAGCGTGCCCGCGAGCGGCATGTTCTGGTCTTTGCCTTTGGGCACGACCACCATCGCCTCCAGCCCCTTGTTGTAGGGCAGCTTGCGCAAGGCCGGCGGGACGGCGATCACCTCGCCGCGGGCGCGTGTGCCGCCCTTGGCAAAGTCGTAGCGCAGGATCTGGTTGACGCGCTCGAGCCCGACATAGACGAGGTTGCCGTCGCGCGCGATCGATTCCGAATCCCACCAGAGGTGCTTGTCCGTGATCGGCCGCCCCTCGGCGCCGAGCAGCGGCGCGGCCTCGACCTCCGCGAGCCCGGCCATGTCGCGGCCGGAATAGCGGATGCTGCCGGTGAACCAGCCGCCCTGGTCGGAGATCGCGAGGAAGCGCTCGCCCTTGCCGTCGAGGAAGCGGATGCCGGACAGGCCGCCGAAGCCGCGATAGGGCGAAGTCAACACCAGGCCGCTGCGATATTCCAGCGAGCCGAAGCGCGTGCGCGAACGGTCGCGCGGCTCGAAATTGGGGATGGCGCGCGCGTTGACCTCGACGCTGACAGGCGCGGCGACGGCGTGCTCGACCTGCGCGCGCGGCGGCGGCTCGGCCGCACCTTGCGCCCGCGCCAAGCCGGAGACTGCGAGAGTTGAAAATCCTGCCGCAGCAAAGCCGAGAAAGCTGCGGCGGGATGAAAGCGTGCTCACGAATGCAATTTGCGTCGCGGGCGGGCGGGTGCCTGCGTGGGCGCCGTGTTGGTCTCGCTGAAGAGCTCGGCGAGTTTTTCGGTGATGGCGCCGCCGAGCTCCTCGGCGTCCACGATCGTCACCGCGCGGCGATAGTAGCGCGTGACGTCATGGCCGATGCCGATCGCGATCAGCTCGACCGGCGAGCGGGTCTCGATCTCCTCGATGATGTGGCGCAGGTGCCGCTCGAGGTAATTGCCGGGATTGACCGACAGCGTGGAATCGTCGACCGGCGCGCCGTCCGAGATCATCATCAGGATCTTGCGCTGCTCGGCCCTCGCCAGCAGGCGCTTGTGCGCCCAGTCCAGCGCCTCGCCGTCGATGTTCTCCTTCAGGAGACCCTCGCGCATCATCAGGCCGAGGTTCTTGCGCGCACGGCGCCAGGGGGCGTCGGCCGACTTGTAGATGATGTGGCGGAGATCGTTGAGGCGGCCGGGATTGGCCGGCTTGCCGGCGGCAAGCCAGGCCTCGCGCGATTGCCCGCCCTTCCAGGCGCGCGTGGTGAAGCCGAGGATCTCGACCTTGACGCCGCACCGCTCCAGCGTGCGCGCGAGAATGTCGGCGCAGGTCGCGGCGACCGTGATCGGGCGGCCGCGCATCGAGCCGGAATTGTCGAGCAGCAGCGTCACCACGGTGTCGCGGAACGTCGCCTCCTTCTCGTGCATGAAGGACAGCGGGTGATAGGGATCGGTCACGACGCGCGACAGGCGCGCCGGGTCGAGGATGCCCTCTTCGAGGTCGAACTCCCAGGCGCGGTTCTGCTGCGCCATCAGGCGCCGCTGCAGGCGGTTGGCGAGGCGGGCGACGATGCCTTGCAGATGCGCGAGCTGCTTGTCGAGATAGGCGCGCAGCCGCTCCAGCTCGTCATGGTCGCAGAGATCTTCCGCCGCGATGACCTCGTCGAACTTCGGTGCGAAGGCGTGGTACTCCGGCCCGCGCGGCTCGTTCCTGCCATGCGCGTTCGGACGCGTCGCCTCGCCCGGCGTCTCGTCGTCGCCGAGCTCGCCGTCGTCGAAGGTGTCGGAGGTCGAGGCCTGCGCGCTTTCCATCGCGCTCTCGCTCATCTCCTCGCTCGTCGCCTGCGCCTGGTCGGCGCTCATCTCCTGCGCGGCGTCGGAATCGGGCGAGCCCTCGGCGCCGGACTGATCGTTGTCGCCGTCCTGGTTCTCGTCGTTCTCGTCATTGTCCTCGCTGTCGGCGTTGCGCTCGTCGCCGAGCTCGAGCGCCGACAACAGATCATGCACGGCGTCGCCGAACCTGGCCTGGTCCTCGACCACGCCGTCGAGCCGGTCGAGCCGCCTGCCGATCTTGTCTTCGAGAATCGGACGCCAGAGGTCGACCATCTTCTTCGCCGCCGTCGGCGGCGCGAGGCCGGTCAGGCGCTCGCGCACCAGCATCGCCAGCGCATCGGCGAGCGGCGCGTCGGCACGGTCGGTGATCTCGTCGAACTTGCCGCGATGGAAATGGTCGTCGAGCATCGCGGTGAGGTTCTTGGCAACGCCCGCCATGCGGCGCGCGCCGATCGCCTCGACGCGAGCCTGCTCCACCGCCTCGAACACGCCGCGCGCCTGCGGATTGCCGGGCATCAGCTTGCGGTGAACCTTGGGATCGTGACAGGCGAGCTTGAGCGCGATGGAATCGGCGTGGCCGCGCACGACGGCGGCGTCACGCTTGGTCATCTTGCGCGCCGGCTCGGGCAGCCGCGCCTTGCCCGGCGCAAGGCCCGGGCGCTCGGCGGCGAAGGAGACGTCGAGCTCGGGCGATTTCGCGATCGCCTTGAGGCAGGAGGCCACCGAGCGCTTGAACGGCTCGGTCGGCGCTTCCTTGTTGCTGCGGAATTTGGAGTTGGAGGTGGTGCTCATCTCGATCTCACCGTCGTCCCCGCGAAAGCGGGGACCCATAGCCACAGGGAGCAGTTAGTGAGCACACTGATGGCCCAATCTTCGCAAAACCACAGCCGGTGGTCATGGGTCCCGGATCTGCGCTTCGCCCTCGACAACGCTTCGCGTTGCCAAGCGCTGCGCTTGTCCGGGACGACATCTCAAAGCTCAGCTCAGCGCCACATTTACCGCCGATTCCGGCAGCTCCGCGTTGAAGCAGCGCTGGTAGAATTCGGCGACCAGGGGACGTTCGAGCTCGTCGCACTTGTTGAGGAAGGTGACGCGGAAGGCGAAGCCGATATCGCCGAAAATGTCGGAGTTTTCTGCCCAGGTGATCACCGTGCGCGGGCTCATCACCGTCGACAGATCGCCGTTGGCGAAGGCGTTGCGGGTGAGGTCGGCAAGGCGCACCATCTTGTTGACGATGTCGCGTCCCTCCTGGGTGCGATAATGCTTGGCCTTGGCCAGCACGATCTCCACTTCCTCGTCGTGGCTGAGATAGTTCAGCGTGGTGACGATCGACCAGCGGTCCATCTGGCCCTGGTTGATCTGCTGGGTGCCGTGATAGAGGCCCGAGGTGTCGCCGAGGCCGACGGTGTTGGCGGTCGCGAACAGGCGGAACGCCGGGTGCGGCTTGATCACCTTGTTCTGGTCCAAGAGCGTCAGGCGCCCCGAGACTTCCAGCACGCGCTGGATCACGAACATCACGTCCGGGCGGCCGGCGTCGTATTCGTCGAACACCAGCGCGACGTTGTGCTGGAGCGCCCAGGGCAAAATGCCGTCGCGGAATTCGGTAACCTGCTTGCCGTCACGGACCACGATGGAGTCCTTGCCGACGAGGTCGATACGGCTGATGTGGCTGTCGAGGTTGACGCGCACGCAGGGCCAGTTCAGCCGCGCGGCGACCTGCTCGATATGGGTGGATTTGCCGGTGCCGTGATAGCCGGTCACCATCACGCGGCGATTCTTGGCGAAGCCGGCGAGAATGGCCAGCGTGGTGGCGCGGTCGAAGCGGTAATCGGAATCCACTTCGGGCACGTGAGGATCGACTTCGGAATAGGCCGGGACTTCGAGATCACTGTCGATCCCGAACACCTGGCGCACCGACACTTTCATGTCGGGCAGACCGGAAACTTCCTCAACTTTGGACAGGGCGGCGGTCGTCATCAATCCTCCGAGGTCCCGGGCGGTCCCGAAACCGGTTATTCGCACGTTGGCTGCGGCTGGGTGCTGGAAAGCAACCTATCAGAGACAAGTGGCGGGCAGAAGCCCGCCCTCCAATCAAAGTTCCATTGTCTTTTCATTTAGATAGGCAAGGAACGCAGATTTTGGAGGGCTGCCTTGCGAATCACGCCCGCATTTCGCACCCGGGGGAAACGGCCCAGCCTATGCGAATGGCAAATTTCGCCGGTTCTCCTTATGTAGGGTTCAAAGCCCCGCGCGCCAGCCCGCCACAGAGACGACGTGACGTCCTTCCTCGATCCCCTCATCTCCTTCGTTTCGGCCCATGCGTGGCTGGGCTATCTGACCCTGTTCCTGGCGGCGCTGCTCGAAGCCGTGCCGGTGGTGGGATCGGTGATCCCCGGCTCCACCATCATCCTGGCGCTGAGCGCCCTGGTGCCGGGCGGCGAGCTGCAGCTGCCATGGGTGCTGCTGGCGGCGGCGCTGGGCGCGGTGCTGGGCGACGGCTCGGCCTATTGGATCGGGCACCGGCGGCAGCGCGAGATCCTCAACACCTGGCCGTTGACCAATTATCCGCGCGTGGTCGCGGAGAGCGAAAGCTTCTTCAACCGTTTCGGCACCTGGGCCGTGTTCTTCGCCCGCTTCGTCCCGCCCGTCCGCGCCTTCGTCCCCGTGACCGCCGGCGCACTGGGCATGGCGCCCGCGAGATTCTACGCGGTGAACATCCCGGCGATCCTGGCCTGGGCGCCCGCACATGTGCTGCCGGGCGTGCTGGCGGTGTCGGCGCTGCACGAATATGCCGGACTGCATCATCATGGACATGTCGGCAAGCACATCTGGATTCTGACCGTGGTGGGGGTTGCGATCGTGCTGGGGCTGGCTGTGTGGATCTATCGCCGGCGGAATGGCGGCGCGGTCGCGGAAGCCAAGCCGCGGGCCTGATGGCGCGACGCCCGGCGTCCGGTCGCGGCCTCGACCTTGCTCCTCTCGAGCACGGCGGCCGAACAGCACGCCGCACAAGAGGCGGGCAAACAGAGCTCTCCGTTGCCCAAATTGCGATCCGCTACGGATCCGCGCTGCGCAAATGTTCGTCAGCGGGACACGTTGTCGATTAATTGCTTCACGGCGCAGTGCCTTCGGATGACCCTTCTCCAATCACAGGCTGGCCGTTGCGGCCGCCGACATGACCGGAGGTGGTTGCATGCGCTCGAAAACAGCTCTTCGCATGGTCTCGTTTGCGATCTCGGCCTGCGCGGGCATCTTGAATCCGGCTTCCCAGGCCAAGGCCGAAGAGGTCCTGAAGGCACGGCTTGCGCAGAACCTCGCACCGATCTCGGGCCTTGCGATTGTCGCCAAGGCGAACGGCCTCTTCGGCAAGCAGGGACTCGATATCTCGGTCTCGAATTTCACCAGCGGAAAGCAGTGCCTCGACACGGTGATGGGCGGAGGCGCAGATATCGCGACGACCGCCGAAGCTCCGGTCACGGCGGCTGCGATGGCCCAGCAGCCGATCGCCTTCGTCGCCGGCATGGAGTACTCCGATCTGAAGACGATGACGGCCGCGTCCGCCGCAATCAGGACCAAAGCGGATCTGCGCGGCAAACGCATCGGCTTCACAGCCGGCACGGGGAGCGAGGTCTACACCTCGGCTCTGCTGAAGGCGGCGGGATTGACCGCCAAGGACGTCACGCTCGTCAACCTTCGTCCCCAGGAGATGCTTCCCGCTCTGGCGGCGGGAAGCATCGAGGCGTTCGACACCTGGGAGCCGCACGTGGCCAATGCAAAGAAGGCGCTCGGCGAGGGGGCCGTCCTGCTCGATACCAAGGGGCTCTACTCGGAGACCTTCAACATCGTCGTGACGCGGCCCTATCTGGAGGCAAACCCGGCCATCGTCAGCAAATTCCTGGCTGCTCTCATTGAAGCGGAAGGCTGGGTGAAGGCCCATCCGGACGAAGCGATCGACATTGTCGCCGCCGCAACCGGCATGAAGCGCGACGAGCTGGCGCCGATCTGGTCGGATTACGTCTATCACGTGCGCCTCGACGACAAGCTGCTCGAGACGTTGAAGACGCACGCGGCCTGGCGGCTCGAGACCGGCAATCACCCGCCGGGGGCGGGGATGCCTGATTTCTCGAAGGTCATCGCGGCGGCGCCGCTGAAGGCGCTTGATCCCGCCCGTGTGACACTGTCGGCCAATCCATGAGCACCGGCGGGCACAACCGTGCGACGACGGCCGGACGCCTGAGCGTGCTTGTCGGCGCGCTCTCCGTGCCAGCTTTCGTCGGCGTATGGGAATTGATCGCGCGCTCGCGGATCGTCAACGCGGTGCTCTTCCCGCCGCCGTCGACGGTCGCTGTCGCCGTCCTTGACTGGATCCACAGCGGCCAGTTTTTCGGCGACCTCTGGGCGAGCCTGTTCCGCGTCACCGTGGGTTTCCTGATCGGGACGACGGGCGGGATCATGCTCGGCATGCTGACGGGCCGGTTCCGGCTGGTCTCGAGCCTGCTCTCGCCGTTGTTTCATATCCTTCGCCCGATCCCCCCGATCGCCTTCGTGCCCATCGTGATCCTCTGGTTTGGCTTGTCGGAGGCCGGCAAACTCTTTCTGGTCGTCTGGGGAGTGTTCTTCACCGTATGGCTCGCGACCCATATTGGCGTTCAGAAGGTCGATCGCGGTCTCGTTCGCGCCGCGCTGATGCTCGGCACGCCACGTCGGCAGATGCTCTCGGAGATCATCCTGCTGGGGGCGCTTCCCTACATCGTTGTCGGCCTGCGCACCGCCGTCAGCATCTCCTTTTACACGCTCGTGGCCGCCGAGCTGGCAGGCGCGTTCGCCGGCATCGTCTACCGGATCGAGATTGCGCAACAGAATATGCAGACCGGACAGGTCATGGGAGGGCTGGCGGCGCTCGGACTGCTCTCCTTCGTCGCCGATCGTTCCTTCGCGGCCATTGCCGAGCGCGCCGTATGGTGGCGATGATGCACAACCCGCTTCGACCGACATCGCCGCTCCGGCTCGTGGATGCTCCGCCGGAGCCTTCATCGGCAGTGCCGGAAGCGACCATCCGGGTCGAGAATTTGAGCATCGTGTTCGACGTGCCGCGCGGTCAGGTCATTGCGGTGGACCGGGTGTCCCTGGCCGTGATGCCGGGTGAGTTCGTCTCGCTGGTTGGTCCGTCGGGCTGCGGCAAGTCTACGCTCTTGAACGCGATGGCGGGTCTCGAACGGCCGTTCGAAGGCGAGGTCATGGTAGCTGGCAAGCCGATGCTGGCACCTCGACCGGATATCGGGATGGTGTTCCAGCAGCCGCATCTGTTCCCCTGGAAATCGGTGCGCCGTAACATCGCTCACGGACCGCGCGCGCTCGGCAAGTCGAGAACGGAGGCGCTTCGGATCGCCGACGACCTGATCGACATGATCGGGCTGACAAAATTCGCGAGCGCCTATCCGCATACGCTTTCAGGCGGCATGCAGCAGCGGGTGGCGATTGCTCGCGCCCTCGCGAACCAGCCGCGTGTGCTGCTCATGGACGAACCCTTCGGTGCTTTGGACGCGCAGACCCGGGCCGTGATGCAGGATAACCTGCTCGAACTGCGCGACCGGATCAACGCCACGATTGTTTTCGTCACGCATGACATTGACGAAGCCATTCTCCTGTCGGATCGCGTGCTGATCATGAGCGCCGGGCCGGGCCGCATCCTGCGGGATCTTTCCGCGGGCCTGCCGCGCCCGCGCTCCAGCGCTATTCTGACCGACCCCGCCTATCTCGCGCTCAAGCGGGATTGCCTTGACCTGATCCGGACCGAAGGCCGCAAGGCGTTCGAGCAAATGGAAACAGTGACCTAGCCCCAATGGGGCTGGGCTATCGCGTATGGCACCTTGCGAGATCTGAACGCGCGCCTCGTCCTTCGAGACGACCGCTTCGCGGTCTCCTCAGGATGAGGCTAAGAGGCATCGGTGCTCGCTGAAACTCGCGCAACACACTTGGTCCTCATCCTGAGGGCCCGCCTATGGCGGGCGTCTCGAAGGATGGCCACAGGCGAAATCGCTCCCATATGCGATTACCCTGCCCCAGCGGGGCTGGCATAGCTCTTGAATGGATCTGCTCCAGCTACGAGGGAGCGGGCAGATGTCAGCGGCAACTCTCAAGACGACGGCCGGGATCATGCTGGCGGAGTCGGATGCTCTGGTCAGATCGTTGCCAGGCTTGCTCGACCATCTGAGCGAGGCTGACCAGCGCCGTGTGAAGGCAATCGGTCGCCACGAGGTTCTGGACACCGGCAAGCATATCTGGCGCCAGGGAGACACGCAGAACGGCATATATCTGATCGAATCCGGCCGGATCCGCAGCTATTACGCAGCACCTTCGGGGCGCGAGGTGACGCTCGCCTACTGGTTTGGCGGCAATTTCGTCGGCGGGCCCGACCTCTTCGGAGCTGGTGCGCATATGTGGTCTTCGGTTGCCATCGAGCGCAGCCGGCTGCTGTTTCTGCCTGGCCCCGCGCTGCGCGAGCTTGCGCTTCAGTCGGCGTCCATCGCGGTGGCGCTGCTGGATGCCCTGGCCTTCAAGGCAAGGTGCTACTCGGCCATGGCGCAGATGCTCGGCACACGATCGGTGACCGAGCGGTTGCAGCGTCTTTTGATCTTTCTGTCGAATATCTACGGCTCGCAGCACGGCCGCGAGATCGTGCTCGGCATTCCGTTCACCCATGGCGACCTCGCCAACCTGATCGGGGCGACGCGACAATGGGTGACGGTGCAGCTCTCTCGCATGCAGGCGAGAGGCATCATCCGCTACGACAGGGGCCTGATCGTCATTCTGAATTTGCGTGCGCTCGACCTCGAAATCGTCTAAGTCGCGGCACGCGCATAGACATTCAGCCCGAACAGAGCGTCGCCATTGTCCCGCTGCCATCGCGAGGCGAAGTCCAGGAGGGCGTGGTCGTGCCATGCGGGGGCCAGCAGGGTGACGCCCATCGGCATGCCGCTGGCGAGCGTCGCATTGGGAAGCGCCACCGCACACAGATCCAGAAGATTGACGGAATAGGAGTAGTGACCAAGACGCGTATTGAGCGCGATGGGGTCTTTCAGCATTTCCGCAATGGTGAAAGGACGCGGCGCGGTCGGCACGACCAGGACGTCGATCTGCTTGAAGAGGAGCTGGACCTGCCGCCGCAACTTCAGGAGACGATGTTGCGCCGCGAATGCGTCAGCCGCCGAAAATTGCGCCGCGGAATGCAGGACTTTGCGCGTAACCTCCAGCAGATCACCATGATCGATGTCGAAAAGCTTGCTGATCGCAGCGTAGCGCTCGGCGATCCACGGTCCCGAGAAGAGCATTTCGCCGGCCTCGGCGAAAGGTGTGAAGTCGATCTCGAGGGCCTCGCCTCCCAGTCCCACCAGTCTCCCGCAAGCCTGTTCGTAAAGCGCGTCGCATTCGGGCAACCCGAATGAATTGAGCTGAGGGGCGGAAATGCGCCCGAAGCGGAATTCGTCGGGGACAGCGGATGACGGGCCGCGCGCTTCGCGGCTGTAGGAATCCTCCTCGTCGAAGCCCTCGATGAGCTCCAGCAACAATTTGCCCTCGGTGACGGAATTGCAGAAGATCGACGGACAATCGATCGTGGGGCAGTTCGGAACCAGTCCGCGGGATGAGACAAGCCCGACCGTCGGCTTGATTCCGATGATGCCGTTGAAACCTGCCGGCACCCGGCCTGAGCCGCCGGTGTCGGTGCCAAGTGAAAAGGCAACGTGACCGGCCGCCACGGCGACGGCCGAGCCCGAGCTCGATCCGCCCGAGATATAGCGATCATCGGCGGCACTTGGGCAGGCGCCGTGAGGTGACCGGGCGCCGGACAGCCCGGTCGCGAATTGATCCAAATTGGTCTTGCCGAGACAGATTGCGCCGGCCGCGGCGAGGCGCTCGACGCACCGGGCCGATCGCTCCGCAACATAGGCGAAGGATGGACAGGCCGCCGAGGTCGGCATGCCCTTCACGTCGATGTTGTCCTTCACGCCGAAAGGCACACCGAGCAGAGGCAGCAATTCGCCCTGCGCGGCGCGACGTGCGAGAGCCTCGACCTCCGCCAGCGCCTCTTCCATGGGCCTCACATGGATCCAGCAATTGCGGTGTTGGTCACGTTCGATGCGCTCGTACGCCATCGCGATCGCCGAGCTCAGTTCGGCCGAGGTGCGAAGGGGGCGGCTGCGGCGAGTTAGGGCGACGGCTTGCGACACAAATGGCTCCCGAGGAGATCGAAGGTGCTGCAAACCTGCCCGGAGGTGGACGGGACGGAAAGCAATTAAGCGCTTCTGCTGCCGCCGTGAACCGGACCGCAAGTTGGAGCGATCACGAACTCCCCGCCCTCCGTCCCGGCGCGGGCCCGACATATCTCGCTCTCGGCCGGATCAGCTTGCCGAACTGCAATTGCTCGCTGGCATGCGCGATCCAGCCGACGCTGCGGGCCATCGCGAACAGCGCGAGCTCGCTGCCGGCGGGCAGGCGCAGCGCGTGCACGAGGACGGCGAGCGCATAGTCGATGTTGACGAATTCGCCGGTCGCCTCCGCGATGCGCTCGGGCACCTCGCGGGTGAATTTGCGCGGCGCGCCGGCGCGCGACAAGGCATTCAGCAGCGATTGCGCGCGAGGATCGCCACGCTTGTAGACGCCATGACCGAAGCCAGCGAAACGCTCGCCGAGCGCGACGCGCTCGCGCACGACAGGCTCGACGTCGCGATCGACCAGCGTCTTGACGAGCTGCGAAGCCAGCACGCCGGCACCGCCATGCTTCGGCCCTTTCAGCGCGGCAAGGCCGGCGATGACGGAGTCGAAGAGATTGAGGCCGGTCGAGGCCGCGCAGCGCGCGGTGAAGGTCGAGGCGTTCAGCTCATGATCGGCGAGGAGGACGAGCGCGCGGCGGATCAGATCGGGCGCATGCTTGTTGTCAGGCGCCCAGGCACGCGCGACCTGTTGATGCAACGGCTCGTCCGACGGCTCGGCATTGAGCATGGTCGCAACCAGCAGGCGGACGATGCGCGCGCCGACCATGGCGCGGCCATCAGGCGCGCGGGTGAAGGCGCGAGGATCGGCGCTCGCGGCCAGCGCCAGCACGGCGATCGCGCGGTCGATCGGCGCCGCCCGGCGCGCGGCCTGTCCGATCGTGCGCATCTCCTCCGATATCTCCGGCTGATTATCTGGATCGAACGGATCGACGCCGGAGACGTCCCAGAGCAGCGTCGCCGTGTGCTCCAGCGTGTCGCTCTCGGAAAGATCGACGCAATTGACGCCGCGGTAGATCGCGCCCTCCTCGGTGATGGTCGAGATCTCCGTGTCCATCACCGGCAGGTCGGCGTCGAAGCTGCGCAGGCCGCGCGGCTCGGGGGACGGCACGCGCCGTTCTTTGAGCGCGCGGACGTCCTCGGCGCGATAGCGGTTTTTTCGCGAGTCCGGCGTCGGCTCGGAGCGGATCAGGCCGCGGCTGACATAGGCGTAGAGGGTGGCCGGGGAGATCGCGAGCTCGGCGGCGGCTTCACGGGCGGAGAGGTACAGCCCATCGGAATTTTTCATATTGATTTATGTAATCAAGATTGATCAATCTGTCGAGAGGCCCGACCTTTCCGCAGTGAAAGGAGACAGGCCATGAACATCCACCTCACCAAGAGCCAGATCGGGCTGGACGGCGTTCCCGCGGCTGAGACCGTGCTGAGCCATGTCGATGGCGAGCGCGGCGAGTTGATCATCGCCGGAGAGCATGTCGGCCGGCTGGCAAGCCAGTCGAGTTTTGAGGGCGTGACCGCCCGGCTCTGGAACGGCGCGAGCAAGAGCGGCTTGAGCGAAGCCAATGTCCGCGCAAGCCTCGGCGTGGCGCGGGAGCGCGCATTTGCGCGGTTGCCGGACCTCTTACCCGCGACGCACGGTATGGGCATCGTCGACGGGTTCCGCGCCGCGGTCGCCGGGCTTCGCGCGGAGAACGGGATCGAGCACGAGGCGACCATCGTCGGTGCGTTTCCGGTGATTGCGGGCGCGCTGGTTCGTCAGGCCAAGGGACTACCGCCGGTCGCGCCCGATCCGAATGCAAGCCATGCGGCCGATACGCTGCGGATGCTGCGCGGTGCCGCGCCGGAGCCGCGTGAGGTCGCCGCACTGGATGCCTATTTCGTCACGGTCTGCGACCACGGCATGAACGCCTCGACCTTCACCACGCGCGTGGTGGCCTCGACCCAGGCCGACCTGTTCGCCGCCGTCACCGCCGGTTACTGCGCACTGACCGGACCGCTGCATGGCGGCGCGCCGGAGCCGGTGCTGGAGATGTTAGACGCGATCGGCTCCAGCGAGCGCATCCGGCCATGGGTGGATGCGGCGCTCGCGCGCGGCGAACGGCTGATGGGCTTCGGCCATCGCGTCTATCGCGTGCGCGATCCCCGCGCCGACGTGCTCAAGGCCGCGATCGAGCGGCTTTCGGCTGAAGGCGCCGACCTGCCCTTTGCCGGCGAGGTCGAGGCCTATATCCGCAGCGCGCTGCGCAGGAAGAATCCCGATCGGCCGCTGGAGACCAATGTCGAGTTCTTCACCGCGATCCTGCTCGATGCGCTGGCGATTCCACGGCAGGCGTTCACGCCGGTTTTCGCGATGGCACGCGCCGCGGGCTGGACCGCGCACGCGCGCGAGCAGCAGCGGACGGGGCGATTGATCCGGCCGAGCTCGTCCTATGTGGGGGCGATGCCGGAGTGAAGCGCGGTGGCGGAGCGATACGCTCCGTCGTCCCTGCGAAAGCAGGGACCCATACCGCGTGATCTTTCGATCGTCCGAGGTGGGAGTACCGCGGCAAGACTTCGTCACTACGAGTCTTCGCCAAACTGCTCCCTGGGGCTATGGGTCCCGGATCTGCGCGCGCTTAAGGCGCGCTTGTCCGGGACGACACTGATGGTGTGGCGCCGATTGCAGCAGCAGTCTGAGGGAGCCCCTACGCCTCCCGCACCACCGTCTTCAGATAATTATAGGCCTTGATGATCTCGATCAGGCGGTCTTCGGTGGAGCGATCGCCGCCATTGGCGTCGGGGTGATGCTGCTTCACCAGCGCCTTGTACTTGGTCTTGACGTCGGCAAGCGTGGCGTCGGGGCCGAGGCCCATGACCTGGAGCGCCTTGCGCTCGGCATTCATCACCTTGCGCGCCTCGGCCTTGGGCTGGGCTTCGGGGCCGCGGCGCCAGTTGGCGCGGCCGTTGATCTCGGAGAACATGCTGAACGGGTCGAAGGCGCCGTCGATCTCGGCTTCCGATCCCTTCTTGCCGCCATTGGCGCCCATCTTCCAGGTCGGACGATGGCCCGTCAGAGCGTCCTTCTGGTAGCGCGCGACGGCTTCCGGATTCATGCCGGAGAAGAAATTGTAGTTCTGGTTGTACTCGCGCACGTGGTCCAGGCAGAAGTGCCAGTACTCACGCTGGTTCTCGCGCCCCTTCGGCGCACGATGCGACCCCTTGTTCGCGCAGCCCGCCCACTCGCAGTTGACCACGGTGTCGCGCGGCTTCGCTTCCGGCTGCTTGCCTCGCGGCTTCACGCGGATGGAGTCGAAGAACTTTGATGAATCGATCGGCATGGCTGACTTTGACTACGCAATGCAAAAACCTTCAAGTCTTGACATTGCAATTCGCTGAGCACCCGGTCGCAGTTACCTTGGACGTCCGGGTATTGACGGGGTGCGATCGCGCACCTTAATGGCACACATGGCCATGAAAGACACTATCAGCAACAAGTTGCAGGAAGCTTTCACGCCTGAAAGCCTGCAAGTCGTCGACGAGTCACATCTGCATGAAGGCCACGCCGGCCATCGGCCGGGCGGCGAGACGCACTTCCGTGTGTATATCGTGTCTGCCGCCTTCAAAGGGAAGAGCCGGGTCGACCGCCATCGCATGATAAATTCGGCGCTCGCCGCGGAACTCTCCGGCGGCGTGCACGCGCTCGCCATCAATGCGCAGGCGCCGGGGGAAGGCGGAAGCTAACCCCACTGTCATGCCCCGCGAAGGCGGGGCATCCAGTACTCCGAGACAGCGCGGCTATAGCCGAGCCGCTGCGGCGTACTGGATCGCCCGCCCCAGTGCGCAAGTGCGCACAAGGCGGGCGATGACACCGAGTGTGAGGCTCAAAACGACGTCCCGGCCCTTCTCGGCTTTGCCTCCTCCAGCTCTGCTTCCCGCGGCACCGGTGAAATACGGAGCGCGGTGATGCGGTTGCGCTCGCGGCGGAGGACACGGAAACGGAAGCCGTGGAAGGTGAAGCTCTGGCCGCGGTCGGGAATCGAGCGCGCCTCGTGAATGACGAGGCCGGCGACCGTCGTTGCCTCTTCATCGGGCAGGTGCCAGTCCATGGCGCGGTTGAGGTCGCGGATCGGCACCGAGCCGTCGACCACGACCGAGCCGTCCGGCTGGGCGCGCACGCCGGCCACCACGACGTCGTGCTCGTCGGAGATGTCGCCGACGATCTCTTCCAAAATGTCTTCCAGCGTCACAAGACCCTCAACCTCGCCGTACTCGTCGACGACGAGTGCGAAATGGGTTTTTCGCCGGCGGAAGGCCTTGAGCTGCTCGGAGACGGGCCGCATCTCCGGCACGAACCAGGGCGGCAGCGCGATGGTGGAGACGTCGATGCGCGAGGTGTCGCCGTCGGAGGCGCGGATCGCGCGCAGCAAATCCTTGGCGTGCAGCACGCCGATGATGTTCTCCGGCTTCTCGCGCCAGAGCGGAATGCGGGTGTATTCGGTCGCCAGCACCTCGCGCACCAGCTCTTCCGGCGGCAGATCGGCATTGATCATCATCATCTCGGTGCGATGGATCATGACGTCGGAGACCTGGAGCTCGCGCAGGTCCAGGAGGCCGCCAAGCATGTCGCGGTCATGCTTCTCGAACTTGCCTTCGTGGTGCAGCAGGTCGACCGCGCCGCGCAGGCGCTCGGTCGGCGACAGGATGGCCTGATGCTCGCCGGCCAAGCCAAACAGCCGCATCAGCAGGCGCACGATGACCTCGACTATTCTGAGCAGTGGACCCAGCACGTACATCGTCAGCCGCATCGGGCGCGCGACCGCGAGCGCCATGCGATCCGGCGCGTTGATCGCGATGGTTTTCGGCAGCACCTCGGCGAAGATCACGACCAGGGCGGTCATCACGCCGGTGGCATAGAGCACGCCGACATCGCCGAACCAGGACGTGAAGATGCCGGTGGCAAGCGCGGACGCGCCGATATTGGCGATATTGTTGCCGAGCAGAAGCGCGCCGATCAGGCGCTCGCGCATGTCGAGCAGCTGCGAGACGACGTCGGCGTCGCGATTACCTTGCTTGGAGAGGCGGAGCATGCTGGCGCGCGAGGCGCCGGTCAGCGCGGTCTCGCTCGCGGCGAAGAACGCCGAGACCAAGAGGCAGAGGACGACGATGGTGAATCCGAGCCAGTCCATGCACCACTCAACAGAAATGATCGGCCGCGCATCAAGCCTTCTGCGCGAGCTTGTCCTCGAGGAAGTCGCGCACCGGCGCCGGCTCGACATCCTTCGCGATCACCGCGCGGCCCACGGCTTCCAGCAGGATGAAGGTGAGCTTGCCGCGCTTGACCTTCTTGTCCTGCGCCATCAGCGCCATCAGCGCGTCGGCGTCGGCAAGGCCTTCCTGCGCAAAACCCGCGATGTCCTGCAAGCGCGTCGGCAGGCCGGCTTCGATCAGGTGGCGTTCGACACGCGCCGCCTCAAGCTCGCCGATCATGCCTAGCTTAGCGGAAAACTGCGCCGCCAGCGTCATGCCGATCGCGACGCCCTCGCCGTGGAACAGGCGGTCGGAGAAGCCGGTCGCGGCTTCCAGTGCGTGGCCGAAGGTGTGGCCGAGATTGAGCAGAGCGCGCTCGCCGGTCTCGCGCTCGTCGCGCGAAACGACGCCCGCCTTGGCACGGCAAGAGGTCGCGATCGCATGCTCGCGCGCGGAGCCGCCCTTGAAGATGTCGGAGTGGTTCTTTTCCAGCCAGGAGAAGAAGGCCTCGTCGCCGAGCACGCCATATTTGGCGACCTCGGCATAGCCGGCGCGGAATTGCCGCGGCGACAGCGTGTCGAGCACGGCGGTGTCGGCGACGACAAGCACCGGCTGGTGGAAGGCGCCGAGCAAATTCTTGCCCTGCGGCGAGTTGATGCCGGTCTTGCCGCCGACGGACGAATCGACCTGCGCCAGCAGCGAGGTCGGCACCTGCACGAAATCGACGCCGCGGCGCAGGATCGCCGCGGCAAAGCCGGCGAGATCGCCGACCACGCCGCCGCCGAGCGCGATGACGAGATCGTTGCGCTCGATTCGAGCGGCGATCAGGGCCTCGCTGACCTTTTCGAGGCCGGCATAGGTTTTCGAGATCTCGCCCTCCTCGACCACAATGCGCGAGGTCGGGATGCCGGCGGCGGCAAGCGACGCTTCGGCCGGCTCGAGCCAGTATTTTGCGACGGTGCGGTCGGTGACAACGGCCGTACGCACGCCCGGCCGCAAGGCTGCGATCCGTTCGCCAAGCGAAGACAGCACGCCGCGGCCGATGACGATGTCATAGGCGCGATCCTCCAGCGCGACGTCGACCTTGACGGGATCGGAATGTTTCAACGGCGCAGTCATCTTAACGCACTCGCAACGTCGGCAGGTGGTTGGGCGGCCTGTTCGCCGCAGAGATGGGCGTGCAGCGCCGCGATGCATTCCTCGACGATTCTATCGTGCGGCACGTCGCGCGAGGCGATCGTGAGGTCGGCATTGGCATAGACCGGCTCGCGCTCGGTGAGCAGGCGCGTCACGGTTCCCTCGGGGTCGGCGGTCCGAAGCAGCGGACGGTCGGCACGACGACGCACGCGGCGCATGATGACGTCGTGGTCCGCCCTGAGCCAGATCGAGATGGCTTTCGCCGCGATGCGCGCGCGCGTCTCCTCGCGCATGAAAGCGCCGCCGCCGGTCGCCAGCACCACGGGACCACCCTCGAGCAGGCGCGCGATCACCCTTGCCTCGCCATCGCGGAAATGCGCCTCGCCATGGCGTTCGAAAATCTCCGGTATGGTCATGCCGGCCGCCGCCTCGATCTCGGTGTCGGCATCGACGAAGGGCAGCTTGAGGCGGACCGCCATGCGCCGGCCGATGGTGGATTTGCCCACCCCCATCATGCCGACGAGCACGATCGAGCGCGCGCCGAGTGCCGACAGGATGTCGGCCTCGGGCGAAGCGGGAATCGGCAACGCGGCGTCGGACATAAATCTCGCTCGATCTGCCGCCAAAGGCGGCATGGTTTGGCCACCTATACGACCCCGCAGGGACCCTCGCCAGAGGACTCTTGCCACGAAACGGCGAACATGTTGGATGATTTCATTGGTTAATTTGGCCGCCTGGCCCCTTACCCGAGACCCCAGAACGATGCCGAGCTTGTTCCGCTTCCTGACGGTCGTCGCCGTGATCGCCGGCATCGTCTATGGCGTGGTCTTCGCGCTGGCGAACTTCGTCAATCCGAAGCCGCGGGAAATGACGGTGACGATCCCGCCGGATAAGTTTCTCAAGAAATAGCAGCTAGGCTCCGGGCATGCCCGCAAAGCCCTCCGACACCAAGCTCATCGGCCTGTTCCTCGACATGCTCGCAGCGGAACAGGGCGCCGGCCCCAATACGCTCGACGCCTATCGCCGCGACCTCACCGATTTCTCGGAATTTCTGGGCCGCGTCGGCCACAGTTTCGCGGACGCGGAGACGCAGATCCTGCGCGACTACCTCGTCGATCTCGACACCCGCGGCTTCAAATCCACCAGCGTCGCGCGGCGGCTGTCGGCGATGCGGCATCTCTACCGTTTCCTCCTGAACGAGCGCATTCGCGGTGACGATCCGGCGGCGATCCTGTCCGGACCCAAGCGCGGCCGCGGCCTGCCAAAGGTGCTGTCGATCGCCGATGTCGACCGCATGCTCCGCCGCGCCAAGGAATTGAGCGAGGCGGAAGATGCCTCGCCCTCGAAGCGGCTGCGGGCGTTGCGACTCTATTGCCTGCTCGAGGTGCTCTATGCCACGGGCCTGCGCGTCTCCGAGCTGGTGGCGCTGCCGCGCTCGGCGGCCAAGCGCGATGCCCGCATGATCGTGGTGCGCGGCAAGGGCAACAAGGAACGCCTGGTGCCGCTCAACGAGGCCTCGCGGCAGGCGATGGCCGACTATCTCGCCGCGACGGAGACTGCGAAGACGGAGAAGAAGAAGGACAGCCTCGCCGCCTCGAAATGGCTGTTTCCTTCCTTCGGCGAGAGCGGACATCTGACGCGGCAGCATTTCGCCCGCGACTTGAAGGAGCTTGCGGTTGCCTCCGGCCTGCAGGCCCGGCTGGTCTCCCCGCACGTGCTGCGCCACGCCTTCGCCAGCCATTTGCTGCACAACGGCGCGGACTTGCGCATCGTGCAGACCCTGCTTGGACACACCGACATCTCCACGACCCAGATCTACACCCATGTGGTCGAGGAGCGGCTGAAGAGCCTGGTGCGGGATCTGCATCCGCTCGCGGAGAGGTAAACGGGTCTCGTGCCCCGGACGCAGCGCAGCGTTCCCGGCGATGCGAAGCATCGTCCGGTACGGTGCGCCGCAGAGCCGGGGCCCATGCCGCTTGCTGGGTCCCGGCTCAGCGCAGCAGCGCTATAGGGCGCTGCAGCGCGTCCGGGACACGAGCGCTCCAGCCGGGGCAACCCATGAAACCGCCTTGACTTCGGCCACATCTCCGCAGAAAGAGCCGGGGCCTCCCGGATGATTTGGCGGGCTCGCTCGCAGCGCACAAGTCAACCCATTGGAGAAGCTACACTCTTTCCACCCACCCAAATCCGCTTCGCCGCTTCACCCCGTCCCCCTATATTGAGTTGATGCAAGACCAGATGCGCAGCTATCTCGACTTCGAAAAGCCCGTCGCCGAGCTCGACTCCAAGGTCGACGAATTGCGGGCGCTCGCGGCCTCCGGCACCGATATCAGCGACGAGGTCGGGCGGATCGAGGACAAGGCGGCGCAGGCGCTGGCCGACCTCTATACGAACCTGACGCCGTGGCAGAAGACGCTGGTGGCGCGGCATCCGCAGCGGCCGCACTTCAACGACTTCATCAAGGGCCTGATCACCGAGTTCACCCCGCTCGCCGGCGACCGCAAGTTCGGCGAGGACGAGGCGCTGGTCGCCGGTTTCGGCCGCTTCCGCGGCGAGCCGATCTGCGTGATGGGCCAGGAAAAGGGCGATTCCACCGAGAGCCGGATTCGGCACAATTTCGGCATGGCGCGGCCCGAAGGCTATCGCAAATGCGTGCGGCTGATGGAGATGGCCGAGCGGTTCGGCCTGCCGGTGCTGTCGCTCGCCGATTCCGCCGGCGCCTATCCCGGCATCGGCGCGGAAGAGCGGGGACAAGCCGAGGCGATCGCGCGCTCGACCGATGCCTGCCTGGCGCTGACTGTGCCGAACGTCGCCATCATCACCGGCGAGGGCATGTCGGGCGGCGCCATCGCCATCACCACCGCCAACAAGGTGTTGATGCTCGAGCACGCCATCTACAGCGTGATCTCGCCGGAAGCGGCGTCCTCCATCCTCTGGCGCGACGGCACCAAGGCGCAGGAAGCCGCCAACAACATGAAGATCACCGCCCAGGACATGCTCCGCTTCGGGGTGATAGACGCCATCCTGAAGGAGCCGGTCGGCGGCGCCCATCGCGACCCCGCCGCCATGATCGCCACCACGGGCGAGGCCATCGCCAAAGCCTTCGACGAGCTCCGCGGCCTGGACGGGGATGCGATCCGTAAGCAGCGGCGGCAGAAATTCCTCGATATCGGCCGGAAACTGGGCTGATTCCGGCGGGTTTTCGTGTCCCGGACCCGGTGCGGCACGAAGTGACGCTCCGCAGAGCCGGGATCCAGGGGGCCGCACAGCTCGCTCGCAGCCTGGGCCCCGGCTCAGCAGCGCACCGCCAAAGGGGCGCTGCGCTGCGTCCGGGGCACGAGACGGCCCCCCGGTAACCCCGCATTAACCCTTTTTTTGCCCAAATCGGCGATCTGAGTCCCGATGGGGCCCAAAAGCCCAAGTTCCGTCCCAAGTCGCGTCCATTTAGTCTTCGTTGACCATGCCACTGGGCCAACGCCCTCGTGATCCCCGCTCGGGTTGCGACCACATGACCCAGAGGTTAGAATTTTAATCAATGGCTTCAGGGCATAAGCGCTGGGGCGTGAGCTGAAAAAGCCCGTCATGACGGGTCCGGTTTTCCGGTCGGATCATGCGCCAAACGAATTGGGGTTCGCGCTCGCTGCCCGGCACGGTGTGGGGTCCATCTTGATTTCTCGTTCGCTTGCTCGCGCGCTCTTGGCTTCGGTTGCGCTGATGACGGCCGGCGTTCTGCTCGCCGGCTGCGACACCGATCAGGTCTCGCTCGCGACCAACGCCAAGGCCAACCAGCCGGTGCCGCCGAAGCTGATCGCCGCGATGGCCGAGAAGGACATGGACCTGCAATCGCCGATCCTGGTCCGCCTGTTCAAGCAGGAGGCCGAGCTCGAGGTCTGGAAGCAGACCCGCTCGGGCCAGTTCGCGCTGCTCAAGACCTATCCGATCTGCCGCTGGTCCGGTGACCTCGGCCCCAAGGTGCGCGAAGGCGACCGTCAGGCGCCGGAGGGATTCTACTCGATCAATCCGAGCCAGATGAATCCGCAGTCGGCCTATTACCTCTCGTTCAACACGGGTTATCCGAACGCGTTTGACAAGGCTTTGGGCCGCACCGGCTCGCAGCTGATGGTGCATGGCGATTGTTCGTCGCGCGGCTGTTACGCGATGACCGACGAGCAGATCGCGGAGATTTATTCGCTCGGACGCGAATCCTTCTTCGGCGGGCAGAAGGCGTTTCAGCTGCAGGCCTATCCGTTCAAGATGACGCCGGTGAACATGGCCAAGCACCGGAACAATCCGAACATGCCGTTCTGGAAGATGATCAAGGAAGGCTATGATCATTTCGAGGTGACGCGGCAGGAGCCGAAGGTCGATTTCTGCGAGAAGAAGTACGTGTTCGACGCAACGAAGCCGGCCGACGCCAAGCGCGATCCGGTATTCGACGCCTCGGCAAAATGCCCGGCCTATGTGATCCCCGAGGACATCGCCAGCGCCGTGCGCGAGAAGCAGCAGCAGGACGAGACCGTCTACGCCAAGCTCGTCGCCAAGGGCACGCCGGTGGCGCGCATGAACACCGGCATCGACGGCGGCATGAACAAGGTGTTCGCCGCCAAGATTCCGGAAGGCTCGACCGGCCTGTCCGAAGGCGCCGAAGGCACCACGCTGCAGATGCTGGCGATGGCGAAGGCACCCGGCACGATCCCCGGACACGTCAATCCGCCCAAGCCGAATCTCGACGCGGTGGCGTCCGCGCCTGCGCCGCAGGAAGAGCGGGTTGTCGCGGCCAGCGCGCCCGCCGCCAACACGCGCGTCGCGTCGGCCGCTCCGAGCGAGAAGTCGCAAGAGAAATCTCAAGGCGGCTTCTTCTCCAATCTCGGCCGCAAGATGGGCCTCGGCACCGCCGACACCACGGCGACCGCCACGCCTGCGCCGCAGGCGACCGCGTCCGTGGCGCCGGCCCAGACGTCCACGACGCCGCCCACGGCAGCGTCGAGGCTCAAGGCCGCAGTGACTCGCTTCGTGCCGGGCCATGACAAGTCCAAGGACGCCGCGAAGGATACGCCGAAACCGGCTGTCGCTGCCGCCAAGCCGGCTGAGCCGCCGAAGCCGCAGCCCGACACCCGCCTCGCCCAGACCCGCCCGGCGTTGAAGCCGTCGGTGTCGGATGGCGCCGGTGAGAGCGGCCAAATGGCGGGTGCCGCACCTGTGGTCTCGTCGAACTCGTTCGACAGCCGCTTCGGGGCGATGAAGTAAGCCGACGACTTTCGCTCTCACCCCACACTCTGCTGTCATCGCCCGACTTGATCGGCCCTGGATGCCCCGGTCAAGCCGGGGCATGACAGGTGAGTTCGGGGCGACAGCGATGCGCTTCGGCGCCCTACGGCGCCAGATACCGCATCAGCTCCGGGTTGCCCCTCACCTCACCCGCCGCGCCCTGCAGCGCGACGCGGCCGCGATCCAGCACATAGGCGTAGTCGGCAACGCGCAGCGCCAAATCGAGGTGCTGCTCGACGATGATCACGGCGATGGTCTTGGCGAGCTCGATCAGGCGTTCGGTGATCTCCTCGATGACGCCGATCCAGACGCCTTCGGTCGGCTCGTCCAGCAGCAGCAGCTTGGGATCGCCCAGCATGGCGCGGCCGATGGCGAGCATCTTGCGCTCGCCGCCGGAGAGGGTGCCGGCGGGCTGATCGAGGCGCTGGCCGAGTTTGGGGAAGATGGTCAGCACGCGGTCGATCGCGGAGGCATCCTTAGCTGCGAGCGAGCCGACGGCGAGATTGTCGCGGACCGACAGGCGCGCGAACACCGAATGCTCCTGCGGCACGTAGCCGATGCCGGCGCGGACGCGCTCCTGGGTGGCGCGGCGGCTGATGTCGCGGCCGTCGAAGGCGACCTCGCCCTTCCACGCCGGCAGCTCGCCGACGATGGTCTTCATCAACGTGGTCTTGCCGGCGCCGTTGCGGCCGAGCACGGCGACGCCGCCGCGCCAGGGGATGCCGAGGCTGACGTCGAACAGGACCTGGCTGCGGCCATAGCCGGCGTCGAGATGCTTGATGTCCAAAAATTCAGGCACGGCGCAGATAGATCTCCTGGACGGATGTGTTGGCCTGGATCTCGGACACCGTGCCCGATGCCAACACCTTGCCCTGGTCGAGCACGGTGAGGCGATCGCAGATGTCGCGGATGAAATCGAGGTCGTGCTCGACGATGACGAGCGAACAGTGCTTTTTGATCGGCTGCAGCAACTCACCGGTGACGCGGCGTTCCTCCAGGCTCATGCCGCCGGTGGGCTCGTCGAGCAGCAACAGCTTCGGCTTGCCCGCCAGCGCCATCGCGATTTCCAGCCATTGCTGCTGGCCATGCGACAGCGCCGCGGCCGCATCGAAGGCGCGGTTCGCGAGGCGGAACTGCGTCAGCATGGTCATGACCTGGTCGTGCAGCGCACCCCGCGTGCGCGAGAATACGAGGTCGAGCAGCGAGCACTGCGCCTGTAGCGCCAGCAGGATGTTGTCGTAGAGCGTCAGCGACGGCAGCACGGATGTGATCTGGAATTTCAGGCTCATGCCGGCCCGCGCCCGCTCGGTCGGCGTGAATGCGGTAATGTCGGCGTTGACGAAGGAGACCTTTCCTTGCGTCGGCACCTCGGCACCGGCGATGCACTTCATCAGCGTGCTCTTGCCGGAGCCGTTCGGGCCGATCAGGCCATGAAACTCGTTCTCGCCGACGGTGAGTGCCGCGCCATCGAGCGCGGTGAGCTTGCCGAAGACCTTCTTGATGCCGGCGGCTTCAAGGAGCGGCATTGCGCTTCTCCTTCGGTTTCGCACCGAAGCTGCCGACGCGTTCACGCTCGCCGAGGACAAAACTGATCAGGCCGAGCGGCCGGAACAGGATCAC
The DNA here is from genome assembly GCF_002795245.1 of Bradyrhizobium forestalis. Taxonomy (GTDB): domain Bacteria; phylum Pseudomonadota; class Alphaproteobacteria; order Rhizobiales; family Xanthobacteraceae; genus Bradyrhizobium; species Bradyrhizobium forestalis. The sequence goes on along the minus strand of NZ_PGVG01000039.1, from coordinate 20,735 downwards.
GAGCAGCAGCAGCAAGCCCAAAATGATCGGCCAGACGTCGCGATAATTGTCCGACAGCCAGAAGCTGACGCCCTCGACGATGACAGTGCCGATGACGGCGCCGATCAGCGTGCCGGAGCCGCCGAACAGCACGTAGAGCACGACCTGCGTGGAGACCACGACGCCGACCATGTTGGGCCAGACGAAACCTTCGTGGAACGCGTAGAGGCTGCCGGCAAGGCCGGCGACGGCGCCGCCGATGGTGAAGATGATCGCTTTCAGGTGCTGCGCCTTGTAGCCGAAGAAGGCGATGCGCTGCTCGTTCTCGCGCAGGCCGGCGAGCGCGAGGCCGAATTGCGAGCGCACCAGGAAGCGGCAGAGCAGGTAAACCACCACGAGAATGCCGAGCACGAGATAGTAGAAGGCGGGGCCTTCCGTGAATTCGTAAGTACCGAGCGACATCGGTGCGATCGAGGGAATGCCGTTCTGGCCGCCGAGATAATACCAGCCGCGCGCGAGGCGGTCGGCGGCGTAGGAGCCGGTGAGCGTGCCGAGCGAGACAAAGATCACGCTGGAGGGATGCCGGCCCAGCAGCAGGAAGCCGCCGAGCAAGAGTGCGAAGGTGAGGCCGATCAGCGTGCCCGCTGGCAGCACCAGGACAATGTTGGTGATGTCGAGGTCGCGCGCGAGCAGTGCCACGCCATAGCCGGCCGAGCCGAAGAACAGGGCCTGGCCAAAGCTCATGATGCCGGCATAGCCCCAGACCAGGTCGAACGACAGCGCGAACAGCGCGAGGATGATCACGCGGGTCGCGAACACGGTCAGATAGTCCTGCAGCACCAGCGGCGCGAGCAGCGCCGCGACCAGCACGACGCCCTCGACGATCGGCAGGATTTTTCGTGCCGTCCCTCGTTCTGCCGGCGCGTGATCGATGACCGGAACGTCCATCTCGTCCCCGACTTCGACCTGGACGGCTTGCTTAGCTGCACCCATAGATTTCAGCATTCCGAGTTGAGGCATCGAGAGGGTCGGTTCGCTTCACCTCTCCCCGTCGGGGAGAGGTGAGGATTCAGCATTCCTTGGGATCGACGAGGCCGTTGCTGCGTGCGACGATCTCGTAATTGCCGCCCTTGGCGACGGCGGTGTACATCTTCATCTTGCAGTGCCGCTTGCCCGGGACCATCTCGGCGGGGCCGCCGGGACCTTCGGCGATCTTGGCATGGTCGAGCGCGGCCGCCACCGACTCGCGGTCGATCTTGCCGGCTTCCTTCACTGCGGCTTCCCACAGCTTCAGGCCGCGATAGGTGCCGGTCGCGGCGCTGCCGGCGGCGAACAGGAAGTTGCCCGGAAAATCCTTCTCATAGGCCGCCTGGATTTTTGCGTCGAACGGGTTCTCCTTGGTCAGCACCTTGAAATAGTCGAGGCAGCTGGCGAGGCCCTCGATCTCCGCGGCCTGATTGATGTTGAGCGTGTTCTCGTCATAGTAGACGCAGGCGAGCCGCCCGCCGTTCTTGAGGAAGCCGGCTTCATAGAGCTGCTTGAAGAACGGGCCGACGCCCGGCGGAATGACGGTGTTGAAGACGACGTCGACCTTGTTGGAGACGATGCGGTTGACGGTCGCGGAAAAGTCGACCTGGTCGAGCGGGTAGTATTCCTCGAACACGACCTCGCCGCCATTGGATTCGATCACCTTGCGGGCATAGACGTTGAGCGTGTGCGGCCAGACATAGTTCGCGCTCGGCAGCGCGAACTTCTTGCCGCCGTTCTTGATCAGCCAGGGGATGAACTCATCGCACTGTTGCGCCGGCGTCGGGCCGGTGCAGAACAGATAGGGCGTGCACTCCTTGCCTTCATAGAGCTGCGGATAGATGTAGAGCGTCTTGCCGCGCGCCACGATCGGGTCCTTGATCGCGTTGCGCATCGACGAGGTGATGCCGCCCAGCACCATGTCGACCTTGTCGCGCTGAATCAGTTTTCGCACGTTGCCAACGGCCACGGATTCGTTGGACGCGGTATCCTCGATGTAGAGCTCGAGCGGACGGCCGAGCAGGCCGCCGGCCGCGTTGATCTCCTTGATCACCATCTTGGCGACGTTGGCGTCGGCATTGCCGGCATAGGCGATCGGGCCGGTGAGGTCGGTGGCGATGCCGACCTTGATCGGGGCCTCGGCCGCATTGGCCCAGGGCGCCGGGATCACCCAGCTGCCGACACCGGTTGCGACTGCGCCGGACGCGAAAGCGAAATTGGACAGGAAGCGGCGCCGTGAAAGCTGAGTGCGATCGAACATGTGACTAAACCCCTTTTCCAGCGATGAGGCCCTGCGGGCGGAATTTGATGAAGACAATGGCGAGAACGAAGACGAGCACGTCGGCGACGACGGGCGCCATCACCCAGGGCAGCGCGGCGCTGAGCGTGCCGATGACGCCGGCGCCAGCGACCGGACCGATGAAGGAGCCGACGCCACCGACCATGACCGCGACAAAACCCTGGATCAGGAAGCGCAGGCCGAGATCGGCGAACAGGCTGAACACCGGCACGATCAGCGCGCCGGCAAGGCCGGCGAGCGCGGCACCGAAGGCAAAGGTGGCGCCGTAGATCAGCGGCGTCGAGATGCCCGAAGCGCGCGCCAGCGACGGATTTTCCAGCGTCGCGCGGACGCGCAGGCCGAAGCTCGTGCGCGACAGCAGCAGATAGCAGCCGCCCATCACCAGCAGGGTGATGACGATGATGGTGAAGCGCCAGGCCGAGATGTGCATGGCGCCAATGTCGATCGAGCCGCCGATCGGCTCCGGCACGGTGAGATAGAAGCCGCCGATCAGGCCGCGCACGGATTCGCGGATGATCAGGCCGAGCGCATAGGTGCCGAGCATGGCGACGATCGGTGCGGCGTAGAATCTTCGGATGATCAGCGCCTCCAGCACGAAGCCGAGCGCGCCGACGACGAAGGGCGCCGCGACCATGCCGGCCCAGATCGGCATTCCCTTGGCATAGGCGAGATAGGTGATGTAGGCCCCGAGCAGGACGAACTCGCCCTGCGCGAAGTTGAAGATGCCCATCATGCTGGCGATGATCCCGAGCCCCAGCACGATCAGGACGATGATCGCGCCGAAGCTCAGGATCTCGAACGCCGCGACGAACGCGTTAGCCATGCGTTGCGATCCACCCCGCCTGCATCGGTCGACCTCTCACATCTTCTTCCAGTCGCCGATCTGCTCGAAGGCGTGCGCGGCGCGGTAGATGGTGGATTCCTCGAACATGCGGCCGACCAGCATCAGGCCGACCGGCAGGCCGTCGACCATGCCGCAGGGCAGCGACATCGCGGGATGATGCGTGATGTCGAACGGCGCGGTGTTGGAGATCATCTCGAGCGCGCGAGCAACGTATTCCTCGCGGCTGGCATTGGGCTCCGGCAGCTTGGTCGCCTTCATCGGCGTCGTCGGCAGCAAGAGCAGATCGTAATCCTCGAGTGCCTTGTCGTAGGCCGCAGTCAGCCGGCGCGAGATGTTGAGCGCCTTGCCGTAGAAGCGTGGACCGAAATTGTTGTTGATGTAGGTGCCCAGCATCATGAACAGCTTCGTGGTCTCGGACAGCGAATCGGCCTGCCGGCGCCAGCCGCGATGGAAATCCATCAGCGAGGTCGAATAGAGATCGCCGCGGCTGAGGCCGTAGCCGTCGCCGAACATCATGGTCTGGGTCAGGCCTTCGGTGCCGATCGGGGTCCAGATCGCGCCGCCCAGCAGGTGCATCGGGATCGAGACGGTCTCAACCGTGGCACCCAGATCCCTAAAGCGCTTGGCGGCCTCGCGCACGCTTTCATTCACCGCGGCCTCTGCGACCGGCTGCTCAAAACCTTCCTTGAGGATGCCGATCTTCATGCCCTTGACGCCCTGGCCGAGCGCCTTGGTGTATTCCTCGACCTTCGGCGCCTTGATGCGCGAATCGTAGCCGTCGTCGCCGGCGAGCACTTCGAGCAGCAGCGCATTGTCGGCGACCGTCGCGGTCATCGGACCGGTATGGTCGACATAGATCTCGATCGGCATGATCCCGGTATAGGGCACGAGGCCCCAGGTCGGCTTCATGCCGTAGATGCCGCAGAACGAGGACGGCATGCGGATCGAGCCGCCCTGATCGCCGCCGATCGCCATGTCGACCTCGCCGAGCGCGACCACGACGCCCGATCCCGACGACGAGCCGCCGGCCGAGTAACCCATCTTGTGCGGATTGTGCACCGGCCCGTAGGAGCCGGTGTGGCTGCCGCCGGACAGGCAGAAGTGCTCGCAATGGGTTTTGCCGGCGATCTCTGCGCCGGCGTCCAGCATGCGCGTGACGATGGTGGCGTCGAAATCGGGCACATAGCCTTCCAGCGTCGACGAGCCGTTGGTCATGGGCACGCCGGCCAGCATGATGTTGTCCTTGAGCGCGACGGTCTTGCCCTTGAGCTTGCCGCTGGCGGCGCCTTTCACGGTCGACTTGCGATACCAGGCATTGCGCGGGTTCTCTTCGGCCGAGGGCCGATAGCCCGGCGTGCGCGGATATTTCACCTCCGGCACCTCATCCGGCATCGCGGCAACGAGATTGTAGGCTTCGATCGAGCCTTGCATCAGGCCGCGGAACGAGGCGACGTCGTCGTCGGACAGCGAAAGGCCGCACTGCTCGGCGACGCTGCGAAGTTGGGCGGGCGTTGGAAGGACAACTGTCACGGCGCTCTCCTTGAAGGCTTCTTGATCCCTGGCGTTGAACGGAAGCCTCTCGCTCGCGCCTGCGCGGCGCGGGCCAATCGGCTTCGTGTCGTTACTAGAGACGGAAATATTTTCCTTTTCAAGTATTATTTCGCGCGATCGGTGCGGCGTGTCGGCAGCCGTCCCTCAGAGCGTTTTGATGATCCTGAAGTCGAGACCGTCGGCTTCAGCGAGATACATCGGCATCTCGGCGCGGCCATCGCGAAGCGTCACGGGACCGCGGCCCGCCGAGTAGACGGTGTTGCGGGCGGCCTTCAGCAGCGGACGAAAGGCCAGCGAGCCGGCGCGGTTGGCCACGGCCTCCAGGAAGCGCAGCCCCTCATAGTTCGACTGGCCGACGGAGCCGACCGGCGGCGCGTTGGCACCGAACATGGAATGATAGGCACTGAGGAACTCGTCATTGGCACGCGAGACCAGGCCGTTGAAGTAGCCGGAGGCGCAGAACAGATTCTCGGTGTTGTCGGCGCCGATACCGAGCAGCACGGTCTCGTCCATCGCACCGGCAAGCCGCAGCGTCGAGGGGGCAAGCCCCGCTTCCGCGAAGGCGCGGTTGAAGGTGATGCTGTCGGTGCCGATCAGCGAGATCAGCACCACGTCCGGCTTGGCGGCGCGGATGCGCGCCAGATGCGGCTCGTGATTGTCCTCGCCGACCGGGACGAACTCCTCGCCGACGACCTGGCCGCCCGCCTCCTTGATGTAGCGCTTCACCGCGCGATGCGACTGCCAGGGCCAGACGTAATCGCTGCCGATCAGGTACCAGCGCGCGGCCTTCTTGACCTCCGCCAGCCAATGGATCGACGGCCGGCTCTGCCAGCGCGGCGTCTCGCCGATCGCCATGACGCCCGGCGTGCGCTCGCCGCCTTCATAGACCGGGGTGTAGATATAGGGGATGCGATTGCCGGTGACCTTGCGCAGCGCGACCCGGACCGCGCTGATATGCGAGCCCATGATGAGGTCGACCTCGTCGAAAGCGATCGCCTGCTCGGCGCGGCGCACCACCTCGTCGATCGGGCCGCCGGAATCGTAGATCGACAGCTCGAGCTCGCGACCCAGAATGCCGCCGCGCTTGTTGATCTCGGCGACCGCCAGCATCGCGCTGTTGGTGGAGGTCGGGCCCCAGATCCCGGGCGAGCCGGTGAAGGTGAGGAAATTGCCGATGCGCAGCTTGTTGCGCGCGCCGCGCCGCTTCATGAAATGCGCATCGACCGGAGACAGGTCGAAATCCGCCGCCGATGACGACAAATTCCTGAACAGCAAAGACGGCGGCAACGCCGGGCCGCCGTGAGCCGGGAAGTTTACCGTCGCGCGCACGCCAACTCCTGTCTGGGACCAGACCTGAAAGCACATTGAGCAGGCGGCCGCGGCTTCCGCCCTTTTGTTGGGCAATGATCCTATTTTGAAAATATTGAATATTCAAGAATTGAAGTGCATATAGATGCAGCATTGATTGCAAGACATTCACTCAATTGGGTCAAGACGAAGTCTTAGCCGTGGCAAAACCGCCGAAAGAAAACTCCCCGATCACCGAACACCTCGCCTACCTGCTCGCGCAAGCCAACCGGGAGATCAACCGGCAGCTCGAACTGCGGTTGAGCAAGGAGGGCGTGCCGGTCGAGCAATGGCGCATCTTGAAAGTGCTGTCGGATGGCAACGGCCATTCGATGGGCGAGCTTGCGGACGCGGTGCTGCTCAATCATCCGACGCTGACCAAGATGATCGACCGCATGGTCTCCGATACGCTGGTCTATCGCGTGCAGGACCCGAACGATCGCCGCAAGGTGCTGATGTTCATCTCCGACCGCGGCAAGGTGCTGTGCAAGAAGCTCAACTCGCTCGCGGTGGACCAGGAGGAGCACATCCTGGAAAGCTACGGCGACAAGTCGACGAGCGAATTGAAGCGGCTGCTGGAGAGCTTGATCGACAGCTCGAATTGAGCTGCGCACTCTCTCAACACGTCGCCCCGGACAAGCGCGCGCAGATCCGGGATCCATAACCACAGGAAGACGTTTGGCGAAGACTGGTCGTTACCCGTTCTCGCGCGGTACGACGACCACGCGCCGTCGATAGATTCCGCGGTATGGGTCCCTGCGTTCGCAGGGACGACGGCTTGGAAAGTCTCGCGCCACACACAACTGTCATCGCCCGATTTAATCGGGCGATCCAGTATTCCAGAGGCGGATGTGATTGAGCCGAGGAGCCGCGGCGTACTGGGTCGCCCGGTCGAGCCCGGCGACGACAGCGGATGATGAGGCGCGAGAATCGCGCCTCACACGCGCACGGCAGCGAAACTGGCCGCTACGCGTACCGACCGTGGCAGTGCTTGTACTTCTTGCCGCTACCGCACGGGCAATCCTCGTTGCGGCCGACCTTGCCCCAGCTGGCCGGGTTCTTCGGATCGCGCAATGCCGCGTCGGTGTGCTGCGGGGCCAGCGTGACGCTGGCGAGCGCCATTTCGTCCTCGCCGGTGTTCGGGTCGAACTTGTGCGCTTCCATCGCCGGCAGGATGGGGGCTTCCTGCTCTGGCGGGACGATCTCGACGCGCATCAGCTGCGCCGTGACGGCCTCGCGCAGATGGGCACTCATCTCCTGGAAGAGATTGAACGCTTCGGTCTTGTATTCCTGCAGGGGATCGCGCTGGCCGTAGCCGCGCAGGCCGATGACCTGGCGCAGATGGTCGAGCATGATCAGGTGCTCGCGCCAGAGATGGTCGAGCGTCTGCAAGAGGATGGTCTTCTCGACGTAACGCATCACGTCGGGGCCCCATTGCGCGACCTTGGCGGCCATGTGCTCGTCGGCCTTGGTCTCGATGCGCGTCAGCAGCTCCTCGTCGGCGATGCCCTCTTCCCTGGCCCATTCGTCGACCGGCAGGTCGAGATCGAGCACGCGCTTCAACTCGTCCTTGAGCCCGGCGACGTCCCACTGCTCGGCATAGGCATGCTCGGGCACGTGCTTGACGACGAGGTCGTCGATGAAGGCGTGGCGCATGTCGGCGACGGTCTCGGCGACGCTCTCGTCCTTCATCAGTTCGACGCGCTGATCGAAGATCACCTTGCGCTGGTCGTTCTGGACGTTGTCGAACTTGAGGAGGTTCTTGCGGATGTCGAAGTTGCGCGCCTCGACCTTCTGCTGCGCCTTCTCCAGCGCCTTGTTGATCCAGGGATGGATGATGGCCTCGCCCTCTTGCAGGCCGAGACGCTGAAGCATGCTGTCGAGGCGGTCCGAGCCGAAGATGCGCATCAGGTCGTCTTCCAGCGACAGGAAGAATTTCGAGCGGCCGGGGTCGCCCTGACGGCCGGAACGGCCGCGCAGCTGGTTGTCGATACGGCGGGATTCGTGACGCTCGGAGCCGATGATGTAGAGGCCGCCGGGCTTGTTCACGGTCTTGGCGGGCTTGGATCCCTTCGCCGGCTCGACCTCGACGGTCTCCTCGGCCTTCAGCACGATGTCGCGGAAATGCTCGATGTCGGCCTTGATCTGCTCGATCTTCGTCGCCTTCTCGGCTTCATCGGTGATCCCGGCAGTCTCCTGCTGGATGCGCATCTCTAGCGAGCCGCCGAGCTTGATGTCGGTGCCGCGGCCGGCCATGTTGGTGGCGATCGTGATCGCGCCGGGCACGCCGGCTTCGGCGACGATATAGGCTTCCTGCTCGTGGAAGCGCGCATTCAGCACCGCGAACAGCTTGGCCGGCTTGCCGGCACGGGCGGCGGCATAGAGCTTGTCCAGCGCGCTCTCCTTGCCGAAGTCGATCTGCTTGTAGCCGTTCTTCTTGAGGAATTCGGCCAGCACTTCCGATTTCTCGATCGAGGCGGTGCCGACCAGCACCGGCTGCAGCCGCGCATTGGCACGCTCGATCTCGGCGAGGATGGCCTGATATTTTTCCTTCTGGGTGCGATAGACCTCGTCGTCCTCGTCGAGACGGGCGATCGGCAGGTTGGTCGGGATCTCCACGACCTCGAGCTTGTAGATGTCGAACAATTCGTCCGCTTCGGTCGCGGCGGTGCCGGTCATGCCCGCCAGCTTCTCGTACATGCGGAAGTAGTTCTGGAAGGTGATCGAGGCCAGCGTCTGGTTCTCGGGCTGAACCTGGACGTGCTCCTTGGCCTCCAGCGCCTGGTGCAGGCCTTCCGAATAACGGCGGCCCGGCATCATGCGTCCCGTGAACTCGTCGATGATGACGACCTCGTTGTCGCGGACGATGTAGTCCTTGTCGCGCGTGAACAGCGTGTGGGCGCGCAGCGCCTGATTGATGTGATGCACGACGGAGACGTTCTCGACGTCGTAGAGCGACTCGCCCTTGAGCTGGCCGGCATCGCGCAGCAGCGTCTCGATCTTCTCCATGCCGGCTTCGGTCAGCGTCACCGTGCGCTGCTTCTCGTCGACCTCGTAGTCGGACTTGTCGAGCTTGGGCAGGAAGCCGTCGATGGTGTTGTAGAAATCGGAGCGGTCGTCGAGCGGACCGGAGATGATCAGCGGCGTGCGCGCTTCGTCGATCAGGATGGAGTCGACCTCGTCGACGATGGCGAAGAAGTGCGGCCGCTGGACCATGTCCTCGAGCCGGTACTTCATGTTGTCGCGAAGATAGTCGAAACCGTATTCGTTGTTGGTGCCGTAGGTGATGTCGCAGGCATAGGCAGCCTTGCGCTCGGCATCGTCGAGGCCGTGCACAATCACGCCGGTGGTCATGCCGAGGAAGCCGTAGATCTGGCCCATCCAGCCGGAGTCGCGGCGGGCGAGATAGTCGTTGACGGTGACGACGTGCACGCCCTTGCCGGCGAGCGCGTTGAGGTAGACCGCGAGCGTTGCGACCAGCGTCTTGCCTTCGCCGGTCTTCATCTCGGCGATGTCGCCCTCGTGCAGCACCATGCCGCCGATCAGCTGAACGTCGAAATGGCGCTGGCCGAGCGTGCGCTTGGCCGCCTCGCGCACGGTGGCGAAGGCGGGGACGAGGAGGTCGTCGAGCGTCTTGCCGTTCGCAAGCTGCTGCCTGAATTCCGCGGTGCGGGCCTTGAGCGCCTCGTCGGAGAGCTTCGAGACCTCTGGCTCCAGCGCGTTGATCGCGTTGACGCGGGACTGATATCCCTTCACCCGCCGGTCGTTGGCGGAGCCGAAAAACTTGCGGGCGAGCGCGCCGATCATGCCTAGTTCCTGTGTTCGCGATTTAACCGCGTTGCAGCCAAGAAGTTGTCACCCGCTTGCCTATTCAACTCACCGTGACGCTTCGCGGCGTCAGAGCCCGGACTGCGGGGATCATCCGCCATATGGGTGGGAATTGGGCAAGTCTGGGTTCAACGGCCAAAAACGCAGCAAAATAAACGCCATCGCCATGGTCGCGACCGGGCAGAGATATGGCCCGGTCAGGGCCTTGTCAACGGCGGGCGCATTGCGGCTAATTCATCATTTTGACAGACTTTTCGCGTTGCCAAGCCCCCCTGAATTGGGCGAGTGTCCGCCCCGCTCGAGCAGCCCCCTGCTTCAACATAAGGATTTTCCATGACCACCTCGTTCCCGGTAACCACCGGCCAGCGCTTTCGCCATGCGTCCGCCCTGGCTGGCAGCCTCGCTCTGGCGCTGTCCCTGGCGTTCGCGGGCCCGCTCCGGGCCGCCGATGATCCGGTGCTGGCGAAGGTCAATGGCGCGGAGATCAAGAAGAGCGACGTCACCATGGCCGAGGAGGAACTCGGGCCGAGCCTCGCCCAGATGGACCCGGCGACCAAGGACGAGAACGTCCTGTCCTTCCTGATCGACATGAAGATCGTCAGCAAGGCTGCCGAAGACAAGAAGCTCGCCGACAGCGAGGAGTTCAAGAAGCGCCTGGCGTTCGCCCGCAACCGGCTTCTGATGGACAGCCTGCTCGCCAATGAGGGCAAGGCCGCCACCACGCCGGACGCCATGAAGAAGGTCTATGAAGAGGCCTCCAAGCAGATCACCGGCGAGCAGGAGGGGCGTGCCCGCCACATCCTGGTCGAGACCGAGGACGAGGCCAAGGCGGTGAAGGCCGAGCTCGACAAGGGCGCCGATTTCGCCGAGCTCGCCAAGAAGAAGTCCAAGGACCCCGGCTCCGCCGATGGCGGCGACCTCGGCTTCTTCACCAAGGAGCAGATGGTGCCGGAGTTCTCGGCCGTCGCTTTTGCGCTCGAGCCCGGCAAGATCTCCGATCCCGTGAAGTCGCAGTTCGGCTGGCACATCATCAAGGTCGAGGAAAAGCGCAACCGCAAGGCGCCCGATTTCGAGCAGGTCAAGGCCCAGATCGAGCAATACGTGACCCGCAAGGCCCAGGCCGAGTATGTCGCCAAGCTGCGCACCGAAGCCAAGGTCGAGCGGCTGGACCAGCCGGCGGCGGATGCCTCCAAGGACGCCAAGTCCGATGCGAAGCCGTCCGACAGCAAGATGGCCCCGCCGGCGAAGAAGTAAGAATTCGCTGTCACTTCGGTGACGCCAAGAGTATCTAAACCTTCGTGATGCCCGGCCCTAAGCGCGAAGCGCGTCTTCGCATGATGGGGCCGGGCATCTGCTTGTCCAGATCCCACGAAGGCGCCCCGCGATGTCCTCAGCCGTCTCCCCGCTCGCTCCGAAAACCGTTCCCGACATGCCCGTGATCGCGGGCGTCCGCCTTGCGACGGCCGAAGCCGGCATCCGCTACAAGAACCGCACCGACGTGCTGCTGGCGGTGATGGACAAGGGCACCGCGGTCGCCGGCGTCTTCACCAAGTCGAAATGTCCCTCAGCCCCGGTTGAATGGTGCCGCGCCAAGCTGAAGGGCGGCAAGGCGCGCGCGCTCGTGGTCAATTCCGGCAATGCCAATGCCTTCACCGGCAAGACCGGCCGCGCCTCCACCGCGCTGACCGCGAAGATCGCGGCCAAGGCGGTCGGCTGCAGCGAGAGCGAGATCTTCCTGGCCTCGCCCGGCGTGATCGGCGAGCCGCTGGACGCGACCAAGTTCGACGGCGTGCTCGGCCGCCTCGCCGAAGCTGCCGAGCCCGGCGATTATCTCGCCGCGGCCAAGGCGATCATGACCACCGACACGTTCCCGAAGGTCGCGACCGCCACCGTCAAGCTCGGCAAGGCCAAGGTCACCATCAACGGCATGGCCAAGGGCGCCGGCATGATCGCCCCCGACATGGCGACCATGCTGTCCTTCATCTTCACCGACGCACCGATCGCGCCCGCCGCGCTGCAGGCCCTGCTCAAGAGCGGCGTCGAGGACACGTTCAACGCGGTGACGATCGACGGCGATACGTCGACATCGGACACGTTGCTGGCCTTCGCGACCGGCGCTGCGGCCGAGCACGGCGCACCAAAGATCGGCCGCGCCAGCGATCCACGCCTGAAGGCCTTCGTCAAAGCTTTCAACCAGGTGCTTGCGAACCTCGCCGAGCAGGTGGCCCGTGACGGCGAAGGCGCGCGCAAGCTGGTCGAGATCACCGTCGAGGGCGCCAAGACCAAGGCCTCGGCGCGCAAGATCGCGATGTCGATCGCGAACTCGCCGCTGGTCAAGACCGCGATCGCCGGCGAGGACGCCAATTGGGGCCGCGTGGTGATGGCGGTCGGCAAGGCCGGCGAGCCGGCCGATCGCGACAAGCTTTCGATCTCGTTCAACGGCATCCGCGTCGCCAGGAGCGGCGCGCGCGACCCCGACTATGACGAAGCGCAGGTATCGGAGGCGATGAAGGCGCCGGAGATCGCGATCAAGGTCTCGCTCGGCCTCGGCAAAGGCCGCGACCGCGTCATGACCTGCGACCTCACCAAGGAATACGTCGCGATCAACGGGGATTACAGGTCGTAGCTTTTGCTACTCCCTCCCCGCCATCCCCGCGCAATGGCGAAGCCATTGTCGCTGGAGGCGCGAGACACGTGGCGCAAATGCGACGCGGGGCGAGCCTCGAAGGATGCACGGCCACCGCTGCCACCGCGCGGAACGAGCCGGGCCGTCGCCCTTCGAGGGCCGCTGAAGAAGCGGCCACCTCAGGGTGACGGGGAACGAAGGTCGTTACCAGCTCACCCCGAGATGCGCGCGTCGGCGACCGCCTTCCTGAACAGCGCGTTCATGGCGTCCGCGATGCCTTGCGTCGGACTGACCTCGAAATACAGCCCGGGCGAAGCGCAGCTCTGCATGTTCTTTGCGATCTCGCTGTTCGGCGAAGGTCCATACGGACCTTTATTGAACGGATCGATCCATTTCATGTACCAGGCGTTGGTGGGCAGTGCGAGGTACGTCGTGTACAGCACGGCGATCTTGACGCCCCGATCCGTTATCTTCTTGCAAAGCGCAGGGTTGAGCGGCGACTGGCAACGCGTGGTGCCCGAGAGCGGTTTCAGGCATCCGGTGTTGCTCTCGTCAGCGACCCCATCGGACACGAAGAATAGATATTTGAGCGGACTGGACGACGTGCCGCCTCCGGGTGAACTGATCTCCTTGTCGATCGCAGGAATTACCGCGGTGAATGCCGTGTCCTGATCGTTATTCTCGTTCTGCCCGTTCACCGACATCAGGTCGATCTTGCCGGCCGCCGTCTTGGCGCTGGAGAGAGAGGCCGACAACGAGAACAGACTGCGCAGGCCGAGCGTGCTTGCGGAGCCGCCGAAATCATAGATCGCCATTCTGAACTGGTTTGAATAGGTTTCAGTCAGGCTCGCGGTCTCCATCAGCGACGCCGTCGCGCTCCGAAGCACGTCGATCCGCGTCGTCACGCCGAGCTTCTTGGCAAGGTCGTAGTAGTTGTTCGTGTTCTTGAGATCGTGGCAGGCGAAAGCGCACTTGTCCGAGGTGTTGTTGACCATGGTCTGCACGTCGGTCGGCGTCGCACCGACGCCCATCGACGGCGAATTGTCGAGCAGCAGATAGAAGTCGATATAGAGCGGCATGCTGGCCGTCGCCTTCGACGTGCCACTCAACGTCAGCGCGGACTTGCCGATCAGGCCGAGAAACATGGTGTTCATGGTTGCGGTGAACGAAACCGTCGAGGTGACGGTCGAGCCGGACTTGACCACGGTCGGCGCGAGGCTGGTCAGCGTGTAACCGGTCAGATTGGCGCGGTTGGCATTGAAGATGTTCTCGGCATCTGTGACGCCGACCGAAATCGAGCCGTCCGCAGTCATGTTGCCGGCGGCCTTGAAGGCCGGCGAAGCCTTGGCGATCGAGCCGACACTGGCGGCATCGGCCGCAGCCTGAAGCTTGGACCGGGTCAGCGTCGCGCGCGAATAATCGATGGCGCAACCGATCGCGCTGATCAGGGGGACGCAGGCGAGTGCGAAAATCACCGCGATATTGCCACGCCGGTCGTGGACGAAGCGGCGGAGAATGATGGAAAACGCAGCGCGCATGGATCGGCCTGGAGTGGTTTAAGGAGTTCCCACTCTAGGAACCGCGGATTAAATATGACTTATGGAGACCGTAGAAACACTGGCGACAACGGGGTTAACAAACCGTTGCGCACGATCTTCAGCGAGCGACAGACACGCATGGCCGATCTCAAACTGACACTGGTGGTGGCCTGCGCGCTGGTCGACGCCGACAAGCGCGTCCTGATCGCGCAGCGCCCCGAGGGCAAGGCGCTGGCGGGCCTGTGGGAATTCCCGGGCGGCAAGCTCGAAATGGGCGAGCGGCCGGAGCAGAGCCTGATCCGCGAGCTCCACGAGGAGCTCGGCATCACCGTCGCCGAGCCGTGCCTCGCGCCGCTGACCTTCGCCAGCTACGGTTACGAGACCTTTCACCTGCTGATGCCGCTCTACATCTGCCGGCGCTGGGAAGGCCTGGTCACGCCGCGCGAGGGCCAGAGCCTCGCCTGGGTCCGCGCCAACAAGCTGCGCGACTATCCGATGCCGCCCGCGGACATTCCGCTGATCCCGCATTTGATCGATCTGCTGATGTGACGATGCCTTGCCCCGGACGCGGCGCAGCGCTTCTTCAGCGGTGCGCCGCTGAGCCGGGGCCCACGCTAGCGGCAGACTGGGTCCCGGCTCAGCGCAGCAGCGTAAGAACGCTGCAGCGCGTCCGGGACACAGACTACTCCTTCCCCGCCTTCTTCACCGCCTCCGCCAGGCTCGCCTTGGCCGACCCTGGCTTCAGCGGCTGCTGCTGGCTCGCATGCGGCGCCCAGCCGGAGAGCCAGATAATGTCGAAGGTCGCACGGATGCGACCGTCGGCATCGGCAAAGCGCTCGGCATAGATTTCAGCCATCCGCAGCAGCGTCGCGCGGCGCGTCGGCGTGCGCCGCCGCTCGATCAGCACATTGGTCGCGCCCATGCGGCGGAGATCCTGCATCAACGCGAACGCGTTGCCATAGCGCACCACGACGCGGTCGACGTCGGTCACCGGCAGCGCGAAGCCGGCCCGTTGCAACAGCGCGCCGATGTCGCGCAAATCGGCGACCGGCGCCACGCGCGGCGACACGCCGCCCTCGCATTCGGCTTCCGCTGCTGCAAAGGCCTGCCGCAGCTCGGTCAGGCTGTCGCCGCCGATCATCGCGGCGAGCAGCAGCCCGTCCGGCTTCAGTGCCCGGCGGATCTGCGCCAACACGCCCGGCAGATCGTTGACGAATTGCAGCGCCAGCGCCGAGACGACGAGGTCGAGGCTCTCAGGCGCGACAGGCAATTTTTCCGCGCCGGCCGCATCAATCGCGATGCGCGCGATCGATGGAAGCCGCGCGTGTAGGATGTTGAGACCTTCGCCGGGCGTCCAGAGATCAGCCGGCGCGTGAAACTCACGCATCACTGCGGCCAGCCGGTCTGACATGTCCTCGGCGACCCGATCGAGCAGGAAGCTCACGGCACCTTGCGCCTGCGCACGCCGCTGCCGTGCGCGCAGCAAGGCACGATCGAACAAGGCGGGCGGGGTTTGTGGGTTCTGGGCCATGCCGCTGGTTACGCCGATCATGCCGGCCATGGCAATCACTCTCGTGTCCCGGACGCGCTGCAGCGCTCTTGCGCTGCTGCGCAGAGCCGGGACCCAGGCATCTGCGCATGCGGCTCTCTGGGCCCCGGCTCAGCAGCGAACCGCTACGCGGCGCGCTGCGTCCGGGGCACGAGAGTTGCGGCTTGAGCCGATAAGCACTGAACGCTAGCCTCTTCTCATGGAAGCCGACACTGCCCCCACCCGTTCCATCGCCGCACCGCTGCGGGCCGCGTGGACGGCTGGCCGCCGCGTGCTGTCGCGCGCAGCACGGCTCGCGCTCGACATCGCACTGCCGACACAGTGCGTATCCTGTCACGAGCCGGTGGACGGCGAGGGCGTTTGCGCTTCGTGCTGGGCGCGGCTGTCGTTCATTGAACGGCCCTACTGCCCGCGGCTCGGCATCCCCTTCGTTTATGACCCCGGCCCCGACATGCTGTCGATGGAGGCGATCGCGAGCCCGCCGGCCTACCAGCGCGCCCGCGCAGCGGTACGTTACGACGATGTGGCGCGCACGCTGGTCCATGCGCTGAAGTACCAGGACCGCACCGATCTGGCGCCGGCCATGGGCCGCTGGATGGCGCGCGCCGGCGGCGAGCTGCTGACGGGTGCCGACATGCTGGTGCCGGTGCCCCTGCAATGGCGGCGGGCCTGGCGGCGCCGCTACAACCAGTCCGGAGCGCTGGCGCGCATCATCGAACGGCAGAGCGGGGTCCGGGCGCGGGGCGACGTGCTGCGGCGGGTCCGTGCCACCGAGCAGCAGATCGGCCTGTCGCGGGCCCAGCGCGCCACCAATGTGCAGGGCGCATTCCAGGTATCTCCCGACCGTCAAGCCGAGGTCCAGGGCCGCCGCGTCGTCCTGATTGACGACGTGCTGACCTCAGGTGCGACATTGGATGCCTGCGCGCGCGCCCTGCTGCGCGCCAAGGCAGCCCAGGTCGACGTGCTGGTGTTCGCCCGGGTTGTGGAGATCAGGTGAAGTCCCATATAATTCAATGAATTCATGACATGAGAGCGCCAGACGAGATGACTGCTGCTGTCGAGATC
Organism: Bradyrhizobium forestalis; assembly: GCF_002795245.1. Classification (GTDB taxonomy): domain Bacteria; phylum Pseudomonadota; class Alphaproteobacteria; order Rhizobiales; family Xanthobacteraceae; genus Bradyrhizobium; species Bradyrhizobium forestalis. The sequence goes on along the minus strand of NZ_PGVG01000039.1, from coordinate 4,082 downwards.
TACACCCGGCCGGGCTGCGGCTATTGTTCCGCCGCCAAGTCGCTGCTGACCCGGAAGAAGGCGACCTTCACCGAATTCGATATCGCCAAGAACCCGTCCTGGCGCCAGGACATGTACGGCCGCGCCGGCCAAGGCTCGACGTTCCCGCAGATCTGGATCGGCGGCACCCATGTCGGCGGCTGCGACGAGCTCTATGCGCTCGATCGCGACGGCAAGCTCGACGGCATGCTCGAAAGCATCAAGGCAGTGTCATGAGCGAGAATCGCACCTTCACCGCCGCCATGGTGCAAATGCGCACCGGCCTGATGCCCGGCCCGAGCCTCGAACAGGCAACGCGGCTGATCCGGCAGGCTGCGGCCAATGGCGCCGACTACGTGCAGACGCCCGAAGTCAGCAACATGATGCAGCTGAACCGCAAGGCATTGTTCGAGCATCTGCAGAGCGAAGAGGACGACACCTCGCTGACGGCCTACCGGGCGCTCGCGGCGGAGCTGAAGATTCACCTCCACGTCGGCTCGCTGGCGCTGCGCTTCTCGCCGGAGAAGGCGGTCAACCGCTCCTTCCTGATCGGGCCCGAGGGCAATGTGCTCGCGAGCTACGACAAGATCCACATGTTCGACATCGAGCTGCCGGACGGCGAGAGCTATCGCGAATCCGCCAATTACCAGCCGGGCGAGACCGCCGTGATCTCGGATCTGCCCTGGGGCCGCGTGGGCTTAACGATCTGCTACGACGTACGCTTCCCGGCGCTGTACCGTGCGCTCGCCGAGAGCGGCGCCTCTTTCATCACGGTGCCGTCGGCCTTCACCCGCAAGACCGGGGAAGCGCATTGGCACGTGCTGCTGCGTGCACGCGCGATCGAGACCGGCTGCTTCGTCTTCGCAGCAGCCCAGGCCGGCCTGCACGAGAACAAGCGCGAGACCTATGGCCACTCGCTGATCATCGATCCCTGGGGCGAGATCCTCGCTGAGGGCGATGTTGAGCCCGGCATCATCATGGCCAAGATTGACCCGGCCAAGGTTGAGACGGCGCGCCGTGCGATTCCCTCGCTCCAGCACGGCCGCCGTTTCGGCGTCTCCGATCCCAAGGCAGGACCGGACCATTTGCACCTCGTGCGGGGATCAGCATGATCCGCTACGCACTGCACTGCGACCGCAACCACGCCTTCGAGAGCTGGTTTCAGAGTTCGTCGGCCTATGATTCGCAGGTGAAGCGCAAGCTCGTGACCTGCCCGATCTGCGGCTCGGCCAAGGTCGACAAGGCGATCATGGCGCCGCGCATCGTCGGCAAGAAGGGGCGCGCGACGCCGCCGCCGGAGCCCACAGCGACCGCCACGTCTGCGCCCGAGACTGCGCCGTCCGGACCGACCTCGCTGCTGATGGCGCAGGAGCGCGAGCTGCGCGCCAAGCTGAAGGAATTGCGCGATCACATCGTCAAGAACGCCGACAATGTCGGCGACCGTTTTCCCAACGAAGCCCGCGCCATGCACTACGGCGACAAGGAGCACCGTCCGATCTACGGCGAGGCCTCGCCGGAAGAGGCGAAATCGCTGATCGACGAAGGCATCGAGGTCTCGCCGCTGCCGACGCTGCCGGAAGACCGGAACTAGGCCCCCACCAGCACCGCCACGCCGACCACGATCAGCGCAATGCCTGCAAGCTCGCGCGGCGCGATCGGCTGCTTGAACGAGTAGTAGGCGACGGCTTGCGCGAACAGCACCTCGATCAGGGCCAGCGTGCGGACATTGGCCGCCGCCGTCAGCGCGAACGCAAGGAACCAGAACTGCGAGGCGAAGGCGCCGGTGAAGCCCGCGAGCATCGACGGCCGCCACAGTCCGAGGATTCCTCGCAACACGTCTGGCGCGCGCCAGAGCAGGTAGATGGTCAGCACCAGCGTCTGCACGAACAGGCCGAGCACCAGCGTGAACGATGCTGAGGTCACGAAGGATACGCCGGGCACATTGATGATGGCGCCGCGGAATCCCACCGCAGAGAGCGCGAAGGCCGCCGCGGCGACGAGACCGGTGATGGTCGGCTTCAATTCCGCAAAGCTCTTCTCGCCGCCCGGCCGGAGTGCAGTGATGACGACGCCGATGGTGGCGATCACGATCGCAAGCACCTTCAGCCAGGTCAGGTGATCGCCGAGGAAGACGAAGCCGAAGATCGCGGTCTGAATCGCCTCGGTCTTCAGGTAAGCCGTCGTCACCACGAACGAGCGGTCGTTCATCGCAAGCAGCATCAGGCCCGTGGCGACGATCTGGCTGAGCGCGCCCAATAGCAGCCACGGCCAGAACACAGTCGGCGGCATGCTGAGATGATCGCCGGTCGCGAGCAGCACCAGCCCCAAGAACAGCAGCGAGAATGGAAAGCCGAACAGGAAGCGGATATTGGTCGCGCCCCAGGTCCCCAGCGGCTTCGTCAACGACCGCTGCATCGCATTGCGCACGACTTGGCCGAGCGCAGCAATGATGGTGAAGGGAATCCAGAGGCTGGCGATGGTGAACATGGGGAGTGGATTGGGAAGCGAGGGCTGAAGATTGCAGCCAACCTGCCGCTGCCGACGGAGGAGGTCAATCACGCGGATGTCATGGGTGCGATGCTCTCGCAACAAACTCCGCTGTCGTCCCTACGAACGCAGGGACCCATAACCCCAGGGAGCAGTTATGCGAAGACCGTCAACCCGCGCATCCAACACCCTTCGCCACCGATAGATTCCGCGGTATGGGTCCCTGCGTTCGCAGGGACGACAGCGTTCTTGGAGGAACGGCTCGTGCCATATCCGCCCCCTCACACCATCGCTTCCGCCACCACCATGTAGTTCACGTCCATATCTGACGAGAGCGACCATTTGTCGGCGAAGGGTGAGTAGACGACGCCGGTCTGCTCGGTGATGACGAGGCGGTTGTCGAGCAGATACTTGGTCAACTCGTCGGGGGTGACGAACTTGTTCCATTCGTGGGTGCCGCGCGGCAGCCAGCGCAGCACGTATTCGGCACCGACGATGGCGAGGGCGAAGCTCTTCCAGTTGCGGTTCAGCGTCGAGACCACCATCAGGCCGTTCGGCTTCAGCATCGAGGCGCAGCGCTTCAGGAAGACGCCGACGTCGGTGACGTGCTCGACCACCTCCATCGCCAGCACGATGTCGAAGCGCTCGCGCGGGTCGATCTCCTCCACCGTGGAGCAGCGATAGTCGATCGCCAGATGGCTCTTGTCGGCATGCAACTTCGCCGCGGCGATGTTGCTCACCGAGGGATCGATGCCGATGACTTGAGCCCCCAGGCGCGACAACGGCTCACAGAGCAGGCCGGCGCCGCAGCCGATGTCGAGCACGCGCAAGGACCCGAGGCAATTGAGGCTGCGGACGTTGCGCTCGAACTTGCGGCAGGCGGCGTCGCGGATGTAGCCGAGCCGCAGCGGGTTGATCCGGTGCAGCGGCGCCATCTTGCCCTTGGGGTCCCACCACTCCGCCGAGAGCTTTGAAAATTTCGCGATCTCGGCGGCGTCGACGGTCGAGCCCGGCTGGGCGGAGAGGGAAGTATTTTGCTGCATGCTCATGGTTACGCGCGGTCCTACCGCGTGGTGATCGAACTACGGAAAGCGAGCGGCGAGGCGATCGTCTTGATCGTCTCGATCCCCTCGCCGACGCCGCGAATCGTCACGTCGCCGTAGTTGAGAATACGTCCAAGAATGGTCTGGTCGACATCGACGCTTTCGACCTTGTCCAGCGCCATCTCGAAGGTTCGGCGCTTGATGAAACCGGTCTTGTGCACGACCCTGAGGTTGGTGACGTCGGTCTCGGTGGTGAAGCGATGGAACCAGCCCTTGATGGTCCAGTACAAGGCCGCCAGAGCCACGAGACCAGCGGCAACGAGGCAAAGCAAAACGAGCCCGTCGGCCGTGGCCTGCCGCGACAGGATGAAAAGCGCCAGCGCCACGATCCAGGCCACAATGGCCGGAAAGTAGAAGATCCAGTGCGCATTGGTCGAATACAGCACCCGCTCGCCCGGTTGCAGGATCTCGTCGATATAGCGCGCCATGACCTCGGTTAACCCACTACCCCCGCGCCCTGCCCCCGCAGGAACC
>NZ_PGVG01000038.1 GCF_002795245.1 Bradyrhizobium forestalis | reverse complement strand
AAATACGCTATTCTGGTGCCGCATGGCGGGGACCTCCTTCCGTGTCTCGAACGTGTGCGAAGCGCTCGAAACACAGAAGAATCCACGTCATGCACCCTGTCCATAACAATCGAACCGGACAGCCGTGGGACAAACCCGGCCATGACGCCGCTGAGGGTTTAGTGCCCTCACTTCGCGTGGTTCGTCATCCGTTTCCCCGGCAGCAGCTCGTACGCCGGCTTCCAGCCCGGCAGCGCGGCCATGCGGCCGAGCCAGGCGTGGATCGCTGGATGACTCTGCGCGAAATCAAAGCCGTGCTCGTCGCTGGGATAGTGCAGATAGGCCATCATCGAGATATCGGCGACGGTCGGCCTTGCTCCGATTGCAAAGGCGTTGTGCTGCAGATGTCCGTCGAGAATGCCGAGGAAGTCCTCCAGCCGTCGGCGGAAATGCTTCAGCACCTGCGGATCGTTCTTCTCGGTGAAGGCCCGCATGAAGCGGTAAGTCGCCATGTAGCCGGTGAGCTTGTGGTTGTCCCAGAACAGCCAGCGCAGCAGCTCGAATTTTTCGTCCTCCGTCTCGGCGCCGAAACGGCCGTACTGATCGGCCAGCTTGAGCAGGAGCGGCGCGGTCTGCGTCATCTTCACGCCGTCGATTTCGAGCACGGGAATCTCGCCCATCTCGTTCACGGTCTTGCGCCACTCTGCCGTGCGCGTGACGCCGCCGGCAAAATCAGTCCACACCGGCTCGAACGTCTCGCCGCAGAGCGTCAGCATCAGCGCCAGCTTGTAACTGTTGCCGGATTCCGGGAAGTAGTGCAGGCGGTAGCTGGGCATGGGACCTCGCGAGACGACGCAGGATTCTGTCAGGAATGCTACATCGTTCCACGTCGTCATTGTGAGCGCAGCGAAGCAGTTCAGCAATGCATCTGTAGGAGCGAGCTATCTCGCCGCTGTCGTCCCGGACAAGCGCAGCTCTTGGCAACGCGCAGCGTTGTCCAGGGCGGAGCGCCGATCCGGGACCCATATCCACAGGGCGTTGTTTTGCGAAGACTCGGGGTGACCACCGTCCGCGACAATTTCTCCCTGGGGTTATGGGTCCCGGGTTCGCGCGATGCGCGCCCCGGGACGACAGGGGAATATGTGATCAGACCTTACCCCACAGCCCCATTCGATCTCAGCTGCTTGATCGTCGCCTCGTCGTATCCCGCGCCGCGCAAAATCTCGTCACTATGCTCGCCGACGGCCGGCGGCTTGCGCGGCTGCACCTTCTTGGCGCCGTCGATCCAGATCGGGCTGTTGATGGTCAGCATGGTGTCGTTCTCGAACGGCACCAGCACCTCGTTGTCGAGCATCTGCTTGTCGTTCGGGATGTCATCCAAGATGCCGACGACGCCGAACACGAGGCCGTTGCCGTCGAGGATCTTGCGCCATTCGGCGAGATCCCTGGTTGCGAAAGTGTCGTCCAGAATCTTGATCAGCTCGACCGAGCGGGCGTGCCGGTCGGCTTTGGTGGCGAAGCGGGGATCGGCGATCAGGTCCTCGCGCCCCAGGCACTTGGCCAGCGTCGGAAACTGCTTCTCCTCGTTCAGCAGCGACAGGATCAGCCAGCGGCCGTCCTTGCATTGATAGTGATTGGCGACCGCATTGAGCGCGCGCTCGCGCGGCCGTCGCTCGCCGAACTTGGAGCCGCAGAGCTTTGCCTGTGCCAGCACGCTTGCGGCCCACACCCCGTTCGCCATCAGGTTGGAGGCGACATGCGAGCCCTTGCCGGTCTTCTCGCGCTGATAGAGCGCGGTGACGATGGCGCCGTAGAACGCCATGGCACAAGGGTGGTCGCCCATGCCGGCGACCGAGCGCGCCGGCGTGGTGTCGGTATCGGCGCGGACGAGGTCCATCAGGCCGGAACGCGCCCAATAGGCGTTGCTGTCGAAGCCGGGCTTGTTGGCCTCCTCGCCCTTCTCGCCATAGCCGGTGAAGGAGGCGTAGATCAGCCGGTCGTTGAGATGGGCGAGGTGGTCATAGGTGATGCCGAGCTTGGCGCGCACCGGCGGCGGCATGTTGGTGATGAAGACGTCGGCTTCCGCCACCAGCTTGTGGAGCACGGCCTGCGCTTCCGGCTTCGACAGGTCGAGCGCGATGCTCTTCTTGTTGCGGGCCTCGAGCAGCCAGGCGAAATTGTGCTCGCCGGTCGGATAGCCCGGCAGGTTGGGCAGATTGCGGTAAGGGTCGCCGGTGCCGGGCGGCTCGATCTTGATGACGTCGGCACCGAAATCCGACAGCACGGTCGCGGCGGCGGGCGCTGCGATGAAGCTCGCGCAGTCCAGAACCTTCAGCCCGGCAAAAATGCCCTTCTCCATCGCGGCGTTGCTCCCTTGCTCTTGTCGTTTCCCGCGCGCTGGAATTGGCGCGGGCCGGTGATGGGAGCATTAGACCGATGTTTCACCGGGATGCAACGGCGCCCGGCGCAGGGCTCATTGCGCTATCCAGCGCGCATCCGCCACGGACCGAAAACCATCTCCCGTCACCCTGAGGTGCTCGTCCTGCGGTGTACCGCAGGACGAGCCTCGAAGGGCGACGGCCCGGCTGCATCCCGGCCGTTCATCCTTCGAGGCCTCCGCTACGCTCCGGCACCTCAGGATAACGGAACTGGCAACATGCGTTGTTGCGGCCGAGTTACGCTGCTCGCCTCACTCCTCCCCCGCAAGCAACGCTGCGTTGCCGCCGGCCGCGGCGGTGTTGATCGTCACGGTCTGCTCGGTGGCAAAGCGCGCGAGGTAGTGCGGGCCGCCGGCCTTCGGGCCGGTTCCGGACAGGCCGTTGCCACCGAACGGCTGCACGCCGACCACGGCGCCGATCATGTTGCGGTTGACATAGATGTTGCCGACCTGGACGCGGTCGATGATGGCCTCGATCGTGTCGTCGATGCGGGAGTGGACGCCGAGAGTGAGCCCGTAGCCGGTGCGCTCGATCGCTTGCAGGACGCGCGCGAGGTTCTCGGCGCGATAGCGCACGACGTGCAGGATCGGACCAAAGACTTCCTCGGTGAGCTCACCGGCCTGCTTGAGCTCGAAGATGTGCGGCGCGACGAAGCAGCCTTCCGGCGCGTGGCCTGCAAAGTGCAGCCGCGCCTCGCGCTTCATCCGCGCGATGTGGGCATCGAGGCGCTGCTTGGCTTCGAGATCGATCACCGGCCCGACATGGGTTGCGACATCAGAGGGATCGCCGATCTTCAACTCGCGTGCTGCGCCCGCGATCATCTCGATCATGCGGTCGGCGACGTCTTCCTGCGCGAACAAGAGCCGCAGCGCCGAGCAGCGCTGGCCGGCAGAGCGGAACGCGGAGGTGACGACGTCGTCGGCGACCTGCTCGGGCAGCGCGGTGGCATCTGCGATCATGGCGTTGATGCCGCCGGTCTCGGCGATAAGTGGCACGATCGGCCCGTCCTTGGCGGCGAGCGTTCGGTTGATCTGACGCGCGACCTCGGTCGAGCCGGTGAAGACGACGCCCGCGATATCAGCATGCGCGGTCAGCACGGCGCCGATGCGGCCGTCGCCGGTGACGAGATGCAGCGCGCTTCCGGGGATGCCGGCCTCGTGCAGCAGGGCCACGGCCTCGCGCGCGATGCGCGGGGTCTGCTCGGCGGGTTTTGCGACCACGCTGTTGCCGGCCATCAGCGCCGCCGTGACCTGGCCCAGGAAGATCGCCAGCGGAAAATTCCACGGCGAGATCGCGACGAAGACGCCGCGGCCGCGCAGGCCAAGCGCATTGCTCTCGCCGGTCGGGCCCGGCATGGCGGCATCGTTCCCGAACAGCTTGCGGCCCTGCGCGGCGTAGTAGCGGCAGAAGTCGGCAGCTTCGCGCAGCTCCGACAGCGCATCGTCGAGCGTCTTGCCGCCCTCGCGTTGCAGCAGCGCGATGAAACGGGCACCTCGGCTCTCCAAGAGATGCGCGGCCTGCTCCAGCGCCGCCGCGCGCGCGCCCGCCGGCGTCCGGCTCCAGCTGGCAAAGCCCGCGCGCGCAGCCGTCACCGCCGCGTTGGCCTGATCCGGCGTCGCGTCGGTGATGGGCTCGAGATCGGCCGCCTCGGCCCTGACGTCGGCCAGCAGCCGGTCGAGTGCGGCACGCTCACCGAATTCGACGCCGCGCGAATTGCGCCGCTCCGGCGCGAACAGATCTGCCGGCAGCGGAATCCTGGGGTGAGCCGCCTGTTGCGGTCGGCCAACGGCATCCGCCGGGCGCTGCAGCAGCGCCGAAACCGGCACGCGATAATCGGCCGCCTGCGCCACGAAGGACGAGTTGGCGCCGTTCTCCAGCAGCCGTCGCACCAGATAGGCGAGCAGGTCGCGATGGCTGCCGACCGGCGCATAGGTGCGGTGGGCGATGTCAGAGTGGTCCTTGGCAAGCTGCTCGTACAGCGCCTCGCCCATGCCGTGCAGGCGCTGGAATTCGAAGCCGCCGCTGCCGGCTGCGAGCTCAAGCACGGTCGCGACCGTCAGCGCGTTGTGGGTGGCGAATTGCGGGAAGATGCGCGGCCGCAAGCCGAGCAACTTCGCCGCGCAGGTGACGAAGTTCAGATCCGTCATCGCCTTGCGCGTGAACACGGGATAGCCGTCCAGCCCGCGCTCCTGCGCGCGCTTGATCTCGGTGTCCCAATAGGCGCCCTTGACCAGCCGCACCATCAGCTTGCGGTCATGCGCGCGGGCAAGCGCATCGACATAGTCGATCACGGCGCTGGCGCGCTTCTGATAGGCCTGGATCGCCAGGCCAAATCCGTCCCAACCGGCAAGTGAGGCATCGGCGAGCGTTGCCGCGATCACGTCGAGCGACAGCTCCAGTCGGTCGGCCTCCTCGGCGTCGACGGTGAAGTTCAGGTCGTAGGCCTTGGCGCGCTGCGCGAGATCCAGCAGTTGCGGCACCAGTTCGCGCATCACGCGATCGCGGCTGATCGCCTCGAAGCGCGGATGCAGCGCCGAAAGTTTGACCGAGATGCCCGGTCGATCGGGCAGGGGATGATGACCCGCAGCTTTGCCGATCGTGTCGATCGCGCTGGCATAGGCGTCGAAGTAGCGCTTCGCGTCGGCCGCCGTGCGCGCGCCTTCGCCGAGCATGTCGAAGGAATAGCGCGACTTCTGGCCCGAGCCCGGCCGGACCCGCTCCAGCGCCTGCTCGATGGTCTCCCCCAGCACGAAATGATTGCCCATCAGCCGCATCGCCTGGCGCGTGGCGGTGCGCACCGCCGGCGCGCCGAGCCGCTTCACCAGCCGGCCGATGGTGCCGTCGGGCGTCTCGCCGGGCTGGATCACGCGCGCCGACACGCCGAGCGCCCAGGCCGAAGCGTTGACCAGGAAGGCGGTGGACTTGGTCTCGTGATGGATGAAGTCGCCCGCGCCGAGCTTGTCCTCGATGAACTGGTCGGCGGTGCGGGCATCAGGCACGCGCAGCAGCGCTTCCGCCAGCACCATCAGGGCGAGGCCCTCCTTCGTCGACAGCGCAAACTCCCGCAGCATGTCCTCGACCCCGCCGAGACGATCGTCGCGCTTGCGGATCGCCTCGATCAGCCGCGTCGCAGTGCGGTCGATCCGCGCCTCCTGCGGCGGGCTCAGATGGGCCGATGGCAACAGGCGCGCAGCAATCTCGGCATCATCGGGCGCATAGGGGGCGGAGAACGGCGGTTGGATATTCGGCATGGCGCGTCCTGTGGCTGATATATTCAGGATAAGGCCCGCGTGACCGTAGTTCGATAGACATTTTTGCACGTTTGCCTTAGAAAATGAAGATCATTCGCCATTCGGCCTCGTAAGATATGGAACTTGATCGCATCGACCGGAAAATCCTCTCGATTTTGCAGGAGGATGGGCGCATCGCCAATGTCGAGCTCGCCGAGCGCATCGGGCTGTCGCCGACCTCGATCGGCGAACGGTTGAAGCGCTTGCAGCGCGAGGGTTTTGTCGAAGGCTATGGCGCGCGGCTCAACCCGCACCGGCTTGGTCTCGGTCTATTGGTGTTCGTCGAGGTGCTGCTCGACAAGACCACGCCCGACAATTTCGAGCGCTTTGCGCGCGCGGTGAAGCTCGCGCCCGAGGTGCTGGAGTGTCACATGGTTGCCGGCGGCTTCGATTATCTTGTGAAGGCGCGGCTTGCGGACATGGCCGCCTATCGACGCTTCCTCGGCGAGACCCTGCTGTCGATGCCGGGCGTGCGCGAGACGCGGACCTATGCGGTGATGGAGGAGATCAAGCGCGACGCACCGTTGCCGGTGGGTTAGCGAAGTGCTGTCGCGATTGTCATTGCTGTGGTTTGATAAGCGGTCTTCGCAGGAAAAATAGCTATCCTTGTGCAATCGCAACGCCTGTCGTCGAATGCACCGGCCGTCTTCTTAAATTTTCTTGGCCCGCTCCCGGAGCGATCCGGGAGGCAGCAAAGGCTGGCGCGGGCTTATACTTTGAGGTTCTCCGCGGAGGTCTTGCCCCGGTTTGCGATCTCTTCGTATTCCACCGTCTGTCCCTCGTTCAGGGTGGACAGACCGGCCTTCTGCACTGCCGAGATATGCACGAACACATCCTTGCCACCCGACGCAGGCTGGATAAATCCATAACCCTTCGTCGGGTTGAACCACTTGACCGTACCTTTAGCCATCACGACTTTCTCCGCGGGTCTTCCTCCGAGATCTCGAACCGCCAGTCCCCGCCAACCGGCCGGTTCGGTCCTACAGGATACGCGGAATGTGGCAGGCTTGGTAGCTCAAACCACATCGGCATTCTGCCGAATTCCGCTCAACTTCGCGGCGTTTTTACCGGTTTTGCCCGTTTCGCGGTCAAATGGCCCGCGCGCGTCCCGTCGTCTGTCAATACGTCGCAGCCAGATAATCGACGATCTTGCTGACATCGGCATCGTCGATCGGTGCGCCATAGACCTTGATCATCTTGGTCACCTCGGCCTGCCAGAAGCCCTTCTTGTCCTTCATCGGCGGCTGCGTGGCGACGTAGTCGGATGAGTGACAGGCGCTGCAATTGCCCTGCACGACCTCGAGATTGGGCCCGGGCTTGAAGGCGGCGACCTCGTCCGGGGTCTTGTAATTGACCGGCGCGGCAAACGCCGAGCCCGCTGCGGCGGCGAGGGCGAGCGTGATGGCGGGGAGAACGGTGCGCTGCATGATCATTCTCCTTCAGGCCACGCTGACGCGGACGGTTTCGACGACGTTGCGCAAGTAACCCGCCGGGTTCCAGCGCGGCGTGTCGGGCTGGGTCTCGCCGCCGTTGCCGGTGGCGCGGACCTTGAGCTCATGGCTGCCGGTCATGAGCTTCACCGGCAGCTTCCATTCGCGGAAGGCGTATTTGCCAAGGTCCTTGCCGAGCTTTGCGCTCACCCAAGTCTTGCCGCCGTCAGCGGAGACCTCGACGTTCTTGATGCCCTTGCCGCCGTCGAAGGCGATGCCGCGCAGGGTCATAGCTCCCGCCTTCAGCTTGGCGCCATCGGGGACGCTGGTAATGAAGGAGCGGATGGTGAAGCGGTTGATCGGGATCGTCGCCTTCGGCGCGGTGCCCGGCTCGATCGCGTTGTTGGGTGTGTCAGGAATGCGATAGGCCGACTTCATCCAGAAGCCGTCATAGACGTTGTCGATGACGGTGATCTCGTTGAGGTGCTTGACCCAATAGGTGCCGTAATAGCCCGGCACGATCAGGCGTAGCGGGAAGCCGTTGAGGAACGGCAGGTCCTCGCCATTCATGCCATAGGCCAGCATCACCTCGCCGTCGGTGGCGTGATCGAGATCGAGCGCCTTGATGAAATCAGGCGTCTTGTCGTTGACCGGCCCGTCCATGCCGTTGAACGTCACCTGCTTGGCGCCGGCCTGGACGCCCGCCATCTCCAGCACCGCCTTCAGCGGCACGCCGCGCCAGCGCGCACAGCCCATCGCGCCATTGGCGAGCTGGCCGCCCGCAACGCGCGGCTCGAAGAAGCCGCGGCTGTTGCCGGAGCATTGGTTGACGGCGACGATCTCCGTCGCCTTCATCTTCCTGATGTCCTTCAGCGACAGTTTCAGCGGCTTGTCGACCTTGCCCTTGACCTCGAGCGTGAACTTGTCGGGGTCGAGATTGTAGGGCAGGTCGGAGAGATGATAGCGCACGAAGAACGCGTTATTCGGCGTGATCGGGCCGTCGTTGAACACGGCAAACGGCGTCTCGAGCTGCGGCGGCCGGCTGGTCAGGCCGATCATCGGCCGCTTCTGCGGATATTTCACCAGCGGCCGTTCGCCATTGGCGAAGGGCAGGGTGACGGTGTCGAGTGCCAGCGCTTTGGTGGAATTCAGTGTGGCCGCAAGTGCGGCAAGGCCCGCTCCCTTGAGCAGGTCGCGTCGATCGAACATGGTCTCCTCCCGGAGCTTTTCGTTGGATCGCGGTCATCGCCGCAATCCCGCGCTCATCTGTCGCAACGATTTGGATGATGTCAATTCGTGCTTTCGCAGCAAGCCCATGTCGCTGCGTTGCAGCAGGCCGGTGTTACGCAGCGTCGAGAGGGAGCCGAGTTGTTGCGGCGGCGACGGTGCACCTCTCCCGCTTGCGGGAGAGGTCGCGCCCACCGGGTCGCGCCGAAGGCGCGCCCGATGACAGGCTCCGGCGCGGGTGAGGGCTCTTTCCTCTAGGGGACTGTCCCGTTGCGGAAGCACCCTCTCCCCAACCCTCTCCCGCAAGCGGGAGAGGGAGCGCGCCGACTTCGTGAGTTACGCCGCGACGCGCACGCTGCGATCGACCAGCGCCGTCAGCTCCCTTGCATCCGCCACCACCCGCACGGCCATCGGCTCGTCGCGGCCGCGGATCGCGACCTCCTGCTGCGGCAGGGCGTCCTCGGCAAGATCCGCGGTGCGGCGGACCTCTTCCGAGACGATGGCCTCGCAGGCCAGCGTCTTGGTCATGTCCTGCAGGCGGGCGGCAACGTTGACGGCGTCGCCGAGCGCGGTGAAGACGATGTGATCGCGGTAGCCGATGTCGCCAATGATGACCTCGCCACCGTGAATGCCGATGCCGAAGCGGATCGGCTGGCGCAGATCGTGGCTCAGGAGCTCGTTGAGCTCGTCGATATGCGTGGCGATTCCGGCGGCAGCCTTCAGCGCCTGCCGGCACGCGGTTTGCGGGTCGGCCGACAGCCCGAACAGCGCCAGCATGCCGTCGCCGACGAACTGGTTCGGCTGGCCGCCATTCTCGATCACGGCCTGGGAGACCGCGCCGAGGAAGCGGTTGACGATGAAGACCGTGTCGAACGGCAGCCGCTTCTCGGCAAGCTGCGTCGAGCCGCGCATGTCCACGAACAGGCTGACGAGATAGCGTTCCTGGCCGATGCGCGCCGGCGTCGAGGCCTGTCCGTCCGCCGCATGCGTGTGGGGCGTGAAGAGCTGGAAGAAGGAGAGGTCGGAGTCCGGACGCAGCTGGCACGCAAGCCGGATCGACGGATCGGCGGTGCCGACACGGGCCAGCACGAAGGCCTCGCGCTGCGATGGCTGGGGCAGGGCGCCATGATCGCCGATGACGCGGATGCGGCAGGTCGAGCAGCGCGCGCGGCCGCCGCAGACGCTGGCATGCGGCACGTTGTTGCGCAGGCTCGCCTCCAGCACGGAAAGGCCCTTTGGCACGCGCACCGTCTTGCCGTTGCCGTAGGACAGCGCGATCATGCCGCCGCGTCGCTCACGCCAGGCGCGCACGCCGCGCGCGGCCAGTGCCAGTCCCAGCAAACCGAAATATCCGGCGGTGAGGCCGCCGGCGATGCGGTCGAGCGTATTGCCTTCCGCGACGGTGCCGACCTGGCGGCGGGTGAGATTGTGCGTCCGCCATTCTCCATCATCACTGTCGACGGCGACGCCGCGGCCCCCCTGATAGATGCCGAGCAGCGACAGCGTCGGGACCAGCACGGCGGCCGCGAGCAGATAGGGCGCCGCGCGCGTGAAGAACGGCTTCAGGCGAAGCCAGAAATAGATGCCGATGCAGCCATGCACCCAGGCGATCAGGAGCAGGATCGTCATCTGCCAGAGCCGGCCCGGCGCGGCGACGAAGAACAGATAGAGCTCCTGCGGATAGAGCTTCTGGTGTCCGTACAGCGTCTGGCCGAGCCGCACGCCGATCACATGCGCCATCACGAGAGCCGGAATGCTCAGTCCCAGCACGAGCTGCAGCGGCTCGATCGTCCGCCAGCGGAACTGCCGGCGCTGATACAGCGCGTAAATGCCGAGCCCCATATGGGTCAGCGCCGCCGTGTAGAACACGATCGCGACAGGGAGGAACTGCCAGAACAGGGTATGGTAGTAGACGCCGACGTCCATCGCATCGACCGAGATGTTGCCGAGCGCGTGGTTGAGGAAATGGCTGACCACATAAGAGAACAGGATTATTCCGCAGATGAGCCGCACCTGCCGCACGCTGGTTGCGCGCACGAGTTCGGGCATATGTACGGGAGCGGTGGCCATGATTCGGTTGTATCAGTTCATCAAGGAGAACAGCCAGCGTAGCGTTTAATTCCTGATGTGGACAGCCGGCGGCATCACATGCCTGGGAAGGAGCCACACACTCCGCCGTCGTCCCGGACAAGCGCGCCCTCAGGCGCGCGCCGATCCGGAACCCATAACCACAGGGAGCGGTTTGGGGCCGGATGGTAACCGCGAGTCATCGCCAAACTCCTTCCTGTGGTTATGGTCCCGGGTCTGCGCTTACGCTTGCCCGGGACGACCCGGGGAGGGAGCTTGGCCTACATTGACTCCCCCTCCCAAGTCGGGGAAAAGCGCGGCCGTGACGATCGCTCCCGACATCTCTGCGAAGCCAGACGGCGCCGAACGCCGTCTCATCCTTGTTGCCGCGGCGATCATCGCCGCGATGACGCTGCTGCGCATCGTCTATGCCTCTGCGATCGAGCTGCGCACGGACGAAGCCTATTATTGGACCTGGTCGAAGGAGGCCGCGCTCAGCTTCCTCGATCATCCTCCCGGCATCGCCTGGCTGATCCGCTTCGGAACCGCGATTCTCGGCGACACCAATCTCGGCGTTCGCTTCGGCGGCATCGTCGCGATGCTGGTGACGCAGCTGCTGCTCGCCGACATCGTCCGTCGCCTCACGCATGATGCACGTGCGATTGTGCTCGCGGTGCTGATGCCGGAGGCCGCGCTCTATTACGGTCTGCTGATGGCCAAGGTCGCGCCCGATGTCGCGATGATTCCGTGTGCGATGGCGATGGTGTGGTCGCTGGTGCGGCTCGCACAGGGCGGGGACGGCCGGTGGTGGCTCGCGGCCGGCCTGTTCGCAGGCCTCTCGATGCTGTCGAAATTCACTGCGATCATGTTCGCGCCCGCGGTCGCCGCCTTTTTGCTGGTGCCGGATTGGCGCTGGCGTTGGCTGCGCAGTCCTTACCCCTATCTTGCCGTGCTGGTCGCGATGGCAGTGTTCTCACCGGTGCTGATCTGGAACGCGCAGCACGACTGGGCCTCGTTCCGTTTCCAGGGCGTGCGCGCCACCACCAATTACGGCATCTCGCTGCGCACGATCGGCGATTACATCGGCCTGCAATTCGGCCTGGTCGGCTTCGTCATGCTGCCGGTGGTGCTGACGGGCCTGGTCTTGACGGCGTGGCGCGGTTATCGCACGCGCGAGCCGGTCGCGATCCTTTTGTCGACCGCGGTGCTGGTGCCGTTCCTCTACTTCCTCTTCAAGTCGATGACGCTGCGGGTCGGCGACACCTGGCCGATGTTCATGTGGCCGGTGGGCTTTGCGGCCGCCGCGGTGAACCTCGCCACGATGACGAAAGAGGGATGGTCGGCCCGAATGCTCAGGTCATCGCTGTTCTGGGCCGACACGGCGATCGGCTCGGGCATCGCCTTCGTCGTCATCGTGTTCCTCTACTACGTCGCCGCGCCCTGGAATCTGCTCGGCAAGATCGATCCGATCGGCGCCGAAGCCGGCTACGAGCAGGTCGCCGCGCGCGCGCAAGCCGCCCTCGACGTCACAGGCGCGACCTGGATCGCGACCACGGACTACCGCACCTATGCCATGATGCGCTGGCTGTTCCGGGGCCGCGTGCCCGTCATCGAGATCAACGAGCGCGGCCGTTTCCAGGATTTCCGCGATCCCGGCATGGACCGGATCAGCGGCCACGCAGGGATCTATGTCGGGCGCGAGCCGGACGACCGTTCGTCGCTGTGGGCTTCAATCCCCGTGAAACGCGAGCAGCTCGGCCAAGTCGAACGCCGCTGGCGCGGCGTCCTGACGGATACCTATGTGATTGAAAAGCTCTCCGACTGGACCCCGGAGCTCTCGCCGCCGAAGGATTCGCCGCTGTTCCAATGGAAAGTGCTGGCCCTCTTCTCCCTCTCCCCGCACGCGGCAGGGCTATCGTATATGACTCGTGGCGGCAGCCTGCGCGCACGCCTCGTCCTTCGAGACGGCGCTTACGCGCCTCCTCAGGATGAGGCTAATCGGCGTCAGTACCCGTTGAAACTGTTGCCGCGCACTCCGTCCTCATCCTGAGGAGCCCGCCTAAAGCGGGCGTCTCGAAGGATGGCCGCAGGGAAAAGCTCTCAAATGCGATAGCCCTGCCGCACGCGGGGAGAGGCGAAAGGAGTGCACTATTCCTCGTCGTCCTTCTTCCGCAGCAGATCCGTCGCGAGGTCTGACAGCTTCGGCGGCGGCAGCGCCGCGAACGGCAGCGGCCTTGTCACGTCGATCGCGGCCAATCCCAACCGCGCCGTCAGCAGCCCGTTGAGCACGCCTTCGCCCAACCGCTGCGACAGTTTTGCCGCGATGCCATGGCCGAGCATCTGCTGCACCAGGCTGTCGCTCGCGGCCATGCCGCCGGTGATGGCGAGATGGGCGATGACGTGGCGGAGCAGGCGGATCATGCCGAGTGCGCCGGGACGGCCGCCATAGAGATAGGCGAGCTGGCGGATCAGGCGCAGCGCGGCGACGAACACGAACAGCACGTCGATCGCCGCGCGGGGCGAGACCGCGGTGACGATCGAGACCTTTTGCGCCGCTGATGACACCAGCCGCCGCGCTTCCGCGTCCAGCGGCGACATCAACTCGCGCTCGGCGAGCCGGATCATGTCGGCGCCGTCGATGATCTCGCCGGCATGGCTCTCCAGCGTGGCGCGGGCGCGTGCCAGCTGCGGGTTCTGATGCGCGATCTTGAGGAGGTCCTGCACGATGACGCGACTCTCCTTGCGATCGTCATTGGCAAGCACCGCGGCCGCGCGCTGATGCAGCTTCTCGATCGTGGTGAGGCGCGCCAGGCCGAATGCCTCGCGTCCGATCACCACGGCAAGCGCCAGCGCGGTGACGAAGGCGAAGGCAACGCCGACGAAGCCGAGCGTTTCGCTGCGCGCAAACAGGTCTTCGATCAGATGGACGACGCTGAGCCCGGTGCCGAGCAGCGTCAGCCCGGCGAGGCCGGACCAGAACAGCGTGCCCCACGGGAAGCCGCGCCGTACCGGACGCGCGGCCTCGATCGGCACCGGCAGCGCCATTGGATCCGGCTCCGGCGTGATCTGGATCGTGCCGCGACTGAGCCGTCCCGTTTCGTCGGCCTCCGTGACGACGACGCCGGGATCGTCGAGCCGGAACGTCGCCGGCCGCCGCTGCTGGGATCGGTCGTTCATGACAGCCTGTCTCCGATCAGGAACTGCAAGGCACGGTCGAGGCGGATGTGTGGCAGCACGGGCTCGTCGTTACCCTCGCGCGCGAGCTTTGGCGGCCGGAAGCGCAGGAAGCGGAAATCGCTCTTCTCGGCGGCCTCCCTCGCGAGCCCACGGAACGCATCCGCGCCGTTGAACAGCGGCTCGGGATCGACGGGCAGATCGCCGGGAAAGGTCGCAACCTCCGTGTTGCCGTCGAAGAACTCGCCACCGGCGCTTTCGCCCGCGACCGGCGTTCCCAGGATCGACGGCAGTTTGTCGCGGCCATGCGCCACCTGCGCTTCGCGCGTGGCGCGCACGGCGGCCAGCGCCACGACGTCGATCGCCGCGCCGGTATCTTCCGCGCGCACAACGGCGCCCGAGACGGCACGGCGCAGCACGGCCTCGAGACGGTCGTGGCTGAAATGATGCAGATGGTCCGCCTTGGTCGCCGCGAACAGGATGCGGTCGATGCGCGGCCGGAACAGGCTGGAGAGCAATGTGCTGCGGCCGATGTTGAAGCAGTCGAGAATGCCGGCGAGTGCGGCTTCGAGATCGTGCAGCGCCTCGGGGCCGGAGTTGAACGCGGCGAGCGCATCGGCCAGCACGATCTGACGATCGAGCCGCGCAAAATGATCGCGGAAGAACGGCCGCACCACGACGTCCTTGTAGGCCTCGAAGCGCCGCACCATCATCGCCCACAGCGATCCCTCAGGTGCCTGCCCGCCGGCGGGCACGTCGAGCGGCGCAAAGGTCAGCGCCGGCGTATCGGCGAGATTTCCGGGCATCAGGAAGCGGCCGGGCGGCAACAGGCTCATCGCAAACCGCTCGTCGCGGCAGGCGCGAAGATAATCGGTGAAGAGCTTTGCGGCCTTCAGCGTCGCCTGCTCGTCCTCGCGCGCTTCCGGCTTGAGCGTTGCGAGATGGGTGTGCCACTCGGTCGCGAGATGCGCGCGCGGCGCCTCGCGCGACAGCGCCAGGCTTTCCGCGGACCATTGCTCGTAGCTCTTCTGCAGCAGCGGCAGGTCCAGCAGCCATTCGCCGGGATAGTCGACGATGTCGAGCGTCAGCGTGCGGTCGGCGCCGTTCGGGCGCTGGTAGTCGATGACGAGCCTGAGCTCGCTGATGTCGACGGTGGAGTTCGGCCAGCGCCGCTCCTCGACCAGCGCGCGCAGATGGCTTTCATAGGCAAAGCGCGGGACGGCGTCGTCCGGCTGCGGCGCCAGATGCGCCCGCGCGATCCGGCCCGAGGCATAGGCCTCGAACACGGGAAACCGGCCGCCGCGCGTCAGCCCGTGGATCAGTGCGGTGATGAATACGGTCTTACCGGCGCGCGACAGACCGGTGACACCAAGCCGCACCGTCGGGTTGAAGAAATGCTCGCCATAGTCGATCAGCGCCCGCGCCGACAGCCGCGCCTCCTCGACCATATCCTGGAAACTGAATGCCATATGAACGTGAGGGGATCTCGGGCGAGGGGATACGCAAAATGGACTAGTCACAAAAGTGGCAATTGCCTGAGGAAATTCAAGCTTTCATACTTCCACCGCCTTTGTTGGCAAATCAGCCGTTTGAACGATGCGCCGATCCCGAGAGACCATACAAGAGGGCATTGCCACGCTTTGCGGATTGCCATGACCGTCTTCCAAATGAAACAGTTCGCGTCCAATTCCGTCCACGCCGCAGTCGACGCGATCGGCTGGAACTACGACCGCGCCGAGTTGATCGCTGACGGCATCATCCATGCGATCGGCGTGCTCTCCGGCATCATCGCCGCGACCGTGCTGGTGGTGCTGGCGGCGGTTTATGCCGACGCCACCGACATCGTCGGCGTCTCGATCTATGTCGCTGGCCTGCTCTCGATGCTGGTGCTGTCGGCGACCTATAATCTCTGGCCGGTGTCGCCGGCGAAATGGCTGCTGCGGCGGTTCGACCATTCCGCGATCTATCTGCTGATCGCCGCGACCTACACGCCGTTCATCCTGGAGCTCAAGGACAGCGTGTTCGCGCTGGTGCTGCTCGCCGGCGTCTGGTGCGTGGCGATATCAGGCATCGTGCTGAAGCTGCTCTGTCCCGGCCGGTTCGACCGCGTCTCGGTCGGCATCTACCTCGCGATGGGCTGGAGCGGCATGATGCTGTACGGTCCCGTGGTCAGGGCCTTGCCTGCGCTGGTGCTGGGCTTCATCCTTGCCGGCGGCCTGCTCTACAGCTTTGGCGTGATCTTCCACGCCTGGCGGCGGCTGCGCTTCCAGAATGCGATCTGGCACGGCTTTGTCTTGGCCGGCGCGGCATGCCATTATACCGCGGTGCTCGACCTCGTGTTGAGCTGACGAGGACCCGCGACGCGGAATAAGCGGCGCGGTATAAAGCGATACAAGACAGAGGAGACGTCGCATGCAGGTGACCGGCAAGGTCGTGGTCGTCACGGGCGGCGCAAACGGCATCGGCAAGGCGCTGTGCGAGGCCTTTCACAATGCGGGCGCAGCCAAGGTCGTCGTCGCGGATATGGATGCCGCCAATGCGAGGGCGGTCGCCGCCATGGTGGATGGCGCCGCCTTCAAATGCGACGTCGCGCAGGAAAAGGACATCGCCCACGTCATCGAGGAGACCGAGCGGCAGTTCGGCCCGATCGAGCTGTTCTGCTCCAATGCCGGCATCGGCGGCGGCTTCGATCCGATGTCGGAAAATGCCGGCGGCGCCTCGGATGAGCCCTGGCAGCGCAGCTGGGCGATTCACGTCATGGCCCACGTTTACGCGGCGCGCCATCTTATCCCCCGCATGAGGGCGCGCGGCGGCGGCTATTTCCTCAACACCATCTCGGCCGCAGGCCTGCTGTCGCAGGTCGGCAGTCCGGCTTATTCGACGACGAAGCACGCCGCGGTCGGCTTTGCCGAAAGTCTCGCGATCTCGCACAAGGCCCACAACATCAAGGTCTCGATCCTCTGCCCGCAGGGCGTCGACACCAACATGCTGCGCTCGATCCCCAAGGGCCCGCAATCCGGCGACGGCGACCTGACGCCCGAGCAAGTGGCGAAAGACGTGCTCGCCGGTCTCGAGCAGGAAACCTTCCTGATCCTGCCGCACCCGCAGGTGCTCGGCTACATGCGCAAGAAGACCGAGAACTACGACCGCTGGATCGGCGGCATGGCCAAGATCCAGGCGAAGATGCGGGAGGAGTTCGGGAAGTGACCGCCACACCTGACGCTGTCATGCCCCGCGAAGGCGGGGCATCCAGTACCCCGCGGCGCGCATTGGTTTGCACAATTGGCGCCGCGGAGTACTGGATCGCCCGCCCCAGTGCGCAACTGCGCACAAGGCGGGCGATGACACCGAGAGTGTGGCTACGCCGCCATCTCCCCCTCCACCCGGCTCTGCCGCAGCGCCCGCGCGTAGAGCATCATGCCCTCGCGCACCGTGCGCTGCTCCGCTTCCGTCAGCGCGGCCAGCGCTCCACTCACCTGCTGCCGGCCGAACGCATGTAGCGCCTCCAGCGTGCGCCGGCCCTTCGCCGTCAGCGACAGCAGCTTGCTGCGCGCATCAAGCTCATCCGGTGTCTCGCGCAGCTCGCCGCAATCGATCAGCTTGCGCACCAGGCGGCTGACGCTGGATTTTTCCAGGCGCAGGAAGTCGCCGAGCTCGCCCGATGTCATGGGGCCGCGGATGCCGATCTCCAGGATGGTGTGGACCGCCGAGGGCGGATAGCCCGAGGCCGCCACCGTCGCGTCCATGAAGCCGAGCTCGCGCACCATCTGGCGCGAGGCGGCGCGGATGTCGTCGATCAGCGAAAGCTCGGCCATCTTGACTCCCGGCGTATAGTTGTATCATACAACTATATGCGCGCAGCGGCGCGCGCAAGCGTTTCGGAGGTGGGCCATGAGCGGAACTTTGCCTGCGGGGATGCGGATGAAGGACAAGGTCTGCCTGGTCACGGGCGGCGGCAGCGGCATCGGCCGCGCCACGGCGCTCAGGATGGCGGCCGAGGGAGCCGAAGCGATTTTCGTGGCCGGCCGGCGCGAAGCCGAGATCGACGCCACCGCCGCAGCATGCCGCGAGCTCGGTGTGGAGGCCGTCCCGGTCAAGACCGATATCACGCAGGAGGACGACGTCGCACGGCTGGTGCGCGTGGCCATCGAGCGTTGCGGCCGGCTCGACGTTGCCTTCAACAATGCCGGCTTCCAGGAGCGCCGCGCGCCGCTGGAAGAGCAGGGCACCGACATCTACGACAGCGTGTTCGACACCAATGTCCGCGCGCTGTTTCTCTGCCTGCGCCACCAATTGCCGGCGATGCTGCCGCAGGGGCGCGGCAGCATCGTCGTCAACGCCTCCGTCAGCGGCGTGCGCAATCCCAATCCCGGCTTCTCGCTCTATTCGGCTTCCAAGGCCGCCGCGATCTCGCTGACGCGCTCGGCGGCGATGGAGAACGCCCCGCGCGGCATCCGCATCAACGCCATCGCGCCCGGCCGTGTCGTCACCGACATGATGCTGCGCGCCGGCGTCGGCGATGTCGCGACCGTCAGCGCAGGCCTGCCGCTGCGGCGGATGGGCAGCCCGGAGGAGGTGGCGGAGGCCGTGGTGTGGCTGTCGTCGGATGCGTCGTCCTATGTCGTCGGGCACGTGCTCGCGGCGGACGGAGGATTTCTGGCGTCGTAGTGTGTGGTGCGTTCGCGCAACAAACTCGGTGTCGTCCCCGCGAACGCGGGGACCCATAACCACAGGGAGAGTTTGGCGAAGACGGGTAGTTGCTCTATCCTGCGGTACTGGCGCCTGCGCTTATCGACAGATCACGCGGTATGGGTCCCCGCGTTCGCGGGGACGACAAGATCAATGTTTCTGCCCGTACAGCACCGGCACCGCGGAATCCACGACGACCTCCACCAAGCTCGTGCCCTCGAACGCCATCCCGCGCTTCAACACCTCACCCAACTCCGCCGCCTTGCTCACTCGCACCGCATGGCAGCCCATGCCTTCGGCAAGCCGGACGAAATCGATCCCCGGCAGCTCCAGCCCCGGCACGTTCCTCACCTGCATCACCTGGCTGAACGAGCGCATCGCGCCGTAGCCGGAATTGTTGATGACGACGACGGTCAGCGGCAGCTTGCGCTGCGCGGCGGTCCACAGCGCCTGGATCGAGTACATCGCGGAGCCGTCGCCGATCAGGCAGACCGTGCGCTGCTTCGGCTTGCCGAGTGCCATGCCGACGGCGGCGGGCAGGCTATAGCCAAGGCCGCCGCTCGCCATGGTGTAAAAACTGTCCTGACCGCGCATAGGCAGGAATTTTTGCATCGCCGGCCGGTGCGAGGGCACTTCCTCGACGAGTGATGCGCCATCCGGCATCGCCTGCGACAGCGAATGCAGCAGGAATTCGACCGGCAGCGGATCGGCGGCTTGAGGCGGCGGCGGCAGCATGCGGCCTTTGGGCGCCGCGCGCTTGCTCTCCGGCAGCAGGTCGAGCAGCAGGCCCAGCGCCGGCTTCATCGTCGCGATGATGCTGGTGCCGACCGGTGTCACCGCCGCGGCGTCCGCATCATCTGTGATCTGGTAGATCGTCGCGCCGCCGTCGAAGATCGCGGCGTGGCCCTCGACATGGAAGGTGAACACCGGGGCGCCGATCACGACGACGATGTCGTGCTCGCGCAGCGCATCGGAGAGCTGCGCCGGCGAAGCGTGCAGGAAGCCGGCGAATTGCGGATGCCGCTCCGGAAACGAGCAACGCGCTGAGAACGGGCTGACCCAGACGCTGGCCTTGGCCTTCTCCGCCACGCGCACCATCAGATCGACTGCGCCGGCGCGGTCGATTCCGGGGCCGACGACGAGAGCAGGGTGTTTTGCCGAGCCGAGCGCTGTGACCAGCGCCTTCATCGGATCAAGCTCGGGCCCGATCTCACGGCTGACCTTGCGCGCCTCGACCGGTGCGCAGGCATGGGCCCAGTCGTCGATCGGGATCGAGACAAAGGTCGGCCCAAAGGGCGGCTGCATCGCGGTGTAATAGGCGCGTGCGATCGCGGCCGGCACGTCCTCCGGCCGCGCCGGCTCGACGCTGTATTTGACGTAAGGCCGCGGAAATTCCGAGGCGCGCTCGGCATAGAGGAAGGCCTGCAAGGGGAGGATCGAGCGCGCCTGCTGGCCCGCGGTGATCACCAGCGGCGTCTGGTTGCGGTGTGCGGTGTAGATGTTGCCCAGCGCGTTGCCGACGCCGGCGGCCGAATGCAGATTGACGAAGCCGGCATTGCGCGTCGCCTGCGCGTAGCCATCGGCCATGCCGACCGCGGAGGCTTCCTGCAGCGCCAGCACGTAGTCGATGTCGTCGGGCCAGTCGCTCAGGAACGGCAGCTCGGTCGAGCCGGGATTGCCGAACACCTTGTCGATGCCAAAGGCGCGCAGCAGGTCGAGCGTCGCCTGCTTGACGGTGACGGACTTGCTGCCGGTCTTGCCGTTCTTGGCCATGGTTTCCGTCCCCTGTTTATTCCTCATCCTGAGGAGCGCGCCTTCGCGCGTCTCGAAGGATGAAGGCCCGGCTAGTGGCCTCGCCCTTCGAGACGCGCGTGAAGGGCGCGCTCCTCAGGGTGAGGGTCTAACTTCCTATATCGCCGCTACATTCGCAACGACGAGGTGAGTGTGGCTCACCACACCGCCGTGCCCTTCATCGTCGGCTGCCCTTCCGCATTCGCGGTCCACAGCTCCATGCTCTCGCCGCTGTCGTTGGCGTTGACTGAAAACTCCGTGCCCTCGAACAGTGGCTGCAGACCGCGATACGAAAACTTTTTCGGCGCCTTGCCGCCGCGCAAGCGTGCCGCCATCTCGATGATCAGTGCCGCCTGGAGCGGCCCGTGGAAGATCAGGCCCGGATAGCCCTCGACCTCAGTGACGTAGTCGCGGTCGTAATGGATGCGGTGGCCGTTGAAGGTCAGCGCGGAGTAGCGGAACAGCAGCACGGGATCGGAGACATGGGTCTCGCGGTGCTGCGCCTGCGGCGGCGGAGGCGGGGCCTTGGCGCTCGCGGGCGCGTTGCTCGTCATCTCGCGATAGACGATGTCCTGCCGCTCGCGGATGGCGGTGCCGCGTGGCGAGGAGATGCTGTGCTCAACCGAGACGAAGCACAGCGTGCCGGTCGAGCCTGATTTGACCTGCACATCGGCGATGCGCGAGGTGCGCGTCGATTCGTCGCCGACGCGAAGCGGCTGCAGGAATTCGATCTCGCCGCCGGCCCACATCCGGCGCGGCAGCGGCACCGGCGGCAGGAAGCCGCCGCGGGTCGGGTGGCCGTCGGGCCCCAGCATCGACATCGGAAACACCGGCTGCGCCAGGCACCAGTGCACCGTGAACGGCGCGGCGTCACCCGCCTTGGGCTCGCCGACGTCCTGGAACAGCGTCGCGCGCAGGCCCTTCACGAGCTGCGCGGTGACGATGTCGGTGGCCTCCTGGCCGCGGCCGACCCATCGCCGCAAATGATCGATGTCGAGCTTCTCGGTCATGACGTCTCGCTCCGTTATTTCTTGGACTGGGGACGTTCGCCGATGGCGGGCACGGCACCATAGCTGCGCGTCTCGCCGACGATGATCGGCGCCGGCGCGGGATAGCTGACGCGGCCGTTCGGCGTGTCGACCTCGATGCGGCGCAGATGCGGATGATTGGCGAGGTCGGCCATGGTGTTGACCTCGGCGAAGGCGATGTCGGCGTCGGACAGCCGCTTCAGCAGCTCGTCGCGCGTCATCTTGCCGAAGCTGTCGGCGACGGACTTGTCGGTGAAATCGCGGTTGCGCACGCGCTCGACCATGTTGGCGACGCGCGGATCGGCCGGCAAATCCGGCTGGTCCAGCACCTTGACGCACAGCGTCTTCCACTCGCGCTCGCTCTGGATCGAGATCAGGATGTCCTTGCCATCCTTCGAGGTGAACACGCCATACGGCGCAATCGAGGGATGGCGCAGGCCCATACGCTTGGGCGGATTGCCGGCCTCGGCATTAAGCAGCGGCACGGTGCACCAGTCCGCCATCACGTCGAACATGGAGATGCGGATGTCACAGCCCTTGCCGGTGCGCCCGCGCGCGATCAGCGCTTCCAGGATCGCGGCATGCGCGGTGGCGCCGGTCGCGACGTCCACGATCGACATGCCGACGCGCGAGGCGCCATCGGGATTACCGGTGATCGAGGCCAGGCCACTCTCGGCCTGGATCAGGAGGTCATAGGCCTTGCGATGGGCATAGGGGCCCTCGTCGCCGTAGCCGGTGATGGTGCACGAGATCAGCTTCGGATAGTCCTTCAAGAGCCGCTCGCGGGAGAAGCCGAGCTTGTCCATCGAGCCCGGCTTGAGGTTCTGGATCAGCACGTCGGCGCTCGCGATCAGCTTCTCCAGCTCGGCGCAGCCTTCCTTCG
Source organism: Bradyrhizobium forestalis (assembly GCF_002795245.1). GTDB lineage: Bacteria > Pseudomonadota > Alphaproteobacteria > Rhizobiales > Xanthobacteraceae > Bradyrhizobium > Bradyrhizobium forestalis. The sequence continues at coordinate 46,265 of NZ_PGVG01000038.1, read as the reverse complement.
TTGCGAGGTCAACCACCGCCGATTGCTTGCCGCGGTTGAGCCACACGAAGTAGCTGCTCTGGCCCTTGGCGGCTGCGTCATAGCCGCGGGCGAAATCGCCTTCGGGCCGCTCGATCTTGATCACCTCCGCGCCGGCATCCGCCAGCCGCGAGGAGCAGAACGGCGCCGCCACGGCCTGCTCGACCGCAATCACCCTGATCCCGTCAAGTGCTCCCATGGCGTGACCTCAGTACGAGCGCGGCATGCCGAGCACATGCTCGGCGACGTAGGAGAGCACGAGGTTGGTCGAGATCGGCGCCACCTGGTAGAGCCGCGTCTCGCGGAATTTGCGCTCGACGTCGTATTCCTCGGCGAAGCCGAAGCCGCCATGGGTCTGGATGCAGGCATTGGCCGCTTCCCAGGACGCATCCGCTGCCAGCATCTTGGCCATGTTGGCCTCCGCGCCGCAGTCGAGCCCGGCTTCGTATTTGCGCGTGGCTTCCTTCACCATCAGTTCGGCCGCGCGCATCGAGGCGTAGGCCTTGGCGATCGGGAACTGGATGCCTTGATTCTGGCCGATCGGCCGGCCGAAAACGCTGCGTTCCTTGGCGTAGTTCGTCGCCTTGGCGATGAACCACTTGGCGTCGCCGACGCATTCGGCCGCGATCAGGATGCGCTCGGCGTTCATGCCGGAGAGGATGTAGCGAAAGCCCTTGCCCTCCTCGCCGATCAGATTCTCTGCCGGCACCTTCATGTCGGTAAAGAACACCTCCGTGGTGGCATGGTTCATCATGGTGCGGATCGGGCGGATCTCGAGGCCCTTGCCCTTCGCCTCGCGCATGTCGACGATGAACACGGAAAGACCATCCGTGCGCTTCTTGACCTTTTCCTTCGGCGTGGTGCGTGCCAGCAGCACCATCAGGTCGGAATGCTCTGCGCGGCTGGTCCAGATCTTCTGGCCATTGACGATGTAGCTGTCGTTGCCTTCCTTGCGCGCGAAGGTCTTGAGCGAGGAGGTGTCGGTGCCACTGGTCGGCTCCGTGACGCCGAAGGCCTGCAGGCGCAATTCGCCGCTCGCGATCTTCGGCAGGTACTTTGCCTTCTGCTCGGCATTGCCGTGCCGCAGCACCGTGCCCATCGTGTACATCTGGGCATGGCAGCCGCCGCCGTTGCAGCCCGCGCGCTGGATCTCTTCGAGGATCGCGGCCGCAGCCGAAAGCTTCAGGCCGGCGCCGCCATATTCTTCCGGGATCAGCACCGAGAGATAGCCGGCCTCAGTCAGCGCGTCGACGAAGGCCTTCGGGTAAGCCATCTCGCGATCGAGCTTGCGCCAGTATTCGCCGGGGAACTGCGCGCAGAGCTTTGCGACGGCCTCGCGGATGTCGGCGTGATCTTCGGTGTGATGTTCTTGACTCATGGCGTTTCCAATTCTTAGCGGCAGTTAAGATAACGCCGGCCGATCCTCAGGCGTTGTGAAAACAACGCCCGCCCCCTATGCTCATTTGTTATAGCGTATGGAGTAGCCTTCCAGGATTGGCAAGCATGGATTTCCGGCAGCTCAGGACCTTCAGTTGCGTGGCGGAGCTCGGCAGCCTCTCCAAGGCCTCCGACACGCTGCGCGTGGCTCAGCCGGCGCTCTCCAGGCAGATCAAGCTGCTGGAACACGAGCTGCGCACCGATCTGTTCACCCGCAACGGCCGCGGCATGGTGCTGACCGAGGCCGGGCGGCTGCTGCTCGCGCGCACCTCCGGCATCGTGCGGCAGATCGACCAGATCCGCGACGACATCCAGTCGGCCAAGGGCCCGCCGTCCGGCCAGGTCGTGCTCGGCCTGGTTCCGACGGTGAGCTGCGTGCTGTCGGCGCGCTTTGCGCGGCGCTGCGTCGAAAAATTTCCCGGCATCTCGCTGCGCATCGTCGAGAGCTACAGCGGCCATCTCGTCGAATGGCTGCATCGCGGCGAGATGGACCTCGCCATTCTCTACGGCCGCTCGGCCGATCTGCATCTCAATGTGCAGAGCCTCGGGCGCGACAACATCGTCGCGGTCGGCCCGCGCGGCTGCGGCCTCGCGCGCAAGAAGAACGTCGATGTCGGCTGGCTGCTGCGCCAGCGCCTGGTGCTGCCCAGTCATTCCCACGGCCTCCGCGCGCTGATCGAGCACGCCGCCGCCCAGCGCAAGATCAAGCTCGACGTCCAGCTCGAGGCGGATTCCTTCCGCGTGCTGACGAGCCTCGTTGAGGAGGGCCTCGGTTTCGCGCTGCTGCCGCCTTCGTCGGTCCACGGCGAGGTCGCGGACGGACGGCTGGAAACCGCGCCCGTATCCAAGCCGATGACGCGCGAGCTCATTTTTGCCTCTCCGATCGACCGCCCGGCCTCGACGGCCTCGCTCGCCATCACCGCCCTCCTGCGCGAGGAGGTCGCCGCCTGCCGCAAGGAAGGCCTGTGGGACATCAAATTGAGTTAGATGCCGTGTGGTAGAACAGCCGCGGGGCATCTTGCCTTCGCATCTGGCGCGAGCTGTCATGCCGAAATTTTATAGCTGAGGTGTCTCCCCTCATCCTGAGGAGCGCGCCCTTGCGCGCGTCTCGAAGGATGAAGGCCCGGCTCTTCACTCCGTCCTCGGTGTCATTGCCCGCGAAGGCGGGCAATCCAGCATTCCAGAGGCAGCGCGGCTTGAATCGAGAGGCCGCGGCGTACTGGATGCCCCGCTTTCGCGCGGCATGACAGCGGGGGTTGGGGAAGCGGTTTGCCCCAAGGCGGCACGCGTAGCGCGCGCCTACCCCGGAATCCTCACCGGCAGCGACTCATACCCCTTGATGAAGCTCGAATAGATCCGCTTGGGCTCGCCGACCACCTCGATGCGGTCGAACCGCTTCAGCATCTCCTCCCAGACGATGCGCAGCTGCAATTCGGCAAGCCGCATGCCGACGCAGCGGTGGATGCCGAAGCCGAAGGAGAGGTGGGTCCGCGGCCGCGGGCGGTCGATGATGAAGTCGTTCGGCTTCTCGAACATCTCCTCGTCGCGATTGCCCGAGACGTACCACATCACGACGCGATCGCCCTTCTTGATATGCTTGCCGCCGATCTCGGTGTCCTCTAGCGCGGTGCGCCGCATATGCGCCAGCGGCGTCTGCCAGCGGATCACCTCGGGCACCATGGAATCGATCAGCGCTGGATTGGTGCGCAGCTTGTCGTACTGCTCCGGGTTCTCGTTCAGCGCCAGCACCGAGCCGGTCATGGTGTTGCGCGTGGTGTCGTTGCCGCCGACGATGAGCAGGATGATGTTGCCCATGAGGTTGTCGGGGTCCATGTGGCGCGTAGCCTCGTTGTGCGCCATCAGCGACAGCAGGTCGTTGCGCGGCGCCGAGTTGACGCGCTCGTTCCACAGCTTCGACATGTAGGCATAGCACTCGTCCATCTCGCGGCGGCGTTCTTCGGCCGAGGCGACGATGCCGCTCTTGGGCAGTGCGGTGGAGACGTCCGACCAGCGCGTCAGCTTGCGCCGCTCCTCCCAGGGGAAGTCGAACAGGGTCGCCAGCATCTGCGTCGTCAGCTCGATCGAGACGCGCTCGACGAAGTTGAAGGTCTCGTTGCGCGGCAGATTGTCGAGCACGGTCTGCGAGCGCTGGCGGATCAGCTTTGCCAATTCGTCGAGATGCGTTGGCGTGAACATCGGCGACACCGTCTTGCGCTGCGCCGAATGCCGGGGCTGGTCCATGGCGATGAAGCTTGGATAGTCATAGCCTTCCGGCACGTCTCGGATTGAGATGCCGCCGAGCTTGGAGTCCGAGGAGAAGAGGCCGTGATTGGTGTCGACATGCATGATGTCGTTGTATTTCACCACCGACCAATAGGGCTCGATCGGCGCGTTGGTGCAGTAATGCACCGGCTCTTCCTTGCGCAGCCGCTCGAACCACGGCCACAGCGTGTCGTCCTGGAACAGCCGTGGCGCGCCGGGGTGGAATTGCGACAGCGGCGTCGCATAGGCCTCCTCGCGCGCCCTGCGCAGGCGTTCGGCCTTGTCCACTTTAACCGGCGCTTGGATGTTCATGGTCGTGGCTCCAGTTGGTTTTCTTAACCTCTCCCGCTTGCGGGAGAGGTCGGCGCGTCCCGGGCGATGCGAAGCATCGTCCAGCGCGCCGGGTGAGGGCTTTCTCCTCTTGGGGATTATCCCGTTGCGGAGATACCCTCTCCCCAACCCTCCCCCGCAAGCGGGGGAGGGGGCGCAGCTTCCTCGTGGATATCGTCTCGGCTCATCTTGCTGCAAATCTACGCCGCAATCTTCACCGGCAGCGTCTCGAGACCCTTCACGAAACTCGAATAGACCCGCTTCGGCTCGCCGACCACATCAATATGGTCGAAACGCCTGAGAATTTCTTCCCAAATTATCTTGAGCTGGAGCTCGGCAAGCCGCAGGCCCACGCAGCGGTGGATGCCGAAGCCGAAGGAGAGATGCGTGCGCGGACGGGCGCGATCGATGATGAAATCGTAGGGCTTTTCGATCGCCTCCTCGTCGCGATTGCCCGAGACGTACCACATCACGACCTTGTCACCCTTCTTGATCTGCTTGCCGCGGAACTCGAAATCGGAGAGCGCCGTGCGCCGCATATGCGCGAGCGGCGTCTGCCAGCGGATCACCTCCGGCACGAAGCTGTCGAGCAGATCGGGGTTCTCGCGCAGCTTGCGATATTGCTCCGGATGCTGGCTCAGCGCGAGAAGCGAGCCCGACATGGTGTTGCGGGTGGTGTCGTTGCCGCCGACGATCAAAAGGATGAGATTGCCGAGGAAGTTCTTCGCGTCCATGTCGCGCGTCGCGGCGCCATGCGCCATCATCGACAACAGGTCGCTCTTCGGCGGTTGTTCGATGCGCTCCTTCCAGAGGCGGGAGAAATAGGCCGCGCATTCCGTCAGCTCGGCCTGCCGCTCGTCCTCGGTCGCGACGAGGCCGTCGCGGCCCGGAATGGTGGTGGCGATGTCGGACCAGCGCGTCAGCTTGCGGCGGTCCTCCCAGGGGAAGTCGAACAGCACCGCCAGCATTTGCGTGGTCAGCTCGATCGAGACGCGGTCGACCCAGTCGAACACCTCGCCGCGCGGCAGGTTGTCCAGGCACTCGGCCGAACGCTTGCGGATGTTGAGCGCGAGATTGTCCAGGTGCGTCGGTGTGAACATCGGCGCCACGGTCTTGCGCTGGGCCGCGTGGCGCGGCGGGTCCATCGAGATGAAGCTCTCGCGGCGCAGATCCGGATCGATGTCGCGGATGGTGATGCCGCCGAGCGCGGAGGCTGAGGAGAACACCGAATGGTTGGTCTCGATCTCCATGATGTCGTTGTAGCGCGTCACCGACCAGTACGGGCCGAACATCGAGTCCTTGCAGTAGTGCACGGGATCTTCCCGGCGCAGCCGATCGAAATAGGGCCAGAACGTATCGGTCCTGAACAATTCAGGATCGCCGGGATCGAATTGCTCCAGCGGCAGCGACGTGGCGCGTGCGCGAAGCGCGTCGAGCTTGGCCGCGCTCTCGATGGTCCCATGCATGACCGTTCTCCCTGATGGCGAACCGCGCGTCGTTGAATTCTGCGCTGCGGTATTTGATTTGCAATTACAGCCGGTTGTCTGCGTCGGGGCAAGGGAGAGTTTTGCCACATCCAACCTTCACGAGAGCGTGGGACGGCCGTCACGCCGCCATGCGAACGTGACCTCCCGCACGCGGCGCCGTGGAGAATCGTGCAAGAAAACCGACTGGAATCGAGGTAAATCGAACCGGCCCATCTTGGGGATCGACTAACCCTTGATCTATAGTTTGATCGGAGCAAATCCGCATCCCGAGGTTGCCGCCGTGAACGATATGCAATGGGCCCCCATCGGCTCCGAACCCTTACCCCCGCCGCTGCCGCCGACGCGGGTGGATTTCACCGGCAACCGTTCCGAGTTCCGCAAAATGGTCACCAAGGGTGCCATGCTGGAGCTCGTCACCTTCGGCTTCTACCGGTTTTGGCTGGTCACCGACGTCAGGCGTCATCTGTGGACGAACACAGCGATCGACGGCGATGCCGCCGAATACACCGGACGGGCGAAGGAGCTTTTGGTCGGCTTCCTGTTCGCGCTCGCGATCCTGGTGCCGATCTATCTGGCCTATTTCCTCATCGGCATCGAGTTCGAGCGCTGGCAGGGGTTTGCCTCGGCGCCGCTGTTCCTCGCCTTTTACGCCTTCGGCCAGTTCGCGATCTTTCGCGCGCGGCGCTATCGCCTGACGCGCACGGTCTGGCGCGGTGTGCGCTTCTGGATGGACGGCTCGGGCTGGGCCTATTCGTTCCGCGCCATGGCGTGGGGCTTGCTCGTGTTCCTGACGCTCGGCCTGGCGCTGCCCTGGCGCGAAGCGGCGCTCGAGCGCTACAAGATGCAGCACACCCATTACGGCGATCTCGCCGGCGATTTCGAAGGCGACGGCTGGACCTTCTTCAAGCGCGGCTGGTGGCTGTGGCTGCTCAGCCCGATCGCGCTGATCATCTTCCCGCTCGCGCCGTTCCTCTACGCCGAGTTTAGGGCGCGCGAATGGCGCTGGTGGCTCGACGGCATCCGCATCGGCGGCGTCAGCCTGTCCTCGGAGCTTCCGCACAATGCGTTCTACGGCCTGTACTGGAAGGTGATCGGCTGGTGGGTGCTGCTCTCGATGATCTTCGGCGCCTATCTCGGCGGTGCGACCATGCTTGTCGTCAAGCTGAGCGGGCTTCCTGCCGAGCAGGTGTTCGGGCCCGACAATACCGCCAAGAGCATCCCGATGCTGGTCATGATGGTCATCGGCTATTTCGCCGTGGCACTTGCGATCAACATCGTGATGCGGGTCTATCTCCAGCGCGATCTCTGGGCCAAGGTGCTGGAAACCGTCGAGGTGCACAACATCGGCGCCGCAGCGGATGTGCGCGCCAGTGGTGAGCTCGCCAGCGCACTCGGCGAAGGGTTTGCCGACGGGCTCGATGTCGCGGGATTCTGAGCTGTGAGTGATGTGTCCACCGAGGCCCCGGCGCCGTCGGCAAAGCCGACGGTCTTCTTCGACGGCGTATCCAGCCGCAGGCGCCAGGTGACGCTGACGCTCGGTGATGCGCTCGAGATCGTCGAGGAGGGCGGAGCGCCCGTGCGCTGGGCCTATGCCGACATCCGTCGCGCCGACAGTCCGGCCGGCGTTTTGCGGCTGGCCTCCACGTCCGCGCCGCCGCTGGCGCGGCTCGAAATTCGCGACGCCGCGCTCGCCGCCGACGTGACCGCCCACTGCTTGCATCTCGACGAGCACCAGACCTCGCGTCGCGGCATCGCAAAGATCGTCGGCTGGTCGGTTGCCGCCGCTGTTTCCATCGTCTGCGTCGTGCTGTTCGGCGTGCCGCTCGCCGCCGACCGTCTCGCGCCGCTGGTGCCGAAGCCGGTCGAGCGGCGCATCGGCGACGCCGCCGAGGTGCAGATGAAGACCATCTTCGGCCGCAGCGTGTGCGAAGATCCCGCCGGCAAGGCCGCGTTCACGAAACTCGTCAACCGCCTGCGCGACGCCGCCGGCCTCGACGACGATTCCATGACGGCCGGCGTGCTGCCGACGTCGGTGCCGAACGCTTTCGCCTTGCCCGGAGGCAAGGTCTACGTGCTGAGGGGCCTGCTCGACAAGGCGCAAAGCCCCGATGAGCTCGCCGGCATCCTCGCCCATGAGCTTGGCCATCTCAAGCATTACGACAACATGCGCGGCCTGATCTACAACGGCGGCACCTCGTTCCTGATCGGTCTGTTGTTCGGCGACGTCACCGGCTCGAGCGCCGTGATCTTCGCCTCCCGCAGCCTGGTCGAAGCCTCCTATTCGCGCGAGGCCGAGACCGCTGCGGACACGTTTGCCATCGAGATCATGCACAAGCTCGGCCGCTCGCCCAAGCCCGCGGCCGAATTGATGTTCCGCATCACCGGCAAGGAAGGCGGCTCCGGTCTCACCACGATCCTCGCCAGCCACCCGCTGACGGAGGACCGTCTCGCGCGCATGACGAAAGAGGACCGCCCGACCAGCGGTCCGCCGCTGCTGACCGACAAGGAATGGCAGGCGCTGAAGGGCATTTGCGGCAGCGGGAAGATCTGAGCGCGCGATGAGATCAGGCTTGATTGCTGCAACGACGAAGGTGCGCTCCCTCTCCCGCTTGCGGGGGAGGGCTGGGGTGGGGGTGCTTCCGCAATGGGACACTCCCCCAGAGGAAAGAACCCTCACCCGGCGCTGCGCGCCGACCTCTCCCGCAAGCGGGAGAGGTGAACGAGCCCGCGAGCGCTCGATTCAACCTGAAGCCATTTCGCTTTAGAGCGCGCTTACCGCGTTCCGTAGGCGCGATCGCCGGCGTCGCCGAGGCCCGGCAGGATGAAGCCGTTCTCGTCGAGGCCTTCGTCGACCGCGGCCGTCCAGATCGGCACGTCAGAATGCAGTCCGCGCAGCCGCTCGAGGCCTTCCGGGGCTGCGATCAGGCAGGCGAGGCGGATGTCCCTGGCGCCGCGCTCCTTCAGCCGGTCGATGGCAGCCACGGCAGTGTTGGCGGTCGCAACCACCGGCGTCACCACGATCGCCAGGCGCTCGCCGAGATCTGACGGCGATTTGAAGAAGTACTCGACCGCGGCAAAGCTGTGCGGCTCGCGGTAGAGGCCGATATGGGCGACGCGCGCGGTCGGCACCAGGTCCATCATGCCGTCGACGAAGGTGGTGCCGGCGCGCAGCATCGGCACGAACACCAGCTTCTTGCCGGCGATCTTGGCCGAGTGCATCGTCGCCAGCGGCGTCTCGATGACGGTGTCGGCGAGCGGCAAATCGCGCGTCACCTCGTAGCACAAGAGCATGCCGATCTCCTTGATCAGCTCGCGGAACGACTTGGTCGAGATGGACTTGTCGCGCACCAGCGTCAGCTTGTGCTGCACCAGCGGATGATCGACGATCGTGACGCCTTCCATGATGGGATGCTCCTGAGTTCACAAATGCGGTGCGGGAGGCGCGTCAACCTCTCCCGCGTGCGGGAGAGGTCGGCGCGACGCGCCGGGTGAGGGCTCTGTCCTCTTGGGGATTCTTGACTGCGGCGACACCCTCTCCCCAGCCCTCCCCCGCAAGCGGGGGAGGGAGCGCACTTGCTTCATGGTGTCCATCGCGTTTGCCTGCATCATGCTTTAAAACACCGTGCCGTCGCTGATCACCTTGAGCGGCGGCGCGCCGTCGGGCCGGCGCGCGAAGGCAATCGCGCGGCCCGCGGCCCAAGTGCCGCCTTCCAGAATGCTGGCGAGCGGCAAGGTCTCAGGCGTGCGGCCGAGCTTGGCGCGAACCAGTTCGGCAAGACGATCCAGTAGCGCGACCGTCAGCGCGCGCCACTCCACGACGAGCAGCGAGTCCACCGCATGCGCGCGCGCGGCATCGGCCACATCGCGCAGGCGCAGCACCTCGTGATCGACGAACAGGCCGCCATTGCGATATTCGGCAAGCCCGGTCAGGCCATCGATGTCGGTGACGACAAAGCCTGCGCGCTGCAGCGGCTCGATCAGCGAGTAGCTCAGCCATTGCGACAGCTTGTGCAGCGGTACGAGGCCCGCGGTGGCGTCATCGGCCTTGATGGCCGGATGGCGCCAGCAATCGCCGAGCGGGATTCCTGCGAGCTCCAGCCGCGACGGCCAGATTGGCCCGAGCTGGTTCAGCACTGCCGCCAGGATCGCGGGTGCGGCAATGGCGCCGCCAGTCGCCTGCGCCGCGATGTGATCGAAAAGGCCGCCCGGCCGCGGCGTGTCGTGCAAGCCGAACACGTCCGCGCGCTCCGACACCAGATTGCCCAGTCGTCGCAGCAGATCGGCGCGCCCCTCGAGGCCGAGCAATGGATTGGCATCGGTCACTTGGAAAGCGGAGGTGAGCGAGGCAAGGGGCAGTTCTGCGAGCACCTCCGCATCGGCTCTGAACGGCGCGCGCGCATCGCCGGAAAAGAGCCCGCTCGCGAACATGTCGAGGCTCGCGATCGCAAGCCCCTCGGAGCGGCCGATGCCTTGTCCCGTCACGGCGTCGCGATAGCGCCACGCCGCACCCGCGCCGGCATCGAGCAGCACGCTGACGATGGCGAGGTCGAACTCGGAGCGCGCCCGCGCCGCGCGATCCGGCCAGGACGCAGCATCGGCGAGCCGGGCCCAGCGGTCGACGCCGCCGAGCACAAAGTGCCGCCAGCGCGCATGGAACGGAATGTCCAGCGTCGGATAGGCTTTTCGTGTGACCGTGAGCACGACCTCCGCGACGCCGTCCATGCCGTCGAGGTCGATCGTGAAGTGCTGGAGCGCGCCGGCAAGGCCGAGCTCGAGCATCTGCCCGGCGCGCGCGCGAACCGCCTGTGCGGTGAGCAGCGAACGCGCCTGCAATTCCAAAGCCTCCGCCATCGCGCGATCAGTATTTTTCCAGCGAGCGACCGACCACGCCGTTCACGTCCTTCTCCGGCTCGATGTCGGTCGAGTAGTAGCCGGCGGCCTTCTTCGCGGCGATCTCGACATAGGCGTCGGCCGGAATCAGCTCCGGCGGGATCGGCACGCGCTCGACGATGTCGATGCCCTGCGAGGTCAGCGCGTCATATTTCATGTCGCTCATCGACAGGAAGCGGTCGATGCGGGTCAAGCCGAGCCAGTGGATGGTATCCGGCATCAACTGCTGGAAGCGCGCGTCCTGGACACCGGCGACGCATTCGGTGCGCTCGAAATAGGCGGCGGCCGCGTCGCCATCCTCCTGGCGCTTGCGCGCGTTGTAGACCAGGAATTTCGTGACCTCGCCGAGCGCGCGGCCCTCCTTCCGGTTGTAGACGACGAGCCCGAGCCCGCCCTCCTGCGCGCCACGCGCGGATTCCTCGATGCCGTGGATCAGGTAGGGACGGCAGGTGCAGATGTCGGAGCCGAACACGTCGGAGCCGTTGCACTCGTCATGCACGCGGCAGGTGATCTTGGTGCGATGATCAGGCAGCTTTGTCACATCGCCGAACAGGTAGACGGTGGTGCCGCCGATCGGGGGCAGGAACACTTTCATGTCCGAACGCGTGACGAGCTCGGGGAACATGCCGGCGGTCTGCTCGAACAGCGTGCGCCGCAGCTCGGTCTCGCCGGTGCCGAAGCGCGCCGCAAGGCCCGGCAGGTACCAGACCGGATCGATCGCGATCTTCACCACCGAGACGCTGCCATTGGCGTGCACGACCTCGCCGTCGGCGCGCAGCCGCTTAGCGGCGAGCGCCTCGCGGATCTCCGGCAGGTCCAGCCGCGCCCGCGTCACCGCGATGCTGGGGCGGATGTCGGCGCCCTCGGCGATCTCCTGGCGGAAATTTTCGGCGACGAGATGACCCCAGGGATCGAGCGCGACGATTTTTGTGGGATCGCTCCATTGCGGGAACGGGCCGATGGTCGCGGCCGGAAAGGTGTTGGTGAGGTCGGGGCGCTTGATCGGATCGAGCGCGCCGGCGGAGACGGCGAGCGCGCGGTACATCGCATAGGACCCGCCATGGCTGCCGATCACGTTGCGATCCCCAGCGCGCGACACCGTGCCGATGACCGGCCCGCGGGCGCGCGCGGTCGCCGCGCCCCAGTGGATCGGAAAGGTGGCCTTCCGGCCCGGCTCCGGATGGGAAGTCAGGCGGATGTGGTCGGTACGGTTGGCACGGCTCATGTCCAGGCTCCCAAAAAGCCAACGGCCCGCCGCTCGGACGGGCCTGGCTCGCTGGCGACGCCGAACCGGCGGCGCAAGCTCAATCCAACATATTGTAGCGGCCGGCGACGACAGACAAGTTAATCGTGCCGGGCGGGCAGGGCCGTTTGCGACCAAATTCCCGTCAGCAACGGGCCCGCAGAGTCCGCCTTCAGCGCCAGGCGCTCGCGCTGGCCGAGCTCGCCGCCTAGCCAGAGCGATCAGCTTAAGAAATTGAAATATTTATATTATTCATGTTTTCAAGGGGCCGTGCATCGTTTCGCTCGGCCGGCGTCGAATCCCGGACTAAACGTATCATTGGCCCAATCGCAGATCGTTCTTGTCTTGGAGACCCCAATGCCCGCCGCCAGCTACATCGATCCCCGCAACGGAAAGCTCTATTCCCTCGACCAGCCGCGCTGGTGCTCGGACGAGCGCACGCCGCTGCTGGTGACACCCGGTGCCGGCGTCTCACGTGAGGAAATCGATGGCCGCACGCGGTCGCTCTGGCGCTACCGGGCGGCGTTGCCGGTCGAGATCGCAAAGCCTGTTACGCTCGGCGAAGGCTGCACGCCGCTGGTCCAGCAGGACTGGGGTGATCTGCGCCCGCTGTTCAAGCTCGAATGGTTCAACCCGACCGGCAGCTTCAAGGACCGCGGCTCGGCGGTGATGCTGTCCTTCCTGCGGCAGATCGGCATCGACGCGATCCTGGAAGACTCCTCCGGCAATGGTGGCTCGTCGATGGCGGGGCTTGGCGCTGCCGGCGGCATGCGCGTGAAGATTTTGGCGCCCGCGTCTACTTCGCCGGCCAAGATCGCGCAGGTGCGCGCCTACGGAGCGACGGTGCAACTCGTCGAAGGGCCGCGCGAGGAATCCGAAGCCGAGGCCATCCGCCAGTCGAGCCAGACCTTCTATGCCAGCCACAATTGGCAGCCGTTCTTCCTCGAAGGCACCAAGTCGCTCGCCTATGAAATCTGGGAGGACCTCGGCTTCCGCGCGCCCGACAACGTCATCGTTCCCGTCGGTGCCGGCAGTAGCCTGCTCGGCTGCGCCTTCGGCTTCCGTGAGCTCCTGAAAGCCGGGCAGATCGCAAAGCTGCCGCGCCTGTTCGCGGCGCAGCCGCTCAATTGCTCGCCGATCGATGCAAGTTTTCGGGCCGGCGTCGATACGCCTGTCGCGCGTGAGGTCAGCAAGACTATTGCCGAAGGCACCGCGATCAAGACTCCCCTGCGCCTGCGCGAGATCATCGCCGCGCTGCGCGAGAGCGGCGGCGGCACCATCGCGCTCACCGAGGACGAGATCGTCGCCGCCTTGCGGAGGCTTGCGCGGCAGGGCCTGTTCGCCGAGCCGACCAGCGCCAGCGCGGCCGCGGCCCTGGACAAGCTCTCTGCAACCGGCGCCATCACGGCAAACGAGACCACGGTGGCGGTCCTCACCGGCACCGGCCTCAAGGCCGCGTCCACCGTCGCCGATCTCGTGCAGTAGGGTCGATCTGTGGAGCGCGTCGCGTGGTCCCGCGCGGGCTGGGCCGTTGCAGATACGGGAGCGTCATGTCCGGGCTTGTCCCGGACAACCACGTTCCCCGTGCCGCGGAGCCATATGCGCGCCTTGAACCTTCGGCCGGCTTCGCCAGCCTCATGAAGATCGACCTCGAGCAATGGGAGAGTTCCATGACTGCGCAGGATCCGTTTGCAGGTTTCAAGGCCATCCAGAGGGAAGCCTGGTCGCTGTTCGCGCCGATGGAGGTCTTCACCACACCGACGGCCGCCAAGCTGGTCAATTTTGCCGGCGTTACCGCCGGCCAGAGGCTCCTCGACGTCGGCTGCGGCACCGGCGTGGCCGCGATCACGGCGGCGCGCCGCGGGGCGAAGGTGAGGGGTCTCGACCTGTCGCCTGTCCTGATCGAGCGCGCGCGCGAGCACGCGCAGCTGGTGAACCTCGACGTCGACTTCACCGAGGGTGACGCCGAAGGCCTGCCCTATGGCGACAACGAGTTCGACGTGGTGCTCAGCCAGTTCGGCCACATGTTCGCGCCGCGTCCGGACGCCGCCATTGGCGAGATGCTGCGGGTGCTGAAGCCCGGCGGCACCATCGCCTTCTCCACTTGGCCGCCGCATCTCTATGTTGGACGCATGTTCGCCCTGGTCGGCCGCCACCTGCCGCCGCCCGAGGGCGTGGCATCACCGGTGTTGTGGGGCGATCCGAAAATCGTCGCAGAGCGCTTCGCCGGGAAAGCAAAGGACATCTCCTTCGAGATGGACATGATGACGCCGTCCGCGCTCAGCCCGCAGCATTTCCGCCGCACCATGGAAACGACGATCGGACCCCTGATCAAGCTCGTCGCCCAGTACCAGGACGAGCCGGAAAAGCTCAGGAGCTTCCGTGCCGAGTTCGAGGCGTTGATCTCCGAATATTTCGACGCAAGCAACAACGTGATGCGCCAGCAGTTCCTGATGACGAAGGCAAGGAAGGCGTGAGAGCGGAAGGCTGCGCTGGAGAATCTCTCCGGCCGGATCGATCAAGGCGAGCGAGACCACGGTCGCCGTCCTCACCGGCACAGGCCTCAAGGCCGCAACCACCATCGCCGATCTCGTGCAGTAGCGGCGGACTGCGCGCTTACCCTCCCCTGGAGGGGGAGGGTCGGCTCGCGATCGAGCGAAGCGAGATTGCGAGCCGGGGTGGGGTGACAGTCTCTCCACCGATGCAGTGCCCGAGTGGAGAGATCACCCCACCCCGCTCGCGCTGCGCGCGATCGACCCTCCCCCTCCAGGGGAGGGTAAGAACCTCAATCATTCAGATCGTTCACCCGCTTGACCCAGGCGCGCCCGTCTTTGAGCACGGCGGGCAACACCGCCTTGACCTCCGCGACCGTCATGCCCGCCTTGATGCGGGGATCGTAGAGCAGGTTGAGGATGTACTGGTCGTAGACGTCGAAATAGCCCATCGAGACGTTGTCGTTGAACATGGTCCAGGGCACGCTCGCGGTGTCGTTGATGGGCCCGAGCGATTGCAAGAGCTCCTCATAGGCGCAGTCGAGGAAGGTGAAATCGCCGTTGTCGACGGTGAGGATGACGTCGGAATGCTCGATCTCGAAATTGTCGTTCTTGCGGAAGCCGGACAGGCATTGCGGGTCGAGCGAGGAGCGGATCTCGCGCGCCTTCTCGGCGCCGTAGAAACTCGAGATGGTGCGGAACAGATCGCGGTCGCGCACCAGCTTCACCCGTACATTCGCCGCTTCATTGGTGTCGATCATGGCGATGTCGAGATGCTGCACCCGGTGGGCGATGTCGGCCACGACTCTTGCAAGCTGTGTCTTGCGGTCGGCGCGGTCGCTCTCGGCGTACACGCGCACCGGCCCGTCGAACTTGCGGATGCGGTCGACGCGGCCGGCCAGGTGATATTCGGCGCCGAATGCCGTCTTCAGGAAGCCTTCGACGATCTCGTTGTCGGTGAAGCTCTTCTTCTCGGCGCGCTGGCGCGAGGCGACCGCGGGCAGCTCGCCCGCGGCAGCGATGGGTGCGGCCTCAGGCAGACATGTGAGCACTGCGAGCGCAAGCAGAGTGATGCGAAGGGCAGGCGAGGGCGGGACAAATGCGCTCATCGTCCTGCAACGCTGCCGCATTCGCGCCACGCGCACAAGACCGCAAATTCACGCGCCCTGCGGGTTCCCGCCGTGCGTCTCGCTCCGCTCAACCTCTCCCGCTCGCGGGAGAGGTCGCCGCGTAGCGGCGGGTGAGGGTTCTTTCCTCTGGGGGATTGTCCCGTTGCGGAGAGACCCTCTCCCCAACCCTCTCCCGCAAGCGGGAGAGGGAGCGCACCGCCTGCGAGGAAGCAAGTCCCTTCAGTTGTTCAGCACCACCACCGTGGTACCGACCGAGACGCGGCTATAGAGGTCGGTGACGTCGTCATTGGTCATGCGGAAGCAGCCCGAGGACACCGCCTGGCCGATCGTCTCCGGCTCGTTGGAGCCGTGGATGCGGTACAGCGTCGAGCCGAGATACATCGCGCGCGCGCCAAGCGGATTCTCGATGCCGCCCTTCATGTGACGCGGCAGGTCCGGCCGGCGTGCCAGCATCTGCGACGGCGGCGTCCAGGCCGGCCATTCCTTCTTGGCGGTGATCCTGTGTACCCCACCCCAGCGGAAGCCGTCGCGGCCGACGCCGATGCCGTAGCGCAGCGCCTGGCCGTTCTGGAGCACCAGATAGAGCCGGCGCTCAGAGGTGTTCACCACGATCGTGCCGGGGGCATAGTTGCCATTATAGTTGACGGTGGTGCGGGGGATCGGGCTCGAGCCGCCTCTGAAGAAGTTCGGGCCGCCGCCCATGATGTCACGCGAGTCGAACTCTTCGGCGCGCGTGCCGCCCGCCATGGCTGACAGCAATGCGATGGCGGCAATCGGCGCGGCAAAAAACCGGATCATTGTTTCCCCCAGCAAGAAATCGATTCAATGAACGCCACAGGCCATATTTGCGGGGATTCCGCAAGCCACGGCCCCGTGAGGGATGCCATGCTCCACGATTGGCGTTACCAAATCGGCAACCACGATTTGCCGAAAAGCATTAGAGCGTTTTCAAGCGAAGTGGATACCGGTTCGCATGAAGAAAACGCGTCAAAATGTGAATCTAACGCCCCATTCCGATTCCATCGGAACGGGGCGTTAGCCAAACCGGCGCATGGCCGCGCGGGGCAGGGCAGCGATGGCGGCTATTGCTTTGACGCACCGCGCGAACAATGATTGATCGGACGGATATCTGGACAATGCCGGTCGTGGGAGCTTTTTGATGAACGGTGCGGAAAGCCTGGTGCGGACGATGGTCAAGGGCGGGGTGGACGTCTGCTTCACCAACCCAGGCACCTCCGAGATGCATTTTGTCGCAGCGCTCGACCGCGTGCCCGGCATGCGCTGCGTGCTCGGCCTGTTCGAAGGCGTGGTGACGGGCGCGGCCGACGGCTATTTCCGCATGAAGGGCACGCCGGCTTCGACCCTGCTGCATCTCGGCCCCGGCCTCGCCAACGGCCTTGCCAATCTGCACAATGCCAAGAAGGCGAATTCCGGCATCGTCAACATCGTCGGCCAGCACGCCGTCTACCACATCGGCTACAACGCGCCGCTGACCTCGGACATCGAGGGCCTGGCCCGGCCGATGTCGTCCTGGGTCCGCACCTCGCCGGATGCCAAGTCGGTCGCCGCCGACGGTGCCGCGGCGATCGCCGCCGCCAAAAGCGCGCCGCCGCAGATCGCGACCCTGATCCTGCCCGCCGATACCGCCTGGAACGAAGCCGACGGCATCGCCGAGGTGCCGGCCGAGCAGCAGCGCGCGAGCTATTCGCCGCAGGCGGTCGAGCAGGCCGCAAAAATCCTGCATGGTGACGGCGAAGGCACGCTGCTCCTGATGACCGGCAGCGCGCTGAGCGAGCAGGGCCTGGCGCTGGCCGAGCGCATCGCCGGCAAGACCGGCTGCACGGTGATGGGCCCGACCTTCCGCCCCAAGATGGCGCGCGGCCGCGGCCGTTTCTCGATCGACCGCATCCATTACGTGATCGAGAACGCGCTGCCGATGCTGGCGAAATTCCGTCACATCGTGCTGATCGAGTCCGACGATCCCGTGGCGTTCTTCGCCTATCCGAACAAGCCGAGCATGCTCAAGCCCCAGGGCTGCGAGGTGCATCGCATGACCTCCTGGGGCGAGAACTCGGTCGCGGCGCTGGAAGCGCTCGCCGGCGCCGTGAAGGCCAGCGCCAAGGACGTCAAGCCGCAGGCTTTGCAGGAGCTGGTCAAGCCGACCGGCGCGCTCACCTTCGCCTCGATCGCGCAGGCGATTGCCTGTGCGATCCCCGAGAACGCGATCATGGTCGACGAATCCCTCACCACCGGCCGCGGCTTCTTCCCGCCGACGGCGGCGGCCGCGCCGCACGACTGGCTGCAGAACATGGGCGGCTCGATCGGCTTCTCGACGCCGCTCTCGATCGGCGCGGCGATCGCCTGTCCGGACCGCAAGGTGATCACCATGGTCGGTGACGGCAGCGCGATGTACACCATCCAGTCGCTGTGGACGCAGGCGCGCGAGAACCTCGACATCGTCACCATCGTGTTCGCCAACCGCATCTACCAGATCCTGCGCGGCGAGTTCGACAATGTCGGCGCCGGCGAGCCCGGCCAGCGCGCCAACGACATGCTCCGGCTCGACCGGCCGACGCTGGATTTCGTGGCGCTGGCCAAGGGCATGGGCGTGCCTGGCCGCGCCGTCACCAATGCCGACGAGCTCAACAAGGCGCTGGCTGAGGCCGTCGCCGAGCCCGGCCCGCGGCTGATCGAAGTTCAGATGTAGGGCGTCAACAGACAGAGCGCCGTGAGCCCGGAGGCACGATGCAGACCGAGCTGGACAAGGTGATCGCGGCGCTCCGGGACTTCTACGCCCACGAGGGTTTCCTGTTCGAGAAGGACATCGGCGAGCGGGCGGTGACGCACCGCTTCGCCGTGCATCTGGAAAAGCAGTTTTCGGGCTGGTCAGTCGACTGCAACTACGACCGGCTCGGCGAGCGCACGCTGCATCTGCCGCACGGCACCATCATCTCGACCGACGATCATCTCGGCAAGTCGATCTACCCCGATGTCGTCGTGCATCAGCGCGAGATCCCGAACAATCTGCTCGCCGTGGAGATCCGCAAAGCAAGCAATCACACGCCGCTCGATCACGATCAGCACAAGCTGCGGGCGCTGACCGACGTGCATGTCTGGTTTCCCTATTGGATCGGCGTGCTGCTGGTGCTGGACAGGCAGCACGTGACGACGTCGGAGGTCTATGTCAGCGGCCTCGTCGATGAGGCGCTGTCGCGCTGGTTCGCGACGCGGCTGGAGGAGACCGGCCTCGCCGCCCCGCATTAGCAGCGTACCCGTGTCGGTCAGACTTCGAGGACAAGGCAGGAAGTCGCTCCGCCTGGTCGGTATCTACCGCTTGTGACCCATCTGCGACATAGGCAGCATCGAAATCCCGCAGCGCAGCAGTCTCCTGCTGTAGCCGAGGTGTGTTATGCTTTCAGTCGGAAGCACGGAGGGACCGGGAGTGAACCGGCGCTCATGCATCATGCTGCTCGGCGGCGCGGCAGCTTGGCCGCTCGCAGCGCGTGCGCAGCGAGGCGGGAAGGTCTATCGCGTCGGGATTCTGGAGCCAATACCGGCGGCACGGAACGCCGCCAACCTCGAGGCTCTGCGCAAAGGTCTGCGCGATTTCGGTTACTTCGAAGGAAATAACTTGATCATGGAGTATCGGTCGGCCGACGGTCGGGCCGAGCGGTTTCCGGATCTCGCATCCGAATTGGTTGGCCTCAAAGTCGACCTGATCCTGGCGAGAGGCACCCCTGCCACCACGGCGGTTCAGAACGCGACCGGAACGATTCCAGTCGTCATGATGACAATGGGCGGCCCCGGTGCGATCGTAGCGAGCTTCGCGCGGCCGACCGGCAACATCACGGGGGTGATTACTTTCAGCACCGAGCTGACAGCGAAACGGGTTCAGGTTCTCAAAGAACTGGTTCCGAGCCTCACGCGAGTTGCGTTGCTTCACAACATGGGCAATCCAGCTGTCCCAGCCGAATGGGACGAGACAAAGATAGCGGCGCGCTTGCTGGGTCTCGAGGCTGAGCTTCTTGACGTGCGGAGTGAGGGTGACCTGAGCCACGCATTCGAACTGGTGGTGCGACGGCATATCGACGGCCTCGTCGTTGGGGCAGACGGTCTCACCCAAATGCATCAACAAATGATCGTTGAATGGGTAGCCCGCAACCGTGTGCCCACCGTCTTCCCAGCCCGCGAGTTCGTCGAAGCCGGGGGACTGATCGCCTACGCCGTAAACTATCCTGACCTCTATTTCCAGCTCGCAGCCTTCATCGGCAAGATCTTCAACGGCGCAAAGCCAGGCGATTTGCCGGTGCAACAGCCTACCAAGTTCGAGTTGGCGATCAATCTTAGGACCGCAAGCGCGCTCGGCCTCGAAGTCCCGCCGACGCTGCTCGCCCGGGCCGACAAGGTGATCGAATAGAGGACCTGCTTGCTGCGTGCATTCGTCGGGAATTGGCCCAACCCTTCCCAGCGGGATTCTCGTCTAGGCGCACCGGTCTGAACCGCCCCTTTTTGCCCCATAGCAGAAGTGGCGTGTCCGCAGAATGTCCGCTTTGCGCCGGAAGTGGCCTCCTCTCCGGTCGCATCTCGACCCAAAGAAGTCCAAAGCTGATCATTACCGCGCGCTTTCTAATCTTGCCTTGGCTCTGACAAGGTCCGGAGTTTCAAAACCTTCGCTAAACGATCCGTAAATCTCGCCGAGTTGCAAGCGACACTTGTCTGCGTTGTGTCTCAGTTCGCTCAGGTCACACATGCTCAAACAAAGTCTAAGTTCCAGGGACTTCGCTTTCTGTTCGCGCGCGACATCAAGGCCTTTCGAAAAGTAGCACTCCGCCTGATCCAAGTCCTGGTTCGATCGGAGGTAGGATTCGCCGAACAAACGATATATCTCAGCCTCGTAAAAGCGTTCGGAATTCGCCTCATTGAGCCTCAGTTTCGCCTGCTTCAGAAAGTCGAGCGCTTTCGCGTAGTGCTCGTGCTCTATGCATGCATCCGCCAATAGGCCCAAAGCGTAAGACTCAAATAATAGCGCGCCAGTGGCGCGTTCTTGTTCCAAGCCTCCCTGAATTTCGGCGAGACCTTTCTCAAAGTTGCCCTGGTAAGCGCTTGCCCATCCCCGCAAAATCAGGGCCATCGCCAAATAGTGCGCAAACTGATGCTCTTCGCAGAACGCAACTGCGAGGTTCGCCTCCGCGGCGAGAGCGGTGACATCGCCCCGAAGCTGATGCACGCGAAGGCTTATCGTTCGTGCGATTGCCTCACTGAAGGGATGTTGAGATGCATCTGCGTATCGGCGTGCCTCCGTGCACATTCGCAAAGCTCGATCTGGATGACCGAGCAAGCAGAGGGTCATGCCGTCGTATACCCGTACATGAACTCGGGGGTCTTGTGCCGACAGGTCAAGGTATTCTGCAGCCTTACTGTCCTCGCAGAGGCCAAGACTACGTTCCAGCTCCGCGTGAGCATCGGCAAACTTCCCTTGTGCAAACAAGGTAAATCCTGCCGCCTCGTGGGCAAGAACCCTGAAAACCGAGTTATCCGCTCTCTCGGCACTATCCAGCAAATGTTCTGCAAGGGCTTGAGCTTCACCAAGCGATGCGTGAACGAAGTTCCACGTCCATAAACCAAAGATCGCAGGCAAGACATGTTCGTCAAGCCCACTCTCTTTGCAGAGTTGAAGCGCTCGCGTGTACGCATGCTTCACGCTGTCAGTGCTCCAACCCTTGGTTGCCCGGAGAGCGTTTCCGAGGGCTATCTGAAGCAGCAACTCCAACTTGTTGCGTAGCATCGGGTCGTCGATCTGGGGAATCTGATCCAGCCCTTGCTTCAGGTGACGGGCCGCTTCATTGTGCGCCGAGCGAGCCGCTGACTGTCTGCCGGCTTCATACCAGTAGTGTAGGGCCCGTTCGTGATTCTTCGCCTGAGTATAGTGGTATGCAATAATCTCGGGCTGCGTTCGTACAGCTTCGGGGAATTTCTGCTCAAGCGCCTTCGCGATAGCGGCGTGCAGATGCACGCGGCGGCTCTTCAGGAGCCCAGCATATGCGGCGTCTCGCACCAAAGCGTGCTTGAACGTGTATACCGCGTGTGGATTTTCACCCCTGCAGAACATCAGTTCCGAACGGACCAACTGATCAAGAGCGTCGTCCAACCTCTGCTTCGGCAGCCCGGCGACGGCGCTCACAAGCTCGTAGTGAAACTCTCGCCCCGCGACGGCACCGATTTGAGCCACATCCCGCACCGGTGACAACCGATCAAGACGGGCCATCAGCGAAGCCTGCAAGGTGGTTGGGATTGCGAACGACGGCAGAGGCCCCTCAAGAAAATATTCCCCGTCACGCTCTCGCAAAAGCCCGCCTTCCAGCACCATCTTCGTTAATTCCTCGACGAATAGAGGCACGCCATCGGTGTGTGCGAGAATATGCTCCATTACCTCCTTGGGGAGGGTTTTGCCTCCGGTCACCCGCAGGACCAACGCTGTGCCGTTACGTCGGCTAAGTCGGGTGAGCGGGATGATGGTGGTGTGAGGATAACTCGGCCAGGGCGGAGTGAATTCGGCTCTCGCCGTGATCAGCACCAGTGCCCTAAGCTGCGGCACATGCTCCACCGTAGCTGCGAGCAGCTCAAGCGAGGTTGGATCAATCCAATGGACATCTTCGAAAATGAGTAGGACCGGCTGCCTCGCCGCTAGTCCATCAAGCTGGGCCAATAGGGCTGCGAAGGTCTTCTCTTTACGTTTTTGTGGAGTGAGGTCCTGCAGCCGGTGGCGGTCATCCGCCGGCAGCACCAACAAGTGTGCCAAGACTGCGAAGTGTTCTGGATTACGTGTGGATTGCACCAACAGAGCGTCCAGCTTGGATAGCTTCTCCCGAGGCGAGTCGCTGTGCTTAAATCCGGCAGCACGTTCGAGCTGGCTGATGAACGGGAACAATGCGCTGTGCGTATGATGCTCGGAGCAGAAATAGCGCAGGGTGGCGTGGGATTCACCCTGAAGCCGCTCGTTAAGCGCCGACGCAATGTGGGACTTGCCGATACCTGGTTCGCCGGTAAGCGTCACCACCCGACCTTCTTCCTGTACAGCTTGTCGCCAGCGGCGTAACAGCAGCTCCATCTCCTCGTCACGCCCGAACAACGGAGGCAGCTTGGTGGTGTGCATCGCCTCGAATCGGCTCTCGACACCGCTCGTCCGCAGCACCTGATAGGCCCGGACCGGCTCCGCCCAGCCTTTCAGCGCGACGGGATCTGGCTCGCAATACTCGAACTCCCCGCCAGCGAGCCGGCGCGTCCTCGCGCAGATCAACACAGATCCCGGCTCGGCCATCGTTTGTAGCCGCGCGGCGAGGTTCGGCGTCTCACCAACAACTGCTTGCTCCGCCGGAACACTCCCAATCAGAAGCTCGGTGACCACCACAGTGCCTGTCGCAATGCCGACGCGAACCTCCAGGGCAGCGGCGACATTCCGGATGCTCGCTACGGCATCGACGATGGCAAGGGCGGCGCGGACAGCCAGTTCGGCATCATCCTCATGCGCTTTCGGATAGCCGAAATAGACCAGCACCCCGTCGCCCATGTAACGGGCTATCTTTCCCTGATAGCGGCCTATGACTTCGGTGATGCAGCTGTGATACGCGCCAATCAGCGCTCGCATATCCTCCGGGTCCAACCGCGCCGCAAGGGCTGTGGAGCCAACCAAGTCACAAAACATCACTGTAAGATAACGCCGCTCGCCCTCATCCGGTCGACTCAGGTAAAGCTCTGCTTTAGCCGGAGGCCCAACTTCGTCATCAAGCTCTGCGATGGCGCGCACCAGCTTGCGCCGATGACCTAGCAGGACGCCAAGCTCCTTTAGATCCTGTTCTGTCAGGTCGCGGACGACCGAGAGGTCAATGCCGTTTTCGGCGAAGCGCCGGGCGTACTCCGATAAGCCGATTGACTCGAGCCACTCCGCGACGCCTCTCATGGCATGGCACTCGTTCTCGATGTCCGGACAATCGTACACTACACAACGTATCACACACGAAGAAAGAGCGAACGCGCAGCGAATGAGTGGAGCAGTGGGCGACCGCGGCTAGTGAACCTCGCTGCCTGCTCGCGGAGAGCCCCTATGAAATGAAGAGAGCTTGGCCAATTACGGCCGAAATATTGACCATTACGCAAGCCGCTCACTCCGGATGAGTCTCAACTCACCTGAGTACCGGCCACTGATTAAGCCGTGCAAGCAAGGCCATGCTTGAGGGCCTCTAGGCGGCTCGGGAACCATTTCTGAGACTGTCCGGTTAGTTATGGCGTGATAAGAGGGCCATCGCCATGAGGACTCAATATCTCGCTGCGATCACAATAGCTGTTCTTGCCGCTGGCATTGGGCTGGCAGTCAATTCTCGAGGTTCGCTGCCTCCTCAAACGCAGTCCGCGCCGGCCATGCAAGTGGCAGACCGATTAGCTGCGTCGGTCGATGCGTTTTTGCTCGGGTCTGGCGGCTAACGGCCGGCGTTGCGGCGTGGCGCCACTGACATGCGGCGAGCAAACCGTCGCGGCAATAGATCAGCCTATCTTTCCCTCGGGCATCGCGGTCGCGGCGACGTCCGATTTCGCCCGCAAATTATCGATACCTCGGGGCACGCTCGTGGTTGTGGAATTCTCCCGGTCTGAGCCTGCATATCACTGCCGTCATATCACTGCCGTTTCCGTGCGCGAGGTGGACGCGCCGGTCAGATGGAGCTATTCACGCCGCGCATCGGCCCTTATGCCGTCGGATGTAATTTCATAGTCCTCGCCGCGATGCCTGAGCCAGCCTGCCTTTACCATCGCGATCGCGGTCTCTTCATTGCATAACCGGTGGTTACCGCCGGGATAGTACAATTTCCCATCATGTGCGACCAAACGGCCGTACAGGTGCGCTTGCCGTAGCACTCTCCGCATTCTGGGCGTGGGGTTGACCATGATGCCCATAAACCTTGGGGCTCAGCAGTCCTTCCGAACGAAAATATAGCGCGGCGCGCTGCCCGCGGCGAGAAGTATTACCGAATTGATCACCGCATTGATCGCGCAACTGACGTTGCCGCGCGGGGAGATGGGCGCTTCCTGACCAAGCGAAAGGCTGGCAGACCACCGTCAAGCCGCAATTGATTGCGGCCTCAAGGTGCCGCTTTCGTTCAGCCTGTTTTGCTGGGCTGTGGCGGCGCGCGCGATCGTCGCGCACGCCGCCACGCCGTCAGTAAGAATACGGCTGCGAGTACGCGTAGCGCGGGTTGATGCCGCAATAGGCCGAGGTGCCGGAAGCCGTGGCGGCACATTGCTGGTAGCTGGCGAACTGACAGTTGCCGGGATAGCCCCAGCTGCGGCCTTGCAGGCAGTATCTGTCGTTTGCGGCCTGGGCCGGCGCCGCCGACAGCGACGCGGCGATCAAGGTCGCGAACGATGCAAGCGTGAGGATGGTGCGACGCATTTCAGTCTCCTTCGAGCGGGGTGGAACGGCCATGCCTTGCCGTTCCCCGTGGCCTGTTCGACGCACGGTCATGCAGTGTTGGTGTCGGCATGGCGCGATGCGTTCGAGATGAGGCACATCATGACGCAGGCCATGGTTCGTAATGTGATCTCCACCACAGTTCCGGTGTGGGATCGGACCTATTGTCGACAGACTTGCACGCGTCGATGCCGGAGGCCTACGCTGGTCTCATCCGGATCAGGCAATCTTGGAGGTTCTGATGCAGAAATCATATTTGCTGGCCGCGACGGCAGCGCTGGTGCTTATGACGCAAATGCCGCTCGCTCTGGCGCAGGGCGCTCCAGCCGCCGGCGGAACCGCTGCGCCTGCCGCGACAACCACTGCGCCGGCTGCGACGACGACAGCGCCAAGCGCGACCCCCGACAGCTCCAGCCAGCCGACCGACACCAAGAAGAGCGCGTCGAAGAAGCCGGCAAAGAAGAAGATGACCCGGCAGCAGGAGATCGATCATTCGATCGACACCGGCACCGTGCCTGCGCGCTACCGCAGCTCGGTGCCGAAGCAGTATCAGCAGTATATTCCGTTCGACAAGCGGTAGCGGATCGGACGGCGACGCGATCGAACGTCGTGCCGCCGGCGCCATCGAGAGGTGGATACGGTCTTAGTAAGGCAGTCTTGATGATACGGTCTTGGCCGGGCGGCTTCCGGCCCCACCTCCGCGGTGGCGGTCTGCGAGAGCAGTGCTAGAGTAGGGCGAAGCCGGGGGGAATGATGAGTGACGAGCTGAGGGATGCTGGCCTTGTGGCCATGATCAGCAGCATCCTGGGAGGCAACAAGCGCGCAGACAGTGTTGCACCGCCGCCGCTCGCCGAGGTTCCACCGATGGTGCCGGCGGATGCGGTGGAGCAGACATCCAGCTTCGATCCGCCGGCGGCCAAAGCCGAGAACGCGCCCGATGCCGCGCCGGCTGCCACGAAACCGGCCGAGCCGCCTGCGCAAATCGCGACCACGCGGGACGGCAAGCGCCTGCTGCCGGCGGAGGCGATCGCCGATCTCGTGCTGGGCGAGCTGCGCAAGCTGGAAAACTTCCCGAACTCTGGCGTCTCGGTCACGGTCTATGGTTACCGGCACTGGAACGCCATGCTCACCTTTGCGCCGTTCTCGACCAGTTTCCAGAATGCAACCCGGTTCCGCCAGGCCGTGCCGGACCTCGTCTTCAAGCTCCGCCGTTTCGTCGAACTTGAGATATAGTCTCTTGCCATCGGCGGCTTACGGCGTCGCCATCCAACCAGCTCGACAGGATATTCAATTGAGCGTCGCCTTCACCAAGGAAGAGAGCGCCGAAACCGCGTCCGAGACGCTGTTGCCGGACCGCCCGATCTCGCCGCATCCAAACCTCGTGACGGAGGCAGGCTTCAAGGCGTTGCAGACGCAGCTCGCCGAAGCGCGCGAGGCCTATGAAGCCGCGCAAGCCATCGAGGACGTCAACGAGAAGCGCCGGCAGTCGGCGGTGCCCCTGCGCGATGCCCGCTATCTCACCGAAAGGCTGCGCACGGCGCAGCTCGTGCCCGATCCGACCTCGACCGAAATCGTCGCCTTCGGCAGCACCGTGACCTTCAGCCGCCCCGACGGCCGGGTGCAGACCTACCGCATCGTCGGCGAGGACGAGGCCGATCCGAAGGCGGGGTCGATCTCGTTCGTCTCGCCGGTTGCGCGGTCGCTGATGGGAAAGGCGGTCGGCGACGTCGTCGGCTCAGGCGCGCAGGAGATCGAGATTCTGTCGATTGCGTAGGAGCGGAGGGCGAGGCGACGATCGCGTGGCAAAGGGCGCTATCGACAGGAGCAATCTCATTCGCCTAAAGCATGATCCGGAACAGCGCGAGGCCGTCGTCTCCGCCAAACAGAGCTTGATGGTTGGATGAGACGGTTTCTGTCGGGAGCGTTGCCGTTCTACGCGCTGGCCGGATTGGCCATGTGCATGTACCTCGTCTTGTACAGGACGAGCCTCGTCGACTTGAACGCCATCGTCCAGGGTGCGACCGGTTCATCCTGGTTTCTGGTCTTCATGTTCGTCTGCGTGCTGCTGGAGGCGGTCTTCCCGTATTTCGGCTATTTTCCCGGAACGGCGCTGATCCTGATGTCCGTGGCGCTGAACCCGAAGGCCGCGGATGGCTCCGTCTTTGTCGTGGCGTGGCTCGCCATCATCCTGGGCGCCGTTCTCAGCTACGCACAGGCTCGTTTCTTCAGGCCGTTCCTGCAGCGGGTGGCCTCGAAGGCGGCCCTGCGCCGATGCGAGTCGTTGTTCGATGCCTATGGCCGCTATGCGCGCATTGCATTGTTCGTTCATCCCAACGCCTGCGCGATGTATTTCACGGCGCTCGGACTGCTCGGCCGGAGCCTCACGCGAGAGCTCGCTTATCTCTGCGCGGGTGCGGCGGCCGCCGTGGGCATTCTGTTCGTCATCGTGACCAGGCTCGTGTCGTCCATCGGCCCCACCGACGATGGCGAATTGCAGGTGCTGCTGGCAGTGGCGCTGGTCGCCATGGGGACCCTGATCGGTCTCTACACGGCCTGGCGGCCGAAGGTGGCCTGAAGCCTGCTCCGTCGTTGCTTAGGCCAAGGGGCCGCGCTTCGCGCGCACCCGTTGGCTCGCAATGACGACGAATCATCGCGCTTTACACCTCCGGCAGTTCGACGCCCGTCAGCTCGCTCAATTTGCCGATGAGCTGGTCCTGAAATTTCGGATCGGTTGCCTCGCTGGCCGGCTCTTGCTGCTCGAGATGATGCCAGTAGCGCCCGCTCACCAGGGCTGCGGAATCCTCGCTGACCGCCAGCCAGGTTTGCGTCCGTTGTCCGGTGTCGATATCGCCTGGGGCGCCCGCGCCGCCCATCTTCGTGCGCACCCAGCCGGGATCGACGGCATTGCTCAGGACCTCGGGCCAGCGTCGTGCCAGCGCGAAGGCGAGCGCGACGATTTGCAGCTTGCTCTCGGCGTAGGCCTTTGCCGAGTCCCAAGCCCGTTTCCTCCAGTCAATATCGTCGAGCGAACCCTCGCCGCCGCGGTGCAGTCCGCTGCTGAGATACACCAATCGGCCCGGCCGCTCGATCAGGGCCGTGAGCAGGTACGGCGCAAGCGTGTTGATGGCCAGGGTTTCGGCATGGCCTTCCGGCGTCGCGCCGCGGCTCGGCCGCGTGTAGACGCCGGCATTGTGGATGATCGCATCCATGCGCCCGATCGCGTTGACCTGATCCGCGATGCTTCTCGTCTCTGCCGCGCTTCTGAGATCACCGGCCACCACCCCCGCGGCACGCGAGGTAAGCTCGCCGAGCGTTGCGGCACGATCGGCCGACCGCGCATGCAGCACCACGCGGTGCCCCTGATCGAGGAGTGACTGCGCCGCCGCCCGGCCGAGACCGTCGGTGCTGCCGGTGATGAATATGGTCGCCATGCGCCGCTCCTCCGGATGTTTCGTGTGCAGTGTACCGCGCCCCGCGCACCATTTCCGAGACTGCCGCGATCGCCGAGGCCTGCCGCCATGCGGGCACGACGCAAATCGGCCTGCAGCGGCAATTTGTGGGAACTCGCCGCTTCGGCAGATCGCGCAGGCGAATTGACGCGTAGTCGATTGAAAATCAACTAATGATACGTCTGGTCGGAAGCACCTGATGGTGGAATAATTCCTGACGCTTTGTTGATTGGATTTGAGGTCGGCCGCAAACCGGTTGGCGACGTGGATTTTCATCATGGCCGCACTTCCTCAGGACGTTGTGGCGGACCTGCAGCAGGAGAACGCGCGGCTCCTGGCCGAATTGCGCGCCGCACAAGATCGCGAGACCGCCACCGCGGACATTCTCAAGATCATCGCCAGCTCGCCATCGGAGGTGAAACCGGTATTCGACGCAATCGCGAGGCGCGCCAATGCCCTGCTCGGCGGCTTTTCGACGACCGTATTCCGCTTCATCGACGGCACGGCCCACTTGGCGGCGTTCACGCCGACGAATCCCGCCGCCGATGAAGCTTTGAAGAAGATGTTTCCGCGGCCGATTGCCGATTTCGAGAGCTTTGCGAGGACGCAGGCCGGTAAGGTGGTGCCGACCCCCGATACCGAAGCGCTGACGAACGAGATCAAATTCATCGCGCGTGCCCGCGGCTTTCGCAGCATGTTGTTCGTTCCGCTCGCGGCCGGCGGCGTGGTGATCGGCATGATCAGCGTCACGCGGGCCGAGCCGGGCAGCTTCGCTCCGCATCATGTGCAACTTCTGCAGACCTTCGCCGACCAGGCCGTCATCGCCATAGAGAACGTCCGGTTGTTCGATGAGGTGCAGGCGAAGACGCGAGATCTCGCCGAATCGCTCCAGCAGCAAACCGCGACTGCCGATGTGCTGAAGGTGATCAGCCGCTCGACCTTCGATCTGCAGACCGTGCTCAACACGCTGGTCGATTCC
This sequence comes from Bradyrhizobium forestalis, assembly GCF_002795245.1. Taxonomy (GTDB): domain Bacteria; phylum Pseudomonadota; class Alphaproteobacteria; order Rhizobiales; family Xanthobacteraceae; genus Bradyrhizobium; species Bradyrhizobium forestalis. Next base: position 17,088 of record NZ_PGVG01000038.1, on the reverse strand, counting down.
GCGGCACGGCTGTGCGAAGCGGAGATGGCATTCATCATGCGCCGCGAAGGCGATGAATATCAGGCCGGAGCAGCGGTCGGGTTTTCCGAGGAATACATCGCGTTTCTGCAGGCTCACCCGATTGCCCCCGGCCGGAGCACGGTCACGGGCCGGGCCGTACTCGAGCGCCGTCCCGTGCAAATCCTGGACGTCGCCGCAGATCCCGAATACGGCCTGCACGAGTCCATTGCCATGGCTGGCCAGCGCACGGCGCTCGGCGTTCCCCTCCTGCGCGAGAATGAGCCGATCGGCGCGATCGTAATCGCCCGCAAGCGCGTGCAGCCGTTCACGGAAAAGCAGATCGAGCTGGTCGCCACGTTTGCCGACCAGGCCGTGATCGCCATCGAGAATGTCCGACTCTTCGAACAATTGCAGACCAGGACGCGAGACCTGTCCGAGGCGCTGACGTACCAGACCGGTAGCGCCAATATCTTGCGGGTCATCGCTTCCTCGCCGACCGAGGTCGGGCCGGTGCTCAAGGCGATCGTGGACAGCGCATGCGGGCTGTGCGAGGCATATGATGCGCTGGTCGTTCTGAGGGATGGCGACGATCTCGTCATCCAGGCACACCATGGACAAGTTCCCGTGGTGTGGAGCCGACGATCGATCAGTGTCAAATCGCCCACCGGCCGGGCGATTATCGACCGTCGCACCGTTCATGTGCACGACCTGCTCGGGCCGGAAGGGGAGGAGTTCCCGACAGGACGCGAATATGCGCTTCGCTCCAACGTTCGGACCGTTCTGAGCGTGCCGCTGTTGCGCGACGGCGAGAGCATGGGTGCGATCGTGCTTCGTCGCACGGAGGTTCGTCCATTTGGCGAGAAGCAGATCGCTCTGCTTCAGACTTTTGCAGATCAAGCCGTGATCGCCATCGGCAACGTGCGCCTGTTCGAGCAATTGAACGAATCGCTGGAGCGGCAGACGGCAACGTCGGAGGTGCTGGAAATCATCAGCGCTTCATCGGGCGCACTGACGCCGGTCTTCCACAAGATGCTGGAGAATGCGACGCGGATCTGCGGCGCCGGGTTCGGCACCATGAACCTCTACGAAGAAGGCGGCTTTCGCACCGTCGCATTGCACAATGCGCCGCAAGCCTACGTTGACACCCGCCTATACCAGCACATTCGCCCGCATCCGGCGAGCGGGCTCGGCACTGTCGAGAAAACTCATCAGACGGTTCATATCGACGATATCAGGACCCAGCCGCCCTACGTCGAGGGCAACCCCAACGTTCGCGCGCTTGCCGACCTTGCCGGCGCAAGGACCCTCGTCATCGTACCCATGCTCAAGGAAGACGAGCTGATCGGCACGATCACGATCTTCCGCCAGGAAGTCAAACCCTTCACGGACAAGCAGGTCGAGCTCGTATCCAACTTCGCACACCAGGGCGTGATCGCGATCGAGAATGCACGCCTGCTGAATGAGCTGCGCGAGCGTACTATGGAACTGTCGCAATCGCTGGAGGAATTGCGAAATGCGCAGGATCGGTTGATCCAGACCGAGAAGCTTGCCTCGCTCGGGCAACTCACCGCCGGCATTGCGCATGAGATCAAGAACCCGCTCAATTTCGTCAATAATTTCGCTGCGCTTTCCTCCGAACTGATCGACGAACTCGGCGACGCGCTGCGCTCAGCCGGACTCGGCGAGGCCGCAAGGCAGGACATCGACCCGCTGATACACTTGCTGCAGGGCAATTTGGAAAAGATCGTGCAGCACGGAACGCGCGCCGATTCCATCGTCAAGAATATGCTTCTGCACTCTCGCGAAGGGTCTGGCGAGCGCCGCGCGGCCGATATCAACGCCATTCTCGAGGAAAGTCTCAACCTTGCTTATCACGGAGCGCGCGCTGAAAAAGCCGGCTTCAATGTCACGCTTGAAAGGAATCTCGATCCGTCTGCGGGGGCGCTCGAGCTGTATCCTCAGGAGATCACGCGGGTGTTCCTCAATCTCGTTTCAAATGGCTTCTACGCCGCCAGCAAGCAAAAGGACGCCGCCGGCGACGGCTTCGAGCCAAGGCTGCGCGCGACGACCACAAACCTCGGCGGCGCCGTCGAGATCCGCATTCGCGACAATGGCGCCGGCATCCCGGCCGGCGTGAGAGAGAAGATATTCAACCCATTCTTCACGACCAAGCCCGCGGGCGAAGGAACCGGCCTTGGCCTTTCAATCTGCCACGACATCATCGTGAAGCAGCACGGCGGCAGCATCGAGGTCGATACCGAGCCTGGCGGCTATACGGAGTTCATCATTACGCTGCCGCGTACGCTGGCGGCACCATTGCAGACCGGAGGCAGAAGTCGAGCGTCTATATAATGGTGGTCGACGACGAGCCCGATGTCGAGGCGCGGCAGGTCGCATCACCGCAACCATTGTCGATGACAAACCGCAACGGCTCGCAGGGTGAAATCATGGTAGGCGCTATCCCAAGTGAAACCAGGCATTTTACGTCAATGTTCACCGAAAACACCGGGGGTTGAAAATGAAGACGCTCTTGGTCCCGCTTCAAAATATTCCGATGATGACATCCACGCTCGAGGTCGCCGTACGCCTCGCGCAACGTTCCGGCGCCTATATCGAAGGCTTTCCGCTCCGGTTCGGCATCCCTCAATATGCAGCCGCGGAATTGGCCACCGGCATTCTCTTGGAGTCGTATGAGGTAAAGAGCGAAGCCGAATTGAACGACATGCGCAATTTTTTCGAAGCCTTCATGCTGAAGCACGATATTCCTCGAGCCACTGCGGGATCGAATAGACCATGCTTCAGCTGGCTGGAGACCGCGCCTGAGGGCGAAGACTTTGTCGGAAGTTATGGGCGCGCTTTCGATCTGATCGTGATGGCACGGTCTGACATTGATGCTGCGGGCCCTCACCGTCGCGCGATTGAATCCGCGCTGTTTGAGAGCGGCAGGCCCGTCCTGCTGACGCCATTGAATGCACCAAGAAGCATCGCGACAAACATCATGATCCACTGGAACGGTAGTACCGAGCAAGCTCGGGCCAACGCATTTGCCATGCCGTTGCTTCGTCTGGCCGAAAGGGTATCGGTCCTAACCGTTATTGGCGGCCAGGGAGTGCCAGGACCATCTGCCGATCAGATCGTCCAGCAACTGCGGTACAATGACATTGCAGCCCAGGTGAGAAGGGTTGAACTGGAGAACCGCGACACCGGAGAGGCGGTCCTCGACGCCGCCAGAGCTGAAGGCTGCGATCTCTTGATCAAGGGAGCCTTCACCCGCACCCGGCTGCGGCAAATGATATTCGGCGGGGCAACCAGCTATATCCTGGAGCACGCGGATCTGCCTGTTCTAATGGCTCATTAGAGCGCCGGGCATCATGGCAATTTCGACGCGGTTGATCCCGCGCCACCTGGACAGTATCTCCGCGTGACCGACGAGGCCGAGGCGGTTGGGCGCAAAGGTCCCGTCCGTCGGCGCGATGCTCCCATCCGCGAGCGGGTCCCGCGTTGCGGCAGCTGGCGAAGCCTTAGCGCGTACCAGGCGAGGCCAGGCATCGCTGCGATTCCGGCCGCCCACAGCTTGGGGCGGAGTTGGTCGACGGCTGTGCCCCACTGCGCTTCCAACCCCTAGCCGGACAAGTCGCCGAACAATCAGTTCGAGTCAAACGCAGGTACGGCCCGTTCATATCGATGTCGCGCCAACGTCACAGCCGTTGGTTAACGGAGCGTTCGTGCCAGTACCAAGCCAAACAGCCAGGGAGCAGAGCATGTCGCACCATCACCACCACGGCGATTATCATCCTTTCAAGAAATTCAAGTTCGGGACCAATGGAAACGACGCCATTCAAGGGTCGGATCAGAGCGACGTCATCTTTGGGTTCCAGGGCAATGATACCATCGTCGCGGGCCTCGGCAATGACATCGCCTTCGGCGGCCGCGGCAATGATTGGATCGACGGCGGCAAGGGAAACGATACGCTGTTCGGCGAGAGCGGTAATGACGCCCTGATCGGCGGCGATGGCAATGACGACCTGCATGGCGGCCGCGGCCGGGATCTGCTCATCGGCGGCGCGGGCCGGGACCAACTGGACGGAGATCAGGGCAATGACAAGTTCCTGTTTCGCCAGGGCATGGGTGTGGACACGATCGAGCATCTCGATGCCGGCGACCGGGTCGATGTCCGCGACTTCAACATTCCGTCCTTTCAGGCGCTGATCAATTCCGCGCGCCAGATCGGCCACGACGTTCAAATCGATCTCGGTGGTGGCGACAAGCTCATCATCGAGCATGCCCGCATTTCTGATCTTCACGCCGAGCAGTTCATCGTGTCCGATGAGGTGAAGGGCGCGTCGAGCTCACAGACGCCCTACCTGCTCAGCAGCGACTCCCACGTCTACACCGAGTCGTTGCTGACGACCGGCGACAGCGTGAACGGCTACAAGATGGCCGGCATTCCGGACGGCCTCGGCGCGTTCGACAATGGCGACGGCACCTTCACCGTGCTGATGAACCATGAACTTCCCGCAGCCGCGGGCATTGCCCGCGCTCATGGCGGCACCGGCGCGTTCGTGTCGGAGTGGGTCGTTGACAAGACGACGCTGCAGGTCCTGTCGGGCAAGGATCTCATCCATGACGTCTGGATGTACGAGGGCGGCACCTATGTCGACCACAACGCCGGCGGCAGCCCGGTGACGTTCAACCGGTTCTGTTCGGCCGATCTGGCCGATTCGGGCGCGTTCTACAATGCGCAGACCGGGCTCGGCTTTGACGGCAGGCTGTACCTCAACGGTGAAGAAGGTGGCGTCGAGGGACGAGCTTTTGCCCATGTCGTCGGCGGCCCCCAGGACGGTAACAGCTACGAGCTGGCCTGGCTCGGCAACATGGCCTACGAGAACGTGGTCGCCAACGCGCATACCGGGGACAAGACCGTTGTCGGCATGATGGATGACGGCCAGAACGGCCAAGTCTACTTCTATTCCGGCACCAAGCAGTCGACCGGAAATGCCATCGAAAAAGCCGGGCTGACCGGCGGCCATCTGCTCGGAATTCACGTCACCGACTTCGAGGGTTCCGCGAACAATGCGCAGAGCAACACCAGTCCGCTTGGTGCCGACGAGAAGTCCGCCTTCACCATGATTGACCTCGGCGATGTCAGCGGCAAAACCGGCGCGCAGATCGACGCGGACAGTGAAGCTGCGGGTGTGACGACCTTCCTGCGGCCGGAGGACGGCGCATGGGATACCCTCAATCCCAACCGCTTCTACTTCGTGACGACGAATGCGTTCAACGCGCCGAGCCAGCTGTGGGCGCTGGACTTCGCCGACGCGTCGCATCCCGAGCTTGGCGGCACCATCAAGCTGCTGCTCAACGGCAGTGAAGGCCAGCAGATGCTCGACAACATCACCGTCGATTCGCACGGCAAGCTCATTCTTTGCGAGGATGTCGGCAACAACGCCCATCTCGGCAGGGTCTGGCAATACGATCCCGCGACCGACGCGTTGACACAGCTCGCCCAGCACGATGCAAGCCGCTTCGTGACGGGAGGTGCAAACTTCCTGACCCAGGACGAAGAGGCATCGGGGGTCATCGACGTCTCGCACATCCTCGGCAACGCCGGGGAAAACGTCTACCTGATCGACACGCAGTCTCACCTCAATGTGGGAGGCGAGCTCGTCGAAGGTGGCCAGCTACAGCTGATCCACCAATATCTCGTCTGACGCCGGTCGCCCGACGAGGATACCGCCCAATGTGGAGGTGCCGGGCTCCTGGCCCGCACCTCTGCTGCTGTCAAACGGCTGTCATGAATCATGGACAGTTAGAAGCAGCTCCATCGCTTCTTCGATGAAGCGTGGTCGGTCCGAGACGATCAACCCCATCGTAAGCCGCGGAGTAATTGCGTGTGATGCTGGCTAACCAAGCAGGCGTTTCCACGGACGTGGAATCGGAGCTGCGCGCCGCGCTTCGATCATGCCGCATGGCTCTGGTGGGCATTGCAGCGTTCAGCGGATTGATCAACATCCTCAGCCTGACCGGCTCCCTCTACATGCTGGAGGTCTATGATCGCGTGCTGCCTGGCCGCAGCGTATCCACGCTGGCCGGCCTGACGATCATTGCGGCCTTGCTGTTCGTCTTTCAGGGCACATTGGAAGTGGTTCGCGGCCGAATGCTCGTTCGCATCGGGAACCAGATTGACTGGCGCATCAGTGACCGCATCTACGATTTGTTGGTTCGCCTTCCGCTTCGCACACGCAGTGGCGGAGACGGATTGCAGCCGGTTCGCGACGTCGACACCATTCGATCGGTGATGTCGGGCTCCGGTCTGCCTGCCCTGTTCGATCTGCCTTGGCTGCCGTTCTACCTCGCCATCTGCTTTGCTTTCCATCCGCTGATTGGCACGACAGCGCTCGGCGGCGCACTCGCGCTGGTGATGTTGACGCTGGTGACCGATCGGCTGTCGCGGCAATCCGTCCGGAAGGCGTCGAGCTATGCCGCTGCACGCAACCGCCTTGCGGAAGCCAGTCGTCGCAACGCGGAAGTCCTGATCGCGATGTCGATGTCGTCCCGGTTTCTGGAGCGATGGCGCAAGCTGGGCGATGCTCATCGCAGGCAGCAAAGGATCGCCAACGATATCTCGGGAGGCTTCGGAGTCACCGGACGGATGCTGCGCATGATGCTGCAATCGGCCGTGCTCGGAGTTGGGGCCTATCTCGTCATTCGACAGGAAGCATCCGGCGGGATCATCATTGCCAGTTCCATCCTGACCGGTCGCGCACTTGCACCGGTGGATGTCACGATCGGCAACTGGAAGAATTTCATCGCCGCGGCCCAAAGCTGGCGGCGCCTCACCGGGCTCATGGCGGCATTGCCAGCATCCCCTGAAAAACTGCCTTTGCGGCCCCCGACACGATTCCTCGTCGTGGACAAGTTGTCCGTCGCGGCCCCTGGATCGGAAAAGCTCCTGGTTGCCGATGTCAGCTTTCACCTGAAGGCAGGCAGCGGGCTTGGCATTGTCGGCGCCAGCGGCTCGGGAAAATCCTCGCTGGTGCGCGCCCTTGTCGGCGCATGGCGGCCATCGCGCGGCGTCATCCGGCTCGACGGTGCATCGCTCGAGCAATGGTCGCCTGACGCACTGGGAAATCACATTGGATACCTGCCCCAGGACGTCGAACTGTTCGAGGGCACCATCGCCGAGAACATTGCACGGTTTGCACCTGACGCTTCGATGGAACAGATCCTTGCCGCTGCCGAAGCCGCCGGCGTCCACCCGCTCATCGTCAGCCTGCCCGATGGATACAACACCCAGATCGGCGAACAGGGCGCACTATTGTCGGCGGGGCAGAGGCAGCGCGTTGCGCTCGCGCGCGCGCTCTATGGAAATCCCTTCCTGGTCGTGCTCGACGAGCCCAATTCCAATCTGGACATCGAGGGCGAGGAGGCCCTGACGCGCGCAATTCTCTCCGTTCGGGCCCGAGGCGGCGTTGTCGTCATCGTCGCACATCGTTCCAGCGCGCTGGTTGCCGCGGACTTCGTCATGACGATGGCCCATGGCAGGCAGCAGGCGTTCGGGTCCAAGGAGGAAGTGCAGTCGCTGGTGGCGAGGCGGGAAGCTGGGCCGCCTGCCGCGCCGTTCAAGGTTGTTGTCCCACAACCGGCCGCATCCACATGACCACCGCGACATCCGGCGAAGATCGCAGCATGCGCCATCATCTGCTTGCCGGCGTCGTTCTGGCGGCGGGGCTGACCGCGGGGATCGGCGGCTGGGCCGCCACCACCGAGCTGTCGGGAGCGGTCACCGCCGCCGGATCGGTGGTCGTCGACTCCAATGTCAAGAAAGTCCAGCATCTCACCGGCGGTGTTGTTGGAGAGCTGATGGTTCGCGAAGGCGACCATGTTCGCGCCGGTGAGACATTGGTGCGGCTCGACGAAACCGCCCTGCGTGCCGGCCTCGCCATCTATGCCAAGGGACTGGACGAGATGCGCGCCCGCAAGGCTCGTCTTGCCAGCGAGCGAGACGGTGCCGACAGTCTCGTCATTCCGCAGGAGTTGCTCGAGAACGCTTCTGCGGAATTCGTCGCGGCGCTCGGCAGCGAACGCAAGCTGTTCGAGTTGCGCGCCACCGCGCGTCGCGGCCAAAAATCCCAGCTTCGCCAGCGGATCGCGCAGCTCGAGGATGAGATCCGCGGCTATGCGGCTTTGCAGCAAGCCAAGGCGGAAGAGATCGAATTGATTCAGCGCGAACTGACCGGAGTGCGCGGCCTCTGGGAGAAGAATCTCGTCCAGATAAACCGTCTTACCCTCCTGGAGCGCGAAGCCGCGCGTCTCAAGGGCGAACTCGCGCAGTCGGTCGCGTCCACGGCTCAGGTCCAGGGCAAGGTCACCGAAATCGGGCTGCAGATCCTGCAGATCGACCAGGATCTCAGCAGCGAGGTTGCCAAGGAATTGCGCGAGATCGACGGCAAGATTGGCGAATTCATCGAGCGCAAGGTGACGGCCGAAGATCAGCTGAAGCGGGTTGACATACGTGCTCCGCAAGATGGCGTGGTTCATCAACTCAACGTCCATACGGTCGGCGGCGTGGTAAGCCCGGCCGATCCCGTCATGCTGATCGTGCCGGAAGCCGACCTGTTGATGGTGGAAGCCAAGGTTTCTCCGGCCGACATCGACCAGCTATACGTCGGTCAATCGGCAAGCCTGCGATTCTCTGCATTCAACCAGCGCACGACGCCGGAGATCGAGGGCAAGGTCAGCCGTATCTCCGCCGACGTGACGCCGGACCAACGTACGGGTCAGAATTACTACACGGTACGTGTCTCGATCATGCCCGAGGAGCTGGCACGGCTCGGCACCGTCAAGCTCGTGCCCGGCATGCCGGCGGAAGTCTTTGCCAAAACCTACGATCGCAGCATCTTGTCGTATTTCACCAAGCCCCTCTTGGACCAGGTGGCCCGGGCGTTCCGCGAGCGTTGATGCGGGGCGGTGTCCATCGGCCGCCAAGCTCTGCACATGGTGAGTGACCCTAAGCCGTCCGACTTGCGCCCGCTGAGCCGTATGACGCAGAGCTCAGGTTCGACCGACCGCCCGGTGAGCCTCTCCCTGATCATGCCATCCTGCCGCTGTTTTGCCCGACGAGTCAATCGCTAATTCGGAAAAAGAGAAAATACGTAACCCATTGATCCGACTGATGTCGGCGTTGTTTTCGCAGTTTTCGTTGAGACGGCCTCCCACTGGTGAGGACCGGCGGCGACGAGATCATGGGCATCACCCTGGACATACAGGGCCTCGAGTTCGCGCTGCTGGCGACCGACCATGACATCAACGGCACCGGTCTTGACAAGGCGCTGTATCGGCCTGGCGCTTTTGTCTTCCGGATGGGGGCGACCACGCACCGCATCCAACTCTCGTGGGAAGACGGGCTGTCCCATGAAGACGTGATTATCACTTGGAAGCGCTGAAAACTGACCGATCCAATATTTTTGGGACGACATTGATGTCTCCCCCGGAGCGACATAGATGTCTCTCCGCCCGAGGCAGAGAAGTCCTACGAAGTAACACTTATCACGTAATAGCACTCAGCGGACAGTTAGCACACAGACACCCAGTGTAGCCAGGACATGGGTGTCTCCCCATTACCCTGCTTCATCATATTGAAAGTCCATTTCAACGAGAGCATGTTCGCATCATGAAAACGAAAACACAGACCGCAAGCAACGTCGTCCAGCTCCAGCCGAAGAAGAACGGCAGGCGCGTGGAGGACAAGTGGACGCCACAAGTAGCGAAGTTCGGGTATATGTCCTGTCCGAACTTGCTCCTGTTTGCCCAGGCAAAACTGAAGATCACACCGATGCAGTTCAATGTGCTCGCGCACATCTTTCAGCACTGGTGGGATGCGGACCGCGACCCTTACCCTGCCAAGGATACGATAGCTCGGCGGATGAGGCGTACGCCTCGGCAAATACAGAGATACCTGACCGAGCTCGAAAATTTGGGGTTAGTCGAACGGAAGTCGAGATACTCAGGACAGGGAAGGCAGATCAACAATGCCTATTCGTTCAACGGCCTGATCAAGAAGCTCAAGGCACTTGAGCCCGAGTTCACGAAGGAGCAGGAGCAGAAGAGGCTCAGGAGAAAGAAACTCGAGACGGCCGGCGCTGGCTGACCGTCTCGTCGAGATCGCGGCTTAGCTCAAAGGATAGAGCCCTGCTTTCGATCTGGGTAGTCTCGCAATACCTACCTAGAGGCAGGAGCGTGCGGGTTCAAGTCCCGCAGCCGCGCCCAATTTCCACGAGGCAGGTATGTTCGATGATATTCCGGACTCCCCAAGGGAGCAGGTACAGATGATGGAGAGCATATTGCTCGCTGCCTGCGAGGGTAACCGCGGTAGCTCGGGCATGTACAGCCAGCTGCGGGGTCTGCTGATGCAGGATCCGACCCTTGCGCCGCTGCTGCCGCCTTTTGTTAGGACATGCCGGGATCTCAATCATTTTTGGTCGTATATTAAGGGCGTGGACAAATCGTGGGAGCCACGCCGTCTTCATGTTCGCAGCGAGTTGTCTCCCCTGTTTAACTACCTCGAAGGGACGAATCGCTCGCCTGTCGACTCCGTTGCATCTGATGCGCTCGCATCGTTCGACGCTGATGGCGTGCACATAGTATGGGAGAAGGCCCTAAATCGGCGTCATAGAGACCCAGAAGGGGCGATCACCAGCGCTAGAACCTTACTTGAAACGGTCTGCAAGCGCGTTCTCGATGAGAGCGGCCGGACCTACAATGAAAGGGATGATTTGCCAGCACTCTACAAGTCAGTGGCAACGGAGCTGAAGCTGGCTCCGAGCCAGCACACCGAAGATATCTTCAAGCGGATATTAGGTGGGTGCACAAGCGTAGTTGAAGGACTTGGGTCGCTCCGCAATCGCATCGGTGACGCGCATGGACAGGGCGGAAAACCTATTCGGCCGTCAGCCCGCCACGCTCAACTTGCCGTCAACCTCTCAGGTACGATGGCAACTTTCATCGTTCAGACCTGGAAGGAAAAGAACACGTAATATCACACCGTCGAGCGAATACTCCGGACTAGATTTCGGCGGCTTGCATTCTTTGCAAAGGGCGGAACAAATTGAATTTCGAAAAGCCCATCTATCATGAACGATATTGTGCATTCGTTGACGTCCTCGGCTTCAAGGAGGTTGTGAAGGACATTAATCGAGGTCTCATCACCCCGAAACGGGTAATCAAGCTACTCAAGCAAATCCAAACGCCCTATCGTCGTTGGCATGGAGACAGCGCATGGCAGGAAGACTTCCGCTCTATTAGTATCTCAGATGCCATGGCCTTCAGTACCGAGCCAACTCCAGGTGGCCTTAGAATCCTACTCGATTTAATCGAGCTCTTGACCGTTGAGTTGCTTGCAGAAGACTATTTGATCCGCGGGGCTATCACTCTTGGGCCGCTCTATCACAGCGGCGATATCATTTTTGGCGAGGCGCTCGTTAGGGCTTACGAAAACGAGGCAAGGTTAGCTCGTTATCCACGAGTAGTCTTGGAAAGTCGAATATCGGATGCGGCGGAGCGATGCGGCCACGGGCACGCGGTCCGCCAGGCCAGCGACGGAATGATGTTCGTAAACTTTCTGAATGGCGTTGTTGCCGAAGTGTCGGCCGCGAAATTCAACTCGCGAGGAAACGAATTTTACGTGAACAAAGATGTCACCTACTATCGCAACATTCGCGACAACCTGCAGGCCAAATTACGGAGCACGCGCGACAACCCAAATTACTTCGAGAAAATCCAATGGATTAGCGGTCAATGGAACGACGCTATCGCCTCAGTAAAAGTTGACATTCCGCCGATAACAGGTCCTGGACTTTAGCTCTCCTGCGAGCAGATGTACGCGGTACGCGGCACAGGACGGAAAGACTCAGAGAAATCTTGATCCAAGAGAAGTGGTGGGCGCACTGGGACGAACAATGGACCTCTCGCGTGTGAAGCGAACGCTCTCCCGCTTAGCTATGTGCTCGTAGATGGCGTGCGGCAGAGCTCGTGCGCGGCATCCCGATAGGCCTCCGGGACAATGCCATCATGCCCCTGTTTTGCCCGACGGAGCAAGGGGGATTCGGAAAAGCGCAAGCCCTTGATCCGACTGACGTCGGCTACTGTGCATGGGGTTGTTTTCGACATTTTTTGATTCTGGCCCCCAAAGGCAGCCAGAGGATGGATGGTGGGCGCACAAGGGATCGAACCTTGGACCTCTCCCGTGTGAAGGGAACGCTCTCCCGCTGAGCTATGCGCCCGGGACCATCATGCAGGCGGCCGGACTTTCGGCCGGCCGGCACATCGGAGCCCGCGATTTAGAAGTGCGGGCTTAAGGTGTCAAGTTTCCAGGCGCCCAAGGTCCGGAAAACCTCGCGTCAATCCGGTGATTCGCCAGGGAAACCGCCTTTTCAGCCCAGTTACGCGCCCTGCTGGCGGGCGCGGGAGGCGTGGGCCTGCAGCGCGCGGATGCGCTCGGCCAGCGTTCCGCCGCCCTCGGGCAGGCTGGCGGCGGCCGCCCCATTGGTTGCGGCATCATTGGCCGGGCGCGGCGCCGGCTTCGGCGGCTGGCCGGCCTCGGCCGCGAGCAGCGCCTCGATCGGCGAGTTCGGGCCTTCGAGCTGCATCGCGAGCTTGGCGACTTCCGCCGCGATGTCGTTGATGCGCTCGCGCAGAAGCGCGTTCTCCATCCGCTCGGTCGCCCAGGAACTCTCCGCCTGCTGCTGGATCGCGTTGATGTCGCGCTGGAGCTTGGCGCGCTCGTCGCGCGCGGTGCGGAGCTGCTCCTCCAGCGCGGCCTTTTCCGCGCGCAGCTGTTCCATGGCCGCCGACGATTTGCCGCCGCTCAGGGCGGCGATCTCGACGCGCAGCTCCTTAATGGTGCGCTCATTGCTCTCGTTGGCCTGGCGGAGCTGGTTGTTCTCATAGTCGCGCTCGGCGAGCAGCTTGCCTTGCGTGGCAAGGCGCCCCTCGAGGTCGGCGACGCGGCCCGACAGCATCTCGGCTTCCTTGACCTGCACGAGCAGCTGACGATCGAGCTCGGTGACGCGCTGGCCCAGATTCTCGACGCGTCCGCGGGCCTCGCCGAGCTCGCGCGAGGCGGTCTCGGATTCGGTCCGCTCCTGCGTAAGGCGCGCTTGCGTCGCGGCAAATTCCTTCTCGGCATCGCCGACGCGGTTCTTCAATGCCTCGATCTGCGCGCGCACGGCGACCAGCTCGACCTGGCGGCTCTCCGCCATCATCGAGCGGTCGGAGAGTTCAGAGTTGATCTTGGCGAGCTCGGCCTGCTTGTCGGCCAGCGCGATCTCGGCCTGGCGCAAGGCTTCCGTCTTGGCGCTGAATTCCTCTTCGGTGGCGCGGAGCTGCTCCTTCACCGCCTTCTCGCGCGCCTCCAGCGCGAAGATCGTGGCGTTCTTCTCGCCAAGCTCGATCTTCATGCGGTTGATGGCGTCGCTCTTCTTGCCGAGCTCGGCGAGCTGGCTCGTGGTCTTGTTCTTGAGCTGCTCGACGCTCATCTCGAGCCGCCGCGCCGACATGGCGAATTCGGCACGGAGCTGGTCCTTGTCGGCCTGGATCTCGGCCATCGACAGCGGGGTTGCGGCCTCGAGCCGGCGCGTGGTCAGGCGTACCGCGCGGTTATGCACCAGCGGCACGATCGCGAGCCCGCACAGCATCGAGAGCAGGAAACCGATCGCCAGGTACATGATCGGTTCGACCATGGGCCAGAACTCCCAAGCTTAAGGAAAAATTCACCAACGACAATGCCATGGCGGGCCGGCAAAAAGCCAGCCCCGCTCTGTCGTTAACCTTGATCGGTCGGCGGATGGGAGGGCGAGGACCTAGAACGGGTTCCAGGTCGCCCGCGGGGTGTATTTGAGATAGCCGATATTGGCGCCCAGCCGCAGGCCGAGGCCGGAGCGGATCGGCACCAGCACGATGTTGTTGGAGGTGAGCGCGGTCATGCCGAAGCCGCCGATGATGTAGGCCGAGCCGTCGATGCCGCCGAAGCGCTGGTAGATCGCGTTGGTGGCGGGCAGGTTGTAGACCAGCGTCATGGTGCGCGCGCCGTCGCCGCCCCAGTCGAAGCCGAGCGAGGGACCCTGCCAGTAAACCCTGAGGTCGCCGGCATTCTTGGTGTAGAGCGTGCCTTCGCCGTAGCGCAGGCCGGCGACGAAGGCGCCGGAGCCTTCCTCACCCAGGATGTAGCCGTTCGGCAGGCCCCATTGGCTGACCGCCTTCTCGATGATCGAGGCGAGCCCGCGCGAGACGTTGCCGAAGAAGCGGTGGCCGGCGGTCACCAGCTCGTCCGGCCCATAGGTATTGGGCGTCGGGGTCCGCTGCGGCGGCGGCAGGTTAGGCGGCGGCGCCTGCTGGGCGGAGGCCGGCACGATCCAGCCGATCATCGCGGCAAGCGCGAGCGCAGCAAGGCGTGATGCGAAAGTCATAAAAGAACCCCTGGTACCGAAACCGGTCGCTTCCTTAACCTGACGCCAACAGGCACGGCTCTAGGTTGCGCCGAATGTCCCCTCGACTCGGATGTTATCCGCAGCAACTATGACGGCACAACGGCAGGAAGATAGCCCTTTGCGCCCCGGAATTGCCTTGATCGGCCGCCTCGTCTGCCTGCTGGCGGGCATTTGGTTCGCCTGCCCAGAGTTGCCGGTCGAGGCCGCCACCACCGAACGGATCGTCGTCAACCGCTTCACCGGCGTTGCCATCGAGGGTTTCGACCCCGTCGCTTATTTCGTCGCCGGCACCGCAGTGCAGGGGACGGCGGAGTTCGAGGCGAATCTCTGGGGTGCCGTCTGGCGCTTCCGCAACGAGGGCAACCGGGCTTCCTTCCTGGCCCATCCCGAGATTTATGGTCCGCAATTCGGCGGCTATGACCCCGCCGATATCGCTCGCGGCGTCACCATCGCCGGCAATCCCCATTTCTTCGCGATCGTGGCGCAGCGGCTGTATTTGTTCAGCCGGGAAGCCAATCGCGACGCCTTCGTCGCCGATCCCGAGCGCTTCCTCTATGAGGTCGGCAAGCGCTGGCCGGCCCTCCGAGATCAGCTCGGTCAGTAACAAGCTCGGTCAGTAGCAGCCTACCGCCTGCGGGTCGCCCCAGGCGATGAATTCCGGGATGATGAAGCCCGTGGCGCTGCGCTGGCCGAAGCTGAGCTCGCCGCCCTTGCCGTCGGTCACCCTGCCGCCAGCCGCGGTCACGACCGCGCAGCCGGCCCCGACGTCCCATTCCGAGGTCGGCCCGAAGCGGGGATAGATGTCGGCGCTGCCTTCCGCGATCCGGCCGAATTTCACGGCCGAGCCACACGTCATCCTCACGGCATTGGGCCTGTTGTCGATGAACGCCTCGCTTTTGGGATCGCCATGCGAGCGGCTCACCGCCGCGACCCAGGGTTCTCCTCGCGTCGGCAGCTTGCGGGTGTGGATCGGCTCGGCCGCCCCGATGCTTGCGCCGCTGAACGCCACCCGCTCGGCGCCACGGCCGACGATGCCGCGCCAGAGCAGTCCGAGCGCGGGCGCGCTGACGATGCCGAGCAGCGGCACGCCGTCCGTCACGAGCGCGAGGTTGACGGTGAACTCGTCGCGGCCGGCGACGAACTCCTTGGTCCCGTCGAGCGGATCGATCAGGAAGAAGCTGCCCTGGAACGGTGGGGCGGCGAGCTGGGTCCGCTCTTCCGACAGCGTCGGAACGTCGCCGGCGAGCTGTGCGAGGCCGTCTGCGATGATGCGGTCCGCGGCCAGGTCGGCCTCGGTCACCGGCGAGCCGTCCTGCTTGCCGTCGATCCGCATGGCGGCGCGGTTGACGGCAAGAATCGCTTCACCCGCCTTCACCACCAGCGCGGTGAGCGGCTCCATCAATCCGGATGCGGCCTGGGCGTCGATGATCCTCACCTGCATGCCTCATTCATCGGCAAGTCTGCCCTCTCGGTTGATTCGCCCGCAGCTCTTATGGCCGCCTCGAACCTATCGCAAGCTAGCTGCCACCGGCTGGCGAATGTTAGAACCCGCAGCATCCGTCAAGCATGCGTGATTCGCGGCGTCCAGCGCCGTGCAATTCCAGGAACCCTCCAGGACCCCATTATATGTCTGACGCCTCGTCGCCCGCGACCGCTACTGCTCCCGATATGCTCGAACTCGCAGCGCTGTTGTGCTCGCGGGTCTGCCACGACCTCATCAGCCCCGTCGGCGCCATCGTCAACGGGCTCGAAGTGCTCGACGACGATCCCAAGCCGGAGGATCGCGAGTTCGCGCTCGATCTGATTCGCAAGAGCGCCAAGACCGCCTCCGCCCGGCTCCAGTTCTGCCGCCTTGCCTTCGGCGCCGCCGGCTCCTCCGGCGCCCAGATCGATCTCGGCGATGCCCAGACCATGGCGCGCGGCCACATCGAGGACGGCAAGTGCTCGATCACCTGGAATCTGCCGCGGCTGCTGCTGCCGAAGAATCGCGTCAAGCTGCTGCTCAACATGCTGGTCGTTTCCCAGCACACGATCCCGCGCGGCGGCATGCTGACGGTTGATCCGATCGGCGAGGGCGAGACGATGAGCTTCCGCATCACAGCGACCGGGCACAATGCGCGCTTGCCGCAGAACATCTCCGAGCTCTTGAGCGGCGAGCGTGGTCCGGCTGCGGATGCGCATGCAATCCAGCCTTACTACACGCGGCTGCTCGCGCAGTCCTGCGGACTTACGGTGACGCTTGCGCCCGAAGGCGAAGCCATCATCGTTAGCGCTTCGTAAACATACCCGTCGCGCTCGGCTGCTTAATCGAATCTTTATGAGGCGCTTCGGCTTGTCCGGAGCGCCTTATCTCTTTGTTGGTTCCGTTCTTTTGCACATACTCAACCATTATTAAACGCTTTGCGGTGAAGCTGGCCCCATTCCGAAATGGCGCATCACGCCTCGTGCGCGCCCTTCCTGTATGAAGGCCTGTTTTCATGGATGATCTGTTGCGGGAGTTTTTGACGGAGACCAGCGAGAGCCTGGACACCGTGGACAATCAGCTGGTGAAGTTCGAGCAGGAGCCGAACAACGCCAAGATCCTGGATAACATCTTCCGCCT
>NZ_PGVG01000037.1 GCF_002795245.1 Bradyrhizobium forestalis | reverse complement strand
GCCGTTCTGCTGCCGGGCCAGCGGGCCGCTTGCAGGCGGAAGCCCAGACGTGCGGCGAGCTGTTCTGCAACGGTACTGTTGGAAGACCAGGCGGAGTCATAGTGATAGGCAACCGGCGCGGTAGGCACGCGCCGAACAACCAACAGAAGCGACCAGTGGGCGCCGCCGCCAGTAACGCCAGCATCGTTCCCGGGCAGGACAGGCGGTATCGTAGCCATCCTGATCATTGACGATCTGCTGGAAGGTTTGTACGCGGTCGCTCCGGCTCGGATCAAGCGCAGCAGCTGGGCTCGCGCAGGTTGAACGAATCGGGTCTGGGCGGCAAGATCGGGCTCGTTCCGTGGCAACTCTTCCACATGCTCATCGCCCTGGCCGCCTTTGGACAGTGACACAAGATGGCCAAGCTCCCCACTCTCCTGAGAGCTCACCCCTTACCAAGTTCACTCGAAAGCGAATTTTCGGCCACCCCACCTCATACGCCAGCGGTAGAACTTTCGATGATCCGGCGGTTCGCGCCGCTTCGTTTTGAACAGAAGTAGACCAGCGATCTGCGCTCGCCGGACAGCACAGGCTTCACCTCGTGCCGGAGCTTACATGTGGTGATAAGCACGGCGCCAAATGGCGGTCGGAATACCTGGTATTCGTACCCGTTTGGATATACCACGAACCCACCCCCCTCGAAGTCCCTCGCCAGCTGCACAATCACCGCGTACTCGAAATCAGGGTCGCTCGCAGCATCCAGATGAATGCCAACAAAGGAACCAGGCGGCATCCGATGCATTTGGCATCGGCGAATCATGTAATCCGACGTGGCTCCCAAAATCTTTCTTAGCGCGAAGCTGCGGTCTTTCCTTTCGAGTAGTTCCATGATCTGCCCTGGAGCTGCACCGCTCGCGTCGCTAGGAGCGCGGCCGGGCGGGTCGACCCTCACGCGTTTGACGAAAACATTGTGCGAGTCGCCGGCATCTCCCACCCTCACTTCTTCTTCGGGAATCTCAGCCTGCAGCTGATCGATCTTGGCCAAGTCATCTTGGGTGAACAATATCTGGGGGCCGATCACGACCGTCCCCTTTACCAACAGCTCTATGCGGTATTTTGTCAAAGCTTCTTCTGAAAGCAGACGGGATTTATGATTCATTACGCGCGCCATTCGAGTTCACTCCAGGGTCTGTCTTCAACGCAGGGCTGAAGGTCCTGCTGCATCGAGCGGAATGCTTGGTCCCAATGCTCGCCATCGAACTCGCTTACTGTTATGCGTTCGATGGTCCTTTTATCGAGGCATCGAATATTTACGCTGAACCCGGTGGGGTTCGACCGCGGCCTATAGAATGGTTTTATGCCACAAACCCGGCAAAACGTGTGCCGAGCGATGTTCTTGTTGAACTGATACGCCGTGAGGAATTCTTCGCCGCACTCAATGCCAAGCTTATTGCCAGGTACGAGCAAGTGCAGAAATCCAGACATTTGGCAGATTGAGCAATTGCATCGAACTGCAGAGAGCTCTCGCGGTGCTTTGACGTAGAACTTGACAGAACCACAATGACAACGGCCATGGTGTTCGATCTCCGAGTGACGATCTCCCTTAAGTGAGACAATTCTGAGCAGATCGCGGCACCACTGTAGGCTGAGCCGATAGGCCCGATCGAATTCATCTAAAAAGCGATCATTACGGTCAGCCGGGATAAGTTCGCCAATCAGTCGGCTTGTCATTTCTCCGTGATACTTCTCCGCGGGATCTTCTCCGCCGACATGGCTGCGGAAATACTCCAGATCGTCAGGCCGCGCCTTAAAGGTTTTGACCAGAGTGGTCCATAGCGACTGGATCATGTCCGCAGCGTGTAGCTCGAAAGCGACCATGTAGGCGCAACGTACTAAGGGATCTTTCGATGACAATCCCGCATAGAGAGAAAGCAGGTACCGCTTCGTTGTGGCGCTGTAGTAGGGCTGTATTGCTCTGCCGAGTAGTTGTGACGCATCCTTTCTAAGCAGGTTGGCGTGGAAGTTCTCGGTCACCAGAATGTCGGGTAGCGCCGCCTTGCCACCCTGGAGAATTTGGCCATAACCTCCCGTCTCATCCCAACAGATGAAATTTCCGACCACGCTGGTCAGTTCAACGTCTCTCGCAATATCCCGATTGTGATTCATTGCATCAAAAATGAGATCCCGTTGCGACCCCGCCTGCAGGTATGGGAACGCTTGTGACATCGCCAGATATTCAGGCAACAGGCGAGCGATCTGGTCCTCGGACATCTCCGCAGCGAACGGGTGCCGGCCGAACAGGACTCGCGCCTGCTCAGTCAAATACTCGCAGCATATTTGCGGAGGCTGATCGGGTGTAAGTCGAGACGCTTGAGATGTCATTTGACCCCTGGTGATGAGGAGGGAACGGTCTTTGACGAAGACATTTCGTATCCGCCCAATTATTGGCTACCGCGAGTTTGTTGGTTTTGATGGGCTTGTGTTCGCGCTCACCATCCAGGCGACGTTCTTGATGGCCACCTTCGCGGTAGCGGAGCAGCGGCATGTTCAGCGCTGCTCACTCGCATCGAAGGGAGCGCGTAGATCAACTGAGCGGCGGCGATCCAGACGGATTCCGGTGCACGAAAACTTCGATGCCGCGAATTCCCGGCAAGGCCAGCATACGCTTGCAGAGTCATGATGAGATATTGCGCCGCGCAGGCCCTCGCTGCTGCTGCTCCTGCCAGTCGATCGCACCGATATGAGCCTCGTACAGCATTGCAAGGACTATCCGCATCTACTTGGCGCTTGGCCTTCGCTAGCAAACAGCGCGAAATGCCGGCTGCTGGCCGGCACGAGCTTCTTAAAGAGACCGCCGCTATGTTTCACGTTCGCGAGTGCCACCACGATGTCTTCTTGCACGCTTACAGCAATCACCGTGCCAACTCGTGCACTCGCTCCACAGACTCTGAATACATCGACAAAATCGCGACCGACTCCTCATCGCAAGTGTATTGAACCTGACAGCGCTTGCACGGTCGTCGGACACCAGACGGCGAACAGCCAGCCGCCACTCACGATGGGGTATAGGCATATTGAATCGCGGAGATTGGTCCAAAGTGCCACATAGGTCGGCTTCACGCCCTGATCAGCTCGACAAACGCTTTGGGGGTTTGGGCGCTAGCATGGTGATCCCGATCGCTGACGTAATCCGTCTTCGCTCGTGACAAGTACGCGAGAGGCAGTCGCCTCAACGCCGTCGAACACGTCCATAAAGTGGCATCTGGACGCATGCGCAGCCCTTTGTCGATGCGCCTGCCAATCGCGTTCAACTCCGGGCATCGATCGAGGCCATAATTTGGTCTACGGAACAGCGGTCCCAGGTGACCGCGAGCAATCGAAGAACGCCATGGACCAGAATGGTCGCGTTCTGAGATGCCTAGCTACATCTTGCGCGCTCACTGGATGCGGGTGCCTCATGGTGTTGGTACATCTTGGACCGTTTCGCCCAGATCAAGTGTCACGGACAAGTGCAGCAAGATCGGCTTCGAGCTTCGGCTGATGCTTGAAAATTGCGTCTATCAACGCCTGCGCCGGTTGCTCGCCGGCCTCGACCAGCGCTGCCTTCTCAGCCCGCGCAGAGGGAGCGAACACTCGCTTGACGACGGTCGGCGATCCCTTGAGGCCGCATTTGGAGACGTCTTCGATACCGGCATCGTTTGCGCTCCATTTAACGATTTGGGCACGCGCGGCACGCAACGCATCCGGCATCGCGCCGCGCCGAATCTGATTCGTTGCCTCCAGCATTGTGATCAGACACGGCAGCCTCGTGTGCAGCACCTGAACACCACCTTCGGAGCGTCGTTCCGCCTCAATTGTATGGGCGGCGAGATCTAAGGATCTGACTTTCGCAACGTAGGTTAGCTGCAATACGCCCAGTCGCTTTGCGATGCCGGGCCCAACCTGCGCCGTATCGCCGTCGATGGTCTGCTTTCCCGTGAAGATGAGGTCTGTCGGGCCATATTCCTTACCGATTTTTCGGATGGCTGTTGCAAGTGCATACGTTGTGGCCAGGGTGTCGGAGCCCGCAAAGCAGCGATCGGTGAGTAGGACGGCGCGATCGGCGCCGTAAGTCAGCGCCTTTCGCAAAGAATCCTCCGCCGATGGCGGTCCCATTGTAAGCACCGTAATTTCGCCGCCGAACCGATCGCGCAGCTCCAGCGCGGCCTCGAGGGCGAAGAGGTCATATGGGTTAATGATGGTCGGCACTCCCTGACGCATGATTGTATTGGTCACGGGGTGCACGCGGATCTGCGCCGAGTCCGGAACCTGTTTGATGCAGACGACATTGTGCACGGTGTTGCTCCAAAAGCTGCGACAGTGCGGAGAGCACAGCAAGTGTTGTACCATCGCCCGCCCTTTTGGGATCGGCTTGCCATCACAGAGGCTTAGACCGGGTAATGCGTCCCTCTAGCCCGCTTCCCGACGAACGAATGCTAACATAGTCAGGACTGCGACAGCGCTTTCCGCAGGGCGCGCGCCAGCATGGCTTGCGACAGACCACCGCCGCCAATCACCAGCGGCCGGCGGACCGGTTGACTTAGTCCGACCTTGATCGACGGATAGGCATGACGCTTGTTAGATGTTCAGCAACCGACTGCTCGCGATTGCATGGCCCGCAGGTGACGCTAAGTATGTCATTGCGAGCAAAGTCCTCTGTCATCGAACCAGGTGAGCCCGCCTTTCGACAGCAGTCCCGCAAGCGCGCACGGTGACGCTCGGGGC
The DNA here is from genome assembly GCF_002795245.1 of Bradyrhizobium forestalis. Taxonomy (GTDB): domain Bacteria; phylum Pseudomonadota; class Alphaproteobacteria; order Rhizobiales; family Xanthobacteraceae; genus Bradyrhizobium; species Bradyrhizobium forestalis. The sequence continues at coordinate 71,999 of NZ_PGVG01000037.1, read as the reverse complement.
CAAGTCGCGCCCGTGGGCGGACCCATTTCCTTCAGACTGTGATGAATTTACCTATCGGAGATCGTCTTCGGATAGCTATTTGGCAGTAGCAGTTCCGACCGATGTCGTCGTTCAGAACCGCTTTATCTCGATTCCATATTTCCTCAGCGCGTAGCCAATCTGGCGCGGCGTTAGTCCGAGCAGGCGCGCTGCTTTCGCCTGCACCCAGCCAGATCTTTCCATGGCCGCAATGACCCGTTCGCGGTCGGCCATCTTCGCGCCACTAACGAGAACTGTGCCGGGAGGCCCCAGTGAGGCCAGTTCGCCGGCGACAGACTGGACCGGCTGGATCGGCTGAGCTAGCGGAATGGTGGACTTTGCGGGCACCGATGGCATGGGTGCGGGCTGGTCTGGTCTCTCGTCCGACGTGCCTTTCCACAGCATCGCAGATAGGCACTGGCCGTGGCAGCATGCAAAGTCACTTCTCACGATCGATGATCCCGCGCACAGCGTCGCTGTACGCTCGATGCAGTTCTCGAGTTCGCGGACATTTCCCGGAAAGCCGCAGTTCATCAGTACATCGATCGCACTCGCCTCCAAGGTCAGCGTACGGCCGTTCTCGTTATTGAAATTTCTGAGGAACTCCCTCGCAAGCAGCGGGATATCACTGCGTCGTTCGCGCAGAGGTGGCAACAGTAAGGGAACTACACTGATGCGATAGTAAAGGTCCGCGCGAAACTCGCTCCTTCCGACAGCCTCTTCAAGGTTCTTGTTGGTCGCAGCTATTATTCGAACATCGACCTTAACAGTCTGGTTGCTGCCGACGCGCTCGAACTCCTGCTCTTGCAGAACGCGCAGCAACTTCGCCTGGAACGGAGCTGAGATCTCGCCGATCTCATCAAGAAACAGCGTTCCTTTGTCGGCAAGTTCGAAGCGCCCCTTGCGCGAGCTGAACGCACCGGTAAAGGCGCCTTTCTCATGTCCGAATAATTCGGATTCCAGGACGGTCTCAGGAAGCGCCGCGCAATTCAGCTTAACGAACGGGCGCCTGGCGCGGGACGATGATTCGTGAATCGCCTTGGCTACGAGTTCCTTTCCGGTACCGGATTCGCCACGCAGCAGAACCGTGCTGTTAGATCTGGCTACAACCGCAATCTTCTCGAGCAGCCCGCGCAGGGCTGGACTGTCCCCAATGATCCCATGGGCGTGTAGCTTCTTGCGCTCCCGAGCGGGTTGCCTGAGCTCTAGTACTTGCTTTTGTAGCCGGTCTTTCTCCGCCATCAGTCGTTCGCGATCGCAGGCGAACAAGCGATGTAACTTCACTGTTTGTCCCACCAGGTTAGCGATCATGGCGAGCAGTCGCGCATCGTACTCGAGCCCGAGACTCGACCTATCGTCGCGGATGCGGTCAACCGTCAGCGTACCCACGACCTTCGGATCAATGCGAATCGGAACCCCGATGAACGACACTGGCATATCATCCGAGGCGCCGAGCACTTCCCGGTCGGCAGCGCTGAATAACGGCTCGGCGGCCACGTTCTCGACGACAAGAGGCCTGTCGGTCGCGATGATCTGGTCGATTGCCGTCCGCGGCAATCGCATCCGATAACGTTCGTCGCTGCCTTCGCTCCAGCCGGCGCCCACTGTAATGTCCGGCATGCCGTCGTCATCGAGCAGTGAGACGATGCCGTGTCGCATCTGCACAAACGACTGCAGAAGACCAACAACGTTGGCCAACGTGACTTCGAGCCGCGAGGGAGCGGCGAGTATTTTCGATATTTCGAAGATGCCGGTTAGCGCGCTCTCACGCAACGGCTCCCCCGAGAGATTACCCTCCGGCTCAGGTTGCGAGGCAGGTCTTTCACGTGAGGAAGGTATATCCAGCATGAGGCGGCCTCCGTTCTCTTGATCATCCTCCCTGGTACCTTGTCCTGGTTGGCGAGCTTCTTTTTGCATGTCACTCTCGCTCTAACGCCAAGTGTTGACGAGATGACATAGAACCGTAACACCTTTTCATGGCACGACGGTAAACTTACGGTGTGCTTTCATGGCATTTTTGCGGATTGCGTGCACGTCGTCAGCGGAGAACATAAGCACCGCTGCTGCAGCTCAAGTCAGCTGCGTAGCCAAGGCCGGCCGATTCACAGATGTTGCCCACCATTGATCGGCACCTCGGCTCCCGTGACATAGCTGGCCGCATCTGAGCACAGGAAAAAGATGACCTTGGCCACTTCATCCGGGGTTCCCACTCTGCGCAGCGGGATACTTGGCACGAGACGCGCTTCTGTATCGGGCGATAACATGTCCGTCCTGATTTCGCCGGGCGCGATCGCATTCACGCGAATGCCATGCGGCGCATAATCGTGGGCCATTTCGCGTGTGAGGCTCGCAAGCGCAGCTTTCGACGTCGCATAGGCACTGCCGGCAAACGGGTGCACCCGCGAGCCCGCAATCGAAGTCACATTCACGATCGATCCTGACGCGGCTCTTAGCTCGTCAAACAAGCCCTGCGCCAACAGGATCGGGGCCACCAGATTGAGATGGAACACCTTCATCCAAGTCTCGATTGACGTCGTCAACGACGTCATCCGATCGCCAGCGGGCGTTTTCGGCGAAACACCGGCATTGTTCACTAGCGCGTGCAAAGGTGCACCGGCCAAGCGTTTCTTGACCTCAGTGATCGCGCGCGGCAGCATTCGATGATTGCTGAGGTCGATCTGGACATGATCTTCGTTCCCTGCCCCCCAGGGGCATCGCTCGCCGTCGAACGGTTGACGCGCGCAAGAAATGATGCGCCAGCCCGCCTCCGAGAACAGCTTGGCAGTGGCATGACCAATTCCGCGCGATGCTCCGGTGAGCAACATCGCCTTCTGTTCTCCGCCATGAACACGGGCTTTATCGACCTGAAACGGGCAAGCCAAATGTGTTTCGGGCAGCGGGCCTCTGATTAGATCGTCATTTGGCAGATCCAGACCCACGCCCGCCTCCTCCCCTGTTGCGCGCCGCACGCGTAGCAGGATTTAGGCCACTGCGATGCATGTAAATCCGCTTCCGTTTTGCGTCCTAATGTCGCGCACGCGGAATGCTTGGCGGGTTCAAGACGCGCTGCGTGTGTTTTGTGACAGCGCTGGTGCATCAGCTACGCAATGTCGCGAGCACACTCGCCGTCGTAAAGATAAGGCGACGAGCCGCGCTCTCCTTCCTGATCGCACAACTGGAAGAGTCAAGCAATGGCCAGCGCCTCTCGTCAGGCAACCATCCTAGGATAGCGGCCGCCGCCAGTAGCCGCTTCAAACGAAAGCTGACGTTACCAACCTGTACGTTAGATTTGTCCGCAACTGCGGCCGACTTCCTCGCGCCCCGCTCTGTTGTGTCCAGCACTGGCACATCGCCGGGCGGATTGATCCCGGACCACGACTTGGCGCACTGAATGTTTCTTCAACAGTGAATCTCCGATAGCGCCCGTTCAACCAGCGAGTACCGACCGTAAGACGGAACTCGGCGGCTGAACGGAGACGCTTTCGATATGTCCATCCGCGACCGACCACCGATGAGCTTCGACTTGCGGCCTCCCCGAGTCGAAGACGAAGACGTGTTACACCTGTTTACCGGGGCGGCAGCATGTTAAGGTCACTGTTGTCGACGTCGAGCGGAAGACATTCGGACCCCGCGTCGCGCTGTTCTTCGGTGGAAGTCCGCGACAGAGCTTCACATTGGACAGACAATTGCCGCCCCGAAAAGATCTGCCAATATTGCTGGATGCAAAAAGCGGCAATCAGATCGATCAGGCGGGCTACGACTTTCATGAATCCACGAGCTCTCGCGAGGTTTGTTCAATCAGGATCAATCGGCTCGGATCCTTCAAATCGAATTCTATAACGCGTGGGGCAAAGAGACGCGCATAGCGCGTAAAGGCGCTCGTCGGGGGAAAACGGATCACGGTATCGCAGCGCGCAAGGAGGTACATATCGATGAGGGCGGAAAAGCCGCCCTCGGCTCCGAGCGCGGCGTTGTGCAATGGGCCGGCCTGAGGTGCCTGGAACTGTTTTGGAATCGTGAAAACATCAGGAAATATAGCCGAAACCTTCTCAAGGACGATCGCGCTGTCCGTGCACAGGAAAGCCTTCACGGGTTTTGCGTGGGGTAACCCCCTAGCCTTATCAATGGCATTACAGACCTGTCGAAAGGCGCGCTCCGGGTCAGCCCAGTAGGGAGCATGCCCCATAATGTCCTCGCCGTTGCCATGCCGGACATGGATGCCGATTACGCTGTACGATTCAAAGTGCTCGCGGTAGATAGCATCAATCCGAGACTGAATTTCAGGTCGTGGCTTGATGCTCCGAAAGATTTCTCGTTCGGCCTCCTGATCGCAGCGCCACATCAGGCACGCATCACACACAACCGTGTTAGCGTCACTATCTTTGTGACTTTGGAACAGTTGATCGAGTTCGTCGCGCTCCCGGAAAATCTGCTCGTCCGGGCGATAGACGCAATCGATGGATGGCTTGTTCCACCATGTCGGGAAGAATGGTCCCGGAAATGAACACTGATTGATCCTGTCGTCGCAAATCACCCGCACGCCAGCAATGTCTTGAACCGGTTCGAAGAAGACTGGAAAGGCGTTGGTGGATGGCTCATCGAGATAGCAAGATCCCCTCCAATCGATGGCTAGCGTCCGTCCTGTCTGCTTTGCAAAACGCCAAGCTGCCGCCAGTGACCACAGGCAGTCGCCGAACCCCGTGCGTCGCCGGGAAACTACGAACCTATCATTCATCGAACCGCTCTGCATTGCCTCTTCCCGGGCTCCTGGTTGGACAAGAGACGCCATTGCAGACATCTCACGTATCATCTTGTCCGACGTTACGGTCTGAAATCGCCGTGCCGGCGAGCTGCGTCGGTAGAACTTCATAGCAGCGCTATGCGTGATGGGCCGCGTTCTCGCAACACTTTCTGTCTTTTCCTGAGCGGTGTTGCGTCGACGTGCCCGATTTCCAGTCGGACGCCCGATGATCCCCGCGCGTCGGATGGCCTGGCCTCCTCACATGCAGGCATAGGCATGACCATGCTCATGAGTTCCGGCTATGTTTCGCTTTGCACTTTATTGCAGCCGCAAGCCGCGCGCGGCGGATGCAGCCGAACGCCCCGCAGCTCCCACACGAGCCGCAGTTCCTTCACGAGATCTTCACGCTTGGCCTGGTCCTGCATGGTTGCGTCAAGAAGCCAGCCGAGCGACGCCTCGCCCTCGATCCGCATCAAGATCTCGAAAAGCTCATGTGAGATACGCATACTGTCGTGGGCGGAACGTCCCGTGCGGATCTCGCAGACCGTTTCCTGACGATCTGGCGCTGTGTGGGAGCGAACACGATGAAGGGATGCATACGGCGGCAATGAAACGCTCAGCGCACTCCAATCCTGCAGTGATGCTGGCCGCTTTCTGACGAGGAACGGCCCAACGACAAGTCCGTCCAGGTCAGTCGTCAAGAACGTGGTGATCGCATCTGACACGGACTCCACGATCGGCTCGGCATTGTTGTTGAATGAGGTATTCAGAAGAACTGGGATGCCCGTTCGCCTCTTGAACGCATTAATTACATCCCAGTAGGCGGGGTTTGCCTTGCGCGATACTGTTTGCAGTCGAGCGGTCCCATCAACGTGTGTGATCGCACCGAGCACGTTACGCTTGGCTTCCCGCACACGAACCACGAAGTTCATGAAGGGGAGCTGCCGCGTGCCGTCCGGGAGCTCAAAGAACTCGCTCGCATCCTCCTCCAGTACAGATGGCGCAAAGGGGCGATAGCCCTCGCGCTTCTTGACCATCGCGTTGATGCGGCCCTTGTTTCCCGCAGGCCGCGGGTCCGCAAGAATGCTGCGGTTACCAAGCGCACGTGGGCCGAACTCAGAGCGGCCCTGAACCCAGCCGATGACATCGCCATTCGCCATCCAGTCTGCCGCACTGGATGCTATGTCATCACTTCGTTGAATGTCGAGGTGGCCTGACCATGCGTTGAGCTCATGCTCAACGGCTTGCTCGTTGCCGAGATCGGGCCCCCAATAAACGTCCGGCAGTCGCTCCCGCGGCGCCGGCCTGCCCAGCTCGTTTGACAGCATCAACGCAGCGCCGAGCGCGCAACCGGCGTCGTGCGCCGCGGGTTGAACAAAGATGTCGTCAAATAGCCCGGAATAAAGCAGCTTACCATTCAGCGTGCAATTATGGGCTACTCCCCCAGCCAAGCACAAGCGTGTAATGCCCGTCGCTTCACGATGGTGCCGTAGGATGTGAAACACGATCCGCTCCAGCGCCTCCTGCAGCGAAGCGCTGACATCTCGATGCTGTTGGGTGAATGGCATTCCTTTTCGCCGAACCTCGATGTTGCGGACCAGGGCCGGACCGATCCGATCAAGGTGAACGCGATAGCCACCGTTTTCCAACAACTCGTAGAACTGCGCGAAGAGCTCGCGATAGGGAGCGGGATCACCATACGGGGCAAGCCCCATCACTTTGTACTCGTCGAACAACCCGTACCCGAGATATCGGATCGTCTCGAGATAGAACAGCCCCAGGGAGTTATGTTCTGGGAAGCTTGCAAGTTGCGCAATTTCGGTACCAGACCCCACCGCCAATAAGCCGGAGAGAAAATCACCACCGCCGTCGATCGCAAAAACGAGACTTTGCTCGAAGCCGGACATGGCAAACGCGCTCACGGCATGCGCTTCGTGGTGATTCACGAAGGAAAGCCGCGACGGATCGATCTCAGCGCCGAACTCCCGTGCCAGCAGCTGGCGCAGCAAACGTTTGGCGTCCAACGGAACGGGCTGAGAAACAGAAAGACGCTCGAGCATGGTGTTGCAGTAGGCTTCAGTCGCGTAGAACGCGATACGGTCGATCTCGCCGAGCTCAACTCCTGCGGTAGAAAGGCAGTATTGGATCGAATTGCTCGGAAACTTGTTGGAGTGCTTGACGCGGTTGAGGCGCTCCTCTTCGACAGCAGCAATCACGCGGCCATCCTGCACAAGAACCGCAGCGCCATCGTGAAGAAATGTATTCGGCAGCTCCGGCGAGCTTTCATAGATTCTGTCAAGACCGCCACTCACTCCCAGGCACAACATCCCGTTCTCCATTTGACCATGACGGGAACGCCAACTGCGTCCCACCTATTCAATCTTTACAGTCACGCTCCGTCGGGTGCGCGGGCCAGGCAGCACACACAACTTTGCAAAGTCCGTCTCGGCGCCTAGCGACAGGCGCTCAGAAAGTACCGGTGCTGGCGTCCGCACCGATCGACCGAACAGACGGCCGTAGACCTTGCTCGATCGGGGCCTCTTAAGGCCATTGAAGCAGCTGCTGTGACAGATCGGGTCATCCCGAGCTGCCGCAGAACGCATCGTGACATTGCATCGATGTGACTTTCTCCATTTTCGCTGAACTCACGTCAACGCAGCAGGCGGCGTCGAAATAGTGCTGTCGACGCGAAAAAGGGCAAGACCGCATAAACGCAGAGCGCACCTACGTGCAGGGCAGCGCTGTCGGCGCCGCGCTCGAGCATCGCTGGGCGAATAAGGTCGACCGAATGTGCGAGAGGCAACAAGCCGGCGAACTGCTGAAATGAGCCGGGCAGTTGGCTCGCCGGAAAGACCACGCCACACAAAAACACCATAGGAGTGAGAACAAGTGTCTGGTAAAACACGAAGTAATCGTAACTTGGCGCAAGAGCTATGACGACCATAGCAAGGCTGGCGAAGACAAGGCCAGTAAGGGCGATTGTTGGCATCGCATACAGAATGGATGGCCATGACGCATAACCCAGCGTGGCAGCGACGATCCCGATCGCTGTTCCGGCCAGAACGGACTTACTGGCCGCCCACACCAGTTCACCCAGAACGATGTCGCCAAGCGTGAGCTGAGTGGAGAGGATTGCTTCCCAGGTGCGCTTGGCGTCCATGCGTGCAAAGGCTGCATACATGGTTTCAAAGGTCGCCGACGTCATGGCGCTGGTCGCGACCATGCCTGCCGCCAGGAACGCGATGTACGACGTCCCCTCAACGCGCCCCACGATCAGTCCAAGGCCAAAGCCGAGGCCAAACAGATTGGTTATGGGATCTGCGAGGTTGCCGAGAATCGATGCAAGTGCGACTTTCTTCCATGCTAGGAAGTTCCGACGCCATACCGCAATCCAATTGTACGCGTTCGCGGGCATTACCGCCGCAAAACTTTCACCCATCGCTCACTTCTCCATCTCGCGCCCGGTCAGCCGCAAAAACACGTCCTCGAGATTAGGGGGGCGCTGCAGAATACGAAGGCCCGCTCGCCCGCGCAGTTTCACGCGTACCTGGTCCGGATGTGGGGTATAACAAAAGAGCGTCTCTCCACTCACTTCGATGTGCCGTGCATGCGGCCTGATCAACTCGCAGAGCTGATGTGGATCATCGCCATAGATTTCGACCACGTTGCAGCCAATATGCTCATCGATCAGGCCGTCCGGCTTGCCTTCGGCGATCTTGCGTCCACCCTCGAGGACACACAGCCGATCGCACAGGCGTTCGGCCTCTTCCATGAAGTGAGTGGTCAAGAGAATCGTCTTGCCCCGCGCAAGCAGAACTCGCAGACGCTCCCAAATCAGGTGGCGGGCGTGCGGATCCAAACCAGTCGTCGGCTCGTCCATCACGAGCAGATGCGGGTCATTGATTAGCGCACGCGCCAGCGTCAACCGGCGTTTCATGCCACCGGACAACTCGGAGACGCGCACGTCCGCCTTGCTTTCGAGGCGCGCAAACTCGAGCAGCGATGGCGCGACCGCCTCGATCTTGCGAGCGCTCATGCCGAAATAGCGACCAAACACGAGCAGGTTCTCTCGAACGGTGAACTCGAGTTCAAGGTTATCGAACTGCGGCACCACGCCGATGCGCACACGCGCCACACGAGCGCGGGAAGGCACAGGCTCATTGAGGACCGTAATCGTGCCTGCGTCCGGCGAAATCATGCCGAGGAGCATACGCGCAATCGTGCTCTTGCCAGCTCCATTTGGGCCAAGCAGGCCGAAGCATTCTCCGCGCGCAACCGAGAACGATAGTTCATTGACGATGACCTTGTCGCCAAATGACTTTTTCACGCCGGCAAGCTCGATTGCTACGGTGGACATGGTCACTCTTAGGCTGACAGAAGTCGCTCGGCCGACAATGGCTTCCTTACCACCTTGTTGGTCCAGAGCTGGCCGTCGCACCACACATGCTCGACACGCCCCCATTGGCAGGCCGCGGCAGCATCCGGGAAAAATCCCCGTCCGTGGAGGTTGGCGCTCGTGTTGCAGAGCAGCGGTATCCCCGTGAGTTGCTCAAATTCGGCGAGAAGCGCGGCGATTTTGTGCGGAGAGTTGCGGGAGATTGTCTGCAGCCGAGCGGAGCCGTCAAGATGGACCACAGCGGGGACCTTGTCGCGCCATTCCGGCCGGGTCTGGTGATCGAACAGCATGTAAGGATCTGGCGTACCTGGGCTGAAAATTTCTGGCGCGCGATCCTCCAGACAGATCGGCGCCACTGGCCGGAAGTGCTCGCGCCGCTTGATGTCGTTGAGATGATCCTTCATCGCCGGGGAGGTCGGCGCTGCAAGAATGCTTCTGCCGCCCAACGCCCGCGGCCCAAGCTCGGCGCGCCCGGAAAGGAAGATGACCGGCTTGTTGTCGGCCAGAATCGCCGCAAGTTCACGCAGACTGCATGGCGCCGCCTCCCAATCCGGCGGAAGCTCGCTGTCCTGCAGGTCCGGACCACTGTAGACTGACCATTCCAATGGCCCGAAGCCATTTTGCGCCGCCATCGCCCCGCAAGCAGCGCCGATTGCCGAGCCGCTGTCATTCGGAAACGGCGGCACCCAAACGTCATCGAACAATCCCGCCGCACGAAGCGCGCTGTTCCACTTGATATTGAGACCGCAACCTCCGGCGATACATAGATTTCGCGCTCCTGGAAGCGACGAGTATCGCAGCAGAACCATCGCCATTTCCTTGACAAGAAGACGTTCCACGAACACATGAAACGACGCAAGGACGTCCTCCGCTCGCTTGGCCGTCAGGCGCAAGGAGCTTGCCTCGAAGAAGTCGTGCACAGCTGCAAGCGACGATTCTGCATTGTTGATGTCAGCGCGGTAGCGACGAGCCTGCTCCGTGTCAGCGGCGAAGCGCTTTTCATAGAGCTCCTGAAACACTGCCACAATGCTTTCGTCGACAGAACCAAGTGCGATGTAAGCCATCAGCTTGCCGGCGATGCCTAAATCCCAACTGGAGCGGTTCGGCTGCCTGTAAGGGCCGAAGTGAAGGCCCGCGGCAGCATAGGCATGGCCGATCATCGGAAACAGGGATGCGATGAACCGTGCCCCCCGGGGTTCCACATAGTAAAGACGCGGAAAGATGCAGCCGTCCCATACCAGGCAGAACGCGGGTTTGCCCGCGCTGGCAAAGGGACTGGTGCTATATGCTGACGCGACGTGGCCCGTGACGTGCGGGTAGCTCTTATATGGAAACACCTTGCCTCCGAGGATCAGGCCAAAGCCGTCGACGGAATCAAGAAGGCCCTCAGCATGGCGCTCGACATACGGCGCCCCTTTCAGCGCGATCGGCACAGCGCCACTTAGGACCTGGAACTGCGACTCAATCTCCCCATCCCAGCCGTCGATGACGAACTGATCGATATCCCGCGGATCCAGGCCATGCTCCGCCAAGGCGAGCACGACTGCATCGAGGTTCTCGACGGATTGATAGCGTGGACTGTTGCCGCGCTTCTCTTGCTCGGTGCAAAAGACAAGCCGCCCGTCCTCGACTACAGAAATTGCCCCGTCATGTGTCAACTTGATGCCGCAGATGCGCATACGATCCCCTGGTCTAGTGGCCGACGTTTGATTGTTCTGACGAATGACCCGGCTTCCGGAACCGGACGATCAAGCAGTCTTCGTTGACCGACTCGGTGTGGCAATGCAGACGCTCCACCTCCGATAGGCTCTCGTTGAAGAGAGCGATCACCGTTTCGGCACCAGCAGCATGGCCCCATCGTTGACATGTGGCATCACGTGCGGACCCGAAAATCAGAGCTCCATTTGGCGCAAGCATACTCACTAGGTTGCGGATAGCCGCATGCATCTCGACAATGTCCTTGAGGTAGTAAAGAACTTCGGCCACGACGATCAAATCGAACCGCTCCGTGGTGGAGAACCGCTGGATGTCGGAGGTCACCCACGTGATATGCGACCACTTCCTGGTGCGTCGTCGCGCTCGCTCGATCGCCTGCGGCATGACATCGACAACAGTGAGTCGTGCGCATAGCGGCGCCAGCATGCCGGTGAATGCACCGGCTGCACATCCCACTTCGAGGGCACACGCAAGGTCTCCATTGCAACGCGACATCCGGAGCATTTGCGCGTATCGCTCCTGCTCGAAGGAACTACTGTCGAGGCGCCATGGATCGTCGGCAGACAACTCTCGCTCTAATAGCTGATGGTTTGCGTCCGGGATCATGCGCCTATCACCTACTTGCAGGCGGTCGAACGATCGCAACCGCAAACGCTCTTCGCTGCCGTCAGGCTTGATTCAGGGCTCGAAAGCCCCGCCTTATGAATTGTTCCAGACATTCCCCTTTTACTTGCAGCATGTCGTCCAGCGTTCGGGTGCAGGATGACAGACTGCTTTTCCCCTTCGGCCGGCACATTGGCGACCTTGCGCGATAGCCAATCGCTGTTGCTCAAGGTACAAAGCGCATAGGCCTTCAAAGGAAGTAAGAGAAAGATATTGATCGGTGTGTGGAGCGCGAAGCCGAGAAACCGCAATTCGCGAGCACGAAGGGCTGCCACACTGCAGCGGACCATTGTCATTGCTGCAATCGTCAATCCCGTCCACCAGGGTACAGAGCCGGCGATTAGGAGCTGTGCGAGCGCAGCCAGTGATGACAGGGCGAGAAGTAACGGGCCGAGATTTTGCCCGATAACGTCTAGCGTCAGATAGCCGTCGAGCCCTGGCAGCAGGCGTAATGCAAGGAACGTGTCCCGGAAGGTACTGCGCGCCCAGCGGAGTTGCTGGCGTAGATATGGCCCAAGGCTGTCCGGGACGACTGTTGCTGCGATCGCGTCCGGGACGTATTCCGTTCGAAATCCCGCCTTGAGCATGAGGATCGTTAGATGGCGATCCTCGCCGAAATCGCTCGGCTTCCCACGAAAGAATTGGGCTTCGTATTGATCGAGAAGCAAGGCGAGCGCCGAGCGACGATACATGGCACATGGGCCGCAGCAGCACATGACGGCACCGAAACGCGCCTGCGCCGCGCGCTCCTCGTTGCATGCCAACCAGTATTCCATATCGATCAGCCTGGTCAGCCAGGTTTGGCTGCGGTTGCTCGCTACCAACTGACCCATGGCCGCACCGACTTCCGGGTCGTGCATCTTCAATACAAGCTTCGTGACGACGTCGGCGGCAAGTATCGTATCTGAGTCAACGTTGAGAACCAGGTCACCGGATGAGCTGCGTATGGCGGCGATCTGCGCCTTGCGTTTTCCAACGTTATTCGCCAGCAAGATGATGCTGAACCTCGGATCGTTCGCATAGATTTTGTGCACAGGCGCGACAAGGTCGCGATTTGCAGATCCGTCGTCGACTACATAGACCTGTAGCTTTCCCGTGTAGTCTTGACTCGCAAGCGAGTCCAGACATTGGGCGAGCGTGATTGGATCCTCGTTGAAGCACGGTACGATGACGTCTACACTGGGAAGGACCGCTTCCGATCGTCCCAGGTTGTCCTGCAACGATGAATTCGCCGGCGGTTGGGCATAAAGCGCTTGCGCGCTCTTGTAGATCGTCGAGAGCAGCGCATAAGACGAAACAGCGACAGCACTGGTTGTAGCGAGCAGGTCCATAAGGTCTCAGTTTTTTCAGTGAAGTTGAGGGAGTGGACGGATTACAAACCCGCGTCGTTGTAGCGCCGGGATCAGATGTGACAGCGCGATGGTGGTCTGATCGCGCAGCGTGGCATCAGTGTACGGTCGCTCCTCATCAGGAGGATATCCGTCGTGCAGGAGCACAATTGCACCCGGGCGAACGCTCGCTAGTACTGAATTCACAATTCTATCAACCCCGGGGCGGGACCAATCTCTCGGATCGACCGACCAGTGCACAGCTGTGAGACCAGCGCTCGCTGACACAGCGAGCACCTCTTGTGTCCACATGCCGTAAGGTGCTCGCATGTGCCTGGGTGAGGCCTGCGGGCACGCCGAACGGATCGCCTCGCTCGCCGCCAGAACTTCATCGCGTACCTCCGCTGGTCCGCATCTGGACAGATCCGGATGCGTCATCGTGTGGTTCGCAACCTCGTGCCCTTCCGCGATCATTCGTCGAATGAGTTCAGGTTGTTCGGCCGCATACGTGCCGATCACGAAGAACGTCGCCGGAATCCGATGTTGCGCCAGCACATCGAGCACCTCTGGCGTGCAAAATGCATTTGGCCCATCATCAAAGGTCAAATAGACGGGGCGACTTCCACTCACGTCAGCGTAGTCGCAACGGACGGCAGATAGGGGGAAAAGCTCTTTCACAACTCGGGCCCGTTCCGATCGATGATCGTCCCGGCCGGCCACTCGCTTATCGAGCGTCCAACCGGAAAAACCACCACGATCACGTCTTCGATGCGGATCGGCGACAAATTGGGATAGACATCCGGATGCGTGGAGCGGACGCGAATGCCAGATATGAGGGTTGCGAGCCCCTGCCTTTCGACCAGTCGGGTCATATGTTTCTCGAGCGCAGGCCGAACCGTGCCAAAGCCGAATGGAATCCCAAGCTGCTGCAGCATGGGATACATCACGCGCATTGCCTGGCTAATTCCCAGGCCTTCAAGATCCGGACGCACCGCATATAACCCCAGTTCCCCCACGAGAAGATCGACCCCACCAACATTGATGAAGCGGCGCAGTAGCCCGATGTGAGCAGCTACCCCGCGCGCGTCGTAACCGATTCCGCGGACCTCAGGTCTTGCACCGGCCCAACTTCGGTTGCCCTCAAATGGCTGCGCATTGAACGCACCGGTCGGCCCGTAACTCTTGCGGAAGAACTCGGCGAGCTCGGCATGATCAGCGAGCCGCAGTTCGCTTTCCCAGCGAAGGCTCCACTGCACTTGAGCGCGCGCAGTAGGAGCTTCCGCAGTCCGGGATGCGGCAATGTTCATGGCGGGCTTCCTTGCGCCAGTGGAATTAAGAGCGGAGATGGTCACGAGAATTCGCTAGTCGCCGAACCGCTGATCAATACTGAAAAGCGCTGCCATGCTCCCTCGGAGCGCGGCGCTCCTCGCCTGCACCGTGCCGTGCGCCTTCACTCGCGACGAAGCGATCTCATGGTTCGCACTCGTCATCCGGCCAATGCCCTGCGCGAGATATCCCGGAAGATGCCGACGAGGCGATTGGACTAGCCAGAACCTGTCTGCACCACGGAGCTTTTCCGCCTCGTCCAGCATCTCTGTCGACGTTTTGACGTCTGCGGGCAGGCCTTCGATGCGCGGCGCCTCATCGATGGCGTAACCGAGTGGCATCAGATCACACTGGTTCTTATACATCTTCGACACGCCCTGAATGCGGTGGACAGGCGAGCCATTTGGAGAGTCGCCTGAATTCTTGGGCATCCGCAATCTGCGCCTGCCGCTATTTCCCGACACTAGAATGCGGCTGAACGCGCTCTCAAGTGTACGCGGGTAAACCTGCAATATGGAAACGGATGAAACACGCATACCAAGGTTTATGGAGACCTGCCTGGCGTCTCGATCGAACGAGCTTCGTACCGAGAAGAAGCGACGCGGCTCGCACGGCGTGCCCATAGCCGCCCTCGAAGCGGATGCGCCGGCTGCTCGCACCTCCAGGAGCTTTTCTCTGAGCCAGCGTGAGCGAGCAGCAGCCATCGTGGTATGCCTCATTACTTTTTTCAAACTTATGTTTGCTATCCAACATCCCGCAACTTGGTAAAATCGATAGTTCCGATGGAACACATCCACACGATGGATAGACTTACAACATGCGGTTCAAGGGACTTGATCTAAACCTTCTCGTTGCCCTCGATGCTCTGATGACGGAGCGCAACCTCACAGCGGCGGCGCGCAAAATTCACCTGAGCCAGCCCGCTATGAGCGCTGCGATCGCGCGGCTGCGCACCTATTTTCGCGATGAACTATTTACCATGAGAGGTCGCGAGCTCGTCCCGACACCTGGCGCGGAGGCGCTTGCGGGTCCGGTTCGCGAGGCCCTGCTGCACATCCAACTCTCGATCATATCGCGGGACGCGTTCGACCCTACTCAGTCGAGCCGACGCTTCAGGTTCATTCTCTCCGATTTCATGACGATCATCTTTCTTCGCAAAATTGTCGACCGTATTGCACAGGAAGCTCCCGCGGTACGCTTCGAATTGCTGCCATTTTCCGATGAACCCGATGAGCTGCTGCGCCGGGGGGAGGTGGACTTTCTCATTCTGCCGGAGCTGTTCATGTCGAGCGCGCATCCTAAGGCGACGCTGTTCGACGAGACCCTCGTATGCGTGGGATGCCGCGAGAACAAGCAGCTCACGCGGCAGCTGACATTCGAGAAATACATTTCGATGGGACACGTTACGGCGAAGTTCGGACGGGCGCTCAGACCAAACATCGAAGAATGGTTCTTGCTTGAGCACGGCGTCAAGAGACGCATTGAGATCGTTGTGCAGGGCTTTAGCTTGATTCCGCCCATATTGTTAGACACAGGCCGTATCGGCACAATGCCTTTACGACTCGCCAAACACTTCGAAAAGCGGATGCCACTGCGGATCATCGAACCGCCGCTCCCCCTGCCCACATTCACAGAGGCTGTGCAGTGGCCTGCGTTCCACAATACCGATCCGGCGAGCATTTGGATGCGGCGGATATTGCTGGAGGAAGCATCCAACATGGCATCTGGGCATCAGGAGCGTCCAACTCGCAGGCGCTGCTAGGCTCACCGTAAGCCACTCTCGGCAGCGTTCCAAACACGCTAACAATCCTTCGACCTGCTCGGCCGCTTTCGTCACTTCAACGTCTCTGAGGCGAAGCTGCCAGCGACGGACGATCGGCTGCGAAGGCTTGCCGAGTGTGAGCGTGGTGACCTCGCAGGTGAGGTTTGGTGCGCTTAAACCGCAAACAGGCGGCGCCCGACGCTATCGCGGCACAACACGCCTCCTCCAGTACAATAATGTTTGGCTTGCCCCATAAAATCGCTTGAACCGCACACTGCGTCAGGTTGTAGGTTGGCCGCCGTGACTAACGCTGCGCTATGCGGCCCTCGACTGGGCGCTTTGGCGAACTCACGGCACTGGCCGGACACTGGGTTGATCTGCCGTTAACCAACCGACCGCGTCTTGTTGCGTGGCTCGCCGGAAGCGGCCAGACCGATCAACTTCGGGACTCCTGACGGATTCCGGCCGCTGCTGGTCGGCCTACCGCCTTGCTCTCCATTGTTGCGCTCATTTCACGAGCGTCCTTTTCGCGATCGCAGGATGGAAACGATGTCCATTCGGGCGAGCCAATAGGACCTCCCCAGACGCAGCCGTCACCGCTCGTTGTATGCGCCGCAACTACGTTCATGCCGGATAAGAAGACATGCGTTTCAAAGGTCTGGATCTAAATCTTCTCGTCGCGCTGGATGCTCTAATGACTGAGCGCAACCTCAGCGCAGCGGCTCGCAAGATGAATCTTAGTCAGCCGGCCATGAGCGCAGCCGTTGCCCGGCTGCGCTCCTACTTCCGTGATGAGCTGTTTGGGATGAGGGGGCGGGAACTTGTCCCGACCTCACGCGCGGAAGGACTCGCAGCCCCTGTACGCGAGGCTCTAACGCACATCGATCTTTCAATTATCGCGCGGGACGTGTTCGATCCAGCTCGATCGAACCGGCGATTCAGGATCGGCCTTTCTGATTTTATAACAGTCGTATTCTTCCGAAATGTCGTGGAGCGCGTCGCACGAGAAGCACCGGCCGTCAGCTTCGAACTGGTCGCGCTCACCGATGAGCACGATGAGCTTCTTCGCCGCGGCGAAGTCGATTTTGTTATCTTGCCGGAATTATTCATGTCCGGCGCGCACCCCAGGGCGGCCCTATTCGAGGAGAGACTCGTCTGCGTAGGTTGCTGCACGAACAGCCAACTACTACGGGGGCTTACATTTGATCGATATATGTCGATGGGCCACGTTGCGGTTAAGGTCAAAGGTGCGCGCAAGACGCCGGTCGAAGAATCCCTTTTACTCGATCTCGGTCTCAATCGGCGCATCGACATTCTCGTGCAGAGCTTCAGCATGATCCCGCCCCTGCTGGTAGGTACCAACCGCATAGGGACGATGCCATTAGGGCTCGTAAAGCATTTCCAAAGAACAGTGCCCCTTCGCATTGCGGAGCTCCCGCAGCCGTTCCCCGCCTTCACTGAGGCGGTTCAATGGCCCGCGCTTCACAATAGCGACCCGGAAAGCCTGTGGATGCGAGAGATATTGTTGCAGGAGGCTACCCGCATGGCAACTGGGCAAGAGGCCTCCATCATCTGCACTTCGGAACGGGCTGATACTGCCGGAGATTTCGCACGATCTGTCCCGCCGTTGTCGTGAGGACGCTCGCAAGATCTGCGAACCTCATATCCCAACGAATGTCTCAACGCATACAGTTTTGTCTCGCCTCGCTCGAATTCATGGTCGCTCTATCAAGATCGTCGCAAAAGACGGCTGTCATGACGACGTTGTGTAGGTCTTTCGCACGTTGGCAATAGGCTCGACGTGCGAGCGGCGGGTCAGACTGTTGGCCTGGTTTTAGAGACAGGGACGTACGTTGCACCCGGCCGCCGGGCGCACCTGCGTCGATACAGCAGAACCGGGGCTGGGCTGCCCTCGTCAACTCTCCGAATCAGTAGCGGCTCCCGAAGAGCGGAGACGCTTCAGCTTCTTCGGAAGCCGTACCATCACGCGCCGTGAGCGTGATGGTCATCGATCATGCACATGACCACGATCTCTTGCGCCGTCGAGGCAAGCATCGCGCACGCATGTTGCCCTGCCGCATCACATGGGAGTACATCGCATCTTCGTCGCTCCGCGCCGCGGGTCTGACTTCTTTTGGCCCTATCGCAGCCAAACGTCTTGACGACGTGCGCTGCCATGACGCAATGACAAGCAAGGAGCTGAACGTTGGAGCAATGCAGCGGCGTGTTCGATCCGGAAGAGCTTTCCGTCCTGGGACGCCTTTATGATAGTGCGATCACCGCGCTCCCCCCATCGATGCGAAGTCCGGAAAATCGCACAGCAATCGCCAAACTCATCCTGGAGCGTACAGCGGCTGGCGAGGCTCAACTGGCAAGCCTGACGAACTTGTTGATCACCATTTCCCCTCAGGGTTGATCCCCCGCCATTCTGAGGATAGTCACCAGTCTCGCGCTGGAATGGAAGACGATCCAGCTAGAGCTTTGAAATAGCTTGAATCACACGTGACGTCAGGTTGTAGGCTTTGAAATGAACAACATGAGCAAAGCTATACCACGAAGGCGTCGATGGCGCATTGGCGAACTTGCAGAGGCGACCGGAGTAACGGTACGCACGTTGCATCATTATGAACACACCGGGCTCCTAGCAGCTTCAGAGCGTACTGACGGCGGCCACCGGATGTACGACCGCGAAAGCGTGCAACGGGTTCACCAAATTCGAGCGCTACGTGAGCTTGGCTTCTCCCTTGTCGAGATCCGTAAAGCTATGGAGGGCACGACCTCACTTACCGATCTTCTGCGCAAACATTTAGAACGGATAGAACTTCAAGTCGCTCGAGCAACTCTGCTGCGAGATCGCTTGCGCAACATGACCATCGACAGTGATATCCAGGTAAGTGTGGATGAGCTGCCTGCCACCCTCAATGCCATGTCGCGGGTCGAGACGCATAATCAGACGTCCCGATGCACCTGCAAGTTAGCTGCAGATCGCGAGGAGCGGTGGCGGCGGATCCGCGACGACCTGCGTGATTGTATGGATCGAGGGGAGCATCCTTGCGGCGAGCGGGCAAAGGCTGTCGCAGTCGCAGCACGCTTGCTGATCGGCGAAATCGCTGGCGCCGATTCACGCGTTTCGACGATCCTGAAGGTACTTGCACGATTAAGCGCCCCCCGTAGTCTGGCTGGTTGGGATCCCTGCCTCATGCAATATCTCGATCTGGCCCTTGGCGGGTTGGAGGATCAGCCGTACTGACGTCCTCCTGGCCGGCTCCGCATGGCATTGCCGATAGGCGCTCGTCGGCTCTGATGCGGGCCAACAGTTTTATGGACTGAACCGGACAGTCGTCGTGACCTCGTCGATCCGCGCTCCCTGACGCACCATCGAGGCTCCTTCAAAACGGCCTTGAAACGCACCTAACGTCAAATTGTAAGTTCTACCGTGGTCGCCACTCTGGCCGACCAACACAAGCTTCGCCTTGACAGACAGTCTCAACGTGTAGACATGTCTGATTACAGCTGCCGGCGGTTACTCTTCAGGTGAACATTGGGAGCTCTACAATGTTGAATCGTTGCGCGTCTGCTGCGAGTGCAGCGCTTCTCTTCTGCGCCCTCTCCTCTGTTGCGCGCGGCTCCGACGTCAATATTGCCGTGGCTGGCCCAATGAGCGGAAGCAGCGCTGCGTTCGGCGCACAAATGCGCGATGGTGCAGCTGCGGCAGTCGAGGCGTTGAACGCTTCTGGCCTATTTCTCGATACCAAGGTGATATTGACTGTCGCCGACGACGCGTGCGACCCGAAGCAAGCTGTCGCAGTCGCGAATAAGCTCACGACAGAGCGGGCCCGGTTGGTCGTTGGCCATTTTTGTTCTTCTGCGTCGATCCCGGCCTCCGAGATCTACGCCGAAGCAGGCATTATTCAGGTGTCACCAGGCTCGTCAAATCCTCAGCTAACAGAACGGGGCCTTGAGACTGTCTTTCGTATCTGCGGCCGCGACGACCAACAGGGCATCGTTGCCGCAGAGTATATTCACCGGACCTTCCCTAACGACAAGATCGCAGTGCTCGACGACAAGAGCACCGCAGGCAAGGGTGTCGCCGACGTTGTTGAAGCCCAGCTTCGGAGATTTGGTGAACAAGTCATTCGCCAAAGCTATGTAGCCGGTGAAAAGGATTACAGGGCGCTGGTCTCAAGGATGAAGAAGGAACGGGTGCGCGTCGCCTATATCGGCGGTTATCATACCGAAATCGGATTGTTTGTACGCCAGGCGTCAGAAGCAAGAGCGGAACTTATGGTCATGGCGAACGATCCTTTGATGACCTCTGAATTCTGGGCCATTACAGGCAGCGCCGGAATTGGCACGTTGTTTACCTTCATGCCGGACCCCACCAGGAATGCCAATGCGGCCGGCGTGGTGGCCGAACTCCAAGCTTCCAACCTGTCCGCTGAAGGCTACACGCTTTACGCCTATGCGGCCGTGCAAGCATGGGCAGAGGCGGTGAACCGGACCGGTTCTTTCAATGCTGTGCGCGTAGCTAGGGCACTTCGTTCACGGCCGACCGATACCGTGATTGGCCCAGTCCGGTTCGATAGAAAGGGAGACAATGCGGCTCCTGGCTTTCTGGTTTACCGCTGGCGAGACGGCCGTGTTGAAACTGTCGAGCAGAACTGATTGGCGGCATCGCCGCCTCCCCAGATCCAAAGTGAAACGGATGATGGGACGCAGTCAGGTCGTTGGAGCAGCGATACTCGCAAGCTCTCTTATACTTGCAGCTTTCGGAGCGTTTTTCGCGTTCGTTGCAGCGCTCGCAGAGCTAGCCGATGTCGACCTGACGGAGACGCTACGTCCGATGATAGACAAATAGAGCCGTACCGAGCTGATCTGGCACGCAAGGCACAGGACCTCTGAAGCGGCTAACGATGCTTCTGGTCGAGCACATCCTCGCTGTGGAGGCGCTTCGGGAACGTCTGTCAATGGTGCGACCGGACCGCCATTTGCGCATTCTCGTGATCCACTCACATGGTGCAAGCTCAGATCCACGCCAAGAGAAACGGCCTAAGTGGTCAAACGACGAACGAGACCTCTTTGAGCGCGACGGTATGAAGCAATCAGGCCTCGCCATCTGCCCCATCATCGGAGATTAATCGAGTGAAGAGTGGCCTTCCAAGACCAAGGTGCGGTATTTTCGACCATTTGGATGACGACGGCCGAGATGCCGCACGACAATATGAAGATCGTCTCAAGCTGACCGAGGCCTGCGACTCGCTCGGTTTCTACGCTTATCACCTGGCCGAACCCGGCGATTACGCTTCGGTCCGCTCGTCCTGTTGCTCAACCTTTATCATCCATTGCGCGCATTCGAAGAGATCTGCATGCTTGACCAATTGAGCGGCGGCAGGCTCGAGGTCGGGATAGGCCGCGGCTCCCAGCCGATTGAATGGGGTTATTTCGGCATCACTGCCGACGCTGCACCAAGCCGTTATACGGGGCCAGTGAAATCCTCAATATTGCGCTGAAGGGACATACGCTATCTTATCAGGGACACCACTTCGAGTTCAGCGAAGTACCCCTAATGTTGAGGCCTCATCAACGTCCATATCCGCCTATCTGGATCGCGAGCCAATCGGGCTGAGACGGCGCAGTGGGCCACGACGGCCGAAACTGCGTATCGGCGATGGCTGGAGAGCTTTAAGTTCCTTTACGAGCTTAACGCACATTCCGACACCGTCCGCCCTTCCGCTGACCTTCGATGCAGCACTTGAGAGCGAATTGTGCGTCGTTGGGACGCCGGCTTCCGTCCGACAGCTTCTTCTTCAGCAGATGGAAGTGGCAGGTGCCAACTACTTACTTTGCCAGCTTGCATTCGGAGACCTTCCGCTGGAGATTTCCCTGTACACCGCAACCGCAATCAAAGCTGAAATTCTCGATAGCTTTGACGAATAATGTCTGCATTGGGGGATCGTATGCGTGGCAAGTAGACCGACGCACTGAGGTTAACCGAAGGTGGTCGCGATTTTGGTTGTCGTTTGCCCGGGACGAAGGCGACCGTCAGCCTCAATGGCCGCGATATCTGACCACCTGGCGCCCCTATTTGGGGGCGAGCTTTGGCTTAGCGAGCGTTTGCGAACCGCTTTATCAACTCATCCGCGGCCGAACGCTCTTCGTTCGCTTCGATCTCGCGGGCCTTTTCAATGAAGGCGCGCGATTGCTCAGGCTCATCCTGCATCTGCGGGAGGCCGGAGCTGGTCGGATAGTCGCCGACGAGACTCCATGACCCTGTCTTCGGCTTATGGGATCGAGGAGTGTTTCTGGCATCTTCGTGACATCTGACGTCCAATTTAGAGGTATTCGCCAGCGATCAGAGCTGCGACCTTTCTGTCTTCTCCATCATGGCCACCCCGTCATCGACGAATCAGCAGGCTCGCCTAAAGTGCCCATAAGATCACCGCAGCAAGACGGCGGGAAACACTAACTCGCTTTCGAGGTAAGAGAACGATTACGCGCGTGCGCGATCCACGAACTGGATACATCCCATCAACACTTTCGATTTTACCAATTTCAGACAAATACCCCATAAGTCGATCGCCGGTTTTCCGGAAAGCACATTTCACGAATGTCGTGTGAGCAATGGACCCTTTTTGCTTTCAGCATAGTCGCAGGCAGATTCAAGGTTCTCGCGGCTGCATCGCCAACGAGACCCATCAATCTTTGGAATCGATGCACGTGCGGCGCAAATGCGGTCGGGTGGCTAATCGCAACGTCGGGCGCGTAACCTATCGCGCTGGCGCCTCCCCTTTTGCAATCATACGAAGGCCCTCCAAGAAGATCGACTCTCACGCACATCGGTTGGTCAAGGTAAATGCGTGCGCTGCATAGCATTGGGGCAGGCGAACTGCCCTCTACGAAGGTGCGGGCTGGACTATTTGCCCCGACCAGGCGGGCGCCGCCGACAATCCGACGCTGTCGCAGCCTTCAAACAAAGCAGTGCGGTCAGCTATCTGACCACGCTACGTGCAAGCCGCATATTCTCCGGCCAGGACGAGGCAATGATGTCGATCGGTGTGATGAGACCAGCCTAGCGATCTTACTGCCCGCCCCCGTACGCCGTGTGACCGTGGTGTCTCACTCTGCTCGCGTCCTCAGTCTTCGTCGGCAGGCGGATTCCACACCCATTTCCTACAGACTGACGCTACCCCATCTCATTCTATGCGCTGGCGCTGTTCGACCATATCCTGGCGCGGTTATCCCTTCTCAGCATTCCTTACATCACCATCGGAACGAGGGGTGGAGATACGCGATCTGCCGGTCTTGTCTCTTAGCGCCCCCACCTTCCAGGAGCCCATCCGCACCCTCGTCGGACCAGGCAACGCCTGTCAACGAATGGAGAGAGAAACCGCAGACGTATGTAGCGGATGTTATTTCTGAGTTGCCTGGCATGGGCTGGGATTTAATTTTCTGGCATAATGAGGAGGCCGGTCTGGACCAGTTGACGGCGTGCCTTCAGCAACAGCTTCGTCCAGCGCCAAGCGCTCTTTATGGCACTCTGCCTCGCGAGGCCTCAGGTTATGTCTGGATCGCTATGACAGGCGGCAAGCAATCCCGCACCAGTTCGGGCCGCACTTCTCTCGACCTGCCGTCATCAGCGGTGTCCCCACTGGCTGGAGTCACTGTCACTGTCCGTCGCGCTGCACCGGCTCGGCCGTCGAATCAAATGACGGGCCATCTACAACGCAGTTCGCAGCGTTCTATAGTCGTTTCCGCCTTTGCGGCCCTGTCGCGGCACATGCTGCCACCCTCACCCTTCGGCGACCGTGCGTGCGCACCTTGCCTTGTGCAGCAGCCATTCGTTCTATCGCCCGTCTGCCGTCCCGCGAACGGGAAGGCACGACACAACCGTTCTCAGCCTGCTGCCTGCATTCAACTACTTTGGAGCAACACCGTGGAACTTGACCCTTCCAATTCACGCTCAGAGGACCTCGAGCATCGCATCGACCTGCAACTCGACATCGTGGCCGCCCTCATACGCGAAGAGGGGAACGAGCTCGAAGCGGTCCGACTGCTAAATGCACTCACAAATCAGATGATTACGGCGGAACTGGAGCTCGGCCGGCTCGGCGATACGAGAACCCGCGCCGGCGACCGGCAAACGACGCGACTGTCGCGAGACCGTGGCGTTTACTACCCAGAAGACCTTCAGGTTTTGGGACGCCTTCTCGATCAGGCCGTGGCGGCATTACCGGCAGTGCTCCGAACCCCCGCCAATCGAATGAAGATCGCGAAACTAATTCTGTCACGTGCAGCAGCGGACTGAGATTTCAGTTGATGGCGCGCTTATCAAACGTTTATCGCTGGGCGGACTGCTACGGCCGTACGCACCAGGGATCGACGAGTTGGCGTTTATGGCTCACCGCCCCGTAATCGCGCCGGTGCCGCTGGCTTTTCCATGTCACGACTGATCGTCGCGATGCTCGAAAGCTG
The DNA here is from genome assembly GCF_002795245.1 of Bradyrhizobium forestalis. Lineage (GTDB taxonomy): Bacteria > Pseudomonadota > Alphaproteobacteria > Rhizobiales > Xanthobacteraceae > Bradyrhizobium > Bradyrhizobium forestalis. The sequence goes on along the minus strand of NZ_PGVG01000037.1, from coordinate 47,577 downwards.
GAGCCCGCACCGAGAGCAGGAGGCCGCGCAGGGTCGAGCAAAGGACGACGTCACGCGGACACATGTCAGAAAGCAAACAAGCAGTGACGGGAGAACGCCACATGCTTCCAGAAACTAGAGACTGCGAAAGGAGCGGAACGATCTATTTTCATCGATGTGCGGCTTTAGTCGTGACTGGCATGGCGCTGATCTTCCAATTGCAGGAAGAAGAGCCACAATTATTGACCGATACCGAGCAACAAGAGCACTTCGGCAACGAAGCCGTGAAACGCGAGATCGTCTCAACCGCTTCAGAATTATTTCGAATGGGCCCGGAAATACAACATTCGGGGTCATCTGAACTTCAACAAACATCTATAAATTCGTCGAAGCACCGAGAGCAGCTCGATGTCCGAGCGTACTGCGGCTCTGATATCTTATTTGCTGGGACAAGCCACAGACTCTCGGTTTGCTTTTGCGAAGGTACTTCCTTGTATCAGGACGTGGTGGAGTGTTGAGATGGATCAGTTGTTATCCGAGCAAGTGCAAATGCAAGATGCTATCGTAAGCGCAGCCTTTGATAAGGCCTGGCGCTTTGTGGAGAAGGATCCGTTGCTGGCGCATAATCGCAAGACGATCCTCTATAGCCGGTTGTGCACTTTTCTTGAGTCTTCGATAAAGAAGGGCGAACGGAATACTTTGAATCTGGCTAACGAGGCGATACGCAGCTTGCGGGCTGAACTGGCGCCGTCGACCGCGCAATAGGGCGCTTGAACTTCTACTGTCACATGAGTTTGGCTTGTCAAGTCCTTGGGAGGGGCCTTATGTGGCGGCAAAACAACCGGGGCAGAGCGTGGTGGTGCTGACCTTAATCCAATCATGTTCAGCCCCGCTGAAGACGAGCACGTTCACGAGGACTGTCGCCTTTGCAGCTCTTCTGGTGACCACAGACCAATCACCTGCAACGCAGAGAAAGTCGGCGACGAGACGGGACAGCCGAGCTAATAGTCGCCGACGGCAGGAAAAGCCATACCGTTTCCTCTCCTGACTTTTGGCTCGGCACGAGCTTGCATGTTCAAGCAAGATCCTCATCAGGCACAGCCGCATCGGCTCCTTGACACTCGTCGATCGAGGTCGAGCTTGAGGATCATCGTGCTGCACTTGCGATAGGTCCTGGGTCAAACGCGATCCAGGCCTGTGATCGATCATCGCCGCATCGCTCACGATTGCAAGCGGCAGCACGACGGTGCTGACGGGAGAATGAGGTTGAGCGCACAAGACGCGTCCTTCGATCGGCGGTCTTCATTTACCGAACTCTCTGAATAGCGAGCATGCACGTGACGTGTTGGTTCAGCCTGGCTTTGTCGCTAGTCAGCGACAGAGGGAGCCAAACAGCTCGCAGCGCGGCGTCCCGTCACAGGTCATCACGAACGGACCGTATTCGAAGAAGCATCGGCGCGAAGCGACCAGTGTCAGGCCCAGCATTTCGGTCGAGGCAGTGCATGGCACGTTGCGCGCTCCACAATCTGACGCGGCGTGCGATTGGACCCATTTCTTTCGAAGACATGTTGTGCGGCAGTTACAGCAATTTGCGTTCATATTGTTAAAGGCACGACGCCGGGGGCACCGAAAGGAAACGACACTCGAATGAAAAAGATTCTGATTCTGACTGCAAGCATTGGCGCACTCGGCGCCGCCGCTCCCTCATTCGGCACGGACCTGGCCGGACAGCCCGTCAAGGTCAAGGCGCCACTGCTGCCGGTCGCAGCCCCGATTATCGACTGGTCCGGCTACTATATCGGTGTCAATGGTGGTTGGGGAACGAGCCACAATTGCTGGGATTTCAATGGCGTCACTCCCGAGGGCTGCCATAATTCGACCGGCGGGACCATTGGCGGCCAGATTGGCTATCGTTGGCAGATCTTCAACATGGTCTACGGCATCGAAGGTCAGGGCAACTGGGCCGACTTCAGCGGCTCCAATGTCAGCACCGCCTTTCCGGCAAACACCGTTGGCACCACGACAGACGCATTCGGTCTACTCACGGGACATATCGGCTACGCGTTCAATGCCGTCCTACTTTACGGAAAGGGTGGTGCTGCGGTGACCAGCAACAACTATGTCCTCAATTCGGTCGCTTCTGGCGCCGAGCTTGCCAACAGCAATGATGTGCGTTGGGGTGGCGTGCTGGGGGCCGGTGCCGAAGTCAGCCTCACGCCGACCTGGTCAGCTGGCGTCGAGTATAATCACTTGTTCATGCAGCGCAGCAACATAAGCTTCCCAGGCTTTCTCGGCACGGACCGCGCCCACCAGGACATTGATCTCATCACGGCACGGCTCAATTACAAGTTTGGCTCGCCCTTTGCCAAATACTGATCTCCACGCGGTTGCGTGAATCGGAACCCCGACCCCGGTCGGGGTTCTTTCCTCAGCTGCTCCTCTCCCCGCCGGCGCCCAGTCCAGTTCCGAAGCACCAGGTGCGAGCTCGTCTGAGTAATGGATCCAGAGGCTGGCTGGAGTGTAGCCGAGATGCCGCCAACACACTGGGAGAACAGGTCAGTCATTCGACAATTCATCGATCTCGTGAATTCCCACAACCTCACGCAGCGTGAGATAGCGGACTTGCTCCAAGGAGCGCATCGGTGAGCTCGCCGAAGGTGCCATGCTCAACATGCCAGAAGCTGGAAGCCGGAGATTTGGCTGTTAGTGCCCCGTTCACAAATTTCAAAGAACATTGAGGCGAATAGCTATAGCAACCGCTTGAATTCGGCTGGTCGCATCCAGCTTGCGCATCGCGTTCTTGACATGAAAGTTGACTGTATTGTAGCTGATTCCCAGGATCTTCCCAATTTCCCATGACGATTTCCCCTCTGCCACCCACCGCATGCAACTGATCTCCCGCTGCGATAGTGCAACTTTTCTTTCGCAACCATTATCGCAGGGACGAGCGATGTCGCCATAGGCGGTGTGAAACTGCCAAGCCAGCGCCTTGAGATGACCGATGCGGTCCTGAGGATCAGCATCGTCGAACGCAGATGCAAACGACACCACAGATATCCGACCCAACGGCCCAAACAACGGCACGCTCATGCCATGCTTCAGCCCCGCCTCTCTCGCCTCGTCCAGTACGCGTCTTTCGTCCGGTCGAAGCTGATAGTGGTCGGCGAGTTGATCCCACAAAAACGGCCGCGTAAGCATCGGCGTCCGCCGAACCACCGGATCGATAGTATGGTATTTGCGTTTGAAGTATCGATCGCACCAGTCTGGCGGCCACTTCACAGCCACTGTCGGGGGTGGATACTCCGCCAGCCGAAGTGGCTCAACGAAGTTGAGAGCGCCGTATGCGACTTCACTGAAACCTTCCTTGGTGGCACAGCCTACAAGAAGCTCGAATAGCGCTCTGAGTGAATGCGTTTGGTTAGCGCATTCGGTGAAGCTAAAGAGGTCCATGATGGGCGCCTCAGGACGACGATCGAGCTTCCCGTCATCGTGTTCGCTTGCGCTTGTTTCAGGCGGAGCCAAATTCCAGTCCATGAGCTGAACTCGAGAGTTAGTTATTCGTGCAGTCTGAACGCTAGCGCTGTGCCGGGCGCCATTCGCCGAATTCGTTGCCCTGCCGCCGAATGCGCCGGCATGATTGCTTGAAAAACCGGAGATAGCGCCATCATCCCTGCCCCTGAGGCTGAGCGGAAGTGATCGGTCCAGTTCGCCGATAGCGCACTGGCCAGATCGGAGATCATCGCCCTCATCGGTGTTGAAGGATTGTGCCATCGATACGAAGCCAACGGTGTCCTGTTTGATGATGCCGGCACCGATAGAAGGTCCGCGGGTCCTGGACTGAGCTTCGAAACAGCTCCACCGGCTAGAGGCTTGGCTCTGTTGAGCTTGCATGGCGGGAAAACGAAGCCGAACGACGCTTTGATTTGTCTCGAGGCCGAGCACGACGAGATCCTCGGCTCTGATCTGCGCGATACAGCTAAGCTCAAGCGGCTTGGGCGCTCGGGACTCGACGAGCGTCTCAGCATCCATTCTCTGCTCGGAGACGAAGACAACGGGAGAGTCATGTCTTTTCCCAATCTTGAGAGATGCCATCGCTAACCGTTCGCCGGTTCTCCGCCGTGCGACGGCGCCGGCGACGCGATCGATGAGCAACACGAAACAGGCGGCGCAAAAGCCATACGCCTCGCATCATTGTGCGGCGTCTCATCGACTCCGTCCGGCAGGCTTGGCGCAAACGGACCGAACGTGCAGAAAGGGGCCACCTTAAAGGCGCAACGAGAGATACTCGTAACGGCGAGATCTGCTTGATGCGAAGGAAACTTTGCATGCGCTTCTCCAGCAGGGAGAGAACCCGCGCCAAACCAGCAAGTGTCATACCAACTGTTGATTTCACCAAAATCAAACGTCGCAGAAAGGGCTTCGAACGCCCACGTTTGGTTGCGACGTAGGACTCTCGAAGCATTTAATGACATGCGGAAGAAAGGCGACAACACCATTGCCAGGCGCGGCACGAGGTGAGCCACAGCAAGAAATGCAGCTCACCTCGGCGGCCCCCTCGAGTGCCGCCCCCTTAGGGCCCAAACGCAGCCCTATTCCAGCCCAGTCAAGTGCCAAGTTCGGCAATTGATGGGACGGTCCAAACATGGCACCCGTTAAGGAAATTGAACTGACTGCACCTCCTGCCAGCGATTCCGGCGAAGCGCTTAGATCCGTCCCCAAGCAGAAACACAGTTAGATCGCACCTGATGCACGAATCATGATGGGCTGGGTGGAAAACGGCGAAGATCGTCGCCAGGGTCGGTGAAGCATGGCTTCTCTGCTCTTCGCGATCATCTCACTGCTCTATGCGAGCGTTGGCCAGGCTGGTGGGACTGCATTCGTCTCGCTAATGGCATTTTTTGGTATGTCATCGACAGAGATGCGCCCGACGGCACTTGCTCTCAACATTGTCGTCGCGACTTATTCTACGTGGCTCTTCAACCGCAACAAGGTCGTTGACTGGGCACTCCTGCGCCCGCTTCTCTTTTCGTCGGTGCCAGCGTCGCTTGCCGGTGGCTTGATTGTGCTCGAGGACCACACGTACAAGACGCTGACGGGGCTCGTTCTTCTTCTGGCGAGCGCAGTGATGATCATGCAGCGGGGACGAGCTGCCGATCGTCTTTGCGAAACGCCACTCACGGCAAGCGTGAGCATTGGCGCAACCCTTGGCCTGGTTTCCGGCCTGACCGGCGTGGGCGGCGGAGTGTTCCTCGCGCCGACGCTCATCACACTGAATTGGGCATCACCGAAGCAGGCCGTCGCGTTATCACCCGCTTTTATTCTGGCCAATTCCACAGTTGGCTTCGTCGGAGCTCTTTTCAGCGGCCAATTTCCCTCTCCGGATTTGGCTCTTTACGCTATCTCTGCGCTGGCGGGTGCGGTCGCTGGAACGGTAGTCAGCCTGAACTGCCTGAACCCGGCAGGCATCAGATTTATCCTCGTGGCGGTTCTGGTCGTTGCCGGCATCCAATTGGTTCTCACTTGAAAGTCTCAACTCCCATCTTTCGTGAGATCGGCAGGAGATCCAGCACGGTCAGAACATGATGGAGGCCGCAACTTAAGTTCTGGTGCGCGCGCCTTGCCTAACTCTGAAAGCCGCCGACGCGACCACGAAAAGCTGTCGGGCCGAGCGGCGATGGGGCGGATCACCTCGTGCATCCCAGCTGATTCTTATGAGCCGAGCGGTCCGTACCTAGTCACATCCCGTTCGCGCTTTCAATTTGGCGGGAAGCTCAATGTTGGCGGGGCGCGCAAGCAGGATGAGGCCTACCTCGATCTCGTCTATGGCTTGCGCGGCCTTCTAATCTAGGGCGCAGTAACGGAGGAAGAAGAGCATCTGATGGGCGAGGATCGAGCACGACCGCGCTCACCTGCGGATCGCGCCAGGGGGCGTCTTCGACTTTCTCAAGAGCGGTGGGGAGCCTGGAAGATCTACTTCAGAACCGGCACGCCGCGCAATTTCCTTTCCCGCGCGTGTGCCGGTTACGTTCTCATGGAGAATGTCAGGGAAGGTGATGTGCTGAGCGCCAAAAGTCGCAGGCAAATTCGAGAGGGCATGGATGCGAAGGCGCGGCAATCAGCCGCCTCGGCCACGAAGCGGTCAAAATGTCGCGCGTGCAGCCTTTGAAATCATCCGTGCCACAATAGTCATCCTTTCACCGGTCCCCGATGAGTTCGATGCCTTCGGCGTTGTACAACAGAAGCTGGTGGGGCGCCCACTTTCGACTGATCACGCTGTTTGGCCGCAATCTCCTTGTTGCCTGGCTAGGCTCAGCTCTCATTTCCGGGAGACGAGCTCCAGGTTTGATTGGGGCTTACCAAACTTCCTCGATCCGCTGTGAATGGACTGAAATGACAGGATGCGAAGGCTAATTTCATGCAATGAACAGGCGCAAGATCTCCCAGCCGGCTCCTGCATAGACGGCTCCAGCTCGGAGCATCGAGAACATAGTGACGGGATGGTCGACGCCTGACCAAGCAATCTATGTGAAACTGACTGCGATCGCATCAATGCGACGCCAAGGAAGGCTAACGGAATAGATATGCGGGATCTGGCGAAGGACCGATAGCTCCATTGTGAGTTGGTGAGCTACATTAGACAGCGACGAGACGCCGCCGAACCAAGGCGCCCCGACGCACTTCGCCGGGGGGCTGAAAGTGCGCTGGGGTCGCCCCAACATCATCAGTACATCCGTGATGATGCTTGTGGCAATGAGACAACCAGCGTGGCGGAATTGAGGCTTATGCGTTCGATACTAGAGATCAAAACTCGTTTTCGTCGCCTGCGCCAAAGGACTTGAATCGCACGTCGCGTCACGTTGTGCGATTGCGCTCCTCGCGCTCTCATCTGGCAACCAACTCATCTTTCGTGGCGCGCCGGCCTTGAACGGGAGGCATCCGTTGAACACTGTGAGCAACCAAATCGGCTTTTTCTTCCGGTTTGAAGATCCGGGGAAGCTCAGCTGCTCCTGGTGGGACCTACAGCCCATGTTCTCGTCGCAAAAATAAAGGGCGACCAGCAAATACGAACCGAAGTGATGGGCGATTGATCGTTCGCGCCGGCTCGTCGGGCACGACTAGCCGCTTCAACCGTGCACGCCCGAGAAAATTCATACCTAAACGTCCAGATAATCGCCAACGAGCGGCTCTCACTCCCTGCTCTGCGCCTAAGCTGCGTTGGCAGTAACATCGAAAACCGGACTAGATCTCAGAAACCACTAGCCGGGTTTGACATAACGCAAAGACACAAGAGAGGGCATCGGTCAGCTTCATGCTGTTCGAGTATGGGAAAGTTAAGCCTTGCAGACCTCCCTCCTTAACAAATATTGCGATGCTCACCTGCCTTGGTACACCATCTATCCAACCGTGCCGGATTTCTCCGCGATGGTCGGTGCCAAGACTTGTGAGACATGGCTGAGGCGGCTGCCGCCCCAAGAGCCCGTATCGCTCTACATCCACGTTCCGTTCTGTCGCTCTATATGTTGGTATTGCGGCTTCCCTACAAGCCTCACTCGCGGCGAGCGACCGGTCGGCAATTACTTGGCAGCAGTGCGGGACGAGATCGGCTTGGTCGCAGAGCAAGTGCCGTGCGCTCTGCCGGTGAGCGACGTGCATTTCGGCGGCGGGACGCCGACCACCATTGCACCGCGCGATTTTCTCACTTTGATGGAACTCCTGCGCCACTGCTTTGCGTTCAGTAAATCAGCTACCATCGCGATAGAAATCGATCCGCGCGGAGTCACGGCCGAGATGGTCGAAACGTTACAAGCGGCCGGAATCAGCCGCGCGAGCATCGGCGTGCAAAGCTTCGATCCGGTGGTTCAAAGGTCGGTCAACCGCGTGCAGAGCGAGGAGCTCACAGCTTCGGTCGTCGAAAGTCTACGCCAGCATGGCATAAGCCGCATCAATTTCGACCTTCTCTTCGGACTGCCGCATCAGACGGTGCGGTCCTGCGTGGAGACCGCGCGGACGGCCCTGGCCATGCGGCCAGACCGGCTTGCGGTTTTCGGCTATGCTCACGTCCCCTCCTATATGAAACGTCAGCGCCAGATCGACGAGACGGCGCTGCCAGATAATGTCGCCCGCGGTGAGCAAGCCGCGGCTATTGCAGACACGCTGGTCTCGGCCGGCTACTGCCAGATCGGGCTCGACCATTTCGCCCTGCCCAATGACGAGCTCGCGCAGGCGCAGAAAGCTGGTCGGCTGCGCCGCAACTCCCTGGGTTATTCGGCTGATACCTGCAAAGCCGTGATCGGCTTAGGTCCGTCAGCCATCGGCCGTCTGCATGACGGTTACGTCCAGAACGAGATCGAAACCGCTTCCTATCACCAACACATTCAGGCTGGCCGTCTGGCAACCTCAAAAGGCTACTGTCTCACCGCCGAAGATCGCCTCCGCGCCGCAATCATCGAGCGTCTGATGTGCGATTTGCAGGCCGACGTACCAGCGATCTGTGCTGCTCACGGATTTGATCCGATTCCTCTTCTCGCTTCGGCCGACCGCCTGGGAATGCTTGCAGAAGACGGGATAGTGGAGATTGAAGAGGGATTCATTCGAGTCAAGCAGAAGCACCGGTTTGTCATTCGCGCTGTTGCTGCCGCGTTTGACACTTATCTCGACCGCATTCCTATTAACTAAGCCACCATGTGAGCAGATCCCAACCTCGAAGCTCTTCGCTAAGGAGCGATCCGAAGAAGCGCCTCGGGCAGACAGGCCAGATTTCGAAGATGCAGCCGCAGTGAGATGACACGACCTTTCAGATATGATCTCAAAAAGTGGCGGGGCTGAATAGAAGAGAGCTGATAAGGAAAGGCGCAGCGGATTCCGCCGTTCAGGGCCACGGCTCGATCATGCGGAAAATGCTCTGCGCCACCTGTCCTGGAGTGCGCTCGATGATAGTGACGGCCTCAGCGACATGCCGCTGGAGACGAGGGCGCCCGCACAAGCTTCGTGTATTTTACGGCGGCAGGCAGCTTTGCGAAGCTACGGTCCACCTCATCGAGCAAAGTTGACCACGCCTGCAGCGTCTCAGACCTCAAGGCTCGGCTCTCTTCGGTCCGGCGATCACCGGCGCGCCTCCGACGGAAACAGGCCCCTGTGGTTTGGACCGCCTGAAGCGTTTCCTGGCGACGCTCGAAGCAGCCCGGGCTGGCGACAAAGGTGGCTCGGACGCAGCAGAAGGGACAGGTGTTAAACTCTGCAGCGAATCGATCCGCGAAGTCAGCATGGTGATCTGATCCAGGATCCCTTTGAGGTCATCCCGCAGGGCATTGATCCGGCTGTTGAGTACTGCGATCTCGTCGCCAGTTTTCTGCTGTGCCCAGTTTATCTCAAACAAGGCTGCCCTGTCTTCCAGTGACAGGCTCATCGTTGAAGCGACGTCCCGGGCTTCCGGCTTCTCGACAACCGCTTCAAGGTTAGCCCAAAGCCAGACGCCAGCAGCGCACGAGCTGACGAGGACAAGCGGGAGCACCAAAACCGGGAGAATCCGTCTTGACGGACCGCGCAAGAGCGGCCGCAAGTCTGAAGCGGCCGCTTGATCGATCAAGTCCATTGTCCCTCGCCCAAGATCCCATTCCAGCAGGCTTGTTTTGTCGACGCGATAGGCTGCGATGCTCACGCGTTCCAGCGAGCTGCCAGCGTCGACAATAGTCAATCTTGCCGAGCTTCCCGATCGGCTGTCCTGCTCCTATGAAACGCTACTTCTTGAGCAACGCAACGCGACAATTTGCGCGCGTTCTCCATGATAGCGTCACCAGCAAGCAACGGTACTCATCTTCGCCGGCGAAGGCGCAGCAATTTTTCACCATTCAGAAGAACCCTGGAGATTTTCTTTCCCACGGCACGAATGCAAATCGTTCACTCATTCCTGCAGTGTGTTCGATGGAGCTCCCTCACGGCGGCGAGACCACGGCAATGGTCGATTGGAATGGCAAACACTGTACCTGGTCAACTACCAATTCCGGCAGATTGTTCGAGATGACGGGGACGTGGCAAGCGTGACCAACCAACGCCGCACACGTCAAGGATTCGGATGCAAGACAGGTTTTGCCGCGCTCACGGCAGCCAGCAACTGTTCGGCGATACACGCCAAAGCTGCTCGATGGCTGATTCCTGCGGTCTCCGCGCCGATCGCGTCGGATGTTGTGGTGAGGTTGCCGCGCGCGCAACTTCAAGCCTGGCGATTGTCTCGTGTTTCGCTGACAACCATATCGCTAAAGCGCGTCGTGAATGCAAGCCTCTTGCACGGCGAGCCTTGCTTTCCGGAAGCTGCCGTTTAGTTCAGAAAGCCGCCTTCGATGCAGATGCGCGACAGCGCCAGACTCGCTCCACTCACAGTGAGCAGGGCGGACATTCGCAATGTTCGGCGGCCGGGCCAGCAAGCCCCCGCGCGCTCGTCGTGAGCATTTGCCGAGCCAGCCCCGTGCTCTGGCCATCGGCGCACCGGCGTTATGCACCAGCAGAGTTTCGGACCAGATCATCATCGCGCCGCGAGCTGAGAGGTTCAGCAAGCCTGAGTGACTCTCTTCGGATGGATCGTGTTCTGGCTCGTCGCCCTCGCCCTCGGACGCAAAAACGCCGGGAGCTCACTGTGGGCCAATGAGGCCGCAGTCCGATTTAATCATGGCCGGCAGACATGGACCCGAAGTACGCCATGCGTGATTGCCTTCTTGCGACGAGCTCGCGTCGGACATACTCGGCTGGGGCAGCAATTTCTTTCAATTTCAGACCACGGGGAAAGCGATCTGGGCTCGTTATCGCCTTTTCGCTAGCGGCTTGTCTGGTCGGCAATTCCGTCCTGGCCCAAACCGCAAGCGGACCTGATCCTAGTAACCACCCTGTGGATCAGACCGGCAAGAAAGGAAACACTTCCGATCGGGCCGCAAAGCTCCCGATCGACCTGGTTCATCAGGCAATCCGCCCTCCTGCCCCGGCGCCAGCAGCAGGTCCCGGAGTGCCTTTCGAGAGGCGCGGCAATGCGGGCAGGCGTGCTCAGACGAGACCGCAAAAGACGATCGATCCCTTCGAAAGGTACGACAAGCTGCGCGAAAACGGGTTGTGGTTCAACATACCTGGCCCTGCGGACACGATTGATCAGGACAAGGACGGCGTTAGATCGGCGCTGGCAGATGTCGGCATTGGCTACATCGGCTGGACACACAACAGCTTTGCGAACAACCAGCTGCCGAATGCGGCCAGAAGCACTATCGCAAACCAGCTCTATATGGGCCAGAATCCGACCTTCGCGTCGGTAAACCTCATGATCGTCACCTACGATCTCAGCCGGTTTGGCATTGCCGACGGACAGATTGTCGTAGGAGCCGAGCAGCAATACTGGACGTGGGATCGCCCGGGACCAGATCGAGTGGGAATCAATACGCTCGCCTATTACCAGACTTTCTTCGACAGGACGCTAGAACTCAAGCTTGGCTACCTCAGAAACCAAAATGAGTTCACCGGCACATTGTTCGGAGGGATTACAGGATCGAACATGTCTGCCTTGTTCCAGGCAGGGATGAGCACCAATGCTGCGCCGACGCCGGCGGTCAACTTGAAGTACAATTTTGACGATCGCTTGTACAACAAGGTCTCCGTCCAGCGCTCAATCAGCCCAGATGGTGCCTATGCCCACATAATCGAGAATCCCACCGGCCTGAGCTGGAGCACGGCCAATGCAGGCATCCTTCTCGTTGACGAAGCCGGCTACAAGAGCAAGGCGGCTCCCGGCGTACCCGACACGTGGCTGCGGGCGGGCGTTGGTTTCAACAATAGCCGCTACACGAATTTGGCGGACCCCAAGCAACAAAGGGAGACTGGGAATCATTTTCACTACATCGCTGCGGACAGGCAGCTCTGGCAGAGCGACGCCCTTGGGTTGCCGTCTCGCGGCATCTATGGCGGCTTCTCCATCATGGGAGCTCCGCCTGACCTCAACAGGATCAGCCAATATTGCGAGCTTCGTCTTTATGCGAAAGGCCCCTTTGATAGCCGGCCCAGTGATCTGATTGCACTCGTTGCTAGCAAGACGAGCTGGAGCAAATTTGCGGTGGATGCTGCTCTGGCTAAAGGCCAGCTTGCGCATCGTGATACCACGGCAATCACCGGAACATATACCGCCCGCCTTGCTCCGGGAATATATGCAGGCGTTGGATTATCATACATTCATAACCCCACAAGCATCACGCACACGCCCCAAACGGAACACGCGCTCAATCTGTTGGTATCTACGTTGATATTCTTCTGATCATCGCAAGTGCCATTTTGGTTCCACCTTCTCGAGCCGCATGGGACTTCAGCTTCGCGATCTTCTTGGAGGGACCGGCGCCAGACGAGCCCGTTGGGAGCTTCGGCGACTGCTTGATGATGAATAACCAGAGGAGCTTTAGGAACGGCGAGAGTCCGCTTTCGTGCACGGGCACGTCGCATCCGACGCAGAGCAGCGTTCTCAAGAGCGAGCTTGGCAAGTGCGGAAGGGTACCCAAAGTAAACGAGCACCCCGTCGCCCATGTATTTCGCTACGAAGCTCCCAAAGCGCCTGACCCGACAGTGACGCATCTCTGAGGCCGACATGATCTCGCGTAGGTCCTCCGGGTCCATACGTGTGGAGAGCGCCGTCGAGCCGACGAGGTCCGACCCGACGCAGAAGCCAATCAGTATCTTGCAGTCGCTTGATAGAAGCGTTCTGCCCACTGGACGCAATTCTGCTAGACCCGTTCTGCGGGTCTGGTTCGACGCTGGTGGCTGCGCGACGTGCTGGCCGATCAGGTGTCGGCATCGAACTTGAAGCATAGCATGAAACGGAGTCCGTACTCACGCCCACCTATGCGATCTGCATCGATTGGGTGCATGGCCGGTCAAGCGCCGCGTGATAGAACGCCTCGCGCGAGCTGCCCGCGAGCATTTGGAATTGCAGCCAACTTGCTTCTCTACCGAGGTTCGGGGTAGACGCGAACGCGCTGGCGTCCTTCGCTTTCCACCAACTCGCCCCTGTAAGGTACTCCGCGGATCTCGACGGCCGCCCGGGCTGGGGCATGATGCGCTCGCCTTCCAAAACGCGCACGAGCTAAGACGGCAGGAATCGCTCCCTATGCTCCCAGCCGCGCCCGAGAGGATGAAACTGGGAACTCGTATGTCATTGCTATTTCCATATAATTTGGAACGCGGCTCTTACTTATCCTCGTTTGTGCATAGGTCTCCCGCCATCGTTGTGCAAACGGCGACGATGGAGTCGAGAACCTTGGAAAGCTTTGACGTATCGTATGAACCCCCTCGACCGGCGTTGTTATAAAACGCCTTGCTGTAGCGCTCCTCTCTTGGAGGCCCCCCTGATATGTTCCCGTATCTTTGTAGTTTGTCCATTGGACCAGAGGCGCAGGAAGACCGCCGACGTGCAAATCGAGGTAGCATTCTATGGAAGCGGCGCGGCCATTTATATCAGCCAGCGCCGCGCGCCCGGGACGAGTGGTAGGAAACGATCCAAACTCCTTGAGCGATGGTAGGACCGTGACTCGCATGTTGATTGGAAGCGCAAGCGCCTGAATCTTTCGGAAAGCGCTCAATCCTTCGTCGTTATCCAGGACAAAGACGGTTCGGTTTTGAACGTCTATTTTCGCGAGGCCTTCTGCAAACTTAACCAAACTGCCTGTTCCAGAAAACGGATGGCGCTCGCTTACGTCAATGAATCGGAAAAAATCCGCGATCTCTGGCCGCAAGAGCTGAAATGCGCGTTTTAGAATATGCACATCGGAGCTTCCTTCAGTGGCAATTAAAAGGTTTGTTTGCGGCGATACAAAATTTACTTTCGAAATATGCTGGCGTGAGAACGAGGACGACAACCTTCGGACTGAGCAATTGACCCTTAATGTACGTCACGAAGTTTTGGCCGTTGGGGATGCCATAGCCATCCAAGGACGAACAGAAGATTTCGGTTTCCGGCACCCCCATCCCTTCCTCGATAAGTTCGACAATTTCCTTTACGAGGTCTTTGTCTCTCACGGCGGGACTGATAAGAATTGATTTACTCAAGTTGCTCTCCACGGAGTTCTGGTTTGTGGATGGGTGCGCGAATGCACGAATTTCAAATGGCTTGGGTCGTTTGGTCTACGGCCTTGTGCTTCATGTCCCGCCCCTCCAGGGATCTCCCGGCAACTTCTCAATCAATGCCGCTGCAATCTCGTCGGACGCTTGGTTGATATCCCAAGAATATCCGGTTGCCAGTAGCGGGCTTATATCGGCGGTAAACTGAGCATCGGTCATCTTCTGATGCATATTCTGTTCGAATAGGGCGCGAGTGATGTTATGTCCGCCGTGATCCATGTAGGTCGCAAAGGTCTTCACGATACGGTCCGGATCAACACCATCCTGTTTGAGGGCGACCGCAAGATCAAACAGGTCACGGCCTTTCTTGCGCTGATAGAGGGCGCGGAGCTTGGTGCCCAGCAATTCATCAAGCTCGTAAGTCGAGATATCGCATTTGCCTTCGAACCAGCGAGAACTGACGCTAAACGGCACTTGCTTGAAACCGTGGACGGCAAAATGCTCGCGGGTGTTGGTTTCGACTTTGAGCCTCATATTGATTGGCGGCGTATCCTCGGAAGCAAAGCGGTACACGAAAGTTACGCGGCCTTCGGTCTGCTTCCAGCGGGGCGTTCCGAGCCACGGATCGAGGACGGAACGCAACGCCTCCATGACCGCGCCAGCTGGCTCTGCGCGGACCTGCACCAGGTCGATATCCTCTGAATACCGGGCGGCGGGCGTGATGTAGAGCTTGTAAAGGGCCGTGCCGCCGCGAAAGGCGAGAGCCTTGGACAGGACAGGATGCGTGAATATCTCAACAAGCGCCCTGCAGATTACAAGGTCCTGCTCTACCTGGATATCCTGCACCCAGGGCGCGTGAGCTCGCCATTCCGAAATGTAGTCGCGTGGAATCATAGCTCTGGCTCCACTTCGGCATTGACGATCAGCTTCCAGTCATCGTCACGGGCGGCCTCATCGTGAGGCGCAGTCGGCGAAAGCACCGCCGTCTGCCGCGCATGCTGCCGGACATAAGATTTGAGAAGTTCTGCCTTATCGCCCGCACCCGCCTTCGTCAGGAGATAACCGAGGCGCTGCGCCCACGGCATCGGTGCCGTTTGAGCCGCCGTTACGAGCTTCTCAGAGTTTATAGTTTCCGCCAGTTCTCCGAGGACAGTTGCGGCCTGATCGAGCCCCCCGATGTGGCTGGGGTAGCCGACAAGATCGACAGCCGTCGCCTCCGGGGTGGAGACCAGCACGGGGCCGCGCGGAGTGTTAAAGCTTTGGGTAGGGATCGCGGCAATGTCCTTTCGGACGAAAAAGGCGACCCGCACCGCGCCACTCACGAGCGGGCGGCGGCTTTTTGCCAGCATTACCTGGAATTCCTGGGGTCGTTGGTGAGCAGCGCCGTGATACTGAGCTGCCGTTAACAGCCCGGCGTAGTACGTCAGCCCCAGCCTTTTCATGAGGGCGGGGATAAATTGGTCCGCAGGCAGAGATCCTAGGGATTGATATTCGGGCGGGATGATAACGTAGAAGCCCCGGGCCGGAGAGGCGATCAGGCGCTGCTTGGCAAGACGGTTTAAAGCCAGCTTCGCCGCTGCCGGTGAGACGCCAAGCGCCTTTTGCGCGTCGCCAGACTCAAAATGATAGCGCCCGCTGGCAGCGAGTCGCGTCAGGTAGTCCCGGGCAGAGAGGCGGCTTTCCGAAATCATCTACGTAAAGTATCATTTTTCGATACCCTACGCAAATGATCTCATTAAGAGTTCCATAAATTTGACATTGTCAGTATTTTTTAATTACAATCATGACATTGGAGATGAGCCAATGAGTGATGGACCACATAAAAGCCTGCCCATGCGGCGGCATTGGAAGGACCTCGCCGAGCGATCGGCGAAGGCCGCATTCTCGCCGGACCAAGTTTCGGAGGCGCTGCCCCATGCGCTGAAGAAGGAAATCCTCTCGGCCCCCATCAAAGAAATCCGCGATATTATGGGCGGCGACACCCTGTTTCCTGAATTGCGCATCGAGCGCCTGGACGCATTACGGCAGGCTCACCGTTCGGCGGCCGCCACTCACGTTATCGACTGCGCCATTGCCGCCGCCGCTTCTGGTTTGACGGGAGAAGCAGGCACTCACGCAGCTTTGCAGAACGCGCTTCAAGATACGACGTGCAATGCCCTCCGCGGGATCGAGGAGCATTACCAGCGCGAAGCCACGTCCCGCAGCGCCGGATACGTGCGGACGAGACTGGACGCTGCCAGCCAACAGCTCGACTGCGGCGCTCTCGCGCGAGACCTTCTAGCGCCCGCGACCCCGCCATCGCCGCGCTCCGTCACGTTACCGCGCCAGTCGGGCGTTGATGAAGGGCCGCCCCTATGACCGTGACGGCATACAACGCGACGATCAGCGAGAAATCGATCGATATAGTCGAAGGAGGCCGCAAGCCGCGCAAAGGACGCATCGCGTTTAATCTCGACCAAAATCTCGAATTCAGCATTGAGGCGCTAAGGTCCTACGCGTTCGCCCGCTGGGAAACCGTGATCTACGATGCAATGGTCGTTTCCGCCTCTATTGAATTTGCTGATCTCTCAGTCACGCGGCTGGGCGCGGCGCATCACCTTGCGAATTCCCGTGCATGATCCCCTTCGCTGGAGTGATCCTCTAGTTTCCAATGCGCTGCATGACGCGCTCGGTTTCCTCACGGGTGACTTCTGGACGCTTGAATTTGTACAGCGGTCCAAATCTGTCGCGGCTCCAATTCAGGAATGCCTACCGTTCCCGCGCCCGACCGAGGCCGTGATCGCATATAGCGAAGGCATGGATTCCCTGGCTGTTGCGGGCCTCGCAGGCAAAACGCTCGGCGACAAACTCGTCCGCGTCCGCGTCGGCTCCAAGGCTGCCGACAAAACCACTATCGACGGTCAGCCGCTGCCTTTCGCGAGAGTTCCTTACAGATTCAAGAAGATCAAGACGAGCAATCGCGAATCAAGCGCCCGGACCCGTGGCTTCAAATTCGCGCTGATCAGCGGTCTTGCCGCTTACCTCGCCGATGCCCGGCAAATTCTGGTGCCGGAGAGCGGCCAGGGTTCAATCGGTCCTGCTCTGGTAACCGTCAGTCACGCCTACCCGGATTACCGAAATCATCCTCTCTTCACCAAGCGGATGGCCCGCTTCCTCGCGGCATTGCTAAAAAATCCGGTGGAGTTTGTGTTTCCGCGTCTTTGGAACACGAAGGGCGAGACGCTGCGCGAATTCACTACGCTGTCAGAAAGCGAGACGTGGAAAACGACGCGATCTTGCTGGAGAGATGAGCGCTGGAGCGCGCTCGATCACAAACATTTACAGTGCGGCATATGCGCGGCCTGCATGCTGCGCCGCATGAGTGTACACGCCGCCGGATTGCGCGAAGAGGATGGAATCTATATCTGCACGGATCTGAGTGCGCCGTCGCTCGATGCCGCGATTCACCCTGACTTTACGCGGAACAGTCGCGCTTTCGAGCAATATGCGATCGCGGGTACACTTCACCTCGATCATATGGCGGACATGGCGGGGGCAAATGCGCGTCCCGCTGTCCAGCGGCACGCCATTTTGACAGGGATGGCACTCGGAATTTCGACCGCAGACGCCGAGGACAAGATTATCGGCATGCTCGAACGGCATGCTGCGGAATGGAGCAACTTTTTGGACGGGTTGGGAGAAAACTCGTTCATCAGGAAATGGACGCGGGCGAGTCAATGAGCGGCGAAAGACTAACGGACAAGGAAGTCGGCGAGCGCCTGCGGCTAGCGCGTGAGAACGCGAAGCTGACGCAGGTCGATGCCGCCGCCCAAATTGGAGTTGTGCGTACCACCCTTGTTGCGATCGAACAGGGAAAGCGCCGCGTCCAGATGGATGAGCTGCAAAAGCTCGCTATCGCTTATCGGACTTCCGCGAACGCTCTCTTGCGGCGTGAGGCGGTGCATCTTGATATGGTGCCTCGGTTCCGAAAGTTGCAGGAAAGCAGCGATGATGCGGTAGAAGCTGCAACGCGCCTCCTAAACGACCTCGTCCGCGCCGAAGTGGAGCTTGAGAATGCCCTGGGCGTCGTCCGTACGCGCAATTATCCCCCCGAGCGGCCAATCCTGCCGGGCGATATCCGAGCGCAGGCGGAGCAAGATGCGCAAGAACTGCGCGATTGGCTCGGCCTGGGACCCGGCCCAATCACCGATATTGTTTCCATCTTGGATTTACAGCTCGGCGTCCGCGTCTACGTGCGGCCCCTCAACGGCAAGGTATCGGGCCTCTTTGCTTATGATGAGACCGCGGGCGCATGTATTCTTCTGAATGCGAATCATCCCCCTGAGCGGCTGCTGCAGTCAGGAGTGCATGAGACCGCGCATCTTATTTCGACCCGCCGTCAGCCCGAAGTGCTGACGGATGACGAGCGTTTCACGTCGAGGGAAGAACGTTATGCCAACGCTTTTCAGCGTTCTTTCATCACGCCGGCACGGGTTGTGCGTCAACAATTCGCGGAAATAACCGCGGGTCAATCTCACCTCACGCGCCGCCACATCATCCTTCTTGCCCACACTTCGGGCGTGTCGCGTGAAGCTATGGTGCGCCGATTGGAGGAACTGAAACTCGCCCGCGAGGGTACCTGGGATTGGTTTGTCGCTAATGGCGGGATTACGGACGATCAAGTCCGTCAGGTGCTTGGCGAGTTGCCTGACAAAAAGGTCTATACCGCCCGGGCGCAGGGCTTGGTCCCACCGCGTCTCGCCCTTCTCGCCCGCGAGGCGTGGAAGAAGGATATCTATAGCGAAGGACAACTTGCCCGGTTGCTGCAACTAAATCGCCACGAGGTAAGAGAGCTTCTGGAGGGCGCGGAGAAAGAGGAAAGCGAAGCCAATGAGCTTGTCAAGCTTCCTCATTAATCCCCGCGTGGGTTTAGTTGCCGATGCCAGCGTTATGATCAATTTGAACGCCACGGCTCGCGCTGCAGATATAATGAAGGCTGTGCCTAACCCGTTTTCGATCACGGAGAACGCCGCGGCTGAGCTAAAAGCGGGATCTCAGAAGGGCTATAGGGATCACGAACAGCTTCTTGAGCTGATTGACGCAGGCCTCATACGCCGCGCTCCTCTTAGCGGTCCGGGTATGGCGGTTTATGAAAGCCTTATCGACGGTTCTGCCAGGCAGACACTTGACGACGGTGAAGCCGCAACCATCGCTTATGCGAAAGAGATTTCCGGGATCGCGCTCATAGACGAGCGCAAGGCAAGATCCCTATGCGCAAGCCAATATCCAGGGTTCCTCGCCGCGTGCACCGTAGAGTTTCTGATGCATGACGCCATTGCATTGGCTATCGGTGTCCAGGCGCAAGCTGACGCATTGTTGAGCGCTTTGAACGGCGCTCGCATGCATGTGCCCTCTGAGCATCTGGAACGACTTCGCACGATGATCGGCCCGGAGCGGGCGGCATTATGCAGCAGCCTGCCCAAGACGGCGCGAGCAGCTACCGTCTGACCACGTTCCGGCCAACACGACCAAGATGGCAGTGATATTCCTAAGCGCCAGAGCGGATTAAGAAGCCGCCGCGCGCAAACGTTAGTTCCAATTAATGTGACCAGCCGACAACTTTTTGAATTCGGAGCCATGGGCACATCCGGGGTTGGCCTCGATGTTTGCAATCAAGTAATCGAGGCATTCTTGCAGGCGTTGATTGATCACTGTTGCCCTCACTAGGGTAAGCGCAGTTTTTGCATGCGCGCGGCACAGTGTCCTGCCAAGCTGCGCGCGAACCTCAAAGTCCGACAACGCTACCATCACATGCGCTGCGAACCTGTCGCCCGCAAGCGATAGTATTGCGTCGTAGTACCCCCTACCGCCGGGTGACACGCCTTCGCAGTACGAGACCCCTCTGCCGATTCGGCACATGAGAACGGTCTTGAAAAGTCGTTGCGCGAGGTTGTCGAAGATCGATTGCTGGTCCGGGACATAAGAATAGAGCTGCGCAGCTACTGGCGGCTCATGATGGAAGTTGTCCCAGCCATCCGGATCGACACCGCGTTCATCCGCGGGCATTTTCTAATGAAGCTCTGGCAGGACTGGATCGAGTTCTTCCTGCTCGAGCGTCTTGGCTCCATCTTCCGCCAGATACGCTGCCAGAGCCGCGATACCGGAGGCCGGTGGACACCGAGCGGGTGCCGATTTTTTGAACGGCACTTGCCCCAAGCGCTCGGCAACTTCGACGCTCATGAGGTGGGGACGGATCGGTCGATCGACGGCGCGCTCGATGGTGTGGAAGATCCAGGTGCCGTCCGGATCGATGTCCGACCAATGAAAGATCGGCGTCTGTTCGGATACCAATCCTGCGATCGTCCGCAGCGCCTGCTGCGTGGCAAGCGAGGGGTACCCGCCGACATACATGGTCGTTCCTAATCGGCCGGGGTCCGCCTCGGCGATGTGCCGGTTGAAGCTTGCGAAGTTTTCGATCGTCAGAACGTAGGCCGGCGCCTCCCGGAATCGAATGCAATCTGCTTCCTTGGGACTGATCCCGAGATAATGCGGAGAGATACCGGATAGGTCGGCTCCATCGAGGTCGATCTTGCCCGCGATCAGCAGCGGCGGGGCGAAGCGCTCCAGTCCGATCGCTCGCAGTGCCTCGCGGGGGCGGGCGCCAGGCGGAAAGTCCATTATGCCGCTCAAAAGCCGGACCACGGCACCCTCGATGCGCTCGAGTATCTTGCTGTGCCCTACCGTACGTCGCGAGAAAGTTTTGTAGTCGACGTCCAGATGCTTGTTATCGAGGATCGCCTGCGCGAGAACGAATGCGTGGCGCAGCGTGTCCACGTCGGACGAACCGAATCCGTGCCACGTCTTACCCCGCGCCCACACCTCTGCGATTTGAGAGCCGCTGTTCTTCAGGGAGTCGTGCAGCGCCACTCCGGCTAATAGCCGCGCGGCGGCGTCCTCCGCGATGCGTGACGCCGGGGTACGGCCGAGATGTGGGTATAAGATCTCCGCCGAGGCCAACCGCACGTGTGCCACTTGGTCTCGCTTGGCGCCGCGCCCCCAGCCAATGGACACCGCGCCGGCACTTTCGGCTTTCCTGATCTGCTTCAGGAAAGCGTCCGCCGCGACAACCGACGAGAAAGCAACATAGTCCGGGTGGGCGATCGGACTTGCGGCCCCGGCCTCGAAGCGATCGAGCAGGTCGTTAAGCAGGCCGATCGCGTCCGTGAAACGTCGCGCCATGGCTACTCGGCGGCCAGACGAGTGGCGAGCTCATCTTCGGACATCAGGTCCGGATCGATGGCCATCAGTTCGCGCTTGGCCTTCTCTTTCAGTTCCACCACGGTCGCCCTGGACTGTTCGCCGATCCGGTCCACCTCTACGATGGTGTCCATGTGCTCGAGCACGGCGACCCGCTTCTCGAACGGCGCCGCGATCACGAACTGGAGCCCCAGGTTTTTGTAAAAGCTCATCATCTGCCGCTGGTTCTTGCCGTCCATCTTGGAGAAGGCCTCGTCGAACATGGCCAGGGCGAAACCGGCGGGCTTGCCGGCACGACGCTCCGCGCTGCCGTAGACGGCGGCCAGCGAAGCGCCGATGGCGACGTAGATAGGCACCTGCTGTTCGGCGCCAGACCCGGTCCCGCGCCGCTGCTCCCAGCGCGTCGAGCGGCCGGTGGCGACATCCTCCATGTGAATCTCGAAGGTGTAAAAATTCCGGTAGTCCTCGAACTGGGTGAAATCCTTGTCGGAGTCCTCAAGCAGCGCCTCGAGTGCGACGATCGTATCCTTGTGCGGAAAGTCGTCGGGCACGTCGCCCCGGAACAACATGTCGAGCGCCTCCGGCGACGTCTTGGCGATCTCAATGATCTTCAGGATGGGCTGGAACTCCACGACCTGGGTGCGGTGGAATGAATAACGCTCGTTGTGGAAGGGATGTGCGTAGAGACTGCGGTTCAACGATTGCAGCTCCCGCTCCATCTTGCCGATCCGGGCCGTGAGCGCGTTGATGAACTCGCCGCGCAGCAGGGTGGAGGCCTTTTCCGCCGCTTCCCGAGCCTGCCGTTCGTACTGGCGCAGCTCGTTGGATTCGATATCCGCGATGAGCTGCTCCATCCAGGGCTTTACCTCTCTCAGCGGCTCGCTCTCCGCGCCGACTTGCGAGCTCATCCCGAATTGGTCGAAGTAATCGTAGAGGAGCTCGCGGACCCGCCGCTCGATGCGGGCGCGCTCTGCGTCGGAGGCGTCCGCATCCTTTAGTGCCCTGTCCGCGATGGCGCGGTGTTTCTCCGCGAAGCCCTTTTGAGCTGCGGCATTGAGGCGCTCGCGGTACACGATCCTACCCTTTGCGGCGGAGTAGAGCGGGAAGGTCTTGCGATAGATCGACCGGGCGACCCGCAGGTTAAGCTCGGAGCCGGGTACGTTTTCGCCCTCTCCGAGCCTCCTCTCTGCCGATCTGACCTCACCGTCATGCTCGCCGAACGCCTTCTGCTGGATCTTTCGCTCGTCGAGCCTCTTCTCCTTCAGCTTCTGCTGCGCTCGTTTCTTGTCGCGAAGTCCGCCGTCGCCCGCCCCGTCAAGCGCTTCGAGCCTCGCCTGGGCTTCGGCGATCTCGGTCTGCGCGGCTGCGAAGGCAGCGGCGCTAGCCTTCAGATCGTCACGCTCCTCGCAGATGTTCTTCAGAGCGGTAAAGGCCTGCTCTGCCGCCTGGGCCTCCTTGCTCTTTTCCGTTTGGAGCCGATCCAGTTCCTCGGCCTGATCCTGCAGGGAGCGCAGGGCGTTCGCCTGGGCCGCCTTTCCAATCTTGTGCTGCGAGGTTTCGATCCAGCGATGGGTCCTTACGAGTCCGTCGTCGTAGAGGCCGTCCTTCATGATAGCCCGCCCCGGCCTGTTGAACTGGTCGAGCGTATCCGCGAGGCGGACCGTGCCGTAGCGGCGCATGATGAAGGCCATCGCGTCCGGATCCTGGCTCCGGAAGATCGAGGGGAAAGTACCGCGCTCCGGCTTGGCCCTGAACTGCTCGAGCTTGTTTAGGCTCACTAGCGATGCATGGCGAAACTCGCGGCGACCTTCCTTGAAGATCGACGTGGCGGCGCTGATATCTCCTCTGTCCACGAACACGGCTTCTCGGTCGCGGCCGAGGAGCGCCTCGGCGGCTCCCACCCACTCGGGTTCGGCGACTTCGATGATCTCGCAGAGCACGCGCGGGACCATTCCGCTCTGCCGCAGCCTGCGGCAGAGGAGCTCAGTGTCATCGCCGAGATAGGCCCGAGCCCCTCCGGCGGCGTGCTGTCGAATCCGTTCGAGCACCTCGTCGCGGCGGCCTCGGAGCCCGGAAAGCTCCGCGATGATCCTTTGACGCGCTTCGTCGATCTTCGGCAGCCATTCCTGGCCGCTTGCCGCGAAGGACTTCTCGGCCGCGGAGAGCTCGTCGGAGACGCGCCCGATGTCGGCCCCGGCGGTGGCGGTCAGAAGACGCTCAAGGGCAGGAACGAAGTCCTCGAAACCGTCCACGCACATCGCGCGGAGCGGCTCCAGGCGGCGGATGTTCTCCATACGAGCCTTGAAGTCCGCCGAGGCGCGGTGCGCCGCCTGCCCGGCCGCATCGGCGGTCTGCTGCAGGGACTTTCTGCCGGTCTTGGCATCGTGCTCGGCGATCGCGGCCGTGAGGCGCTCGATCTCGTTATCGATGGCCTTGACGTCGTCGTCGATGAAATCGAGTTCTTTTGCTGCGGCGTCCCGGCGCGCCATCTCGGTACGCCGCTTGGTCTTGAAGTCCAGGTTTATCGCGCGCGCCGCAAGCCAAGTCGCGCGTTTTGCGATCCACTCCTCCCTGAACTTGGTCTCGAGCGCTTCTTCAAGAGTGCCGAGGACGACCCGAAGCGCCCTCAGGGCTTCGAGCCTGAGGCGCATCTTTCTGATGGTTTCGCTGATGTTGCGGTATGTCTGGATCGACTCGCGCAGCTCCTTGATGCCGATCGGGCTGTCTTCGAGGATGTAGTTCCGCACGAACTGCGTGGCCGTCTGGTTGTGGTCGAGCGTCATCGCGTTGACGATTGATTTCTGAAGGGCGCTGGCGTTCTGCTCGCCATAGGGCGAATGCGGCAGAAGATGGCGCATGTACTCGCGGACATAGTCGCTCGCCCGGTCGCGATGATTGACGAAGTTGCCTTCGCCGACCGCCGCGACGATCCGGGCGCGCACGTCCTCCCAAGGCGCCGGGAATTGCGACTTTCCTCGCTGCTCGATGAAGTCCCTGGAGCTCAAAACGGTCCCGACGGCGACGAACAGTGCCAGCACGGTCTCCCTGCTGTCGGACTTGCGCGCCTCAAGCGCCATGCCGATCGTGACCGGCGGTCGATCGCCTTCCTTGTCCTCGAACGCTAGCGCCACGTAGGTGCGCGCCTCGTCGCGCCTGCGCTGGTCTTCGCCGAGCGTCCCAAGGCAGTAATCGACGACGCTGCGCTTCGAGCCGCTGCGCGATTTTCCGCTGTCGCCGGCGACCGCGTTCAGGCGCAAGAACCGCCGGCTTCCGCCGGTGAGAACGACCTGTGCCATGTCGAGGATTGTCGATTTGCCGGACCGGTTCTCGCCCAGGACCCCGACGTGTCCTGTCACGTCGATGTCGGCGATGTCGAACAGGTGCCAGTTCACCATCGTGAGGTGTCGCAGCTCCATCATGCCTCGTCTCCTGCGGGCTGCGGAACCCGCGCCTCCTCGCTACGGACGTAGCGCTCAAGCCGTTGGAGGGCATCGCCGCCACTGATCAGCTTGATCATCGGGCGGATCCTGATCTCGCAGTCCTGCTGCTCGTCGTCGAAGTCCCCGATCTCAACCAGGTTGCGCTGGGCCGCCTCGCGCAGGACGTCACGGAAACGGGCGGCCGAGATCGCGCCTCCGCCGCCATGTTGCGCCATCTCACGGTAGCGATCGAACAGGTCGTTCAAGGTGGCGACAACGACGGCCCGGTCCTCGACCGCTCCGACGTTCACCTCTTGCTGCCAGTACGCCGCCAGCACCAGCATGACGATGGTTTCGTCGAGCTTCATCCGGGGTAGCGGCACATCCTCGTCCATGGCGACGATGCCCGCCCATTGCGCTTCCGGATCGCGATGGACGCGGTATCCGCAACTATCGAAGAAGCCGTCGACCACGTCGCGGAAGCGGCCATCCATGATCATGTTGTAGACTGTCCCAGTCCGGGGATCTCCCGCGAACACGAACTGCCGCCGTAGCAGGAAGTGCAGCGCTTTGCGGAGGTCAGCTGCCTTTTCCGCGCCGAAGGATCGCTCGATGTTTTCGAACTCACTGAGCACGGGCTGCCTCTGCTTTCCGGAAGTGGCCGGATCGCCTGACCACGAAGTTCGCGCACCGAAGCCATTGGCTGTCGTGGGGCGGCGTGTCTGGGCGCGGCTCAAGATCGAACCCGGCCGCGACCTGCGCCGGAACCTCGCCTGTCAACGCATATCGGCGGGCGCAATCGAAGGCGAGAAAGTCGTCCACGGTCTCGATTTCCATGAAGCGGGCTTCCCTGGTCGCGAAGGGCGGCACCTGGCCCTCGAGGAATCGTCTGACATCCTCGGGCCGGGGCGCGATTCGAGCGATGTACTCGAGGCGGAGCTTCTTGCGCAGTTCGTACAGCGGGTCCGATGGCGGCTCGGCGAGCTCCCTTGCTTCGACGGGACGGCGCGGCTGCCTGGCCGGCGCCTGATGGTGCTCCGACCAGGGGGACCACAGCGGCTCGATGCTCCATTCGATAGTTGCCTTGTGGTGTCTGCCGTCCCGCAGTAGGGCATCCAGGCGCCGTACCAGGTCGCCGGCCCGGCCGACCAGTCCCTGCCCGCCCCGCTCGGCGTACTTAATGGTGTTGCGGACCCGGGCTTCGAGCTGCCTGCGGAAGGCCTCGATCCTATCGAACATCTCCCCGATCTGATCGAAGATGCTTTCGATGGCCAGCAGGTCGTCGGCCGCGGCCATTCGACCGTCCTCGATATCGGCTGCCATGCTGGAAGCTGTGTACTCCTCTGCGAGGACCTGCATGGTTTGCGGGGTGTAGGAGATCCTCCGCGCGAGATCGACGATGGCGTCGCGGAAGCGGTACGGATGGTTGACGGTGAGGATGGACTCGAAATCCTTCAGCAGGAGCTGGTCGACGAACTCCTCGAAAAAGGCTTCCAGCCGGGTAGCGACTGTTTTCGACTCCATGACGGTCCGCCGGACGCGCTTCAGGTCGGCGAGAATGGCCCGCAGGCTCTTAGTGAACTGATCGGCCTGATTGCGCGCCTCGCGGACGGCGAGCGCGGCTTCGCGCTGCTTGCGGTCGGTGATCTCGGGCCTCAGTTTTTCAACGGCCTCCAGGTTGAGGCGGATTTGCACGATCAAGCCGCCGAATCGCTGCGAGAGATCCTTGTTGAGGCTCGCGAGCCGCTGGATCACGAGCAGCGGTCCCATAGCCATGTCCACGGTAACGCGAAGCCCGTATTCCTCCTCTTCGAGCCATCCCCAGGCGAGCAGCCTAGCGTACAGTTGTCGGGCAAGACCGAGCGCCTTGTCGCCCTTCTCGGAAGCGAGCGCGACGTCGGCCTTGCGGATCCGGCGGCGTCCCGCGGAGATCAATTCCGGAAGGCTGCCGAAATCATCGCCCTCGTTCCAGAGGGCGGGGTTGGCGCGCATGACATCGTAGATGGCATGGACGACCTGCTGCGGGGTCGGAAACGACGGTGCGCCTGAAAAGAAGTGTTCGTGCAGATCGAGCAGACAGGCCGCGTACAGGTGCTTGTGATCGCGCGAGAAGGCCAAAAACGCGTCGTCATGCAAATGGCGGAACAAGGTCAATGACGCGGCTCCTGGGCCCGACTTCATGCTGAGATGGCGACGCTAAACGCATGATGTGCCCGACAACATTGTTATTGAGAGTGGGTCTTGAAGATACAACCGGAAGATCGATTCGTTCTTAGTATGTTCTAATATAGCTTTCCAGCTCAATCGCTGTCGAGGCTCCAAAAGTCGGATCGGAGTTTGTGTCCGGTCTTTAGATACGGAACAAGCCGGCCTCAAGGCATTGAATTGTATAACTCTTCCGATACAAGGAGTTGCTGGCGCGAGAGATACAACCGTTTGTTACCGCTTCGCCAAAACGTTAACAAACATCTGTGAAGCATTTTTCCATCATCGACCGGGTCCATGCTCTCCCATTCATACGCAATCGCGTATTAAATGTAAATATACGCGAAAGCGCATATTGACGTCATATACGCACTCGCGTATCGTGATTTGATGGATACGATCGCCCGCACCCCGCAACAAGTTGGCGCTGGAATCAGACGCTTCCGGCGGCAGAAGAAGCTTACCCAGTGTGACCTGGGTGAGAAGATGCATGCGCGTCAAGCGACAGTCTCGAAGCTCGAGGCCGGCGAACCTGCAACGCAGCTGCGCATCCTGATGGATGCGCTGGCCGGGCTCGACCTCGAGCTTGTCATCCGGCCGCGCACCAAATTAACGGCTGAAGCGATTGAGGATCTCTTTTGATGGCGCGTCGTCCTGCCCGGGCGCCGCTAAATGTTTACCTCAACACGCGGCTGGTCGGCCGGCTGCGACGCGAGAGCAGCGGCGCAATCGATTTCCAGTACGACAGGCAGTGGCTCGCGTGGGAAAATGCCATCCCTGTTTCGGTGTCGCTGCCTCTGCGCGAGGATCGTTATATTGGCGATCCAGTCGTCGCTGTCTTTGACAATCTTCTGCCCGACAATGACGACATTCGCCAACGCGTCGCTGAACGTGCGCATGCTGACGGCCCCGACGCTTACAGCCTGCTCTCCGCCATCGGCCGCGACTGCATTGGTGCGCTGCAGTTCCTGCCCGATGGTGCCGCGCCCGGAGCCGCCGGCGCTATTGATGGCCGTGCCGCCAGCGATCAGGAGATTGCAGCCATTCTCGGCAATCTTGCCAGCAATCCACTCGGCATCGGCCCCGACCAGGATTTCCGTATTTCTCTGGCCGGTGTGCAGGAAAAGACAGCGCTGCTTTACTGGAAAGACAAGTGGTACGTTCCTCATGGCACGACCGCAACTACGCACATCATCAAGCCGCAGATCGGGAAGTTGCCGAACGGAATCGACCTGACCAGCAGCGTTGAAAACGAGCATCTGTGCCTCGAGCTGGTTGCCGCACTCGGCTTGCCGGTCGCCAAATCAAGCATCATCGATTTCGCCGGGCGCCGCGTGCTCGCAGTTGAGCGGTTCGATCGCACCTGGACGCGCGACGGCCGGCTGTTGCGGCTGCCGCAGGAAGACTGCTGCCAAGCACTATCGGTTCCGCCCGCGCGCAAGTATGAATCCGACGGCGGACCTGGCATCCGCAAAATCTCGGATTTCCTCAAGGGCAGCGATACGCCTGAGGACGACCGGGCCATTTTCTTCAAGGCGCAGATCGTGTTCTGGCTGCTTGCCGCCACCGATGGCCATGCGAAGAATTTTAGCATTCATTTGGCGCCGGGCGGACGTTTTCATCTTGCCCCGCTTTACGACATCATTTCGACCCAACCGAGCCTGGACGCTGGACAGATCAGCCAAAACCAAATGAAGCTGGCCATGGCGATCGGTAGCGACCGGCATTACGTCGTCCACACGGTTCTCGGCCGACATTTCGTGCAGACTGCTAAGAGCTGCGGTCTATCCGACAAAACAGTCAAGGCTGTCATCCAGCAGCTCGGCGATACAGCCGCAAAAGCCACAGATCAGGTCCTGAATGCGCTTCCAAAAGGATTTCCGGAGAAGATGGCCATATCGATTGCTGATGGCGCGAAGCGCCGTGTGAATTCGCTGGCTGGTCTCAAGAGTAGTGAATGATCCGCGGCCAGTCGGCGCGGCGCTTAGGTAGGCTTTTCTGACCGAGCCGGCGTTGCGGCCAAGATCTCGGGATCATAAATTTGCTATTTGTCGCCTTGATGAAAGAAGTTGCTCTCCGCGTCCCATCCTTCAAGGCGGCCTTCATCGAAGGAGCCCAATCAGCCACCGCCGCACTCAATTCGTGCCCGGCGCCTTCACCGCATGAGGCGCCGCTCCAACGCCTCTAGAACGGCGTTGAAAGCAAGTCCGATCATCGTGATGCTGATGATGCCCTACATCTGAGGCATCAGGAACGTGTACTGACTGTTGATGATGAGACAGCCAAGATTTGCCTTCGCCCCAACCATCTCGAACGGCATCAGCACCACGTAGCGGACGCACTGCCAAGACGAGTGCATAAAGATGGTGGCAAGCAGGCAGGATCACCCTCCGGATCAGTTTCTGCAGCGTCGCGCCCAGCATGGTGATGCGGAAGAGGCTTGCCGGAAGGCAACTATTTGACAAGCGTCTGACGGCGCCAGCTCTCGACAGCCTTGTCGAGCGTCGCCGCAGCCGCTGGGTCGGCCCAACGATCCCAGAACTGGATCGTGCCGCTAAGCGGTTCGTTTATCGGTTTGGCAATGCGGATACGCGTGGGCAGTAGAATCGCATCGCCAACGACGAGTGCTTCGCCCGTGTCGAGGACCGGAAGCAGGTCGCCGAAGCCGCCGAGGCTGTCGGGCAGCAGCCGTCGCACGACAGCTTGGTCGTCACCGTTGGTTAGCCGCATCGCGATGAGATTGTTGCACTGGCTGGCAACCGTGCGGTTCACTTCGGCGGGGCGCTGGCTGATCACCACCAGCCCGACGCCATATTTCCGCCCCTCCTTGGCGATGCGCTCGAAGGTAGCGATCGCATTCTCCGCGGCGCCCGAAGTCGGATCCTGTGGAATATAAAGATGCGCCTCGTCACAGAACAGGGCCACCGGATGGCGAAGCCCCTGCGTGCTCCACTGCTGCACATGGAAGGCCATGCGCGCGACCATGCCGACGATCAGCGGCAAAATGTCGGATGGAACTTCAGAGAAGTCGATGATCTTGACGCCACCGTGGCCGCCTTTGGCCGCGCTGCCACCGAGCAGCAGCTCAACTGCGCGATCGAGCCAATCATAGCTGTCCGCCACGCCGGACGCAGGGAATAGGAAGCCGAGGCGTCGATCGGTGCGTTTGCCCTCGAGGCGCTGGATTAGACGGCTGAGCTTGCCGTGGAAATCGCCCTGCTTCTCAGTGCCCGCCTTGGCTCCCGGTACCATCTCGGCGTTGAGCCGGTTGAGCTCGCCTAGCACGGTTTCCATCCTGAAAGGCACCGGACTGTCGATCGTGAAGTTGGCGAGCACCTCGACATGACCGCCGGCTTTCAGGAAGCCCGTCTTGGCGTCAACGACGGTACGCGACATGATCATGGCCTGGTTTGGGGCGTTCTGATCGGAGCGGTCAACAAACATCGAGACAAGCGCCTCGTAGCTCATGAGCCAATAGGGCAAATGCAGCACACCATCGTTCAGCCCCTTCCCCGCTTCGATGTCGCTTGGGCCTGCGACGCGAAGATGGACGAAACCGTCGCCAGCCATCGACGCATATTCTCCGTGCATGTCGAACACGATGGCATTGGCGCTGTCGAGCTCGGCGATTTGCTCGAGCAGGCGCGCGGTCGTCCACGACTTCCCCGAGCCGGTGCTGCCCACGATGAGCGCATGACGCTGGAACAACCGATTGCCATTGACGAACGCCTGAGCGTTGGGATCGAGCGTATAGGCGCCAAGCGACAGGCGCTGCGCGCCGCCGGTCACCTCCGAAATCACCCCCATGAAGCGCGTAAGGCGCTCGCCTTCGAGAGCGAAGCAGCAGGCATCGATCTCCGGGACGGTCTCGAGCGTCCGGCGGAAGACATTGGCGCGCGGTCCGTCCCGATCGAGCAGCGTGCCGATCAACATAATCCGAACCAGATTGACTTCGGGATGCGCGGCCTCGCCTAGCTCGACATCGGCGATCTTCGCTTCACCGAGCGCGGTACGGATGATCTTTTGGATCACCCCAATTAACTTATGGCCGGCAAGACTGCTCTGGAGCGCAACCAGCCGGTTCACCTGCAGCGCCCGCAGCGCCTCGACATCATCGACGTGGACGATCACCGTGGTCGTGTCGACCGATTGGACGCGGCCCAGCGCTTCTGCGTCCGCAAAATTCAGAATGCTCACGCGGAGACTCCTGTCATCTCATTGAGGAAGCGGTCGAGCCGCCAGATCGGTTGATCTACGTCGAACCCGTTGGGCACGTCGTGCATGTAGGCGCGCGCGCCCATCGTCCCCTCCTCGATCGCGAGGTAGCGCCGGCAGCGTCCGCCGCCCAGGAAGGTCCGGGCGGACGTGGTCAGCTCTTTGGTAATCACGACAAGCGGGACGGAATCGCGGTCGCAACGCTCGATCAGCTTGGTCTGAAGGTGTTCGTCGTTAAAGCCATAACCAACGCAGAAATAGGCGCGGGCGTTCTCCAGCGCGGCGTCGCTGCAGCCCAAGATCGTTCGGAACGGCTCGCCATGTGTCAGCCGGTATTTATCGATGCCCGGCGTGATCATCAGCGGCGAGTATCCGGCCGGCACTTGGGGCATTCCGCGAACGCCGATGATCTGGCCAGCGGAATCCTGGAACCAGTCGAGAGAGCCATGCACTTTCCAGACGGCAACGGTACGGGTTACCTGCCGATTAACGAAAACGCGCGTGTTCGAATCGCGGGCGCGCGATTGCAGATAACCGTAGTTGAAGCCGGTGAACGTGCTTACATCGACGGCATCCGCGGCATATTCGGCAAGCCGGTCATAGTTAGGCGTGACGACATGGACGGTCTTGTGCGTGCTGTCGAAGAGATGGCGGTACAGCCGCGAAAGGGGTAGCGCGCGCCGATCCGCCACAAGCGTCTGGAGGACGCGAAGATCGTGGGGCAGCAGGACAGCGCGGGTCTCGGTGGCGATGAACTGGGTCTGGCGTTCCGTCGGGCGCACGGCCTGGAGTGCGCTTTCGAGATCATTGCCGGCCGCAAGCTGCGCGACGAACTTACCCCATTCGCTCCTCTCGTCTGCTGTCCAGTTCGTGGGAGGCTTGATAGCGGAAAGCTGCAACGCCAAGCCGCCCATGCCGGGCACACCGTGTGCAGCCGAGGCGCCGCTGCCCAGAATGATCACCGGTGTGGCGCTAAGCGCCGCCTGCGCGAATTCCTGCGCCATCTCCGGCGCGCTCTTGGCCGCCATACAGTCCCTTCCCGGCCAACGCGGACTGTATCCACTACAGCCGTCGTCATCCCCATGAGATTTAGTGAATGGAACAATTTCGGCGAGAATTTCGCCCTCGCTAAATCTGAAATTAGCCCTTAGCCGATCAGGTTACGCTTGGTGTCGCGGCGACGAAGGGCCTGCAGGACGTGAACTTTCCGGGATTGATCTTCCTCAAAGGAAGTCCGAGAAGCATATCGACGCAAACTCCGCGTCGCGGACTGCGTTTGAACTTAGCGATAATGATGTCGAGACATGCATTTTATAATCCATCTAAGCAACATTCTTCATTTGATGTGGGCGAGGCTCAAGCGTTGCCGTCGAAACACTCCTGCCAAACGCAGTATCCGCCACATCAAGCAGGTGCTGGTGATGGGTGAAGAAAAGCACCTGCGTTTTCTCCGCAAGCAGTTGCAACACCCTGAAACCGGCCGAGGCGCGCGCATCGTCATAATTGATGAAAAGATCATCGGCGATAAATGGCACCGGCGCAGCATGCATCAGATACTCTTCAACGGCAGCAATGCGCAGCGCGAAAAAGAGCTGATCGGCGGCGCCTTCGCTGAGACCTGATACGGGCACCGCTCCACCGTCCCCACGCACGCCCGCCAGATGTGGCAGATCTTTTTCGTCGTATTCGAGCGTAAGGCGTTGGAACGAGCCGCCGGTCAAAATAGAGAACAGCTCCCCTGCCCGTTTGAGCAATGGTGCCTGCTTTTCGCGCCTAAACCGCTCGATCGCCCACCTCAGGATGATGGTTGCGGAGCGAACGCGCGCATACTGCGCCGCCACCTCCTTCATCTCGGCCAAAGCCAGCTGACGATCACCAGCAGCTTTGGCCGCAGCGGCGTCGCCGCCGACGGCTTCGAACAAACGCTCAGTATCATTGCGACTCTGAATTGCGATCAGCTGGCGTTCCCTGACATCTTTGAGTATTGCCTTTAGCGTTTGCTCCCGAGCCGTTGTTTGATCGGGATCGGCGCTGCGACATTCCTCGGCGAGTTGTTCGACACCAAGCCCGTCGCCATCAGCCTCAAGCGTGGTCCGCAAGCGCGATCGCTCAGCCCGAAGCGCGCGTTGTAGATCGGACTGAAGAATAGCCGCTCGCAATCTGTCGATCGAATCGACGGCTGCGGCCCTTTTGAGGCCATCCATTACGGCCGCGGCGTCCGTCCTGGACTTGTCGCATTCTTCCAATTTCTTCTGGAGGCTCCGCATCGCCTCAGCTTTTTCGTCGCGGGAGACGACAGTCTGCCTCGCCGCATTCAATTGCGCATGGAGTTGGAGGATTGCTTCATCTGCATTCTGCCCCGAAAACCGTGGCGCGATCGCATTTACGAGCTTTTCGACATCCTCCGTAAACGCCGTGATGTCCCGCTCGATCTTTCCAATGCGCTCGTGCTTCAAATCCGCGATCTTGGCAGACGTCTCCCGCATCTGATCGATTGCTTCGATTTGCTCTTGAACGGTCTCAAGCGGGGCTTCGGGTAACAGATTGAGACCCCTCAGGGCCTCCTTCCATTGCGCGTTCCAGACATCACGCTCTTTCGCAGCGTTTTCAACAGCCACGCGCCTGCGTTCGACTTCTGTTGCGACCTTCCGTTCCTCGAGCGCGAGTTCATTCCTCTTTTGTGTGTTGCCCTCCTCCGTGCGGAGGCGCGCTTCGGCAGCCCCAAGAATTCCGTTCAGCGGCAGTATATCTGCCGAGGCTGCGATTGCCGTGTCCGCCATCAAGCTGGCGAGCTGTTGTTTGGCTTTTGCAATTTGCTCCTGGAGCGAGGACCCTGCATGAAGCGCGGCGTCACGCTTTGCGATTTGATCGAGCACGCCAGCCCTCGCATCGAGCCATTCCAGCATTTCGTCCGGAGAACGCGGGTCATCGGTAACCTGTTTCCAGAGGATCGCCCAAGCCTCGGCCAACGCTTTCTGCTCTTCGGCGAACGAAAAAAGCTCCTGCTTGGCGGATTCAAGGACGTCTTGCTCGTCAGCGATTTGCCGCGCCAGCACCATGGCCGCAGCCGTCGACTGCGCATTCTGAAAGCGACGGTCCGCCGCGGTGTCGGCGTCTTCGATGGCCTTCACATAGGCATTGAGCAGCGGCTCGCCGCTTGTAAAAGCGAGCTCCTCCGATTCTGGCACCATGATCTTGTCGACATGTCTGCGCCTGATGATAGACCATCCGGCATCTCGCCGTTCGCGCAGTTTCTTCAACTCCTCAACGCCGACAATTCTTTCATCTGACACAAGACGAGCATAAGACTTTCGATTGTTTTCGACTGTACGCGTCAGCTCACGCGTCACAGCTTGCTGGCGCTGAATACGCGCCTGAAGCTCGCGGGCAGCATCGCGATGCGCCCTTACCGCCTCTTCCGTCGGGCTTTTCAAGGCCTGCAAACTCGTTTCACTCACGATAGGCGGATTCATATCAGCCATTTGCCGCTGACATGATCTATCGGCATCCTGATGCTCTTGATGGATACTCAGGAGACGCGCATTGAGATCGCCAAAAGCACGAATGGACTCAACGACCCCAGCCAACACCGAAAGGTCTTTCTGCGCTCCGAGCGCTTCAATCCGTGCATGGATATCGGCGAGTTTTTCGCTGGCATCCTCTAGCGCCGCTTCAGCGCTATCAACGGCGGCAAATCGGCTGCCACGCGATGTCAACAGTCCGCGGACTGCTGCAACCTTGGCCCGCGGCGGAATTCTCTCGACCAGGTCGGCGACGGACCCTGTCCACCCCAATTCAATCGCCGCGCGCTTCAGGACTTCTTCCGCTGCGGCGAGTTCGACCCGTCGCTTCGGTAAGTCCGCCCGGCCCGAAGAGAGTTGTATGCTGCGCTTCGAAAGTCGTTCAATCTCCGTTTGGTGGAGCAGAACGCCATCGTCAACCACAAGTCCGGAAATTTCCGTGCCGATTGTTGCGATCTGTTCGCGGAATGCGCTTATACGCACTTCTGCAGCAGCGTTATCGCCCGAGGCCTTCTCAAATTGGCTAGCCGCGTCGGGAGGTAATTCGACCACCGCGCCGAGGTCCACTATCTCGGTTTCAATCTCTTGAAGCCGACGCACACCGCGATATACGCGCCGGACTCGAGAAATCTTCGCAAGTTCGGAAACGTGCTCTTCGATTTCCTTCTCGATCTGATTGCAAAGGCCGCGCGCCTCTTCAAATGCGGATTTCAATTCCTGCCATTTGTTTACGCTCACCGTGTGTTGACGCAACGCCGCATCAGCCTCTTTAAGGCGGTCTTCCGCTTGGTAGTATTTTCGGTGTCCCGCCTTGCGGCTGGCCCAGAGCCCATCCGCCTCTGCCTGCATCGCACCCAGCCGATCGCGGAGACCTGACACGCCGGCCCCGGCGGCGAACAATGCCGCGCCGATATCATCCTTGGCCTGGGTGATATCCCGCCCGCCAGCCCGCAGGCGCTCATGGTCAAGACAGAACATCCGGCAGAAAAACGCGCGGTCCATCCCGCCGAGCAAAGGAGCAAGCATGCCATCGCCAGCCGCAAGCGGCAGATCGTCCGGACCGAGAAGCGTGTCCTTGTTGCCCTTGCGACGCCGGACCGAAAGCAGCGCGCCGTCGCGTTCTAGGGCGGCGCCGATGCGCAGCGCCGCATTCTCATGCAGGAAATTACGGGATGATTGCCCGGGAATACCGAAGAGAAGATCTTCAATCGCCGACATCGTCGTCGACTTTCCAGCCTCATTCTCGCCGTACACGACATGAAAGTCAGGTTCGCCTGACGGAAAATGAAGCGTCGTGCCGGTGAAATGTCCGTAACGGATCAGGTCAAGAGAACGAATACGCACCGATCAACGCCTTTCCGCAGTCAGACGTGCGCTCAGATATTCGCCAGCCTGCTCAATCACAACCGAGTATTGTTTCGCGATCACCGCTTCGAGAAGAAAATCGTCAATATCAAGTGCCGCGTCGTGAGGAAGCCTGCGGACAAGGTCGCCCAGATCGTTCGCGATTTCTGCCTGGAGATCGGAATCCCCCGCAGCCTGAGCTAGCAGGACATTGAGATCGTTGATCGCGCTGCCCTCTGGCTGGTTAGAAACTGCCGTCGCAGGCACGGTCGCATTGATCACACGTTCGATCCATGCAACCTCTTCGCCAAGAGCCAGTGCTGCGGCCCTCGCTTCAGCCAACAATTGCGGCGCAGACGCCATCAGTTCGGCGTGAAGAGCCGTCGGGCCAGTTAGTTTGATGCGACAAGCCAGCAGTCGGCCTTCTGCGTTCTTGGCCGCCTCGTCGATCGAGCATTTGATTTGATCTACTACATCCCCGAACCGCGCGCTACCACTGACCGGTACATCGACATGCATCCACCGCACGACATCCGTTTGGAGCAGCTCAGCGCCTTCGATCGCTCCGTCTTGCACCGTAACGAGCTGCGCCGATTTCGGGCCGGCTTCGCGGATGTGGCGCCCCTGTAGATTGCCGCAGAACACCACGTGCGGATTTCGATGCAGTACGCCGCCCTGATGCACGTGCGCGAGCGCCCAATAGTCGTACCCCTTGTTGACCAACTCTTCGAGCGTGCAAGGGGCGTAATTCTCGTGAGAACCACCCGTTCCGCCGAGTGCAGTATGCAGCACGCCGATGTTGAAATAGCCTTTGATCGGCGCGGGATAGGCTGCCGCCAGATTTTCCGTCGTCGCCTGCAGGCGGAAGCTTTGACCGTGAAGGGCGACGCGGCAATCATCGAGCTTGAAAGTTTGAGGCTTTCGATAGCTAAACACCTCAACATTGTCGGGAAGCGTCAGCCGTTTCGTGATTTGGCTTTCGGCGTCATGATTGCCGTGCAACACGAAGGCGGGGATTTTCGCCCCCCGCAAACGACCCATCTGCCGAACGAAAAACAGGCCGGTGTGAAAATCGCGCCAATCGCCGTCGTAGAGGTCTCCGGCGATGACCACGAAAGCCGCCTGTCTATCGATTGCCTGAGTAATGAGGTCCTCAAAGGCAGTTCGGGTCGCCGTTCGAATACGCTCGGCCGCTGGCCCCCCCTGTCCGCTCAGGCCTCTCAGGGGGCTGTCCAGATGTATGTCGCCGGTATGGATAAATTGGAAAGTGCTCACAACAGGACTCGCTTAATTCCAATCAGAACAAACTAGTAAAATCCTCTTATCGCAATCTTGCGCGGAGTGTTGTCACCAAGTATCGGCAAACGCTGAAAGGGATTGTCGATGAGGGCTCGAAGGGGCCGCCGAATTTGAGGGCGACGCGAAGATTCGTCGGCACGTTTAACATGAGTATCGCGTCATCCATGTTGCGGACCGTGTGTCTTTGGGTAGGGTTCGTACAAAGTCGAATCTGAGCCAGCTCCTCAGTCCTGCGAGCCGCTTTCCTCGCGACCTTGCGTCGAAATTCTGGCAAATGCGGCGATCGGCTGGGAACACACACCGTGCCGCGCTGACGCTTTGGAGAGGACCAACTTTGGTCACTCTCACGGACCCCGATCGAAGCGAGCCGACATGCCGAGATGCCGATCACTTCCAGTTGTCGCTCCTGGGCGAGACTTAAAGCCTTCGCGACGATCCCACGCCTTCATCTTCTGCAACTCCGGAGTCAGAAACCCTGGTGTGCAGCACCCGAAGCAGCCTAGCTGCTCGGCATCGATAGAAAAAAGCTGCTGCGGCGTGAGCTCATTCGGCTTGAGCCTTCGTCCGGACCCTGGCCCTTCGACCGGACACCGTCCACAATTGAAAACTTACCTCGTCATGAAGAGGAAAATTCGCCAATTTCTGCCGGGCACCGCAGATATCAAGCGAATTTTCTCATTTCGCGCTGGAGTTCATCGAAGAAATCAACCGCATCGATGTACCCATGCGGTACTGCAGATACGCCAAGTCTATGTCGAGAAGGTTATCATCGCCGACGTTGCGCCAGACGCCATCGTCGTCATGGACAACCTCTCCAGCCATAAGGAACCAAGGGTGCGCCAGATGATCGAGGCTGCGGGTGCACGCCTGCTCTACCTGCCTCCCTACAGCCCCGGCTTCAATCCCATCGAGAACGCCTTCGCCAAGCTCAAGCCATTCTTGCGTAGAGGCCGCAAAACGAACCGTTCACGGCCTCTGGAGCGCGATTGGTCGCATCACAGGAACCGAATGCCGCAACTACTTCATCGCCGCAGGATACGCTGCAACATGATCGGCGGATGCTCAGCGGTCCAAAAAGAAGAAGCCGCCGGGCAGGAAGCGGAAGCTCCCGTCCGACGGCGAAGCCAGTCAAGAGAACGTGGTGTCTCTACGCGACCGACGGATGCGGAAACGGTATCACGGTCACTGAGGTGCGGCGACGCGGCAAGCGTCGCCAATGGGGTCGCCCTCGGTACGCAGCGGGAGAACGCGGCCTTGTCCGATGCGAGCAGGGGCCGGGGCAGTACATGCTTTGGGAGATTGCGCGCTAGGCGGCTTCTAACTGCTTCTCGTATTCAGTTAGTCGGCCCTGCAAAGTCTCTTCCAGCTTCTTCCTGTCGGACTCAATGGCAGCATTAGCCATCCGAACGGCCTCTGCCTCAAGAGCAGTTTCCTTGGATAGCTTTTCATTCTTAAAAAGCCATTTCGCAACTGTCGCCCAATCCCAAAGAGGACTATCCGACGTCACGCGTGCAACAGGTGCGGGAAAGTCCTTGCTGCGCTGGCCTTTGGAATACTGAGTCATTGCCGCGCGAGACATGCCCGTTCGCGCGGCAATGTCGGACAAACTTACAAGCGGGTCCGGTTCAACGCGATCAACCGAGGCTCCAGCCGCTTCTACGTTCTTTAACGCAGAAGCAATCGCTTTGCTGATTGATTCCGCATCTCGGGCAAAATCAACGATGATGTGGCCCTTTTGAAAGGAAATGGTCGCGTCGTCACAACCGGCCTTGAAAAACCGATCTGCGAAATCTTCCGCCTCCGGGTTGAGGCCGGAAGCAATGATGCTGAACTCAAACGTTTTCATCGTTCTCCTCCTCTTTCTTGTGGGGGCAGCGGTCCACTTCCCGCTTCAGTTGCTTGGCATGGTTTTGAGGGTTTCTTGGCGTAGACCAGACAAAGATCATGCATCCTTCTCTGTCATGGTGCTCACACAAGAGCTTTCCCCAAGCATGACCATTGACCTTAACCCACGACCACCCCTGCTCTTCGGCATAGGTAACCGCAGCTTCGATCTCCTTGTTTGGGTGGGAAGGCCTCTTAGCCATCCTTGCACCGAACAATTGGCGATCCGTTAACAGATGTCAACACCCTTGGTTCCTCTCCGTCCTTACAAATCGTTTATCGGTTCGATTGTGGTAAATAAACCAGGGGTTGCCGAATCTAGCGAGTTTTCAACTCTTTAGCGAGAATTTCTCTGCCAATAACCCTTCCATTGACGCGAAACTGGGTGCTGCAAAGCAGCATCGCAGGTCATTAGATACTGTTCCCCGTTGCTAATGAGGCGGTTGTTCTCGCGCCAAGCCATTTCGCTGGCGTAGGCCGCCAGATAAGGACCGGCGACGTGGTGATGAATGCCGATCTCAGCGCGCCGCAGGCGGGAAAAGAATGACTCCGCCTGATTGGTGTCAATCGGCCTGCAAATTTGGCTCTGACTCACTTTTGATGCAGTTTGCGGGATGTCTGGCGCTTTGATTGGAGGAGAATCAGCGCCATGCAGCAGGCACTCCACCGCTCCAGTTTGGTGCCGCGTGGGGTTGTTGTAGAGAGTGCCTACTACGAGGGTGACATGGCGATCGTTGTGGTTCGGGCTTCCGGAAGCGTTGGCCTGTGTCCATCTTGCGGAACGGCTTCCCGACGTGTCCATAGCCGCTATCGACGCCGCGTGACCGATCTGCCGCTCTCGGGGCGGATCGTCCAGCTCCTGGTGATCGCCCGCCGCTTCCGCTGTGACGCCGTCCTAAGCGGGCGCCAAATCTTCACCGAGCGCTTCGCCGAAGGCGCACTGGCGCCATCGGCGCGACGCACGGCAAGGCTGGACTCCATCGTCCATCACCTCGGCCTGGCGCTTGGCGGTCGACCGGCAGCAGGCTTTGCAAAGCGGCTGATGCTGCCGGTAAGCAAAGATACGCTTCTTCGGGTGGTCCGGCGCCAAAGCCGTCCCCCAACTGACCCGCTCAGGGTTATCGGCATTGTCGACTGGGCCTGGCGGCGCAATCACCGATACGCCAGCATTGTCTGCAACCTGGAGAAGCGTCGGATGGTCACCCTGCTGCCGGATCGTGAACCAGCAACTGCACAAGCGTGGCTCGCTGCTCATCCCACGATCGCAATCGTCGCCCGTGATCGTGGCGGCGGATACGGCGAAGCCGCGGCCAAGGCCCTGCCGCATGCAGTACAGGTCGCCGATCGTTGGCATCTGATGGAGAACGCCAGTCGGGCTTTCCTCGAGGCCGTGCGCAAGTCGATGCGACAGATCCGCACCGTGATCGGTGCGACCACGATCGACCCCAAGCTGCTCACAGCCGCCGAGCGTCTTCAGTATGAGGGCCATCTGCGCCGCGAGGAGACCAGTGCGGCCATCCTGGCTCTGTCGAAGAACGGCATACCTATCAAGCAGATCGTGCGTCAGACCGGCCACAGCAGGAAGCTGGTGCGACAGGTGGTCCGCGGCGAACGCCACGACGTCTTCCGAACCCGACAAAGTT
This sequence comes from Bradyrhizobium forestalis, assembly GCF_002795245.1. GTDB lineage: Bacteria > Pseudomonadota > Alphaproteobacteria > Rhizobiales > Xanthobacteraceae > Bradyrhizobium > Bradyrhizobium forestalis. The sequence continues at coordinate 6,756 of NZ_PGVG01000037.1, read as the reverse complement.
CGTTGGATCTACATTTACCATGGCTGGACGAGCAGTGGGCGTCCGGCTGCCGTAACGGGGCTGAACTTTGGCGTCGTTTAAAAGTGCGGGGCTTCCGAGGCTCGCTCCGCGTCATCAGCGAGTGGGCAACCCGCAGACGACGAGCGGAAAGAGCCGACACACAAAACCTTCAGAGGATTCCGTCGGCCAGAACGATCGCGCGCCTCATGACAATCGGGCGAGACTTGCTCACGAAAGCAGAGACCATGACGGTCGCGGCGATCGAAGCTGGCGTGCCAACCTTGGTCGAGGCACGCGACATCATTGCCGAATTCCATCTGATGATCCAGCGCAAGACGGAGGCGGGTCTCATGACGTGGATAGAGCGCGCCCGCGCTAGTCTCGTCGCCTCGTTCGCCAGTGGCGTCGCAAGGGACGAAGCAGCGGTCCGGGCAGCAATCACTTTGCCCTGGTCTAATGGCCAGACCGAAGGTCAGATCACGCGCCTCAAGCTCGTCAGACGTCAGATGTACGGCCGCGGCAAACTCGATCTGCTTCAAGCGAGACTAATCGGCGCAGAATAACGAGCTGCACCAAGATTGCGTCAGAGCCAATATTGTAGGCCGAATGACACCTTCAGCATCCAGGGCCTCTGAAGGGTGACTTCGCGGGCTTGTCCCGCGCATAGGTTTAGTCAACGCAAAGACTCCGGGTGGCCGGAGGGTGGCTATAAGGGTGGCTGCACGCAGGACACAATACCAGCTTCGTGAACAGACCATTTTCTGCTCAGTCCGCCATCTCGTTCCTCATGCGGCAACGCCGCCGGCACTAGATGTTTAGTCCGGGGCTTTGATGGTGCATCCTTATCGCACGATTCGAAGGAAGCGCTATGGGACAAATTTTACACGGCTGCGCCACCACGACGGAGGCGGTCCGTCGAGCAATACAAAATAGTCAAGAGAGCCTAAGAGCGTGGCTAAGCGCTATGGGATCAATCCCAAAACGGTCGCCAAGTGGAAGAGGCGCGGCTCCGTCACTGATCTGAAGACAGGACCCAAGGAGCCAAAGTCCACCTCTCTATCGGTAGAGGACGAGGCCATCATCGTGGCCTTTCGCAAGCATACCCTGTTGCCGCTCGACGACTGTCTCTACGCTCTTCAGGCCACGATTCCGCACCTGACCCGCTCATCGCTTCATCGATGTCTTCAGCGCCACAGCATTTCGCGGCTGCCGGAAGTGGAAGATGGTGCCGGGACTAGCAGAGGCTCGGCACGAATCGATATTTGCAAGACTGAGCCGCCAGTTACGCTGTGTCACTGAGATATAGGTCCCCGTAAAATTGACGCTCCTCGCAAGGATGGCCATTTCACAGCTCAAGCCCGCGGTCCCCAAGCACCTGGCGCATCAGAGGACCCTTGATCTCGCGGGCGATCTCCTCGCTAATCTGGGCTCCGAATTGCAACTCGGCATCGCTATCTCCGGTTAGCTGATGCTCGGCGAGCCGTTGCTCAAGGCGGCTCGGAAACTCCTCGTCCATCGCCTCCCTGAGCCGGCCCTCCATCTGTGCATGAGCTTGTGGGGCAATCCGACTCACCACCATCTCCCAGGGTTGCCAGCGAGTTGCCAGATAGTCGGCGAACCCCGTCGCCTCCTCGTTGCGCACCTGGATCTCGGCTGCGGTGAGGTCGTCTTCAGTGACGTGGGCGACATCAAAGAATCGCATATCCGGAGCGATGAGCTGTAGGTCCAGCCGCTCACGTAGCTTGACCTGATAGGCGAGATAGACCTCGACCTCGTCGACGAACCCGAGCGAGTCGACCTTCTGACGGGCGATCGGCTCGAGCGCGTTCAGGCGGAACAGGACCCGCCCCTGCTGGATGAGTTCGCCGAGCCGATCGTCATAGGCTCCGTCCTCAACATCAGCGTTCAGACGTGCGGTCTGCATGCCGTTCCAGGTCAGGGTGACGCGATCCTGGCAGGTCTCGCTCGCCCCGTAGGCCAGCTCAAAAAACTGCCGCCGCAATTCCGGCCTGATCGCCGCCTGCCGTAGATCCTCGGCCACCGCCTCTCGGAATTTGGGATTGTCATAATTCACAGTCTTCTGCAGCTTGTCGAGGAAGAGCGCGTATTCCGGGGCTCCCTCCTCGTGGGCGAAGTTCTGCCAGACGGCGATCGCCTCCGGCTCGCTCTTCAACCAGTCCGCGACCGCATTGGCCAGCGGCCGTTCCTGGTCCACCATCGTTCCTCCACCCATTGAAAAGAAGACCCGCGGGCCGGCATAGCTCGGCGCATTCAGGGCTGCCGCCAAATTCGTCCGCACCTGCTCGGGCAGCGCATTATCCTCCACATAAACCATGCACCCAGACCCTAGCCGGGTCAGCAGGCTCTCTGGCAGGCTGGTGAGCCGATTGTTGCGTGCCTCGAGCATCTGGAGCTCGGTCGGGAGGTTCTCGGGCAAGCTCGACAGGCTGTTGCCGCTGACGTGGAGTCTCTGGAGCTCAGTCGGAAGAGTCTCGGGCAGGCTGTTCAGCCGGTTATCGCGGGCGAAGAGCAACAGGAGCTCGGCCGGGAGAGTGTCGGGCAGGCTGGTCAGCCGGTTGCCGTCGGCTTCGAGCTCTTTGAGTTCGGGCGGGAGAGTGTCGGGTAAACTGGTCAACCGGTTGCTACCGAGGGCAAGCGACTGAAGTCCGGTCGGCAAGGTGTCGGGTAGGCGGGTCAACAGGTTGCCGCGGACATCGAGGTCCTGGAGCCCGGCCGGCAGGTTGTCTGGCAGGCTGGTCAACCGATTGCTGCAGACGGCGAGTGTCGAAAGGCTCTCCGGAAGCGTTTCAGGCAGCCCGGTCAGCTGGTTGCTGCCGACGACCAGAGACTGGAGTCCGGTCGGCAGAGTGTCCGGCAGGTCGGTTAACCGGTTGTTGCTGGCGCCAAGCGTCCGGAGGCCGGACGGAAGGGTGTCAGGCAGGCGCACCAGCTCGTTGTCGCTGACGTTGAGCGACTGGAGCCCGGGCGGAAGGGCGGCAGGCAGTGTCGTCAGGCCCAGATCATGCAGCTCCAGCCCTGCATAGACGTCGCCGGCCTCTGCCCAGGCTCTTATTCGTCTTACGGCCTCTTGGCGGTCTTCGTCTTGCGTCTGCCCCTCCTCGCCGGCCCAGGTGTCCAAGACGTGGTCGAGCCGCGATTGCCTGAGGACGGGGTCCTCAAGGTCCGTCGTACTGCCATCGCCCGGCCGAGGCTGTCGGCCGAGGATTGATACTCCGAGATCTTGCTGCCAAGGAATTGCCGCGGTCGTTGGCCACTCAGGCACCACATCACCGGGCTCCGCCCACCAATGCCCCTCCTGATCGAAACTTTGCGTCGGCCAATCGGCAGCTGCATCCACGCCGCGCCAACCATCCGTCAGACTGAAACTGCCGGCTGGCAACTGACCACTCCGATCCGCGCCCGGAAAAAGCAGATCTTGATTGACGCCTTGTCCAGAGAAGGCAGGCGAATCCGAGGGCAACCGCGAGGTGCCTTGTCCGACGCGATCCCCGTGCGGCATTCTCAAAAAATCCGCATCTCTGTTCGACACAACGTCGCGGTCGCTGAGGTTATTTGAATTCTGGGGCGGGCGCTCGTGCGGATGCAACTCGTTCAGGTGCTGCTGAAAGCCCGCTTGGTAATCCTGCTGCTGTCCCAGCTCGTCGTCGTACGCCCGCTCGACATCTGGGGCCTCGACGGGGTGGAGGTGGTTGAACGCATCCATCCGATTCTCCTGACAAATCTGAGCAGCTAACGTCGAACCTGGATAAACGCGTTCTTGCTACGAGGCTTAGCTTTCGAGAAGCTGACGAGGAATCTGAATGATTGTAACTGCCCTGTTAGGTGTTTAGTCCCGGCATTTGCTGGAGCGGATTGAGTTTGAATCGTTCTGGCTCGGACGTCCAGCATTTGCAGATGTGCTCGTAAGGCGTGAGGCCCTTCAAGGTCTTTAGCCGCCGTGCATAGTTGTAGGCGATGAAGTCGGCGAGATGAGAGCTTCGAGCTGATCGTGTCGATGATAATGATAGCGTTGGACGGTCGCTTGCGGAGCCGGCATTATTGACCTGCACGCTACTGCCGCGCGAAGTCACCGTTACGGCTGTCATTCCGCCTGCAATAGTTGGAAGCCGATTGACAGAAGACCTCATGGCGTACTTGCGATGGAAGCCCGTGATGGTGGCGAAGCCTTCCAGAATTCGCATATTCTCCGCGAGGTCTGACGATCTGTAACGCTCGCCAACAACTCTTTGTCAGCATCTCGTGCGTCGACATCCAAAGCCGCCTCATCGCTGTCCCTACTCCGTCACTTTCGGAGGAAGCAAATCACGTGGAGCAAAGACGCAATCTTCTGGAACATTTTTCGGCGAGGCACCCAGATTGGGGCGCCATGAATGGACAGCAGGTTCACAAGTCCCGCAAGCTACGATCGTTTGCGAGAGCCTCCTGATTGATTTGGCTGCCCGACAAGGAGCGGGGTGGCACTCCGAGCACGAGCTGGGAGAGATAAGGAATGTCGCGCACGGCCCAGCGAACCGTTAGCGCGGCGGCAACAATTATTGTCCCGAGAAATGCAGCCGCGGCCGACCTCATCGTGGCGTCCCAAGATTCTCCATACTGTATCGAATCCATGAGACGGAATACCGTACCCTGGATCAAGTACAGCACCAGCGTGCTGGGTCCCAGTTTCGCGGCGATAAAGCGGACCACCCGATTTGAACGACCAATATTCCAGGATCGAAGCAGGACCTTAATCATCACCGCTGAGGCAGCTGCGGAGCCAAGAAACATCAGAAGCACATTTTTTGCCGACTGCAAATCCTGGACCAAAGCTAGATTGTTGTAGACATAAGTGTCCTTGCGCCAGATCGGAAAGCACATCATAGCCGCGATTGTGACAAACATAATGAAGAACGGCCTGTGAGAGCGCATCATGCTGGTCCACCGTTCTCTCGACATTGCAAATGAGAACCCCAGGCAGAAAAACGGGTACGTATACTTTATGAGAGGGAATATGGAAAAGGTCGCAGGTGCAAGGACCACCAGAATGACCGATACGAACAAGGCCCATGGTGACGAATGACTGAAGATCGAAATAGTTTTAGCGAGAAGAAAACAAATGAACGCGGCCCAGACGAACCAGTATGTGCCGGCGAAATCATTCAGGAACTGCAAAGCGTTGTCTGGTGCGCTCGCCAGTCGGGGAAGCACGGTCAACTTTAATGTCGCCAGGAGAGAGAACCAAAACAGCATAGGCACCAGGAGCTGCATCGCACGATCGCCCATGGCTTGCATGAAGGACTTTTCCAGCAGCGCTCGGCAGGAAAGATAACCGCTTATTCCCATAAAGAGGGGCATGTGGAACATGTAGATCCATTTGAAACTTGCCGAATCCCAAAACCCTTCATTTCGGTAGAGGATATATTGGATCAGGTGACCGACGATCACTAAAATGATGAGCACTCCTTTGGTGAAGTCCAAAGCGAGATCGCGATCGTGCGCTGTCTCAGGCATAATCTTTGCTGTTACATGATGTATCAACATCTCGGCACACTTTTCCGATCAGCCGTAGCTCGCGACAAATCCTGTCCGACGACGGCGGAGACAATCGCCACGGAGAGTCTACGCTCCAATAGCCGACTGTGCGATAAATACCGAAAGGAAAGGGCTAAACGAGCTATATGATGGTATATCGATTTCTTTCCCACGAACCTTGCTTCAATCGCGTCCAAGATCCGGCGGGCACTTGCACCGTGCACCGAGCGGAAGAGGTGTTTGCAAGGCATCGCGAGGAGACTTTCTATAGCGCAGTAACTGAACTGCCCATGAAGACTTAAACGAATGCAGGTTGCGAAGTACCGCGCTCGCGGAGGAATTTGGCCCGCGCATCAGGAGAAGCAGCCTTCGTCAGCAAACCTTTGTCTGGTAGCCATGTTCTTGGTCCTTGTTCCGTCGCGTGCGCTCCGTCGACTACGAATGCGTTCGATCTGCAGCGCTAGCTCACGTGAGCTGCCCCGCCGATAGACTGAGATTGCAGCCCTGCTACCTCTTCAGCCACGATCAGGATATGAGGCGCTCGCCTTCCAAAACGCGCACGAGGTAAGGCGGCAGGAACCGCTCCCTATGCTCCCAGCCGCCCCGGATAAGATGGCCAAGATCGACTGGACCTTCCCCGGCTGGCCTTGCGCTTACGATTGGCGGTGGGCAATGCAGCGGCCGGGATGGCCCGGCTTCGTTCATTCTACCGGCGTGCGGGTGATGGATCAGGCGAATATCCCTGCGACCGCGCGGTCCAAATGTCGCCGAATAGCGCTCCCCATTGATCGTGAACTGACTTGGCCCGAACTGGTTTGGCAGCAGATTGATGTTGCCCAATACATCGATCAGCACGTCTGAAGCCGCCTGGGAGCCGTGGCGCCAGTTGGCGCCAACGATCGCTCCAATGTCCCGCAGCTCCGAAGTCGCCCCCGGCGGTCCTGCGAACGGCGAGGCGGCCGTGAATTCAGGTGCTGGCGCGGAGCGCGCATCGTCACGCAAGTCGTGGGGTGTGGGTGGATCCAGATCAACAAGGGAGTCGAGACCGCCGTAGATGTTTGACGATCGAGGCCTCATAGTTCGAGGCCACGCTCTGCGAGCACACGGTGCATGACCTCGCCTTTGATCTCGCCAGCGATCTCGCTTCGGACTTGGGCTCCGAGCACCCGCTGGGCATCTGGATCGCCTAGAAGACCATGCTCGGCCAATCGCTGATCCAAGCGG
>NZ_PGVG01000036.1 GCF_002795245.1 Bradyrhizobium forestalis | reverse complement strand
GGCGCCGCCGCTCTACCGATGTGATCACCTCCGCCCTCGAAATCGTCATAGCGCTTCTCCTAGGATTACCCCTAGGACCTGCAGCGATCGCGTTCGTCAAACAAGGCGGCACTCAATGGAGGGATACTGCTTGTCCAATTGAGTGGATTAGCAGCCGCAAGAATCCATCGTCGCCAACCGAAGTAGGTAGTAGCGCGGTTCGCGGCCGACGCTGTACGCTGACGGTTCCGTGTAGCCATTGATATGGCTCAACAGGACAGGACAAGCGCAGCCATGAAAAGCGTAGTCAACATACTGAACGTCTCACGCTTTATTCGGATATATGATGATCTAGCTGCGCAGAAAGGCATCAAGCTTTCGGTCGGATTCGATTTTGATAAGTATGTCACCATTACGAGTGCTCTTCCGACTAAGAAGCGGACATACCCAAATTTCCGGCCAGATCGATCGCCGATCAAGCCGGGGCAGGGTTATTGGATGATAGGTCTCGACAAGCATAACGATGTGGCATTGGTGGAGGCCGCGCGGTTGTACGATCTGCAGGATAGCAACTTTGCATCGAATCTTGAGTCCTTGAGGGCGTTCTATGCCGACCCTGCAATGCATGCTCATCCTCAAGATCGCTGCAGGTGTACCGCACCGACGGCGAGGGAGATTACTGGAAAGGTCGCTTATCACGGGGATTTTTGGTTACGCAAAGATTTCAGAGGGCAGGGCATGCCTGAGATCATGGCTGCAGTTTTACGTGGTATTTCGTTCGCGATGTGGAAGCCGGACTTCGTGGTCGGACTGGCAGAGCGCTGGCTGCTGTCCAAAGGTGTTCTGGCGCAATACGGACATGCGCACTACGAGGAAGGTGGGTCGGTGCTGCATCTCGTTGAAGAGAACATCATGGACGACGATTTGCTTGTTTGGTTGACCTCGGAGGAACTGCAACGACTTGTCTATCATCATGAGAAGAATGAATTGAGCGCCTCTCCGCGAGATCCCTCGCCAAGTGCCGAAAGGCAAGCCATCTAGCTAGCTGGCCGCTGTGTGACCAAAGTGCGCCGACCGGTCGAGCAGACGTTCAATGTCGCAAGAAGAATATGGGCTTCTTGAGACAACAGGCTCACAGGCAATCGCGCCGACATCAAGGACGGTTAGCGACCGGATAACCTGCGCCAGCGATCACACAAAGCAGAGCACGACGGCGACCGCTGCATGGTAGAATGGGAGCTTCAATGGTTGGACGAGGATCTAAGGAGAGGTTTGCGCGCGCGCTACTCGTATTCCCTGATGGAACGTCACGAGCAAGTATCGAGCGGGACCCGGTTCCTCGCTATGTCGCGCGCGGAAACGGCAGCTATCTTATCGATGTCGATGGTAATCAGTTTCTCGACCTGAACGCAAATTTTACGACGCTGATCCACGGGCATGCGTTTGAACCAGTGGTGGAGGCGTTAGCCCATCAGCTGCATCTAGGAACTTGCTTCGCATATCCGACAGAAACGGAGATCGCCCTCGCTGAACTGCTTTGCGAACGCATTCCGCGCGTTGAGCGTGTTCGCTTCGTCAATACCGGCACTGAAGCGGTGCTTTTTGCGATCAAGGCCGCTCGGGCGTTCACAGGTCGTTCGAAGATCGCAAAGCTGGAAGGGGCATATCATGGCGCCTACGATTGGGCCGAGGTAAGTCTTGCAGCGACGCCGGACAATTGGGGCAGTCCGAGTGGTCCCAGGTCGACGCCGTCCTATCGTGGAATGCCCGCGAGCGTGCTGGATGAAGTCATTGTGATGCGGTTCAATGACGCCGATGCCGCGCGCCGATTGCTATCTTTGCACGGTAGGGATCTTGCCGCTGTCATCATAGATCCAATGCCAAGCCGCGCGGGACTAATTCCACCAAAACCGGATTTCATGGCGGCAGTCCAAGAGACCGCTCGTATGAACGGCGTCCTGGTAATTGCTGACGAGGTGCTGAATCTTAGGCAGAGCTTCGAGGGAGCGTCGGCCCTGTATGGTCTCGTTCCGGACCTCATCACGATGGGGAAGATCATCGGGGGCGGCCTGCCGATTGGAGCAATCGGTGGTCGGCACGAGGTCATGGAAGTATTTGATGCCTCGGCCGGTCGACCACTGCTCCCTCAAGGCGGTACATTTTCCGCCAATCCTCTCTCCATAACGGCCGGACTTGCAGCGATGCGGCATTTAGACCATGCGGCCCTCGCACACCTTGAAGACCTTGGGAACATTGTCCGGAATGGGATTGCGCGAGCTATCTCAAAAAGCGGAGCGCCGTTCTGCGTCACGGGAGCCGCTTCACTCTTTCGCGTTCATCCGATGTCCCAAGAACCGAACGATAATCGTGAAGCATATCCAACGCCGAACGCATCGAAATCGATGAAGCAGCTCGTGAACTTCTTTGCAGAGAACGGCATCATTCTGCCTCATGGAGGTGCCGCCTCGATCTCAACGCCGATGAATCGCACCGACGCGGAACTCGTGGTCGAAGTCTTCTCAGGCTTTCTCGACAGTCATCGAGCTTGCTGGACGTGATAGTGGCACAAACGTGACAACAAACTCTCTAGGGCGGCGTTTGACCTAATCGAGGTCTTGGGTTTGGTGTGATCGTAATGGAATTTGCGCGAGCAGGGCGGGCGAGCATATGAAATTGAATGCGGAGAGGCCGCCTCAGCTCGATCGGACGCGATGCAGCATAAGCCCGCAACGCCGCTTGTGTCACCCCGCCGATCGCGGTTTGCGATCGGTTCGGTGCATGATTCTCAAAGACTGGAACTGCAAGACGATGGATGTGGCGCTTGTCAGCACTCGCAAGAGCGCCGGCTTACTATTGCGGACATCCCCGTTTTCAAACGGCTTTGGAGCTGTCATTGAAGGCGCTGGTTACCAGTGAGGCCGGTCGAAGATTGATCCGCAGATCTTCGTCGAAGGTAGCCAAAGTGTAGCGCGGAACTGTGGAGGCGAGGTCGACAGGACATCGCCCAAACCTGCGCTCGTCATAATGTACCGCCCATTTGATCTAGTAGCTGTCAACGCGAAAGACATGGTGTTAGTTCGTTTGCGCGAATAAAAGCCGATCAGGCTGTTCCTCAAGATAAGTAGACTCGCGCCGAATTCGTCAGGCCGTGCGTGGTGCCAATCAGCCGCTTGACAGATGGAATGGAGAACGGAATGGGACAGCAGCGCGCCGCTTCGGATCATGGTCGTCCGAGCGAACACTTTCGCAACACCGCTTATATGATCAACAAGAGCAGGCCATATTTTGATGCAGCTCACAGCGCCGGTCTCATGGCTGTACAAGGACGTTCAACGATTGGACGCGCCTTTGCGTTAGGCGTCGGTCCACTCGGCGGCCGACCGCAGGTCATTGATTTCGTGCGGTGTTCGTATTTGGGGCTGGATAATCATCCGACAATCGTGGCTGCCGCGATCGACGCCATCGAGGCGCATGGATCGCTGCACTGGTCATGCGCACGAACACGGCTTAATTTCGATCTTCTGGCTGAGCTCGAAGCAGCTCTGTCGGAGATGTTCAGTGCGCGGGTTATCGCGTTTTCAACGGTCATGCTCGCCAATCTGGGGGCGATGCCCATTCTTGCTTCTGGCCTTCTGACGGAAGGCAAAAAGCCACTTGTCGTGTTCGATCGCATCGCGCATGTGTCGCTCGCATATCATAAGCCGGTGGTTGCCGATGAAACGGCAGTGGAAACGATCGAACACAATGATATTGACGCTCTGGAACGCCTGTGCCGCGAACAGAGAGTAGTTGCCTATGTATGCGACGGCGTCTATTCGATGGGAGGAACCGCGCCCATCAAGGAGCTTCGTGAGCTCCAGGAGCGTTATGGACTCTTTCTTTACATTGACGATGCTCACGGCATTTCGCTGTTTGGGCGCCAGGGCGAAGGGTTTGCACGCACTCAATTCCCCGAAATGTTGGGGGACCGTACAATCATAGCAGCCTCGCTGGCCAAGGGCTTCGGCGCTTCGGGGGGCATGTTGATGCTGGGAACGGCCGAGCAGGAAGCATTGTTCCGGCGATACGCGATCCCTTATGCATTTTCGGTCGCCCCCAACTTGGCAGCGGTTGGCGCCGCGCTTGCCTCTTGCAAGATACATCGATCGGCAGAGCTTGCCGAACGGCAGATGCGGCTGTCACAACGCATCAAGGTCTTTGATCGTCGCGTCGAAACTCCCGAGCAAGGCAATTCGCTTCCAATCAGAATGGTTGCTGTTGGATCGGAAGCGAAGGCGATTGCACTCGCCCGAGAACTCCTCGATGCAGGCTTTTATACCTCTGTGATTTTCTTTCCGACCGTGGCACAAGGAAAGTCAGGCATTCGGGTGTGCATTACGGCCGATCATGAGGTTGACGACATAGAACGGCTGTGTGGGTGTATTCTGGAGAAAGTGCCTGAGGCCATGATTGAGCCCGACAAGGCACCAGCGCCTGTGGCGCAGTGAGAACGATCCCTAGCCCAGAGCAGAACAGCCGCAACTGGAGAATTCTGCGGCCGAGCGTTTGCCGTGGGACACCTTGTTCCACTGTGAAGGTCCCAGCGGCTCACCGACCGGTTCCAAGTACACTCGCTATGATCGGCGCAACAATGCCAATGGGAAGACCGAAGACGACTGAAAGTGATCCGTCCTCTGCACTCGTCACCGGAGGAGCACGCGGGATCGGACTTGAGATCGTACGTCGGTTCTTGAACGATGGCTATCGAGTGGCCTTTGTGGCGACAAAGGCGAACCACGTGCAGCGTGCGCTGGAGAGCCTTAGAGCTCCAGAAGATCGGCTTGGTGCGGGGGTGGTCGACGTCACTCAGCAAAATGAGGTGGAGCGATTTGTTGACCAGATCCGCAGACGTTGGGGTGAAATTACTGTTCTGGTGAACAATGCGGGCATCTCGCCAAAGCGTGTAGACCAGGAGGTACCGTGGCTTTCGCAAATGTCGCGAGAGGAATGGGCGCGCGTCATCGATGTAAATCTCAGCGGTCCGTTCTCCCTCATACGTCTCCTCGCGCCATCCATGATTGCAAAGCGCTATGGACGCATCATCAATATCGGCTCGCTCGCGGGCCGTGCCGTGCCGCTCATCGCCGGTCCGCATTACGCTGCGTCGAAAGCGGGACTGATCGGGTTAACCCGGGCTGCTGCACGGGATCTCGCGCCACATGGAGTTACCGTCAACTGTATTGCCCCGGGGCGGATTCTCAGTGAGCTCACTGGGCCAGCAGAGGCCGCGGTCAATCGCTCCGCCCTCAGCCGTATTCCAATCGGTCGTTTCGGAACGGCCGAGGAGGTAGCACACCTCACCTCCTTTTTGGCCTCGCCGATGGCGGGCTTTATTACTGGAGCGACGATCGACATCACGGGGGGCGAATTCGGCGCCTAACCGAGGGCTTTTGTCGTTCTTTGTCGTTTGACGCACTCGTCTGGTATCAACCAGCTTCGGTCGACTGGGATCAGCCGACTAAGTCGTTCGGCGAACGTGCAAGCGACGACCTAGCAGTGCTCGAGAGTTCAAATCGCAGGGCGGCCGTGCGACGCATTTCAAGATCGCTGAGGACCGGAGGCGCTGCGATCGAGGCTGCTGAAAATTGCGTGCTTGAGCGGAGGCCGAAGAAGAAAGGCCGCAGGTCGGTCGCTTGCAATTCCAAGGACGCGTCAACAGAAAAACGTACTGCTGCTGCACCGAATCAGCGCTCTTCCGATTAGAAGAGAAGGATGACACCGGATGGTGAACATGTCGGGGTTCCGGCATTTTGCGCTATATCAGACGGAATGCGCCACACCTGCGCCCGCATACAAGTCTGACCCGGCGAGGCGGGCTCGGGAGGAGCTGAGGTTGCAAAACCTGCAGGTCGCGTGTCTCCAGGTCCGTAGGCATTTGCAATTTGCGGAGCAAGTTGCGAAGAAAGTAAGCGAACTCGGGTGAGAGCGCTTCATTCTGCGCCGATGTCTCGGGCGTGAATAGGCGCCCCGCACTTGTCCGCGTCGAAGTACGAGACCAGGCCAGGCGGATCAAGTCCGCTGCCTCGCAGGACGTATACGCCTGTAGTAGCGCTTTCGCTGGCCAGGACCAGCTGTCCGATTAAAGCGATCCCGTCCCTTGTCACGCCGAGCCGGACTTTGCTCGAATCCAATCCAGACCGGCACGGTCCTTGCTGGATCTCCGGAACTTTCTGCTAGCAGCAGGTGCGTTGAGGCTCAGCGCAAGGCAAGCAGGTGACATCGGAAACATGCGTGGTGCAGCCCGTGCATCACTACCTTTGCGTGGAAAGCGCCTGTATCAGGCCCTCCTGAGGGGTGTAGCGATTGTCGGCAGGCGGAGAAGCTCCGGAGCATCCTTATGGCTGAAAAAGCGCAACCTTCCAGCGAGGCATTGTCGCAGCTGCGGGTCCTCGAGATTGGTAGCTCAGCTGCAACGAGCTATTGTGCGCGGCTGTTTGCCGATTTTGGTGCCGAGGTTTGGAAGGTCGAGCCCCCGGCCGGCGATCCACTTCGTTCCAGCGTTCCGCTGACTCCAGGTGGCCAAAGCGCGTGGTTCGCGTTCCTGAACTTCAACAAATCAAGTATTGTCATCGATCCGGCGGACCCAGAGGCGGTCAAGCGGGTCACACTCTTGATTGACGATTGCGACATTCTGATCGATGGCCGCGATATCGATGGTGCCAGCTGCCCGCCCATTGATGTCGCCGCAATCCGACAACGACAGCCAAGGCTAATCTACCTCGAGGCGAGCTGGTTCGGCCGCGAGGGGCCCTATGCCGAATTTGCTGCGAGCGACACGACCGTTCGCGCCCTTGCCGGTCTCATCAAGCTGGTTGGGCCAGTCGAAGGGCCTCCTTTGCACGCGCCGGATTTCCAGACCGGTATCCTGGCGGGTTTATGGGGCTTTATCGCTGCTGCCTCGTCAGTGGTTGCGCGAATGCAGAATAGAGCAGGTCGATCGTACTCGCTCAGTATCTTCGAAGCGTGTATCACGCTTAGCGAGTATCAGCTATTTGAAGCATTTCAGCGCGGCGACATGATGCGCCGGATCGGCATCAATCGCTTCTGGCCAAACTTTCCAGTCGGCATCTATGAAACAAAAAAAGGCTGGCTCGGCGTCACGACAATAACCCCGCCCCAGTGGCGTGCGTTCTGCGACATGCTCGGCCTTCCTCGATTGCGTGATGATCCAGCTCTGGTCCTCGGCGCCGACCGTCTGAACCATATGGAGCAGATCGAACGACTGCTCATCCCAAGGCTTAGGAAGCGGACCGCGCAGCAGTGGTTTGCCGAGGGACTAAAGCGCAAGATCCCGATTGTACCGGTGCCAGAGATGTCCGATCTTCTCCAGGATAAAGAGAAGATCGAGCGTGGTGCAATCGTGCCCATTCTGCTCGGCAAGGAAAGCGCGCTCACAGCGGGCTCGATGCAGCGGCTGACATTGACACCGCCACGCCGGGGTGGAAGGGTTCCGTGTCCCGGCGAGCGGCAGGCTTTCACGAATAGCAGACCGAAGCCCACCAGTGGAGCGTCGCTAGTCTTCGATTCCGGCAGCCCGGCCGAACAGCCTTTGCTGGGAACTCGCGTCATCGACTTTTCCATGGGCTGGGCTGGCCCATTGTGTACGCGGACCCTTGCCGACCTCGGTGCGGACGTGATCAAAATCGAGGCGATCCAGTACCCGGACTGGTGGCGCGGTGTCGATCGCCGGCCGGGTTACGTAAACCGTCAGATGTACGAGAAGACGCTGCGCTTCTGCATGATGAATCGCAATAAGCGCGCCATCACGCTCGATCTGACCAGACCCGAGGGCCTCACCCTTGCTAAGCGCCTGATAGCGGGCGCCGATATTGTTGTCGACAATTATTCGGTCGATGTGCTGCCAAAGCTTGGGCTTGGTTACGACGTGTTGAGAATGTTCAACCCGCGCCTCGTGGTGATGTCGATGTCAGCCTTTGGCAAGAACAGCGCTTTTCGCGATTGCCGGGCATACGGCTCGACTCTGGAGCAGGGCTCGGGGTTGCCCAGCGTGGTCGGAAGTGCCAATGGGCCGCCGGTAATGAGCCACGTTGCGTTCGGGGATGCTATAGGTGGTCTGAATGGCTGCGCTGCAGTTCTTGTTGCACTAATTCACGCGCGCGAGACTGGGCAGGGGCAGTTTATCGATCTCGCGCAGATCGAATGCATGATGCCGCTTGCTGCTCCATGGATCATTATCCAATCACTTTGTGGTACGTCGACAAGGTACGGCAATCGGCATCCTCAGTTTGTGCCGCACGGCTTGTTCCGGTGTGCCGGAGAAGACTGCTGGATCGCCGTGGCTGCCACCGATGCGGGTATGTGGCAGAGGCTTGCGAGCGTGATCGGCCGATCAGACTGGGCTGCTGACTCCTCGCTGAAGCTCGCGGAACGTCGCCGTTCGATCGAGGATACAATCGAGGGAGCCATCGAAGCCTGGACGCGCAGGCGTGATGCAGATCAGGTAATGGCAGAGCTGCAGGGCGCCAGGGTTGCGGCCGGAGTGGTCCGCCTTCCAATTGACCTGCTGCAAGATTGGCACCTAAGGTCGCGTGGATTTTTCCAAGAGATCGAACGTTCGTTCATCGGGACGCACCTGCAGCCGTCAATTCCGATTCGCGAAGACGCAGGGCCCCACTCAATTCGTCGAGCGGCGCCTACCCTAGGAGAACATAACAACGAAATCCTGGCAGACTTGCTCGGGCTCGGCGAGGTCGAAATTGCAGAGCTCGCCAGCAAGGGCATCATCGGCACGAGAATGCTCTCCGAAGTAGAGCTGAAAGGACGGTGCTCTCGAGAGCCTTCGACCTAATAGCCCATGTTTAGGCGTGGACGCTCGCAGCGAACGATGGACTCGTCATTGCCCTTGACGGCGCAGGAGTAGCAACGCACGTCGGCCCATCTCGGTAGGAGACCTTCTATCTCACACTATGTGACGTTGCGTGTTTCGCTGTTGCCTTCCTGCATTGCGATGAAGAAGTCTCGATTGTGTGACGGCGGCGCAGTTGCACTCGCATTTAGATCAATGACCCATTGATGCACCACGCGCGCGCTACGCATTTGCGTGATTCGCGACGTCCACTCATGACACAGTGTCACCTGGAAGACAGACCGACGGTTAAAGAAGACAAACGCCCGCCTTCGTGCCAGCGTCCATCCGGTCGGCTTGGATGTAAGTCAACTACCAGCGCTCGTCATTGATCTGAATAGCTGAGCATGTCACATATAGGTTCTAGCGTCGCTGGAGAGGCGAGCTCGGTATGTAATATCAATCGTGCGGCCGCCGCCATGGGCTTGGATCGAAGGCACGGCGCGACACTCGCAGCCTGTTTCTCGGACGGCCTTCGTTCTATGCACTGAGTGGCACATGTTGGTCTCAAGTGCTCTGGAGCAAAGGACTTCACTTGTGTTCTTTAGGTGCGAAGAGTGTTTCTCAACAGTTTGGTCGTTCGCTTGAACACGAGATATTTTTGAGAAGGGGAGTACGGCATGGCGCGCAGTGGTGAAATGGCGCTCGGACTATACGTCCTACAGGCGGGGTATATCGAGGGAGCTTGGCGCGATCCGAGCGTGCCGAAGACGGGCGGAGTCGATATCGAGCATTATGCACACCTTACGGCACTTGCCGAAGGCGCGGCATTTCACTTCGTGTTTCTTCCAGACAGCCCAAGTGTCGTCGAACGAGATCATGCAGACATAGCGCGTGCGGGCCGAAACGATACGTTTGAGCCGATCACCCTGTTGTCGGCCCTTTCATCAAAAGCAAACAATATCGGCTTTGTTGCAACAGCGACCACGACATATCACCAGCCTTATCATCTTGCACGTATGATTGCTTCACTTGACCACCTCTCGCACGGACGTGCCGCTTGGAATATCGTGACCTCCGGAAATAAGTTCGAAGGGGCGAATTTTGGCGATGAAGAAATTCCAGAGCATGACGCGCGATATGAGCGAGCTAGAGAGTTCGTAGGCGTCATGAAGGGGCTTTGGGATACATGGGAAGACGACGCTTTCATTCGTGACAAGCAAAGTGGGATCTTCGCCGACACGACGAAACTGCACGTCCTCAATCACCGTGGGACCTATTTCTCGGTCAGAGGCCCACTGAATATCGCACGGCCGCCCCAAGGGTACCCTGTACTGGTTCAGGCCGGCTCATCCGAGGCCGGAGTCAGATTCGCTGCAGAATTCGCCGAAGTTGTATTCACCGCCCAGCCTTTGCTTGAAAGCGGTAAACAGTACTATGCAGATCTAAAGGAGAAGGCTCGCGGGCTTGGGCGCGAAGACGATCAGATATTGGTGATGCCGGGCATTGTCCCGATTGTTGGGAGGACCAAGCAGGAGGCCTCCGATAAGCTTAAGAAACTGCAGTCCTATACACATACAGACGTCATGACGGAGACGGCAGATCGGTGGCTGGGGTTCGTCACCGACCTGCGTGCCGTCGATTTGGACTCGTTAGTTCCGGCCACTTTGCCGGAGACGAAGTTCATTCAGAGCCGCCAGAAGGTGCTCCTCGAGGTAGCTGCACGCCAAGGAATGACCTGGAGGCAGCTGATCCGCTTGATATCGGATTCGCGCGGACATCTAATGGCGGTAGGGACGCCTAATGAGATAGCCGACATCATGATCAATACCTTCGATCAATATGCGGGCGATGGATTCAACCTCATTCCCCCGATCGTTCCGAGCGGGCTCAAAGATTTCGTGGAGCTCGTCGTTCCCGAATTGCGCCGACGCGGTAAGTTTAGGTCGGGAAGCTCCGGGCGGACTCTTAGAGAAAACCTCGGCCTCAAGCGGCCACACAATCAGTCTACGCGAGCAGCATAAGCCATGCTTCGGGCTACTTGGAGGCAAATCGCGCTGCGCGCTGTTTAACCGGAACCGGCATAGCTCGAGCCGGAGGTTCAGAATCGCCGCCGCCGAGTAGAAGCGGGCACGCCAGGCCGCTCCGGCTCGTCTGCGCCCGTGGTTAGCTACAAGCATGGCTCTCTGGAATAGCTACTTCGTATTTCGGCACTGGCGGGCCGGCTTACGTCCTCTAGACATCGGCTTGGGAGGTGTCGAACCCTTGGCCGGCTCAGCGAACAATTCGGAGAAGTGAATACCCAAAGTCGCGGCGATACGGTCCAAAAGATCAATGGTCGGGTTCTCTTTCTTCTGCTCAATGCGCCCCATATATGAGCGGTCGATCCCGGCATCATAGGCCAATTGCTCTTGCGGAATGCCGCGCTCTACGCGGATCCGGCGCACATTCCAGGCCACAAGCGCACGAGCGTTCATGCGCAAAGGCAGCCATTCCGACGATTATGAAACCACTGGTTATAGCCACAGTATTACGATAAGCTCACACCCAAGCACTTGGCTCTCCTGACACGGACTTCTAGAGGGCAGGCCACCGTGAGACGGGAGATGTCGTGGAGTTTGTCGTTTTCGAATGCCATCAACCCATCACAGGCGCGCTCACTGCGCGAGAGCTCGCTACTGGCGGGAGAGCAAAATGTCGCTCAGAGGGAACGCGGCTTTTTCCGGGGGCCGCGACCAAATAGGGCGGCCGTCAGCTGGAGCTCGAAAAGTGAACGAGTTCTTTCCCACTTGGCTACCTTTAGGCCGCGGTCTTTCCCCAGCGTGCGGAAAAACGCCAGGTGTCCATTCCGTTCCGGGAGGGTGAAGAGCAAAGACGGCCTAAGCTGTGCAAATCCGCGATCGGTCGCGGTATGGACTGCGAGTAGAACCCGCGCCGAGCAAAGAGCAAATGCCCAGATTGGAGTCACCAGCTCATCGTGAGCCGATATGCGCTCGTAGTTACGACGAGGGCAAAAATAGCTTGGGACCGCGACGATTGGAGCGGTACCAAAATGGCCCGAAGTCCGTTATCGTTGCTCCGATTTCGATAGATTTTTCAACTTGCTAGGAGCTTCAGGGAGTGCCGGCCGGTCCAAAGATCGCAGATTTGGCGCCCAGCGCGCACGAGCTCACGTCATATGACAAGGAGCACGCTATCACCTATATGCGACTTCTCGATGCCGACGCTGACAAGGCAGATTGGCGCGAAATCGCGCGCATTGTGCTGGGGCTTGACACGACCCTTGAACCGGATCGTGCGCGCCGCACCTTCGAAAGTCATCTGGCTCGGGCCAAGTGGCTAGCGAGCCACGGGTATCGTAATCTGCTCCGAGGTGGTTGGCCCAAGGAATGAACAGTGTGGATCCCAAGATCGGCAGAACTCCTGGCAATCGCAAAAGATGATCGTGGCATCGATTAAGTGCACGCAAAGCGAGCGCACGGTTGGCATGCAACCGTAAAGCGCCACAATCATGGGCTGCAGTTCACCGCGTGTGAATCATGCGGGAAATGGAGAGATGCCGAATACTGACTGGAGATCTGAGGAAGCATACAGCGGCCTCAAAAGCGCAGAAGCGGCTGACCTGGCCTGGGAGTGGCTGCGCCGAGATCGCGACTACCAAGAGGATTATAGGCGGTTATCTCGCCGCGAACGTTCAAGCGCAGCGGCGGGCCAGTTCCGCCGGAAGTGGGGGCTCTCGTTTTCCAGCTGATCCGCAAGAGGCTTTCGACAAGCAAGCAGTCTTCTGGGCGCCCGAGGTGCTGTCGACCGTACTGCCTGTGCGGGCGGCCAACCGTATGGCGCCTAAGAGCTACCAGCTGGACGTCGCCAATCTGCCGGGCAGCGAGGTGCGTCGCGCGCCGGACGGATGGCATGCGATCGTGCCGCTCGGCGGCGCGAACCATCGCCTTTTCCTGAGCAAGCTTCCCGTGGGTGGGTCTGCTGTCATCCTCGATCTGCCGCTCGATGCGAATTTAGAGCTTCGCTTGCAGGCCGCAGGTCGATTTTATCTCGCGCTTGAGCATCGGCCGCTCGGCACGCCTCCTCTTGCTTTGCCGGCTTTGAAGCAGCGGCGGCTGATCTTGGCGCTGCGCGCACTGGATGGATGGCAGGAAGGAAATAGCTATCGCCAAATCGCGCAAGGCCTGTTTGGAAGCCGTCGTATTGCCGAGCGGGGCTGGAAAACAGACGATTTGCGCAGCCGAACCATTCGACTTGTTAAACTGGGGCGGCGCCTCATGCGCCTTCGCTGCCGCGCATTCCTTCACAAGAGCAGACGCAGGAACGACAGTTCATGAGCTCTTGGGCGATCAATGGCACACCTCCGTTCTGTGCAGCCAATTCTGGCATGGCACTATCGCGGATAGGATGAGATCTTTGCGTTCCGATCTATCACGCTGGTGTCTAGATAGCTGCAACAGACAGGCGCAATCTTCGTAAGGGTTCGACGACTCTGCTCGGATTGTTTTCTCGAGTTGAGCGCTCTCGACTTGAATAACGGGCAATGCATGGGTCCCGAGCTGTACCGGACTGTGGGGCGCCTGCTAGGCGTCAGGCAGCCTGCGAAAGTGCAGCCTTCTTGCAAAGCCGAGCCACCCACCGGCAAAAAGAGCGAGCGATCTCGGGATGCTCGCTTCTATCCACAGCATAGGCGCGATATTGCATGCCACTTGGAGCGCGCGAGCCGGGGATGACTTGCAAAGCGCCGCCTCGCACCAGATCACTGACGATGATTTCTGGTGCGACAAGAAGGCATTTTCCTGTCATGACTGCCGGCAGAGCAAGATAGTTGTGATCATAGCGCGCGCCCGCTCGTATGTCGTTTGAGGACAGGTTCATGGCCCTCAGCCATGTGGGCAGGATGTCGGGGCGTGATGTGATGTTCAGTATCGGGGTTGAGCGGACGATCGAGAGCTCTCTGCCCGCGACCAGATTTGGCGGCCCGACGCATACCAGCTCCTCATTGTAGATCTCCCAACTGTCGGCGGGTTCGATGACGGACAGGTCGCGTGTAATCAAAATGTCGAAATCATCCGAAGATGTCGGCGGCGAGAGCGAGCTCACGACGTCCACGATGACGCCGCCCGCTTCAGAAGAGAACGCTTGCAGATTTGGAATCAGAATAGAGAAAGCAAAAGTCGATAGTGATGTGCGAACGACAATCCGATTGGTGCCTGCGGCCGCCCGCCGCCGCATTCTCTTGGCGGTGAAGCCGACTGTCTCGAGTGGTTCAGAGACTGCGTTAGCGAATAACCTTCCGAACTCGGTCAAATCACTGCGCCGCCCACGCCGCTCAATGAGATCCGCACCAAGATAGTCCCGCAGGACGGACAAATAGCGGCTGACCGAGCTCTGCGTCGTTCCCAGGCTGCTGGCGGCGCGCGTGACGCTGCCTTCGCGTGCGACGGTCACAAAAGCGCGGATGGCATTTAAAGGAACTTCATCGTCTTGAGCCGCCATTGTCTGCTCCGGCGCCAGAATGAACATCCATCACATTATTCGATGTCCATAGCGGGATTCCCGCATATGAAGGGTCGGCTGAGCACAAAATCGGCGTGGGAGCGCATAATGCTTGGTCACCGCACAGGATCGGCGTCAACGGCTCGGTGCTGTCAGGGCGGCTAGGTCCTTTTGCGGCGTGTCGGCCTCGGCTTGCGACCTTTAGGTAAGGTCGCGGGTGGCGGCGCACCCTTGGATGGCCGAACAAACAGCTCGGAGACAGCAACGTCGAGCGTCTCGGCAAGGCGATCGAGAAGATCGATTGTCGGGTTCGCCTGTTGGCGCTCGAGACGGCTCATGTAGGAGCGATCAACACCTGCATCATAGGCCAATTGCTCTTGCGGAATACCGCGCTGGACGCGGATCCGGCGCACATTGTAAGCCACAAGCGCACGAGCTCTCATGCGCGAAAGCAGCCATTTCGATGGCGATCAAACCACAGGCTATAACCTACATAAAAACGTCAGCAAATTGGGGGGGATCGAATTATTCGATGAGTGTCATCGAATCGTTCCTCGACGCTACTTGCCGGCCCGCACAGGCGCTGGTATGTCGACCCTCTATCAATTTGCGGCGGCGCAGATGTTGCGGGCGCTGACCGGAGTTCAGCCGTTCCGCTGGCTCGGCAGCCGTTCGATTTCGCTGCCCACCTGCGCGGACGGCATCGAGCCAAAGGCAAGGATGCTCGCTGAGAGGGAGCCGATGGCCCTCCATTCAACGAAATGGAGTGCAGCCGCAAGAATGAGCCGGCCCAAACCATCGAGATTGCAGCGACAGCGTTGCGGAAACGCGCGCGAATTGCCTCAGATGAACCCCGGAGGCCAGATAGTGCCTCGACAGCTGCATATTGCGCGATCGAGCTCCTTTGGGAAAAGGTTCGACTCTGGACGAGATTGATGGCCTCGACCAGAGCCAAAGGCCCTACGCCATACAGAACGCACCAGCCGGTCATTGCGTCGGCCTCCGAGCCGCCGTTGCTCCAGTCTCGAGACTTGCAAACGTCGCGTTGAAAACGACCTGCTTCGCGCCGCAAAAAACATGGTCTGATCGATACTGGAATTGAGCCCGTGATCGCGACTGAAGTCTCGCTGACTGGCCGGCGCAGCTGTCTGCTCCTTACGAGCGCGGTGCTTTTCGTCGGCCGATGTGGATTGAGCAGCTGCCGGCCTCGCAGGCAGCAAGTGAGGCTTCGAAATCGGGTTCGCCCTGACCGAGTGTGATCACGTCCGCGCCTTGTTCGCGTAGCTCGGCGGCTCGCGCCGTCATGGCCTCGGCTTCGGAGAGACGGACAAGGCCTCGAGCCGTAATGAGAGACAATCGGAGCAGCTGAAGTCTGAGGCAGGATTGTTGACGGCTTCTACTCGTTTGCAAAATTGCGAACAGGACGGATATTCGGGTTTGTTGAATGAAATGATCGCAGGTTGCGGTGCCTTGCGTCGCATCGCCGAAGACGACGGCGCGTTTCGCGGCCGCGCCTCACCAGCGGAGCAATACCCTCGGCGCTTCGTGCGTTGGGTGCCGCGCAGACGCGTGAATTCTCTTGTCCAAATCGAACGATCAACAGGACTCGAAACGCTTTCAGGAGCACGACGACAATTGCGCGGCGCCCCTCTTAAGAAAGCAGCGCCAAGGCTCGCTCGCTGCGGCCCGTCGTCCGTTGTCAATCGACCTCGGCGACGCTGTTTAGGTCCACAGTGTTTAGCTGCGCAGACCGACGACATATTGCAGGGGCCGCCATCTGCTTATTGGAGACCTGTCATCCAGCTGTAGCCAATTGGTCCAAGGTCCCCTGCTTGCGCAAAGAGTTTCATGCCAGCGAGGAAGTGATGCGCGCCGCCAGCGGCTGGGTCCAGCCGGCCTCCTGGTCAGAACCTGGAGTAAAGCCTTAGCTCCATCGAGGCGATCGGCGGCATCTGTTTCGATACGGGGGCAACGGTTTTCGAAATCGATAGGGCATCACGGATCCCTGGTAAACCCGGCTGGACAGCAAAGTAATCGAAGTATCAGTTTGTGGTGCAGGAACCGCTAGCGCGATGGCAAGCATTGACAGTTTCAAAGCCTCCCCGATCCGCAGCACCGTCTGCAGTGCCCGGCGAATGGTTCCATCGTCATCGACCAGAACACGTATCCACGGTCCACGGGGCTTTGGCTCGAGTCCGATCTAAATCGTCGCTCGCCTCTAATCCTGTCTGCTAGGGGACAGCGATTACCAAGTTTCCGTTCGGCGGCTCACAACATCAAATCAGCTTTCTGGCGGCGCGAAGTGCGCATTCTTGTTCAAATTCGGACAGCGGCACAAAGCGCGGCGGATTCAACACACTGGTCGCAGTGAAGTGCTATTGAGCTATTCATGCGCAATTGGGCGTTAATGCGCGCAGACGATTCTGGCACGGACGTTGCAACTAAGTGCAGCAGTACTGCAGGCGCTGAGCGCACCAAACGCGAGACCAGCGATGCTCACTTTCCTTGAACTGATGTGGCCCGCTTGTGAGAGGAAGAGCTTGTTGCTTGTGAGTTTGTGTGTCGTCGTGCTTAGCGCGGCGACACCGGCAATCGCTGCGGATCAGGCTGAGCAGCCCGTCTACACCAAGGCACCACCCCTCGCGGTCGCGATCAGAGATCAGCTAGCGCAAAACGTCGCGCAACCTCTGACAATAACTTTGGAGAGTAACATGGCGCTGGGCTTAGAATCCCCTGCTCCTCCGATCAAGGTGGAGAACTGGCTGCGTGGGCAGCCCCTCACGAGCTTCCAGCCAGGGAAAGTGTACATCGTCGAATTTTGGGCAACTTGGTGCGCACCGTGTGTGGCGGCGCTCTCCGGTCTGGTACAGCTGCAAGAGAAATACAGAGATAGCGGAGTTGAGGTCATCGGAATAGCCGCTCGTGAACGCGCTCAAACAGCGGACGAGGCCGCAAGCAAGTTGGACGCATGGTTGACCGAAAAGTTGCCGAATCTCAACTATCGGGTCGGGTTCGACTACACACGCGAAATGGACAAGCTTTGGATGGATTCCAGCTTTTCTATTGGGATTCCCACCTCGTTCGTCGTCGACCGCGACGGCCACATCGCCTTTATCGGTTCCCCGACGCAACTCGAAGACGTTTTGCCGAAGATTCTGACCGGGAGTTGGCGCGTCAGCGATGAAGCGAAAGCCGCCGATGCAGAGCGGATCGCCAAGGGCGAACGCACAATGCCGATCTTCGCCAAACTGACGCCGGCGATGGAGGCGCAGGATTGGGCGAAGGCGCTTTCGGTGGTCGAAGAAGCCGTTGCTGTTCTGCCGGATGACGTGAACTTTCGCGTGCTCCGTGCAGATCTGTTGCTTCACAAAATGCACGACTTGCAGGCCGGCCTGCCTGTGATGCGCCAGTTGGTTCGTGACGCGATCAACAAAAAATCCGCGCTGTGGATGGCTGGGGCGATGCGCCAACTCTTTGATCCGGCGAATGACAACTCTCATTTGCCACAGGCCGAGCGCTTCGCGATGGGAAATGAGTTATCCGAACACATTCTAGCAGTGAATCCTCCGCAACGCGGCGAGACCCTTAAGTTCCTGTCCTATCCGGCGGTCGCTCAGTACTACTACGAGAGCGGCAACAAGGATCGCGCAATCGAGTTGATCGAGGTGACGCTGAAGTCGCTGGACAGCCCCGCACCGATCCCGGACGAACTGAAACAGCAGGTTATGTCGGTATTGGTCCAAACGCTGGCCAACTACAAGGGTCAGAAGGATTGCTATGGGTCTCTTTGTGCGACTCCGCAAGCCGGAGTCCCGCAAAGTACCAAAGCGCAAGCGTCGCCGGAGGAGAAAAGATGAAAAAGAGAGTGGCGCCGATCCCGCCTACCTGGCTCACACAAGCTCGGATAGCGCAAGGCTGGCCGATGTCTCAGATCGATGCTCTCAGCCATCGCGCCCTTCGGCCCCGCCGCGGTCGAAGTGCGGGCTCCGCAGGCGGCATCGGGCAAGCGATTCGGTATTTTGGAGGCAGACCCGACGTTGAGGATTTTCGCGCGGCTGCGCCAATCCCGGGACAAGGAGCTCGCAAGCGTGAGGCGCTTCAGCTAAGCGCCTAGGCGAAGAGTGGCTGAAATGGGTAGAAGAGTTCGGCCGCAGCCCCCAGACTGCGGGCATTTATCGCATCCCTCGGACGGCGCGCCAGGCATTGTGCACGTCGGGTCTGCATCGAACGGTTTTTACACCGTGTGCGCAACAAACCCCTAGCGCCATGACCAGTCAAGATGACAAACGGACCGCCGCAATCGGCCTGGTTCTCCCGTTTGCGTTGGAGCATTGGCTGAAGCAGCCAGTCCGTGCCACGGTCATCCTCGTCGGCTTCTTAGGGGCGACGGTCGCCGACCTGTTCATGCCGGTCTATTCCGGCCGTCTGGTGGACGCATTGACCTCGGTCCCCTCCGACCAAGCGGCGCGACATGCGCCACTGATTGCGTTCGTTGGCACCCTCGCGCTTGGTCTGCTCTCGATTATATTGCGGTTTACGGGCTTGCAGGCGATCGTGCCGTTCACGCTGAAGACCATGTCAGATGTGGCCCGTGGGGCCTTCATGCGCGTGCAGCGCTTCTCAACCGACTGGCACGCTAATTCGTTCGCCGGCTCGACCGTCCGCAAGATCACCCGCGGCATGTGGGCGATCGACCTGCTTAATCATACTATCCTGATGGCATTGTTGCCGTCCCTCGCGGTGCTCGTGGGCTCGACGATCCTGCTCGGCCTGCATTGGCCCGAGCTCGGCGCCGTGATCGGCCTCGGCGCAGTGATCTACGTCGCCATCACGACGGCATTCACGATCGGTTACATCGCGCCGGCGGCGCGCGTTTCCAACGCCTGGGACAGCAAAGTCAGCGGCACGCTAGCGGACGCGCTCACCTGCAATACTGTGGTGAAGTCCTTCGGCGCTGAGGCGCGTGAGGATGCGCGGCTTGACGGTGTCGTCAGACGCTGGCGGGCGCGGGTGCAGCGCACTTGGCTGCGGTCCAATGGCACGAGCGCGGTGCAGCTCGTAATGCTCTTGTGTTTCCGTGCTTCGGTGATCGGCGGCGCCATCCTGCTGTGGATAGCGGGGCGCGCCTCTCCGGGCGACGTCACCTATGTGTTGACAAGCTATTACATCATCCACGCCTATCTGCGTGACGTCGGGATGCACATCAACAATCTGCAGCGCTCGGTGAACGACATGGAGGAACTCGTTACCATCTATGGCGAGCCGATCGGCATTGTCGATGCCCCCGACGCCAAGCCGATCGACATTCACGGTGGGCGCATCACGTTCGAGGACGTCACCTTCCTCTATGACGGCGATCGCGTGCCGCTCTACGACGGATTGTCGATCAAGATCCGCGCCGGCGAGCGGATCGGTCTGGTCGGCCGCTCCGGCTCCGGCAAGACCACGTTCGTCAAGTTGATTCAGCGCCTCTACGACGTCTCCGGCGGCCGGATCCTGATCGACGGCCAGGACGTTGCGAAAGCCACGCAGCAGTCGCTGCGCAGCCAGATCGCGATCGTGGAGCAGGAGCCGATCCTGTTTCACCGCTCGCTGGCTGAAAACATCGCTTATGGCCGGCCCGGCGCGAGCATGGCGGCGATCAAGCAGGCCGCGAGGCTCGCCAATGCGCATGACTTTATCATACGATCGCCGAAGGGCTACGGCACGTTGGTGGGTGAGCGCGGCGTAAATCTGTCGGGCGGCGAGCGGCAGCGCGTTGCGCTGGCGCGCGCGTTCCTTGCCGATGCGCCAGTGTTGATTCTGGACGAGGCGACGTCGAGCCTGGATTCGGAATCGGAAGCGCTGATCCAAGAGGCGATGGAACGGCTGATGAAGGACCGCACCTCGATCGTAATCGCTCATCGCCTGTCGACGGTGCGCGGCCTCGACCGCGTCCTGGTGTTCGATCGCGGCCAGATCGTCGAGCAGGGCACGCATCCGGCACTGATCGTGCAACCCGGCGGCATCTATCGCAGTCTGTTCGAGCGGCAGGCCGTCGAGTTCGGTCCGCTCTCGGCGGACGGCCAGCCCTAAAATATGGCTGGCCGCATCTCCGTAGCCCTAGGGCTATTTGGCCGTGCTGGAGGGACATGAGCACCGGCCTGATAGTCCCACATCCCTTTTACAATCTGGTGAGGGAGGCGCGCGTGAGCGTTGACGCAACGGCGCATGATTCTTTCAGACGTGGCTCGCAGATATGGTTGAGCCGGGCCGTCCGATCGGCTTGAGCGATGTCCGCGGCGAAGGCGCTCATCGATGGCAAGCTGATCTGGCTAACGCCATAACCCGGACTGCCCTTTTAAGCATACGCTCCCGACCTAAAGTAAATGCGACGTTCTCTGACGTTAACCCATGACCATCGTGGATAACACGTCGGTATCATCGTCATCCGCGCTTGGAATATCAACTGGCAGGGGAAAGCTGTTCCGCCGTGTCAAAGCGTCGCCAGGATTAGAAACTCGAGTCTTGGTTGACACCGAAGCAAGACTGACGAGAGGCGATGGGTGTTCGGATCGCGGCGGCTTTTCAGGAGGGCAACGTTAGGTGACAAAACCTGTCACCATAGATTAGAGGGGCTGCAGATATCGCTTTTCGGCCAATGCGAGTTCGTCATACCCCAGGAGCTCGAAGATCTCGCTGACTGGGGCGATATGAGATTTCAATGCTCGGAACGCCCTCCTGAGCGAGGATACTATCGTAGACACGCCGCGTTGCAGCTGCTGCAGCTCGCATAAGTGATTGGCCCAGATGACCGTGGAGATGCGCGCACCACGATAGGCTGAGAGCGTTCGATAGTATGTCGTCGGAACAATCAGGTAGCCGGTTCCGCCACTCGGTGACAACCGAAAGCATTTCGTCAGCGGTTCTCTTTCGCGCGTGAATGAAGATTGCATCGGCTCCAGCATCGGCATAGACGTGAGCACGCAAGATGGCTTCGTTCAATCCATGGCCGGCGATCAGCGCTTCGATCCTAGCCGCGAGAGCCAGGTTTTCAGCGACCGTATCCTTCGCAGCCCGAGAATTCGTCGTAGTCGGCGCGCGAATGCCGTTCCCCAATGAGCGAGTTCATCTTAGTCCTCAGGCGAGACGCGCGCCGCGCGACCCTGACGGGGTTTGCGTGCGAGGAGGCGGGCATCGTTGAAGTTGCCCAAACCCCGTCGCCGTCAACGACACAGCTAGCGCGGTCGAGTCCACTATGCGTTGGATGCTCTCGACGAGCTGGGTCCATGAAGCTTCATTGGCATCGCGGTAGCCGAGCGAGCCAGCAATCGACGAGCCAGACGCCCAGAGCCCCTTGAATCCTGAGCGCTGAGAGATTGTGGCGGACAGGGCGTCATGCGCCTCCATCACAAACGAGAGCTCACCATTCGAGCAGACCTGGGCGCGAAGTATTTCGACAGGCGATGGCCGAGTGCATTGATGACCTGCGTTGGGCCGAGTGGATTGTGACGATACTTCATGCAGAAGTCCTGGAGGCCGAGCTTCGATTTGGCACAAACCCTACTGCTCATATCCTTTTTGTTGTGAGTCCGATCAATGACCAGCCTTGGTAGTTGATTGGGGCGATAAGAGCTTGCATTATCGCCGTAGGATTGGCGCCGAACGCGGGGCTGTTGTAATGGTGGATCGCAGCCGACACGTTGGTTTGGTACAAATGAGGGTCTCGGCTCGCGAGCCAGGTGCTACGGCCCTTCACGGAGCATTCACCCCTTGCGGGAGAGGAACGCTTGGCCAAAAGGTGATATCTAGCTCACATTGATGTTGAGCAAATATCGACTGCTACGGTTGTCGGAAATACTGCTGTTGCGTTGTCGACGTATGTCGCGATCCCGTCGATAGGACTGCAGTTGAACCGCAGTCTCCTGGAGAAGTGCGCCGGAAAATCTCCCAAAAATCTTGGTCTGCCGCCAGAGTTTGCGGTGCCACCGACTGGTATGGCATTTGCTGATCTCGTCCTACGTCCTCTCTGCTCCGGGAGAAACTCATGGCGGATGAAGAGATTGTTTTGTCGGCACGGGAAAGACAGTGCTTACGATGGGTCGAGGAGGGCAAGACATCCTGGGCCATCGGAGTCATCCTGAAAGTGAGCGAGAACACCGTCAACTTTCATGTCAAAAATGCAATGCGAAAGCTGGAAACGAGCACCCGTATCCAATGCGTTGTCAAGGCGCGGCGTATGCGTCTTATTGAGTAACGGCCGCGGTTCCGTTGCCGCTGATGCAAATCTAGCAAAATGTAAGGGGCGACTTTGGTTGCTCCGGCGGAATGCGAGGCGAATTACATGTGCGCAGCTGTATAGCCATAATACAGGCGCTGTTACTATGAATAGGGCGTGCTTCGATTTCGTCGCCGATCGGCATTGCGGGGCGCCGCGTACCACTGGGCGAGGTGAGATCATCGGCGCATAACGCTCTTGAAGGCGTGACGGCCGGTCGGATCCCAAATGCCAACGTTGCGATCGTTCCGTCTCCCCTGCAGCGGACGCGGCGGTCGTATACGTGTCGCAAATTGAAGTGTCGCGATCCTAGCGGCTTAGGTACTGAAATCGTGGTCATCGGAAAAGCGGCGTACACGGTGCGGCGGGACACCGAGATGGCAATGATGGTCCGTAAACGCATTTCAAAAGGTGCGCTGCTGGTAGACGTTGCACGATACTCTTGCGCTCTTCGCGCTCAACCAAGTTCGGGCGATCCTCACGAAGCTTAACTAGCTCAATGAACTACCTTTTCGCGGACCACCAATGCGAAGGTTGCGTTCTCGATGATCTAGCGGATTCGAGTTTACAAGTTGAATATGTTTGCGGCGGACGCCGCGATCGGGGTGTTTCTGAGTATCGCTGCGAACGAGATGGCGTTAAGCCCGCGAACGTATTCCACCTCCCGATAGCCGATCCAAATGAAATCGACTAGTTTGTTGTGCTATGCTTGGGTAATGAACCGCGTGCTAGATGGAACAGTGACGAGGCAGGACGGCTAATGTTCAGGTTTATAACGATGTGACGTCTCATCGAGCGGAAGCAATGATTGGCCGTGATTGTCGATCGACAGAACCTGCAGGGGAAAGCCAGTGGGCTGCTTAATTGAAGGTTGAAGTGCGCACGCTCGAGAACATCGGTTGGCGAGTGTCCGCTCCGACGGGTCGGGGGATGCAGAAGGCCGGTCAATCCTTGTTTTGCACTTCACGGGCTGGGAATATCGAGCTCGATCTCACGCGCCACTTCGATGATGCTCTCTGGATGGTGTCCGTTCTTGAAAAGAGCGTATTTCAGAGCTTCAGCGCGGTTGATAAAAAGCCCGCCAAATGCGCCCCGTTTTTCGCGGGCAACCCAGTTGCCGGCCCGATTTCTACCGACAAAAACAATCGGCGGAGCGCAGTCACTTGAACGGGAATCGAGGGCCTCAATCACCATGCCCCTTCGATGGGATGACAGCTCACACTCATGTTGAACAACCATAGCGGAGGTGCTCCGGCTCGCGATCGACTTATGTGCTACTCACATCGCTGCATTCGAAACCAGCATCAGCGACTTTAAAGGTCGGCTATTGGCCGCCGATTGGCTGTGGCTTTGGCTGGGCGGCTCAGCCTGGAAGGAATAGCCCAAACGGAAACGGAGTTCTCCTATCAGTTCTGAGAAGAGAAGGGGGGTTCAGCGAGCAGGCGCTATTGATGTGGGGCCCGGCGATGCGGTCGATGCATAGGGGCTGCAACACCCCCTCATCACTCCGGCTATTTGCAGTCTTCATTGATTTCGGGAGGGAGATGTTCACCTTCGGCCGCTTAGTCGATACGCACGGAAACGCTCTCGCGAGATGGAGAGTGGCGGATACGCGGTAGGGCAAGCGTCTGTCCATCGGATCACGACCGCTGCTGGTATGTCGGGGGGGGGGACCGTACGCTATCCTGATCCACTGCCGTGACTCGCGCCTTCAAGGGGGGGCCGCCGTCCCGTACCTTTGCCAGCAGATCGATGTCTTCGTCGCGCCACCCGCGGTTCTTTGCGATATCGAATAGAACTTCTGCCGGGCCTCGGTCGTCAGTGAAGGCGCTGTATTTGTCCATGATTGCCTTACGGAGGCCGGGATCTTGGACGGCAAAGCCGCCGCTGCGGATCTCGAAGAAGCCGCGCGGTTCGTCTTTATTGGCCTCCAGCCAGTCGGTTATGACCTGCTGTGCCCCCTTTGTCTTACCCATTTTCTTCGAAAACATCTTGGACTGCTCGCATTCTCCTGGGCTAGCGCAGGCTCGAACTCGAGTTGCGCGTGCATGGAAAGGGTTGCAGATTTCGATTGCGCGACTGCGCATCTTGCAGCAGCTGAAGACTAGCACTGGCGTACCAATCGGCAAAGATTTCAGGTTGCCGGTCCAACCCCGAAGAAGCTCGGGGGGCACCGGGCGATGGGTGTAGTTCACGCCCCCGGCAACGGCGGACGCGCGAGAACTTCTACGGCTTGCGGAAGAAGGACTTGCGAGAAGAACTTGCGCGACAGGCGGTGCTGCAGCGATGGTTCGATAGCAACCGGTCCATTATGATCGAAATCTCATTCTAGGGTTCGGACTCAATTGATCCAATAGGCAACGATGGCGGCGAGGTGAACTGTAGCCAGGAAATTCCTGGCGAGTTTGTCGTAGCGAGTTGCGAGACGCCTGAAATCCTTGAGGCGGCAGAAGCAGCGTTCGATAACATTGCGCCCTTTATAGGTACGTTTGCTGAAGCTGTGGAGGGTTACCCTGTTGGATTTGTTTGGAATGACCGGCTTGGCGCCGCGATTGACGATTTCGGCTCGAAAGCCGTCGCCATCGTAGCCTTTGTCGCCAATGAGGGTAGACATGGACGGCGCGAGTTCCAAGAGGGCCGGCCCTGCGGCAATATCTGCGGCTTGCCCCGGAGTGAGATGAAATGCGCAAGGTCTGCAACCAGGGTCGCTCAGCGCGTGGATTTTCGTGGTCCGCCCGCCGCGCGAGCGGCCGATCGCTTGTTCATGCTCCCCCCTTTTCCGCCGCTCGCCGAGCGATGCGCTTTGATCGTGGTGGAGTCGATGGACAAAGTCACGCCGTCTCTGCCGCAGCGGGCGAGCGCTTCAAAGATCGCCCGCCAATGTCCGCGCTTGGCCCAGCGGTTGAAACGATCGTAGATCGTCGTGTACGGACCATAGTCGGGCGGGCAATCGCGCCAGCGTGCGCCGCACTGAAGCATGTGAATGATACCGCTGATGATGCGTCGATCGTCGTCGCGCACCGGACCGGTCTGGTTCGTTGGCAGATGCGGCTCTATCAGAGCCCATTGCTTGTCGTTGAGCCAGAACAGTCCTTTGCGCATCGAAGTCCCCCGCGCGGAATCAACCTGGTGCGAGGGAATCAGAGTTCGCAAATTAGGTACAGACCCTAGAGCTGGCTGATAGCACCGACAACATTTCCCTTACGCTTGCGAGCTGGCGACTACCCAATTGCAGATAGGACGCCAGGAAGTCCGCGCGTCGTGTGGAGACGATCCGGCGCCAAACGGACGGGCAAAACCGTTCGAACAAGTCAATCGTCAAATGAGAAGGGTTCATCGGATTAGTTGATGTCTGTCACTGGCCTATCGCATCCCAACGATATCTGCGACGGCGCAAACGAGGTCTGGCTAGGGACTAAGGCATGACATTTTCAACCAAGCGCGTTGGCTTGCGTCGTTGCGGCCATGTGCGGCCTGCATTGACGGCCAGCGTTATTCGACTTCGCAGCGTTGCGGGCGCGCCAGCAGATAGTCGTGCGAGGCGATCGTGTAAAAGGTCGACCACTATATCGTGCGCATGCCTCAACCTGTTGATGGGCGAACGCTGCGCGTCGGGATCTTGCGTGAACACGGGCTTTGTCTCGCGTGAGAAGCTTTGCGGTTGCCACTACAGAAACGAACTGGCGCGGCGCGGACTCCCGTCGACACGAATTGGCTTGAGGGGAACGCGTCTCTCCCTCGGCTATTAGGCGCAATGCCTTAGCGGCTAACACCGACATCTACGATTCTCTTTCCAACGTGAAAAACATGGCTGGCTATGTTTACGCATATGTGGGGGCTTCAGTGCTAAAAAGATCTGGCGGACAGTTGTGTACTAGATATGAACCTGATTTTGCGCGGTCGCGGCAAGCCAGCAGGTTGGTTGCATCGGGATGGCTCGCGATGAGCGCCCTGGTTGGCTGGGCGCTTTTGTATCCTTCTCCAGCTCATGCCGAAGAGTCGTTGGACGATCTAAAGAAAGCGCTAAGGCGTCTGCAGACCCGCGTCCAGTCACTTGAAGCCGCCAAGCAAACGGAGGCCCACAGCGATCGTGCTGGGACCAATTTAGCGAAGCTCGCCCAAAAAGAAGCAGAAGAGGCACGCGCGCACGCAGAGCAGGCGCGACTTCAGGCTGAAGCTGCTCGCGCGAAGGCGCAAGCGGCGCAGAGTGGAGCGGATCCTCTACAAGGAAGCTTTCCCGGGAGCATGCGAGTTCCGGGCAGCAGCACGTCGTTCAAGATTTCTGGCTATGCAAAGGTTCATGCCTACGGAGATCTCGGTCCGCGCAACAGATCCGACAATATTGCAGTGCCGTCCCTTCCGCTATCGGGTGGGCCGAAAGGTCTCCAAACTCCCGGAGACGTTGCTGTCGGAGCTCGATGGTCTCGCGTTGCCCTTGATGCAAGAACTCCAATTAGCGAAAGCTTCGGAGCTGCCCGTACCTACTTCGAGGTCGATTGGGCTGGACAGTCCGATCCCACGAGTCAGACAACTGCATCGAGCTTCACCACAAGGCTTCGGCTGGCTTTTGGAGAATTTGGCAATACGGATGGTTGGGGGTCAGTAGTTGCAGGACAGACCTACTCGGTCTTCAGCGATTGCACACTTAACCCACTACGCAGTGTCTCTGACTGGACGACGCCCGGAACGAGCGCTGTTCGCCAAGCGGCCATTCAATACCGAAAGAGTTATGGCGCTACGACGTTTAGTGTGGGCTTGGAGAACACTTACAGCGACGTCACAAGTACAGCTGGAACGAGTTATCCAGATTCTAATGGTGGCGCAGGCTTTACCTTGAGCTCGGTCCCAGATGGCGCCGCGAGCGTCATCTGGCGAGGGGACAACGCATTTTTCGCCCTCCGAGGGATGGTCCGTAACATTGGAATTAACAACGAGGCTGCTTCCGCTCTCGCCCAACGATATCACGCATCGACCATAGGTTACGGTGTAGGTGCGACCGGCGGGCTGAATCTCTTGGACAACCGTCTGGCGCTGTTTGCGACGGCAAACTATGGACCCGGCATCGGTCGTTATCTCATTACGGTCAGTCAAGGATTCGGAGCGGTAACCAACTTTGGTTTGCCTGGTGTAACATCTCAGGCGGCTCAAATCGATACGGTGACGGCGACCGCTGGCCTTGTTGGGCTGCAGTATAAGCTTCTTCCAAATCTTCAGGCTAATGCCCTCATTACAGCCACCAGTCTCAGCTACCCGAGTTACGTGACCCAATTCACGACGACCTCAAGCGCGATCAACAGCAGCTTGTGGGCTACCAGTGTCAATCTGATCTACAGCCCTGTGCCATCGGTCGACTTGGGCCTCGAGTATCTTCATGGATCGCGAACGCTGGTGGTTCCGGACGCGAACGGGGTTCGTGGTGGAACAGCTGATCGTATTCACAGCATGATCCTTGTTCGATTCTAGCCACCAGCGCTTGAGCATTGTAGGGATGGCACGACAGAAGGGCCTTCTCACGAGAACGCTTGTTGAGGAGCCCGAAGTTTGGTTGCGGACCATCCAACGGATTCATCCGCTCGTTTCAACAGACAGCGTTCGAGAAAGCTTGGTGCTGCAGCGGGCCATGTGGCGGAGCGATTCGTTGGGGGGCGGCGTTCAAATCTTCCATCTTAGTAGCCGTAGCCTCATGGTATGTCGCTAGATGTTGTCCAGAAGGGCGGTCTTTTTACAAAGGCGGACTAGCCACCGGCGGAAAGCGCGGTCGATTTCAGGATTATCACTGCGGTCGACCGCATACGCCCTATACCGCATGCCACTGGGAGTACGTGATCCCGGTATTACATTCAAATCGCCCCCGGCGCACCAGATCGCTAACAATGATTTCCGGCCCACCAGAAGGCAGTTCCTGTCATGAACGCCGGCAGGGCGAGATAGTTATGATCTATCGGGGCCCCGACTTTATGTCTGCTGAAGTCAGGTTCATCGCCCTTAGCCACATTGGCATATGTCAGGTCGGGATGTGACATTCAGAATCGGCATCGATCGAATGACGGAGAGGCTCTTGCCATTCACGTGATTTGGAGCGCCCACGCGCACGACTTGCTAATTGTAAGAGTTTCCAATCGTCGGCCGCTTCGATGACACAAAGATCGCGTGCAGTCAAAATGTCGAAATCGTCGGAAGATGTCGGCGATGACAGTGAACTTATCACATCTACGATCGCGCCTCTCATCTCGGACGAAAATGCTTGGAGAGTTGGAATCGGCAAAGAGTAGGCGAAGGTTGAAAGGGACGTGCGGACCACAATTCGATTGGCCCGGACGATACCGCCGGCACATTCTCCGAGCAGTGAAACACACGGTCTCAGCGGTTCACAAATTGTGTTTGAAAAAGCCTTCCGAATTTCGTCAAGCCGCTCCGCCTACCGCGTCTTTCGATGAGGTCTGCCCCGAGATAGTCTTACACGTCAAGGTAGCAACTAACCGAGCTTTGCGTCGTCCTCAACACGCTAGCTGCGCCGGTCACGCTTCCTGGGCGATCGTCACAAATACTCAGATCGCGTTGAGGGGGACGTCATCGTGTTCGGTCGTCATCTTCTCCGGTAACTTCTCGAAAGCCTGCTCCTTCGGCAGGGCATGTCCAAAAATGCATATTCCATCAGATTTTCGATGTCGATGGCCGGATTGCTGCTTCTAAACGCGATATCGCGAGCAAAGCATCTTGCTGGAGCGACACGATCGGCGAGATGGTCTTTATAGTTAATTTTGCGTCACGGTCTCTTAGACGCGCCTTCATTGTAGCCGCGGCGGTCGATCTGTTCGCTATGGACACAAAGACTTTCGCGAGCGCGCGGTAGCTCAGGTGCTTCGGTGAATGGCGAACTAGCACAGCGCCTGAGCAAGACTGGAGAGGCGGTGTATCTGTTCAAAGTCGATAGTCAAGATCGGCCGGAATCATTCAGCAAAGGAAGCGAGCTTCCGCTGCTCTGACCGTCTCCATTTTCTGGAGTCTGAAAATCTCCTCGACGGGCAGAATGTCCTTATGGGCATTCTGAACGCCCCCGTCGGCGCGTATCCGACGGAAAGTCTGCTGCATTGCAGTTGCAGCGGCGCGGATGCCGTAATTACCGTAGATCATCATGCAAATATTGCCGAGCGCCCTAACCCGTTCGCCGTCGAGATCTGGGTAGGCGTTTGGTACGATCACGAGCGGCACTGACCCGGTCCAGGCGCGCGAAAAGCTTTCGATCTCAGAGGAATCTGTCTTTTTCGAATGGATCAGGATCATGTCAGCGCCAGCCTCCACGTAGGCTTCGGCACGATGCAGGGCGTCGGCTTCGCCTAAGCCGGCGATCAAGGCTTCGGTGCGGGCGATGACGAGAAAATCCGGATCTCGTCTTGTCGCAACGGCGGCCTCGATCTTGCCCTGGAATTCCTCGACACGCAGCAGATCCTGGCGCCCGCCGGCAATGAGGCTTGATACTTTGGGAAAGGTCTTGTCCTCGATAACGACGGCGCTGGCGCCGGCCCGCTCGTATTCGTTGATGGCGTGGATGACATTGATCGCATTGCCATAGCCCGTATCGATGTCGGCGACGATCGGCAGCGTCGAGCGTCCGGCGATCGCCCGGAGCATGTCGAGATGTTGTGTCATCGAGACCAGGCTCATGTCAGGCAAGCCAAGAAGCGCCGACAGCTCAAAGCCGGAAGCCCATAGGCCGTCGAATCCGGCTTCTTCTGCGAGGAGGGCCGAAAGCGGGCTATGGGCGGCCATGATGTGGAGCAGGCTGGTCTCGGCGATGCGAGCGCGGAGGTTGTTGGCAGGGGACATCGGGCATTCTTTCAGGATAGGGCCGCGCAGGCAGCGGTGATGCGATCGCAGGCGCGAGTGAGGTCTTCGAGCGAGGAGGCGTAGGAAATGCGGATATAGGGTGAGGCCATGAATCCGCTGCCAGGCACAACAGCCACGGCGAAAGCGTCGAGCAGATATAGGGCGAAATCAGTATCGGTTTTGATCACCTCGCCGCCCGGCCTGCGCTTGCCGATAACACCAGAGCAGGAAGGAAAAACGTAGAAGGCGCCGTCAGGCACGCGGCACGAAAGCCCCTCGGCCTGGTTCAGCTTGGCAACAATGAGATCCCGGCGCTGACGAAAAGCGCTCGCGAATAGCTCGATATGGCTGCGATCGCCGGACAGTGCCTCAATGGCGGCATATTGTGAAATCGAGCTGGTGTGCGAGGAAGTCTGACCTTGGATGAGGTTCATAGCCTTGATCAGCGCCCGTGGCCCTGCGCCGTAACCGACGCGCCACCCCGTCATTGCGTCGGACTTGGACACACCGCTGATTGTCAGCGTGCGCTCGTAGAGGTTCGGCGCGACCGCAGCCATGGTAGCGAAGTCGGTATCGTAAGTCAGCTTTTCATAAATGTCGTCAGACAGCACATGGACGTGAGCATGGCGGCCCAGCACCGCGGCGAGCGCAAGCAAATCGTCGCGGCTGTAGACTGCGCCGGTCGGATTGCACGGCGAGTTCAGCATCAGCCATTTGGTGCGAGGCGTGATTGCCGCCTCCAACGCCGCCGGGCGCAGCTTGAAGCCATGGAATTCCTCACAGGCGACGAGAACCGGCTTGCCGCCTGCGAGCGTCACCATATCTGGATAGGAAACCCAGCACGGCGTCGGGATCACCACCTCGTCGTCCGGATTGAGGGTCGCGAAGAGTGCGTTGAATATGACTTGCTTGGCGCCGCAACCCACCGTGATCTGGTCGATATCGTAATCGAGTCCGTGATCGCGGCCGAAGCTCGTGCGGATCGCCTCACGCAGCGGCTTGATCCCCGCGATCGCCGTGTATTTCGTTCGCCCCTGGCGGATCGCCTGGATGCCGGCTTCGCAAACAGCGGAAGGCGTGTCGAAATCCGGTTCGCCCTGACTAAGCGTGATCACATCGGCTCCCTCATCCCGCAACTCGGCGGCACGAGCCGTGATAGCCTTGGTTTCGGAGGGGCGGACGAGATTGAGCCGTTCTGCAACGAGAGACAAGGTAGAGCACCCGCGAACCTAGAGGGAAGAGTTTCAAGGGCTTTTACTCGCTCTCAAACGGCGTAACTAATCATGCTATCTCGTTTTTGAATGAGACGATCGATCGTTGCGATCATTCAAAATGGAGTCCGCCGGGCATGGCCACGTTGCGGATACGCGTCATCGACAGGGTACAGGGACGGGCGACGTGAGGATCTTCAGGCTTGATGGTGCGCAGACTATGTGAGGGGAGTGCGTCAAGCCTGGAGGTAACGGTCAGCGACAGGGCGAGAATGGCGCGATAGGTCGGCATCCGGGCGGCGAATTGCGGATCATGCAGACCGCGTTTCTCACCTCGATCAAATCGGTGCAAAAAAGTCAATCGGTCCGCGCGTTACCCAACGCATCGCGCGGCCCTCGGTCGAATGGCATATACCAACAAGCTGATCGCCTCGACCGCCGCGCATCCAATTTTTAAATCAAAAGCTTGAAGGTTTGAAACGAACCA
The DNA here is from genome assembly GCF_002795245.1 of Bradyrhizobium forestalis. GTDB lineage: Bacteria > Pseudomonadota > Alphaproteobacteria > Rhizobiales > Xanthobacteraceae > Bradyrhizobium > Bradyrhizobium forestalis. The sequence goes on along the minus strand of NZ_PGVG01000036.1, from coordinate 46,001 downwards.
CGTCCAGGTTTTTGAATGAGGTGCTCACGACAGGGCGGCTTTTCCTTCGGCTGGTCGCGTCCTCGCGTGCGGGGTAGTGAACAGGATCATGTCTAGCTTGGCGACATAACAGGCGAGGTGCCAATGGAGCCCCGCCAATCGATTGCATCGGTGCGCCATCGACAAACCTCGAGTTAAGATGGCGTTCCAGGACAGAGAGATGTGTTGATGGAGCCCTGGATCATGCCAAGGCTCTTCGCTGCACAAAGTAGGCTTTGTTTGCTGTTTGCTAGCGATATCCACGAAACGTGTCGCGGTGAGCATGTCGTTGCTTTTGGCCACTCCTCCTCGTTATCGCATGTTGCAGAGTTAGTATCGAATTATTCGATGAGCGTCATTCGGATGTAGCAAAGTAGGTCTTGAAGGTCTTGCACATCGGCGGGCAGTCAAAGTGAGATAGGCAATTCTCATTGTGCTTCGCAAAGATCTCATAATGATGTGGAAATAACCACCATGGCATCCGTATCGATTGACGGCATCCAAAAGAATTATGGCCCGACGTCTGTTCTGCGTGGCGTTTCACTATCGATAGCGGATGGCGAGTTTCTTACGCTTCTGGGGCCATCAGGATGTGGGAAGTCGACGCTGTTGCGTATTCTGGCTGGACTCGAGGTGCAGGACGCAGGTTCGGTCTTGATCGACAAGCGAGCAGTGGACGGCCTCAGGCCGAAATGGCGGGACGTGGCGATGGTGTTTCAGTCCTACGCGCTTTATCCCCATATGACCGTTGCCTCTAACATGGCGCTGCCGCTCCGGATGCGCAGGCTCTCGGCCGTCCAGAGGCTTCCCCTTGTCGGTCGCCTGCTGCCAGAAACGGCGCGGATCACCGCCGAGATCGACGTGGAAGTCATGCGTACAGCCAAGTCCCTCGGCATCGGCCACTTGCTGGCGCGCAAACCAGGGCAGCTCTCCGGTGGACAGCGCCAGCGCGTGGCCGTCGGCCGAGCCATGGTGCGCCATCCGGCTGTTTTCCTGATGGACGAGCCACTGTCGAACCTCGACGCCAAGTTGCGTGTGCAGATGCGCGCCGAGATCAAGGAGCTGCATCAGCGGCTCGGCGGCACCTTCGTCTATGTTACCCATGACCAGGCTGAGGCCATGACACTGTCGGACCGAGTGGCCGTAATGGTCGACGGCGAGTTGTTGCAGGTCGCTGCGCCGCAGGACATCTATGTCGATCCCGACGACCGCCGCGTCGCTGAATTCATCGGTTCGCCCAAAATCAATATGCTGGACGGCGTGGTGCGCGAACGAGGCGTGGTCGATGTGGCCGGATCGGCGCTTGCCATCGAGGTCGACGCGATCGCCGGCGCGCATATCACCCTCGGGATTCGCTCCGAGGCGTTTCATTTCGCCGACCATGGCGGACCGGGTGTGCTGACCGGTTCCGTCCGCATGATCGAACACATGGGCTCTGATCTCCTTGTGCATTTTGATTTGGCGGGCGTCGATCATCTGGTGATCGCACGGCTCTTGGCGGAACGGGCGCCTCATATCGCCGTCGGTCAGACCCTGCATGTCGGCGTCCGGCCGGATCGCGTGCTGCTCTTTACCCGTGATGGGCGGCGGCTGCGCCGGGAAGTGGAAGCCGGCCGAGCATCGGTCACACCGATCCGGGAGATCGCCCGATGAGCGAGCCTCTTTGCCTTTCCGGTGTCCGCGTCGAGCACTCTGCAATTGGCGGCGCTCGAAGGGCCCAAATCCCCGCCACGCCGCCGGCTCGTGCCCCTGCCGTTGCGCAGACGCTGGTGGCTTGGGGGCTGGCTGGACCCGCAGTCTTCTTTCTGCTTGTCCTGTTCTTGCTGCCAGTGACCGGAGTTTTTGTCATCGCACTCAGTGACTGGCAGTTCGGAGCACGCTCCCTTTCCTTCGTAGGTTTTGCCAACTTTCGCGAGGTCTTCGTCGACGCTGGGTTCAGGGCGTCGCTTCTCAATTCCGTCGTCTACGTTCTGATCGTCGTGCCGGGTTCGGTCATCCTCGGTCTTATGATCGCAGTGCTGATCGAAAGCGGAAGGTCCTTGCGCTCTTTTTATCGCGCCATCCATTTTTTGCCGTTCATGGCGACACTCGCGGCCATGGCGATCGCTTGGGAGGCGTTGCTGCACCCCACGATCGGCTTCGTCAACCAGGCGCTCGCCGTCATAGGCTTGCCAACTGCCAACTGGCTACGAGACGAGAATACAGCCCTTCCAGTGTTGGCCATCATCGGCATCTGGCAGAACCTCGGCTATGCGATGGTGCTGTTCCTGGCCGGCCTGAAGAGCATCCCGCAGGATTTATACGATGCCGCCGACGTCGACGGTGCCGATCTTTGGCTTGATCGGCTGTGCATCGTCACGCTCCCGATGTTGGGGCCGGTTTCGATGTTCGTCGTCATCGTCGTGGCGGTGAGGGCATTTGAGCCCTTCGACGCCGTGAAAGTGCTTACCCAGGGCGGCCCCGGGCACGCCTCCGAAATGCTGCTCTACACATTGTACCGGGAGAGCTTCGAGTATTTGCGCACCGGATTTGGTGCCGCCGTTGCGGTCGTCTTTCTCGCCATCGTTGTGACGCTCACACTCGTCCAGGCAAGGATTATGGGCAACAGGGTGCACTATCAATGAGCGCCTTCAAATCCGCCAGGCGCCTGTCGCTGCCGACCACCATTCTTCGCCACGCTGTGCTGCTCTGTACCGGCGCGCTGATTCTTGCCCCCTTTGTGTGGATGGTGTCGCTGTCGATCAAGCCGGCAAGCGAGATCTTCCGGGTGTCCTTTTCCTTCTGGCCGGAGCGGTTCTACGGGATTGAGAACTACACCAAGGCGCTGACGGAAGTGCCGCTGCCGCGCTACATGGGCAATGGCGTTCTCGTCTGTGCGATCATCCTGGTGCTCCAGATCCTGGTCTGCACGCCGTGCGCCTACGTACTCGCCAAGCTCCGTTTCCCTGGTCGCGACCTACTCTTCAGCATGGTGCTCATCGGCCTGTTGCTGCCGCACCAAGTTCTCTCGCTGCCACTCTTCATTCTCAGCTACCAGCTCGACATCCTTAACACCTATGCCGCACTCATCTTCCCCTACGTCATCTCGCCGTTCGGGATCTTCCTGTTCCGTCAATTCTTCAAGACTATTCCCGATGATGTGGTGCACGCCGCGCGCCTCGACGGTCTTTCTGAACTGGCTATCGTCTGGAGGATCATGCTGCCGATGGCGCTGCCCGCTCTCATCGCCTTCTCCATCTTTTCGGTGGTCGGTCACTGGAACGATCTCTTCTGGCCACTGATCGCCGTGCGCGATCAATCGCTGATGCCGCCGCCTCTCGGCATCATGGTTTTCAAGAACGAGGAGGCGGGCAATGATTATGGCCCCCTCATGGCCGCATCAACTCTCGTCGTAATGCCTCTGATCATCGCCTTCCTTGCCGCTCAGAAATGGTTTGTCGAAGGCATGACCGGAGGAGCGGTGAAATAAGTGGCCTAGCCGACAGTGGGACAGGTGAGGCTAATAATACAATCAGAAATCGCGGTACTTTCGAACGGAAAGCTCTATGAAAATGAAAAGCTGCCTATGTGCAATGCTCTGCGTCGTAGTTTGGGTCTTCGGCGGCTCCCCGGCCTATTCGGAGGATCGGGTCACCATTCGCGTCTCTTACGTGAATTCCTATATGAAGCCGATACAAGAGGAAATCGCCCGGCGCTTTAGCCAGATGCACCCCCACATCGCTGTCGTTCTGGATTCACCAGTAGAAGCGTGGGGAGATCAACTGCAGCGAACTATTCTTGACAGTGCCACGGGGAATAGACCTGACGTTGCTGAACATGCATTCAATCTTTTCGGCGAGATCGTAGATCGTGGCTTGGCGCAGCCTTTGGATTCATTGATCAAGCAAGAAGAAGACTGGTCATCGATGGGCTATAGCCCAGCGCTTACCGGTCTTGGGGTACACCATGGCGAAATCTGGGGACTACCATTCCGCATCTCAACGCCAATTATATTTTACAACGCCGATCTCGTTCGGTCGGTGTCCGAAGGCTCGAGCGAATTTCCTTCCGACTGGCAAGGCATTTTGCAAGTCGCTAAGAGGATCACCGCCCTCGGCGACCAGCGGGCCGGAATCTTTTTCGACTACCAAGCGGACGGTAACTGGACCTTTCAGGCGCTGCTCAATCTCCGAGGCGGACAACTCGTGACGTCAGAAGGAAAGATTGGCTTCAACAATGCGGAGGGGTTGAGCGCCCTTGCGACTTTGAGCGAGATTGGTCAGTCGAGCACGTCCGACATGCCCCGTGAGCAGGCGAGACAATCGTTTGCTGCTGGCGTTCTTGGGATCTACGTGGGGTCCAGCGCGCAGCTGGGCAATCTCCTGAGAGCCTCAGCGAACAAGTTCTCCATCGGGACAGCTCCCCTGCCGCGTTCAGCAAGTAATGCCAGGTTACCTGCGGGTGGTGGAATCTATATGCTGACGACCAGGGATCCCAAGAAGCAAGCGGCAGCGTGGGAGTACATTAAGTTCGCAACAGGACCGGTCGCACAGACGTTGGTGGTTGAGCAAACTGGCATGATGCCGTGTAACGAGCTTCCAGCAAGTGACCCAAGCCTATTAGGAAAGTTCTACAGCAAGAATCCGCTCTACCTGACAAGCTTGAAGGAGCTTCCGATTGTCACGAGCTGGACCGCATTCCCCGGACGAAACGCCGTCAAGATTAGCGACACAATTCGTGAGCAGCTGCGGGCCGTGGTCACACTCAAAACGAAGCCCGACGTTGCTCTTGAGGCTATGACAAAGGATGTTGAGGCGCTCCTAAAGTAAGTCTCAGAGCGCAGTCTATCCGTAGCCTACCAGTCGTATTCCATAAGCGACGTGCACGACGCTGCGCCGTGAAAGATATTGCGCGCCACGACACACAATCGTGATGGCGCACAAAGATTGTACCGTATTCATGCACAGGGACCGCGAAAAATGCTTCATCCTCTTACAACCCAGCTTGTCGGAAGCTACACAAAGCCTACTTGGCTGATCAAGCACAATGAAATCTATCGTTTGGGCGGTCGTGCTTGGTTGATTGAGTCCGATCTCTTGGAAGGCGCACAAGCAGACGTTGCGCGCTTATCCATCTATGATCAAGAAAAAGCTGGCATGGATCTATTGACGGATGGCGAGCCTTGGCGGTCAGCATGGGACCGGCACTTCATTTCCAGGCTGGGGGGGCTGAACATTGCTCGGCCGGCCAATATCGTGGTGCCTCCCTCGGAAATCGACACGGTCAAGTTCAAAGAAGAAGGCGAATGGTCGAGAGAGGATGACGATGGTCTCCCTCGTGTGGTCGGTCCCATCGAATGGCTTGAGCCAATCACCGTGAAAGAGCTCGAGTTTGCGAAGCGTCAAACCGGCAGACCGCTCAAGACACAGATTGTCGGGCCGTTTACCGTGATCGACCGATTGGCCGATGAATATTACCACGACGAGCTCGAGCTTGCGATGGCTGTCGCGGCGGCTCTCAATAAAGAATTGCTCGCTCTTGAAAAGGCCGGTGCGGCGGTGCTGCATATTGACGATCCCGTCATGCATTCTCGCTTCAGCCGATCCAAGCGACTCGGCATCGCTCCAATCGAACGGATGATCGAAGGGCTGACCCGGCCGACAACGGTGCATGTTTGCTATGGGTACGCGTATTCGAAGGAAAGCAAAGCGCCAAGCCCGACTTATCCCGAGCTGTTAGAACTACTTGCAAGCGTCAAAGGTCTGACAGCAATGAGCATAGAGTACGAGCAACCACGGCATCAGCCGGATCTGCTACGCCATTGTGGCGATAAACATGTCGTCTTGGGACTGCTTGATCTCGGGACAACGAATATTGAAACGCCAGAGCATATCGCTTCGAGAATTCGAGACGCGCTGGAGGTAATACCTCCGGAGAGGCTTCATCCGAGTTCTGATTGCGGGATGTGGCATCTACCGCGCGAGGTAGCTTTCGGGAAGATTCGGGCTCTGGTCAGAGGCACCGACATTGTTCGTCGAGAACTCGGGCTGCCAACAAGCTGGCCCATGACGTGCTCTTGACAGGACGCTCATCGCCGGTTGGGGGAAACTAAAAGGCGCGGAGTGGACAGGAGAGGGCGTTGGCTCACGCAGTCGACGAAAAGGCAGCTCGACGCCGACCGAAAGTGCAGACGAACGACCTACGGATTGTCGGATACGCATCAACAAGTTGAACGTAGAAACAGTGAAAGACCGAGTATGAAAGAACCGCGGGAAGTCACCCGTCAGACCGACCCAACACTCTGCGATGGCTCACTTAATCTGAGTGGCAATCTGCCGCCGATTGTAGCCGACGTTTTCGAGCGGCGGTATAGATGCGCTCTTTCCAAAGTTATGACGCAAGAGCAGCTTAGCAGCCTGGTCGGGTCCCATCGATTCATGGGCACCGAGAAAGACCGCAGGGCGGGCTCGGGGTTTGCCTCACTACGACTTGGCTCGCTTCCAGACATCAGCAGGATTGTTGTTACGAATGGGACGCAGAGCGCAATTGACCGGTTGTTCGATAGCATTGCTGGCCGAGGTGGCGTGATAGCTGTGGAGGAACTAACTTATCCAGCTATCAAACCGATGGCAGCGAGACTTGGCATTAGGCTTTGCCCAGTGAGCATCGATGATGACGGATTAGTGCCCGATAGCTTTTCTGATGTCTGTAAGCGAGATAAGCCAAGTGCATTTTACACAATGCCGACGTTGCATAATCCGACGACGGCGACAACAACGCTTGAGCGCCGGAAGGCAGTTGTCGATATCGCGCGCTTAAATAACGTTCAGTTCATAGAAGATGACATCTACAGTATTCTTCCACTCGACGCGCCACCTCCATTTGCGACACTGGCTCCAGAAATCTCTTGGTACATTCTTGGGACGGCGAAGTCATTATCACCAGGGCTGAAGGTGGCTTATGTCGTAGCACCCAACAGCGCGGCCGCGGGCCGTGCATTCTGGCCTGGTGTTAAGTCGACATATTGGATGCCGGCACCGTTGAATGCGGAGGTCACAGCCAACCTTGTCCTGTCGGGCCACGCCAATGAGATCGTCGGCGCTGTCCGTCTTGAGATGGATCACCGGCATGAACTCGCGCGGGAAATCCTAGACGGGATCCCGGTTACGACCAATCCTGGTGCACTGAATCTATGGGTTAGAATACCTAAATCCGGAGCGCGCCTCGAAATAGCGAGACTGACGCAAAACAGGAATGTCATCGTCGGGCACGGCGACGCATTCGTTGTCGGGGATCGCATTCCCCCGGAGGCGCTTAGAGTAGGATTGGGCACTGTGCTCACGCGTGATCAACTTTCACGAGGCTTAGAGGTTGTGCGGGACGCGTATCGGAGTGTGTTGGAGCCTAGCATGTCTTCGTAATCGACGCCTGGTCTGAAACTTACGAGCTGCAGCGTAGCTCGCACCCAGCGATGCATTGACAATAGGATAGGAGCGGCCGTTGCCTCACGAGAAGCGACATTTTCTACTCGTGAGTTTCGACGGACTGCGTCCAGATCTTGTCAGTTCGGGGCTAACGCCGAACCTGACACGTTTGGCAAATGCGGGCATCACTCTCGGAAATCACCGAACGGTGTATCCAAGTGAGACGCGCTCGGCATTTCCTAGCCTCGTCACAGGCGCTGTGACGGGCCGTCACGGCATGGTTGGCAACAAGTATGTAGACCGCGAGGTAGTGCCGCCGCGCTACATCGACACGGCGGACGCCATTCTCCTTCGCAATCTTGATCTGGCAAGCGGAGGCAAGCTCTACTCGGTTCCCTCGCTGGGCGAGATATTGTCCGCGCACGGGCGCAGCCTCGCCGTGCTCGCCACCAACACCCCAGGTACGACCCGGTTGTTCCACCACAAGGCGGAGGAATTTGGCCACATTCGCCTCTCCGGTCACTTCCGTGAGGCTTGTACGCCAGACGATGTCCTGGCCGAGATGGAAGCGAGTATCAGTCCATTGTCACCGGTCCCCCCCAAGTCGCAGCCGGACCGTATCGGACAAGACTGGATCACTTCGGCTTTCCTCGATGTTATCTGGCCGAGATATCGGCCCGATGTCACCATCCTTTCCTATGGCGAGCCGGACGTCACCTCTCACTTTCACGGCACGGGAGCTGAGGCAACTCGGTCTATCATTAGCCATTGCGACCGTCAGTTTGGCCGCGTGCTCGAGTGGTGGGAGGTCGAGGGCCGACAGGCCGGAGTGCAGATCATCGCTATCTCGGACCATGGCCACATCACTGGCCATACGCGCATTTCAGTGGCCGACAGCCTGCGTGCAGCCGGCTTCAAGCCCGGGGTCGCGCCTGCTCCCGACGTTGACGTTGTGGTCGTGCCTGGCCAGGTCGGCGCTCTCTATCTTGCCGATCCAGACGAGGGAAAGGTTGCCCAGTTAGTCGCGACCATGACCTCCCAGCCATGGTGCGGGCCGGTATTTACGTGTGCGAAGGACGAGGTTAACGGCACCGCCCCAGGAAGCCTCTCAAATCGCCTCGTCTTCGCGGATCATGTTCGCGCGCCGGACGTCGCCTTTTCCTTTCGCGCCGACGACGGCCTCGATCCGTTCGGCCTGGTCGGGGGCACTTTTTACGACAACGACCGTCGCACAGGCCTCGGCCTGCATGGGGGGCTGCACCCGAAGGAATTGGCCGCCTTGGGAATCGTCGCCGGTTCCGCCTTCCCTGCTGCGGCCTGCCTTTCATCGGTGCCGTCGGGCATCTGCGACCTGGCCCCGACGATGCTCCAGCTGCTCGGCTTGGCCGTGCCGCAGAGCATGACCGGGCGTGTGCTCCGTGAGCTGACCGCACCGTCAGGCAAAGTTGGCCCGTCAATTCGCGAAGAGGTCTTTGACGCGTGCCTTGATGCCTACGCGCAGACGCTACGCCGCGTCCACGTGGACAGCGCCTGCTACGTTTCGGGTGGTTGGGTCAATTAATCTGCGCTTTCTTGTGTGGAGGCCGAAATGTTCGCGCTCCGGCGCCATGAGGTAGCAAGAACCATCTGGTCAGCCGCCAACTTCCAGCGGGGCCCAGCTCGAGCGACCTTAGCATGTCGTGATGGTTGGTGGTGGGTGCGGATCTGTGGCTATTTCCTGCCAAAGTGCTTTTTCGCTTAGGCCAGAGCATTCAACTGGCTATCAAGGAGAGAAAAGATGCCCAAAATGCTGAGTGAAGCCCAGGTTGAACAATATCGTTCGGAAGGGTTCGTCTGCCCAGTTGACGCTCTTTCAATCGAAGAGGCTGCTGAATTCCTTGCGCGAATGGAGGATCTCGAAAATCGAGAGCCAGACCTGTGGGCGCGGTCCAAAATAAAGCCCCATCTGCTGATGATGTGGCTCAATGATCTAATGCGAAGTTCGAGTATTTTGGATGCCGTCGAGGACGTGCTTGGGCCAGATATTATGGCTTGGGCGACCGGCCACTTTGATAAGAAGCCTCATGACCCGAGTTTTGTAACGTGGCATCAGGATGGGACATATTGGGGGCTTTCCGAACCGAGCGTTGTCACGGCTTGGGTGGCGTTGACGCCCAGCAACCGCAGGAACGGATGCATGAGAGTGATTCCCGGCAGCCATCACCGGGGCCAATTGCCGCATAGAGACACCAGCGATAGAAACAATTTATTGAGCCGAGGGCAGGACGTCGAGGTCAATGTCGAAGAAGATCAGGCCGTGGATTTGGAGCTTCGTCCCGGCCAGATCTCTCTCCATCACACCATGCTCATTCATGGTTCAAAGCCGAATTTGTCGGACACGCGACGCCTAGGGATCACCGTTAGATACGTCGCTGCGCACGTCAGTCAGACCAGGGGATTTAGGGACAGCGCGACCTTAGTGCGGGGAATCGATAAGTATCGAAACTTTGTCGCCGAACCACGTCCGCGTTGCGATTTTGACCCAAACGCTGTTGAATTCTACAATGAGATAGTTGCCGAAAGCCGCAGACGCAAGGATGCAATCGCGGTCGGCCATCAGAACAAGGCGGAGCTGCTCAAGCCGACAACTATGCTGTGAGCCTCACCGCCGCCAATCGCGATGGGACTTGACGCTGAGCTATGACAAAAGCTCCGCGCCAGGACCTTTCGCTCCCATAACCGCACAAACCTTTGGGGAAGGTCAGAGTCTAGACCCGGGACGAAAGACTGTATGGCGCAGCAAACGCTCATGGAGTGTTGATTGATTCAATCTGCCGAGTTGCCTATCAAACACAATCGCGTACGTTACCTCGGTTACATACGGTTGTCTCAAGGAGCCGTCGATGGAGTGGCGACGAAAGAGATCGCGCAGAAACTCGACCACTTTATTGCGCCCGACCACCTCAGCGGATCGCTGAACGATGCTTGTTGAAAGCCCCGCAATGACGAAGTGCTCCAAGTTGGTCTCAAAGTCCCATTCCCACGACCGTACCGTTACATCCGAAAAATGATCGTCTTCCAACAGCTCGGATCGAAAATCCACGTTGGAGTAACCTCCATCCTTGTTAGTAAAGGCGCCGCGGCGATATTCCGGGATACAACCCTCAATATAACGGTGAAACTCAGTTAGTGCTTCGCTATCCCAGTATCGATGTCGATTGTGAACGAGCGCCACCATACCGCCGGGCTGAACCGTTCGCACAACTTCTCCAAAGAATTTCTTTCGATCGAATCTATGCGCAGCCGTAGCGGATACTATCGCCGATAGCGAGGCTTGCGGGAAAGGCAGTTGTTCTGCGGGCGCATCTTGAAAGCTCACCTGCAGGTCAGGTGGCATAGCCTTCCTTGCCACCCGGATCATGTCGAGATTGGGTTCAACTCCGACTATCGGAACGATGCCATCCAGTTCTTTCGCTAGGATCCTAGTGAAAATGCCAGTTCCGCTGCCGACATCCGCAATACTTGCGATGAGCCGGGCGCGTTGAATGTGCTGCGATATCAATTTTGCTACATCAGACGGATAACCGGGTTGGGAGCGGTCATAGTTTTCGCCTTCGCCGGTAAATTCGTCCCACGACGTGTTGAATACCTTTGGACGTTTACACATTGTTCCCCTCTGTTGACCGCGCGTTTCTCTTAGGGCTGGAAACGACCGAGAGCGACCGAAAATTGATGGCGACAGCCTCAGTTTCTATCCTCTCGGTTACACCAGGTCTGACCCGGCAATCTCCTCTCAAGGTGGACGGAATCGATCAGCTCATACATTGGGGCGCTAAGCCGCATTGTCCAGAACGCCATATTTGTCCTCGGATCACCTTGGTGGGTCCGCAACGCCGGAAGTATACTGATGCCCATCTTTGTGAGCGTTCCGCTTGAACGCAATTCGATAAAGACAATCGCCGCGCTCAACCTGCGTCATAAATCGCGCGACGGTGACAATGCCGTCCTGGTCGAAACGATATTCTGTCGACGAGCGGCCGGGACTATCAACAATATGTATCCGTCCAGCCAGATCTCCACGTCGAACTTCACTGCCCACGGTCACGGAGGGTTCGAATAGGCCCGCTTCCATTGCCCAAGTCATGGTGTCTGGCTGGTCAGACGAGAGAATTTGCGTTCTCATTGGCGGCGGAGCATCACTGATCTCGGCTAGAACACCGATTTTGTGCAGAACCCGAACGAGTGCCTGCTCTGTTAAAGAGAGTGAACTGGAAGTCACCGATCCGGCGCCCCCAAGCTCAGCACCTATCGCTATCGCACCCTGGCGTGCGCTCGCTGTCAGCGCAATTCTTCCAAAATGAGGTTGCGATCGTGAAGCATAAACGATCGAGTATGGCGCCCCGAAAGCCTCGGCCAGCGCCATCTGCTGTTGAAAGCGAAGCGCATCTCCTTCGGCAACCACTATCGCAGCAGCTACGTGCATGATTGACGAGCCGCCGGCATGGAGATCGATAACGAAATCGGATATGGCCATTAATCCGTGTTCGATGTAGGCGGCGATTTGTTGGGTCACGCTGCCATTCGCCTCGCCGGGAAAGAGTCTGTTCAAATCTCCGCCGTCAATTGGGGAAGTTCTCGTGCCAGCCCTTGCTGCCGGAAAATTCGCCATTGGAAGAATAAGGACACGCCCAGTAACATCAATAGGCCGAAGGTCCGCAGCAAGCTTGGAGAGCGCAATCTGACCTTCATACTCGTCGCCGTGAACGCCTGATATCAGGAGTACAGTTGGACCTGAGCCGTTCCTTATGCAGGTGATAGGCACCGGCAGCCAGTAATAGCATGAGCGGGTTGTGGAATGCTGAATTCCGATGTACCCGTGGCTCTTCCCTTGGCGATCGTAGTCGATTCCAACTAACCTTACATTTGGTATGTCCGCCATGGCTTCATTCCACACATTGGAAGATCTTGTCGCCTGCAAGAAGATAGCACCACGCCGGACTAGCGCGACGCCCCCGAAGTCATCCTCGTTAGTCGGATACGCCTTGTCCAAAAATCCAGGTGTACGTTCTCAGCTTCAATACAACACGGTCTTCAATCAACAGCCCACTGATCCTTTGAATAGCACTATCCCATTCCTGCGCATTCAATGCACTCTGGAGATCGTTCCTTGATCGCCACATGTTCAGATATCGATCTTTAGACATAACTTCGGAGTGACGAGAGTCCAAAAAGATGCGATGTTCAGAGAAGTCGCTCGTGGCGGCGCCAAGATTGTTAATGAATTCGAGAACGACGTCTGAATGGCGTGAGAAAGAAGGAACCGTTTCCGATAAGAGGTGATCAATAGACTGGACCGTCGGGTCGTATTCCGTGTCGAGCATCACCCAGATTGGTGTAAAGAATCCGCCCGGCGTTAAGACACGGCGAAATTCTCGGAGAGCGGCGTCCATGTCTGTCCAATGGAACGCGTTTCCCATCAGGAGCCAATCGATACTTTGATCAGCGAGACCGGTTGCCTCGCCACTGCCATGGAGCCATCGGAACGGGAAACCGGACTCAGAGTGCCTTATCCCTTCTTGCCGCATCGTGTCATTGGGCTCGATTGCGGTACCAGCGAATGCCCGCGCCGCGAGTTCGCGCGTCAACAGACCTGTACCGGCGCCAACGTCGGCCACCGCCGGATTCGGAAAGCAATTGCGGATCAGCAACGATAGCATGTCCAACACCTTTGGATCATATCGCGGCCGATCGCCGTAGTATGAGGCCGAGTTGGTAAAATTCCCGAGATTTGACAGAGCCGAGCATGTCATGAATATCACCACGTTAGCTTCTGGTTGAACCAAGACAGCGACGACGGCTACAGTCGTCGTTCAATGCGGTAGTGGGGCTGGACCCCGGGCTTAACTTGCTCATCGCCAACACGGATAAAGCCGTGTTTAAGATAGAATCCGATTGCCGAGCTTCGCCCGTTAGCCCACAGAAGTGACGCCTGTCGACGCCGAAGGAGCCTGACACCGTGTTCAAGTACGGCAGTCGCATAACCGGAATTGCGGTGCCGAGGATGAGTTGCCATCCCTCTTAGGCGCCATGAAAATCCGACCGCGGAGTAGGTGCCATCTTGCGACTGGTCCTCAAGTAGGAAAGTTGCCACTGACACAAGCTCGAATCCGGCAAACGCAGCTAAATGGAATTGCTCTTTTGCATACGGATAGGCCGGCACGGCTCTTGCCTCTGCCGGTTGAAGCCCTGCTTTTCTTAGACCGTAACAGTCTGCCTCCTTCACGCTCCCGATGTGAAGCGTGTGATCGGCGAGGAGAAAGCCTGGCGCTCTGCTAATGTGTGTCGTGCTTAGCGGAGAGGCCATCGTGTCGTGGACCTGGGGATTCGGCATCGAACCCTCCTTGCTCGCATCTAAGTCGACGCCAGTTCGCCGCGGATGTCATTCAGAATGCCCAATCCAGCCCGGAGGCTCTGATGATCAGAAGGGGAGCCGATTCCAATTCGAAACCGAGCAGAAAATCCGCCGGATGTTGGTGAGAAGGAGTCGCCCGTTGTAATGGATACGCCTCGCCTTCGCGCAGCTAGCTCGAAATCCTTGGCGGACAAATCTTCAGGCAACTCTAGCCATACGTGGTAGCAGAATGGCGGGACTCTTATGGTCCAAGACGGAAGCGAATTCCTTAAGATGTCCTGACGAGCATTTGTTTCGCGGCGAACTGATTCCAAGAGCGGCTCGACAGCACTCTGTTCAAGCCACAGAGTCGCAATCTCAGCAATGAGTGGCGCGACCATCCAGTTGGTTGTCTTGACACCGGGCCAGAACACCTCGCGTGCCATTCCCTCGGTTGGCGCGACGGTGTATGCAACGCGCAATTGCGCCGCTAGTGATTTGCTGAGGCCAAAGACGTACCATGTGCGTTCGGGCGCAAATGTTTGTAGCGGCGGCGGCGCGATCTCAGGCAAAACTCCGTAGATGTCGTCCTCAAAAATCCAGAGGTTATGCCGCCGGGCTATCTCAGCGACCGCGGTGCGACGTTCAACCGACATGGTTGCCGCCGTAGGATTGTGTAGCGTCGGCATGCAATATAGAGCCCGCACCTCACTTCCAAGTTTGATGCAAGCGTCGTCCAGCACGTCGGGAATTACGCCTTCGTGATCCATCTTGATTGGAGACAGCTTTATCCCGAGCAGTGAGCTTATTGGCTTCATTGCCGCGTACGTTAACTCCTCCGTCAACAGGATATTGCCAGGCTGAACAAGCGAGGCCAAAAGCATCAGCAAAGTGCTTTGCGTACCGTTCGATAGAATGATTCGCTCCTGATCAGGAGCGGCCCGCAGGCGCCGGGCAACCCATCCTGCTGCGGCGGATCGATCTCGTACCGTTCCGTTAAAGCGGGGAAACCGAATAGCTCCAGCTATGTCAGCACGCTCGAGCCCATCAAACGCAAGAGCAAGCCGGTTTCGGATAAGTGGGCCGGGTGGCGGAAAGTTTCGCGCTAGATCTATAGAGATCGCCGAAGATGACACGCGGTGATGAGCAACATCTAGGAGCTCGGCCATTGTATGATCCTGTGCCAGGTCAGGGATGATTGCTAGAGATGACCTATCGCGAAGCCAAGCGAGGCCAGCGCGATCGAGCCTGCTAGGGCAAAACCAGTTGCGATCGGCACCCCGGCTCCACGAATGGCTGGAACGCGGATTGCTGTTGTCACATGCAAGAGCGCGAGGATGATGAATGCCGCAGCGGTAATCGTCGCGAATATATCGTCCGGCAACAACGGGCGGGCGAGCAGCAGGACAGCAACTAGTGGTGTATCGTATGAAACCGGGATCCCGGTAAACTTTGTATCCTTTGTGAGCCCGACATTTTCGAAATAACTCAGCCTGATTGCGCCCGCTGATATCAAAATCAAGCTCGCGACAAGCGACAATATCGTGCCTTTACCGATAAGAATAATGATCGTCGCGGGGAAGAGGATGCCGTGCAGGAAGTCCGCAAATCCATCAAAGCTTTTTCCGAAATTCGCAACGTCTGAGGAACGGAGATGATTGGTCTTGCGCGCAACATGCCCGTCCCAATGATCCAGAAACCACGTCCAGAGCATTGCCGATGCGCCGAACTCTATTTCGCCATTGAGGGTCATGAAGAGGCCGATAACGGCAAATAGGTAGCCGAAGGCCGTAATCGCATTTGCATAGTCCAGCAAGTACCCGATCATCGCGGTAGCCTTGCTATTAGTGAGCCAAGCGCGGCACGGGGCCTCGCGCAGTGCATTGATAATGCGAAATTGCATGCTCCACTCATGCCCACTGCCGTTCTTGGACAATTGTGTATCGCTGCACCCAGCACTGTGGCCGCCGAGCCTTGAGCAGCGGCCGTGAGGACGTGTTCGACCCATACAAGAAAACATCGACCATCAGCCCGACCGCCGAGCCGCTGATTCATGCGTCGACCGCATAATAGCCGCCAAGATCCGCTTGGTAATGGATGAGACCGTTCGAAGTCTGCGTCCCGTGAATGCCGTATTCCAAGGACATGTTTCCTTTCCTGGATGGTGATGGTGCCGAGCATTAGATTCCAACCGAGCTATGGGGAATGCTGCCAGTCCGACCGAAACTGAAGTTGTGGACCGATCCGGTATCTATCTCCTCACGACGGCTGAACCGTCGGATGAATTGCTTGCGGTAGCTCAAGACAAAGGTTAGCCGGCAAGTTCTGCACGGCGACGCGTTGCAGCATTGGGAGCCTGTTTAGACCCTCAAGGATTTTGGAACGTATCCCAGGTGAGGGCGCATTCCTGATCCCAATCCACCGCCAAGGGCTCCAACCGCTGTGCCATTGAGCACATCAAATCTCCATCCGCTGAGGGTTAGGCCACTGCTTGTCTGGTCCTCAGGCCATTCAAAGTCTCGACCACGCGCTCTAGTCCCGACACCAACAGGTCTGGCGGAGCGCCGAAGGAGAGGCGAAGGCCGTTCACGTCGCCAAACGTACCGCCGGCAACCGACGCTACGCCGGCCTCCTTCAAGAGCAATCGTGCGATATCATCGGTGGATCGGACAGGAACTCCAGCCGGCAGAGCGGAGACCAGCCCACTGAGATCAAGGTAGAAGAAGAATGAGCCATCGGCGTTCGGCGGGCTTGCATCCTCCAGACCCGCCAGGATGCGAAGACCCATACTGCGGGCATCGGCCAGACGCTGATGCATCTCGCGTTCAAAGGTGCCGTCACTGACTTGAAGATGGTGTAAGATCGCGTGCTGCGCGATCACGTTGGCATTCGAGGTGGTGTGGGTCTGCAGCTTCCTGGCCGCGGAAGTGATCTTCCCGGACGCGGCGAAGTAACCCAGGCGCCATCCGGTGATCGCCAGCTCTTTGGAAAAGGCGTTGACGAGAATCGTTCGAGAACGTACGCCCGGATGCGCACTCACGATGGATTCATGGCGCGCACCGGTGAATACAAAGCTTGAGTAGCATTCGTCCGATATGATCCAGAGCTGGTAGTTAATTGCAAGATCGCCAATAGCTTGAAGGGTCGTTCGATCATAGACAGCGCCGGTGGGATTGTTCGGCGAATTAATGATAATCGCCTTGGTGCGCGGCGCGACCACGCCACGGATAGCGCTGATATCCGGAATATATCTCGGCGGGCAAGCATCAACGAATACCGGCTTTGCGCCGGCCAGAACAACCTGGGACGGGAATGTCGGCCAACAGGGGCGAATGATAATGACCTCATCACCCGGATCGAGCACGGCCAATGCGGCGTCGAGGAGCCCTTGCTTTGCACCAGCCGTGATTACGATGTTGTCAGTATTCCAATCGATGCCTGTTTGCGCCGACAGCTTTTTGGCGATGGCCGTGCGCAGCGTCGGTAGGCCTACGGACTCGGTATACCGGTTTGTACCGGCCGTGATGGCGGCAATCGCTCCCTCACGCACGGATAATGGAGGCTCGATGATGACTTCGCCGGCTGCAAGGTCGATGATCTGATGACCAGCCGCAGCAGCTTCTTTGGCTGCCTCACGCGCTGCGGCAGTACCCGAACCCGAAAGCAAAGAAATCCGCTGCGCCAACATGTGCGTTCCTCCTGTGCTGACTGTCGGGCTTCTGAGCCGGTCGAAACCTATGATCGTTGTAGGCAATCTGGTCGGGCACCGCATGATCAGGCTTGATTGCAGGCGATGAGCCGGCGAATGGACACCGGCCACATAGTGATTCGCGCACCCGAGCGCGCTTTACGATCGCGCCGGAGAATCTATGACGCCCTTCTACGAGGAAAGACGCGGCAGTGGTGGGGGCGGATCCCAGCGCGCATAATTTCTGCGACTGAGGATAGACCCTCGATCAGGGCCGTTGGCGCGGTGTGATTGATCTCGCATGCAAACTTCTTGCATCTGCGCTCGCCTAGCTCGACGTTCATCTGCCATTGGTGACATTCTTGCGGGTTCCAGATCAACTACGAGTCTTGGTGGTTGATCGCGCCGTGAACCTTGCCAGCGAATGCCGCCGCTCGCACAAGATGTTCGATCGTTGCCGGCAGGCACTTGAGGGAGCGCCGATCGCTTGTTCGACCTTGCCGAGAGAGAACAATCCATCCTTAATTTAGAACCATTTTGGCTAGCGTGGCTTGCATATCAGCGGGAAGCCAAGGGAGCCTGTACAGGTTGCTTCAGCTCTTCTTGCAACTTGACACAAGCACGACTGTGAGATCGGGCAATACTACCGAGAGCGGGTGCCGCCAGAGCCAGCTCAGGCAGCTTAGCATTGCGGTCTCACTTTGTTCTTCAGTTCGTGCGGCAAGCCGGACGCATTCGTCTCTCTACGAAAATGCGCTCCGCAACGCGCAGGTCTTCGGCGCTGTCGATTTCGTACCACCTGAGATCGTCACAGCGCGCCGCTGCGAGTTGTAGGCCACGCTGTTCCACTAGATAGGCAAGGAGCTCCTCGGTGTAGGCCTGCGTAGCTCCGGACCCGATGATATTGTCGAGCGCTGGAACGATCGTTGCCCTGAGGGTTGTCGCTGAAAATCGTAGCAGATTCATCGTCTTGAAGAGTGTCGGACCACCCGCGACAAGGTTTGCAGCGGTCTGTTTCATGCGGAAAGCTGTGATGAGGCCGCCATCCGACAACAGAACTGCCGAACCTTCCATCAATTCATTGAAGGGAGCGACCGCAGCGACGTCTGTTGCTTGGTTCATCATCAGGTAGGACAACGCATCTTCTTCGAAGAAGACGTCGCCTTCGAGAAGAAAGCAGTCTCCGGAAAGAAGCGCGTCGCGCGCCAGCCACAAGGAATAGGCGCTCCCGGTACGATCGAAAACCGTTGACTCGACATATTTGATTTCGAGCTCGGCAAAGCGCCTACCGCAGGCATATTGAATGGCATCCTTCCGGTAACCAACGACAACTGTCACCTGTTCTACGCCTACGGCTTTTAGATTGCGCAGGGCGTTATGGAGGATCGCCGTCCCGTTGACCTCGACCAGCGGTTTCGGGCGCAGATCTGTCAGAGGACGGAGGCGGGAGCCGCGGCCGGCGGCGAGAATGATCGCGTTCTTGGGAGCACTGGTTGCCATTTCGTCCTTTCATCGCACGGCGTTGCGTTCCGCCATTTCCAGGCGCTAAGAGCTCCGATGAGTGTCTCAGGCCGTCGGGCCTAGGGCCGCAGGGCGCAAAGTCTGCCCGCTCGAAGATAGCCCCCGCGCGGTTCTCGCTGCGGTGTCTGCCATCACACATCGAGCCCGCGCGACGGTCAGACTACACGTTTGGCAGGGTGAGGGCTGTTACACCATTTGAGGGTATCTCCAATAAGGAGTTCGTTGCAGGGTTGCAGTCAAACCTGACTGCAAGGGAAGAAGTGCAGCATATCGGTCCGTCAGGAATGAACGCCGCTGTGTGGATGAAGTCTATTGTCGTCCGTCAAGGGGTGAGGCAAATATCGCGCTTCTGCGCCGGCGAGTTCGTCGTACCTCAACAATTCGAATAGCTCGTCGAGTGTCGCAATGTTGGGCTCAACGCTGGCAGCGCTCTCCTCGGCGATGATGCGACCACAGACCTGCCGCATTGCCGCTATTGCGGCTCGCATGGAGTGGTTGGCCCAGATCACCGTGGAGATGCGGGCATTACGATACGCTGAGACCGGTGTTCGATAGTATTTGGTTGGAACGATCACGATGGGCAACCGATTCTGCCAGGCGTTCACGAACGAAAGTATCTCGTCCGCTGTACTCTGTCGCGAGTGAATGAGGATCGCGTCGGCTCCTGCGTCGGCGTAAGCGTGAGCGCGCAAAATGGCTTTGTCCATTCCATGCCCGGCGATCAGCGCCTCGATCCTGGCCACGAGCACCAAGTCGTCCGCGACTGCGTCCTTTACGGCACGCAAGCGGCCGGAGAATTCGTCGATATCGGCGAGGGGGTGCCGATCGCCAACAAACGAGTTCATCTTCGGAAAACAGCTGTCCTCCAGTGCGACGCCGGCAGCGCCCCGCTGGAGGAGCTTGCGCGCCAGCAGCCGAGCATTGTTGAAATTCCCGAAGCCACCGTCGCCGTCAACCAGGACAGGAAGTTGGCTTGAGTCCACGATCCGCTCGACCACGTCGACGAGGTGACTCCATGACGCCTCGTTGGCGTCGCGGTATCCAAGAGAGCAGGCGATCGACAGGCCCGACGCCCAGAGACCCTTGAAGCCTGCGCGCTCAGCAATCGCGGCGGAGAGTCCATCATGCGCCTCCATGAGGAAGGAAAGTTCGCTGCTGGAACTGATTTGAGCGCGCAGCAGCTCAACAAGTGAGGGGGCAGCGGATTGATCAGGGCCGTTGGCGAGGAGAGATTGCGAGTGGTCTTGCATGCCGATTGCCTGTGCGTTGACCGGCCGACGTTCATCACTCGATAGGTGACACGGCGCTGTCATCTCGATCAATGACGAGAGTTGATAGTTGACCGAGGCACAGAATTGGTGCGTCTCGGCGCTGCCGCGCAGGAATCATGTCTAATCGCTCCTCGAGCCTCCGGTCCCCAGTCCACGAAACCGTCTAGCTCGGAGTGAAAAATCATCGACCGCGTCCTGCTATCGGGGCGTGCGCGGGACGCGGTTCTGCTGCGCCCTAGGCGACGCCGCGGGCCAATCATTGCCCCGGCCTAAGGCCCCCAGAGTCTCTGATGTCGGGTGTGCAACATGCTGTCGGGCCCATGACACGTCCGACTAAGCAAATAGCGTTTACAATCAAGCTATGGAATTTGGCATGAGCCTTGATTGAGGCATGTCAACAGCAGCGCCCGTGCAAGGAGCGGCAGTGGTGGCTTACAACATCATCGGCTCTCAGTTCATTGTCTGGGCCGGGCATGAAATCGACTTTTCCAATGAGGCGACCCATCTCAATGCGCGTATTGTTTTGTCAGCATGATCGATTATTGGATCGTAGTCCGCGATAACATTGCTATGCGTTCGCGCTACGGTGCTGCGCCTGTGCCTGACCCTCGACCTGCCGGCAACAATATTCGACAGACAGCCGCTTTCAAACGGCTCGAGGCCGAGGTTCGGCTCATGGACCTGGACGGACCGGCTGCGGTTGACTGGAGCAAGGTCAATACTCTGTCGCTCAACATTTTGTCGAGCCGGTCAAAAGACATGCTGGTCGCCTCCTGGGCTATCTATGGCTTGTTTCGGGTCGAGGGATATGAGGGTCTTGCCGTCGGCCTCGGCGTCCTGCGCGGTATGGTGGAGGCGCACTGGGAAGAGTTATTTCCGTCGATCACGCGGGATGATGCGCGGATCGCGGCGATCGATTGGCTTCTTCACCTCGGACCGGCGCTGGCCGCGAATGAGCCGACTGAAGCCGACGCTTCAGCAGTGGTTGCCGCCTTTGATGCGCTCGAGGGACTGGGTCGCGAACTCAGGGGGAAGCTGGTCAACGGATGGGTCACTCTGGAGGTTTTGTTCCGGGCGCTCCAATCGTATTACGAACGAGCCACCACTCGCCTCAATGCCACGTCGGGTCGCAACTAGCGCCGTTGGCGAATGGCCTGTCTTCATGGACCGCTTGCTCATACCGTGCAGCAAAGGTGCGAGTCTCGCCCCTCGGGTCTCTACAGGTCAATATATCGGCGTCGCCTCATCGCGATCGTCCCATAGGATCTCGCTTCGTTGCCGGCGTGCCGGAATTCGATCTTTCGCAGGCGTCACCCGATCCGTTAGCTGCGTCATCTGGCCAGTCAGGCGTCGTGCGCTTTGCCAATGCCTCTGCTCAAGCTCCATGCCAAGGTAGTCCCGGCGGCCTGGCGTTCGCGGCGACCAGGGTTGACCCTGAACCGCAGAACGGGTCGAGCACGACGCCGCCCGAACGCTTCGATGAACGGCCACAAAATAGAGGTCGGCTTTTGGGTCGGATGCAGGCAATTGCCGGTGTAAGGACCAGTCGATAATATCGGGCGCGCGAAGGCCCAAGGCCACGTCGCCCTTGGCAAGAAGGTATGCCTGCTCGTGCCGGCTTTCAAGGAAACGCACAGAGGACTTCCGGACGCGGTACATTTCTCGAAAGGCCGGTTAAACCAATCGCCGTTATTGTCGTTGGGGACGGTCTGACCGTCGCGTCAGCGATCGCTCACGAGATAGGGCGGGTCGTTCAAGATGGAATCCACGGATGCGCAGGCGATGGCTCGCGTCACCTTGACGCAATCGCCATGAATGACGGTGTTGCGGAGCCGGTTGTTTGGGCTCCCTCGCCCGGCCGTGCCGGAGCGGCCTATCGGCGTTCCTCAGCCGGTTTCGGTTCGCGGATAACGAGGCGGCCATTAAGCATAGCGGTCAGCAGTATATTGAAGCCCTTGCCGTCCTCGTGCAGCTACGCGGCGCGGTCCAGAAGGTGTTATCACCTTCGCTCACTACGAAGATTCCGTGCGGACGAACGTCTTTCGGTTTGCTTTTCATGTTCGTCTCCCGTTGGTTTTTCATCGCCACCGATTGGTTACCTCGCCGCCAGCTACACGGCGCAACAGGAACGATTGATTCGTGACGGATGACCTTTCTCTGGGCGAATTTGCCTCAACTTCGCGTCACAAGAACTCAGAGGACGCAGAAACGCCAGTCGCGAGTTGCTAGCTCGCCTGTTCTTCGCCGAGAGTGCGGACTTGTAAAGAGGCATAGGCAGCTGAGACGAGCTTGTAGCAACAGCATGCTTTCTCTTCGAGCAATTTGTGTTCATCGATCTGCAAGACGCCCCGCATCTTGCGAATCAAGCCTTGCTCCTCGAAGCGGATCAAGGTTTCGGTCACACCGGCGCGGCGAAGTCCCAGCACCGAGGACAAGTAGTCGTGGGTGACTGGCAGCACGCGGGAGTCGATAGCTTCACCAGCAAGGCAAATCCAGCTCGCGAGGCGCTGTTCACGATGGTGCCGAACGCCGCACAATCCTGTCTGGACGCACTGAAATGTCAGCGCTTGCACGTACTCAAACAGATGGTCTCTGATCTCGGGATGCACCTTCATGATCCGACGAAGATCTTCGACGCGAATTCTGTGCGCGCTTCCGGGGAAAACGACGACAGATTGATGCGTCGAAAGATGTCCTCCCCACAAGAAGGAAGTGCCGACCACGCCCTGATAACCTATGACTGCCGTTTCGAGCATACTGCCCGCGGCAACAACTCTGAGCGACACGAGGCCGCTCTCTACAAAGTAGACGTGCTCGACCGGCCTTTTTGGCTCTTGCAGAACCATTCGTTCTTTCAAGACGACCGGCTCGAGACACTCCCCTATTGCCGCAAGCTGTTGGAGTGAAAGACGCGCCAAGATCACGTTCTTCACAAAGGGCCGTTTTGCAGGACGCATCTGAAGAGAACGAACAGGCTCCGGTCGTGGACCAGGCAGCTGTGGGACAGCTCTATCTTGAGAGCAGTCAAGCACTTCGGGGACGGCGGGCACGCGATCGGTCATGGTCCCTCACCCGGCAGGAGGCCTTCGCTCGCCTGCGCCTGAGCGCAACGAGAACGCGATTAAGACTATAGCGACATCTTCATCTTGATTGATGCAGGGAGTTACTCAGCGGCGCCCAAATCCCGCGTTGAGGGGCCTGTCTTCGACGAATTTCGACCAGGCGAATGGAGGCGCTCGCGCCGGCTCGAACTCAAGTGCCACATTCTTGCTCTTGCACCTTGCCGTTAGCGGTACGATTGATTGCGTCCACGGCATTGCCATATAACCCGGCTCTACGGGCATCTCTTCTCTATTCCTGACTGAGATCCCAAGAAGCCGCAGGAGAGCGAAACGGTCTGGTCAACATCTCGATTGCGGGCGCGAGACGATTGCCCGCATCGAAGCAATCAATCGTTTGGGGGCAGCTCCACCGGAACAGCAAATCCAACCTTTACGCGATCCAATATGACCATGCTCTTGAAGCCCTTGATATCGCGATTTTCGTAGAAGAAGCGCCGCGTGAACTCCTCGTACTCCTCCATGGACCGCGCGGTAATGTACAGGACGAAGTCGGCATCGCCCGTGACGTAAAACCCGTGGACGACATCAACTGATGATTTGATGGCCTTCTTGAATCGATCGATGATATCGGCGCTTTCCCGCTCCAAGGTCACCAGTGCAAGCACTTGAATAGGTCGTCCGACCGCCCTTGGCGATACAACCGACACGTCGGCTTGGATGATGCCCTCCGAGCGGAGCCTCTTCAACCGTCGTTGGCACGCGGTAGGAGAAAGCCCGGCCATCTCGCCAATCACGTCTGAAGTCAGACGGTTATTCTTTTGCACGATCTCGAGGATGCGGGCATCTATCCGATCGTACTGCATAATCACCTCCGAGCCTGAGACGAATTCCGCCGCGAGATGGCCGCTCTGCGCAGGAAATCCTCGAGGGTGAAAATACGACGAAATCTTCCGTGACAAAGGCCCAACTTGATCAAAGTAGGGATGAGGGGCGTTTCCACTGGCATTCTGCGGCGCGGCAGGCAGCGAAGCCGAAGAGCCGGCCTTTCGGATGAGAGATCTGGCCTTCGTTTTCGACAAAGATGTAAACCGAAGCGAAACCGAAGCGCAATCGAGCCGGGCCGCGTGATAAATGGCGGAAACGGCATCCTGATTTGAGGCCAGCTACTAGCCCCTGACGAGCGCGCGCGAAGGCGCCTTTCTGCCTCTGAGAGGCGAACCCTTGGGGCGACTTCGTCCTCCAGCTCGATAACAGCCGCAACATGGAATCATGACTGCGATGTGCATCAACTGCGGTGTAAGCGTAGCGCCGAGGCCCTTCAGATTGTCTGTGCGCAGCCTTGGGAGCACCGTTAGAAGAGTCATCTTCGGCAAGGGTGCTCATAATGGACGACCATTCGGACGACATAAGACGACCGTTGACGCAGCGTATCGAAGTGTATGCTGGCGCAGGCCGGAAGCAGTGGCCGGATGATTTGAAGGCACAGATTGTCGCGGAAAGCCTCGAGCCAGGTGCGGTTGTAACAGATATCGCACGCCGCCATGGCTGCCGGCCGCAGCAGGTGCATGACTGGCGGCGCCGGGCGCGTTCAGGTCAACTGGTGCTGCCGGCTTCGGCGGATACACTATCATTCGTGCCTTTGGTGTCGGAGACGTCGCTGCCGGCGGCTGCCGCGCCCTCCGGATCGTCGGAGGCTGCCGCTGTTACGGTTGAGTTCCTGGGGGCACGGGTGGAGGTGCGCGGAACGCCTGGGCTTGCCGTGCTGAGTGATGTGTTTGTGGCATTACGCCGGACACGTTCATGCTGACGGCTCCCGCTGGCCTCATGATTTACGTTGCGACCCGACCTGTAGACTTCCGGAAGGGCGCAGATGGCTTGGCACTCTTGGCGAAGGAGACGCTGGGCCACGATCCGATGAAGGGCGTGGCAGTGGTCTTCCGTGCGAAGCGTGCCGATCGGGTGAAGATCGTCGTTTGGGATGGCAGTGGCCTTGTGCTGTACTGGAAGCGGCTTGAGGGTGGCGCCTTCAAATGGCCGCCGGTTGTTGACGGTGTAATGCGGATGAACGCCGCACAGCTGTCGGCGCTTCTGGCCGGCATGGATTGGACACGCATGCACGCACCTCGAATCCCGCAGCCGAAAGCACTTGCGTAGGGCATAAAATCTTCGCTGCATCGGGGCGCGAAGCATGGCAGACTCGGGCCAATGAGTGATTTGCCTGATGTGCTGCCGAGCGATCCAGCCGAGTTGCGTGCCTTTGCCGCGGCTCTGCTGGAGCGCTGCGCCAGGCTCGAGCGGTTGCTCAAGCTTGCAAAAGATGCGCAGTTCGGTCGATCCTCGGAAAAGCTTGACGCTGATCAGCTCCAGCTTGTTCTGGAGGATATCGATCAGGCCGTCGCGGCTCTCGAAGCAGCCGAGGATCGTGCCAATCCCAAAACATGCGAGAAGAGAGCTGCCGAGCGCAGGGCCAATCGCGGTCAGTTGCCGGAGCATTTGCCACGCATCGTTGAAACACTGATGCCGGCTGCAACCTGCTGCCCGTCCTGCAAAGGCGATCTCGTTGAGATTGGTCACGATGAGAGCCAGAGGCTGGACGTCGTACCGGCGCAGTATCGCGTAATCGTCACCCGCCGGCCCAAACTGGCCTGCCGCGCCTGCCAGGGCGTGGTTCTCCAGCACGCTGCTCCCGAGCGACTGATCAGGGGTGGATTGCCTACCGAGCGGCTCGTCGCGCATGTGATCGACGCCAAGTATCATTGGCATTTGCCGCTCTACCGCCAGGCGCAGATGCTGGCGACCCACGGAATTGCCATTGATCGTTCCACGCTCGCCTTCTGGGTCGGCTATGCTGCCCAGGAGCTGAAGCCCTTGTGGCGCCGTCTGCGCGAGGTTTTGCTCGCCTCCGCAAAGCTTTGTGTCGATGAGACCCCGGCGCCAGTGTTGGATCCGGGGCGTGGCAGGACCAAAACCGGCTACTTCTGGGCGCTCTCGCGCGATGACCGGCCTTGGGCCGGACCTAACCCACCTGGGATGATCTATGCCTATGCACCGGGCCGCGGCGCCGTCCATGGCTTGAGGCTGCTCGAAGGCTACCGTGGCATCATCCATTGCGATGGCTATGAGGCCTACAAGACCATGACACGAGAGACGCGTGCGGACGCCCTGTCCGGTACGCTCGCGTTCTGCTGGTCGCATCTACGGCGTCAGTTTGTGAAGATCGAGCGCGAAGCTTCGCCGGCACCGGCTCCGGTTGCCCGCGAGGCCCTCGCGCGCATCGCCCAGCTCTATGCGGTCGAGAAAGCCCTCCGCGGCCGATCTGATGCCGAGCGCCGCGCGGGCCGACAAGCGCATGCCCGGCCTCTGGCTGCAGCCTTGAAGCAGTGGTTTGAGGCAACGCTTGATCACCTTGCGCAGAAAAGCGACACGGCGAAGACTTTGCGCTATGCGCTGCGTCATTGGAACGGCTTGACGCTCTACCTTGATGACGGGCGCATCGAGATGGACACGAATGCAGTCGAGCGTGCGATGCGGCCGATCAAGCTCAATGCCAAGAACGCCCTGTTCGCTGGGTGCGACGAGGGTGCCGAGAATTGGGCATTGCTGGCTTCGCTCATTGAAACCTGCAAGCTCAATGGCGTCAGCGCCGAGCACTGGCTCTCCGACGTTTTTGCGAAGCTCGTCAATGGCTGGCCTGCGGCGCGACTGGACGAACTGCTTCCCTGGGCGTCGACCTACACGATGCATGCGCACGATCCGAGGCTGGCAGCATGAGCCTGAACACGACCGCCGTCCGGATCAGGGTAACCCTCAAGGACGTGAAGCCGGAGGTGATGCGTTGCCTTGTCGTACCCGTCACCCTGCGCCTTGATCGGCTGCATCTGACGCTTCAGGCGGCGTTTGGCTGGACGAACAGCCACCTCTTCGAGTTCCTAGCTGGCGAAGGGCGTTGGGGCATCCCTGATCCCGACGGTGATTTTGGCCCCCAGCCGATCGATGCCCGCAAGGCGCGGCTCTCCGATATCGTTCAAGAGACAGGCGCCAAGACGATCCATTATCTCTATGACTTCGGCGACAGCTGGGACCATGTGATCAAACTCGAAAAATGGTTCGACAACACGACGATAGAGGGACTTCCCCTCCTGCTCGAGGCCGCCGGTCGTTGTCCTCCGGAGGACGTCGGCGGTGCGCCAGGCTATGCCGACTACCTCGACGCCATCGGCGACCCTACCCATCCAGAACATGAAAATATGCGCCTCTGGGGGCCCGAACAGTTCGATCCCAACGTCGTCGACCGGAAGACGCTCGAGGCCGCCGTCAACGCATTGTCCGGAATTTGGAAGCCGCGGCGTCGCGCCACGCGGCTCAAATAGACGTCAAGCGTCAATCAAAAGGGCCGCAGAGCTACGCTTACACTGCGGTCGCTCCGGTACAACCTGGATCGCAAATTGCGCGCGGCTCGTTTGGCGCGAGTCAGCCGCGACCAGCACAAGCTGTAGCCTGCTCACAACCCCACCTTGCTGGAGACGCGAAGCGCTGTCCTTCGCATTTTCGTGCGGTGATGTTGCTGCTGGTCGGCAGACTATGTCCGTGAGCTGGACAAGAGCCGTGTCACCGTTCCGGCTGATCAGTGCCTTATTATCGGTCGCGGCTGGACCAACGTGACTCAGATGCCGCTGTACCTGAACCATGCCGTGGCGCTGGCCACCTACAACGAGATCGACCTCGCGGATGTCGCCCTGAAGGAGGCCGCGCGTGCAGACGAGAAGAAGGCCTATGAAGCGCTAGAGGCCCGACTGATGCACACTCAGGACAGGCTCTGGGAGCTGCCGATAGTCACAGCTTCGCTCAGCGGTCGTCCCGAACAAGAGCCCGGTGTCGGGTAGGATTGAGCAGGCGAGGAGCACAGCACGGCAGATTACGCTGTTCTGCAGCAGCACAGAGGAACGAATAGAATTAACGCCGACGCGGTTCTTGCAGGTTGCGCAAGCCTGGATGATGACCGGAAATGAGTGAACGAGCTGCATCAAGGTATCACGGGAGTGATCCATAGTGGAGGGGGCGGTGTGCAGCCAAGGCGTTGTTCCGTACCCGTAAACGACGCTTATGCAAGTGGCGTCGGCATCAGCGAGCTTTTGGTCGTTCCGCGCCGGAAAGGCTGCCCATTGCAATGGAGGCCGCAAGCCTCGTTAGCACAGAGTGGCTCGCACTCGCCTCGCGCCCGCCAGGCTGCTCCGCCAGCAGCGGACATTCTCGATCGACATCTCGCCCCTTCGTCCGGGTGGTACGCCTTTGAAGGACCACGGGCTCGTGCAGCCGATTTCCGCCGGTAGGGTCAGGACTGTTTGAGCCTGACCCTAGCGACAAAAGAACTCCTGATGACAGCTTCGTTTCGTCAACTTATCGAAAGATAGAACCTGACCCGGCGCTTGAACCCGTCTGGTTAGAGCCTCGAGCTCAAGACGCATTGCTACTAGGAGCCGTAGTCCTTGCTTCTGCCCTTATCGTCTTGAGTGCAATCCCCTGGGAAAGGCGCTGCTCTTTGTCATGATGATCCCCGTCGACAAGTCTGCCAAATATACTCGCTCGAAGGGATCTACACAGGCGGAGCATCCGTTCTTGGTTGCTGAATCCGAAAAGACCGGTGCCATCTGACGGACTGTCCGGTCGACACGTTGTCGGTGTCTGCTTCGCAACCAGTGAAGGGAAGCGGACAATCGTGCTGAAACCGGAGCGGTTGAAACTTGCGACTCTTTAGTCGGCACGCAGCTTGCAGTGAGGGGGCGCGACATAGCGCAAGCCGCGCTGTGTCACGCGCTTGCGTGCTTTCCGCTGCTTCTGATTGACTCGGGGCGAGCCTGGCCGCTGGACGTCAGCCGGAGCAAATCCATGAAGTCATCACTCCTGTTCGCCACGCTGATGGCGATTGCCTGCTTGATCTCCACGACGCTTTCACAGGAGCGAACCGATGCGGCACTGACTGATGATCCATTCCGTTGGCTCGAGGAGATCGAAGGGCCAGCCGCAGTGGCTTGGGTTCGCGCCGAGAACGAGAAGACGCTCGAGGTGCTTCAGTCGGATCCTCGCTATCGGCACTTCTACGAACAGGCGCTCTCCATCCTGCAGAAGGATCGGATCGCAGATATTCAATTGGAAGGGCGCGGTTTGGAGCATTTCTGGCAAGACGAGAACCAGGTGCGCGGCGTCTGGCGGCGCACCACGCGTGAGAGCGATCGTGGCCAGGACCCAAAGTGGGAAGCCATCCTCGACGTGGACGCCTTGGCCGTCGCCGAGAATAGAAATTGGGTCTTTCGAGGTGCCAGCTGCCTTCCGCCTGAAGAGCGCCTCTGCCTAATTAGTCTTTCCGATGGCGGCAAGGAGGCCGTGTCCATGCGGGAGTTCGATCGCACCGCGAAGACCTTCGTTGCGGACGGCTTTAGTCTCCCGGAGGGCAAGCAGGACGTCAGCTGGGTCGATCGTGACACACTGCTTGTTGCACGGGACTGGGGCGAGGGGACTTTGACGCAAGCCGGCTACCCCTTTGTGGTGAAGGAGCTCAAACGCGCTCAGTCGCTTAGTGAGGCTCGCGAGATCTATCGTGGCGAGCCCACCGACAGTGAGACGCAGTCCCTCGTGCTTCGTGACAGCGAGCGTCATATTCATGCGACCGGCGCGGTCCGCGCAATCAGCTCTTTCGAGTCCGAATATGTGGTCTTCCGCCCCGATGGGCCCGTCAAGCTCAATCTGCCGAAGAAGGCCGCGATCGTCGCGCTCGCGTGCGGCCGCCTGCTTGTGAAACTTGACGAGGACTGGACGCCGTCCGAGGACAACCGCTTCACGGCGGGCTCGGTGATCTCGTATGACCTCGACGAATGGAAGCAGGATCCGTTGCGCGCCAAAGCCTCGCTTGTCTTTCAGCCTGGACCCCGCCAGGCCGTCAGCGAGTTAACCGCCACAAAGAAATTCTTGATCCTGACGATCCTTGAGAACGTTCAGAGCAAAGCGCTCGTCTATAAGTACGCTCGGGGAGCTTGGTCCGCGACGCCCATACCGCTGCCGGAACATACAGGTGTCAGCCTGTCAGTTACCTACGACGAAGCGGACCGGGTCAAGTTTACCGTCTCGAGCTATCTCGGACCAATTTCAGTCTGGTATTTTGATGCGGAAAGCAAAAGACTTGCGGAATTGAAGAAGACACCGTCTGCCTTCGATGCGTCCAAGCATGTCGTGGAGCAGCTCGAAGCCACTTCGCGTGATGGCACGTCAATTCCCTATTTTCTGGTGCGGCCCAAGAACGCAAGGTTTGACGGCGCAATTCCGACACTTCTCCATGGCTATGGCGGTTTCCAGGTTCCGCTTCTGCCCTCTGATCTGGGGCCGGGGGGGCGGCTCTGGCTCGAACAGGGCAATGCCTATGTCGTTGCGAACCTGCGCGGAGGCGGCGAGTTTGGCCCACAATGGCATCAAGCCGCCCAGGGGGCAACGAAGCAGACGACATGGGATGATTTCCTTGCCGTTGCCGAGGACCTGATCCGCCGCAAGATCACGAGTCCACGCCGGCTTGGAGTAATTGGCGGCAGCCAGGGTGGCCTCCTCGTTGGCGCGGCAATCACCCAAAGTCCCGAGTTATTCAACGCGGCGATCATCGAGGTGCCGCTGCTTGACATGCTTCGATACACCAAGCTGGGCGCGGGCGCCTCTTGGATCGGCGAGTACGGTGACCCCGCCATTGCCGAGCAGCGTGCGTGGATCGAAAGCTACTCGCCCTACCAGAAGCTGGTGGCGGGCAAAACCTATCCCGTTCCCTTAATTCTTACCTCCACCAAGGACGACCACGTGCATCCAGCACACGGCCGCAAGGCTGCCGCGAAGCTCGCCGCGCTGGGCCAACCTTACCTGTATTACGAGAACATCGACGGGGGACACAGCGCCGCGGCCAATCTCACGGAACACGCTCGTCAACTGGCGCTTGAATACACCTATGCATGGAGGCGGCTTTGTTCTGAGTAAACTTCCGTCAACGGGCTGATCGAAGCAGATCAGATCGAGACGGTTATCTCAACGCCTTCACGTTGCTCCGGTGAATTCATCGGACCCTGCGAGAGGCTGGTGAGCAGCCGGCGGCGCGACGAAGTTCGTCAGATGCGCAAGTTACCGGTTTGAACAGGCTCTGCCGCTGTCGAGCGGGTTTGCCGCTTCGCCCGAATACAACAGGACGAGCGGATAACTTGCCAAATGCGCTTCCTCGAGGATTGTCTCGGCACGCCCTGTTCGTCCGACGGGGCGCGACGTGCGGGCGACCTCGGAAGACGAACAGCCAAAGCGCAGCCGTGGGAGCGTCTTCGTGCTTGAGAAAACATGTCAGGCATCTTCATGCAGGCACGCTCGGATTTACATTCCTGCTCCAGGCCGCGCAAGGAGTTGGCGGCCGGCTGTCATTCAAGGTCGATGAAAACCATCCGCCGGCTCTGGATGAGCGCGGCATGTTCGAGGCTACGCAACTGTTCTGTAAGCCAGTGGTGCGCGACGAGTGAAGCGAATATCAAAACGTCATCTGGGCTGAAGCCTTGCGGCGAAACTGTCGTCGACGTCAGGATTTTTGTCGCTTGCACATGCGGCCGCAGCTAGACCACGCCATACAGAAAACAAGCACGTGATCAGCGGAGCGATTTTGGGCATCTCTTGCCGACCGTCTTGATGACGGGGAGACTCTTCGCTAGATCACAATGGTTCACTATGGAGATGCCGCCGTGGCAATGGGTATTGTGAAGTGGTTCAACCCGACCAAAGGTTATGGATTCATCAGGCCTGAGGACGGAAGTCCCGATGTCTTCGTGCACATCAGTGCCGTCGAAAAGGCCGGTTACACCACCCTCGAAGAGGGGGCCCGGGTAAGTTATGAGCTCAAGGCCGGGCGTTCTGGTAAGACCTCAGCTGAGGATCTCCGGGTTGGCTGATCCGACCCGCCTCCGGACACTGCTCTACAAAGCGTGTTCTCGCACCTGTCCGGCGATGCCTGTCACGGCGCGCCGGGCGTTCGGCCTTTCGACCGTCTCTTCTACGCATGGGGCTGTCGCGTAAACCGCTTGAGAGGTTCGATCTTCTGGGACCATCGACCAATCGCTGGAGCCAGAGACACAGCTCTACCAGCCAGGTCGCAGTGCCGCTGTGGCAACGTATTTCGGCCAGCTAGCCACGTCGAGCCGTACGCTCGTGAACAGCCGGGAAGTCGCGCACGCCTCGAGCCCATGAAGCGGTTGGCGGAACACGGGCCGGATCCAGGCGGACTTTGTGTTTGGCGATGCTCTTGGCCGGGAAATACGCAAGAGGGGCGGCATGCTATGGCGCCGCCATGGCGCCACGCTACGACATCGTCTGTGCGGCGCCATATCCGAAGATCACCCGTAACATGGCGCAGAAGATCGGCGGGCAGAAGCAGGCTGAAGAGCTCGGACGCAACCACCGGGAGCGCTTCACCATCGACTGCAAGCTCTCTCCAGCGCAGACAATCCGGCGCGTCTCCGAGATTGCTCAGGCCGTGGCGCACCGTGTAATGGCGGCCAAGGCTGAGGTCGAAGCCATGCCTGCCGGCGGCGATCCCGTCCTGGACACGGCGGCCAAGGCGGTGATTTCGCGCGCACGGTGTTACCTAGAGCGCCTGAAGCAGGCGGATCCAGCGCCGGAAGAGGCAGCAGCCCCAACGCCCTAGGAATAGACCCATGTCGCGCCGAAGGCCGAGTCTGCCTGCCTCCCGTCGGCGTCCCGCGGAGACTATTTCCGGCAGGCGCGCCAGCCCCACCCTCTGGAACGAGGCGATGATTTCGGCAGCCACCGCTACGCGCGATGTGCGCGGGCGCCGGGGTGCGGCCGAGATATCGGTATAAGATCCCGCTTCTTCAAGAGTGCCGAGGACGACCCGAAGCGGTCAGGCAGTGCGAGGGCCTTGTCAACTTGTCGCAAGATCAAGAGATTGGTCGATCGCGCTCCGCCCTCAAGCATCCGTCGCCGAAGAGTAACTTAGGTTCGTTGGAGCGAGATTCGGCGTCGCCTCGACGTGCTTAGCGCGAAGGCGCGATCGATGGCTGAAGACTCAGGCTGAAGCATCGCTCGTCCTTGCAATGGGAGGTCTGTCCGCCAAAAGCTACAAGCGCAGTACGAGAAGGGCCGCGTAGACGGCCTTGCCGATCGATAGGCCAATCCAGATGCCAACTGCGCCGAGGTCAGTTTTCAGGCCGAGCACGTAACTGAGCGAAAAACCAATCAGCCAGTAAGCGATGCCAGCAAAGAGGAGCGGCACGCGTGTGTCCTTAGCCACGAAGGCCGCCAGCCGCGATGCTTTGGACGGCATCAGTCATGAAGAAGCTCGCGCCAACAAGGATGAGAGTTGCAGTCAGCTTGATCGTGGCTTCGGCGTTAGTGGCCGATTGGCCGATGAACAGCCCGGCGATTTCAAACCGAGTTCCGACCACCGCAATCGTAGCAATCGCCGCGATCAGGATTCCGAGCAGCATGCCGGCAGCACCTGCTCGCCTGATGCCGGACAGATCGTTGCGGCCGAGTGCGTGTCCGACGCGTACGCTCACCGCCATCCCGATGCAGAATGGAATCATGAACAGGGCCGTTGCGACCTGGAAGGCAATCTGATGGGCGGCAACGGCCGTGGTGCTGATCACACCCATCGGAAGCGCCGTCGCAGAAAAAAGGCCCGATTCCATGAAAATGGCAACCGAAACCGGCGTCCCGATCACGATGAGCTGCCGCATCAATGGCTAATCGAACTGCCACAGAGATCGGAGCACCTGGTAGTCGCGAAACGGGCGATATTGTGTGACGAACCAAATCCCGGCAAGGAAAGTTGCACTGTTCACGAGGCCGGTCGCAAGGCCGGCTCCGAACAAGCCAAGTTGCGGCAAGCCGAATTGGCCGGTGATCAACAGATAGGCCAGCAGTGCATTGGTCGGGATGGCGGCGAGCGTGATCCACAAGGCTGGCGTTGGACAGTTGACCGCCGCCATGAAACTGCGGATCGCCAGGAACCACAATGCCGGCAAGATGCCCGAGGCTAGCCCGAACAGATATTGTTGAGCTTGCCGCGCGATGGCTGGTTCGTAGCCGAGCGCAAGCGCAATTTACTCGCCCTGCAGTGGCAAAATCATGATCGGCGCCCAGAGAACGATTGCAACCCATAGCCCCATGCGCACCGAGCGCCGTACCAGAGCTCCGTCCGCCGCACCACATGCTTGGGCCGCGAGCGGACCCACCGCCGAGATCACACCGGCTGCGAAGGTCACGCCGACCGACAACATCATGCCGGCAAGCGCGGCTGCCGCCATTGCCTCAGTGCCGATATGGCCGATCCAGGCTAGATCCGTCGCCATCATCGCGATCTGTCCGAGCTGCGTGAGCGCGATCGGGCTGGCGAGTGTTGCGGTTGCGGCGAGTTCGTCGGTGAGTTGACGGCCAGCTACCCATTTCGCCAGCCGACGAGGCCGCGATGCGGGCGTTTTTTCTGCTGTCTTCCTCATGAACACGCCGCCCCGGATTGCGCGCTTCAGCTATCCTTCTGCCGTCGCTGACACAATCTCGTCGTTGCGGTTGCGGTCGCGGTCGCGGTCGCGGTCGCGGTCGCAGCATCGGCGCCATGGCCAGCGAACGCACCGCTCAAAATGGTGAGAGCATTCTGGTCACGTCCGCAAGATTCTTTGCTCTATATTGACCTCTGCCATAGTGAGCGCTCCTATCACCGTCATGGTTGCGACTTTAGCTGTCTCGTTCAAGACGTTGTTCGTTTCAAACCCGACAAGAGCGCCGCCTCTAACTAGGTGCTGCGGGAAAATACTTCATAAAAACGCTCAAGCGGCATTGGCATGCCGGTTGCTTGAATATGTGGCGAAACCACTTGTGACCATGATGCTCGTTCGGCGCCCAATCCAGGTGTTCAGATGAAACTTGCCCGCCCGATCGATAGCAGAGGTCTCCTGATGCGCTTTCCAAGCCGTGCGCCTGCGTCACGAACTCTGCCATCTTCGGATCGCGCTCCGGTTTGCCGGGCCGAATCCGATCGTCTTGTAAAAGGCTAGGGACGAATGGCGGTCCTCAACAAGAGGGTGCACACCACGGTAAAGGCGTTGTACCTCAGGACGCTTGTTTGCGTCAGTTTTGGCCGGTGGCTCAAGCGCCGGGTATCTGCGAGATACCGAGCCTGGCTTCGTGAAGCTAAGCGGCGGCCTTAAATCGGTGAGCTGATGCAGGACGATTGGGATCCTGAGAAAATACTCAGGCAACAGGACGAGCTCAAGGTCAAGCTGCTTCGCGCCCAATCGGTTGTCGCCGAATGTAAGGCAGGATTGGCGGATCTGGAGCGAAGGCTCGAGCGTCGAGCGGTCTCATCTTCGATCGATAAACGCCAGCGCAACTCTGCGGCAAACAATTCGATACGTAACGCACGACCGCCCCAATCGCGAAGCGTCGATGATCCTGTTGACCAGGATGCTGCCGTGGCGTTTTCGAGTCGATCATGGGACCGCTGAAAGCTGCCGCCGCGCACGTTAGCGGCGAAAGGTTTTGTCACGGGCTTGGCGAAGATCTCGAGACGCATGGTGTTGCGAGCGCGGCGGGCGAACTGGACAACTGGGTGCGGCACTGCCGATAGGCTCGGCTTTTGGTTGATCCCGGTGCGTTGGCCAAGGGATGGGCGCAGAGTAGCACCACATAAGGGACGCATCGCCGGGTTTTGGCTAGAGTCGCCTGTTTCGGGGGCTGCTCACGTAAATGTCCTGAATCGAATGCCAAAGAGCTCTCCACCTTGAGCCAGCCAGTTCGCTCGTTTTGTCCGTCTTCAAGGCGCTTAAATTACCGGTAGACCTGTCTGGAGGGTGCGCGAGGGGGCGCATCCAATGACACGGTCGTCTGTTATGCCCGTGGGGCAAGGCATGCGAGTCACGGGCGGTCCTGACCGCGTGGAAGACGAGAGAGGGCCGGCAACGGCGGTCGCCTAAGTTCGTGAGAACCCAGGAAGAGGGTTCCCGGTGCGAATGCGGTCCAGTGCCGGCCGTAGCTTCGTCAGCTTCTCGAAAGCTTCTCCGAATACGGATGATTCTGGACGGAGGCTGGCATGGACTCGTGGCTCAATCGAAGCGAAGCGGATCGCCTTGAACAAAGTTTAGCGGCAGCGGCGATGAACAGTCCAGGTCCCTAACCTTGCGGGCGCTCGATCTCGATCTTGCCGCCGTGAAAGCCGATCCGGCCGCGCGTTCGTC
Source organism: Bradyrhizobium forestalis (assembly GCF_002795245.1). GTDB lineage: Bacteria > Pseudomonadota > Alphaproteobacteria > Rhizobiales > Xanthobacteraceae > Bradyrhizobium > Bradyrhizobium forestalis. The sequence goes on along the minus strand of NZ_PGVG01000036.1, from coordinate 9,412 downwards.
CAACGACGTGTCGCTACACGTCTTGCGGCGCGCCTTCCAGGCTGAACGGCAGCTTCGGTGTCGGGTGACCCTGTGGGCCGCTGTTAGTTCTTGTCGTGCGGGTCTTTGATCGAACGTCGATGCGACCGAGCGTACGGAGTGACGCGCGGTTGACATGCCGCAAATCGGGGCCGGTCGGCGCTTAAACTCTGTGAGAACGCTGAGAAGCTGTTTGGATCTTGGACGACCGCACAACGCTTCGTCGTTTTCGCGCATAGGCAAGGTGCTACGGCGCGATCGCACGGTGGAGGCCTCTGCTACGCGTCTTATAAATGTCATCTTGCGCGGGCCAGTGACGCGCGCGACGGCTCGATCGAGCCAGCGCTCAATACAAGACAACGCACGCGGCAAGGATGCGTGTGACAAAGCACGAGCAGGTCGATGATAAAGCGTTTTCGCAACTGGGTCCTATTGTCCATACTCACCTCCATGATTGTCTGCTCCGCCGCAAAAGCGCAAGACCGCCGGACTATCGTCGAACCTGTTGCACCTGATACGATCTGCGATCGCCCTGTGCCTTCCGGCAAGAACGATACAGTTAGCCTACAGGACGCCATTGAACATTGCCCCGCTGGGGCTGCAGTCTATCTCGGGCGCGGCGAGTTTCACTCAGGTCCACTCGAGATGAAATCGGGCGTGACCTTATGGGTCGGACGCGGTGCGACGCTGATCGCCATTCCCGAGCCTGCCGCTTACGACAAGGGCCTCGGACAATGTGGTCGCATCGCGGAAAAGGGCGACGGCTGCCGGCCATTCATCAGCTTTTCTAAAACGCGCGGCGGCGGCATCTACGGAGAGGGCGTCATCGATGGTCAGGGCGGGGCAATGATTGGCGGCGGCGCGGAAAGCTGGTGGCAGCTAGCCCGCCGCGCCCAAGCCCTGGGCGGCAACCAGAACGCCCCGCGATTGATCCAGATCGACCATGCGCAGGACATCACGTTCTCTGGTGTCACGTTGCGCAACGCTCCCAATTTTCACGTCGCGCTGAGCCGGGTCGAAGGTGCCACGTTTTGGGGCCTCACGATCGATTCACCGGCGGATGCTCGCAACACCGACGGCATCGATCTTGGCGCGAGTCAGGATGTGACCGTCACCCACAGCTTGATCCGTACGGGTGACGACAACGTCGCAATCAAGGCCGGCGATAGTGGCTCAAGCAGCCATATCTCGATCATTGATAATTATTTTGGCTGGGGGCATGGCATGTCGATCGGCAGTGAGGTGAATTCGGGGGCCAGAGACATATTGGTGCGTAATCTAACGCTGGATGGTACGACGTCTGGCCTGCGCATTAAGAGCGATGTCAGCCGAGGCGGTGTAGTCGAGAGCGTGACTTATGAGTATGTGTGCATGCGGGGCAACAGATGGCCGGTGGCTTTCGATACAAAGTATGATCCGCGCGCGCAAGGCACGAGGATTCCGGTCTATCGGCAAATCGTTCTCCGTCATGTGCATGGCGACACCGGTGTGTTGCTGATGCGCGGCCTGGACGAGCGGCATGCACTTGACGTGACACTCGAAGATGTCCGATTTGCCAATTCCGCGACTTGGCAAGTTGAACATGCGAACCTCACCGCAAAACATTCTGACGTATCACCGCCGCTGCCCGGACGAGCTGCAGAACCCCTGCTGCGCGGATCGGAGGTATGCTCCAGGGCATTCCGCGACGGCAATCGGTAAGCATGACACCCGGTGCCGAACTCGGCTGCTGAGTTCCGCATCTGGGGCAAGATGACCGGTGCTGACGAAGGTCAGCCTCATGCCCCGAGTTGGTTGCAACTGTCCGATGGTTTGCAGGGCCGGCGCGACAAATGTGTTGACCATGCGTGGCGGCTATCCCGCGGCGCTATCTTACATCGGCTGCGTCGACCGTGCCGCGAACTCACAACGAAGAGTGAGATCACATGCGAGTTTTGGTGCCGTCTGCGCTTCTGGCCGGATGTTTCTTCATCTCGGCAGCGTACGCTCAGTCAGTATCGGTGTCGCATGCCGGAAATGCAGACTATCAATCCGTGCAGCAAGCCATCGACGCGTTGCCGGCGGAAGGCGGAAATGTCCGGATTGGGCCGGGCGTGTATCGCGAGAAGGTCAGAATCTCCAAATCCGGTATTCATATCGAAGGGACAGGCAGGAAGCCGGAGGATACGGTCATTGTGTATGGCGACGGCGCGATCAATGTAGGAGGAACCGCCCGTTCGGCCACGCTGGATGCCGCTGGCGATGACTTGCGGCTCGAGAATCTGACCATCCAGAACGACTACGCCCTCAATCCGGCCAATCCACCCTCGCAGGCGGTAGCGCTGTCCGTTACCGGAGACAGGGACGTCGTTACGCGAGTCCGCCTGCTCGGTGCCCAGGACACCCTCTTTGCCGGTAAGGGACCAAACGGCAGAATGTCACGACAATACTTCTCGAACTGCTACATCGAAGGGCATGTCGATTTCATATTTGGCAACGCCAAGGCCTGGTTCCGGCAATGTGAGTTGCACGGCATCGCAAATCAAGCGGTCATCTATACGGCTCAGAGCAAGGCAGCGCCGGATGAGGACAGTGGCTATGTTTTTGATCATTGCAGGCTAACTGCCGACCCTGCTGCGGGCTATATCGCACTTGGCCGCCCTTGGCGCCCCTACGCCACAGTGGTCTTCCTGGCGGCCAAGATAGATGCCCCCGTGATCGCGGAAGGGTGGCGCGAATGGACGCCCGGCAAGACCGATACGTTGAGGACAAGCTATTATGCTGAATACCGATCCTTCGGCGTCGGGGCCAACCCCTCAGCCCGCGAGCCTCACTCCCATCAACTGACAGATCGCGAAGCTGCAAGATGGTCGCTGAGCGTGTTCTTCGGAGGAGCCACAGATTGGCTGCCAAGTGAACCATATCGATGGACGACAAAGCAACGGTGACGAGACGAAAGCGATCGTCGGATGAATGACGGGGGAGTGCGGATATCACGGCGGCGTGGGCTAGGACCGACATCGCGCTTGGCACCAAATTTGCGGCTAATCGAAAGCCTCACCAGACGGTTACTCACGAACAGGGAAACGCGCAACTGCGTGCGATAGCCCAGTGCTTGATGAACGCGTTGCACGGTGTGGAAGGCGTCAAGTTCACGATGCTTGCCTTGCCTCGCGGCGACGGCAGAGCTCTTGAGATAGGTAGGTGGCGCGGGGCGGTACAGCCCTGGCTATGTCAGAACCGGCCGTGAACCCCGCGATCCGTCGGGCTCTCGTGATCGATCGTTGATCCGGCGCCACCGAGCGAATGGGCTGGACCGGTCGCTTCTGCGCCGTAACCCTTTCCATACTGCCAACGCGTGTCCCCGGAAAGGTTCGTACTTTCGTGTTGCCTCCGAAGAACGGAGGGGTCAATCGTGCGCACCTCCTGTTGGAGCTTCAAAGGTGGCACCGGCGGTAGTAGCGGCTCAGCCCTCAGGAGTGGAAGGAGCCGTTTGGCATTTCCACGAACTCACCGCTGGGCCGATGCAGCCGTCAGGTCCACAGGATCTTGCCGCATCCCTTTTTCCGGCCCTTCTTCCTGACCGCTGCGCGGAACGAAAGGAACCGGTCATCGTGTCGATTGTCCGCCATGGTCGCCCGAAAGCGTTAGCCAGGGGAGTCAAATTGCCCGCATAGCCAGAGCAAGCTCTGGATGGTTCCGTCCTCCACTTCCGATGCGTCGTTGAGGTCCGCTGAGATGTTCGGGCTAGCGCTAGCGCACCAGGGTCTTCAGGTACTGGTAGGCCTTGATGATCTCGACCAGGCGATCCTCCGTGGAGCGGTCGCCGCCATTGGCGTCGGGATGGTGCTGCTTGACCAACGCCTTGTACTTCGCCTTGATATCGCTGAGCGTCGCGTTAGCATTCAGGCCCATCACCTGCAACGCGTTGCCCTCGACATTGAAAATCTTGCGCGCCTCAGGCTTGGCCTTCGCGCCTTCGCGGGCACCGGCGCGTCCGTTCAGCTCGACGAGCGTGCAGCGGGCATACCAGTCGTCCTCAAAATTGGCAGTGCTGCCGGTCATTTTGTGTGCGCTGATGCTCTCGCCCATCTTCCAAGTGGGACGATGGCCGGTCAGCGCGTCCCTCTCGTAGCGAGCGACCGCTTCCGCGTCCATTCCCGAGAAGAAATTGTAGGACTGATTGTATTGGCGAACATGATCGATGCAGAAGTGCCAATAGGCGCGCGCATGGTCGCGGCCCTTGGGCGCGGGATGGGTAGCCTTGTTCTTGCAGGCAGGCCATTCGCACAGCGCCGCGGGCTGGCGCTCCTGCGCTTCCTGCCTATTGATGCGAATGGAGTCGAGAATTTCGGATGTGTCGATCAACATGACCTGGCTCCGTTGGCGGAGCGGCAGTTAACAGAGCCGCTTCTATGCTAGAGACTTAGTTTGGACGGCAAGTCGGGTCTGACTCGGCCTTTGCGTCTAGTTAGTGGCATGATGTAGCGGGCACTTCCCAGCAATTGACATGCCAGGTCGCGAAGTTGATTCAGACCATCATCTCTTTGAGATTTCAGATCGACACAATCGAAATTTGCTGTCGGGTTCTGCACATGGAGGTCTTAAATGGCACGGGGGGAGTACGTTCAAAAGCCAAGCGAAGGCACTGCTCGGCGGCAACGACGAAGGCGGGCGACGTCTTCTGAATCTTCTTTCGAGGCTTTGAAAGTCTTCCGTCTTGCGTAGCGAAACAGAGGGCGCATTGCCTCGATTTGAAAGGCATTCGGAGCCGCTCCTTCATGGATCAACGCAAGTCACAACGTCTGTCCGCCGCTGACGAAGCGCCTGCTCACCAGCCTCCCGCAACAGCCTCGCTTGAGGATTTCTTAGTCCAGAGTCTCGTCGGCCCTCACTGAAGGTTGGTCTCGACAATATCCGAGACGATCAGAGCTGCCCGTCTGGCAAAGCACCGGCGGGCTGAGACAACGATCCGGGTTGAGGACGAGCTAGGAGTGACCAGGCCGGAGCTGCTCTAATACGGCAGAGGCCACGTCATAGGGTGAGGCCGTGCTTATTGAGCACCTTATCTCTGAGAGCCCCCTTGATCTCACGGGCGATCTCTTTGCGAACTGCGGCACCCAACTCTAGCTTGGCATCCTCGACAAGGTCAGCTTCGGCCCCGATCAAACCTTTGTCGGTGAGCTGTTGCTGCAGCCGGCTGTCGAACTCCGTCCCCATTGCAGCAAGGAGCTGGTCGTGCGCCCTGGTGTGGTCTTCGGGTGCGATGCGACTCATAACGTCGTCCCAGGGTTGCCAGTCCACCGCCAAATAGTCGGCGAATTCCGCCGCCTCTCGGTTGCGCACGGATGTCTCCGCGCTGTCAACGTCAGCGTCGGTCACACCGGAAACCTCAAAGAAGCGCATGTTCGGGGCGACGTGTTGCAGTCCCAGCCGCTCGCGGAGCTTATTTTGATAAGCAAGAGAGACCTCAATGGCGTCGATGTCTTCGACGTTGTTGCCCGAGCCTAGCGCGTGAACCTTCTCGCGCGCAATTCTGTCCAGCGCGTCCAGGCGGAACATGACCCGCCCCAGATCGATGAGATCGGGAAGCCTGGCCTTGTTGTTATAGGCGCCGTTCTCGACCTCTGCGATGAGGCGTGCGGTCTGCATGCCGTTCCAGGTCAAAGTTCTGCGATCCTCGCAGCTCTGGTTGGCGTCCAGGACCAGTTGGAAGTAGCGCTTACGCAATTCCGGGTTTCTCGCCACTTGGCGCAGATCATTGGCCACCGACTGCCGGAATTCTTCGTTGCCAGAGTTCACGGAGTCGAACAGTTTGCCAAGGAAGAGCGCGTATTGTCGGGCGCCCGGTTCTTCAGCGACGCTCTGCCAAGAGGCCAGCACCTCTCGATCACCTTCCTGTGGATTTCCCCGGAGCCAGTTTGCGACCGCTTCAGTGAGAGCATCGGCCTGTTCATCGTCTGTCTCGGACAATTCACTTTCGTCATTGCGCGAATGGTAGACGGTCGGACCGGCATAGCCCCCGGCGCTTAGGATTGTATCCAGGTTCGCGAGCACCTGCTCGGGCAGCGGATTTTCAGTCAGAACTATTCTGCCACCGGTGCCCAACTGCGGCAGGAGGTCCTCGGGCAGACTCGTCAACTCGTTTTGGCTCGCGTCGAGAAACTCCAGTGAAGCAGGGAGGGCCTCCGGCAAACGCGTTAGTTGGTTTTCGCTGACGTCGAGAAACCGAAGCGTGGCAGGAAGGACCTCCGGCAGATTGGTCAACTGATTGTGGCCGGCGTAGAGAAACTGGAGCGAAGCAGGGAGAACCTCGGGCACATCCTGCAACTGATTGTGGCTGACGCCGAGAAACTCCAGCGCAGCAGGTAAGACCTCTGGCAAGCTCCTCAGCCGGTTGGAGCTCGCGTCGAGACCTCTGAGCTCGGTCGGAAGCGCGGGCAGGCTGGTCAGCTGATTGCCCCTAACGTCAAGACGCTGGAGCGAAGCAGGGAGGCTATCCGGCAGAGTGGTCAACCGATTGAAGGGCACATCAAGCGCAACGACAGCGTTCGGCAGTCTTGGCAGGCTTGTAAGGGACAGCGATCCAAGATCCAGTGTAGTGGTCTCACCGAGAGTGTTCACTCGGCGCACCGCTTCTTCCCGATCCTCGAGCGGGCCTACCTCCGGTTCAGCAGCCCAAATCTCAAGCACCTCATCTCCAGCGCCCTCGATATGGGCGGAATCTCCGGGGTTTGCTGCGGAGCCTGCGACGACCGCGTTCCACTGCGCCGCGTCTTCGTGTTGCCCGTCCTGCCCTCCGGAAGATACAGAAGGGATGCCACCGTTGCGCTGAATATGTCCTGTCTCAAATGGATCCATCCCACCCTCCCCATGAAATTGAGCGCAGACTCAGCCCACGGTGACAATGCTCTAGGACCCTGAGCTTTCGATAAGCTGACAAACTGTCGCCGTAAGTGGCGTCGGTCGCAACGAAGCTGGCATGACCTTGGATGCTGGATTTGATCGGTCGATCCCCCGACCGTAAGATATTTTCCGCTGACGCGTTTCCGCGCATAACCACGCAGCCGCGGCTCGAGCATAAGGCCCTCGCGTGGCGACGGTGCCTTTCTCCAACTTCCTGCGATGCAAGAGCGCACGCGCTCCAACGCCCAACGCCCAACGCCCAACGCCCAACGTCCGCGTCGGTCCTCTCTCGTGCCAAGACAATCGCTGCCGTGCTGGTATTTGCCGTTGGTGGCGAGCCCAACTATCTGGGTGTTTTTGCAGCGACACCCGTCAGCTGATCGACAGGTGCGCCTGCTAAGGGCGGAGGCTGCCACCGTTGACGGATCTCCGGACTTATCTGGCCAACGAGATGGCAGAGTGCGGGCAGCAGTATCGATCTATTGTCCAGGTTGGGCTCGTATCGGCCTGTGTCGAAGAGGTACTGGACGGCCGTCGCGGCCCGCGCGCGCGGGCCTTCGAATGATCATTTGCTCTGCGGACCTAGCTGCTTCCCGGCCTTGGGAAGCGGGGGGTATTCTTGTTCTGACGATGGAGAAATTGATGAACACGGGACAGGCACAGTGGAGTGCAGGTTCTTCCTCGGCGCTTTCTGAAGACGCGGACCAGGAAAGCTACCTCGGCGGCTTCAATCGTGCCGTGGCCAATTTGGTCGAAACCGTGACTGGGTATCGGACCCCAGCCTCCGCGCGCGCGCAGATTTTGGACAATTGGGTTGCCGAAGAGGGGCAGGGCGAAGCCGAGAATAGGCGACAGGGGCGCAGACGAATCAGGAATTCGGATAGCACAGGCTCGCGCTCGCTGGATTTGTCCTCGCTCTCGCTGACCGCTCTGCCCGCCGCCCTGCCGCCAAGGTTGCTCGAACTGCGCGCCAGGCACAACGAGCTAAGCAGCCTGCCTGCTATTTTCCGACCCGGTCTCCAGCATCTTTTCATTAGCCATAATCGCTTGACCAGTTTGCCGGATGATCTTCCGGCGACCCTCACTGAGCTGGAGGTCGCTGACAACAGCTTGACTAGCCTGCCGGCAAACCTTCCGGCCGGGCTCCAGATCCTGAATGCAAACGACAACCGGCTCACCAGCCTGCCGGACGCTCTTCCGGGCGGGCTCACCTCGCTTGCGGTCAGTGGCAATCAGTTGACCGAGCTCCCCGCATCCCTCCCTTCGTGGCTCATTGAACTCAATGTCAGCGGCAATCAGTTGGCCAACCTCCCCGACCCTCTTCCGAGCACGCTCCAATCACTCAATGTCAGCGGTAACCGGCTGACCAGCCTGCCTGAAGGCCTTTTAGATGCTCTTGTGCCGAATAATAGCCTCTACTACCCGCATCTGGAGAGCCTCGAGTTCGCCGACAATGCGCTGCCGGACGACGTCCTCGCTCATCTGGCGGCGGCTCAAGCGCCACCGCAGCTTGCGCAGCAATCCCTGCATGAAGCTGCCGCCCACTGGCTCGCAGACGACCCGGCCACGCTGGCCGAATGGCAGCACTTTGCGGATGAGCCCGGCGCCCAAGACTACGCACAGTTCCTGGAGAGGCTACGAGGCACCGTGAACTACGGCAGTGACGGGTTTCGGCAGGCAGTGGCTGATGATCTGCGGCATGCGGCCGCCAATCCGACATTGCGCGAGCAGTTCTTTGCGCAGGCTTCCGAAGCCAACACGAGCTGCGAGGATCGCGTCACCTTGCACTGGAATGGTATGCAGACCGCGCGCATCAACGCTGACGTCAAGGACGGGTTATATGACGATCGGCTTGGCGATCTGATTCAGCGCGGCCGCGTCGCCTTCCGCTTGGAGGCGTTGGACGAGATCGCGCGCGACAGGATCAATTCGCTCGCCAGCGGCAACCCGAACGTAGACGACATCGAAGTCTACCTGGCCTATCAACATCGGCTGCGCGAGGCGCTGGAGCTCAGTCATCTCGCCCCTGACATGCGCTTCCTGGCGGTCTCTCACGTAAGCGAGGATGATGCGACGGCGGCGCTCGACCTGATCCGGGAGCGGGAAGCAAGCCAGTTCACCAACTACATGGCTAGCCGTTGGCAACCCTGGGAGACGGTGCTGGAGCGCATCGATCCGGGCGAACATGCAGCGATGGGAGACCGGGTGGTCGAAGCCATGGGCGAAGAGTTTCAAACCCGCTTTGGGCGGCGGCGATCAAGGTGAGACCTTAGCGACAATCAGGATGAGACTGCGCCGATGGGGACGGACCGAAGGGAGGGCGTAGCCCGACCGGAGGACCGTTCCCATCGGCGTCGCGTTTTTCGGACCGGTCTGGCGGCTGGGTGCGGCTGGTGCAAGCTGTTGATTCGTCTCGACAAGAGGGAATCGATGCCTTGCCTGGCCTTCACATCACCGACCACCAGATGAGGCTGTACATGACCTACCGACTGACATTGTCTCCCGAGGC
>NZ_PGVG01000035.1 GCF_002795245.1 Bradyrhizobium forestalis | reverse complement strand
GCGAAGAAGGCCAGCATGTCACGCCGGCGCAGTTTCTTGCGCAGCACCGGTTGCTCCGCTGCGTCAACCCCATGCAGCTGGAAAACACTCTTGGACGTATCCACTCCAATTCGGATAATCTCGCTCATGGACGGCTCCCTCGTCTGAGATCTAAACCGACCTCATTCTGGCACACTGATGCCGTCGGGGGCCGTCCACCCCAACAGACGCTGCGCATTCCGTGTCGCATGGGCCCCGGCTCTGCAGCGCATCGCCGAAATGGCGCTGCGCCGCGTCCGGGGCACGAGCGCGGCGCGTTCGCAGCAATGACGGCGAACGTCGCAACACGTCACGCATGCCACCCACGATGCCATTCTGCCAGTGTTTTGCCCGACGCAGCAAGCCGTTTCGGCAAGGCCGAAATTTCACGAGGTTTTTCAACCTCATCTCTACTGTGCATGGGGTTGTTTTCGCAGTTTTCGTTTTTGACCCCGCCGCGCGCGGCGGAACCCGCTCCGCCTTCCGCGGGTTCTATCCTCTGTGGCCCCGACACCGGGGCAGATGAAGGGGGAAAGACACCTGCATGCGATCGCGCCTGCTCCGACCGGTCGGCCTTGTCCCCGCGGCGCTTGTCCTCACCACCATTGCGGCCGGCGCCGAAGCCGGCAAATCGGCCGGGCCCTCCGAGTCCCTCCTGATCCTGCAGATCGTGCTGCTGATCGCGGTCGGCCGCGGCCTCGGCGAGCTCATGCAGCGGATCGGCCAGCCCTCGGTGATCGGCGAGCTGCTCGCCGGCATCATCCTGGGGCCGTCACTGTTCGGCTGGGTCTGGCCGGAGGCGCAGCACGCGATCTTCCCCAAGACGCCCGAGCAGAAGGCGATGATCGACGGCATCGCGCAAGTGGGCATCCTGCTGCTGCTGTTGCTGACCGGCATGGAGACCGACCTTAAGCTGGTCCGCAAGGTCGGCAAGGCCGCGATCGCGATCTCGATCGCCGGCATCCTGGCTCCCTTCGCCTGCGGCTTCGCGCTCGGCGAGTTCCTGCCCGATGCGCTGCTGCCGGATCCGCAAGCCCGCCTGGTGGCGTCGCTGTTCATGGGCACGGCGCTGTCGATCTCCTCGGTGAAGATCGTCGCCGTGGTGGTGCGCGAGATGAATTTCATGCGCCGCAATGTCGGGCAGATCATCGTCGCGACCGCGGTCATCGACGACACCATCGGCTGGATCATCATCGCGGTCATCTTCAGCCTGGCCTCGCACGGCACGCTCGACATCGCCTCGGTAGCCAGAGCGGTGCTGGGCACGCTCGTCTTCCTCGCCGTCAGCTTCACCATCGGCCGCCGCCTGGTGTTCCAGTTGATCCGCTGGGCCAACGACAATCTCGTCAGCGCGGCGGCGGTCATCACCGTGATCCTGCTGTTGATGAGCGTCATGGCGTTGATCACGCATCTGATCGGCGTCCACACCGTGCTCGGGGCCTTCGTCGCGGGCATCCTGGTCGGCGAATCTCCGATCCTGACGCGGCAGATCGACGAGCGCCTGCGCGGGCTGATCTCGAGCTTCTTCATGCCGGTGTTCTTCGGCCTCGCCGGCCTCAGCGCCGATCTCTCGGTGCTGCGCGATCCCAACCTCTTGATGCTCACCGGCCTCCTCGTCGTGATCGCCAGCGTCGGCAAGTTCGGCGGCGCCTTTGTCGGCGGCACCGTGGGCGGGCTGAATGCGCGGGAGTCGCTGGCGCTCGCCAGCGGCATGAACGCGCGCGGCTCGACCGAGGTTATCATTGCCACCATCGGCCTTTCGATCGGCGTGCTCAGTCAGAACCTGTTCACGATGATCGTGACCATGGCGATCGTGACCACCATGGCGATGCCGCCGATGCTGCGCGCGGCGCTGGCCAGGCTGCCGATGAACGAGGAGGAGAAGGAGCGGCTGGAGCGGGAAGAATTCGAGAAGCGCGGCTTCATCGCCAATCTCGAGCGTCCGCTGCTGGCGGTGGATGAAAGCCCCAATGCCACCTTCGCCGCCCACGTCACCGGCCTGATCGCCGGCATGCGCGGCCTGCCGATCACCGTGCTGCATATCGGCGAGCGGCCTAAGGAGCAGGAGAAGGACCGCCATGAGAGTCACGAAGCCGTGGTCAAGAAGGCTGCCGAAACTGTCTCCGCAAATCGCGATGCCATCGACGTCGTCACCCGCACCGGGCGCGCGGAGCTCGGCGAGACCATTGCCGACGAGGCGCGCAAGGGCTTCGACCTCCTGGTCGTCGGCATCGCCAAGGCGGCTGCCGCCAAGGACCGTTTCGATCGCAAGATCGACGACATCGCCGCAACGTTCGAAGGACCGCTCGCGATCGTCGTGGGCAAGGGCAAGCACCTGAAGCAGCCAATGCCCGATGCGCTCAACATCCTCGTTCCCGTTTCCGGCAGCGCTGTTTCCAAGCGCGGTGCCGAAGTCGCGGTGGCGCTGGCCGGCTCAGGCTCGCTCCGGGTGATCTATGTGGCGACCACGCGCGACAAGGGCGCGCAGCGTGGGGTTTCGCGCGGGCTGAGCCAGGAGACGGGCATCCTCAAGGACACCAGCGATCTCGCCGCCCGCTACGACGTCGACATCACCACCACGCTGCGGGTGAACCGGGCGCCGGAGGCCGCGATCCTGCGCGAGATCGACACCACCGACGTCGACCTCGTGGTCATGGGCGTCGACCGCATCCAGGCCGACCATCTCTCCTTCGGCGGCGTCGCCGACGCCGTGCTGAGGCAGTCGAAGGTGTCCGTGCTGCTGGTGTCGAGCGGCGAGGCGCAGCGGCCGCCCGCGGAGAAGGCTTAGATCTTGAGGGTTGAATCCGATCGCCGCCGCGCGGGAGGTGCGCTCCCTCTCCCGCTTGCGGGAGAGGGTCGGGGAGAGGGCTTTCTCCTCAGAGAGATTCCCGATGAGGAGAGAACCCTCTCCCGGCGCTGCGCGCCGACCTCTCCCGCAAGCGGGAGAGGTTACACCGAGCGCGCGGCACGGCTGATCCGACTCAACGGCTCTTAAGACTTCATCTCCGCCACTGCCTTCGCCTTCGGCGCCTTCTTCGACGCCCGCCAGTTCTCGAAGCGCTGCACCACCACGAAGAAGGCCGGCACGAACAGCACCGCAAGGCAGGTCGAGGCCAGCATGCCCGAGAACACGGTGATGCCGATCGACTTGCGGGCGCTGGCGCCGGCGCCGGTCGCGAGCACCAGCGGCACCACGCCGAGGATGAAGGCGAACGACGTCATCAGGATCGGCCGGAAGCGGGCGCGCGCGGCTTCGATCGCGGACTCCAGGATCGGCTTGCCGTCGCGGCCGTGCAGCTCGAGCCCGACCTCGACGATCAGGATGGCGTTCTTGGCCGAGAGTGCGATCAAGAGGATCAGGCCGATCTGGCAATAGAGGTTGTTGTCGATCTTGAGCCCGGAGAGGATCAGCATCGGCCCGAGCAGCGACAGCGGCACGGCGAGGATCACCGAGATCGGCGCGTACCAGCTCTCATACTGGCCGGCGAGCACGAGATAGACCAGCAGCATGGCAAGGCCGAACACCCAGTAGATCTGGTTGGAGACGGCCTTCTCCTGGTAGGACATCGCGGTCCATTCATAGCCGGTGCCCGGCGGCAGCGTCTTGTCCGCGATCTCCTCCATCAGCTTCAGCGACTGGCCGGAGGAGTAGCCCTGCGCCGGCAGGCCGATCACGGTGGAGGATGGATAGAGGTTGTAGAGGCTGATCAGCGACGGACCGGTGGCCGGCGTGATCTTGGCGACGGTGCCGATCGGGATCATGTCGCCGTTCGAGTTGCGCACCTGCATGTTGGCGATGTCGCGCTCGGTGACGCGGAAGGCGGGATCGGCCTGGGTGTAGACCTGGAACACGCGGCCGAACTTGTTGAACTGATTGACATAGGACGAGCCGAGATAGGTCGACAGCGCCGAGAACACCTGGTCCGTCGTCACGTGCAGGGTCTGGGTCTTGACGCGGTCGATCTCGACGTTGAATTGCGGCACCGACGAGCGGAACGAGGACTGCACGCGCTGCAGCGCGCTCTGGCTCTGGCCGTTGCTGACCATCGCACCGGTGATGGCCTGCAGCTTGGCGAAATCGCTGTTGCCGTCGCGCAGCTCGACCTGCATCGAGAAGCCGGCAGCGTTGCCGATGCCCTGGATCGGCGGCGGCGGCAGCACGATCGTACGCGCCTCCATGATGGTCGCGAGCTTGTCGTTCAGCCCGTACACCAGTGAGCGCAGATCCTCGCCGGGTCCTTTGCGCGCCTCCCAATCCTTCAGGATGATGTAGGCGACGCCGGCATTGGCGAGGCTGGCGCTGTTGTCCAGCGCGGAGATGCCGGCGATGGTGATGACCTGCTGGACGCCCGGGGTGTCCTTGATCAGTCCGCTCGCTCTGTCGAGCACGGCTTGCGTCCGCTCCAGCGCGGCGCCGTCGGGCAGCTGCACGGCGGCGATCAGGTAGCCCTGGTCCTCGATCGGCAGGAAGCCGGTCGGCACCCGCGACAGGCCGTAGCCGCTGGCTGCGATGACGAGCAGCGCGAACGCGACCGAGATGGTGGCGTGCTTCACGAGGAACGTGATCAGCCTTGTGTAGCCGCGCTCGACGCGGTTGTAGACCGCATTGAAACCCCTATAGAAGAAATTGCGCTGCTCCGGCGGCACCGCCGGCCGCAGCCAGAGCGCGCACTGGGTCGGCTTCAGCGTCGCCGCGTTGATGGCGGACAGCAGCGCGGTCGCGGCGATCACCAGCGCGAATTGCGAGTAGATTCGTCCCGTGAGCCCGGCAAGGAACGAGGCCGGCAAAAACACCGAGATCAGCACCAGGGTGATGCCGACGATCGGCGCGAACAGCTGGTCCATCGCCCTGATCGCGGCGTCGTGGCCGTTCATGCCCTGCTCGATGTTGTGGGCGGCGCCTTCGACCACGACGATGGCGTCGTCGACCACGATGCCGATCGCGAGCACGATCGCGAACAGCGTCGACATGTTGATGGTGAAGCCGAGCGCCGCCATCGCGGCGAACGCGCCGATGATGGTGACAGGCACGGTCGTCGCCGGCACCAGCATCGCGCGCCAGTCCTGCAAGAAGACGAGGATCACGACCAGCACCAGCAGGCCGGCCTCGATCAAGGTCATGTAGACCTCGTGCACCGAGGCTTCCACGAACTTGGTGGTGTCGAACGGCGTGTCGTACTTGATGCCTTCGGGGAAACGCTTGGCGAGCTCGGCCATCTTCCTCTCGACGGCCTGCTCGACCTGCAACGCATTGGCGCCGGGCGACTGGAACACGCCGATGCCGACCGCCGGTTGCTTGTTGAGCGAGAAGATCTGGCTGTAGGTCTGCGCCCCTAACTCGACCCAGCCGACGTCGCGCACCCGCGTGACGTCGCCGTTGGTGCCGGACTTGACGATGATGTTCTCGAACTCTTTGGCGTCGTCGAGCCGTCCGTTGACGTTGAGTGTGTACTGGAACGCCTGTCCCGGCGGCGTCGGCGGCGCGCCGACCTGGCCGGCCGAGACCTGCTGGCTCTGCTGCTGGATCGCCTGGATGACATCCTGCGGCACGAGGCCACGCACTTGCAGCTTGTTGGGATCGAGCCAGATCCGCATCGAATATTGGCCGGCGCCGAACACGGTGACGTTGCCGACTCCGGGGAGACGGGAGAGCTCGTCGCGAATGTTGATGGTGGCGTAGTTGCTCAAGTAAAGGCTGTCGTACCTCGAATCCGGCGAGGTCAGCGTCACGAACAAGAGGATCGAGGTCGACCGCTTCTGCACGGTGACGCCCTGGTTCTGCACCGCCTGCGGCAATTGCGACAGTGCGCTGGAGACGCGGTTCTGCACCAGCACCTGCGCGAAGTTGAGGTCGGTGCCGATCTTGAAGGTCACGGTCAGCGTGTAGGTGCCGTCGGAGCCGCTGTAGGACTGCATGTACAGCATGTCCTCGACGCCGTTGACCTGCTGCTCGATCGGCAGCGCCACGGTGTCGATCACGGTCTTGGCGCTGGCACCGGGATAACGCGTGGTGACCTGCACCGTCGGCGGCACCACGTCGGGGTATTGCGCAATGGCGAGGTTGAACAGCGCCACGCCGCCGATCAGGATCATCAGGAGTGCGATGACGTTCGAGAGGACCGGCCGCTCGATGAAGAATTTTGAGATCATGGCTGGCGCCCCCTCACTTGGCAGATCTCACTTGGCAGACGCCTGCGGCTGCTCGATCTTCGTCACCTGCGGGTCGATCTTCTGGCCCGGGATGACGCGCAAGAGCCCAGCGATCACCACGCGATCCTCCGGCTTCAAGCCGCTCTCGATCACGCGCAGGCCGTTGTCGACGGGGCCGATCTGCACCTTGCGCTGCTCGACAATGTTGTCGCCATTGACGACGAGGAGATAGCGGCCGCCCTGGTCGCTGCCGAGCGCGGTATCGGGGACGAGCAGGGCGCTCTTCTCCTGGTCGAAGGGTACGCGGACCCGGACGAAATAGCCGGGCAGCAGCACCCGCTTGTCGTTGGGTATGACGCCGCGCACCGCGAGCGTGCCCGTCGATGTATTGAGGGTTGGCGAGACATAGTCGAGGTGGCCTTCATGCGGATATCCAGTCTCGGTCTGGAGGCCCACCTGGACTGGCAACTGTTTGAGGTCGGCGACGGTCAGCCCGCGGCGGGCCGCTTCGGCGCGAATGCGAAGGACATCCTGCTCATTGACCGTGAAGTTCACCCAGATCGGGTCCATCGCGACGATGGTGGCGAGCTGGGTCGGCGAGGAGACGCCGACGAGCTCGCCGATCGAGACCATATGCGCGCTGACGATACCGTCGAACGGCGCGGTCACCTTGGTGTAGCCGTAATTGACTTCAGCGAGCTTGGTGTTGGCCTGGGCCTGCTGGAGATTGGCCTGGGCGTTGTCGCGGTTCGAGGTCGAGGTGTCGAGGGTGGATTGCGAGACCGCCTGGCGCTGCACCAGCTCGACCTGCCGCTTGTAATCGGCTTCGGCCTGCTTGACCGTGGCTTGCGCGCCGACCTCCGCGGCCTTCGCCTGCTCGACCTTGAGCTTGTACGTCTCCGGCTCGATCGTGAACAGCTGGGTGCCCTGCTTGACGAAGCTGCCGTCCTGATAGTCGATCGTTTGCAGGAAGCCTTGCACGCGCGCAACCAGATCGACGCTCTTGATCGGCGCGGTGTTGCCGGTGGCCTCGATATAGCGCGTCACCGCACGCTGCACCGGCGTCGCGACGTCCACCTTGGGCGGCGGCGGCGCCACGAACGTGTTCTTGTCCTCGCAGCCGGCGAGCACGATCACGGCGGTTGCCGTCACCAGGGCCCGCCCGACATGTCTCCACGCTTGCTTACGTCGTGCGGGAGATGCGGGATTCGCGCGTGTCATTCGGTGGCCCCCGGTTGCTATCTGTCGGTGCGGCAGGCTAGCAACAAATGCCCGGGCGTGGAACACCATAGCCATGGCAGTTGCAGGCCTTGCATGGCAAACGGCGGCGTGCCCTTTGGCAGGTTTGTCATGACAAAGGGCCTTTCACTGAGCGCATGATCGACCAGAATTATACTAAGGGCGGAGCGACCACGACCAACGGCACGCTGCGCAAGGCCTACGACAACAATGCCCGGAAGGATTCGCCGATCCGGACGGGGCAGCATGGCCACAATCCGGCCTCCGCAGCTCATCCTTCGAGACGCCCGCCGCTGGCGGGCCCTCAGGATGAGGACTGAGTGCACGGCACTAGTGTCAACGAGCACCGATGCCGCTAAGCCTCATCCTGAGCCCCCAGCGCCGAAAGCGGGCGCTGCACATGGAACCATGAACCACCTGCGAGACGTCGTCTGACAGGTGGTTCATGGAGAGGAGACCGCAAAGCGGTCGTCTCGAAGGACGAGGCGCTTGCTTCGATGTCACCGCGAAGCATATGCATTAGTCCTGCTCATCGGTCGGCTTGCGGCGTCGGATCGCAGTCGCACCCGCCGTCAGCGCCCTTTGATCTCCGCGTATTTCGCCATCGCTTTCTCGAACTTCCGGTTGAACAGCCACATCGCGCCGAGGATCTCGCGGAAGCTTGCGGACGTGCGCGCGCGGTCGGCCTGTCCGAAGGCAAAGATGCTGTTGTTGCGCAGGTGCTTCATGATCGTGGGGCTGGACACCCTGTAGTTCAGGAGATCGCCGGACTTGAGTGCGGACCGCGTCGGGGTGGGAACGATCTGGATCAGCTCGAACAGCTTCATCTGGTCGATCGGGTCAGGCAGCGTCTTCACGATGGCGGGGATCTCGTGGAATACATCCGCATGCGCGTTCATCAGGCCGTCGCGCACGTTGGTCCAGTGGTTGAAGCGGTGATCGGTGCCGCGGGCCCGCGCCTCTTCCTTGTCGTCGCGCGCGCTCAAGCCCGGATCGATCGTGGCGATGTCGCCCTTGATGGCCCCCCATTTCCGGCGGCCATTGCGGTCTTCGGAGGGACCGGTCTGGAAGCTGCCCATATAGGTGTTCGAGCGTCCGTTGCGGACGTTCTGCTTGCCGTTGGTTTCTGCAAAGAACAGCCCGAGGCTGATGCGGCCCGCAGCGGCTGCGTGATCGGGTGCAAGCCCCTTGGCGCGCGCGATCGCAACCGCGAGATCGACGACGTCCTTGAACGGCGTTGCCGAGTTCTGTGCATTGGCGGGCGGCGCCTCCATGATGTCGAACAGCTTTGAATATTCGTCGACCAGCGGCTCGATGTCGGCATCGAAATAGGCCGGAGGAATCTCGAACTTGTTCGGCCGGCCGATCCGCGACGGCATGACGTCGGTGAGGTCCTTGTAGCTGCTGATCACAGCGACGCGCGCGAGATAGAGCGCCTGTCCCGGCAGGTTCGGCAGCGGCTCCTTCGCCTCGATCTGGCGCCGCCGCTCGGCGAGGATGGTTTTGAAATCGCCGAGCGCGCGCTCGTAAGCTGCGAGCGCCTCCGACTGCTTCGGCGTCGGCGCGGCCTTCTGCGCAACGGCGGGCGCCGCGACGAAGAAGGCAACAGCCGCAAATGCCACGGCGGCAAGTTGTCTCGATCCCATGGCTGGTTCCCGTCGATTCGATGGCCAGCGAGATCGTAAACGTCAGACGCGGGCAGCCGCAATTCTCCTCTCACGCCGTGGCCTGGTAGTCCGGCGCCGAAGCCAGGAACTTCGCATAGGCATCCGCATCCGGCGGCGAGAAGCGCCCGGCAAGCCCGCCGCGCTTCTGGTTCTTCGCGCCGATGTCGGCCATCAGCTCGTCGAAATGGCGGTAGTGATAGGGCGCGACGCAGAGGCCGCCATAGACGCCCGCGGCCGGCCGCTCGACGCGCTTGAAGTGCAGCATCATCTCGATGTTGTCGCGCATTGCTTGCGCCGTCGGCTGGTTGGCGAGCTGGCCGTCGGCATAGCGCACCAGCCAGTTGGCGGCGAGATCGGCGCAGAGCACGGTGCAGAACGACGAGTTGAAGCCGACGAAGCCAAGCTCCGGCAGATCAGGATTGGCGATCAGACGATAGAGCCGGTACTGCCCGTCGGCATCGACCAGTTTCTGCCGATACGCTTCGGGGAGGAACGGCACGCCGAGCTTGTAGCCGATCGCGAGCACGGCGACGTCGGCACTGATGCGCTCGCCGCCGCTCATCACGATGCTGTCGCCGTCATAATGATCGAACGTGCTGAACACCGCCTTGATGCGGCCGTCGGCGACCATCGGATAGAAGCCCGGCGTTGCGATCGGCACCGAGCAGTTGACGCCGTCCTCGATCCGCTCCTTCGGCACCATGTTGCAGCGGCCGAGCTTGAGCTGCGCCTTCAGCAGGCTTTCCAGCCCGCGCCAGTTGGCCCAGACCAGCGGCGCGGCGATGCGGTGCGCGAGCCGCGCCATTGGACTGGCGCCCCAGCCCGGAAACATCTCCTCCTGCGCGCGGATGTAGAGGATGCGCTTGAAGTTCACGAGGCCGCCGATGAAATAGGGGATGCGCCAGACCGGCTCGCGCATCACGATGGTCACCTCGCGCGCGCCTGACTTCACCGCGTTCACGGCGATGTCGGTCGCGGACTTCGAGCCGCCGAGCACGACGACGCGGTGTCCCTTCGCCAGCGCCGAGTCGCCATATTTCGACGAGTGCAGGATCTGGCCGCCCTGCGCCAGGAAAGCGTCCTCGCCGGGGCAATGCAGCTCACGCGGCTCGTTGAACTGGCCGGTGCAGACGGCGACGAAATCGAAGTCTTCCTTCGACGTGCCGTTCTTGTCGCTGAGCCCGAGCGTCCAGCCCGGCTTGCCGTCAGCGCGCCGTTCCATGCCGGCAACCTCGGTGTCGAGGCGCAGCATGCGGTCGAGGCCAAAACTCCTGGCGTAATCGGCGAGATAGGCATGGACCTGCGGCCCACTCGGCCATTCCGGATAGGCGTCCGGCATGGCGCGGTCTGTGTAGCGGTAGAGCTCCTTCGGGCTCTGCGTCTGCACCTCAGGATAGGAGCGCACCGGCTCCCAGACGCCGCCGAGATCTGAGCTGCGCTCGACGATGGTGACGCGGTGGCCGCGGGTGGCGAACGCTTTTGCGGCGGCAAGGCCGGAGACGCCGGCGCCGATCACGCAGACATGTTTTGGGCTGACCATGGGGTTGCTCGCAATCGATGGGTTTCGCGCGCATGCGGCCAGGTTCGGCCGCAAGGCGCGGCCGGCCGAGCTGCAGGCAGATGGAAGTGGGCGAGGAGGCTGCCGCCTAGTCGTTGGCCTCGGGCGGCAGGAAATCGACCTCATGCAGCGCGGAGATACGCACGACCTCGGCAGGGTCGGTCAGATTGTTCAACTGGTTGAACAGCGCCTCCAGCTTCTGCATCGGCGAGACCCAGAACAGCGCGCGGCACGGCTTGTCGGACTTGTTGAAATAGCCGTGCGGAATGCCGCGCGGCATGCGCACGAGGTCGCCGGCATGGGCCTTGACCCATTGACCGTCGAGCTTGAGGTCGAGCGTACCCTCCTGCACCAGGATGAACTCGTCCTGGGTCGGATGGATGTGCACCGGCACGAACTGCCCGGGATCGCTGTTGGTTTCGAACGCGAAGGTGGAGTCGGTGACGGCCTTGGGGAAATAGACCTGGCCCAGGATGTTCCAGCTCTTGCCGCCATAGCCCGTGCCGTTCGCAGTAATGCCCTTTTCGAGTGCAGTCATGGCTTGCTCCTCATGGATTCCGGCGGGGACGGAGCTTCCGCCAGCTGCAGGCCGCCTGTCTATCCGCTAAACGAATCCCGCGCGGCTATTGCCATGCAGCACGACGATTTTGCGGGCGCGGCCCTTTTCGCATGCGGGGAACTATTATAGGCTTAAAGCAATTCCGCGACGCGAAGCGTGGTCGATGATGTCCGCAGCCGTGCTGGAAATGAGCGCAAGGGCGCCCGCAGCCGAGCGGCTTGCAGCCTTCGCCCGTGTCACCACGGATGATGTCGACGAAGCCGCCGAGCAGATCGGGCGCATCTTCTGCCCGCACGATCTCAAGCCGGCAGCGGCGCGGGCGGCTGGCTTCTCGGCCCGGCATAATTGCGCGGCGTTCGAGGGCTTTTCCATTAATTACGTCGCCTATGGCGGATCGGTCAGCATCGATCCGGGCTGCCTCGAGCGCTTCTTCCTGGTGCAGGTCCCGCTCGCGGGCAGCGCCCGCATTCGTGCTGGTCATCGCGAGCTCGATGCCGCGCCGGACCGGACGGCGTCGCTGCTGTCGCCGACGATTCCGACCCGGATGATGTGGAGCGACTGTGCGCAGGCAATCCTGCTGCTCGACCGCCGCATGGTCGAGCAGCGCGCCGCGGCGCTATCGGGCAGGGCGGCTGGGGTGGTCGAGTTCGATCCCGTGATCGATCTGGACGCGCCCTCCGGGCGGGCCTTGCGAGCGAGTCTTGCCGGGCTGATGGCGCTCGCCGAACGGCTCGGATCCTCCGGCCGGCTGCCACCGGTCGCGATGGCCGATTGGCGCGAGCTGCTGCTGGATCACCTCCTCAATGGCCAGCGGCATGGCCTGTCGGATGCGATTCAAACGTTCTCAGGGCAGGCCGAGCGCCTGCCGCGCGCGCTCCGCGCCGCGCGCGACCATCTGGCGGACAAGGCCGGCGAGCCGCTCGATCTCGCGCAGCTCGCCTGCGTGTCCGGCGTCGGCATCCGCGCGCTGCAGCTCGGCTTCCGCCGTCACTTCGGCCTGTCCATCTCGCAGATGCTGCTCGACATGCGCCTTGCTGGCCTGCATGCGCGCCTTGCGCAAGCCGCGCCTGATGCCTCTATCACCGACATCGCCTTCGATCTCGGCTTCACCCATCTTGGCCGCATGGCCGGCGCCTACCGCGAAAAATTCGGCGAGACGCCGTCGGCCACGCTGCGGCGACGGATGAGCTAGGTGCGACGAGATTTGGTTTGATGCAGCAACGAAGGAGGTGCGCTCCCTCGCCCGCTTGCGGGAGAGGGTTGGGGAGAGGGTGTATCCTCAATGGGGCAATCCCCAAGTGGAAAAAGCCCTCTCCCGGCGCTTCGCCATAGCCGAGGCTTTGCCTCGGCGTTTCTTAAGATGACGGCCGCCGGAGGCGGCCTACGCCTCTCCCGCAAGCGGGAGAGGTGAAGGAGCCACCGCAGTAATCAACTTAAAGCCGTTCCGCTTTAGGCGTGAGATCGCTATTTCCGCGACCGCGTCTTGCCGTTGTCTTCCGCCGCCTGCCGGCGCAGAAACGCTTCGACGTCGGCCTGCACCGAGTAGGGCGTCGGGATCGCATCGCCGGCGGAATCGACTGCGGTGTCGAGGCAGCGGCGCAGCAGGCGTGCCAGCTCGGCCTTGCGGTAGGGCTTTCGCAGCAGCGGCGCGCCCATCGTGGCGCGTCCCTGCGCGTGCAGCGAGTCGTAGGCGTAGCCGGAGGTGAAGAGGACGCGCAGAGACGGCCGTGCGGCAACCATCTGCTCGGCGAGCTCGCGTCCGTTCATGCTGCCGGCCATCACGATGTCGGTGAAGAGCAGGTCGAACGGCGTGCCTTCGGCTACGATGGCGAGGGCTTCGGTCGCATCGGCGGCGGGGATGACCTTATAGCCGAGGCCTTCGAGCTGGACCGTGACGTAGTGGCGGACCTCGCGGTCGTCCTCGACGCAGAGAATGGTCTCCTTACCGCCCACGATCTTGCGATCGTCGTAGCCGGTCGGCCGCAGCGTGCTCGTCTCCGCCTTCGGCAGGTAGATCGTGAAGATCGTGCCGCGGCCTTCCTCGGACGCGACCTTGATGCCGCCGCCGGATTGCTTGACGAAGCCGAACACCATGCTGAGCCCGAGCCCCGTGCCCTTGCCGATCTCCTTGGTCGAGAAGAACGGGTCGAAGATGCGTTCGAGAATGGCCTGCGGAATGCCTGTGCCGGTGTCGGCGATCGCGATCCCCACATAGTCGCCGGCATAACCGGCGCCGACCGCCAGCGCCTCGCGCACGCCGAACACGACGTTGCACGTCGTCAACGTCAGCCTGCCGCCGTCCAGCATGGCATCGCGGGCGTTGATCGCGAGGTTGAGCAGCGCCGAGCTCAGTTGGCCGCGGTCGGCGTAGGCGAGCCAGACGGCGCGATCGAGCTTCGTCGCGATCTCGATCTTCTTGTCGAAGGTGGCCAGCAGCAGCTTGGCGAGCTCTTCGATCAGCTCGTTGACGTCGATCTCGGCCGGCTGGAGCGCCTGCTTGCGGGCAAAGGAGAGCAGGCTCGATGTCAGCGCAGCGCCGCGATCGGCGGCCTCGCTGATCAGCTTGGTGATGGTCGCGAGCGGCGGGTTGTCCTTGACGGCGTCGGCGAGGATCTCGATCGTGCCTGTTATCACCGTGAGCATGTTGTTGAATTCGTGCGCGATGCCGCCGGTGAGCTGCCCGACCGCCTCCATCTTCTGGGACTGGATCAGCTGCTCCTCGGCGGCGCGCTTCTGGGTGATGTCCCTGACGAAGGTGTTGATGATGGAGCGCTCTCCGATCCGCGACACCGTGCCGGCCGCCTCGGCCAGAATGCGCTCGCCGTTCCTGTGGACCAAGGTGACTTCGAAGCGCATGCCGGCCGGCGTGTCGGACAATTCCGGAACGAGGCGCGCCATGCGTTGCCTGAAGGCGGCGCGCAGCGGCTCGGCGACAACGAGATCGACCACGTCGGCGCCGAGAGCCTCCTGCCGCGTCCATCCGGTCAGCGCCTCCGCCTGAAAGCTCCACTCCAGCACGGCACCGCTTTCGTCGATCTGAATGAAGGCATCGAGCGCGGTCTTGATGACCGCTTGCATCATCTGTGCGCTGGCCTGCGCCTGCTCAGCCAGCTGCTCAGCGGTGCGTTCTTGCTGCCATGTCTCGATCGTGCGGGTGCAGAGATGGGCAAGCAACACCGCAACAGCGGCGCTCGCGAGCAGGGCGATGAGCTGGGCCGTGCCGAATTCCGCGGTGCCGGTCACCAGATCGGAGGTCAGGAAGACTGCAGCAGTCACGACGACCTGTGCGGCCAACGCGAGTGTCAGAAGCCCCCTGAGTTTCATGGTCTCACACCAAAGACGCCTGCCGCGGACCGCCCGGTCGCCTTGTCGAGCAGCGGGCACATGTGAGCTACAGACTCGGCGCGGCGGCGTCGAGGGGCAATTTCCGGTGGTGCGGAACGGGGCCGCCTCAACCCGCCGGCGGATCGGTCTGGCGCAGCGTCGTCACCCAGATCACGCGCGCCACCTGCTGGGTCGGGTTGTCGAACATGTGCGGCACGATGCTCGGAAAACGAAAGCTGTCGCCGGCTTCCAGCAGGTGGGCCTGGTTGTCGAGCCACAGCCGCAGGCTGCCCGAGAGGATGTAACCCGCCTTCTCGCCGGTGTGCTGCAGGAAGTCGGTGCCGGAGGAGGCGCCGGGGTTGAGCGTGAGCTCGTAGAGCTCGAGCTGGCCTTTGCCTTCCGGGGTCAGCGCTTCCTTGACGACGCCGCTGGCGGTGAGCCGCAGCAGCCGCCGGTTGTTCTTGCGCACGATGTAGCGCTGCCCGTCGGCGGGATCGCTGCTCTCGAAGAAATAGGAGATGGGAACGTCGAGCGCGATGCTGAGCAGGCGCAGGGTGCGGATCGACGGCATGGCGCGCGCGCGTTCGAGCTGGCTGATCATGCCGGTGGACAGGCCGGTCTTGTTGGCGACGTCCTGGATCGACAGGCCGGCACGCTGCCGCAGCAGCCGCACGGTTTCACCCAGGCGCTGGTCGACGGCGTCGTCGGCCTCGACCGTCGCAACGTTCTTGGGGCCGTTCGTGTCGCCGCGACCATTCATGTCGCTCTCCCATGCATCATCTCAGCCTCGGACCGGATCGGTCCCGTGGCTTTAGTCGGAATGAAAAGGTCGCGCATACTAGCAATGCGATTGACAGCTGTATTTAGTCATGATGAAATTTTGGCTGAAAAATTTAGAAGCACTAAAGCCCACTCCTGTCCCTTTGCCGGGGTCTCGGGGGCGCGGGAGACGGTGCCGCGTGCGGAAACGGAGAGTGGGTCATGGCAGACGACACCGGCAAGCTCGGCGTTGGGGCACTGCATCTCGGCATTCCGAATCGCCGTCAATTCTTCCAGCTCGGCGCCGGAGCCGCGGCGGGATGGACGCTTTCGGGCAACGCCTTCGCCCAGACCGAACGCCCGACCAATCCGCCGGACAAGCCGCGCGGCCAGGTGATCGCCGCGCTGTCGCAGGAGCCGACCGTCTTTCACCCCCTGATGCCCGGCATCGAGGTCGACCAGGGCATCTGGTGGCAGGTGTTCTCGCTGCTCTGGTTCATCGATCCTGCCGGCAATTTCGTTCCCGACCTCGCACGCGAAGTCCCGACCATCGAGAATGGCGGCCTGTCGGCCGACGGCCTGACCTGGAAGATCAAGCTGCGCAACGACGTGAAGTGGCACGACGGCACGCCGTTCACGGCCGAGGACGTCAAGTTCTCGCTCGAGCTGATCAACGATCCCAACTTCCGCGCGCGCAGCCGCGTCGGCCACAGCCTTGTCAAGGACATCAAGGTCGTCGCAGCCGACGAGATCCATTGGCGCATGGAAGCGCCCTATTCACCCTACATGTCGATCCTGGGATCGCTGACCTTCATCGTGCCAAAACACATCCTGGAGAAGGCGTCCGATCCGAACGCCTCGCCGTTCCACAATGCGCCCGTCGGCACCGGGCCGTTCCGGTGGGGCGAGCGCGTGCCCGGCGACCACATCCTGCTCAACGCCCACACCGGCTATCACGGCAAAGGTCCTTACGTTGAGCGCGTGGTCTTCAAATACATCCCCGACCTTACCGTGCTCTACACCCAGTTCCGCACCGGACAGGTCGACTACACCGGCCTGCAAGGCATCTTGCCGAACTTCGTGCAGGAGGCGAAGACGCTGAAGGGCCGCAAGATCGTCGTCTCCTCGACGTCCTCCGTGGAGCATATCGCGCCGAATCTGGAGTTCGGTCCCTTCGCCGACCGCGCGGTGCGCGAGGCGCTCTATCTCGCCATCAACAAGCAGGCGATCATCGATGCGCTCTATTACGGTCTGCCGACGCAGACCGAGAGTTTTGTGCCGCAGCAGGCCTGGTCGTTTCAGCAGGGACTGCCGCAGCACAAATACGATCCGGCCAAGGCCAACGCGCTGCTCGATGCGGCGGGGTGGGTGCGCGGCTCCGGTGGCGTGCGCGAGAAGGGCGGCGTCAAGCTCGAATTCACCAACTCGACGACATCGGGCAATGCGGTGCGCGAGCAGACCCAGCAGCTCCTGATCCAGGACTGGCGCGCGATCGGCGCTGCGATGCGCGTCAACAACATGCCGGCCGCGGTGATCTGGGGTGACTTCTGGCAGCAGTCGAAGTTCAACTCGGTGCTGGTGTCGGTGAACTTCATGCTCGGCAGCGATCCCGACGTGACGCCGCGCTTCGGCTCCGGCGCGATCCCTGCCAAGGGCGGCCGCGGCTACAACACCTATCAGTACAAGAACCCCGAGGCGGATCGTCTCCTCGCCGAAGGCGCCAAGCAGTTCGAGCTCGCACAGCGCAAGACCACCTATGGCGATCTGCAAAAGCTGATCCGCAACGACCTTGCGATCCTGCCGATGTTCCAGGGCTTCATCGCCGAAGGCGTGAAAGAGGGGCTGCAAGGCTTCCGTCCCAACATCAACACCTCCATCAACTGCTGGAATATCCGCGAATGGTACTGGGCCTGATGTCCTGGGCACGCTGGATCGCCTGAGATGGCCCGTTACGTCGTCAATCGCCTGGCGCAGGCGGTCATGCTGCTGGTGATCGTCTCGGGAATCGGCTTTGCCATCCTGCATCTGGCGCCCGGCGGCCCGCTATCGCAGTTTGCTGTGTCCGGGCAGATGACGCAGGAGGATCTCGACCGCGTCACCAGGCAACTCGGGCTCGATCGGCCGCTGCCGATCCAGTATCTCGACTGGTTCGGCCGAATGCTCAAAGGCGACTGGGGCCGCTCCTATCGCGACGGCGAGACGGTGCTGTCGGTGATCTCATCGCATCTCGGCGCCACCCTGGAGCTGATGGCGACGGCGACCATCATCGCGGTGCTGCTCGGCTGCTGGATCGGCATCCTTGGCGCGCTGCGCCGCTATTCGCTGTTCGATACGCTCGCCACCGTCGGCGCCATGATCGCGCTGTCGATCCCGACCTTCTGGTTCGGCCTCGTCACCATCTACGTGTTTTCGGTTAAGCTCGGCTGGCTGCCGGCCGGCAACCGGCAGACCGTCGGCGACGGCTCCTTCCTCGACCTGCTGCATCACCTGATCGCGCCGGCAATGGTGCTGGCGCTGGTCGAGACCGCGATGTGGGGCCGCTTCATGCGCTCCTCCATGCTCGAGGTCATCAACCAGGATTACATCCGCACTGCGCGCGCCAAGGGCATGCCGGAATGGCGCATCCTCACGGTGCACGCGCTGCGTAACGCGCTGTTGCCGATGATCACGGTCGCTGGCCTGCAGTTTCCGACGCTGCTGGGCGGCGCGCTGGTCGCCGAGACCGTGTTCACCTGGCCCGGCATGGGCCGGCTGTTCCTCGATTCCATCGGCTATCGCGACTATCCCGTGGTGATGGGCATCCTGATGTTCTCGGCGACGATGGTGCTGATCGGCTCGCTGCTCGCCGATATCCTCTATGCCGTGGTCGATCCGCGCATCCGGGTGGGCTGAAGCGATGGCGACCGCGACCCTGTCCACAGTTCAGCTCGCCCCCGGCCAGGCGGCGTGGCGGCGCTTCCGCCGGCACCGGCTCGCGCTCGCGGGCGCCGTGATCATCCTGGTGCTCGTGCTCGGCTCGGCGTTCGGTCCCTATCTGCTGCCGTTCGACGACACCTATATCGACATCATGAAGCGGTTCGCGCCGCCGCTGTCGGGCGCGCATATCCTCGGCACCGACGAGCTCGGCCGCGACGTGCTGGCGCGGCTGATGATGGGCGGCCGCGTCTCGCTCTCGATCGGCATCGTCGCGATGGTGATCGCGATGGCGGTCGGCATCGCCGTCGGCGCCTTCGCCGGCTTCTATGGCGGCGTGGTCGGCGCGGTCTTGATGCGGCTCGTCGATGCCGTGCTGTGCTTTCCGACCATCTTCCTGCTGCTCGCGCTCGCGGCACTCACCGAGCCGGGCCTCGTCACCACCACCATTCTGATCGCGGCGACCGCGTGGATGGCGGTTGCCCGCGTCGTCGAGGCCCAGGTGCGCTCGCTGCGCGAGCGCGAGTTCGCGGTGGCCGCGCTCGCCTTCGGCTCGTCCAACCTGCGCATCATGTTCCGCGAGCTCGTGCCCAATGCGATCGCGCCGATCGTGGTCGCCGCGACGCTGAACGTCGCCAAGGCGATCCTGCTCGAATCCTACGTCAGCTATCTCGGCTACGGCATCCAGCCGCCGGCGGCGAGCTGGGGCAACATGCTCAACAACGCGCAGATCTATCTCACCAGCGCGCCCTGGCTCGCGATCGCGCCGGGCGTCGCCATCACGCTCGCCGTGACCAGCTTCAACTGTCTCGGTGACGGCCTGCGCGACGCGCTCGACCCGCGAATGAACATCCCGTGACGAGCAGAACTCGAACGAACTGAACTCCAGGAGTGCCCCATGTCCCCGCCGCTCAACCGTATCAACAGCGATGAACGCCTGCCGGCGCAGGTGGATGTCGTCGTCATCGGCGGCGGCGTCATCGGCGTCTCGGCGGCCTATCATTTGGCGAAGAAGGGACACTCCGTCGCCCTGGTCGAGAAGGGCCATGTCGGCGGCGAGCAGTCGAGCCGCAATTGGGGCTGGTGCCGCCAGCAGGGCCGCGCCCGCGAGGAAATCCCGCTCGCCCGCGAGGCGCTGCGGCTGTGGGAGGACATGCAGAACGATGCCGGCGTCGATGCCGGCTTCCGCCGCACCGGCGTTTTGTTCCTGACCAAGAGCAAGGACGAGCTCGCCGGCTGGGAACGTTGGGCCGCGATCGCACGCGAGCAGCAGGTCCACTCCACCGTGCTGACGCCGGCCGAGGTCGCCGAGCGCATGCCTGATAATGCCGACACATGGGTCGGCGGCCTGCACACGCCGAGCGACGGACGCGCCGAGCCGTCGATGGCCGTGCCCGCGCTCGCCACTGCCGCGCGAAAGCACGGCGTCACCATCCACCAGGGCTGCGCCGCGCGCGGGCTGGAGACGACCGGCGGGAGAGTCAGCGCCGTCGTCACCGAGAAGGGCACCATTCGCACGCAATCCGTGCTGCTCGCGGGCGGCGCGTGGTCGTCGCTGTTCTGCCGCCGTCACGGCGTCGAGCTGCCGATCGGCCTCGTCAACGCCACCGCCTGCCGCACCACGCCGGGACCGGAGATCACCTCCGGCGCACTCGGCACCGACTTCTACTGCATCCGTCGCCGGCTCGACGGCGGTTTTACACTGGCACTGCGCAACCGCGGCACGGTCGAGCTGTCACCCGACCTGCTGCGTTACGCCTGGACCTTCTGGCCGCCCTATCTGCACCGCCGCAACGGATTGAAGATGTCGCTCGGCAAGTCGTTCTTCGACCAGATCATGCGCGGCACGAATTGGAGCTTCGACAAGCCGTCGCCGTTCGAGGCCGAGCGCGTGCGCGATCCCGCGCCCGACATGTCGCTGGTCAATTCGGCGCTGACGGCGCTGATCAAGTCGAATCCGGAATTGAAGGACATCGAGATCGCGGAGGCCTGGGGCGGCACCATCGACTGCACGCCCGACACGATCCCCGTGATCTCGCCGGTCGATGCGCTGCCGGGCTTCTTCCTCGCCACCGGCTTCTCCGGTCATGGCTTCGGCATCGGCCCCGCGGCCGGCAAGCTCGCCGCCGATATCGTGACCGGTGCGACGCCGCTGGTCGATCCCGCCGCCTACAGCCACAAGCGCATGATCGACGGCCGGCGGCTCGCGCCGGTCAGCCCGTTCTGAGGGCGGCATGACGGTTCTCTACAAGGCCAACATGGTACGCGGCGCCGAGTGGGCGCGCTTCTTCGCGGAGCGCGCGCCCGACATCCCGTTCCGGCTCTGGCCCGACATCGGCAATCCCGCCGAAATCCGCCATCTCGTGGTATGGGTGCCGCCGGATGACATCGCGACGACCTTTCCCAATCTCGAGCTGGTCTTCTCGGTTGGCGCGGGCGTCGATCAGTTCGACACCACGAAAGTTCCGGCGCACATTCCGCTGGTCCGCATGCTGGAGCCCGGCATCGCCGAGACCATGGTCGAATACGTCACCATGGCCGTGCTCGCCCTGCATCGCGATCTCCTTGATTTCATCAGCCAGCAGAAAGAGCAGGTCTGGCGCGAGATCCGGATCACGCCGGCCAAGCGCCGGCGTGTCGGTGTGATGGGGCTCGGCCAGCTCGGCCAGGCCGTGCTCGAACGTCTCAAGGCGTTCGGCTTTGCGTTATCGGGGTGGAATCGTTCGCCGCGCGAGATCGAAGGCGTCACCTGTTACGCGGGCGCTGATGCCTTGCCGGACTTTCTGGCGCAGGCCGATATTCTCGTCTGCCTGCTGCCGCTGACGGATCAGACGCGCGGCATTCTCAATGCCGACCTGTTCGCGGGCCTGCCGCATGGGGCAGGGCTCGTCAATGTCGGGCGTGGCCCGCATCTCGTCGAGGCCGATTTCCTCGCGGCCCTCGACAGCGGCGCGCTGTCAGGCGCGGTGCTCGACGTCGCCGATCCCGAGCCGCTGCCGGCAGGACATCCGTTCTGGAGCCATCCGCGCATCCTGCTGACGCCGCACAATGCCAGCATGACGACGCCGGATACGGCGGTCGATTTCGTGCTCGACGTCATCGCCCGTCACCGCCGCGGCGAGGAGCTGCCGGGGCGTGTCGATCGTACGCGCGGCTATTGAGGTGATGATGGTGACATCGGTGCAGCCACAGACTCCGCTTACCTCTCCCGCTTGCGGGAGAGGTCGGCGCGAAGCGCCGGGTGAGGGCTCTCTCCTCTTGGGGGGTCTCGCCTGCGGAGACACCCTCTCCCCAACCCTCCCCCGCAAGCGGGGGAGGGGGCGCACTTTCTCCGCGGCAGGCCTCGAGGTCCACCTATGAGCAGCGCCGCGACCAAACTCATCGTTGCCAGCGCCCCCGTGCTCTCGGTCTCCGGCCTCACCACCTCCTTCATGCTCGAGCGGCGATGGGTCCCCGTCGTCCGCAACGTCTCGTTCGATGTCGCACCGCGCGAGACGGTCGCGATCGTCGGCGAATCCGGCTCGGGCAAGAGCGTCACCGCGCTTTCGATCATGCGTCTTGTTCCGAAGGAGATCGGCCGCGTCGAGGGCCGCGTCATGCTGGCGGGGCGCGATCTGCTCGCGCTGCCCGAGGCGAGCATGAAGGACATTCGCGGCAATGACGTCGCCATGATCTTCCAGGAGCCGATGACGAGCCTCAATCCGGTGCTCACCATCGGCTTCCAGATCGCGGAGGCGCTGATCCAGCATCGCGGCCTGTCGCGCGCGGCGGCGGAGGCCGAAACCATCCGCCTGCTCGATCGCGTCCGCATCCCCGCGGCGACATCGCGCTTCCACGAGCATCCGCATCGCTTCTCCGGCGGCATGCGCCAGCGCGTGATGATCGCGATGGCGCTGGCCTGCAAGCCGAAGCTTCTGATCGCGGACGAACCGACCACCGCGCTCGACGTCACCATCCAGGCCCAGATCCTCGAGCTCTTGAAGGAGCTCCAGCAGGAGGAGGGGATGTCGATCCTCTTCATCACCCACGACATGGGCGTGGTCGCCGAGATCGCGGACCGTACCGTGGTAATGTATGGCGGACAGGCGGTGGAGCTTGATGCGACCTCGCGCATCTTTGCCGCGCCTTCGCATCCCTACACACGCGCGCTGCTCGCGGCCGTGCCGCGTCTCGGCTCGATGGACGGACGCGCGCGGCCGATGCGCTTTCCGATCGTCGACAAGGTGACGGGGACTTCGGACGAGCCGGTGGAGACGCCCGACACTGTTTCGACGGCCGAGCGGCCGCTGCTGGAAGTCTCTGGCCTCACCACGCGTTTCCCGATCCGCTCGGGCCTGTTCGGCAAGGTTTCGGGCCGCGTCCATGCGGTCGAGAACGTCTCCTTCACCTTGCGCGCCGGCGAGACGCTGGCGTTGGTCGGCGAATCCGGCTGCGGCAAGTCGACGACGGGCCGCTCCATCCTGAAACTGACGGAGCCGGATAGCGGCACGGTCCTGATCGAGGGTCAGGATGTGCTGGCCATGAACGGCCGAGCTTTACGCGATTTCCGCAAACACATGCAGATCGTGTTTCAGGATCCGTTCGCGAGCCTCAATCCGCGCATGTCGGTGGGAACTGCGATTGCAGCGCCACTGCTCGCCAATGGACTTGCCACTGCGGCGCAGGCGCGCGACAAGGTCGCCGACCTTCTCGTCCGCGTCGGCCTCTCCGCCGACATGGCCGCGCGCTTCCCGCACGAATTCTCCGGCGGCCAACGCCAGCGCATCTGCATCGCCCGCGCGCTCGCGCTCGGGCCGAAACTGATCGTCGCGGACGAAGCGGTTTCCGCGCTCGACGTCTCAGTCAAGGCACAGGTCGTCAATTTGATGCTCGACCTTCAGGCCGGCATGGGCCTCGCCTATCTCTTCATCTCCCACGACATCGCCGTGGTCGAGCGCATGAGCCACCGCGTCGCAGTGATGTATCTCGGCGAGATCGTCGAAATCGGTCCGCGCGCTTCGGTGTTCGGCAACCCGCAGCATCCCTATACGAAAAAGCTGATGGCCGCGGTGCCGGTGCCAGACCCGTCGCGCCGCGGCACCAGGCGCGAAGCATCCAACGACGAGATCAGAAGCCCGGTGCGTGCGCCGGATTATCAGCCGCCGGTGCGGCAATATCGCGAAGTGTCGCCCGGCCACGTCGTGCAGGTCTGGGGCGAGGAGTGGTCGGCATGACACTGCGAGCTTCACGAAGCCAAGCGCGAATCTCTGATCTCGGCGAGACGCGGGTAGCTTGCTGACCAACCGCGCGTTGCAGATCCAGCGTGTTCGCGTCCGGTTATCGCGGCGATGCAGACGCGTCCTCCGGAAATTGTGACCGAATGGAGCGACAGGGAAGCGCAGTGTGTGAACCGCTTCATACTCAATCGCTCTCTTTCTGAATTACCATTCTCCCAAGAAATTGCCGCACCCGCACCATTTGCCAGACACGGGTGAGATGCAATGCCTGCGCAGCCGCATGCTCGCAGCTTTGGATTTGGCTCCGTCTTGCTCACGAGCAAGCCAATCCCATCACTCAGCAAAGATCCTTCAGAAATTGGAATGAAAGGGCATCGCGCAACTCACGCAGCTTCTGTTCGGGGGTCGGCCGGTAGGCTGCTACTTACTCAGAAGGAGCTCCCCATGAAGATAAGCAGCGCAATTTCCAGCGCCTTCTCTTTAACGAGGCGCGTCAGCAATCTTCGGATCGCTCGTTCCAGTCTGATCAGATCAGCCCATCTGCTCGAAAGAATCGGGCTGGCAGCCGTTGGAGCCTCTGGCGGCCTCTATGTTGGTGCGACCCTGTTACGTCAGAAAGCCGGACTGTTTGAAAGCGGCTGGATCGTCCTGGTAACGATGCTCTACGGAGCTCTCGGCTTCTATGTCGGAATTGATTTGTCCGGCAATGTCGCCGCACAGCGGCCGACATCGAGCATCTCGGAAGAATGGAACGGTTCCGAGCCGGTCGAGATCATGAGTGCGGCCGGAACGTTCGGCGCGGCAATCGCTGCAACTCTGTCCGTCAGCATCCTTGTCCTTGACCAAAACCTGCCTAATGGCTTGATAGGTTTTGTTGCCGGCTGTTGGGCGGTTGGTTCTTCGCTCCAAGTTGCGGCGGGCACGATGGCTCGCAGCTATGAAGCGCCGATCAGCGAGCAATGAAGGAATTGCGGCGCGGGAAGCATCCGCTTGGCACCATACGTGAGCACAAGCCGCAGTGTTGGTTCGGTTCTGGCTTGGAACGATCGCGACGACTCATCGCAACCTCTGCCGTCCAACGCTGCGTGCCAACGATGTTTAGTAGCAAAGCCGTTCGCATCGAGCAGCGTCAATGCTTCAAAGCGATATCGGTATTGAGAGACCTAAGTCATCGCGCAACAAACAAGACGTGCCATCATGGTGGCGTTGGTATATTGTCCCCGCGCCGTGGTCCAAAATTCTGCTAACCGCCAACCACACGATCGGTGGAGCCAATGCAGATCGCGGAGTGGCTCGAGAAGCTGAGGCTTGGGCAATACGCGGAGCGTTTTGCCCAGAATGGGATCGACATAGGTGTCCTTCCCGAACTGATGGACGAGGATTTCGATAAGCTCGGAGTCCTGCTCGGCCATCGCCGCAGAATGCTGCGTGCTATCGCCGACCTCGATCCAGCCGCGTTGATCGCATCGCCGGTTCCTCCTCAGGACGCCGAGCGGCGTCACCTCACCGTCATGTTTTGCGATCTGGTCGGCTCGACTGCGCTCTCGGCGCGTCTCGATCCCGAGGATATGTGGGAGGTGATCCGGGCCTACCGCGCTGCCTGCGCGAGCGCTGTTGCTGCTTATGATGGCAGGATAGCCAGATTCGTCGGCGACGGAATACTCGTCTATTTCGGCTATCCGCGCGCCCACGAAGATGATGCGGAGCGCGCGGTGCGCGCGGGCCTCGACATGATCTCCGCGATACGCCTCCTCAAAACGGGCGCCGGCGAACGGGTTGAGCTGCGGATCGCAATTGCGACCGGACTCGTGGTGGTCGGCGACCTCATCAGCGGAGATGCGTCGGAGGAGCACGCGACCATCGGCGATACACCAAACCTCGCCGCCCGGCTCCAGAGCCTGGCGGAGCCGGGGGTGGTCGTCGTTGCCTCGTCCACGCGCCGGCTGCTTGGCGATCTCTTCTCCCTTCGCAATCTTGGCCGCCGGGAGGTCAAGGGGATAGCAGAACCCATCGCAGTCTGGGCGGTGGAAGGAGCGACCGCATCCGAGAGCCGCTTCGAGGCAGTCCGTGCCGCGCGCTCGATCGGCTTTGTCGGCCGCAAGAACGAGATCGAATTCATCCTCGCGCGGCAGCGAGAGGCTTGGCAGGGCCAGGGCCGGATCGTATTGATTTCGGGCGAAGCGGGCATCGGCAAGTCGCGCATTGTCGCAATGCTGTCCGAAAGCCCCTCGTTGGGGGCGCACCGCCGGGTGCGATATCAGTGCTCGCCTTACCACACCAATAGTGCGCTTCATCCCTTTGTCGCCCAGCTCGAGCGCGCCGCCGGAATTCGCTCGCACGACACGCCCGGGCAAAAGCTCGACAAGCTCGAGGCAATGCTGGCGCTCGGAACACAGCAGGTCGTTCAAGCGACACCGCTCATTGCGGCTCTCCTCTCCATTCCCATCGGCGACCGTTGTCCGCCGCTCGGGTTGAGCCCGGCGCAGCAACGCCGACAGACATTTGCCGCGCTTCTCGATCAGCTCGAGGGCTTGGCGCGAGAGCAGCCTCTGCTGATTGTCTGCGAGGATATGCACTGGGCCGATGCCACGTCACTCGAGCTGTTCGATCTTGCCGTCGATCGGATCAGGGGGCTGCCGATCCTCGTGCTCATGACATCCCGGCCGGAGTTCGAGCCCTCCTGGTCGGGCCTTGCCAACGTCAGTCTGCTGCGGCTCGACCGTCTCGACCGGCAGGACACGCGCGCGCTGATCGAGCAGGTGGCGGTTGGCCGCCAGCTGCCGCGCGAGATGATGGAGCAAATCATCGACAAGACGGATGGCATTCCGCTGTTCGTCGAGGAGCTGACCAAGATGGTGCTGGAGTCCGGATTGCTCGTCGAAGAGTCCGGACGCTACCGCCTCGACAGTCCGCTCCCGCCGCTCGCCATTCCCGCGACGCTGCAGGATTCGCTGATGGCGCGGCTCGACCGGCTGGCGCCGGTCAAGGAGGTGGCGCAGATAGGCGCCGCCATCGGACGCGACTTTTCATATGCTCTGCTGAGATATGTGACGGGACGCGAAGATCTGACGCTGAGCGCTGCGCTGGGACAACTCGAAGAGGCCGAACTGCTGGTGCGTCGCGGAACTCCGCCCGAAGCAAATTATAGCTTCAGGCACGCTCTCGTTCAGGAGGCAGCCTATGAGGGCCTGCTTAGGAGCAAACGGCAGGTGCTTCACAAGCGGATCGGCGATGTCCTGCGTGAGAAGTTTCCAGCCGTGGCCGAGACTGAGCCGGAAGTACTGGCGCACCACTTCACTGAGGCGGGGTTGAGCGAAGTCGCCCTCGAATGGTGGCGCAAGGCGGGACATCAGGCGCTGAAACGCTCGGCCTATTCCGAGGCGATTGCACACCTCGGCAAGGCAATTGCCGCCGCCGATGAGTTGCCCGATGATCCCGGCCGGATGATGAGCAGGCTTCATCTTCAGATCGCATATGGCCGCGCATTGCGGGGTGGCCTTGGGCATAACGCTCCCGAAACGGTGGCGGCATGGACGCGCGCGCGACAATTCGCGGCTGGTATCGATGACCCCGTTGAACTTGCGCCGGTCCATTCGGGCCTCTTCAATGCCTGCCTGACGCATGGCGAACTTGCTCCGATGCGGGAGCTGGCGGATGCCATCAGGAGCGCCGCTGACCGACGGCCAGACTCGCCCGTTGCCGCCGTCGTTGCTCATTGGACTGGCGGAGTGACCTGCTGGTTCGCCGGCGACTATTTGAACGCGCGAGCGCATCTTGAGCGGGCGCTGGCGATCTATCGGGCCGAACCGGATCCCGCGACCTTCAGGGCTTCAGCGCTGGATCTCCCGTTCGTGATCATGCGATTTCTCGCCCTGGTGCTCTGGCCGCTCGGCACCATCGCTCGCGCACGCAGGCTCGCCGCAGAAGCGGTGAATGCTTCAGGAGAAAAGCGGGCACTTTCCCAGGCCAACGCGCTTGTTCATCGCGCCGTGTTCGACGGACTATGCGGGGGCATGTTGCAGCAGACCGAGACGATCCTGGCGCTCGGTCTCGCGCGCGACCATACGATGCCGCTGTACGTGGCCGCCGGCACCTACCTGAATGGCCTCGCCAAGTGGCGTGCCGGCGACCGAATGGCCGGTCTGGCGGACATGCGTCACGGCTGGACCTTGTTGCACGAGAATGACTGCTACCTCTGCGAACCCTTTTGGGGAATGCATGTCGCCATGGCGGACGCAGAGGTGGGCCAGGTCGAAACCGGACTCGAAATCTTGAGTGAATTGATCGCCTGGACGGGACAATCCGGTCAGCGTTGGCTTGATGCCGAGCTGCACCGCGTCCGGGGAGAGCTCTTGTCGCGTCATCCTTCGAACGAATCCAGTGCCGAAGATGCCCTCAAGCAAGCGCTGGAAATCGCACGAGGCCAGCAGACGAAGACTTTCGAGTTGCGCAGCGCCCTCGGGCTCGCGCGCCTGTACAAGACAGCTGGCCGAGCGGGCAGGGTATCCGAGCTGCTCGCTCCCGTCCTCGTTGAATTCGATGCGGAGCGAAATCTCTCTGAGGTCGAGGAAGCGAAGCAGCTGCTCGGGCAAGAGCATTGACGACGTGCCTCTTCCCTGGCGGGATGTCTGCGCTTCAGGGGGTGGCGGTCACGAATTGACGTGCACGAAATCCCGCAGCAGCGGATAGATCTCGTTGTTCCAGCGCTTGCCGGAGAACACGCCGTAATGGCCGACGCCGGCCTGCATGTGGTGGACGCGGCGATAGGCGCGCACGCCGGTGCAGAGGTCCTGGGCGGCGAGCGTCTGGCCGATCGAGCAGATGTCGTCCTTCTCGCCCTCGACCGTCATCAGGCCCATGCGGCTGACCGCCCTGGTGTTTACGGGACGGCCGCGATGCATCAGCTTGCCTTGCGGCAGGAGATGCTCCTGGAACACGTCGCGCACGGTCTCAATGTAGAATTCCGCAGGCAGATCCATCACGGCGAAATATTCGTCGTAGAACGTCTTGATGGTCGCGGCCTTCTCCTTCTCGCCCTTGGCGATGTGGCTGGCGAGGTCGAGATGCTGCTTGATGTGGCGCTCGAGATTCATCGAGACGAAGGCGGTGAGCTGCACGAAGCCGGGATAGACTTTCCGCAGCGCGCCGCGACACTGCATCGGCACGTAATTGATCAAATTGCGCTCGAACCATTCGATCGGCTTGCTCTTGGCGAAGTCGTTGACCCTGGTCGGCTGAATCCGCGTGTCGATCGGGCCCGCCATCAGCGTCAGCGTCGCCGGGCGCGAGGGATGGTTGTCCTCGCACATGATCGCCGCGGCCGCGAGCGCCGACACCGAGGGCTGGCAGATCGCGACCATGTGCGGACGCGGACCCAATTGCCCGAGGAAATCGATCAGGTGCTCGGTGTAGTCGTCGAGCCCGAAGCGGCCTTCGCTGCGCGGAATGTCGCGCGGATTGTGCCAGTCGGTGATGTAGACGTCGTGGTCCTGGAGCAGCGTCTTCACGGTGCCGCGCAGCAGCGTGGCGAAGTGTCCGGACATCGGCGCCACCAGCAGCATGCGCGGCTGCTCGCCCGCGCCGTCCTTGCGAAAATGCAGCAGCGAGCCGAATGGCGTCGCGTAGGCGATCTCCTCGGTGACGGCGATTTCGCGGTTGCCCACCATGACGCTGTCGATGCCGTAGGCCGGTCGGTCATAGGTCAGGGTGGAGCGCGAGATCAGCTCCAGCGCGGCCGACAGCCGGCCGACGACCTGGTCCGATAGGCCCTGAGGCACCAGATTGAGGAATTTGAGCGCGGACGAAGCCCCGGCGCGCCACGGCGCCGTCAGGTCCATGTGGTTCTGAAAGGCCTGATAATACATCGACATCATACTGAAATGCCCACCTGTCTCCTGTCGTGATGCAATATCGAAGCCAGACGGGAGCGGGATCGCCCGGAAAATTGGCACGTCGCTTGCTGCTCTCCGGGTGTGAAGCACAGGTCACGGGCCCGCACGCGCGGCGGTGCGTTGCCCAGACGTGAGGGAAGGGCTCCATGGCGAAGGCGACACTGACCATCAGCAGCAAGAACTACTCGTCCTGGTCGCTGCGCGGATGGCTGCTGACGAAGTTCTCCGGGCTCGATTTCGAGGAAATCGTCACCGCGCCGGACGATCCGTCGGCGCGCGCCGAAATCCTGCTGCTGTCATCATCGATCCTGGTGCCGTGCCTGCGGCACGAGGGCGCCGTGGTCTGGGACACGCTGGCAATCGCCGAATATCTCAACGAGGTGATGCCGGAGGCCGGGCTGTTGCCGGCCGACCGCATCCAGCGCGCCCATTGCCGCTCGATCTCAGGCGAAATCCATTCCGGCTTCACCACGCTGCGCGCCTCGCTGCCGGTCAACCTGAAGGGGCACTTTCCCGGCTTCAAGATCTGGTCGCGGGCGCAGGCCGACATCGACCGCGTCTGGTTCATCTGGCGCGACTGTCTGGAGAAATCGGGCGGCCCGTTCCTGTTCGGCGCGCAGCGCACCATGGCGGATGCAATGTACGCCCCGGTGGTGACGCGCTTTGTGACCTACGACGTCAAGCTCGCGCCGCCGCTGAAGGCCTATGCCGACACCATCATGGCGATGCCGGAGATGCAGGAATGGATCGCGGCGGCGAAGGAGGAGCCCGCCGAGATCGAGGAGCTCGAGGTCGAATATTAGGCAGATGTTGCGCGGCGCTGCCTGTTTCGGCGGCGAGGGTCCTGGCGCGGCGGCCCTCCCAGCTATGCCTTTGTCACGATTAACCTTTGGCGCCGGTGCCAGGCCCGGCCCGTCCGCCGCGCTGCCGAGATATTGTACGCGCCCGCAGCGGCGTGTCGACATCTAGCCGTGAACAGATGCGTACACGGCGTTTCGGCTGATTCGGACGTGATTCGTTCGGGCCGCGTTCCGAAGGTTAAAGCGGAAGCGCGGCCCCGTCGCATTTTGAAACAAGACCGCCTTCAGGCGGCCCCGCGCTGCTTCACGCGCGGCAGGCGCCAGCCGATCACGGTTGCTTCGACCGCAATGCCGGCCTCGTGGTTCTGCCAGCGTCCCTCGACATAGCGGCAGGCGAACGGCAGTTGATATGTTCCGCTGTGATCCTCGCATAGCACTTCGAGTGGCAGGCCCGGCGGTGGTTCTCCGGCGCCATCGAATTCCGCCAAACGTCTATCGCGCGTTGCCATTCCAAAAATCTCCCCTAAACAAAGCCGCGGAGAGCGCCCACTTCGTCCGCGTGCGGTTCATTGCTCCCCGTCCCAGGGGAACGAGCCCAAGCTCAACGCGAGAATGCGGTGCGAGTGTGGTAGCCTCACGCGGCTGCGCGCAAACAGCGCACATTGATGTGATCGACTGGTCGAGGAACTTTCATGCTGCTTCGAAACGCCGGCATTTGTTTCGCGATGTTGCTGCTCGCCACGCAGGCAGCCCTGCCGGTGCTCGCGCAGGACGTGCCCGGCATCGAGATCTGCACGGTCGAGAAGACCATGGAGCGCCGCACCAGCTGTCTCCAGAGCAATGTCGACTTCCTGCAGAAGACGATCACCAAGCTCACCCTCGATCATCAGCAGAAGCTGGATGCCGCCAATCGCCAGATCGACGCGTTGAAGACAGGCATCGCCGGCTTGCAGAAGACGCTCGGCGATCTCCAGGCCGCGCAGGCGAAGACGGCCGAGGATCTGAAGAAGAAGCAGGACGCGCCGCCGGCCAAGGACGCGGCGAAATAACTGCCGATCACGCGACGCGATATCGCTCCATCACACCACGATCGGGCTCATAGCCGAGCCCGGGTCCTGCCGGCACCGCGACATGGCCGGTGGCATCGACATCGGCGCGGCCGCGCCAGAGGCAGGCCTCGCGCTTCAAATAGAACATCTCGACCAGCCCGTCGTCGCGCGTCGCGAGCAGATGCAGCGTCGCCAGCAGGCCCGGGCCAAAGTAAGGAGAGTGCGGCACGATCTTGACGCCGGACCGATCGGCCAGGCCTGCGACCTTCAGGAATTCCGTGATGCCGCCGACCTTGATGACCGAGGGCTGGGCGTGGCTCACCGCGCCCGCCTCCATCATCTGGCGGAACTGATATTCGGTGCAGGCATTCTCGCCGGCGGCAACATTCAGCCCGCCTTGGCTGCGGACTTCGGCAAGCGCGGCAAAGTCTTCCGGCGGCCAGACCGGCTCCTCCAGGAACATCGGCTGCGCGTCCCGGCATGTCTGCGCGAATGCGATCGCCTGCTCGCCGGTCAACGGGCAGTTCATGTCGACCATCAGCGGAATGTCGGGGCCGATCGCCTCGCGCGCGGCGAACACCGCAGGCGCCGTGGTCTCGTGCAGCTTGATCGCGCCATAGCCGAGCGCGAGCGCCTTCCTGCATTCGGCGGCGATGTTGTCGGGCGAGCCGATCCGCAACAGGCTCGCGTAAGCCGGAATCGCCGTGCGCCTGATCTCGCCCAGCAGGTGATGCACCGGCACGCCCTCGACCTTCGCGACCAAATCCCACAACGCGATATCGAGCCCGGAGATCGCGAACATGGTGATGCCGTAGCGGCCGAACAGGTGCAGATTGCGCTGGATCTGCTCCATCACCGCGGCAATGCCGGCGGCATCGGGCACCTTGAGCCCGCGGGCTTGCGGCGCGATCATCTCCTCGACGGCGCTGCGCGTGGTGTGCGGGCAGACATAGGCGAAGGCATCGCCCCAGCCGGTCAGCCCGGCATCGGTCGTGACCTCGACGAGGACCATGTCGAGGGCCGTGATGGCGGAAGCGCCCTGGCGGAAGCTCGCGACGCCGGCCTCATAGGGAATGCGGATATGGTGCGCCCGCACATCGGTGATTTCCATGACCCGGTTCCTCTTTCTCGTGAGCGGTTTCGAGGAGTGTAGCCACGAACGACAGGGCGTTGCCAGTGGCCATTGCCGGACTATCCTCATGCGAAGGACAGCAATGCCGATCAAGCAAAGTGCTGCTGACCGGCGCATCATCGCCGTGCTTCGAACGAGGGCCTGAACCGTCATGAATCCAGCCCAGCGCGCGCTCTGGTACATCGAGAGCCATCTGGCCGAGCCGATGACGCTCGACGAGATCGCGGCGGTCGCCGGCGTGTCGCGGTTCCACATCGTGCGTGCGTTTGCCGCAGCAGTCGGTCTTCCGGTGATGCGCTACGTGCGTGCGCGGCGGCTGACGGAGGCGGCGCGCAGTCTGGCTAAGGGCGCCCCCGACATTCTGTCGCTGGCGCTGGAGGCGGATTACGGCTCGCACGAAGCCTTCACCCGCGCGTTCCGCGACCATTTCGGCACCACGCCCGAAGCGGTCAGGGCCGCGACTTGTGTCAGCCAGCTCAAGCTTCAGGAGCCGATCCTCATGGATTCCACGATGCTCGATACTCTCGCCCCGCCGCGTTTCGAGACCGCAAAGGCCTTCCTCGTCGCCGGTCTCGCCGAGCGCATCTCCTGCGACAACGGCGCCATGATCCCCGGTCTGTGGCAACGCTTCCACCAGGAGGTCGCCGACATTCCCGCCCGCGTCGGTCACGTCGCCTACGGCGTCTGCTGCAACGGCGATGATGCCGGCAATTTCGACTACATCGCCGGCGTCGAGGTCGCCGATTTCTCCGACCTGCCGCGCCGCTTTGGTCGCATCCGCATTCCCGAGCAGCGCTACGCCGTCTTTAGGCACTCGGATCACGTCGCTTCGATCCGACGCACGGTGAACACGATCTGGAATCAGTGGCTGCCGGCATCCGGCCTCAGAGCCGCGGACGCGCCGAACTTCGAGCGCTACGATGAGACGTTCGATCCAGCAACCGGCAATGGCGGTTTCGAGATCTGGCTGCCGGTGAGGGAGTAGCGCGCAACGCTGGCATACCGTCCCGCTTGCTTGGCAAGCCCGGGCGACTTTGTCATAACCGCTGGCAAATCTTGCCTGCGGGGCCCGCGCCGGACATCCCATGCAAGCCATAACAAGCAGCCGGGAGGGTCTCCAATGTCCACTGCCACGCCCAACGTCCGCGTTCTCGCCACCGACCTCGAATTTCCCGAAGGGCCGGTTGCGATGCCGGACGGCTCGGTGGTGCTGGTGGAGATTCGCGGCCAGCGTCTGACCCGGGTCTACCCTGATGGCCGCAAGGAGATCGTCGCCAAGATTCCGGGCGGCCCGAATGGCGCCGCGCTCGGGCCCGACGGCAAGATCTACATTTGCAACAATGGCGGCTTCTCCTGGATCCCGACCCGCAACATGATCATGCCCGGCCCGCAGCCGGACGATTATCTCGGCGGCTCGATCCAGAGGGTCGACCTGCAATCGGGCAAGGTCGAGACCGTCGTGACGAAGTGCGGCGCGCACGATCTGCGCGGGCCGAACGACCTCGTCTTCGACAGGCAGGGCGGCCTCTGGTTCTCCGATCTCGGCAAGCGCCGCGCCCGCGAGATGGACGTCGGCGGCATGTATTACCTCAAGCCCGGCATGACCGAGATCGTGGAAGTCGTGCATGGCGTGCTGCCGGCCAACGGCATCGGGCTGTCGCCGGACGAGAACACCGTCTACATCGCGGAGACGCCGACCGGGCGACTGTGGGCCTACGAGCTCTCCGCGCCGGGCACGCTCAAGCCGCGCGATGCGATCTATCGCGGCGAGCGGGGCAAGCCGATCTGCGGCCTCGGCGGCTACCAGATGTTCGACTCGCTCGCGGTGGAAGCGAGCGGCAATGTCTGCGTTGCCACCCTCGTCTCCGGCTGCATCTCGGTGATCGCGCCCGACGGTGCACTGGTGGAACAGGTTCCGACCGGCGACCGCGTCACCACCAACATCGCCTTCGGCGGCCCCGAGCTGAAGACCGCCTACATCACACTGTCCGGCAAGGGCGAGCTGATCGCCATGGACTGGCCGCGCGGCGGTTTGCCGTTGAATTTTTTGAATAAGTGAATGTATCTGTGCCGATACATCCGTCGTCATTCCGGGATGCGTGCGCCAGCACGCAGGCCCGGAATCCATCGGGCCTCGAAATTTGTGGTTGAAATGGATTCCGGGCTCGCGACTTCGTCGCGCCCCGGAATGACGGCACCTACTATGGAGTGAGAAATGCCCTGGCCCGACCCCATCACCCTGCGCGGACAGCACGCCCGTATCGAGCCGTTGTCGCATGATCATCGCGAGGGGCTGGTCGAGGCCGTCAAGGACGGCGAGCTGTCAAAACTCTGGTACACCGCGATTCCGCTGCCGGAGAACATGGGCAAGGAGATCGACCGCCGCCTGGGTTTGCAGGCCACGGGCTCGATGCTGCCGTTCACCGTGTTCGACGCCGGCGGCAGGATCGTCGGCATGACGACCTACATGAACATCGACGCCGCCAACCGCCGCGTCGAGATCGGCTCGACCTGGTACGGCAAGAGCGCGCAGCGCGGCCCGCTCAACACGCAGTGCAAGCTGCTGCTGCTCCGGCATGCCTTCGAGACGCTGAACTGCATCGCGGTCGAGTTCCGCACGCATTTCTTCAACCACCAGAGCCGCCGCGCCATCGAGCGCCTAGGGGCCAAGCAGGACGGCATCCTGCGCAGCCATCAGGTCGCGCCGAACGGCACGCTGCGTGATACTGTTGTTTACAGCATCACCGCCGCCGAATGGCCGACGGTGCAGGCGCATTTGAACTATCAACTCAACGACAAGCCGCGCTAGGGTTCATGTCTGTTTTTCGTAACGATGTCGCCGCGGGCTCGATCACCTCTCC
Organism: Bradyrhizobium forestalis; assembly: GCF_002795245.1. Lineage (GTDB taxonomy): Bacteria > Pseudomonadota > Alphaproteobacteria > Rhizobiales > Xanthobacteraceae > Bradyrhizobium > Bradyrhizobium forestalis. Next base: position 43,073 of record NZ_PGVG01000035.1, on the reverse strand, counting down.
CATGGGGAGAGGTCGCGCCGAAGGCGCGGGTGAGGGGACCGGTCTCTCGTGGGACCTGAATCCCTCCGATTTGCACCGGACGATGCTGCGCATCGCCGGGAGCAAATCGACCTCTCCCTCCGGGAGAGGTGTCGGACTCCGCGGCTGCAATTCACTCAATCTCACGACACGCTAGGGGCGGCCGAGGTACCATGGATAGATTTGATTATGTGATCGTCGGCGCGGGCTCTGCCGGTTGCATCCTCACCAGCCGGCTCAGCGAAGATCCGAATGTCAGCGTCTGCGTGCTCGAGGCGGGCCCGAGCGATTGGCATCCCTACATTCATCTGCCGGCGGGCTTCATCAAGACCTTCCACATGAAGAGTATCAACTGGGCCTACCAGCAGGAGCCTGGTCCCTACACAGGCGGGCGCAGCATCTACGCGCCGCGCGGCAAGACGCTCGGCGGCTCCTCCTCGATCAACGGCCACATCTACAACCGCGGCCAGCGCATGGATTTCGACACCTGGGCGCAGATGGGCAATCGCGGCTGGGGCTATGCCGACGTGTTGCCTTACTTCAAGCGGCTGGAGAAGCGGGTCGGCGAGGGCGATAACACGTTCCGCGGGCGCGACGGCAATCTCATCGTCACCACGATGGACTGGCGCGATCCGCTCTGCGAAGCCTTCATGGAAGGCGCGGTCTCGCTCGGCATCCCCCGCAACCCCGATTACAACGGCAAGACCCAGGAAGGCGTCTCCTACTGCCAGCGCACCATCAACAACGGCCTGCGCGTCTCCGGCTCGACCGCGTTCCTCAAGCCCGCGATGAAGCGGCCCAACGTGCATGTGCACACCCACGCGCACGCGACCGAGATCATCTTCGAAGGCAAGCGCGCCGTCGGCGTGCGCTACACCAAGGGCGGCCGCGGCGGCACGCCGGTGGAGGTGCGCGCGAACAAGGAAGTGATCCTCTCCGGCGGCACCTATAATTCGCCGCAGCTGCTGCAGCTCTCCGGCGTCGGTTCGCCCGATCTGTTGCAGCAGCACGGCATCGCCGTGCGTCACGCGCTGCCAGTCGGCGAAGGCCTGCAGGACCATTACGCCCCACGTACGGTGGCGCGCGTAAAAGACATCAAGACCATCAACGAGCTCCGCCGCGGCTTCTCGTTGTGGATCGAGGCGCTGAAATGGGCGACCGCGCGCAAAGGCCTGCTGTCGCTGTCGCCGACCATGGTCTATTGCTTCTGGCATTCGGGCGAGAGCGCCGAGAGCTCAGACTTGCAGCTCACCTTCACGCCCGCCTCCTACAAGGAAGGCGTGCAGGGCCAGCTCGAGGACGAGCCCGGCATGACGGTGGCCTCCTGGCAGCAGCGCCCGGAGAGCCGCGGCTATGTCCGCATCCGCTCCAACGATCCGTTCGCGCCGCCGATCATCCAGACCAATTATCTCGACGCCGAGCTCGACCGCCGCGTCATCGTCGGCGGCATGAAGCTCGCGCGGCGGCTTTTGAAGAGTGCGCCGTTGTCGCCCTATTACGCCTACGAGGATTTCCCCGGCCCCAACGTCAACACCGACGACGAATTCCTGCACGCCGCCACCGAGCGCGGCACCACCACCTTCCACCCCGGCTGCACCTGCCGCATGGGTCCGGCGGATTCGACCTGGGCGGTGGTCGACGACCAGCTCCGCGTCCACGGCCTGGAGGGCCTGCGCGTCATCGACGCCTCGGTGATGCCCCGCATGATCTCGGCGAACCTCAACGCGTCAACGATGATGATCGCCGACCGCGCCTCGGACCTGATCCGCGGCAAGGCGCCGATGGAAGCCGCACGGATTCCGGACGCGGCGGTGGCGTGACGTCTTCGTAGGGGGGGTTAGCCGCGCGACTGCGCGAAGCGCAGGTCGCGCGGCGTAACCCACCACGTCTGTCGACGCGGAAAGAGGTGGGTTACGCTGACGCTAACCCACCCTGCGAGATCTGCTGTGTCGCCCCCGTCAACCCCTTCCCACAAAAATATTCCACTTTACCGAAATTCGGAAATGCGGCATAAGCCGAAACAGCCCGGCCCGTTGATGGGGGGCGGTTCGCGAGTCGTTCGAAACGCGGGCCGGGTTGCGGTGGACGCGGCAGCGTCGTGTGCGAGATGTCAAGGGCAGGGCGGATTGCTCTCCGTGAACCCGAGACTTCGTACGGACGAGCGGCGCTGAAAGCGTACGGCAAAACCGTGTGGTCCTGGCCGTCGTTGCTACGGTCAAGCCTTGGCGGATGCGGCAGTTGCGTCAACCGGCGCGGTGTCGGCGACTTTCGTCGGGGTGAGGGAGGCCAGAAGGAATTCGGCTCCCAGGAGAGCGCGGCATAAGCCGTCCGACCACTGCGCAGGGAGGGCCGTGTGTTCGGCACCACCTGTATGCTGCTGTGCGGCTTTCTGCGTGTGCCTTTTGCGCAGCAGACCGCGGGTGCGAGGTCAGCACCCGGCCTTCCCTGCGCCCTCTGTTTGAAGAGGGTGAGGATTGACGCAAAGCTCGGGCGAAATGCGCCGCGAGGACGCGAAGGCGTGTCTGCTCCCACGGACTCGCTGTCATCGCCCGGCTTGACCGGGCGATCCAGTATTCCAGAGGCGGATATGATTGAACCGAGGGGCCGCGGCGTACTGGATGCCCCGGTCAAGCCGGGGCATGACACCGATGGTGAGGCGACAGCTCAGCGCTATCGCAAGAGAGCGCGCGCCCTCAAACTTCCCGTCGGCTCAGGAACGCCAGCCGCTCGAACAGATGCACGTCCTGCTCGTTCTTGAGCAGTGCGCCGTGCAGCGGCGGGATCAGCTTGCGCGGGGCGCGCTCGCGCAGCTGCTCGACGCTCATGTCCTCGTTGAGCAGCAGCTTGAGCCAGTCGAGCAGCTCCGAGGTCGACGGCTTCTTCTTCAGGCCGGGCACTTCGCGCACCTCGAAGAAGATGCGCAAGGCCTCCTCGACCAGGCGCTTCTTGATGCCGGGGAAGTGGACGTCGACGATGCGGCCCATCGTGTCGGCGTCGGGGAACTTGATGTAGTGGAAGAAGCAGCGGCGCAGGAAGGCGTCCGGCAGCTCCTTCTCGTTGTTGGAGGTGATCATCATGATCGGGCGCTGCTTGGCCTTGATCGTCTCGCCGGTCTCGTAGACATGGAATTCCATGCGGTCGAGCTCGAGCAGGAGGTCGTTGGGGAATTCGATGTCGGCCTTGTCGATCTCGTCGATCAGGAGCACCGGGCGCTGCTCGGCGGTGAACGCTTCCCAGAGCTTGCCGCGCTTGATGTAGTTCTTGATGTCTGACACGCGGGCATCGCCGAGCTGGCTGTCGCGCAGGCGCGACACCGCGTCGTATTCGTAGAGGCCCTGCTGCGCCTTGGTGGTGGACTTGATGTGCCAGGTCAAAAGCGGCGCGTTCAGCGCCTTCGCCACTTCCTCCGCCAGCACCGTCTTGCCGGTGCCGGGCTCGCCCTTCACCAGGAGCGGGCGCTCCAGCACGATCGAGGCATTGACGGCGACCTTGAGATCGTCGGTGGCAACGTAGTCCTTGGTGCCTGTAAATTTCATTGCGCGTCCTTGTGGGTCGTCGGCCGGGACATTGCCAATTTCATGGCCCCGGTCGCGACATGGGAACGGCCGCACAGGGCGGCCGTTCCTGGTTCGGTCAGGCTTTCAGACCCGTCTTATCAGCGAAAGGATGACGAGCACAATCACCGCGCCGATCGTGGCGTCGACGATGGCGCCCAACGTGCCGGTGGCGAGCGCGATGTGCAGCTGGGGCAGCACCCAGCTCGCGACCAGCGCGCCGATGATGCCGACGACGATGTTGCCGACCAGCCCAAATCCCGCCCCATGGACAATCTTGCCCGCGAGCCAGCCTGCGATCGCGCCGATGATGAGCGCGGCGAGAATTCCCATTGCAAACGTCCCCAAAACAACCCCTTGAGGCAGTCAATTCTAGAGCAAAAAGCTCATGGGTCCACGCTGAATTGGTTCGCCGACGCGCGTGGTTCACCTCTCCCCAGCGGGGAGAGGTCGATTTGCGCAGCAAATCGGGTGAGGGGGCTCGGGCCTCACGAGGGAGCGAAACCCCTCACCCGGCACTGCGTGCCGACCTCTCCCTACGGGAGAGGTGAAGCGGCGCCCCTTGACGCCAGCCACCCGACGGGCAATCTGTCACTCATGTTCCTGCAATTCTTCACCTCTCTGCGCGACGCGCAGGTCCCCGTGACGCTGCGCGAATACCTCACGCTGATGGAGGCGCTCGACGCTGACCTCGCGGACTACACGGTCGAGAACTTCTATTACCTGTCGCGCGCTTCGCTGGTGAAGGACGAGCGCAATCTCGACAAGTTCGACCGCGTTTTCGGCACGGTGTTCAAGGGGCTGGAAAACCTGCTCGACGCCATGCAGAAGGCCGAGATCCCCGAGGAGTGGCTGAAGAAGCTCGCCGAGAAGTACCTGACGGAAGAAGAGAAGAAGCAGATTGAGGCCATGGGCTGGGACAAGCTCATGGAGACCTTGAAGAAGCGCCTCGAGGAACAAAAGGGCCGGCACCAGGGCGGCAGCAAATGGATCGGCACGGCGGGTACCTCGCCGTTCGGCGCCCACGGCTACAATCCCGAAGGCGTGCGCATCGGCCAGGAGAAGAACCGCAACAACCGCGCCGTGAAGGTGTGGGACAAGCGCGAGTTCAAGGATTTGGACGGCAATGTCGAGCTCGGCATCCGCAACATCAAGGTGGCGCTGCGCCGCCTGCGCAAGTTCGCGCGCACCGGCGCGCCTGACGAGCTCGATCTCGACACCACCATTCGCGAGACCGCCAATCACGGCTATCTCGACGTGCACATGCGCCCCGAGCGGCGCAATGCGGTGAAGCTCCTGGTGTTCTTCGATATCGGCGGCTCGATGGACGCGCATATCGAGCAGGTCGAGGAGCTGTTCTCGGCGGCGAAGAGCGAGTTCAAGCATATGGAGTATTTCTACTTCCACAACTGCCTCTATGAAGGCGTGTGGAAGCAGAACAAGCGCCGCTTCACCGACCGCACGCCGACCTGGGACGTGCTGCACAAATACCCGCACGACTACAAGGTCGTGTTCGTCGGCGACGCCTCGATGAGCCCATACGAGATCATGGTGCCCGGCGGCTCGGTCGAGCACGTCAACGAGGAGCCCGGCTCGGTCTGGCTCGACCGCATCATCCGCACCTATCCGCATGCGGTGTGGCTGAACCCGGTGCAGCAGAAGCACTGGGACTATTCGGAATCCACCACCATCATCAAACGCATCTTCGCGAACCGGATGTATCCGATCACGATCGAAGGTCTGGAAAATGCGATGAAGGAATTGACGCATTAGCTCCTTGTCATTCCGGGGCGCGCGAAGCGCGAACCCGGAATCCATCGGGAGGCAGAGTTAGCAGCGAAATGGATTCCGGGCTCGCGCTATGCGCGCCCCGGAATGACAACAAGAGGGAGAAACCCATGCCCCAAAACATCACCCGCGGCATCAAGGCGCTGATCGACGAGGCCAATGCCGAGATCGAGACGCTCTCGGCCAAGGACGCCATCGAGATCTCCAAGAACGGCGACGTCATCATCGTCGACATCCGCGATCCCCGCGAGATCGAGCGCGACGGCCGCATCCCCGGCGCCTTCGCCTGCACGCGCGGCATGCTGGAATTCTGGATCGACCCGCAGAGCCCGTACGCCAAGCCGATCTTCCAGGAGGACAAGAAGTTCGTCTTCCACTGCGCCGGCGGCCTGCGCTCCGCGCTCGCGGCCAAGACCGCGCAGGACATGGGTCTCAAGCCCGTCGCCCACATCGCCGGCGGCTACGCCGCCTGGCGCGACGCCGGCGGACCCACGGAAGCGTGGGAGCCGAAGAAGAAGGGGGGAGGCCTCACTCTCTCCACTCGTCATTCCCCGCGTAGGCGGGGAATCCAGTACGCCGCGCCCCATCGGTTGAATCACAACCGCCTCGGAGTACTGGATCGCCCGATCGAGCCGGGCGATGACAGCTGAGTTTGACGCGCACTGCTTCAATCTCGCTTGCACCGCGCATGGCCCCGAATGACTGCAAGGAAAGACCAATGAGCCCCACCGACCCCCTCGTCTCCACCGAATGGCTCGCCGCCCATATCAACGACGCCAACGTCAAGATCCTCGACGCCAGCTTCAAGCTACCGGGCGTGCTGCCGCTGCCGAAGGACGACTACCTCGCCGCGCATCTGCCGGGCGCTGCGTTCTTCGACGTCGATGCGGTGTCGGATCATTCCAACCCGCTGCCGCACATGTATCCGAGCGCCGAGCAGTTCGGCCGTGACGTCGGCAATCTCGGCATCGGAAATGGCGACACCGTCGTGCTCTACGATGCCGGCGGCTGGGTGGCTGCGCCGCGCGCATGGTGGATGTTCCTGTCCTACGGCCACGGCAATGTGCGCATCCTCAATGGCGGCCTGAAGAAGTGGCGCGCCGAAGGGCGCGCGACCGAAAGCGGCGAGGTGAAGCCGAAGCCGGCGACGTTCAAGGCGAGCTACGATTCAAGGCGCGTGCGCAGCATGCAGCAGCTCATTGGCAACGTCGCAAGCCGCGCCGAGCAGGTGATCGACGCGCGCGCCGCCGACCGCTTCGAAGGCCGCGTGCCCGAGCCGCGGCCGGGCATTCGCTCCGGTCATATCCCGGGCGCCCGCAACGTGCCCTACAATCTGCTGTTCGATGCCGCGACCGGCACCATGAAGCCGCTCGAGGATTTGCGCGCCGCCTTCACGGGCGCCGGCGTCAAGTTGGACCAGCCGATCGTGACGAGCTGCGGCTCCGGTGTGTCGGCGGGCGTGCTGACGCTCGCGCTGTATCGCCTCGGCATCACCGACACCGCGCTCTATGACGGCTCGTGGTCGGAATGGGGCCAGGCCGGCGGCCCGCCGATCGCAACCGGGCCGGCGTGAGCTACAACGACGGTGCGCTCCCTCGCCCCGTTCTTACGGGGAGAGGGTTGGGGTGAGGGGCCTCTCTCCACACGATGAGATTATCGAGGGACCTGTACCCCCTCACCCGGATCGCAAGAGCGATCCGACCTCTCCCCGCAAGCGGGGAGAGGTGAAGAAAGATCACCGCGTGCGCGCGGTCGTCGCAAACGCCTGCGGCTGACCGAACGGGTCGAGCTGCTGCTGTAGCTGCTGAGGCGGCGGGCGCCGCACCCCGCGGGGCCGCTTCTTGGTCTTCGCCTTGCGCTTCGTCGCCTTGCTGTCGGATGCGCTGCCGTCCGCCTTGTTGCTCCCGGCCTTGGCCTTCGCCGGCGCGTCCTTCACCGCCGTGGTCGCGGGATCGTTCAGCGCTGCCGCCTTAAGCGCGGCGACATCGATCGCCGAGGAGGCGAGGGCGGCAGTGGGGTCAACAGGCGCCGGCTCGCTGGCGGTTGCGGCAGGCTTGGCCTCGGGGATCGAGGCCGTGGTGTCGGCCGGGGTAAGCGTGTCGGTGGAGGCCGTCACTGCAGCCTCCGCGGTTGCTTCGGGCTTGGCCGGTTCGACAGCCGGCGCTTCTGCCGGGGGCGCGGCGACCTGCGGCTGAACGTCGGTCTCGGTCGCCAGCGCGGCAACCTGCTCCGGCTCGCTCGCCGGCAGTCCAATGGTCGGCACCTGGTCACGCAGCGATGGCGTGGTCTCGGCGGGCACCTCCGGCTCGGCCCGCAACACCGCGAGCACCGGCTGGGCCGGCTCGGGCACTTGCGCAAACACCTGCTCCTGCGGGCCGTTCCGCCAGGCGGGGTTGCTGACATACTGCTGATGGGTCGTCCGCAGCAGCGCGGCGGCCCCTAGGCCGAACACCAGGATGGAGGTTGACAGCAGGATCGCGGCAAACAGGAAGCGAAAGCCGGGAAGCATCGAGCGATTGCGAATTTCCGCCCCGGCGGCGAGGTGGCCAGGGCCCAAGAGCCATCTGAACGCGGTGACGGTACTGCTTGCCGCGTTCGCCACGCGGGACTGGAGCTTAAAAAAGGTGGCGAATCAGGCTGATTCGACCATATCGCAACGCTTCCGCATCGTTCCGTTAAAATCGCGGCCGAACATCGCGGCAATTGATGGCGCGATACGATTTCGGCCCCGTGATGCATCGGGGCAACGGTAGTCTTGCGGATCACAAATCGGCAAATCCTGCGCAAATAAGCCTGATATGTCTTGAATGTGCCGCTATCTTCCGTCATCTGGCCGTTAACGGTCCGATCGGGCTTGGGGACTATACAAGAGCGATGATGATCAAACACTTTCTGACGATATGCGCTGCCGCAACAGTCGCTGCGGCGGGAACCTCGCTCGCTCAGGCTCAGAGCTATCCGGTCCAGCAGGCGCCGAGCTATGGCGCCCCAGCCGAATATCGGCCCGGTGACCGCACGCCGAATTTCGATGCGATGGACGAAGACGACGACGCGATGCCGCAGGCTTCGCTGCCGTCGCCCGGTCCGGCCGACGATCCGCGCTACGGCCGCCCGGCCGGCGCGCCTCCGGTCTATTCCGCCGCCCCGCAGGGGCCGGTGATGTCGCCGGACGATCCCCGTTATGGCCGTCCGGCTGGCGCTCCGCCGGTCTATTCGGCGGCGCCGCCCCAGGGCCCCGTGATGTCGCCCGATGATCCCCGTTACGGCCGGCCCGCCGGTCCGCCGCCGGTGATCTACGCCAATCGTCCGGGCAAGCAGGCGCCCGCCAATGATGGCCTGCGTCCGCCCGAGGCCGTGGGGGGCCCCGCCGCAACCGGGGCGGTCCAGGCCGCGCAGCCGCCCGCCGGCGCCGATGGCCGGCCGATGACATTGGCCTCGCTGCCTCCCGAGGAGCAGCCCGATGCTGCGCCGGTGCAGCTGCCGCCGAACCTGCGCCGCCAGGAGGTCGCGTTCCAGACCAAGGAGCCGGCCGGCACGCTCGTGGTCGATACGCCCAACACCTACCTCTATTACGTCCTCGGAGGCGGCCGCGCGATCCGCTACGGGGTCCGCGTCGGCCGCGACGGCTTCACCTGGACCGGCGTGCAGAAGATCACCCGCAAGGCGGAGTGGCCGGACTGGCATCCGCCGACCGAGATGATCGAGCGTCAGCCCTATCTGCCGCGCTTCATGGCCGGCGGCCCGGGCAATCCGCTTGGCGCCCGCGCGATGTATCTCGGCTCGACCGTGTACCGCATCCACGGCACCAACCAGCCCTCGACCATCGGCAAGTTCGTCTCGTCCGGCTGTATCGGCATGCTGAACGAGGACGTCTCCGACCTGTTCGATCGCGTCAAGGTCGGCACCCGCGTGGTGGTGATGCCGGGCGGCCCGCCGCCGGGAACGGCGACGGCCTCCGCTGCGCCGACGCCGAGCGCCGCCGGGCCGGCCCCGATGTCCGCTCAGGCTGGCCCCGTTCCGGGTACGCAGCCGACCGTGGTGCCCCCGCTGCCCGCGCCGGTCACCGTGCGCTGAGCGCTCCGCCAGAACTCGAATTGCAATGGGCGTGCCTCGGCACGCCCATTGTCGTTTCAGGCCAGCTTCCGCGGCAGCTCGCCGCCCCTGGTGAAGGCGTCGATCGCCTCGACCATCTGGCTGTAGTGGATGCGCAACCCGTCCGCGGTCGCGTAGCCGAGATGCGGCGTCAGCACGAGGTTGTCGAGCTTGCGGAAGGGATGGTCGACCGGCAGCGGCTCGACCGAGAACACGTCGAGCCCGGCGCCCGCGATCTTCCGCTGCTGCAACGCTTCGAGCAGCGCTTGCTCGTCCACGATCGGCCCGCGCGCGGTGTTGACGAGGAAGGCGGTCGGCTTCATCCGCGCGAGATCGGCGCGGCCGACGAGGCCACGCGAGCGCTCACTCAGCACCACGTGGATGGTGACGATGTCGGCCTTGGCGAACAGCTCCTCCTTGCTGGCATAGCCGACGCCGGCTTCCTTGCACTTCTCCGGCGTGAGGTTCGGGCTCCAGGCGATCACGTTCATGCCGAACGCTTTCGCGATCCCCGCCATCTTGCTGCCGAGCTTGCCGAGCCCGACGACGCCGAGCGTCATCCCTTCGATCTCGACGCCGGCAAAACTCTGCCAGGGCTCGCCCGCATGCATGCGTGCATTCTCGCGGCCGATGCCGCGGGTCAGCTCCAGGATCAGGCCCATGGTGAGCGGCGCGGTCGGATCGCGGGAATATTGGGTGCCGCCGATGGCGATGCCGCGCGCCTTCGCAGCCTCCATATCGATGGAAGCGTTGCGCATGCCTGAGGTCAGCAGCAGCTTCAGCTTGGGCAGCTTATCGAACAGGCTCTTGGGGAAAGCGGTGCGCTCGCGCATCGCGCAGATGACGTCGAAATCCGCCAGTGCGCTCGCCGCGGCCTGCTCGGAGGCGAAGGGATGGCTGAACACGGTGACGTCAACACGGTCCGACAGCTTCGGCCAGTCCGCGACGTCGAGGGCGAGGTTGAAATAGTCGTCGAGAATTGCATAGCGCAGCCGGCTCATCGGCGTTCATCCATGGCGAGAGGTGGCGGCGCAAGCGGGCGCCATCGTCGGAACCTGGCCATGGTTGCGCGCAATCAGTCCCGCGCGCAAGCCGCTCGCGTCTTCAAAAGTCCGATAGAAAAGCGGGCTCAGAGGTCGCGGGGCTTGAGACGGAACGGCGCATCCATGCCGTGCTTGGCGCGCCAAGCGGGACCAGGCCCACGCATGTAGTGCAGCTCGGGCCGGTAGGGATTGAAGGCGGTGGCGAAGAAGCGCTTCCAGAAACCCTTGACCTCCGAGACGAACCCGGAGACGTGGCCGGCTTCTGCCGGAACAGGAAGTGAGTGGGTCTCGATCAGTGCCATGACGCTGTCTCGCTGTGCTCCCGTTCATTCCGAGCGGGTGGCGCTGTTTCCGCGCGAAACCGAGCTTTGGCCTGATTTATTAAAAGATGGTTTCAATTGTCCGGATCTGGGTCCGGATGGTGTCCGGACCGTATTCATCCGTGGTGAACGGACGGAAAACGTTGCCCTTTGGGGGCGGGATCGTTACATCGGCGGCAAGCAAATTCCCTCAAATCGAAGGTTTCACGGGACCGATGGCGCGCCAGTTCATCTATTTCATGCAGGGCCTGACCAAGAGCTACCCGACCCGGAAGGTGCTCGATAACATCCATTTGTCGTTCTACCCGGACGCCAAGATCGGCGTGCTCGGCGTCAACGGCTCGGGCAAGTCGACGCTGCTCAAGATCATGGCCGGCCTCGACAAGGAATACACCGGCGAGGCCTGGGTCGCCGAGGGCGCCCGCGTCGGCTATCTCGAGCAGGAGCCCCACCTCGATCCTGCGCTGACCGTGCGCGAGAACGTCATGCGGGGCGTCGCCAAGCAGAAGGCGATCCTCGATCGTTACAACGAGCTCGCCGTCAACTATTCGGACGAGACCGCCGATGAGATGACCAAGCTGCAGGACGAAATCGAGGCCCAGGGCCTGTGGGATCTCGACAGCAAGGTCGACCAGGCCATGGACGCGCTGCGCTGTCCGCCCGACGATGCCGACGTGACGAAACTCTCCGGCGGTGAGCGCCGCCGCGTCGCGCTGTGCCGGCTGCTGCTCGACCAGCCCGAACTGTTGCTGCTGGACGAGCCGACCAACCATCTCGACGCCGAGTCGGTGTCGTGGCTGGAAGGGCACCTGCGCAACTATCCCGGTGCGATCCTGATCGTCACCCACGACCGCTACTTCCTCGACAACGTCACGGGCTGGATCCTCGAGCTCGATCGCGGCCGCGGAATCCCGTACGAGGGCAACTACTCGTCCTGGCTGGTGCAGAAGCAGAAGCGTCTGGAGCAGGAGGGACGCGAGGACGCGGCGCACCAGAAAACGCTCGCTCGCGAGCAGGAATGGGTCGCGTCGTCGCCGAAGGCACGCCAGGCCAAGTCGAAAGCGCGCTACCAGCGCTATGAGGAGCTGCTCAAGAAGGCGAGCGAGAAACAGACTCAGACCGCGCAGATCATCATTCCGGTCGCCGAGCGGCTCGGCGCCAACGTGGTCGATTTCGAGGGTCTCAGCAAAGGTTTCGGCGATCGCCTCCTGATCGACAATCTCACCTTCAAGCTGCCGCCCGGTGGCATCGTCGGCGTGATCGGCCCCAACGGTGCCGGCAAGACCACGTTGTTCAGGATGATCACCGGCCAGGAGAAGCCGGACTCCGGCACGATCACGGTCGGCGAGACCGTGCATCTCGGTTACGTCGACCAGTCGCGCGACGCGCTCGACGGCAAGAAGACCGTATGGGAGGAGATCTCCGGCGGCAACGAGCTGATCCTGCTCGGCAAGAAGGAAGTCAACTCGCGCGGCTATTGCTCGTCGTTCAACTTCAAGGGCGCGGACCAGCAGAAGAAGGTCGGCGCACTCTCCGGCGGTGAACGCAACCGCGTGCATCTTGCCAAGATGCTGAAGTCTGGCGCCAACGTGCTGCTGCTCGACGAGCCCACCAACGACCTCGACGTCGACACGCTGCGCGCGCTCGAAGAGGCGCTGGAGGACTTTGCCGGTTGCGCTGTCATCATTAGCCACGATCGCTGGTTCCTCGACCGCATCGCGACCCATATCCTGTCCTTCGAAGGCGACAGCCACGTCGAATGGTTCGAGGGCAACTTCCAGGATTACGAGAAGGACAAGATGCGCCGGCTCGGCCAGGACAGCATCATTCCGCATCGCGTGAAGTACAAGAAGCTGACGCGGTGATCTCGGCATGATGCGGCGGGCGCTCATCGCTGCGGTGATCGTCGTCACCTGCGGCTGGTCGTCCGCCCGCGCCGCCGACGCCGCCTTCACCCAGTTCATCGCCTCGCTCTGGCCGGAAGCGCAGGCGGCCGGCGTCTCGCGCGCGACGTTCGACGAGCAGACGCGCGGGCTCGAGCCGGACTACAAGCTGCCTGATCTGATCCTGCCGGGCCGACCGGCGACCGGTGCGCCGTCGCAGGCCGAGTTCGTGCAGGTGCCGGCCGACTACGTCAAGGAAGCGTCGATCGCGCGCCTTGCCGGCGAGGGGCAGCGGCTGCTGCAGAAATATCGCACGGCGCTGACCGAGATCGAGAAAAGCTCGGGCGTGCCTGCCACTGTCATGCTCGCGATCTGGGGGCGCGAGACCGATTATGGCCGCTACACGCTGCCCTACGATCTCGTCCGCGTGCTGGCGACGCAGGCCTATGTCGGCCGCCGCAAGGATCAGTATCGCAACGAGTTCGTCCTCGCGCTGAAGATCCTGGGCGAAAGCGTGGTAACGCGCAAGGACATGCGTTCGTCCTGGGCCGGCGCCACCGGGCTGACGCAGTTTCTGCCCTCGGAATATTACAAGCATGGCGTCGATTTCGACGGCGACGGCCGCATCGACATCTGGCACTCGGTGCCGGATGCGCTCGCCTCCGCCGCACAGCAACTCGTCAACAAGGGCTGGCAGAGCGGGGTGCGCTGGGCCTACGAGGTGCAGGCGCCGGCGAAGGTCGATTGCACGGTTGGCGTGCCGGAGGTGACGAAGCCGATCGGCCAGTGGCTGCGCGAAGGTTTTGTGCCGGTGCGTGGGCAAAAGCTCAGCTCGGCCGAGCAGGCGCAGCCGGCCTCGCTGCTCCAGCCGGAGGGAATTTACGGCCCGTCGTTCCTGACCACGAAGAATTACTTCGTCATCAAGGAATACAATTTCTCCGACCTCTACGTGCTGTTCGTCGGCCATCTCAGCGATCGCATGACCAGCCCGCTGCCGTTCGCGACGCCCTGGTCGGCCAGCAAGCAGTTGCGCACCAAGGACGTCGAGACCATGCAGCGCGGGTTGACGCGTATCGGGCTCTACAAGGACAAGATCGACGGCAAGGCCGGCATGCAGACACGCGCGGCGCTCGGCGCCTATCAGAAGTCGGCGGGTCTAAAGGTCGATTGCTGGCCGAGCGAAGAGGTGTTGCGCTCGATCGAGGCGGCGCGATAGCGCGGCAGCAAAAGAAAAAGCCCGGCCAAGGTGCTTGGCCGGGCTTCGATCGTGGCGCGGATACGCGCGTAGCGATCAGATCAGTAGCAAACGCGAACCGGACGGACGACCCAGCCGTAACCGTCCCAATACCGCTCACGACGCCAGTAGCAGGGCGGGGGCGGCGGGCCGGGCTCGGCGACATAGACGGGGCCGCCATAGGCGGGACGGCTCGACGCAATGGCGCCGCCGACGATCGCGCCGCCGATCAGGCCGGCCGCAATGCCGGCGCCGACGCCGTCACCGGCTTTGGCGGACGGGGTGGCGGTCACCAGCGAACCGGCGACCGTCGCAACCGTAAGGGCGGCAACTAAAGTCTTGTTCATGCTCTTGGCTCTCCTGGGAGATGGGTTCCTCCTGTTAGAGGCGCCCGGGTTTCAAAGGTTCACGCACACTCTGATGGAATTGGCCTTGCAGCTAGGAAGCGCGCAAATGGTCAACCCACGGTAAACGCACGCGGAGCTGTGACGAGAAAAAGCGGTCTTTTTCAGGCTCCGAGATGAACGGCCCATCCGTAGTGAACCGGTCCTGGCGACTTAGCCACAGACTCTGACGCGGCGGACGCGCCAGGCATAGCCGTCCCAGAAGCGCTGCTTCTGCCAGACGCAGCCGCCGTAATAGTCGTCGGCAACATAGCCTGGACCGGGGGCGTAGTAGCGCGGCGGGTAGTAGCCCGGCTCATAGTAGCCATAGCCGGGTCCGTAATAATACGGAGAAGCCAGCGCGCCACCGACAATGGCGCCGCCGATGATCCCGGCCGCCACGCCCGCGGCGACGCCGCGCTGGGCATGGGCCGGTGTTCCGGCCGCCAGGGCCAGGGTGGCGACGGCAGCGACCGCCAGGAGCGACTTCTTCATTGGCTTGACCTTTCAGACGAACACGCGGGAACTCTTTGGGGCGTAGGGTTCCATACTTCGCTTGAATGATCAATGAACGGCACCTTTGCCGGCGACGACCAATGGATATGGCCCCCAGCCTCACCGGGAGACAATGATGGGCAACGCAATGGTCAATGCATTGATTGCCGCCGGAATCGTTTTCGCGATCGGCTACGGCTGGATCGCACACCTCCAGAACCGCGCACGGCGCTCCCGCGCCGCCGCCGGCAACGACGGAGGGAGCAGCGGAGGCGACAGCTATTCCGGACCGAGCGACGGCTTCTCGCTGGGAAGCTGGTTTTCCAGTGACAGCTCGGGGAGCTCGACTGACGGCGGCAGCTGTTCCAGCAGCGATGGCGGAAGCAGCGGTGGGGATTGCGGAGGTGGCGGCGATGGTGGTGGAGGCGGTGGTGGCGACTAGAGCCCCGCAAATCTTGATCCAGCGCAACGGCTGTTTTAGAGCCGTTCTAGGCTGTTGACCGGGCCAGTTTGGAATAGCTTCAAATACCGGTTTTTCCTTTTGCATCCGGCCGGCCTGTTAAATATCGATGATGGCGCATCACCGAAGGGCCTGCCGCTTCCATGATCGTTTGTTCCTGTAACGTGCTGAGCGATGATGACATCCGCGCCGCCGTCGCCGAGTCCGACGATGCCGTGCGCCACGCCAAGCAGGTCTATGGATGTCTTGGCTGTAGTGCCGAATGCGGTCGCTGCGCCCGGACCATCAAGACCATCATCGACGAAGCGCTCGGCCCCTGCGCCCAGTCCTGCTGCGCCGGCTGTCCCCACAGCCATACCGTGGCCGCCAATGACGAAACGGCTGAACGCGCGCAGTTCGCCCTCGCGGCCTGCTAAAAGCTTCCGCAACGTCGGCTGAGTTTTTCCCCGGCTGCGTCCGCGCGGCTGATTGCCCTTGTCCGCAAACTCATTTAGAAGCATTCTAAATTCGGCTAGGGCCGATTTGGACTGCAAGAGCTGGAGTGAACCATGCAGGGCGACCCAAAAGTCATCGACTATCTCAACAAGGCGCTGCGTCACGAGCTGACTGCGATCAATCAGTACTGGCTGCACTACCGCTTTCTCGACAATTGGGGCCTCCTCGACATGGCCAAGGTCTGGCGCAAGGAGTCCATCGAGGAGATGGAGCATGCCGACAAGCTCACGGCGCGCATCCTGTTCCTCGACGGCTTCCCGAACATGCAGGTGCTCGATCCCCTGCGCATCGGCCAGAACGTCAAGGAGATCATCGAATGCGACCTCGCCGCCGAGATGAGCGCGCGGGCGCTGTACCAGGAAGCGGCGACCTACTGCCACGGCGCCAAGGATTACGTTACGCGTGACCTGTTCGAGAAGCTGATGAGCGACGAGGAGCACCACATCGACTTCCTCGAAACCCAGCTCGACCTGATCGGCCGCATCGGCCTCGAGCTCTACACCCAGAAGCATGTCGGCGGGCTCGAGGGCGAGGGGCATTAAGCTCCGGCCTTAGCCACACACCCAGTGTCGTCCCTGCGCAAGCAGGGACCCATACTGCGGAATCTATCGATCGTCGCCGGTAGCAGTACCGAACGACGAGTCTTCGTCAAACGACGTCCTGTGGTGATGGGTCCCGGATTGCGCTTCGCTTGTCCGGGACGACATCGTGGTTGTCGCCCCAGCTACAGCTGCGTCTTGTAGAGCTCTTCCACGATCTCCTGACTCTGTGGTTCGCCCAAGCCCGTTTGCTCGTGAATGACCGTAACGATGCTCGGCATCACCGAGCGCGGCACCTTCTCCGACGACCACAGCTTCGAGCGCATCAGCGCCTTGCCGCAATGGAAATAGACCTCGCTGACGGCGACGTTCAGCACCGCGCGCGGCGGCTTGCCGAATTCGACCATCGAGGCGAGCAGATCCGGATCGGCCGACAGCGTGCCGCGTCCGCCGACGCGCAGTGTCTCGTCGATCCCCGGCACGAAGAACAACAGGTGCACGAAGCCCGAACCTTCGACGACGTTCCGAAAACTATCGATGCGGTTGTTGCCGGACCGGTCGGGCATCAACAGCTGGTTGGGACCGGCGACGTGGACGAAGCCGATGCCGCCGCCGCGCGGCGAAGCGTCGACGCTGCCGTCCGCGCCCGACGTCGCGAGCACGCAGAACGGCGACATCTCGATGAACTTCCTCGCATGCGCATCGATCGCGGGCCGTGCCTTCGCGATCACGCGCGGGCTCGGCTTGGCATAGATGGTGGCGAGGTCTTCGGCGCTAAGATCGGTCAACGGCATGCCTCCGCTTCAACTCGGCTCAAAACTACCCGATCGGGCGTCTCCAGCCAACGAAATCCATCGCGCTAGACTGCATCCGCCGGCACGAAACAGCTGATGATGATGGCACCGCGGTGGTGAACGTACCACACCACGGCCTGGCCGACCGGATTGCCACGATCACGAATGATGGCGCGCTCAGGCACCGCCATCCATTGTCCCTCGATCGGCACCCAATAGGCGCCGCCGCGCACGTCGTAGTCGGTGCGATGGCCGTCGGAGATGTCGCAGCAGGGCACGCCGTTCGGCGCGATCACGCTCTTGAACCAGGCGCGGATATCGGGCGGGACGTGATCATATTGCCCGTTGTCGAACGCGAACGCGGCGCTCGTCAGCGCCGTCGTTGCGGTTAGCCAGACGCACAGTGCGAGCCTGTGCATGCGATCCTCCTCGTCGCGCGTCGATTCGTATCGTTCATGCGATTAAGCCCGAGCTGGCGGCGCAATGCATGCTCAAATAATATGCGGCGGCGGAGCGCCGCACGTGATGCATTGCGATATGAGCGCGTTCTTGGTGATCCCTACATCGCGCGCTGCGGCGCGGTTTGAAGAAACTGCCTGATAGGCTCGCTGTAGAATTTGGCGTTGCCCGTGGTGCCGTGGCCGCGCGTCTCGGTGCTCGCGGGGATCAGGTACAGGCGGCCGTTCTTGACCCGCTTCATCGCGGCATCCGTGATGCCGGTCTCGGGTGGGTTGCGCTCGTCGTCGGCGGAATTGATCAGCAGCAGCGCGGCCTCGATCGCCTCCAGCTTCTCGCCAGCATTGTAGTCGCGCGATGACTCCCACTGATAGAGGAAGTCGTTGGCATCCGCCGTGATCGGCGTCGCCAGCCGGTCGTCGACCATCTTGTCAGCCTTGGCCGCGGTCGGCGCCTGCGATTGATAGGCGAGCGTCCCGCCGATGCTCGCGATGCCGTAGGCGGTGATGGCATATTTCATCATGCGCGGCTGGGCGGTGTAATTGCCGCCGTTGTAGTCGGGATCGTTGCGGATGGTGTCGAGCATGATCCGCCGCAGCATCCAGTTGCGCGATGCCATCTCGGTCGGCTGCGAGGCCATCGGGATCAGCGCGTCCATCGCCTTCGGATATTTCTCGCCCCACAGCCAGGTGTGCATGCCGCCCATCGAATTGCCGATGACGAGCCGCAGATGCTTGACGCCGAGCCCTTCCGTCACCAGGCGATATTGCGCCTCGACCATGTCCTCGTAATCGTATTTCGGAAAGCTCGTCTTCATGCCGTCGGACGGTTTTGACGATTTGCCGTGGCCGATACTGTCGGGAATGATGATGTAGTATTTGGACGCATCGAGCGGCTGCCCCGCGCCGAACAGCTCGCCGGCAAAGGACGGCGTCAGCATGCTCGCGCCCGAGCCGCCCGTTCCGTGCAGCACCAGCACGGGCTGGCCGGTCGGCTCGCCGACGGTGGTGTAGTGCAGCTTCAGCTCCGGCATGGTTTCGCCGGTGTGGAACTTGAAATCCCTCGCGATCCAGTCGCCCTGCTTTGGGGGCGGGTAATCGGCGGACAAGACCGGTGTGGAGATAGCCAGTGTCGAGAGGGACAGCAGGATGGCAGACAGTGCCGCGCGACAGGCTCTCATGTTCATCTCCCCCGTTGCGGCTCATGGTCGGCGGCCGCGTTGCGGCGGAACTTAACAGAAGTGCAGGGGAAGATGTAGGATTTCGTCGTCGTCGATCGTCCTTGAGGGAAACATCCGGAGATCCTGCATGTGCCGCAACATCAAGACGCTGTTCAACTTCGAGCCGCCGGCGACGGAGGACGAGATTCACGCCAGCGCGCTGCAGTTCGTGCGAAAGCTGTCGGGTTTCAACAAGCCGTCGCAGCTCAACGAGGCGGCGTTCGAGCGTGCGGTGGCCGAGGTCTCTGAGGCCGCACGAAGACTCCTGACGTCGCTGCATACGCATGCCCCGGCGCGCGACCGTGAGGTCGAGGCGGAAAAGGCGAAAGAGCGCTCGCGGCTGCGTTTCGGCTCGTGAACGACGCGCTCAGTGATCTGGCTCACGGTATCTGCTGTCTCAGCTTGCGATGGTGGTGGCCGGGGTTTTGATCGCCCGGAGCACGACCATGAGCCGCCCCCTTCTTCCGTTGAAAGCAGGTGCCATCGTCTTCACGCTGCTATGGACCGCGTGGATGATGTGGTGGAGCGGCTCGTTCTCGAGCGCAAACGTGATCATCCTCGCCCTGTGCGGCACGGCGGTCGGCTATCTCTGGTATCGCGCCATGCGCTGGCAGTTCGAGCGCATGGGCATGTTGTCGCAACGCGAGGATCGGCCGAAATAGGTTCGTCTGCTAGTGGCCGTGCCTCTTCTTTTTCTTTTTCTTCTTGTGATCGTCGCCGTCATCGCTCTCGTCATCGACGCTTGCGTGGTCAGTCTCCTGGACGGCGGCCTCGAGCGCTTCGCGCTCGGCGGCTTCGCGTTCGCGCTGGCGGCGGCGTTCGTCCCAGGCGTCGAAGAGCTGGTCGAGCCACGGCAGCACTTGCTCGATCGACGGCAATTGGCCGGGCGGCCCCGGCTCGCCGCGCGGGCCTTGCGGCCCCGCTGGCCCCTGCGGTCCGAGAGGTCCCTGTGGTCCGGCGGCTCCGCGTGGGCCGGCTTCGCCCTGCTTGCCTTGCGGACCGGGCTTGCCAGGCGGGCCGGCCTTTCCGATCGGTCCCGGCTTGCCCTGCGGCCCCGGCTTGCCGCGCGCCCCGTCGGGACCACGCCGGCCCGGATGACCCTGCGGCCCCGGCCGTCCCGGCTCGCCTTGCCGCCCGCGCGGACCCTGAGGTCCCTGCCGTCGTCCCTGATCGTCTGCCACGCCACTGCTCCCTGTCACGGAAGCAAGCTACTTAGCGGCGTTTGACGACAGCAGCAATTCCGCCGGCGTATCGCGCCACGCTTGATCAACGTCAATCGACGGAGCGGCCGGCCGTGTCATCGATCGCGCACGGCCAGACCCCTTGCGAGAACGACTGATGTGCGAAGCGTGGAAAGTCTTTTGCCTGTTCGCTGTCGTTCTCGCGGCCGCGCTCGGCCTCGATCACCTGCTGGTGCCTGACATCGTGCCGGTCGCATTCGCCGAGGAGCCGCAACCGATATGGGCCGTCATGACGGCCTTCCTGCTCCGCGCGGTCGAGCTGATCGCCGCCTCGGTCGCGATGATCGCGTTTGCGGTCATCGCCGGCGTGCATCTGCGGCACGAGCTGCGCCGCTTGTCGCGCAGCACGTCGTCGCGGGCGGACTGATGTCACACGCTAGTCTTGATAGGCAGGCACCTCGATGCCGGAGGCGGCATAGAGCCTGATCTTGTTGCGCAGCGTGCGCACCGACAGGCCGAGCACGCGCGAGGCACGCGTGCGGTTGCCGTCACAGCGCGCCAGCGTCTGGAGCACGAGCTCGCGCTCGACCTCGTCGACGGTGGCGCCGATCAGCATCGGAACGATCTGATTCGGAGCAAGAAATTGTGCGTCCGGCTCGGACGCAGCGACATGAACAGTGGTCATCGACACACCTCCCGACCAACGCCCGCTCCCATCGCTGGAAGCGGATCGAGAACCAACGACCCCCAAGCCGTAGATCCACGGTGGCCGGGTTTGGTTAATGAAGGGTTAACCGGGGGGCGATCGCACCAATTGACCTCAGGAATGCCGCGAAGCCGCCGCGATTGGTGCGACATGCATCGTGATGCGGACCTATCTCGTTCCGCACCCCTCGTTGTCATGCCGCGCCACCGGGTCTCGCCTTCGGCGAGCCCGATGACAGGCTCCGGCGGGGCATCCAGTACGCCGCGGCCTCTCGGTGTCTGACTATCGTCTCTGGAATACTGGATCGCCCGCCTTCGCGGGCGATGACACCGTCTGTGTTGCGGGAGCCCGGCGCCTCACACCGTCCGATACCCGCCATCCACCATCACGATCGTTCCGGTGACATAGGCCGACATGTCCGATGCGAGGAAGATCGCAGGTCCGACGATATCCTCGGGCTTGCCGGTGCGGGCCAGCGGGGTGTGATCGACGAAGGCCTGCACCAGCGCCGGATTGGTCGCGCGCACATTGGCGTTGATGTTGGTTTCGATGAAGCCGGGGCCGATCGCGTTGACGCGCACGCCTTCCTTGCCGAGCTCGACCGCGAGCGCCTTGGTGAAGCCGAGCACGCCGTGTTTCGAAGTCGTATACGCCGCCGAGCTCGGCGTGCGCAGATGCACGAAGGACTGGATCGAGCCGATATTGACGATGCGGCCTTTGCTCGCGCGCAAGGGGCTAAGGAACGCCTGCGTCATGTTGAAGACGCCGTTGAGGTTGAGCGAGATGATGTCGTTCCAGTCCTTCGCCACCGTCTCGGTCTCGGCGGTGAAGGCGTTGCGGCGGGTGATGCCGGCGTTGTTGACGAGGATCGAGACCTGTCCGACCTTGCCCGCGACCTGCTTGGCCAGCGCAAAGCAATCCTCCCGCCGGGTCACGTCGAGCGCAAAGCTCTCGGCCTTGCCGCCCGCTTGCCGGATCTCCTGCGCGGCCTCCGCCACCGTC
Source organism: Bradyrhizobium forestalis (assembly GCF_002795245.1). Classification (GTDB taxonomy): domain Bacteria; phylum Pseudomonadota; class Alphaproteobacteria; order Rhizobiales; family Xanthobacteraceae; genus Bradyrhizobium; species Bradyrhizobium forestalis. Next base: position 21,411 of record NZ_PGVG01000035.1, on the reverse strand, counting down.
TCGGCGTTGACGTCGAGCAGCACGACCTGCGCGCCCTCGCGCGCATAACCGGCGGCGATCGCCCGGCCGATGCCGGAGCCGGCACCCGTGACGACGGCGATGTGGTTTGCGAGCAATGCCATGACATATTCCTCCCGATTTCGTTTCGAAGTTTCACGAAAAGCTAACTCGAAATTAAGGGGTCGGAAACGGCGGCCTTGGCATACTGATCTTGATTGCTAAACGTTGCGCGCATGATGGAACGGCTCGACTCCTGGAAACCCGCTCTCGAACGCCTGCGGTCGGCGCACGCGCCCGATTGGGCCGAGGCGGGCCGGCTCTTGGCGGAGATCGTGCGGATGAGCAGCGACGTCACGCTGCGTCAGGCCGCCGAGCAGGCGCTTCCGGTGCTGCGCCAGGCCGTGGACAATGACGATCACGGCGTGACGCTGGCGGCCCAGCGTCGTCTCGGCGTGGTGCTCGAGGTCGTCCATGATCTCACAGCGCCGCGCTTCGGTCGCCGCAACGCCATGCCGAAGCAGCTCTCGAGCGAGGATCGCGCCCGCAAGGTGCTCGGCCTGCCGCTCGCGGTGCAGCTCACCTGCGAGGACATCAACCAGGCCTATCGCCGTGCCGCCAAGGGCATGCATCCCGACCAGGGCGGCAGCGCGCAAGCCTTCATCGACCTCGCCGCCGCACGCGACATCCTGATCCATCCAGGGGCGCACAAGGACGCGTGAGCGCGCGTCAGCTCCCGCTTGCGCAACACAAAAAACAACCGGGCAAGGACGCTGGCGTCCTTGCCCGGCTCTTCGTCCGCCGATCGAATTGTTACCAGCTGCAGTGGCCGTTCTTCAGCGCGGCATCCTTCACCACGAGCGCGTCGAGGAAGGTCGGCACGGTCGCGCTGGCGCGGTGATAGCCGGCCGGCCACGGCGCGGTCGGGATGCTCTCGTCCCAGATCTGGCAGAAGCCGGTGTCCTGCCAGCGGATCAGGTGATAGCTGGCTTCGGCAGGGCTCGCGGCGACGAACGCGGTGACGGCAAGACCGGCGGCAGCGCACAGCACGGAAAGACGACGCATGATCAGCTCCTCAAAATGAATGATGTGATGCGCCTCCCGACAATGACGGGAGGGGGTGGTGCGGGACGCTTTGGGGGGACGCGCCCCGGACAAGATGTGAGTAGCTGCTTGTGCTGATCAGGTTCAAACAAGGCGGGAAAAGACGAGGGCGGATCGCTCGCGCGACCCGCCCTTCAAATGCGATCTCTCGCCGAGAGCTCAGAGCGTGCAGTGGCGCTCCGCGCGCATCTTGATCTGGAGATCGGACGCGGCCTGGAAGGTCGGCAGCGGCTTGCTGACGACCTTGTAGGTCGACACCCCAATCTGGAACGGCTTGTACTGCAGGTCCTCGTTCCAGACCTGGCAGATGCCGGTGTTGTCCCAGCGGATCACGTAATAGCCGACCTTCGCGAATGCGGGCACGGCGAACACGGAACTAGCGATGCCGGCAACGGCACAGAGCGCGAGAACGCGACGCATGAAGTATCTCCTTGTGGGGAAGTGGGATCTGAAAATTCGTGCGGTAAAAGCCGGTCCTTTGCAAGCCGGGGAGCCGCCGGTCACGGACATGTCAGCTGTTCCCCAAGCATTTGGTTTGGCCGCGTGTCCGACAAGCCACACGCTCACCTCGCGAGTGACGCGATCGCCTCGATCTCGAGCAGCATCTTCGGATCCGGCAGCGCGTGCACCACGCAAGTCGTGCGCGCCGGGTAGGGCGGCGGGCCGAAGGCGCCGGCATAGAGCGCGTTCATGGCGGCGACGTCAGAGGCGCGGGGCAGGAGCACGTTGACCTTGACGAGATCGTGCATGCCGGCGCCGGCTTCGCCCAGCACACGCTTGATGTTGATGACGACGTTGGCGAACTGCGCCTCGAAGCCGTCGGCCAGCGCGCCATTGGCATCGAAGCCGGGAATGCCGGAGACGAACAGGAGGTCACCGACGCGGGTGGCAAAGGACAGCGGCGGCGCCTTGACGTGCGGCGGAGGCGCGAAATGCTGGATCGGCATGGGTTCACCTCAGGTGAAGGGCTGAGGCCCAGCAGCGTAGCGGCAGGACAGGCGCGCTCCAAACAAAAAATGCGAAAACAACCCCATGCACAGTAGCGATCATGCAGAGATCATTAGGTTTTTTAGAATTCGGGAAGAGCGAAAGATTCGCTTGCTCCGTCGGGCAAAACAGGGGCAAAATGGCATCATGAAAGTTGGTCGGTGCTAGCCCCAAGCTTCGTCGTCATGCCCCGGCTCGACCGGGGCATCCAGTACGCCGCGGCCCCGCGGTCAATCATAACCGCTTCTGGAATACTGGATCGCCCGGTTAAACCGGGCGATGACAGTTGAATGCGCTGCCGCACTCCGCGCCTCACCGCTGCCCCATCATGTTGCCGCCGCGATCGATCGGATAGATTCACCGCGTCTGCTTCGATTCCACCCTTGAGAAATAGACCCGGAGATCCCCATGAAGCTCGCATCCGCCTTCCGCGCCGCGCTTGTCGCCATTGCCGCCCTGGCCGGCCTCTCGACCGCGGCGCAGGCCGACAGCGGCTTCGTGACGCTGACGATCTACAAGGCGGGCTGGATCATCGGCGGCTCGGGCGGCTCGGGCGTGCTCAACTTCCGCGGCCGCACCTATGGGCTCTCCACCGGCGGTCTCGACTACGGCCTCGTGTTCGGCGGCTCGAAAACCGTGCTGCGCGGCCGCGTCTCCAACATCAACCGCCCCTCTGACGTCGCCGGCGTCTACGGCGCCGCCGGTGCCGGCCTTGCCGTCGGCGCGGGCGCCCGCGCCATCGTGCTGACCAACCAGAAGGGCGCGGTGCTGGAGCTGACCGGCACCCAGGTCGGCCTGATGGCGAATGCGGATCTCAGCGGACTTGCAATCACGATGCGGTAGGGGCGGCTTTCGCCTGGTCCGTAGCCCGCATGAGCGAAGCGACATGCGGGAACAGCGGCCCCGGATGTCGCTGGCGCTCATCCGGGCTACGACTGCGACGAACGCGCCGCCCCGGTGAACACCGCCAACTGCGCGTCGAAAGCGCGCCGGAACGCCGGTCGCGCTTCGCCGCGGGCGACATAGGCGGCGATGTCAGGATATTCGTCCAGCAGGCCGGACGTGTTCAACCGCCGCAGCACCGTCACCATCATGAGGTCGCCGGCGCTGAAGGCGCCGGCGAGCCAGTCGGCTTTGCCGAGGCGGCGGGACAATTCGCCGAGCCTGATGCGGACGCGGTCCTGCAGCAGGGGCAGCCGCTCCGCGTACCAGCTCTTGTCGCGCTCGACCAGCATGGCCATCGTGAGCTCGACGATCGGCGGCTCCATCGTGCTGAGCGCGGCGAACATCCACGCGATGGCGCGGGCGCGGCCATTGGAATCCTTCGGCAGCAAACCATCGTGGCGCTCGGCGAGATGCAGCACGATCGCCCCGGATTCGAACAAAGCGAGATCCCCGTCCTCATAAGTCGGGATCTGCCCGAACGGATGCAGCGCACGGTGCGCGGGCTGCTTCATCGCTTCGAATGAAACAAGACGCACATCGTAGGGCTGGCCGACCTCTTCCAGCGCCCAGCGAACGCGCATGTCGCGGGCCTGGCCCCTGCCGCGGTCGGGCGATCTTTCAAAGGCTGTGATCGTGGGATGCATCAGGGGTCTCCGGGGTGATCACGCGTTGCAGCCAGAGGACGAGCGACGGGTGCGGATTCCGACAGGGTATCCCGGTTTTCCGGCCCGTAGACCGCATGAGCGAAAGCGACATGCGGGGCAACCGCCGGTCCCGGATATCGCTTCCGCTCATCCGGGCTACGCAACAGAAAAATCCCGCCTCCCATGTCGGAATGCCGTTCCCAGCCTCGTCCTTGGAAGGCCCCGGCGTGCGCCGCACGTCCGGTCCGCGGCGAAAGGATATCCGTGCATGACCTCCATTACCCCGTTTCTCTGGTTCGACAACAACGTCCCGGAAGCCGTCGCGTTCTACAAATCGGTGTTTCCCAACGCGAAAGTCGAGACCCTCAGCGACTTCATGGCGGTGTTCGAACTGGAAGGGCAGCGCTTCAACGCGCTCAATGGCGGACCGCAATACCGCTTCAACGAGGCGGTGTCGTTCTTCATCAGCGTCGAGACACAAGGCGAGGTCGACTATTTCTGGGAAGCGCTCACCGCCGACGGCGGCGAGGAATCCCGCTGCGGCTGGCTCAAGGACAAGTTCGGCCTGTCCTGGCAGGTGATCCCGTCAGCGCTGCCCCGCTACCTCGGCGATCCCGACCGCACCAAGGCGAACCGCGTCATGCAGGCCATGTTGCAGATGCGGAAGATCGTGATTGCGGATTTGGATCGGGCGTATGCGGGGTGAGGGGGCGACGCGCTGCTGGCGTTAACTCCTCATGGTGAGGAGGCGCGAAGCGCCGTCTCGAACCATGAAAGGCCCGCATCTCGCCCGCGGCCATCCTTCGAGACGACCGCTTCGCGGTCTCCTCAGGATGAGGCCGGTGGGTGTTGAACGTCCAACGCGGCGATCCACTCCGCAAGCTCCAGCCACGGCTCCAGCGTCCAATGCCCGGACGCGGCGCCGGACGGCGAGGGTAGCACGAATATCTCCGGCCAGCTTCCATCGCGCTGCTGACGCCCCAGCGCAATCCCGCGCGACGGCCGACCGTAGAACAAGCTCGCCGCCTTCTTGCTCGTGAACGCAATCGTCCGCGGCCGATACTTTTCGATCTTGGCCCTGAACCCCGGCACGTCGATCGTCTCCGTCGCGATCTGGTGATCCATCCCGGCGCCCGTCTTGCAGAGATCGGTGAACCCGATCCCGAGCCCGATCAGCGCAGCGAACTCGCCCGGCTGATAGCGCCGCGGCGTGATCCCGGCCTCATGGATCGCGCGCCAGAAGCGGTTGCCGGGATGGGCGTAGTAGTGCCCGAGCTCGGCGGAGCGCGTCGAGGCGGCGGTGCCGACGAAGACGAGGCGGAGGTTTTCGCGGAGCTGGTCGGGGAGGCGGTGCGTTTCGTCCAAGTGAATCGTCGGTGGCACGCTCACTCTTCCGTCTTGCGGGTTTCGCGGCCGTGCCATATTCGCGTGATCAGGATGTCTTGCGTTTCCGCCAAGACGGCATAACGGACGATATAGCCGGACGCGCCAAAGCGCACCACGATCTGACGCAGCTCGGCATCGTCGGTCTGCATGCCCAGATTGGGAAACTCCTCCAGCCGTTCGATCGCCCGCCAGATCGACGCGAGCGCGCGTTGCGCGGCGGACGGGCTGTGTTGATCGAGAAAAAGGCGTAATCGCTCGACGTCCTCGACAGCGTCGGGCGAAAGCAGGATCATCCGATCCTGCGCGCCACCGGTCGCGGCAGCTCCTTCGCCGACCCCCAGCTCGCGACCCAGTCCTTCACCTCGTTGAGCGGCACGGCGGTGCCGCTCTTTCGGAAATCATCCAGCCGCCGGCGATCCTCGGCGATGTCGGGGCCGGCGATATCGACCACGGAATCGAGCAGCGCCACGGCCTCCGCGAGCACGGCTGCGACATCCTGCCCGCGCTCGTCGGCCATCTCGCGCAAACGCGCGTCGGTCTCGGCGTCGATCTCCAGCGTGCGACGAATGATGTTCATGGCATCAGGATAGGCGCGGAGGAGGATTTTGTCGAGGCGCTCGAGTTGGAGAGATCGGTGAAGCCGGTCCCAGGTTCGATCAGCGAAGCGAACTCGCCCGGCTGATAGCACCGCGGCGTGATCCCGGCCTCATGGATTGCGCGCCAGAAGCGGTTGCTGGGATGGGCATCGTAGTGCCCGAGTTCTGCCGAGCGCGTCGAAGCGGCAGTGCCGACGAAAACGAGGCGGAGGTTGGGGCGGAGCTGGTCGGGGAGGCGATGGGGGATGGAGCCGGGCAAGATAGCCATTCTTCAACGTCGTCGCTCGCGCGAGTATCAGCGAAATACGGACCGGCTATTCATCCTGTGTGCTTCGCGAAGAGGTTGAAGCTCTCGTTTTGCGCGGCTTCTTGGTCGCTTTCTTTGAGGCGGTGGCCGCGGCAACCCTGATCCCCCTAAGCCAACGAGGATGGTAGCTTATCCTATATTGGATCTCCCGATCGGCCCTAATGCCCATGAGAATCGTGCCACCTTCCTCCTCTTGAATCTTGTTCTGCGCATCGAGCATCATTAGAAAAAGGTCTATTCCGTTGAAGAATTCTTCAAATTGCGGTTCCGTAAAACCGCGTGAAAAAGATATCTTCGTATGGTCTAAGAAGAAGAGAACAAACTGGCGAATCCGCCAGAAGCATTTCTGCTTTGGCTCTGTCGGCAGAACTGTAGCTCAAGAAAATGTCCCAAGAGCTGGGCTCTTCGATGCGACTCTGTTTGGAGATGGAGGCTTTCCGGGCACGCATCATGTTGGAGTAAATCGCGTTCTTTGGTTATCAAATCGATGCCGCAAGAATCGTCAACGGCGCGAGTCGCGCTGCACGGCCCGACTCATGGCTTGTAATGGTTTGCCTCAGGTGCTTCGGAGTGGGGCGCTGCCCCCCTCACAACACCCGATTACTCTCCTTCACCTTCTCCGCATCCAGATAAACGCTGCTCCCCATCTCCTTGAACTTCGCGCTCATCTTGGCCATGCCGTCCTCGACGGTGCCGGCCATCGACATGCCCACAGCCGCCGGATCGTTCAGCGTCGCCGCGTAATCCCGCACGTCCTGCGTGATCTTCATCGAGCAGAATTTCGGTCCGCACATCGAGCAGAAGTGCGCGACCTTGTGGGCTTCCTTCGGCAGGGTCTCGTCGTGGAAGCTCTTTGCGGTATCCGGATCGAGGCCGAGGTTGAACTGGTCGGTCCAGCGGAAGTCGAACCTCGCGCGGGAGAGGGCGTCGTCGCGCAGCTGCGCGGCGGGGTGGCCCTTGGCGAGATCGCTCGCGTGGGCGGCGATCTTGTAGGTGATGACGCCGGTCTTGACGTCGTTGCGATCGGGTAGCCCAAGATGCTCCTTCGGCGTGACGTAGCAGAGCATGGCGCAGCCGAACCAGCCGATCATGGCCGCACCGATGCCTGAGGTGATGTGGTCATAGCCCGGCGCGATGTCGGTGGTCAGCGGTCCAAGCGTGTAGAACGGTGCCTCGCCGCATTCCTTGAGCTGCTTGTCCATGTTGATCTTGATCTTGTGCATCGGCACGTGGCCGGGGCCTTCGATCATGACCTGGCAGCCCTTGTCCCACGCGATCTTGGTGAGCTCGCCGAGCGTCTCGAGCTCCGCAAACTGCGCGCGGTCGTTGGCGTCCGCGATCGAGCCGGGGCGCAGGCCGTCGCCGAGCGAGAACGAGACGTCATACTTGCGCATGAGATCGCAGATCTCGTCGAAGTGCGTATAGAGGAAGCTCTCCTTGTGATGCGCCAGGCACCACTTCGCCATGATCGAGCCGCCGCGAGAGACGATGCCGGTGACGCGGTTGGCGGTGAGGTGGATGTATTGCAGGCGCACGCCGGCATGGATGGTGAAATAGTCGACGCCCTGCTCGCACTGCTCGATCAGGGTGTCCTTGTAGAGCTCCCAGGTCAGCTGCACCGGATCGCCGTTGCACTTCTCCAGCGCCTGGTAGATCGGCACGGTGCCGATCGGCACCGGCGAGTTGCGCAAGATCCATTCGCGCGTGGTGTGGATGTTGCGGCCCGTCGAGAGGTCCATCACGGTGTCGGCGCCCCAGCGGATCGCCCATACCATCTTCTCGACCTCTTCCTCGACCGACGATGTCACCGCCGAGTTGCCGATGTTGGCATTGATCTTGGTCAGGAAGTTGCGGCCGATGATCATCGGCTCGAGCTCGGCGTGGTTGATGTTGGAGGGGATGATGGCGCGGCCGCGCGCGATCTCGTCGCGCACGAACTCCGGCGTGATGAAGGCGGGGACCGAGGCGCCAAAACTTTCGCCGTCGGCAAGCGCCGCTTCCGCGCGCTCGAGCTGTGCCTTTCGGCCAAGATTTTCGCGCGCGGCGACGTAGATCATCTCCTTGGTGATGATGCCGGCGCGGGCGAATTCGAGCTGGGTCACCTTGTGGCCGTCGAGGCCGCGCAGCGGCTTGTGATAGGCCGAGAACGCACGCGCGGCCTTGTCGGTGGAGACGCTACCATTGTCCTCCGGCTTGATCTGGCGGCCCTCATATTCCTCGACGCCGCCGCGCTCCAGCACCCATTGCTTGCGGTTGCGGGGAAGGCCGGCGTTGACGTCGATGGTTTGGTGCGGGTCGGTGTAGGGGCCCGAGGTGTCGTAGACCGGCAGGTTCGGCTCGCCGGCGCCTTCGGACAGGATGATCTCGCGCAGCGGCACGCGCAGATCGGGCGCGGCGTCCGGCGTCGCGAAGATTTTGCGCGAGGAGGGGAGCGGACCGGTGGTGACGGCGGGGACGGTCTTTTCGGGGTTGGAGCGGATGTTCATGGGATCCTCCTTAATTCGTTAGTTTCGCTGCGCGAGCGTCGATTACAGCTGTCATCCCCGCGAAAGCGGGGATCCAGTATTCCAGAGACCCTCGTGGGATACGGAGAAGCCGCGGCGTACTGGATCGCCCGGTCAAGCCGGGCGATGACGGCGGAGTGTGGGGTGGGAGCGGGACATGCATCACGCAGCCTCCTTCAGGCCGAGCCATTGCCGCACGCGGGCATCGGGGTCGGCGTTCTGGGTGACGTCGCTGACCACGGCGATCGAATCCGCGCCGGCGGCAAAGATCTCCGCGGCGTGCTCGAACTTGATGCCGCCGATGGCGACCAGCGGGATGTTGCCGATGCGCTTTTTCCATTCCGTGATCTTTGGAATGCCTTGCGGTTCGAAGCGCATCGACTTCAAGGTGGTGAAGAAGATCGGGCCGAGTGCGACGTAGTCGGGCTTTGCCGCGAGCGCGGTCGCCAGCTCGTCGTCGTCATGGGTGGAGATGCCGAGGAGGAGGCCGGCCTCGCGGATTGCCTTGAGGTCGGCCTCAGTGAGATCCTCCTGGCCGAGATGCAGATACTTTGCACCGGCAACGACCGCTGCGCGCCAATAGTCGTTCACGACCAGCTTGGCCTGCGTGCCGTTCGTGATCGCCAGCGCGTCGCTGACGATCTGCAGCGCGTCGGCGTCGTTCAGCTCTTTCGCGCGCAGCTGGATGGTGCCGACGCCGAGCTTGGTCAGGCGTTCGACCCATTTGAGGCTGTCGACGACGGGATAGAAGCGATCAGGATACGCGTTGCGATCAGGATACGGCATGCCAGAACGGGGTCCCAACGACAGGGGTGGACGGGGAAGCGAAGTCGCGGGCATTCATCAGCCCGGCTTCAAAGGCGGTGCGGCCGGCATCACAGCCCAGACGGAAGGCGTTCGCCATGGCGACGGGGTCGGCGGCTTTGGCGATGGCGGTGTTGAGCAGCACGGCGTCGTAGCCGAGCTCCAGCGCCTGCGCCGCGTGGCTCGGCGCGCCGAGACCGGCGTCGACCACCAGCGTGATGTCGGGCAGCCGCTCGCGCAAAAGCTTGAGCGCGTCGCGGTTGGTGATGCCTTTCGCGCTGCCGATCGGCGCGGCCCACGGCATCACCACCTTGCAGCCGGCGTCGACCAGGCGGTTGGCGACCGAGAGATCCTCGGTGCAATAGGGGAACACCTCAAAGCCGTCCTTGATCAGGATGGTCGCGGCCTCGACGAGGCCGACGACATCGGGCTGCAGCGTGTCGTTGTCGGCGATGACTTCCAGCTTGATCCAGGAGGTGCCGAACAGCTCGCGGGCGAGCTTGGCGGTGGTGACTGCCTCGCGCACGGTGCGGCAGCCGGCGGTGTTCGGCAGCACGGTGACATCGAGCTCGCGGATCAGGTTCCAAAACGCATCGCCGGTCTTGCCGCCGGCGGATTCGCGCCGCAGCGACACCGTGACGATGTTGGCGCCGGAGGCGCGGATCGCGCCTTGCATGATCGCAGGCGAGGGATAGAGCGCGCTGCCGATCAGGAGGCGGGAGGCGAAGGATTTGCCGTAGAAGGTCACCATGTGGAAGGTGTCTCCTTGAATGACAGTGTCATCCCCGCGAAAGCGGGGATCCAGTATTCCAGAGGCCGTGCCGCGATACGGAGGAGCCGCGGCGTACTGGATCGCCCGGTCAAGCCGGGCGATGACAGTGGAGTGTTTGGTGAGAGCATCACCTCACCCTCCCTGCCGCGGCGTGATGATCTCGATCTCGTCGCCCGCCTTCAGCGCGGTTTCGGCCCAGCGGCTTTTCGGCACGACGTCGTAGTTGAGCGCGATGGCGAAATGGGTGCCCTCATAGTCGAGCTCTGAGAGCAGCGCGTCGACGCTGACTGAGGCCACCTCGCGCTGCTCGCCGTTGACGATCACAAGCACTGCATCACCTCGTTGTCGATCTGGCCGCGCTGGACATAGGCAAGCGTCAGCTCGGCGAGAACAGGCGCGATCAGAAAGCCGTGACGGTAGAGCCCGTTGACGCTGATCTTGCCGCCGCGAATGCCGATGCGCGGCAGGTTGTCGGGATAGGCGGGACGAAGCCCCGAGCCGAATTCGACGATGCGCGCCTCGCCGAAGGCCGGATGCACCGTATAGGCGGCACCCAGGAGCTCCAGCGCCGAGCGCACGCTGACGCCGGTGTCCTCCGCCTCGATCGAGGTCGCGCCCAGCATGAACAGGCCGTTCTCGCGCGGGATCACGTAGAGCGGCCAGCGCGGATGGATCAGCCGTACCGGGCGCGCCAGCTGCACCTCGTGGCTCTCGATCAGGATCATCTCGCCCTTGACGCCGCGAAGCTCGGGCTGCTCGTCGCGGGCACCGAGGCCCCGGCAGTCGATCACGATGCCTTTAGGATCCAGGTTTGCGAGATCGTTTGCGGTGACGTCGCTGCAGAACTTGATGGTGCCGCCGGCGGCGCGGATGCGCTCGTGCAGCTTCGGCAGCACGCGGCGCGGCTCGACATGGCCCTCGGCCGGGAAGAACAGCGCGTCGCGGAAGCGGCCCTCCAGCGACGGCTCGAGCTCGGCGAGGCCGGCGGCATCGAGCCGGCGGTGATCCTCGGTCATGCGCGCGAAGCGCTCGAAATCGTTGCGCTCGCGCGGATGGGCGACGACCAGCGAGCCGTTGAAAGGCGTGTCGGGCAGCTCGCGCCGCCAGATATCAAGCGAGCGCAGCCCCAGGCGGCTGATGATGGGTTCGGCGACCTCGGCCTCGCAATAGGGCGCGAGCATGCCGCCGGCCCAATGGCTGGTGGCATCCGTCATCGCCTCGTCACCGCGCTCGTGCAAGGTGACGGCGTGGCCGGCCTGCGCGAACAGCAGGGCCTGCCAAGCCCCTGCGATGCCCGCGCCGATGATGGAAACCGGTGAATCCGGTCGCTTGGTGGTCTGGTACATCCCTGTCCCTTCGCCGGCATGACCCGGATCAGGTTCAAAGGGTCACCGCGGTCCTGGGCCGAATTGCCCATTTAGCGGTATCTCAGCTCCTCCTCGGAGCACCCCTCGGAACGGGCGTAATGTATGCCAGTGAGGCCGGGTGGTCAACGCGTGTCGCCGGGAACCGCACGTGGCCCGGACGCGATGCAGCGCGCCGCGCCTTACGGCGTGATGCGTCGCAGAGCCGGGGCCCATCTTGTTGGGAGCGCTGGGTCCCGGTTCAGTGCTGCGGCGTTTTGCGCCTCCGCTTGCCCGGGACACGCGAGTTACTTCAAGGCCTGCGCCCGCGCGTTGCGAACGCGCTGGGCGAGCTTGCGGTGCGGCGCTGTTCCGAACATCGGCTGCGGATTGCCGTTCGGCTCCAGCCACGGTTGGCCCATGCTCTCGCCCGCATTGGCGATCTGCACCGCCTCCTGGCGCTGGCGCTTTGCAGCGTAGTAATAGCCGCCCGCGAAATAACGCACAGCTCGGGCGTGGTCGCCATTGGCGGCGCGATAGGCGCCGGCGAGGTACTTGACCGCATAAGTGAGGTTGGTGTTGGGATCGCGCAGGCCGGCGGCGTCGCCGGTGTAGCCGACCCCGCGGGCGGTCGCGAGCTTGATCTGCATCAGCCCGATGGTGCCGCCACGGCCGACAAGGTGCGGCTGATAGCGGCTTTCGCGCATGATGACGCGATGCACCAGCGCCTCCGGCACGCCGTTGGCGCGGGCATGGGCTGCAACCATCTCGGCGTATTCGGCTTCACCGGCGAATGCGGCCTGCGGCAGCGTCAATCCGGCCGCGAGCAGCGCGACAACGCGTAAAATTTTCATCGAAACATTCCTCGGCAGAACGGACCTGCGCCGCTGCGCGTTAGGCCGTGGGAACACGGCGATGATGTGGCGAAACGCCGCCATCGGCGATTTTCGCGGGGCCGTCGTTTTTACGACTCAAACATGGGTTAAGTTTGGACCCGGCGGAGTGCCTTACGGGGCAGCAGGTCTTCGTGCATTCGCCCAAAAACCACGACTCAAAACCAGCATTCGGGAGGACGTCCATGACCCGAGCAGACATCGGCGACATCCCCACGCAGAACCCGTGTGCACAATGTGGGACACCGATCCCGTTCCCGGACTACATCGAGCCGGGTGAGGGACGCGTTTCCTATCTCTGGACCTGCCAGGCCTGCGGCTATCGCTTCGAAGCGGTGGCGATCTTCGATAAGCGCGCCATCGAGCACCCGCCGCTCGCGGCATAACGGGCGCTCACGCGGCGAGCCGCGGCGCCTGCGAGACCGGCAATTGCATCCGTACGATCAAGCCGTGCGGCTTGCGGTCGTGCAGCGACAGCTCCCCGCCATGGGCGAGCGCGATCGCGCGCGCGATCGAGAGGCCGAGCCCGAACCCGATGGACTCGTCCATGGTGCGCGCGTCGTCGCCGCGCACGAACGGCTCCAGCATCTCCTGCTTGCGTGCATCCGAAATGCCGGGGCCGTCGTCCTCGACGTCGATGACGAGCGTGGTGTCCGAGACCTCGAGGCGGATCGTCACCTCGGCGCCGAACCGCACCGCGTTCTCGACCAGGTTGGTGACGCCGCGATGCAGATCGTCGGGCCGCGCGGCGGCGGTCGCGGACGCCGGCCCGTCATAACGCACGACATGGCCCATGTCGCCGAACTGGTCGGCGACCAGCTGGAGCGTGCTGGCGATGTCGACCAGCGTCATCGCCTCGATCTTGCGGTCGTCGCGCAGGAGCGACAGCACCGATTCCAGCATCGCGCGCATCTGGTCGAGATCGATCAGCATGCGCTTGCGGTTGCCCTCGTCCTCGATGAACTCGGCACGCAGGCGCAGCCGCGTGATCGGCGTGCGCAGATCGTGGCTGATCGCGGCCAGCATCCGTGTGCGGTCCGACATCAGCCGCGCGATCCGCTCGTGCATGCGGTTGAGCGCACGCGCCACCGAGCGGATCTCTTCCGGGCCGCGCTCGGGCAACGGCTCGGCGGTGCCGTCGAGGCTGAAGTTCTCGGCGGCCTCGGCGAAGGACGACAGCGGCCTCGTCAGCGCGCGCGCCGCCCACAGGCCAAGCACGGTGACGCAGATGAAGGCGCTCATCAACGCGGTCAGCCAGGGCCCGCCCCAGAACCACGGCCGCGGGCCACCATCGACATGACCGGCGATCACGGTCCCGTCGGGCAATTGCACGCCGACGCGCCGCGTATTCCCGTCCGAGGCAAGCTGCACCGCCTTGAAGCCCCGGCCGAGATGACGGCGCATCCCGTGCAGGTGCGGACCGTCGCCCTTCTCGACGATCGCGGTGCCGGGCGCCAGCATCTCGATGCCGAGGCTGGGGAAGGCGCGCGCAAGATCAGCGACGAGGCGCGGCCGCTCGCCGGGCTCGGCCGCGCCGAGCAGCAGCGCGGCATCGGTCAATTGACGGGCGCCGTCCGGCGGCGCATCCGGGCGGTCCGGCCGGCTGATCAGGAAAGCGGTGGTGACGACGAGATGGAGCGCGACGGTCGACGCCAGCACCAGCGCGGCGATCTGCCCACTGATCCCCTTGAGATGGAAGAACCCGAACGGCTTCATCGTCGGCATCCCCTTCAGCTGCTCAGGGACACCGCAACCGCTTCAGTGCTTGCTGCTTCAGTTTTCGCAACTTCCGTTCTCGGCGTGAACAGATAGCCGCCGGAGCGCACCGTCTTGATGAGGATGGGGTCGGCCGGATTCGGCTCGATCTTGCGGCGGATGCGGCTCACCAGCACGTCGATGGAGCGCTCGAACGAGCCGGTGTTGCGCCCTTGCGTGAGGTCGAGCAGGCTGTCGCGCGACAGCACGCGGCCGGGCCGTTCGCAGAACGTGCGCAGGAGATCGAACTCGGCGCTGGTCACCGCGACGCGCGCGCCTTCGGGATTGCGCAGTTCGCGCAGGCGCAGGTCGATGCGCCAGCCTTCGAAGGCGAGCGTGGAGGCGCCCGCGATCGTGCTCGCCGCCTGCGCCACGGCCTGGCGGCGCAGCACCGCGTTGATGCGGGCGAGCAGCTCGCGCGGATTGAACGGCTTCGGCAGATAGTCGTCCGCGCCCATCTCGAGGCCGACGATGCGATCGACGTCCTCGCCGCGCGCGGTCAGCATGATGATCGGCGTCTGCGATTCGGCCCGCACCTTGCGGCACAGGCTGAGGCCGTCCTCGCCCGGCAGCATGACGTCGAGAATGATCAGGTCGACACGATGGTCGGCCATGGCACGCGACATCTCGCGGCCGTCGCTCACGGCGGTGACGTTGCAGGCGTTGTTGCGCAGGTACTTCGCAATCAACGTCCGGGTTTCGCGGTCGTCCTCGACGACCAGGATGTTGGGATTGGGAATGGCCATGCGCTTTGTTTGTCCGAGATTCAGGCCAAATGGCGAAGATTTTTGTTTCAGAGTGTTTCCGGAAGCCCCGTCGCAACGCCGGGACATGACGGGCAGCGGAGCGGCAAGATCTCATTAAGGCCGCTAACCATACCGTGGCGCCGTTCGCCACGAAACCCCACAAGACCCACGGAGCCATCATGACCTCGATTTCGGCGGCCTCCGCCGGCAGCCACCAGTCGCCGCTGCAGCGGCTGCAGCAGGAATTGCAATCGCAAGTCTCCGCCGGCACGATCTCGTCGTCGGACCAGTCCGCGCTCGCGACGGCGTTGACCGACATCGACACCGCGCTCCAGCAGAGCCGGGCAGGCGGTCAGTCGAGCGGCACGCGTCCCTCCAAGGAGGAGATGCAGTCGAAGATCGACGACCTCATCTCGAACGAGGTCTCGAACGGGACGCTGACCTCCGACCAGGCCGAGGAGCTGAAAAGCGTGTTTCAGTCCACCTTCGCGAGCGGTCCCGGCGGCGCGGGCGGAGCCGGTGGAGCGGGCGGCCCGCCGCCCGGTCCGCCGCCGGACGACAATTCGTCGGATTCGTCGACGACCGACTCGACCGGCAGCACGTCGGCCGACGCGACGACCGCGGAGATCCTCCAGCAATTCCTCCAGGCGCTCCAGCAATCGCAATCGTCGGCATCGTCCTATGCCGCCAATGGCAGCTCAACCGGCAATTCGAGCTTCTCCGCGCTTCTGATCGACTATAAGAGCTGACCCAAGAGCTGACCTGGGCGACGTCAGGTCGGCGCGGGCCCCGCCGCGGTCATGCTTCACCCAGGGCGCAGGATCGTCGGCGGGGAACCGTGCATCGCAAAATGTTCCTGAGTGACGCAGGAACAAGCCTTGCGAATGCTCCGCTCGCGCATTGCGCGACGAAATTGCGGCGCGCACGGAACTGCGCGTGATCAGCGCTGTTTTCTCCACACAAGGTTTTCGTTGAAGGAGAGGACAACATGATGAAATCGATCGTTGCCGGCCTTGCCGGCACAGCACTGCTTGCGACCGCAGCGTTCGCGCAAGCGCCGCCCGCCGCCACCGACAAGGCGGCACCTGCGGCCACCGCCACGACGACCACGAGCGCGTCCGACCAGTGGCGTGCGTCGAAAATGTCGGGCCTGAAGATCTACAACGAAGCCAACGAGAACATCGGCTCGGTCAACGACCTCTTGATGGACAAGAGCGGTAACATCAAGATCGCCGTGATCGGCGTCGGCGGCTTCCTGGGCATGGGCGAGCACCTGGTCGCCGTACCCTTTGAGAAGTTGAAGTTCGTCAACGAGCCCGTCGCCTACAGCGGCACAGCGGCCACCAGCCCGCCCGGTCGGCCGGCCTCGACCACGACGACTGGCGCAGCGACCGGAACCGACAAGACAGCGACGACGTCGTCCGCGTCGAAGTGGTATCCCGATCACGCCGTGTTCAGCGCCAGCAAGGACGAGCTGAAGAACATGCCCGAGTTCAAGTACTCGGAGTAATGAGGCTCTGAACGCCTAAACGAAGCGCGCCTGGTTTTCCCCGGGCGCGCTGTCGTGCCTCCCTTACCTCTCTCCGCAAGCAGGGCGTCCAGGCAATTCTTGAAGATTGCTCCGCGCACCGCTCAGGCGCCGCCGCCCTTGAGCCGTTCGTTGCGCCGGCGCAAGGCTTCCAGGGTGGCGAGGAGGATGACCGACACCGTCGTCAAAATCACCGCCGCTGCCGTGATGGTCGGGCTGATGTTCTCGCGGATGCCGCTGAACATCTCGCGCGGCAGGGTGCGCTGCTCGGGACCTGCCATGAACAGCACGATCACCACCTCGTCGAAGCTGGTCGCGAAGGCGAACAGCGCGCCTGACGCGAGGCCAGGCAGGATCAGCGGCAGGATCACACGGCGGAATGCTTGCAGCGGCGAGGCGCCGAGCGAGGCGGCCGCGCGCGCCAGATTGGTGTCGAAGCTCTGCAGCGTCGCGCCGACCGTGATCACCACGAACGGCGTCGCCAGCGCGGTGTGGGCCAGGATGAGGCCGAGATAGCTGCCGGTCAGTCCGATCGGCGCAAAGAAGAAATACAGACCCACCGCGGTGATGACCCCGGGCACGACGACCGGCGACAGCACGAAGGCCAGCACGAGCGGTTTGAACCGGCTCTTCCATTGCGCCAGCCCCAACGCGGCCAGCGTGCCAAGCACCATCGACAAAAGGGTCGAGGCGACGCCGATGATCATGCTGTTCTTCAGCGAATTCATCCAGCGCGGCGAATTGATGAAGTCGTCGTACCAGCGCAAGGAGAGGCCCGGCAGCGGATAGGTCAGGTACGAGCCCGAGCTGAAGGACAGCGGCATGATCGCAAGGATGGGCGCGATCAGGAAGATGAATACCAGCGTCGAGATGGCGATGGTCGCGGTCCACGCGATGCGCTGGCTGGGCGTGCGGAGGGAGGAATTGTCGCTCAATTCTTCATGCCTCCCGTGACCGGCTGGCCCTGCACCAGCTTGCCGTAGACGATGGCCAGCAGAAGCGTGGCCAGCAGCAGCACCGCACCCAACGCCGAAGCGAGGCCCCAATTGGCGGTCTCGGTGGTGTAGAGCGCGATGAAGTAGCTGATCATCTGGTCGGCGGCCCCGCCGACCAGTGCCGGTGTGATGTAGTAGCCGAGCGCCAGGATGAAGACGAGCAGGCTTCCGGCGCCGATGCCGGGCAGGGTCTGCGGCAGGTAGATCCGCAGGAAAGCGGTGAGGGGTGGCGCACCGAGCGAGGCGGCGGCGCGCATATAAGCGGGCGAGATCGCCTTCATGCTGCTATACAGCGGCAGGATCATGAACGGCAGCAGAACGTGGGTCATGGCCACGCAGACGCCGAAGCGGTTGTAGATCAGGCGCAGCGGCTCGTCGATGATGCCGAGCCAGAGCAGGCTGTCGTTCACGACGCCCTTGCTCTGCAACAGGACGATCCAGGCACAGGTGCGGACCAGCAGCGAGGTCCAGAACGGCAGCAGGACGAAGATCATCAAGAGGTTCGACCGGCCGGGCGGCAGCGTCGCCAAGAGGTAGGCGACCGGAAAGCCGAGGATCAGGCAGAGTGCCGTGACACCGAGGCTGATGAGGAAGGTGCGGGCGAAAATGTCGCGGTAGATGGCCTGATCCGGAGGTGCTGCGACGATCGCGCCGTCCGCGTTCCGCGTCAGGTCGAGCGCGGCGAGAAGGTAGAAGCCGGTGATAGGGCCACCGGCATCCTTGATCGTCGTCCAGGTGGTGCGCTCGCGCCAGGCCGAGTTGATCTTGATTAGCGTCTCCTTCGCCGTGCCTGCTTCCGGCACAGCCTTCAGATTGCGTGCGGTGCTGGTGAGGATGGTGCGAAAGCCGTTCAGGGCGTAGTTGAGCCGCTTGGCCGCAAGCGCAATGGTGCCGGCAGCGCGCGCCGCCTGGATGTCACCCGCCAGCGCCGCATAGGCCTTTTCGTCCGGCAGGTCCTTGCCGTCCCAATTGGCGAGAGCGGCGATGGTTTGCGGCAGAACCTGGCGCACCTCCCTGTCATCGACCGCGCGCCACAGCATGCCCGCGATGGGCCCGGCGAAAGTGAAGAGCAGGAAGACGAGAAGCGGCAGCACCAGCGCCAATGCCTTGACCTGGCGTGTCCGCTCAGCACGCCTCAATCGGCGCTTGAGCGGCACCTCGGTCAGGGACGCTGCTGTCATGGCATGAGCCCCCTTGACCGGATATCCTTCGCCAATGCGGGTAGGTCAATCGCATGTGGCCTTTTGGAGCGGTCTGAGCGCGCGCCTCGTCCTTCGAGACGACCGCTTCGCGGTCTCCTCAGGATGAGGCTCATCAACATCGGTGTCTGTGAAGTCGTCGCCACAGACTCAGACCTCATCCTGAGGGCCCGCCGTAGGCGGGCGTCTCGAAGGATGCGCCGCGGGCAAGCTACCCGCCACGCTTTTCCCTCTACTTGCGCCGCCCGCCATTTCGGTCACGCCCCTATTTCGCGGCCCATTTGTTGAAGCGCTCGGTGAGGCGGTCGATGTTCTCGAGCCAGAAGCCGACGTTGATCTCGACCGCGTTCTTGATGTTGTCAGGCGCTGTCGGCAGGTCCTTCAGAACGGCGGGCGCGAGCTTGCCGGCTGCGTCCTTGTTCGAAGTGCCATAGGCGATGTTCTCCGACAGTTTCGACTGGTTCTCCGCCTTGCCGACGAAGTCCAGGAACTTGTAGGCCGCGTCCTTGTTCGGGCTGCCCTTCAGGATGACCCAGCTGTCGAGCGTGAACAGCGCGCCGTCCCACACCATGCCAAAGTTCTTCTTCTCGTTCTTGTTCGCGGTGTCGATGCGGCCATTATAGACCGAGGTCATCGCGACCTCGCCGGAGGCGAGCAGTTGCGGCGGCTGGGCGCCGGCCTTCCACCAGACGATGTCGCCCTTGATGGTGTCGAGCTTCTTGAACGCGCGATCGACTCCCTCGTCGGTCGCCAGCACCTTGTAGACGTCCTTCGGCGCGACGCCGTCGGCCATGAGGGCGATCTCCAGCGTGGTCTTCGGGCCCTGACGCAGGGCGCGCTTGCCTGGAATCTTCTTGGTATCGAAAAAGTCGGCCCAGCCGCTCGGGGCCTGCTTCAGCTTGTCCTTGTCGTAGCCGAGCACGAAATCGTAGAGGATGGCGCCGACGCCGCAAGGATTGACCGACGGCGGGATATAGGCGGCCTCGCCGCCGATCTTCGAATAGTCCAGCTTCTCGAACAGGCCTTCCTCGCAGCCGACCGCGAGCTCGTCGCTCTCGACCTGGACGACGTCCCAGGTGGCGGCGCCTCCCTGCACCTTGGCGCGCAACACGCCGACGCCGCCGTCCCAGGACTCGTCGTTCATCGCAGCGCCGGACGCTTTCTTGAACGGCTCGAAATAGACCTTCTTCTGGGCATCCTGATACGCGCCGCCCCACGACACGACGGTGAGGTCACGCGCCGCTGCGACCGTAACCAGCGCGGCGCTGGCGCTCAGTGCCGCGGCGAAACCCAGAGCGATCTTGCCAATCTTGCGCTTCAGCATGGTCCTTGTTCCTTCTTCATGTGTCTTACGTTGAAGTCGATCGTTTCAGGTCCGGATCAGACGGGATCGAGGGCGAGGCAGTCCTCGGGGCGGAAGGTGATGTGCACGCTTTCGCCATGTCCCAGGCTGTGATGCGCACCGGGCTGAAGCTTGACCATGAACTCCCCGTTGCCGGCGACGTCGAGCACGGCCAGCGCGTGGTCGCCGAGATAGATGGTGTTCTGTACCCTGGCCGGCAGCCGGTTAGGTCCTTCGCTGACGGTGCCATCCGGGACAATGGCGACCCGCTCCGGCCGCACCGAGAGGGAGGTCGATGCGCCCGCGCCCGATACATTGACCGCCCGTGCGGTCACGGTGCCGCCACCGGCCAGCGCGACGCGGCAGTATTCCCTTTCGACGGTTTCCACGGTACCGGCGAGCACATTGTTCTCGCCGATGAAGTGGGCGACGAAGCTGTTCACCGGATGCTCATACAGCGCGTCGGGCCGGTCGATCTGCTGCACGATGCCGTCGTTGAACACGGCGATGCGGTCGGACATGGTGAGCGCTTCGCTCTGATCGTGGGTGACGTAGACGATCGTTATGCCCATGGTCTGGTGCAACTGCTTGATCTCCAGCTGCATCTGCTCCCGCAGGCGCTTGTCCAGGGCGCCCAGGGGCTCGTCCATCAGCACGAGTTGCGGATTGAAGACCAGCGCGCGGGCCAGCGCCACGCGTTGCTGCTGACCGCCGGACAGCTGCCCGGGCCGCCGATGCGCCAAAGTTTCCATCTTGATCATGCGCAGCGCCGCGCTGACGCGCTCCTGCACGTCCGCCTTGTTCGTCTTGCGAACGGATAGCGGGAAGGCGATGTTCTCCGCGATCGTCAGGTGCGGAAACAGGGCGTAGTTCTGGAACACCATGCCGATGTCGCGCCGGTGCGGCGGCACATTCTTGATCGGCCGGTCCGCGAGGTAGATCTCGCCATGGGTCGGAACCTCGAAGCCGGCCAGCATCATCAGCGTGGTGGTCTTGCCCGAGCCCGACGGGCCGAGCAGGGTGACGAACTCGCCCTTCCTGATGTCGAGATCGAGGTTCTTCACCACGAGGTGCTCGCCATCGTAGGTCTTCTGAATGCTGGAAAAGCGCACCAGCGCCGGCGCGGCTGTGACCATGCCGGCTTCCATGTTGTCCTCGCGTTGTCCCCTACAATGCCGTGCGAGATTAGCATCCTCCGGCGAGAATGCCAGCGGCGCAAGCGGCGAAGAGGCGTGCGGGCCTGGTGAGTGGGGGCGATCGCATATGACTCGCGGCGGCAGCCTGCGCGCGCCTCGTCCTTCGAGACGGCGCTTACGCGCCTCCTCAGAGGGTGAGAATGATTCTTTTGCCGGGAGATTTTGCAGCCGATGGGTTGGAGTCGGCGCCCCTGAGGCTTTTCGGGTGAGTCGGCGCCGAATGAGCGCGATCTGACTAGACCTCCCGATTCCGGCCGGTGCTGCGGCTTGTCGGCGCCGCTTGGCGTGGGCTCCTCGTCATGCGGCGACCTGTGCCTTGGCGTGCAAGGCGAGGAAGCGCATCATGTTGTGAGCGACGGCGAACCACA
>NZ_PGVG01000034.1 GCF_002795245.1 Bradyrhizobium forestalis | reverse complement strand
TGGAAAATATGCTTCGACGTATCCATCCCAATGCGGATAATCTGGCTCACGGACGGCTCCTGTGAATGAGTGTGTGACAACCTCATTCTGGCACAAATGATGCCGTAGGGGGCCGTCCACACCATCAGCCACAGGGCGTGGTTGGGCGAAGACTCTCAATTGCGATCTCGCGCCACAACGTCTCCCTGTGGTTATGGATCCCGGGTCTGCGCTTACGCTTGCCCGGGACGACAGCGGAGTGTGTGGCCGCGTCCCTACGCCTTCTGCGCTTCCATCACCTTGCGCACCGCAGGCCGATCCAACATCCGCTTGAAGTGGTCGGCGATCTTCGGCGTCGCATTGATGTCGACGCTGTCGCCCTCGAGCCAGGTCGAGAGCGTGTAGAGATAGGGATCGCAGATCGTGAACTGCTCGCCCATCACCCAGGGTCCCCGAAACATCTTCTGCTCGATGAGCTTGAAGCAGGCGGCCATGGTCTTCGGCACCATCGCCTTCATGTCGGCAAACGAGCTCTCCTCCGTCGCCCAGCGCGCGCCGCGCATCTTGTGGGCGTGGTTGATGTGCACGGTCGAGCAGAGATAGGAGTTGAACGACTGCACCTGGGCGAAGTCGAAGGGATCGTCCAGCGGCGCGAGCTTCGCCTTGGGGAAGGTTTGCGCGATGTAGGCCAGCATCGCCGGCGTCTCGGTCAGGACGCCGCGGTCGGTCACCAGCGCCGGCACCCGGCCCTTCGGGTTGATGGCGAGATAGTCCGGGCTGTTCTGCTGGTTGTCCTTGAAGCTCAGCCGTTCGGCCGCGTAATCGGCGCCGGCCTCCTCCAGGGTGATGTAGGTGGCGAGCGCACAGGTGCCGGTGGCGTAGTAGAGCTTGAGCATGTCGGACCTCATGGGAAAGCTGGAAAATAACGGCTGTCGACCCCAAGGTCCATAGCACAACATCCTCTTCGCAGTTGCCCACCTCCGCCCGGCTGTGCCAAGACGCCTGCAATTGGAGGGGTTTTCTCATGACGGTACTCATCGCCGGTGGCGGCATCGGCGGGCTGACGCTTGCGCTCAGCCTGCATCAAATCGGCGTTCCCGCAAAAGTGTTCGAAAGCGTCGCGGAGCCGAAGCCGCTCGGCGTCGGCATCAACGTGCTGCCGCATGCGGTGCGCGAGCTGATCGAGCTCGGCCTGATGGACAAGCTGGACGCCAGCGGCGTGCGCACGCGCGAGCTCGCCTATTTCTCCAAGCACGGCAAGCCGATCTGGAGCGAGCCGCGCGGGCTGGAAGCCGGCTACAAATGGCCGCAATTCTCGATCCATCGCGGCACGCTGCAACAGCTCCTGCTCGACACCGCGGTCGAGCGGCTTGGACGCGAGAACATCCTCACCAGCCATCACCTGACCGGCTGGACCGAGACGGCAGGTGGCGTGCGCGCCGACTTCATCGACAAGGCGACCGGCAAGGCCGCAGGGAGTTACGACGGCGCGATCCTGATCGCCGCCGACGGCATCCACTCCGCCGCGCGAGAAAAGCTCTATCCGAACGAAGGTCCGCCGATCTGGAATGGCCGCATCCTCTGGCGCGGCGTCACGCCGGCGAAGGCCTTCCTCACCGGTCGTACCATGATCATGGCCGGTCACGAGATCCTGAAATTCGTCTGCTATCCGATCTCGAAAGAACCGGACGCAAACGGCAACCACCTCATCAACTGGGTCGCCGAGCGCCACATGCCGCCGACCTATCAGTGGCGGCGCGAGGACTATAACCGCACCGCGCGGCTGGAAGAGTTCCTGCCCTGGTTCGAGAGCTGGCAGTTCGACTGGCTCGACGTGCCCGGCCTGATCAGGAACTGCCCGCACGCCTATGAATATCCGCTGGTCGATCGCGATCCGGTGTCGCAATGGACTTTTGGCAAGGTCACGCTGATGGGCGATGCCGCGCATCCGATGTACCCGATCGGCTCGAACGGCGCCTCGCAGGCGATCCTCGATGCCCGCGTCATCACCCGCGAAATCCTGGCGCATGGACCGACGAGCGCCGCACTGCTCGCCTATGAGGCCGAGCGGCGGCCCGCGACCACCGACCTCGTCCTGCTCAACCGCAAGAACGGCCCCGAGCAGGTGATGCAGCTCGTCGAGGAGCGCGCGCCCGACGGCTTTGAGGTCGTCACCGACGTGCTGTCACAGCAGGAGCTGGAAAACATTGCCGCCAACTACAAGCGCGTCGCGGGATTTCAGGTGGAAGCGCTGAATGCCAAGCCGCCGATCGTGAGCGCAGGAGCGAAGCGCGCGGGGGCGTGAGGCTGTCGCTCAAAGCGAGATGCGCATGAATGCGCCCTCGCCCCTTGTGGGAGAGGGCAGCGACGCCGGTCGATATCTCTCCGCGAGCTCAATGCGCGAGAGTGCTTGCGGAGGGATACCCCTCATCCGGCGCTTCGCGCCACCTTCTCCCATAGGGGGAGAAGGGAAGTGGAGTGTGCCGCGCTCCCAAAAGCCTACCGCACCACCCTCGCCGCCTCCAGCAACCGCTCGCTCGCGCTTGCTGTCGCCAGCACTGTGCCGTCCTCCGCCATCAGCTTGCCCTCGACGAAGGCAATGGTCTTGCCGAGCTGCGTCACCTTGGCCTCACCGATGATTGGTCCGGGCTTTGCTGGTGCCAAAAAGTTCACGGTCATGCTGATGGTAGTCGTGTAGAGCCGACCCTCGCTCATTACGAGCACCGCCGGGCCCATGGTGTCGTCGAGCATGGCCGAGAGCATACCGCCCTGGATGAAACCCGCGGGATTGCAGAACTCCGGCTTGCCTTCGAAGCCGAGCTTGATCCAGCCCTCCTGCGGGCGGGCATCGAGCAGGCGCCAGCCCAGCAGCTCGGCACAGGGTGGCCTTCGAAAATTGTCGAGTGCGGTCTTGACCATTGGCAGCCTCCGTTTCGCACCCCGATAGCGTAGCGCTGCTGCCAGCATGCTGTCAGCAGGATGGGCGGCTACAGGCCCAGCGCGTGCGCGATCACCTTGCGCATGACGTTGGGCAGCGCCTCGTCGGCCAGGGTCGCGATCGGCACCCAGCGCATGCCCTCAGGCGCGCGGGTGCGGGCTTCCACCTTCGCGGTGTAGACCACCAGCTCCAGCGGAAAATGCGTGAAGACGTGGGTGACGACGCCCAGCTTGCGCTGCCAGCGCGACAGTCCCTTCAGCTCCGGCGCCTGCTGCTTCGCGGTCGCATCCTCTTGTCCGGCCAGCCAATCCGAGCCCGGCACTTCCGTCATGCCGCCGAGCAGGCCCTTCTCGGGCCGCGAGCGAACCAGCAATTCGTCACCGCGCGTCACCACGAAAGCGGCGCCGCGCCTGAGCGTCCCGTTCTTCTTCGGCGCCTTGCGCGGGAACGTCTCCTGGGTGCCTTGCGCGCGCGCCATGCAGTCCTCGTTCAGCGGGCAGAGCGAGCAGGCCGGCTTCTTCGGCGTGCAGATCGAGGCCCCCAGATCCATCAATGCCTGTGCGCTATCGCCGGCGCGAGAATCCGCCAGCAGCGTCGCGGCCAGTTGCTGGATGAGCGGCTTGGCTTGCGGCAGCTCCTCCTCGACGGCGAACAGGCGCGACACCACGCGTTCGATATTGCCGTCGACCGGCATGGTGCGGCGGTCGAAGGCGATCGCCGCGATCGCTGCCGCCGTGTAGGGCCCGATCCCCGGCAGCGCGCGCAGCCCCTCCTCAGTGTCGGGAAAGACGCCGCCATGCTCACGCGTCACCGCGACCGCGCAGGCATGGAGATTGCGCGCGCGGGAGTAATAGCCGAGCCCAGCCCACATCCGCAGCACGTCGTCGAGCGAAGCCCGCCCCAGCGCCGTGACATCCGGCCAGCGCGCGACGAATTTTTCGAAGTAAGGCCCGACGGCCTTCACCGTGGTCTGCTGAAGCATGATCTCCGACAGCCAGACGCGGTAAGGGTCCGATGCCTCTCCAGGCGCAGCCCGCCAGGGCAATCGGCGGCGGTGACGGTCGTACCATTGGAGGAGCGCCAGCGGGCGAGCCAAACGTGCCGGTTGGACTGGTTCCGATTTCGTCTTGCGGGCCGATTTGGGGAGCATGGCTCGCACTGTAACGACGTGGGGCCGATCTCTCCACGTCATGCCCGCACTTGTCGCGGGCATCCACGTCTTTCTTCGCGGCAAGCCGTGGATGGCCGGGACTTCGGACGGCTATGCCCGGCCATGACGGCAGCAGTTCCTGACGCGTCACGCACGGTGCTATAAGGTCCCGATGTCCAAATTCCCTCCCAAACCCGGTCCCATCAGCGCCAAGCCGCTTTCGCTCCTGCTCGACGACGTCTTTGCCGAGGCCTATGCCAAGCAGGGCTTTGCGGCGCGCGAGCTGGTGACGCGGTGGGCGCAGATTGCGGGGCCCGAGATCGCCGCCCATGCCGAGCCGCTCAAGATGCAATGGCCGCGGCCGGTCGAGGGTCAGCCGCAGGAACCGGCGACGCTGGTGCTGCGGGTCGAGGGGCCGATGGCGCTGGAGATCCAGCACTCCGCGGACGTCATCCTGGAGCGGGTCAACCGCTTCTTCGGCTGGAGCGCGGTCGGCAAGCTGGCCTTCCGTCAGGCTCCTCTGTCGCGGCCCCAGGCTCGAAAGCGACCCGGCCCGCCGGACCCCAAGAGCGTTGCCAAGGTGGCGGAGAGCTTGGGCGGCATTGAAGATGACGAGCTCAAGGCGGCGCTGGCGCGGCTGGGGGCCGCCATCAAGCGAAATTGAGCCTCATTCCGCGGCCAAACTGGACCCGTCCCTGCGGCCCGCCATTGCCTCGAACGACGTTTCAAGCTAGCGACAGCCCTCCGAGCAGGAACCTCGGGCAAACCTTGCCAATTCGGGAGCCGACCGTGATCATCCCCCGCCGCGCCTTCACCACGATGCTGTCGCTGACCGGGCTTGCCGCGGTCGCCGGGCTCTCGCCGCTGCGGTTCATCTCCGAGGCCATGGCGCAGTCGGCCGCCGATGTGGCCAAGCCGGTGTCGCTGCCTGACATGGCGCTCGGCCCGAAGGACGCCGCCGTCACCATCACCGAATACGCTTCGATGACCTGCCCGCATTGTGCCGCCTTCAACGAGCAGGTGTTCCCGAAGATCAAGAAGGAATACATCGACACCGGCAAGGTGCGTTACATCTTCCGCGAGTTCCCGCTCGACATCAAAGCCGCCGCAGGCTCGATGCTGTCGCGCTGCATCGCCAAGGACGACGCGCCGAAATACTTCGCGGTCACCGACATGCTGTTTCGCCAGCAGAACGACTGGGTGGTGAAGAACACCACCGAGACCCTGACGCGGATCGGCAAGCAGGCCGGCCTCACCCAGCAGCAGGTCGAGGCCTGCCTGAAGGACCAGGCGCTGCTCGACAAGATCGCCGCCGACCAGAAATATGCCAGCGACGTGCTCAAGGTGGATTCGACGCCGACCTTCTTCATCAACGGCGAGAAGATCAAGGGCGAAGCCTCGTTCGAGGAGTTCGCCAAGAAGATCAATCCGCTTCTGAAGAGCTGATTCGCTCGTCAAGATCCTGATTCGCATCTCGAAAGCCGTATCTTTCCCGGCATAAATCCCTTGGGAAAAGCGGCTTTCGCCGGTTGCCCTCGCGGCGCACCGCGGCCATTGTCCAGCCGCATGAGGCGCCTCGCGCGACTCGCCCGGATAGCGACATTGCCTTCCATGGTATTGTCCCGGCAGGGGGATTCGCGCCTGCCAACAGAGATGCGTGCTTATGAAAATCCCCCGCCTGCGACTTCACGGCTTCAAGTCCTTCGTTGAGCCCACGGACTTCGTCATCGAGCCCGGCCTGACCGGCGTGGTCGGACCCAACGGCTGCGGCAAGTCGAATCTCGTCGAGGCGCTGCGCTGGGCGATGGGCGAGACCTCGTACAAGAGCTTGCGCGCCGCCGACATGGACGCGGTGATCTTCGCCGGCTCCGGCAACCGTCCGGCGCGCAACCACGCCGAAGTGACGATGACGATCGACAATGCCGATCGCACCGCGCCGGCGGCGATGAATGACAGCCAGCTCCTGGAAGTCTCCCGCCGCATCGAGCGCGAGGCCGGCTCGGTCTATCGCATCAACGGCCGCGACGTGCGCGCCCGCGACGTGCAGATCCTGTTCGCGGACGCCGCAACCGGCGCGCGTTCGCCGGCCCTCGTCCACCAGGGCAAGATCGGCGAGATCATCCAGGCCAAGCCGGAGCAGCGCCGCCGCGTGCTGGAAGACGCCGCCGGCGTCGCCGGCCTGCATGCCCGCCGTCACGAGGCCGAGCTGCGGCTGAAGGCGGCCGAGACCAACCTCACCCGCGTCGAGGACGTGATCGGCCAGCTCTCCGGCCAGATGGAAGGCCTGAAGAAGCAGGCCCGCCAGGCCGTGCGCTACCGCGAGGTCGCGGCGAAGGTCCGTAAGGCCGAAGCCACGCTGTTCCATCTGCGCTGGATCGGCGCCCATGCCGACGTCAACGAATCCGGCCAGACCCACGATCTCGCCGTCCGCGAGATGGCGGAGCGCACCCAGCACCAGGCCGAGGCCGCCCGCATCCAGGCGATCCGCGCCGCCGAAATGCCGGCGCTGCGCGATGCCGAAGCGCGCGCCGCCGCCGGCCTTCAGCGTCTCACCAATGCCCGCGAACTCCTCGACCGCGAGGAGGAGCGCGCCAAGGAGCGCGTCGCCGAGCTCGAGCGCCGCCTCGCCCAGTTCGAAGGCGACATTTCCCGTGCTCAGCAACAAACTATGGACGCCGACGTCGCGCTGCAGCGGCTCGACACCGAAGACGCCGAGCTGAAGGAAGAGATCAAGTCGCGCGTCGAGAAGCGCTCCGGCGTCGACGAACGCGTCGCGGAAGCCGAGGCGGTGCTGACCGAAACCGAGCAACGCTTCGCCGAGCTCACCACCGCGCTCGCCGACCTCACCGCCAAGCGCAACCAGCTCGAGGCCAACGTCCGCACCCACCGCGACAAGCTCGCCCGGCTCGACCAGGAGATCGCGAACGTCGCCGCGGAAGAGCGGAAGCTCGCCGAGGAGACCGGCGGCTTCGGCGATCTCGACGAGCTGACCGCGCTGGTCGAGACCGCCGAGCAGACGCTGGCGGCCTCGGAAGCCGCGGCGCAGGCGAGCGAAGCCGCCCATGTCGCGGCACGTCAGACGCTGGAATCCTCGCGCTCGCCGCTGGTCGAGGCGGACAAGCGCGTGCAGCGGCTCGAGACCGAGGCGCGCACGATCTCCAAGATCGTCAACGGCGAGACCAAGAACCTGTGGCCGCCGATCATCGACGGCATCACCGTCGACAAGGGTTTTGAAAAGGCGATCGGCGCCGCGCTCGGCGACGATCTCGATGCGCCGATCGACCCGTCGGCGCCGATGCGCTGGACCAATGTCGGCCACACCGAGGGCGATCCGGAGCTGCCCGAAGGCGCCGTGCCGCTCGCCAATCACGTGCAGGCGCCGGCCGAGCTGGCGCGCCGCCTGGCGCAGATCGGCGTGGTGCCGCGCGAGCGCGGCGCCGAGCTGGTCTCCCAGCTCAAGACCGGCCAGCGGCTGGTCTCCCCCGAAGGTGACGTCTGGCGCTGGGACGGCTTTGTCGCCGCGGCTCACGCGCCGACCGGCGCCGCACGCCGCCTCGCCGAGCGCGCCCGTCTCGTCGACATCGAGAACGAGCTGGAGCAGGCTCGCATCGACGCGCAGATCAAGCGCCAGGCGCTGGAGAATGCCGAGTCCGAGCTGCAGATGGCGGCCAGCACCGAAGGTGCCAGCCGGGAAGCCTGGCGCGCCGCTCAGCGCGAGCTTAACGTCGCGCGTGAGCGCCACGCCACCGCCGAGCGCGAGATCAGCCGCCATGCCGCGCGCAAGGCGACGCTGTCGGAAGCGCACAGCCGTCTCGCCGCCGACCGCGCCGAAGCCGAAGCGGCCTACGAATACGCCCAGGCCGGCATCGGAGAGCTGCCGTCGAGCGAGGACACCGAGACCCAGCTCGCCGCCGTCCGCAGCGATATCGAGGGCCACCGCCGCATGGCCGCCCAGGTCCGCGCCGAGGCGCAAGCGCTGGCACGCGAGGCCGAGCTTGCCGACCGCCGCGTGCAGGCGATCCTCGCCGAGCGCACCGAGTGGCAGAACCGCAAGGAGAGCGCGGCCTCCCACATCGACACCATCCAGGCCCGCATCGCCGAGCTCACGATCGAGCGCGGCGAGCTCGAGAACGCCCCCGCCGTGTTCGCCGAGAAGCGCAGCGCGCTGATCACCGAGATCGAATACGCGGAAAACGACCGCCGCATGGCCGCCGACGCGCTCGCCACCGCGGAAAGCGCGATGGCCGAGACCGACCGCGTCGCGAAGCTGACGTTGGAGGCGCTCTCCAGCGCCCGCGAGGCCACCGCGCGCGCCGAGGAGCGCATGGAAGGCGCGCGGCGCCGGCTCGAGGACATCGAGCGCGAGATCCGCGACATGCTCGAGGTCGAGCCGCAGGCTGTTGCCGGCCTCGCCGAGATCGAGCCCGGCGCGGAGCTGCCGCCGCTGCACGACATCGAGGAAGATCTCGAAAAGATGCGCCGCGACCGCGAGCGCCTCGGCGCCGTCAATTTGCGCGCCGAGGAGGAGCTGCGCGAGGTCGAGACCCAGCATACCGGCCTCGTCACCGAGCGCGACGACCTGGTTGAGGCCATCAAGCGGCTGCGCCAGGGTATCCAGAGCCTCAACAAGGAGGCGCGCGAGCGGCTCCTGACCTCGTTCGAGGTCGTCAACAACCACTTCAAGCGCCTGTTCGTCGAACTGTTCGGCGGCGGCGAGGCCGCGCTGCATTTGATCGAGAGCGACGACCCGCTGGAGGCCGGCCTCGAAATCATCGCCAAGCCGCCGGGCAAGAAGCCGCAGACGCTGTCGCTGCTCTCGGGCGGCGAGCAGGCGCTGACCGCAATGGCGCTGATCTTCGCGGTGTTCCTCACCAACCCCTCGCCGATCTGCGTGCTGGACGAAGTCGACGCGCCGCTCGACGACCACAACGTCGAACGGTACTGCAACCTCTTGCACGAGATGACCGGCTCGACCGACACGCGCTTCATCATCATCACCCACAACCCGATCACGATGGCGCGGATGAACCGCCTGTTCGGCGTCACCATGGCCGAGCGCGGCGTGTCCCAGCTCGTTTCGGTGAGCCTCGCCGAGGCGGTGGACATCCTCGACCAGAACGTGGCTTGACGCTCCGCTCGTCCCACACCCATTGACGTCATCATCCGCGAAGGCGGATGATCCAGAACGCCGCAGCCTCTCGGCTGACCTCTTATGTCTCGGAGTACTGGATGCCCCGCCTACGCGGGGCATGACCGCGGATGATGATAGCCCCCACCCTCCCCGCCGAACTGAAGGCCGCCCTCGACGGCAAGCTGCAGGGCTTTTCGCGTACCGACGCGGCACTGCGGTCGCAAAAGATCTCGACCACCTACCGCGCCGGCGGCGGCTCCGGCACGATCAAGTCGGAAGCCGATGCGCTCGCCTATGCGCTCGCACGCATGCCGGCGACCTATGCGGCGGTGGCCGCCAGCCTGAACGCGCTGACCGAGATCGCACCCAGCCTCGCTCCGGAGACACTGCTCGACGTCGGCGCCGGTCCGGGCACGGCGAGCTGGGCCGCTGCGGAAGCGTTTCCGTCGCTGCAGGATTTCACACTCCTGGACGCCAACGCCACGCTGAGCCGGCTCGCGCTCGAACTGGCACGCGACAGCACGCGCCTCGCCGAGTGCCGTTATTTGCCCGGCGACGCCGGCGGCAATCTCGCCGAGGTCTCGCAAGCCGATCTCGTCGTCGCCAGCTACGTCATCGGCGAGCTCAGCGAGGCCGATCAGTGCAAGCTCGCGGAGGCGATGTGGGCGAAAGCCCGCCACGCGCTGGTCGTGATCGAACCCGGCACGCCCGCCGGCTACGCCCGCATCCTCGCGCTGCGTCAGCAATTGATCGCGGCCGGCGCCTTCGTCGCGGCGCCCTGCCCGCACGAAAAGCCCTGCCCGCTCACCGCGCCCGACTGGTGCCATTTCAGCCAGCGCCTGCCGCGCTCGCAAGCGCACCGCCAGATCAAGGGCGCCGAGGTGCCGTTCGAGGATGAGCGCTTCATCTACGTCGCGCTAACCCGCGCCCCGCCCGCCACGCGCGCCGCGCGCGTGCTGGCGCCACCGGATGTCGGCAAGGCCGAGATCACGGCAAAGCTCTGCACCGAGGGCGGTGTTGAGCTCGCCAAAGTCCCGCGCCGCGACAAGGCCGCGTATGCGGACGCCCGGCGTTGGCGCTGGGGCGAGGCGATCATGTCCGAAAGTTAACCTGCTCGACTTGAACTCGGGTGGCTCCCGGTCCGACCAAGTCCTACCTCCCCTCCGCGCCGGGCTCTCATCCTGCGCCAATTTGGTCTACCCTAGCGCTCGTCTTCGTCCCCTTCAGGAGTTCTCCATGTCGACCGGCTGGATCGTTCTCGGCGTCATCGTCGTCCTCGTGCTGTTCGCCTTCAGCGCCTACAACCGCCTGGTGGCGCTGAGCCAGCGCGTCGGCCAGGCCTTTGCCGATATCGACGTGCAGCTCAAGCAGCGCCACGACCTGATCCCCAACCTGGTGGAGACCGTGAAGGGCTATGCCGCGCACGAGCGCGGCACGCTCGACGACGTCATCAAGGCGCGCAATTCGGCGATGTCGGCGCAGGGACCGGCTCAGGTGTCCGCGGCCGAGAACCAGCTCTCCGGCGCGCTCGGCCGGCTGATCGCGCTGTCGGAGGCTTATCCCGACCTCAAGGCCAACGCCAATTTCCAGCAGCTCGCGAGCGAGCTGTCGGATCTCGAGAACAAGATCGCGGCGAGCCGCCGCTTCTTCAACAACGCGGTCCAGGAATACAACACCGGCATCCAGCAGATGCCCGCCGCCCTGTTCGCCGGCATGTTCGGCTTCACCAGGAAGGAGTTCTTCGATCTCGGCACCAGCCGCACCGAGGTCGAGGCCGCGCCGCAGGTGAAGTTCTAAGTTGAGCCGATAAGCCGGCAGGGCACCCGCGTCATGGCCGCGTATGGTCTCTACACGCACATCGCCTCGAACAAGTTTCGTTCGATGCTGCTGCTCGCCGGCCTGTTCGCGCTGGTCTATGTGCTGGTCTATGCCGGTGCGCTGGTCGCCGAAGTCGTCATCGACGGCAATGGCACGGTGGCCCACTATCTGAGCCGCGCCTTCGCCGACCTGCTCAAGGCAGCGCCCTTCGCGACCCTCGCGGCGCTCGCCTGGATCGCGATCGCCTATTTTTTCCACCAATCGATGATCGACGCTGTGACCGGCGGCCACGACGTCACCCGGCAGGAGCAGCCGCGGCTCTACAACCTGCTCGAAAACCTCTGCATCTCGCGCGGCATCACCATGCCGAAGCTGAAGATCATGGAGAGCCCGGCGCTGAACGCGTTCGCGACCGGCCTCAATCCGCGGCAATATTCCATCACGGTCACCACCGGTCTCCTCGACGCGTTGAACGACAAGGAGATCGAGGCGGTGCTGGGCCACGAGCTGACCCACATCAAGAACGGCGACGTGCAGCTCATGGTGGTCGCCGTCATCATCGCCGGTGTGGTCGGCTTCTTCGGCGAATTGTTCTTCCGCCTGTTCACGAGCTTCGACTGGAGCCCGAGCTCCGGCGGCTCGTGGTCCTCGGGCTCCTCCTCATCGTCGCGGTCGTCCTCGTCGTCGAGTGACAGCAAGAGTTCCGGCGGCGGTGCGATCATCGTCATCATCATCGCGGTCGTGCTGATCGTCGTGGCCTGGCTGCTGTCGCAGGTGGTGAAGCTCGCGCTATCGCGGTCGCGCGAATATCTCGCCGATGCCGGCTCGGTCGAGCTGACGAAAGACCCTGACGCCATGATCTCGGCGCTGCGCAAGATCGAGGGCCGCGGCGAGCTGCCGGGTGCGACCTCGGCGGTGATGGAGCTCTGTGTCGACAATCCGCGCGAGGGCTTTGCCGATTTGTTCGCCACCCATCCTTCCGTGCAGTCCCGGGTCGATGCGCTCGTCAAGTTCGCCGGCGGCCGTGACCCCGGCCCGCTGCCGGACCCCGCTGAAGAGACGGATCAGCCCGATACGGAACAGCCCGCGGCGCAGGCCAATCCGCAGGATCCCCAGCAACCACTGCCGCACGGGCCGTGGAACGACGCAGCCAGCCCGGCTGGTCCGCCTCCCGTACCGCCACCAAGCCCCTCAGGAGCCCGGGCAGGCAATCCGATGGGACCGTGGGGCCGTCACTGAGGACGTGATTTGCCGCTACATAGGGCGTGTTTCCCTGTGATCAGGAAAAACCTCGGGAATTGCCGTAACTGGGGCCTACGGAATTGAATTCTCCCTTGTTTCTGCCATGTTCGCGCCCAACAGCAGACTCGAGACGTCTTTTGGGACATCGATTTGGGGCCCGGCCGATTGCGACCTCGCGATCGGGGGCGCGCGTTAGGGGACAGCAATGGCAAAGCCGGCAGTGGTTGTGGTGGGCGCGGACAAGGGCGGGGTCGGCAAGACCACGGTGTCGCGTACCTTGCTCGATTATTTCTCAGCCAACAACGTGCCGACGCGCGCGTTCGACACGGAGTCGCCGCGCGGAACCCTGAGGCGCTTCCACCCCGACATCACCGAGATCGTCGACATGACGACCACGGCCGACCAGATGAAGATCTTCGACACGCTCAACACCGTGAGCCCGTCAGTGACCGTGATCGACGTTCGGGCCGGCCTGCTCTCGCCGGCCCTCGCCTCGCTCCGCGACATCGGCTTCCTCGATGCCGCCAAGGCCGGCCAGATCACCTTTGCGGTGTTCCACATCCTGGGACCCTCGATCGCCTCACTGGAGGAGATCGCCGAGACCGCAGGCTTCATGAGCGGCGCAAAATATTTCCTGGTGAAGAACTTCATCAACGACACCCAGTTCTTCCAGTGGGACCAGGCGACCTACAATTCCTACTTCCACCGCATCAAGGACGCGACCGAGCTGACCATCCCCAAGCTCAACGAAATGGCCTATGAGCAGGTCGAGGTGTCCTCCGTCCCGTTCCTGAAATTCGTCGCCAACAAGGGCATCAGCGACGAGGCCGCGAACTATTCGTTCGTGCTGCGCGGCTATGTCCGGCACTGGTTGGCGAACGTCTGGAGCGAGTTCGACCGCATCCGCCTGACCGACATCGTCGGCTCGAAACCCGTGACCCGCAACAGCGAAAAATAGTTGCGGCCCCGGGCGGATACGGCTGGATTGGGCGACGAGTTCGCTCAAATAATAGCGCACAATGCCCGCGACCCCCGTCTACATCATCTGCTCGCCCCGCCCGCAGGTCGGCAAGACCCTGCTGGCGCGGCTGCTCACAGAATTCCTGCTGCTCAAGAACGGCAACGTCGCGGCCTTCGACGTCAACCTGAAGGAGCCGTCGCTGCTCGATTACCTGCCGAGGGTGACCGAGACCGCCGACGTGATCGACACCTACGGCAAGATGCAGCTGATGGACCGCGTCATCGTCGACGATGGACTTGCCAAGGTCATCGACCTCGGCTTCCACGCCTTCGACGAGTTCTTCAAGATGACCGAGGAGATCGGCCTGCTCAAGGAGGCGGCGCGCCGGCATGTCGCGCCGCAGATCCTGTTCGTCGCCGACACCGACCGCGTCTCCGCCCGCGCCCACGAGATGCTGCGCGGGCAGATCCCGCGGATGAACCTGATCACGGTCGACAACGAATATGTCGTGCGCGGCGAGCTGCCGCCCGCGATGGGGGGCGGCCGGCTGTTCCGCCTGCCCGCGCTGCCGGGCTTCCTGAAGACCTATATCGACCGGCTGAATTTCTCCTTCACCGGCTACCTGCGCCAGGAAAAGGATTCCTCGACCGAGCTGCATCAATGGACGCGGAGGAATTACATCGCCTTCCGCGAGCTTGAGCTCAGCCTGATCCTGCAGCGGTCCTAAGGTTTCAGCCGAGAACTCGGTGCCCACCTCTCCCCAGCGGGGAGAGGTCGGATTGCATCAGGCGATGCGGAGCATCGTCCAGTGCAATCCGGGTGAGGGGCCGCGGCGATCAGTGACAGCAGATCCCCTCACCCGGATCGCATCTGCGATGCGATCCGACCTCTCCCTCCGGGAGAGGTGAACCTAGGCCGCAGCAGCCAGTTGCGGTCCAAATAGAACCGAACGATCGTTATCGCCCGCTCAGTGCCCCTCGAACGTCATCAGCGTGCGCACGGGCACGTCCATGGCGCGCAGCTTGGCGGCGCCGCCGAGCTCGGGCAGGTCGATGATGAAACAGGCCGCGACGACGTTGGCGCCGATCTGACGCAGCAGCTTCACCGCGCCCTCGGCGGTGCCACCGGTGGCGATGAGGTCGTCGACCAGGATGACGCGCTCGCCGGGCTGGATCGCGTCGACATGCATCTCCATCTCGTCGATGCCGTATTCGAGCGAGTAGGCGATGCGCACGGTGGTGTGCGGCAGCTTGCCCTTCTTGCGGATCGGCACGAAGCCGGCCGAGAGCTGGTGCGCCACCGCGCCGCCGATGATGAAGCCGCGCGCCTCCATGCCAGCGACCTTGTCGATCTTGTTGCCGGCCCAGGGATTGACGAGCTCGTCCACAGCGCGGCGGAAGGCGCGCGCATCCGCAAGCAAGGTGGTGATGTCGCGGAACATGATCCCGGGTTTGGGATAGTCGGGAATGGTGCGAACGCTCGCCTTGATGTCGTGGTCAAAAGTCATTTGTATCCCATATTAGCTGTCATTCCGGGGCGGCTCGACGAGCCGAACTCAGGTGCGCAATTGCGCACCTGAGAATCTCGAGATTCCGGGTCTGGTGCTTGCGCACCATCCCGGAATGACGAGGTGAAATATCCTGCACTCAATTCGCTCCCGCATCCAGCCGGAACGCGTTTTCGACAATACGTAGCCCCACCTCGCCACCGAGCGACATCAGCGATTCCGGGTGGAATTGCACGCCGGCGACCGGCAGGGTCTTGTGCTCCAGCGCCATGGCGACGCCATCCTCGGTGCTCGCGGTGACATCAAGCACCTCCGGCATGCTGTCGCGCTCGACATAGAGCGAGTGATAGCGGCCGATGACGATCTCGTTCGGCAGGTTGCGCATCAGGCGGCCGCCGCGCACCTGCACCCGTGAGGGCCGGCCGTGGGCGGGATGGGTGAGCTGGCCGAGCTCGCCACCGAAATATTCGCCGATGGCCTGGACGCCGAGGCAGACGCCGAACACCGGCAGCTTCTGCGCCAGCGCCGCATCGATGGTCTTCCTGATCCCGAAATCCTCAGGACGCCCGGGGCCTGGCGACAGCACCAGCAAATCCCACCTCTTCTGCTTGAGCATGTCGAGCGCATGCACATAGCGGACCACGGTGACGCTGGCGCCGACCTGGCGGAAATAGTCGGCGAGCATGTGCACGAAGCTGTCGTCGTGATCGATCAGCAGCACCTGCTTGCCCGAGCCGGTGGCATCGGGCGCGAAGGTCGAGAGCGGCTTCGGCGGATCGCCGCGCAGCGCCTGAAACAGCGCGGCGGCCTTGACCTGGCACTCGCGGTCTTCCGCGGCAGGGTCTGAATCGAACAGGCAGGTGGCGCCGACGCGCACCTCGGCGAGACCATCCTTCATGCGGATGGTGCGGATGGTGAGGCCGGTGTTGATGCTGCCGTCGAAATTCACCGCGCCGATCGCGCCGGCATACCAGCGCCGCGGCGAGCGCTCGTGATCCTCCACAAATTGCATCGCCCATAGTTTTGGCGCACCGGTCACGGTGACGGCCCAGGCGTGGGTGAGGAAGGCATCGAGCGCGTCAAAGCCAGGGCGCAGCATGCCCTCGACGTGGTCGACGGTGTGGAACAGCTTCGAGTAGGTCTCGATCTGCCGTCGCGCCAAGACCTTGATGGTGCCGGGCACGCAGACGCGCGCCTTGTCGTTGCGGTCGACGTCGGTGCACATGTTGAGCTCGAACTCGTCCTTCTCCGAGTTCAGGAGCTGGCGGATCTGCTCGGCATCGCCGATCGCATCAAGGCCGCGCGCGATCGTGCCCGAGATCGGGCAGGTCTCGACGCGGCGGCCGTCCGATCGCACGAACATTTCCGGCGAAGCCGAGACGAGAAACTCGCCTTCGCCGAGATTCATCAGCGCGCCATAGGGCGACGGGTTGATGACGCAGAGGCGCTGGAACACTTCGGCGGGCGAGCGGTCGCAGGGCTCGGCAAAGAGCTGGCCGGGCACGGCCTCGAACAGATCGCCACGGGCAAAGGCGGCGCGTGCGGTCTCGACGGTGGCCTGATATTCGCTGGGCGCGTGATCGGCAAAGCCCTGGCGGGGCGTCTTCAGATATGGGCTGTCGGCGGTCTCGCGCGGCAGACCTTCGGTCGACTTGCCCTTCCAGGCGAAATCGTAGGAGAGCACCACGCCGCGGCCGGTGGCGCGGTCATAGGCCAGCAGGCGATCGGGCACGTAGAGCACGATGTCGCGCTGGTCGGCCTCGCGCGGGCGCTTCTGCACGAGGTCCTCGATCTGGAACACGAGATCGTAAGCGAAGGCGCCGAACAGGCCGAGCAGCCCGTCGTCGTTGGCGGAGAAGGCGGCAATGATGTCGCGCACCAGCGACATCACGCTGGCGCGCCGGGTGCGCTGGTCCTCCTCGACCGGCGCATCGCCGCGGATGATGTGGCCGGCAAGGTGCGTCGCGCTCTTCTCGGAGATCACCACACAAGGATCGCGCAGGACATCGCCGACGAAGGCGATCAGCACCTCCCCGCGCCCGTTCAGAGCCTCCAGCTTGAAATTGACGCCAACCGTCTCGAGCTTGAGCGGCGGGTCCGAGAAGCCGAGGTCAAAACTCTCGTAGCGGCCGGGCACGGTCGTGCCCGAGGACAGCACCACGCCGCGGCGGCGGTCGAGCAGGTTGACGAGATCGTCGAGCCTGTTGGCGCCGCCGGTGAATTGCTCCGCCACGCGCGTGATCGCAAGACCCGCGCGGGTCACATAGTCGCTTCTGGCCGGGAGGGCAAAGACGGTCCTGTTCATGGGGTCCTCTTACGAAACTTGCCGAGGGAACGCCACACAGGACAAACGATCAGGCCGCCGCACTGCGTTGGCGACCTCAGACGATTTGGGAAAGGGAAATCGCACCGGCCACCTCGTTAGGAGGTGCGCCACCAAAGACGGGCTGGGCGGACGGCGGTGCTCATGGGGCGGATACTCACCATGGCCGGGGGGCCGCGTCAAGGGTGGCTGGGCGGCGGAGCCGTAGCCCGGATGAGCGAAGCGACATCCGGGTCTTGGTCGAGAGGTTGCCCGGATATCGCTTTGCTCATCCGGGGTACCGGCTGGCAACTACCCCAGATGCTTCCGGAAAAACTCCGTCGCCCGGCCCCAGGCGAGCTCGGCGGCTTCGCGGTCGTGCACGGCCTGGCGCTGCTCGTTGACGAAGGCGTGCTCGGCGTCATAGCGGAACAGCTCGAACGACTTGCCGGCGGCCTTCATGGCCTTCTCGAAGCCAGTGACCAGCTCCGGCGTGCACCAATCGTCCTTGTTGGCGAAATGGGCCTGGAGCGGGATCTTGACGTCGGCGGGCTTGGCCGCCTGCTCCGGCGGAATGCCGTAGAACACGACGCCGGCCGCAAGCTCCGGGATCTTGGTCGCGCCGATGATGGTGACGGCGCCGCCGAGGCAGAAGCCAGTCAGCCCGACCTTGGCGCCATTGCGCGACAGATATTGCGCGGCGCCGCGTACGGTCTGCGTGGTCGCGTCCATGAAGTCGAGCGAGTTCATCTCCTTGTTGGCGCTGTCCGTGTCGTGATAGGGCACCACCTTGCCCTTGTAGAGATCGGGCGCAAGCGCATCGAAGCCGGCGAGCGCGAAGCGATCGCACAGGCCCTTGATCTGGTCCGACAACCCCCACCATTCCTGGATCACGACCACGCCCGGCGCGTTGCCGCGCGCGGCATTGGCGAGATAGCCCGAGGCGTCCTTGCCGTCCGGACGCTTGAAGGTGATGGCGGTTCCCATGGTGTCCTCCGGTGAGTTTTGGGGGAGCGGTTGGCGGTATTCTGGCGGGTGCAAGCGCGCGGCGCAATCCACACTCTCGTCATTCCGGGGCGATGCGTCAGCATCGAGCCCGGAATCCATTCATCCACCAACTCTGTCGCGCGATGGATTCCGGGCTCGCGCTGTCGCGCGCCCCGGAATGAGCAACAAAAAAAGCCCCCTCGCGGGGGCTCTTTCATATCTCGTCTTTCGCCGCTCAGTGCGAGGCGGCCCAGACCTTCTTCTTGGTGAAGTACATCAGGCCCGCGAAGATGATCAGGAACACGAACACCTGGAAACCGAGGCGCTTGCGCGCTTCCATGTGCGGTTCGGCGGTCCACATCAGGAACGTGGTGACGTCCTTGGAGTACTGCGCGACCGTGGTCGGGGAGCCGTCGTCATAGGTCACCTGGCCGTCGCTGAGCGGCTTCGGCATCTTGATGGCGTGGCCCGGGAAGTACTTGTTGTAGTACGAGCCCTCCGGGATGGTGACGCCCTCTGGCACCTTGTCCTCGAAGCCCTGGAGCACGGCCGCGACGTAGTCCGGACCCTGCTCCTGGTACTGGGTGAAGAAGTCGAAGATGAACCAGGGGAAGCCGCGCTTGTAGGAGCGTGCCTTGGTGATCAGGGACAAGTCGGGCGGCGCCGCACCACCGTTCGCGGCACGCGCGGCCTGCTCGTTCGGGAACGGCGAGGGGAAATAATCCGCCGGGCGCCCCGCACGCTCGAACATGTCGCCCGCATCGTTCGGGCCCTCCTTGACCTTGTACTCGGAGGCGAAGGCTGCGGCCTGCGCCACCGAATAGCCGGGCCCGCCGGGCTCGGCGAGGTTGCGGAAGGCGATATAGGACAGGCCGTGGCAGCTGGCGCAGACCTCCTTGTAGACCTTCAGGCCGCGCTGCAGCGCGCCGCGATCG
The DNA here is from genome assembly GCF_002795245.1 of Bradyrhizobium forestalis. Taxonomy (GTDB): domain Bacteria; phylum Pseudomonadota; class Alphaproteobacteria; order Rhizobiales; family Xanthobacteraceae; genus Bradyrhizobium; species Bradyrhizobium forestalis. Next base: position 59,960 of record NZ_PGVG01000034.1, on the reverse strand, counting down.
AACTTACCGAAAGGGCCCGAGAACGACCATTTGTTCGCCGGCGGCGTGTCGCTGCCTTCAGACGCCTTCGCGCTGTCGATCGAGCTCGCGAACAATGAACCGGCGAGCGCCAGCACGATCGCAGTCGAGACCATCGGCGTCGACCTGCTGCCGGTTTTGACCAGGACTGCATCCGAGATCGAGTTCGGCACCGGCCGCGGCTTCTCGATGCGCGCGAGCAGCGGCAGCACGATCAGGAAGTAGGCGAAGTAGCAGACCGTCAGGACCCGGCCGGCGACGACGTAGATGCCCTCCGGCGGCTGCGCGCCGAGATAGCCGAGCAGGATGCAGACCACGACGAAGATCCAGAAGAACTGCTTGGCCAGCGGACGGTACTTCGACGACCTCGTCCTCGCGCTGTCGAGCCAGGGCAGGAAGCACAGGATGATGATCGCCCCGAACATCGCGATGACGCCCGCGAGCTTGTTCGGGATCGAGCGCAGGATCGCGTAGAACGGCAGGTAATACCATTCCGGCACGATGTGCGGCGGCGTCACGCCCGGGTTCGCCGGAATGTAATTGTCGGCGTCACCGAGATAGTTCGGCATGTAGAAGATGAACCAGGCGTACAGCAGCATGAAGCAGGCGACGCCGAACATGTCCTTGATGGTGGCATGCGGCGTGAACGGCACCGTGTCCTTTTCCGACTTCGGCTCGACGCCGTCGGGATTGTTCTGGCCGGCCACGTGCAGCGCCCAGACGTGCAGCACGACGACGCCGGCGATCACGAACGGCAGAAGATAGTGCAGCGAGAAGAAGCGGTTCAGCGTCGGGTTGCCGACCGAATAACCGCCCCACAGCAGCGTCACGATGCTCTCGCCGACATAGGGAATGGCGGAGAACAGGTTGGTGATGACGGTGGCGCCCCAGAAGCTCATCTGGCCCCACGGCAGCACGTAGCCCATGAAGCCAGTCGCCATCATCAGGAGGTAGATGATGACGCCGAGTATCCACAACACCTCGCGCGGCTCCTTGAACGACCCGTAGTAAAGGCCGCGGAACATATGGACGTAGACGGCGACGAAGAACATCGAGGCACCGACCGCGTGCATGTTGCGCAGCAGCCAGCCGTAGTTCACGTCACGGACGATCAGCTCGACCGACTTGAAGGCGAGATCGGCATTCGGCGTGTAGTGCATCGCCAGGATCACGCCGGTCAGGATCTGCAGCCCCAGCATGAAGGAGAGGATGGCGCCGAAGGTCCACCAATAGTTCAGGTTGCGCGGGGTGGGATAGGCGACGAAGGAGGAATGGATGAGGCCAAAGATCGGCAGACGCCGCTCGATCCATTGCAGGGCCGGATTGCTCGGCTGGTAGTCGGATGGTCCGCTCATGATGCGATCCTGAGGAAATAACTACGACGAGACGGCGCGAAGGCTTCGGACGAAGGTCCGAAGCTCAGCCGATCTGGATTTTGGTGTCGGAAACGAACTGGTACGGCGGCACCGGCAGGTTCGCGGGCGCGGGCCCCTGGCGGATGCGGCCGGACGAATCGTACTGCGACCCATGGCAGGGGCAGAAGAACCCGTCGTAACTGCCTTCATGAGCGATCGGGATGCAACCGAGATGGGTGCAGATGCCGATCACGACCAGCCACTGCTCGTGGCCGGACTTGACCCGGGCCTCGTCGGACTGCGGATCGGGCAGGCTCGCCACGTTGACGGCGCGCGCCTCGTCGATCTGCTTCTTGGTGCGGTGGCTGATGTAGATCGGCTTGCCGCGCCAGAACACCTTGATGTCCTGGCCCACGGCGATCGGGCTGAGATCGACCTCGATCGGCGCACCGGCGGCGATGGTCGATGCATCCGGATTCATTTGCGAGATGAAGGGCCAGAGCGCAGCCGCGCCCCCTACTGCTGCAGCTGCCCCTGTTGCAACGAATAAGAAATCACGGCGTGTCGGATGGTCCGCCGAAGACGCTGTCGTCACGATTCCAACCCTTTCTTCTTATGCGACCGGTGGAACCGCTCCGGGGGGCGCCCATGAGGTCCCCGGAAAGGCTGCCGGCGCCCGCGGCCCCCCGCGGCGGCAGAACTTGGCTGTTCACCTCAAAACGGGTGAATTAGCAGTCCAGAATCGTTCTATTGGCACCCTTGCCGTGCGAGCGCAAGCCCGCTAACGGCGTGGGAGCGTGCCATGCACGAATTCCCGGGCGGGCGATGTTTTATTGAGACATTCCGGCCCGCATCGACCCCTGACACAGCCCATGCAGATCGCGCTTTTCCAGCCTGACATCGCTCAGAACACCGGCACGATTCTCAGGCTTTGCGCCTGCCTGGGCATGGCCGCCCATATCATCGAACCTGCGGGCTTCCCCGTCTCCGATCGCTTGTTCCGCCGGGCGGGAATGGATTACCTCGACCATGTCAGGCTCACCCGCCATGACTCCTGGGCGAAATTCGAGGACTGGCGCGCAGGCCAGGGCTGCCGGCTGCTGCTGTTCACCACCAAGGCCGCCACCGACTATCGCGATTTTCATTACCAGAGCTCGGACATCCTGCTATTCGGGCGCGAGAGCGCCGGCGTCACCGACGCGGTGGTCGAGGCTGCCGATGCGCACCTGGTGATCCCGATCAAGGCGGGGCTGCGGTCGCTCAATGTCGCCATGACGGCGGCCATGGCCGCGGGCGAGGCGCTGCGGCAGATCCGGAACCCGCAAGTTTGACAGGTTGAGGAGAGAGGCTTGAGTTACGCGGTCAAGGAGATCTTCCTGACCCTGCAAGGCGAAGGCGCCCATGCCGGGCGCGCCTCCGTGTTCTGCCGTTTTGCCGGCTGCAACCTCTGGAGCGGCCGCGAGGCCGACCGCGTGGATGCGACCTGCAAGTTCTGCGACACGGATTTCGTCGGGACCGATGGCACCCTCGGCGGCCGCTACGGCTCGGCCGCGGAACTCGCCGACACCATCGCCGCGCAATGGACGGCGGCTGCCGACAACCGCTACGTGGTTCTGACCGGCGGCGAGCCGCTGCTCCAGGTCGACGCCGCGCTGATCGACGCGCTGCACGCGAGAGGCTTCGAGATCGGCGTCGAGACCAACGGCACGATCGCAGCTCCGGAGGGGCTCGACTGGATCTGCGTCAGCCCCAAGGGCGGCAGCGAGCTGGTCCTGCGCCAAGGCCACGAGCTGAAGCTGGTCTATCCGCAAGCGTTGGCGATGCCCGAAGCATTTGAGGATCTCGCCTTCGAACGCTTCTCGCTGCAGCCGATGGACGGGCCCGAGGTCATCGAGAACACCGCGCGCGCGATCGACTATTGCCTGCGCCATCCGCAATGGCGGCTGAGCGTGCAGACGCACAAATCGCTCGGCATCAGGTAGGACACGGGAATGCAGATGGACGTCACGACGATCGAAGACCGCAAGGCCCGCGCCCGCGCCTGGTTCGAGCGCTTGCGCGACGACATCTGCGCAAGCTTCGAGCGGCTCGAGGATGACGCACCGCAAAGCCTCTATCCGGGCGAAGCCGGCCGCTTCAAGCGCACGCCCTGGCAGCGCACCGACCACACTGGCGCGCCCGGCGGCGGCGGCGTGATGTCGATGATGCATGGCCGCCTGTTCGAGAAGGTCGGCGTGCACTGCTCGACCGTGCACGGCGAGTTCGCACCCGAGTTTCGCGCCCAGATTCCGGGCGCCGCGGAGGATCCAAAATTCTGGGCGTCCGGCATCTCGCTGATCGCGCACATGCGCAATCCGAACGTCCCCGCCGTGCACATGAACACGCGCTTTGTCGTCACCACAAAAGCCTGGTTCGGCGGCGGCGCCGACCTCACGCCGGTGCTGGAGCGAAGGCGGACGCAGAACGACGCGGACAGCATCGCCTTCCACGCTGCGATGAAACAGGCCTGCAACCAGCCGAGCGGCGTTGCCGATTACGACAAGTACAAGAAATGGTGCGACGAGTATTTCTACCTGCCGCACCGCAAAGAGGCGCGCGGCATCGGCGGCATCTTCTACGACTGGCACGACAGCGGCGATTGGGACGCCGACCTCGTGTTCACCCAGGATGTCGGCCGCGCCTTCCTGAAGATCTATCCTGAGATCGTGCGGCGCAATTTCGCGAGCGCCTGGACCGCTGCGGACCGCGAGGAGCAACTGATCCGGCGCGGCCGCTATGTCGAGTTCAACCTGCTCTACGACCGCGGCACGATCTTTGGACTCAAGACCGGCGGCAATGTGGATTCGATCCTGTCGTCGCTGCCGCCGGAGGTGAAATGGCCGTGAGCCTCGCGATGCCGCCGCTGCCGCGCGCCATGCTGATCGACATGGACGACACCATCCTGTCGGCCTATGGCCGTCCCGAGATCGCCTGGAACACGATCACCGCCGAGTTCGCCGAAGAACTGGCGCCGTTGCCGCCGCCGCAGGTCGCGACCGCGGTGCTGGCTTTCGCGCGAAACTTCTGGGCGAACGCGGAAGCGGCGTGGCGGATGAAGCTCGCCGAGGCCCGTCACCTCACGGTCAAGGGCGGTTTTGCCGCGCTCGCGGCCGCCGGCCACCGCGCCCTGCCCGACGACCTCGCCATTCGCCTCGCCGACCGCTTCACCGCCTATCGCGAGGAGGAGATGTTCGTCTTCCCCGGCGCGCATGAGGCGATCGACCGGTTCAAGGCGCTCGGCATCAAGCTCGCACTGGTGACCAACGGCGCCGCCGACATGCAGCGCGCCAAGGTCGAGCGTTTCGAGCTGGCGCACCGCTTCCACCACATCCAGATCGAGGGCGAGCACGGCTTCGGCAAGCCCGAGGAGCGCGCCTATCTGCACGCCATGGAGGCGCTCGGCGTCACCGCCGAGGATACCTGGATGATCGGCGACAATCTGGAATGGGAAGTCGTGACGCCGCAGCGCCTCGGCATCTATTCGATCTGGATGGACGTGCATGGCGACGGCCTGCCCAAAGGCTCGACGGTCAAGCCCGACCGCATCATCCGCTCGCTGATGGAGCTGGTGCCGCAGCAGGCGTAACGGCGCGCCAAATCAAAAACTGAAAAACAACCCCATGCACAGTAGGGCGCCGCTGCAAAATCAAGAACTTACGGATTTTACGAAACGACTTTGACTCGTCGGGCAAAACAGGAGCATGATGTCATCGTCGCGGGGCCTGCGAAAGCTTCTGCGTGAGCCGCATCCGCAACCGGTGCCTGCCGAGCCAGCCGATCGCGAGCGGGCGCAGCCAAGACCGTATCGCAACGCGCCGGTGGAATTTCCCGGTACGCACAGCCGGCGTGATCGGCCTGTCATGACGGCCTGTTAGCCTCGCATCGATCAACCTGAAAGGACAATCCATGGATCTGAAAGCCGGCGATGTCGTGATGCTGAAATCCGGCGGCCAGCCGCTGACGGTTGCGGAAATCAAGGAAGACGAGGTGCTGTGCCTGTGGATGGGCATGGAAGGCGATTTGTTCCGCGAGACGCTGCCGCTGGCCACGCTCGTGCAGGTGGAGGAAGACGAGGAAGAGGACGAGGAGGATGAGGACGAAGACGAGTAGGCACGCCTGAGGCCGCATCCTTGTTGGACCGGACTGCTCGACTCCGGCGCGCTTGATGTTCGCTTCTCTGCCATGGCGGCGCGATGGCGGACATCACCGGCGCCTTTGACCACCAGCCCGTAGGATGGGTTGAGCCCTTGCGAAACCCATCGCCAAAGCCCCCTCTCGCCATATTGAAGACGGACGATGAAGAAGCGTCCAGCCGGAACGAAGTTACGACCGCACGCGGTCATGACGGAACGCTCTCACAAAACGGAAGCGATGGGTTTCGCAAGGCTCAACCCATCCTACGAACTGGGGTGCAACCTCAAGCGATATGCCAATGATGGCTCGCGGCGCTGACGAGCAAATGATCGAGCCCCTGCGCGATGCTGTGCTCTACGTCGACCTGATGCCAACCATCGGCCGTCGCCTCCGCAAGGTATATCGATGGCCCATTCGCCGCGGTCCCGCCCATGCTGGGCTGGTACGCAAACGACACGTCTGCGGCCGCACCGGTCGCGCCGTCTCTCCAGACGAAATTGGCAAGACCGCTGATGGCCGAGCCGTCCGTCAGCGTCTGCGATGGACCGGACGGTTGGAGGCCGATAGAGGCGATTCCGATCGCATCCAGTGTCTTCACCTCGCCCGCTTGCGAGATGCCGTCGCCGTTGGCGTCCTGCCAAATCCGGAACTCGCTCCACCGGCTGTCGGCGGCATCGAGCTGGCTGTTGTGATTGGTATCGAACACTTGCACGAGCGCAGCCATATCGGAGGTCGTGCCCGGCGCCCAGGCCGTGAATACGATCTCTTTGCTCTGATCGATCACGCCGTCGGGCCCAGCACTCCCATCATCACCGAGATCGATTGCCAACAGACCATCGCCCCCGGATATCCACGCCGTGTGTTCGCGACCACCTAGCCCGTCCATGTCGAAGGAAGCGGACGAGCTGGACAAGGGCAAGAGATCGATGCCGTTGCCGTCAAGGTCGAGAACGACGGGAGAAGCTCCGATCACGCCGTCGCCGTTGAGGTCCTGATGGAAAACCGTCTCCAGCGACTTGAGAGACGGATCGGTACCCAGCACCTCCGGAGCGGCGGCAAGAGTCGTCACGAAGTTGCCGTTGCTATCCGTGTTCCAGATCGAGAACTTTCCGGTCGAGGAGTTCTTCCAGGCGACGTCATAGCCACCGCCTGCGACTTGTTCGGCGGCGATGACCGAGTAGGCTCCATAGTTGGCGGCAATCACCTGAGAGCCCTGATACTTCAGAACAGGGCCGGCCCCCGTGCTGGCATTGAGCAGGTAGTAATAGCCGCCATACAGGACCGTGCTGGTCGATCCGTTCGCTTCGATCGAGGGCACACCGATCGTGCCGTCGGCGTTGAGATCCTGATGAAGCGTCGACTCGAGCGCTTTGAGAGACAAGTCGTTTCCAAGCACCTCCGGGGCAGCGGCAAGGGTCGTCAGGAAGTTGCCGTCGCTGTCCGTGCTCCAGACCGAATAATGCGCGTTCGCCGAACCCTTCCAGACAACGTCATAGCCGCCGCCCGACACCTGCTCGGCGGCAATGACGGACCACGATCCCCAATTGGCCGCGATCACCGGAGAGCCCTGATACTTCAGAACAGGTCCGGTGCCGGTGCTGTTGCCGATCAGGTGGTAGTTGCCGGCAGACAGGACCAGGCTGGTCGACCCGAGTGCCTCGATGGTGGCGGGGACGCCGATCGTGCCGTCTCCGTTGAGATCCTGATGGAGCGTCGGCTCCAGCGCCTGGAGAGAGGCATCGTTGCCCAGTACTTCCGGGGCAGCGGCTAGGGTCGCCAGGAAGTTGCCGTCGCTGTCCGTGCTCCACACAGAATAATGCGGCGCGCTCGTCGAACTCTTCCAGACCACGTCGTAGCCACCGCCCGACACCTGCTCGGCGGCAATGACCGACCATGCCCCCCAATTGGCCGCGATCACTGGCGACCCCTGATACTTCAAAACAGGTCCGCTGCCAGTGCTGATGCTGTTCAGGTAATAGTTGCCGCCCGACAGCATCAGGCTGGTCGACCCGGCCGATTCGATCGGCGGCACACCGATCACGCCGTCGCCGTTGAGGTCCTGATGGAAGCTCGGCTCCAGCGACTCGAGCTCGTAACTCGCACCGTGGACGACGCCGCCGGTGCCATTGCCCACGACATTGCCGCTGCTGTCGGTGTTCCAGACCGTGTACTCGTCCGTGCCGGGCAGGCGCAGCGCAAGCTCGTAACCGAAGGCGGTTTGCTCCACGCCGAGAAGCGTCCGGCCTTCCAGCATGTTGGCCGTGAAGGGCAAGCCGCCGTATTTCAGCATGGGTCCGATGCCGTCGGCATAGAAGTAGTAGCTCATCCCGATCTGCATCAGCCTCGTCGAGCCGGCCGTATCGATCGTGGCAAAGCCGGCCGTCAACCCGGCACGGGGCGAGAAGTCGAGCGTCGTGCCGTCGGAGAAGACGAGCTTTTCGATTCGGTCGAGCGGGTCGAGCCAGTTCTGCAACGTGATGCGGTCGGCCATCTGGGCGAGCGCCAGGCCTGGATTGGCGGGATCCTTGATCCCAACGATCAGGTCGTTGCCCGACAGCTGGAAAACCACGTCGGAAGGCTTGATGCCGGCAGCAAAAGCCAGCGCATCGACGCCGCCATCGAGATGGCCGACGACCGTTCCTGACACGACGGTATGGTCGAAGATGGTATCGACACCGTCGCCGCGGCTGAAGACGTAGCTGTCATTGCCAAGCCACCCGTTGAGACTATCAGCCCCCTTGCCGCCTCGCAGGAGATCGTTACCTTGGCCGCCGAAAAGGTTGTCATCGCCGGCGCCGCCATCCAAGAAGTCCGCGCCGCTGCCGCCGCTCACGACATCATTCAGCGCACCACCGACCACGACGTTCTCGCTTGCCGCCACCCCGTAAAAATTGTTCGGCATGTCGTTGCGGCCGAACCAGATGTTGCTGCCGCCCGACGCGGTCACCATCTGGACGCCATTGCTGATCGTGGACGAGGCCGGACCATGGAAACCGGCGGCAGCAAGCCCATCCGTAAAGACGAGCTGGACCGTCTTGCCGGTGGCGTCACTCACCACGTCGGAGTGGCTCGCGAACACCGACAGCGCGCCGGGACTGTCGACGCTGCTGGGGACGTGAATGGCGATGGTGACGCTGCCGTCGCTGCCGTGCTTCACCGACAGGTCCGCGAGGCTGAAGCTCAGCCCCGCCTTGCGGATGGAATCGAGATAGCCCGTCACCATTCCGCCGAGGAAATCCACGGCGCCATAGTGGCTGAGGCCGAGATCCTGCACGCGCGCGAAGGTCGCGGCCCAGCCTTCAGTGAAGGCCGTGTTCGGATTCGCCGCGATCAGCGCGTTGATGACCTCGCGATTGTTCAGATAGCGCTCATAGTCCTGCGCCACCTGAAGATCGCCCGCCAGCGTCAGCATGTCGGCGGCATTGCCGTTGTGATGGGCGCGCTTCAGCAACAGATTGCCGCCGACTACTTCTGTTCCCTGCAGGAGTTCGATGGCGGCCTGACTTGCCGCCTGCTCGGCGGTAGCGTAGTGACTGAGGATGCCAAGGGGACTCCGCGGATTGTCAGGAATATCATTCCCCAGAATGTAGGGTGGGTAGTCCGTTCCAGATGGGGCGATGAAACCAATCACCTTTTGTAGGCTGTGATCGAGAGCAACACCGCCCACTGCCGTAAGATAGGCATTAGTCATGCCGATCGCGGCCTTTCCCATAGCATCAGAAATCGATGGATCGCCTCCGTCCTGCGAGTAAGCGTAGCTCGTCTCATACAGATAAGAGCCTGCCTTAATTCGGTTCTCTGCTACAGGCTGCCAATTGCTGGTCCCGAGTAAGTTTCCGATCAAGGTGCCGAGCGCTGTGCCCAAGAAAGCGCCGACGCCGGGAAGCACGAACCCGAGCACCACGTCGGTGACGACCGCCGCCGCCCCAATGATACCACCCACGGCTCCCGCGACCTGTCCGCCGATCGCGCTGCCGATATTTTCGGCGTGCACGATCTGGTTGGCAAGCAGCGAGCCGATCGAACCGCCGACCGCCGACGTGGCGTTGCTGAAGGCAGAGGTCCAGTTGACCACCCCGCGGGGGGATTTCTAACGGTTGGGCCGGCGTCATACGCAACGGTTATACGTTGCCCGAGGTCAACATACGAATAAAACACTCCGACATGGTATGCTCCCGGTACTTCATCAACTTTAAAATAGTAGATGCCAATCCGATCGTTGGCATCACCTGCGAACAGCGTAGTAGCCATCGCGAAGCCCCCTTCTGGCCGCCCTCAATTGTTCACGCTCACTAAGACTTATTCACTTATTCCTGAGCTGGACCTTTTGAAGCCAACTGCAACTGCCGCCGGTCCCAAATATCAAAATGCTCGAATCGGAATGTGGGAGCATGAACGAGGCACGCCCATTTGATCCGTTGCACACTCGCTCTGTCTTATTGGGAAGAAGATCACGAACGATTTGGGCCGTTGCTGGCTCTAGATAAAAAAGGCTTGTACCTTCCGCAGCAATACAGAAGGTGATCAGACCACCGTCTAGAGGAGCAATGGCGGTCCGAGGGCACGGCATTGGTCCTAGGCGGCCTGGCACAACAGTATCAGGAACGTCCTTCTGCCAAATGATCTGGCCGTTCGCAGCGATGCGCGTAACGCTCAATGGCTTTGCCGAAGGAGGCTTCGACCATGGCTCAGTCCACGCAGATGCAGCGTAAAGGTCGCCCTGTCCAGAAACAACTTTCATTAGCCAAGCAGAGCCTGGAGTTTGAGCCGGCTCTTGACGGACAAGTTGACGACCTAGAAGTCGACCCTCGGTGTCAAACCGCCATAAAGCGACGCGCACACCAGCGCCCACAGGGCTGCCCTCGATAGCTTCGAAAGCCATGACCGCAATCAAATCATTCAATACAGTGACCGAAGCGATTTTGCCTACCCCGAACGTCTTCTCCCAAACTATCTCTCCATCTCCAGATATCCGCGCAAGCCAGTTTGCGTCGTCCTCTCTCCCGACAATCACCGCGTCACCGCCGGGCAAAACCGCTACATCAACAATTGTGTTCTCACGATTGCGCGCAATCTCAATTTCCCGAATCACGTGCCCGGTCGGATCGAGCTTTGCAATGTAGCCATCAGACAAAGGAGTTCCGCCGATCGAACGTCGGATGTTCTGCGTTCCCCCGATCCAGAGCGAGCCGTCGACTGCCACTGCCAAATGGATGGCGGAGGCAGCAAGCATCTTCGCACTCTGAATTGGAACGCGGGTGCCAGCGCCAAGCTCGTTCGCGCCAATCGACAATGCCAGGCGCTTCTCACGATCTTGAAGGACGAGGACCGCCGTGCCGTTCGTCGCTGGAGCAACGTCCAGTATCGTGACCTCCGGGATAGACCAAAGGTATCTTGACGACGATATAAGACTGCTACCGCTACTCGGCTCGGCAGATAGAGGAATGTTCAGACAGGAAAGCGAGCCGAGGAAAAGCAATGCAACTAGGAACGTCCTGTTGATAGGCTCTAGGCAGATCTGGACAATAGATAACAGCCGACCGCGCCAAGCTACACTAGCAAATAGGAGCGGGCAAAAGCGGAAAATTGGCGGCATCGAGCTTACAACTTGCTCGGCTTCATTTGATCGCGCATCTCACTCTCGCCCCCAAACGGCGCAACCACATCGATGATCTTCCTGCTCATCCCACTCTTCCACTCCGCCGGCGTCAGCCGCACATCCCCAGCATCGATCCGCTTCGCGACGATCTCATCCGCCAGCGCCCAGAACGCGACGCCGACCGGCTGCTCGCCCTTGTAGAAAATCCGGAACTGCTGGAGCAGGATCGCCGGCATCACCAGCCATTCGAGATCGCCGAGCGGGATCGCCTTGTGGCGCGGCGACTGCGTCATCAGCCAGGTGATTTCGCCGAGCACCTGCGACACGGTCTTGGGCGGCGAGGCCGCTTGTGCCCCGGCGGCGGAGGCATCGGACTGGCTGGCGGCTTGCGCGCCGTTGGCGTGCGGAGCGCCGCCGGATGCGTCACCGAGGCCGGCGCTCGCCTGCCCTGCCATGTTCGGCGCCGGCTCCTCAACACGCATCGCAGCTCCCGTCTTCGTCATTCGCTTCGCTCCACGCGCCTTCTTCGCGGTGCCCGGCATCGGCTGCTCCTTTTGCGAGATCAGCCTGATATTAGGGCACGCGTCGCCTCATGCACAGCACGGCCGGTTCACGGCCGCGATGCGTCGTTCAGTCCTGTCGTCGTGGGATGTTCATGAGCATCGGCGGCAAGGCGCCGCGACGATGTTCCGGATCTATCGAAAGTCCTGCACTCCCAACCCCTGCGCGTGACGCTAGACGAAACAACCTGGACACATCAAGCAAAAAATTGATGCTGGATTTGGCCGCACGTTGCGCGTGTGGACGTCACGTGCGTGTCATCGGGGAGACGGTGCTGCTGCGCGAGGACGAATGTCACCGTACCCTCCGTCGTTCCGCAGGGCAATCTCATATGACTGTTGGAGGCGCCTGCACGCGCGCGAAGGTCGCCGCCCAGCCTTCGGTGAAGGCCGTGTTCGGATTGGCCGCGATCAGCGCGTTGATGACCTCGCGATTGTTCAGATAGCGCTCGTAGTCCTGCGCCACCTGAAGGTCATCCGCCAGCGTCAGCATGTCGGCAGCGTTGCCGTTGTGATGGGCGCGCTTCAGCAGCAGATTGCCGCCGACCGCCTCGGTGCCCTGGAGCAGATGCGTGGCAAACGACTGTGCCGCATCGAGAGGCAGCTTCTCAATTAACTTCAATCCCTGCCGCGCGGATCACGCGGGCGTACTTCTCAGTCTCTTGGGCGATGAACTCGGAAAATCGTGTTGATGAACCGAGGATGCTCGTTCCCCCGAGTTCCGCAATCCTGGTCTTCATGCTGGGGTTCTCGAGCGCGGCGTTAACTTCCCGGTTGAGCCTTTCGACAATGTCCGTCGGGGTCATTCTGGGAGCACCTATGCCGAACCACGAACCGGCCTCGTAGCCAGGGACAGTCTCGGCGGCACTCGGCACATCGGGCAGACTCGCGGACCTGTTCGAAGTTGTCACCGCAATCGGGATGAGCTCGCCTCGCCTGATGTGCGCAATCGACGAGGGCATGGGATCGAACATCGCGTCAATGCTTCCGGCCAAGAGAGCGGCGAGCGCGGGCGTTGAACCGAGATATGGCACCAGCGCAACATCGATGCCGGTCATCGTCCTGAACAGTTCGATGCCGATGTGCTGAGGCGTACCGTGACCGGCGAATCCGATCTTGAGCTTTCCCGGGTTGGCCCTGGCGTAGGCGATGAATTCCGCGGTCGTCCGGACCGGAACGGAGGGATGCACCTCGATCACCAGCGGGACCCGATACAAGAACGCAACGGGCGCGATATCACGGGCGAAATCGAAGTCGAGCCCTTTGAAAAGCGTCGAGTTGATAGTGTTCACCGGTCCACAAATGAGGAGCGTGTGACCGTCAGGGTCTGACCTGACCACCGATCTCGTCGCCACATTCCCGCTCTGCCCCGGCTGGTTTTCGATGATGAACTCCTGACCGAGTCTCTCGGAAAGCCATGGGGCGATCAAACGACCGGCGATGTCGACCGGCCCTCCGGCGGGAAATCCCACAACAAGTCGTACGCTTCGCGCCGGATAGCCCTCGGCCAAGGCGATCCGGGGCAGGACTGATGTCCCTATCGTCGCCAACGCGGCGTTCACAAAATCGCGCCTCCGCAGTTGCATGTCGACCTCCTTGCTGCCGGCCGTACAACTAACGTTTGGACCGCCATTCCGCTATGATATGCATAGGTCAATCTCGATACTTTTGAGGTATGATGTGGACCTACGTCGCCTTAGATATTTCGTTGCGGTTGCCGAGGAAGGACATATCACCCGCGCAGCGGAGCGCCTCGATATGCAGCAGCCGCCTCTCAGTCGCCAGATCAGCCTGATGGAACGAGATCTGGGCGTTCAGCTTTTCCGTCGCACACCTCGCGGCGTCGAAATGACCGTCGCGGGTCAAGCCCTGCTAAGCGAAGCCAAGGCGGTCCTTGCACAGTTCGATCGCGCGATTGATGCGACCCGGCGTGCGGCACGCGGCGAACAGGGCACCCTGTGTATCGGAATTGCGCCAACAGCGCCCTTTAACCCGCTCGTTCCAGACTCGATTCGTTGCTTCAGGGAAGCCAATCCGCTGGTTTCGCTCGTGTTGCATGAGGGGCTGAGCAATGACATCGTTGCGCAATTCAACAACGACCAGATGGACGTTGCCTTCGTGCGCTCGTCCCAGATCCATGCAGACGGGGTCATCGTCGCCCCTCTCCAAGAGGAGCCTTTGGTCGCTGCCTTGCCAAACCATCATCGCGCGGCAAGAACCAAATCCAAGGCAGTTTCCCTGAAGAGCCTTGCGAACGAACAGTTCATCATGATCGGGCCGGCCGGAACCGGTTTGCACGACGAGACGATCGCAGCTTGCCATAGAGCTGCCTTCACACCTCGTCTTGGCCAGCCGGCCCCCAGAATCACATCGGCACTCGGCCTGGTGGCGGCCGGGCTGGGCATCGCCCTGGTGCCTTCAACGATGCAGAGCGCGCGCATGAAAGGGGTCGCCTATCTTCCTCTTGCAGATGCCTCGGCAAAGGCCTTTCTTGGCTTGGCCTGGCGGCGAGACGATCCGTCGCCGGTCCTCAAGAAATTCTTGAGCCTGGTTCGGGCGATGGCAAAGAAAAGGCCTTCGATCTGACGTCGCCTGGTCGCTTCGGGTCAGGAGGTCCATACCGTCATCAGCCGAGCAATTCCCCGCCGAGTTCCCGTCGCGCGCGACCAGACCCGTAGGATGGGTTGAGCCCTTGCGAAACCCATCGCCAACCGAACGTCTCTCGCCATTTCGAAGAGCGGCCTCGAACGGATCGCTCGCCCGGATCGCGACCGAGTTCGACGCGATGGCGAAACGAAGACGGCGCCCAATCGCACACGCGCTTCACCAGCACAGGCTTGATTGCGCTGGTACGCGATGACGACGTAATGCTGTCGCGAAACAAGAGCGATGGGTTTCGCAAGCGCTCAACCCATCCTACGGGCTGCCGCCCTGTTTCTGGCTTCCAAGGCGAAGGCTGCCGAGTCCGACTCGGATGCTCTACGCGGTACGCCGAAGGACTAGAATCCGAAGTCGGGAGAGGCCACCAGCTGGAGCAGCCTCAATCGCAGCACGCGCCCTTACCATGCTGTTGGACTGGCGGGCACGGGACGGTCCCGTAGGAGCAGAACACACAACACTCCCCGGGCTTGGGCTTAAGTCTCGTGCGGCACGCCGCACAGTCATAAAAAAACTGGCAAGCATCGGTCGGCATGGTCTCTGTGGCCTGATGCTGGCAGACGGGACAAGTCAGGGTCGATTGCAGCTGCATAAGTATCCTATATGCGCGAACCTTAGATTATTGGAGGTAGGCCCTAGTCCGACTAACGCCGATATGCTTTGATGCGTGGAGGCGTGTTGCGCGTGGTGGCCCCCATGTACATGGTCATTCGCAAGTACACCAAGGTTCGTTCGGTAGCGGACGCCGCTCGCCGCGCCAAGAGCGGCGTCGGTGAGATCCTGAGACAATCGCCCGGATTCAGATCTTATTATGTGCTGGATGCGGGCGACGGCGTTGGTATCGCCGTGATGATATTCGACGACCGCGAAAGCGCCAATGCAGCGAACGCCAAGATCCTGGCGTTTGTTCAGGCGAGTCTTCATGACCTCGATCTTGGAGTTCCCGAAATCACCACCGGCGAGGTTTTGCTGAACATAGAGCCTCACGGGTCCTTGGGCGTAGAGTAGCCGAAAGCACTGCCAGCTGCATGGGGTGCCGCCCGCTGCTCGGGTCGTTGGCCCGGGAAATGCGACTGCGCGTACTTTCGAGGAGTGCAACAACATGAAGCAACATACCTCCGAAACATTTTCCCCCACGGCGGTCGGCTGGACACCGCTCGTGCTCATGGGCACCGCGATGCCGCCAAGAGATCCCGATGACGACGAAGAGGACGAAGACGACGACGAGGAGGAAGAAGACGACGCTGACGAACCGGCGGTCGTGCGCGAGCCGGACGAAGACTAGACTGGCGCGTGCTCGGCAGTCCGCGATATATTATCTCCCATGGGCTGGGATGCGAAAGACATAGCGCTCCTCAATAGGCTCTGGTCCGAAGGACAGAGCGCGGCGCAGATAGCGCGCCGTCTCGGGTGCAGTCGTAACGCGGTCTGCGGCATGCTGACCCGTCAGGGCCTGAAGCGCGGCCACAAGCCGCCCACGGCAAGACCCAAGATAAGGTCGGCCCCGAAGCAGAGGCCGACATCGTCGGCGGACTGCGCCCGTCCAGTCGCACAGAAGGTGCCTCGGAACTCGGCGGAGAGGCAGCAGCCCAAGGAATTCAGCAAGCAGCAGCTTTACGCCATTCTGGCTGAAGCAGTCAGGAACACTGGCTAAGAGTTCACCCCCAACGCGGCGGCGCTCCCGTCAGTGCCGGCCCAGCTCGACGGGCTTTCCCGAGGCTTCGGGCTCGGCTGGCGGCCAGGAAGAGGCATGGCTCTGGCACGTTGGCGCCGCAGATAACGGGCAACGCCCGAGACATTCGTTTCAGCTCAGATGGCAGCTCCGGCCAGCAAGAAGGCGCCGCCAAGCGCGACCATCACAAGTCCAGGCCAGTTCGATTTGATGCCGAAGCCGCTCCCTGGCCTTTCAGGTTCCAGGGTATCACGCCCGGAGCGAAGCCACTTTCCACCGCTGAAGCGGCCTCGCCAGATGGGCTGAAACGCCATTTGGAGGACGCCGCCAAAAACAAGGAGCACACCAAGCCATATGAGAGTCATGCTCACCTCCTCTACCCGCGAACGCCGAAAGGTGCGGCGCCGAGAACCGTCGTGCATTCAGCGTCTGCCCGCTGCTCTCGGAATCACACCGACCTTGAAAGTCGCCGGACGCACCAACGCCTCCACGTAGGCCGCTGGGCTATCGCATTTGAGAGCTTTTCTCCGCTGCCATCCTTCGAGACGCCCGCTTTAGGCGGGCTCCTCAGGATGAGGGCGGAGTGTGCGGCAGCAGTTTCAACGGGCACTGAGGCCGATTAGCCTCATCCTGAGGAGGCGCGTCAGCGCCGTCTCGAAGGACGAGGCGTGCGCGCAGGCTGCCGCCACGAGTCATATGCGATAGCCCTGACGTAGGCCGGGAGACCGCGCTCACCGGAGCTCAGGCCACGTCTGAGCGCCCTGCTTAGTCCTCGTGCGGTTCGTCGGTTTGGCTCCCTTCATCGTCTTGTCTTTCCTCCCATCCTCTTCGTCGTCATCAGGATCTCGGGGGGGCATCGTGTTGGCCATGATCGCGGAAGACATGCCGGTCGATCATAGCGGGAACCAGCTCGGGGAGCAGGGTCATATTGCTGCTCCTCGGAGGTGACCCTGGGGCACCCTACCCCTTTTTTGGCGGGGCAGACGCGAAATTGGCAACCAGCGGACGCACCGGGACAGTGCACTCAATGGCGCCAGCAGCATATCGCGTGCGACGACGTGCGGCTCGAGGCTGAGGCGCAGCCCGAGGTGCTGCGATGGTCGGGTGCGGCCAGATGGAGGCTGGCTGTTCAGCCCCGGCGCCCCGGTCCTCCGGCTTGATCTAGCGCAAGATTCTGCATCGCTCTCAGCAATAGCTTCAATCTTTCAATGGTTCGTTGGAGGCCACAATGATCATTGAGCGTCTGTCCCAAGAACACCGCAATATTGAAACGCTGCTCGCCGTGCTTGAGCACGAGCTTGAGATTTTCGATCGCGGGGACCACCCCGACTATGAAGTCATTCGCGCAATCATCAGCTATTTCGAACTTTATCCCGAGATATACCATCATCCCCTGGAGGAGTTGGTCCTTGCCAAACTAGAGCTTCGGGATCCGGCTGCGGCGGCAAGCGTCGGCAATCTGAGACTCGAGCACAAAAAGGGCGCCGATCGTCTGCACCGCGTTGCGCAGGCGATCGAGAGCGTTCTTTCGGATCGGGAGATCCTCCGGCAAAACGTGGACAATATCGTTCGCGATTTCATCGAGAGCGAGCGGCGTCACATCATGATTGAAGAGCGCGATTTCTTTCCTGCCGCTCTCAAGGCTCTGAGGCCTGCAGATTGGAGCGAGATCGCTTCGAGCTCAACCAATCATGAGGATCCGCTGTTTAGCGAGGCTGCCGAAGAGACCTTCGGCGCGCTACGACAGCGCATCTTGCAGATGGAGCACGAATCTGAAGTCGGACGACGCTAGAAGCAGCTCCGGCTGGCGCATCATAAAGCTAGAGATCGCAGCGCCGCCGGTTGGGATCCGCGCCGTCAATGCCTCGACCGTCTATCAGATCAGCTGCCTCGCAGCCGCCGAGATCATCACCAGCCCGCCCGTGATCACTGCAACGTCGAGGATCGCAGTGTGAATGTGCACCGGCATCCGTTCCACAAAAGCCTTTGCGAGAAATGCGCCCGGCACGGCCATTCCCCCGATCAGAAGCGCGAAGGCGAGCACCTGCGCCGTCACGGCGCCGGCGAGGCCGAACACCGAGATCTTGATGAGGCCGGTGCCGAGCGAGATCATCGCGTCGGTCGCGATCACGGCGGCGCCTTCGAGCCCTGCGGCCATCAAGAGCGAGAGCAGGATCACGCCGGAGCCGGAGGTGCCGCCGACCAGCACGCCGTAACCCACCGAGCCGGCGGCGAGACCAGTGTCGCCGATCTTGACCTCGCGGCGGCGGAGCACGCGGCGCAGCGGCACGCTCAGGATCAGCATGGTGCCGATCACGAGCGCCGCGCCGGCATTGGTGAGGCGCGTATAGCCGTAGGCGCCGAGCGCCGTCGTCAAGCCTGCGCAGGCGAGCACGATCAGCGCGCGGCGGCGATCGGCATGGCGGACATAGGCAAGCGCGCGGCTCGCATTGGTCAGCATCGCGGAGATCGCGATGATCGGCACCACGGGCTCGGCGCCGACCAGCGGCACCAGCACCAGCGGCATCAGGGCGCCCGTGCCGTAGCCGGCGAGACCGCCGACGATCGAAGCAAACAACGCCATCGTTGCTACCACAGAAGCTGAAGGATCGAGATGTCGGCGAAGCCCGAAACGATGGTCACGATTTCCCGTCGCGGCTGATGCGAGCCGCAGCTTGATCGGCGATGGCAGCGAGCGCGGCTTCCTCTAGGGGAAAATCCGCCGCAAGCCAAGCGTCCTCGGCGAGCGTCAACACATGTCCGAGCGCGGGTCCTTCGGCGAGACCGCGCGCAATGAAGTCGGCGGCCTTCAGTGGAAATTTCGGCGCGGTCCAGCGCTGCGGCAGCTCGGCGAGCGCATGCCAGCGCATTGAGGTGACATCGCCGCCGTCCCTCGCCCAGCCGAGCAACACGCGATCGTGATAGCGCTCGGGGCCGAGCCGGTAGAGCAGCCGCCGTGCGTTGGCTTCGTCCTTGGTGGCGAAGCGCCACCAGCGGTGACCCATCGAATCCAGCGCCTTGGCCTCGGCATTGGAGAGCCGCAAGCGCACGGCGACGCGCTTGGCATCTTCGGTGACGGCGACCGCCAGCGCGGCGAGGCGTCGCGTGCTGCTTGCGGGAAGGCCCAGCTCGCGCTCGATCGCGATCATCGTCGCCAAGGGGCCGGTATAGACGACGCCGCCGATCAGCGCTTGCAGCAATCCGCCCTCGGCCATGGCCTTTACGGCCGCGGCTGCACCGCCCGCCACCAGCAGCTTCAGCATCTCCATGCGCACCCGCTCGGCCGACAGGCTGGCCAGGCCCGCACGTCCCCGGATGCAGGCGAGATAGCCGGCGCGGTCGGGCTCGCCGGCGCCGAAGGCGGCGTGGATGCGGAAGAAACGCAGGATGCGCAGATAATCCTCGGCGATGCGCTGGTCGGGATCGCCGATGAAGCGCACGCGGCGCGCTTTGGCATCGGCGATGCCGCCGACATAGTCGTAGACGACACCATCAGCATCGACCGACAGGCCGTTCATGGTGAAGTCGCGCCGCTCGGCATCCTTCACCCAGTCGCGGCCGAACGCGACCTTGGCCTTGCGGCCGAAGGTCTCGGTGTCCTCGCGCAGCGTCGTGATTTCATAGGGGTGCCCGTCGATCACCAGCGTGACGGTGCCGTGGTCGATGCCGGTCGGCACGCCCTTGATGCCGGCGGCCTTGGCGCGCCGCATCACCTCCTCCGGCAGCGCCGTGGTCGCGATGTCGATGTCACCAGGCTTAAGACCGAGCAGCGCATTGCGCACGGCGCCGCCGACCACCCGCGCCTCCTCGCCATCAGCGCCGAGCAGCTCCAGGACGCGCGCGGTCCCGCCGGCGGTCAGCCAGGGCGCATGGGCAAGTAAAGGCTTCGCGCTCATCGATCGGCCCCTATTTTTCCACGCCCGGCACGAGCTTGCCGTTCTCGATATGGGCGGGAACGTAGGTCGAATCCGGCGGCGCGCCGGAGAAATGCGCAAGGCCGATCAGGCCCGCGATGACCAGCGCGAGCGCCGCCAGCGCAAGGCGCGCGACGATCGCGACCGGCCAGGAGGATCGCGCGAACAGGCCGGAGCGCGTGGCGGCCAGGAACAGCGCATAGACGGCAAAGGGGATGAGGAAGATTCCGAGCTCGGTCAGAACCGTCCGGATCATGAGGAATAGATCCGCTCATACAGCACACGCAGCATTCCCGCCGTCGCCCCCCAGATGTAGCGTTCCGCGAACGGCATCGCGTAGTAGGACCGCGCCATGCCGCGGAATTCCTTGCTGTGCACCTGGTGGTTCACCGGGTTCATCAGGAAGGATAGCGGCACCTCGAACGCATCATCAACCTCGGAATGGTTGATGGTGAGCGAAAAGCCCGGCCTGACCCTCGCCACCGTCGGCAGGATGCGGAAGCCGAAGGCGGTGCCGTAGAGATCGAGATAGCCGAGCGGCTCGATGAAATCCCGGGACAGCCCGACCTCCTCCTCCGCCTCGCGCAGCGCAGCGTCGAGCGGCGAGGCATCGGTCGCATCGATCTTGCCGCCGGGAAACGCGATCTGACCGGCGTGGTCGTTGAGGTGCGCCGAGCGCTGCGTCAGCAGGATGGTCGGCTCGGGATGGTCGACCACCGCGATCAGGACCGCTGCGGGGCGCACCGGCTGCTCGCGCGCGATGATCTCGAGCATCTTGTCGGTGCCGGGATCGCCCGAGGCGGGGATGATGTTGGGATCGTAGAGGCCGGCGGGCACGTCGAAGCCGAGCCGCGCCCTGGAGCGGGCGAAGAAATCCGCCGCGCCTAAGATGGCGGGATCACCCTCAGCCTCGCTCTTGGGGATAGGCTTGTTCAAAGCGCGGCCCTCACCTGCTCCGCATCGGCCATGGCGAAGAATTCGCCGGCCGACTCGACACCGAACATCGGCTGGCCATCGACCATCCGCTCCTCGCCCATGTCAACCAGATCGTAATAGAGCGCACGGGTCACCTTGGCCCAGAGATCGGCACGGACGTGCAGATAGGGCGTCAGTCCGCCGTCAGCCGCCTGCTCGAAGCGCAGCCGGTGCGCGGCATCGCAAATCACCCAGTCGTCGACGTTGGTGCGGAAGGTCAGCACGCGATGGTTGTCCTCGCCGCTCTTCAACATCTCGACTGCCATGAACGGCGCATCGTCGACGCGGATGCCGACCTTCTCCACCGGCGTCACTAGGAAATGCTTGTCGCCCTCGCGCTTCAGGATGGTCGAGAACAGGCGGACGAGGGCGTGACGCCCGATTGGCGTCCCCATGTAGAACCAAGTACCATCGGAGGCGATTCGGATGTCGAGATCGCCGCAAAACGGCGGATTCCACAGATGCACCGGAGGCAGGCCCTTTTTGGCGCCTTCGGCATTGGCAGCGCTTTTGGCGGCGGCAGTCAGCCCCTCAAGACCGCGATCGGCGCTCTGCCCTTGGTTCGCCATGGTTTGCCCTGACTCTGTGATTGGCACGATTGGTGCAGGTCTACGTTGTACTCGGGTGCGCGGTTCCATCCGGAATAGTCCGGTGTGGGAGGTCGCCACTTCGTGATGCCGTACATACCCCGAAGCCGATAAGGTGGGGATAGGTTAATTCAACGAATACATGGCCTTCCTGCAAGTCTAGCATAGGGCCCATGATCCGAACGATGTGCTGACGCGACGATGCAAGCAAGCCGCGCGGCAGGCTGAAGGAGCGAGCGAATGGCGGAGAGTGTCGAGAAACTCGAGGACGGGATCGTCCGATCGGCCGAGCAGGTGTCGAGCCAGATTCGCGCGGCCAAGGACGCGATCGCCTCCGTCATCTTCGGCCAGGATCGCGTGATCGAGAACACGCTGGTCACCATCCTCTCCGGCGGCCATGCGCTCTTGATCGGCGTGCCCGGTCTCGCCAAGACCAAGCTGGTCGAGACGCTTGGCGTCACGCTCGGTCTCGATGCCAAGCGCATCCAGTTCACGCCCGACCTGATGCCCTCGGACATCCTCGGCGCCGAGGTGCTGGACGAGAGCACCGCGGGCAAGCGCGCCTTCCGCTTCATTGCCGGTCCCGTGTTCGCGCAGCTCCTGATGGCCGACGAGATCAACCGCGCCAGCCCGCGCACGCAGTCGGCGCTCTTGCAGGCGATGCAGGAGCAGCACATCACCGTGGCCGGTGCGCGCCACGATCTGCCGAAGCCGTTCCACGTGCTCGCGACGCAAAACCCGCTGGAGCAGGAAGGCACCTATCCGCTGCCGGAGGCGCAGCTCGACCGCTTCCTGATGGAGATCGACGTCGACTATCCCGATCGCGATGCCGAGCGCCGCATCCTGTTCGAGACCACCGGCGCCGAGGAGACGCTGGCCAAGGGCGCGATGACGCCCGACGCGCTGATCACCGCGCAGCGGCTGATCCGGCGCCTGCCGGTCGGCGATTCCGTGGTGGAGGCGATCCTGTCGCTGGTGCGCTTGGCCCGCCCGGGTCCGGACGCCGGCGAAGCCGGCAAGTTCATCGCCTGGGGACCCGGCCCGCGCGCCAGCCAATCCCTGATGCTGGCGGTGCGCGCGCGTGCGCTGATCGACGGACGCCTCGCGCCCTCGGTCGACGACGTGCTGGACCTTGCCGAACCCGTGCTGAAGCACCGCATGGCGCTGACGTTCCAGGCGCGCGCCGAAGGCCGCACGATTCCGGACGTGATCCGGCAATTGAAGACACGGATCGGTTGATGGCAGCAGAGAACGGGCACGCAGCGAAGGAGACACTGGCGATCCGACGTGCCGATGGCGAAAGCCGCACGCTCGCCGCTTCGCTGCCGCGCCTGGTGCTCGAGGCCCGCCGCGTCGCCGCCAACGTCATCCACGGCC
Source organism: Bradyrhizobium forestalis (assembly GCF_002795245.1). Lineage (GTDB taxonomy): Bacteria > Pseudomonadota > Alphaproteobacteria > Rhizobiales > Xanthobacteraceae > Bradyrhizobium > Bradyrhizobium forestalis. Next base: position 37,072 of record NZ_PGVG01000034.1, on the reverse strand, counting down.
TGCATGGACGGCGCCGCGCCGGCTCCGGCGAAAATTTCTGGCAGTACCGCCGCTTCGTCTCGGGCGAACCGTCGCAGAACGTCGACTGGCGCCGCTCGGCGCGTGACGACCATCTCTATGTCCGCGAGCTCGAATGGGAAGCCTCGCACACGGTCTGGATCTGGCCGGACCGCTCGCCCTCGATGGCGTTCGCCTCGAAGACCGCGCGCGAGTCCAAGCTCGAGCGGACGCTGATCGTCGCCTTCGCGCTGGCCGAGCTGCTCGTCGCCGGCGGCGAGCGCGTCGGTATTCCCGGACTGATGGCGCCGACCGCAAGCCGCAGCGTGATCGACAAGATGGCGCAGGCGATGCTGCATGACGATGCCGACCGGCTGAGCCTGCCGCCGTCCTTTGTCCCCGCGGCGCTGGCCGAGATCATCGTGCTGTCGGATTTCTGGTCGCCGATCTCCGAGATCAGGATGACGCTCGCAGGGCTCTCCGGCTCCGGCGCGCATGGCACGATGGTGCAGGTCGTCGATCCCGCCGAGGAGTCGTTTCCCTATTCCGGCCGCGTCGAGTTCGTCGAGCCCGAAGGCTTCGGCGTGATCACCGCCGGCCGCGCCGAGAGCTGGGCACAGGACTACACCGCGCGGCTCGCGCTGCATCGCGACCAAATCCGCGCCGAGACCAACAAGCTGGACTGGCTGTTCACGACGCACGCGACCGACCGCTCGGCCGCCGAGCTGCTGCTGTTCCTGCATGCGGGCATGCAGGTGAGCAAGTCGGGCGCCCGCACCACCACGATCAAGGCGGGGCCGGCCGCATGATGGGATTGCCGCTCGCCTTCACGCAACCGCTGCTCCTGATCGGCCTCGTCAGCCTGCCCGTGCTGTGGTGGCTCTTGCGCGTGATGCCGCCGCGGCCGCGCCGCATCGAGTTTCCGCCGACGCGGCTGTTGTTCGACATCGCACCGAGGGAAGAGACGCCCTCGCGGACACCGTGGTGGCTAACCGCGCTCCGCCTGCTCGCCGCCGCGCTGGTGATCTTCGCCGCCGCCGGCCCGATCTGGAACCCGCAAACAGGCCTCGCCGGCAGCAAGGCGCCGCTGATGATCATGTTCGACGACGGCTGGAGCGCCGCATCGCACTGGGACGTCAGGATCAGGACCGCGGACGAGCTGATCGCCAAGGCCGACAACGACGGCCGCGGCATCGCGCTGGTGCCGCTGTCCGAGCCGAACCGCGACATCACCCTGATGCCGGCGGGGGCGGCGCGCGTCGCGCTGCGGCAACTCGCGCCAAAGCCCTATTCGATCGATCGCGTCGAGACGCTGGCCGCGGTCGACCGTTTCCTCAAAGTCACCGGCGACTGCGAGATCGCCTGGCTGTCCGACGGCGTCGACACCGGCCGCGGCGAGGACTTCGTGGCTGGCCTCGGCAAGACCGTCGGCGATCGCAGCCTGACCGTGTTCGAAGGCGGCACCTCCTCGCCGCTGGCGCTGGTCGCGGCCGAGAACGCCGCGGCGAAGATGATAGTGAAGGTGTTGCGCACCGACAGCGGCATCGCCGCCGGCACCGTGCGCGCGCTGGACCAGAAGGCGTCGCCGATCGGCGAAGCCCGCTATTCGTTCGGTCCGCAGGACAAGGAGACCGAAGCCGCGTTCGACCTGCCGGTCGAGCTGCGCAACGACATCACCCGGCTCGAAATCTCGGGCGAGCGCTCCGCCGGCGCGGTGCAGCTGCTCGACAAGCGCTGGCGCCGCCGCGCCATCGGCATCGTCTCGGGCTCGACCAGCGAGACCGCGCAGCCGCTGCTGGCGCCGACCTTCTATCTCACCCGCGCGCTGGCCCCGTTCGCCGACGTGCGGCTCGCCGACAAGGGCTCGCCGCAGCAGGGCATCACACAATTTTTGGACCAGAAGCTGCCGATGATCATCCTCGCCGATGTCGGCACCATCGCGCCTGAACTGCGCGAGCGGCTCAATGCCTGGGTCGACCAGGGCGGCGTGCTGGTGCGGTTCGCGGGACCAAGGCTGGCGCAGGCCGAGGACGATCTCGTGCCGGTGAAGCTGCGCAAGGGCGGCCGCACGCTCGGCGGCAGCCTGACCTGGGAGAAGCCGCAGCATCTCGCTGCCTTCGCGGGCGACGGCCCGTTTGCCGGCGTCGCGGTGCCCAAGGACGTCACCGTGAGCCGCCAGGTGCTGGCCGAGCCCGATGCCGTGCTCGCCACCAAGAGCTGGGCGTCGCTGGAAGACGGCACGCCGCTGGTGACCGGCGAGCATCGCGGCAAGGGCCTCGTGAGCCTGTTCCACGTCAGCGCCGACATGCGCTGGTCTGACTTACCGATGTCCGGCACTTTCGTCGAAATGCTGCGGCGGGTGGTCGACATGTCCGGCTACACCTCCAAGCCGGGCGCGGGTGTTGCCAGCGAACCGACTGCCGAGACGGTGGCGCCGCTGCACATCCTCGACGGTTTTGGCGCGTTCGGTCCGCCGCCGGCGACCGCAAAGCCGCTGCCTGCGGATTTTCGCGACCGCGCCACGTCAGATCATCCGCCCGGCTTCTATGGTCCGGCAGAAGGACCGCTCGCCGTGAACACGCTTGCCGCCGCCGATCGCATCGCGGCCCTGAACACCACAGCCCTGCGCGCCCGGCACGCCACCTACACCAATGCCGAGCCGCAGGATTTGCGTGGCTGGCTGCTGTCGACGGCGCTCGCGCTGTTCCTGATCGACGCCATCATCGTCGCGGTGCTCGGCGGCGGGATTGCCGCGCTGCTTCGCCGCCGCGCCGCACCGGCCATGATCGTGCTCGCCTTGCTCGCAGGATTCGCGTCGCTCTCGCCCGCGCCGTCGCGCGCCGATGGCGTATCCGACGAGTTCGCGATGAAGGCGGTGTCGCAGACCCGCCTCGCCTATGTCGTCACAGGCAATGCCGACGTCGATTCCATCGTCAAAGCGGGGATGAACGGGCTGACGCTGTTCCTGGCCCAGCGCACGGCGCTGGAGGCCGGCGATCCCGTCGGCGTTGATCCCGCGCGCGACGAGCTCGCCTTCTTCCCGCTGATCTACTGGCCGATCGTGCCGGGCGCGCCGAAGCCGCCGCAGGACGCCATCAACAAGATCGACGCCTACATGAAGCAGGGCGGCACCGTGCTGTTCGACACCCGCGACGCGATCGAGGCACCGCCCGGCGCAAACGGGGCGTCGCAGACCCCGGGCATGCAGACGCTGCGCGAGATCCTGTCGTCGCTCGACGTGCCCGAGCTCGAGCCGGTGCCGCGCGAGCACGTGCTGACCAAGACCTTCTATCTGCTGCGCGACTTCCCCGGCCGCTTTACCGCCGGCCAGACCTGGGTCGAGACCCTGCCGCGCGACGAGGACGAGGACAGCGCGCAGCGGCCGGCGCGCGGCGGCGACGGCGTCTCGCCGATCATCATCACCTCGAACGATCTTGCCGGCGCCTGGGCGGTGCGGCCCGATGGACACGCCATGCTGCCGGTGATCGGCGGCGACACCCGCCAGCGCGAATTCGCCTACCGCGCCGGCGCCAACATCGTGATGTACACGCTGACCGGCAACTACAAGGCCGACCAGGTGCACGCACCGGCGCTGATCGAACGGCTGGGGCAATAGGATCGACATGAATTACGGCATCGCATTCACGCCGCTTGTTCCCGCGATCGTGCTGTGGCTCGCGCTCGCCGCGGTTGTCGTCCTTGCAATCGTGCTGCTGGTGGCACGTGCGCGCGGCGCCGCGGTGCGCGTGGCCGCGCTGGCGCTGTTCCTGCTGGCGCTCGCCAATCCCTCCTTCACACGCGAAGACCGCGATCCCCTCACCTCGGTCGCCGCAATCGTCGTCGACAAGAGCCCGAGCCAGAACTTCGGCAGCCGCAATCGCGAGGCCGCGGCGGCGCAGGAAGCGCTGGTCGACAGCCTGAAGAAGATCAAGGGCCTCGAAGTCCGCGTCGTCGAGGCCGGACAGGCCGACGGCGAGACCGACGGCACGAAGCTGTTCGGGGCGCTGGCCTCGGCCTTGTCGGACGTTCCCGTCGACCGCGTCGCCGGCGCGTTCCTGATCACCGACGGCCGCGTCCACGATATTCCGGCGAACGCCGCTGCGCTCGGTTTCCAGGCCCCGGTGCACGCGCTGGTCACCGGGCAGAAGGACGAGCGCGACCGCCGCATCGCGATCACGGCAGCGCCGCGCTTCGGCATCGTCGGGCAGACCCAGACCATCAGCTACCGCCTCGACGACCAGGGCGTCTCCGGCGAGCGCGCCAAGGTCACGATCCGCAGGGACGGCGAGGTCATCAACGAGCGCACGCTCTCGAGCGGCCAGGCCGCCAGCGTCGACGTCGACATCAAGCATGCCGGCCCGAACATCGTCGAGATCGAGGCCTCGCCGCTCGAGCGCGAATTGACGCCGGTGAACAACCGCGCCGTCGTTGCCATCGACGGCGTGCGCGACAAGCTGCGCGTGCTCTTGGTCTCGGGCGAGCCGCATTCCGGCGAGCGCACCTGGCGCAATCTGCTCAAATCCGATGCCAGCGTCGACCTCGTGCATTTCACCATTCTGCGTCCGCCGGAGAAGCAGGACGGCACGCCGATCAACGAATTGTCGCTGATCGCGTTTCCGACCCGCGAATTGTTCCAGCAGAAGATCAACGAATTCCAGCTGATCATCTTCGACCGCTACGCCCGCCAGGGCGTGCTGCCGATCGCCTATTTCGACAATATCGCGCGCTATGTCCGCTCGGGCGGCGCGGTGCTGGTCTCGGCCGGTCCCGACTACGCCTCCAACACCAGCATCTGGCGCACGCCGCTGGATTCGGTGCTGCCGGCCGAGCCGGTCGGCGTGACCGAGAAGCCGTTCTATGCGCATCTGTCGGACATCGGCAAACGCCATCCGGTCACACGCGGCCTCGAGGGCTCCGCCAGCGAGCCGCCGCGCTGGAGCCGGTTCTTCCGCACCGTCGACACCCGCAATGCGGTCAACCCGCCTGTCATGACCGGCGTCGACGGCAAGCCGCTTCTGTTCCTGTCGCGCTTCGGCGAGGGCCGCGTCGCGCTCTTGCTCTCCGACCACATCTGGCTGTGGGCGCGCGGCTATGAAGGCGGCGGTCCGCATCTCGATCTGCTCCGGCGGATGTCGCACTGGCTGATGAAGCAGCCTGATCTGGATGAAGAAGCGCTGCGCCTCCAGGTGCAGGGCAAGGACCTCGTCGTTGTGCGCCAGACCATGTCGGACAGTGTCCAGCCTGTCAGCGTGACCTCGCCGTCAGGCGTGTCGCAGGACCTGACGCTGAGCCCCGGCGATCCCGGCGAGTGGCGCGCCAGCCTGCCGGCGAACGAGCTCGGCCTGTGGCAGGCCACCGACGGCACGCTGAAGGCGCTGATCAATGTCGGCCCGACCAATCCGAAGGAGTTTTCGGAGGTCACCTCCACCGTCGATACCTTGAGGCCGCTGACACAGGCAACGGGCGGCAACGCTGTGCGCGTGGCCAGTGGCGCCAGCGTCGAGCTGCCGCGCATCCTGCCGGTGCGCTCGACGAGCGTCTTTGCGGGCGACGGCTGGATGGGCGTGCGGATGCGCGACGCCAGCGTGGTGAAGGGCGTCGGCGTGCTGCCGATCTTCTCCGGCCTGATCGGCCTGTTGCTGCTGCTCGGCGCCTTCGCCGCGACCTGGGTGCGCGAGGGGCGGTGAGCTCCTGAGCCGGAATGGATTAGGTCGGTCGCAGTGACCCACCTCTCCCCAAAGGGGCCCCAAAGGGGAGAGGTCGGATTGCTATGGCACGCAATTGCGCGCCTGAGCAATCCGGGTGAGGGGCCGCAGCACACCGTGAGACTGCAGGCCCTCACCCGGATCGCATCTTCGATGCGATCCGACCTCTCCCTATGGGAGAGGTGAACCCTCGGCTCGCATCGATTCAACCAATACTCATTCCGCTTTAGTTGCCGGAACGACACATCGTCTGGGCGGCCTGCATGCGTCGATCCGCCCGCCGTTGACATCCGCAGACTGATCGGGTGATGTTACATTATAACGTCGCGGCGCCCAGGGATTGGCCGCTCGCGACGTGGGGGTGGCGTTTCCAGATGAAGTGGTTCCGGTCGAATAGCAGGCACGGCGCCCGGCTCGCGTTGTTCGCGATGCTGGTGCAGCTCGCGCTGACGTTCGGCCACAGCCACTGGTTCGCGCAGGCCGCGCCCCTCGCCCAATCCTCAGCCCAGCAGATCGACGGCGCCAAGGACAGTGCCACGGGCGTGGCTGCGATCGACCGCGCCGCGGTCCAGAAGCAATCGCCCGCCGGCCCAGGCCGTGAGCAGCCGGGCGAGGACAATTGCGCGATCTGCGCTGTCGTCGCGATGGCGGGCACCGTCGTGTTCGCGACACCGCCCGTGCTGCTGCTGCCACAGGCGATCGAGCTGCTCCACCGCACCACCGATGCGGAATTTCTCCATCTGAAATCGGCCGGCACGGCGTTCCAGCCGCGCGCCCCTCCCGCGTCCTGACCTCCAACGCTTGATCACGCCCAGCCTCGCCGACGCCGGCGAATGAATGGGAGAAGTTGAAGTCGAATTCCGTCGCGCCGCGACGGCAGGCCGCCTCCGATCAGCAGAGCATCATCCGGACGGCGCCTGACTGGAATCAGGACCATGTCATTTCAATTGCGACGCGCGCAGCGTCTGGGCGGAGCAAGCCTGCTCCTGCTCGGTGCTGCCGCCACGCCCGCCTTCGCTCAAGAGCCCGCCCAAGACAAATCATCGACCGAGATCCCCGCCGTCACCGTGACGGCGCCGAGCCCCATCGTGCGCAGAGCGGTGGTGCCGTCGCGTAACGCGGGCCGCGGCACGCGGACCGCGCGGGTGCGCAGCCGCCAGCAGACGGCGGAAGCGGCGCCGGCAGCCCCAGTGCCCGCCGCACCTCAGCAGGGCGTGCTGCCTGTTGTGACCAACCAGTTCGCCACCGTCACCGTGGTGCCGAACGAGGAGATTCGCCGCGAGGGCGGCGGCCAGCTCGGCGACCTCCTGTTCTCCAAGCCCGGCATCACCGGGTCGAGCTTCGCGCCCGGCGCATCCAGCCGGCCGATCATCAGGGGTCTCGACGTCAACCGCGTCGGCATCGTCGAGAACGGCACCAATGGCGGCGGCGCCTCCGACCTCGGTGAGGATCATTTCGTCCCGATCGATCCGCTCGCCACCAACCAGGTCGAAGTGGTGCGCGGGCCGGCGGCGCTGCGCTACGGCTCGACCTCGATCGGCGGCGTCGTCAGCGCCACCAACAACCGCATTCCGGATGCGCTGCCCTCCTGCGCGCCGTCGTTCCAGGCTTACGGCCTGCCGACCAAGGCGCCGCTCGCGAGCGCTGCGACCTCGCCTTGCGTCACCGCCGAGACACGCACCGCCTTCAGCTCGGTCGATCGCGGCGTTGAAAGCGGCGTGCTGCTCGATACCGGCGGCGGCAATTTTGCCTTCCATGCCGACGCCTATGGCCGCACCACCTCGGACTATTACATCCCGAGCTATCCTTATCTGACCGACCAGTCGCGTCCCGTGAACGGTCGCCAGCCGAACTCGGCGACGCGCTCGGACGGCGCTTCGATCGGCGGCTCCTATTTCTTCCAGGGCGGCTATATCGGCGCGTCGATCACGCAGAACGATTCGCTCTACCACATCCCCGGCATCGACGGCGCCGACCACAAGACGCGGATCGACGGCCACCAGACCAAGATCAACGTCAAGGGCGAGTACCATCCCGACGCGGCCGCGATCGACGCCATCCGCTTCTGGGCCGGCGCCACCGACTACCGCCACAACGAGATCGGTCTTGCCGATCCCGCCGACCTCAACAGCGACGGCATCCGGCAGACCTTCACCAACAAGGAGCAGGAGATCCGCACTGAGGTGCAGCTGATGCCGTTCAACGCGCGATTCGCCGAGGTGACGACGGCGCTGGGCTTCCAGGTCGGGCATCAGGAATTGAGCGCGCCGAGCCCCGACAATCCCGGCACGCTGTTCAACGGCCTGTGGGACCCCAACAACAACACGCGCGTCGCGGCTTACGCCTTCAACGAGTTCAAGTTCTCGGAAGCAACGCGGGCGCAGATCGCCGGCCGCATCGAGCATGTCGAGCTGCACGGCACGACGCCTGACTTCCCGGCGGACTTCCTGCCCGACGGCACGCCGCAGGCGGCGATCGCGCGCAATCCGTCCTTCACGCCGAAGAGCGGCAGCATCGGCCTGTTGCAGGACCTGCCGGGCGGCATGGTCGGCAGCATCACCGCGCAATATGTCGAGCGCGCGCCGAAGGCGGCCGAGCTGTTTTCCCGCGGCGGTCATGACGCGACGGCGACCTTCGACATCGGCAATCCGAACCTCACGATCGAGACCGCAAAATCGGTCGAGCTCGGCGTACGCAAGGCAACGGGACCGTTCCGCTTCGAGGCGACCGTCTACTACACGCACTTCGACAATTTCATCTATCGTCGCCTCACCGGGGTGATGTGCGACGATGATTTTGCCTCGTGCGGCGCGCCCGATGGCGAGCTGAACCAGGCGGTCTACTCGCAGCGCAATGCGAATTTCCGCGGCGGCGAATTCCAGTCGCAGCTCGATATCGGCGCGTTCCAGGGCGGCATCTGGGGCATCGAGAACCAGCTCGACGTGGTCCGCGCCACCTTCAGCGACGGCACCAACGTGCCGCGGATCCCGCCGGTCAGAATGGGCGGCGGCGTGTTCTGGCGCGACGACAACTGGCTGATGCGCGTCAACCTGCTGCACGCCTTCGCGCAGAACAACATCGCGGTGATCGCGGAGACGCCGACAGCGGGCTACAATCTGTTGAAGGCGGAGGTAAGCTACAAGACCAAGCTCGCCCCGAACTGGTTCGGCGCGCGCGAGATGATGGCCGGCATCGTCGGCAACAATCTCCTCAACGAGAACATCCGCAACTCGGTGTCCTACACCAAGGACGAGGTCTTGATGCCCGGCATCGGCGTGCGGGCGTTCGCGAACTTCAAGTTCTGAGCGTGAGCCAGTCGGGGCCTACGGGCCCCGACAGGCGCCGCTACGCCTTGCTCCAGTCGGGGCCGACCGCGCCCGACACGCCTTCGAAGGCGCCGTCGACCAGCTCGAACACCAGGATGCGGGCGGCGTCGACGGGGCCCGGCATGGTGACACGGCCCTTGGGGACCGGCTTGAAGCCGACGCGGCTGTAATAGGGCTCGTCGCCGACCAGGAGCACGAGGCGATGACCTTTTTCCCTGGCGTCCTTCAGCGCGCGCTCCATCAACAGACGGCCGATGCCGCGGTCGCGGAACGGCGGCTCGACGGTGAGCGGCCCAAGCAGCAGCGCCGGCGTGTCGCCAATCAGGATCGGCAATTGCCTGACCGAGCCGACCAGCAGCGTGCCGATGCGGGCGGTGAAGGACAGTTCGAGCAGATGGTCGACGTGCTCGCGAATCCGGTAGGCGCTCAGCACGAAGCGGCCGGGGCCGAAGGTACGTTCGTGCAGCCGCTCGATCGCCTGAGCGTCGCCGGCGGCCTCGGGAAGGATGGTCACTGAGAGATCGTTCATGTCAATTCGCGGAGTAGCACTTGCGCATGCGAAGGTCCATGGGCGGTGTCAGCGCCCGGGTTCGCCTCTCCCCAGCAGCAGAGCTAGCGCATTTGAGAGCGTTTCCCTGCAGCCATCCTTCGAGACGCCCGCTTTGGGCGGGCTCCTCAGGATGAGGGCGGAGTGTGCGGCAGCAGTTTCAGCAGGTCCCGTGCCAATTAGCCTCATCCTGAGGAGACCGCGCAGCGGTCGTCTCGAAGGACGGGGCGCTTGCTCAGACCGTTCCGATTGCCAGGCCCCAGCGAGAGAGGTGATGCAGCCTTGGCTCAACCTGCGTCCCGTTTCAACGCCGGCTGGGACAGGTAGGCCAGCATCTTCATCTCCCGCCGCCCTCGCGTGACCGTGTCGAGCACGAGCCCCGACGACGCCGACAGCAGGGCCATGATCATCAGGCCCATCGACAGCACGGCGGTGGGCAGCCGCGGCACGAGGCCGGTCTCGATGAAGGTGATCACGATCGGGATCGCGAGGATCACCGAGACCAGCGCCAGCAGGATTCCGATCGCCGTGAAGAAGCGCAACGGCCGCTCCGAACGGTAGAGCTTCAGCATGGTGCCGAGGATGCGAAGGCCGTCGCGCCAGGTGTTGAGCTTCGAGAACGAGCCTTCGGGGCGCGCGTAATAGGGCGTCTCGACCTCGGCGACCGGCAGCGACAATTCCAGCGCATAGACCGCGAGCTCGGTCTCGATCTCGAAACCGTCGGAGAGGACGGGGAAGGATTTGACGAAGCGGCGTGAGAACACCCGGTAGCCGGACAGGATATCCTTGAAAGCGTGACCGAAGGTCGACGACAGGAAGCCGGTCAGCATGCGGTTGCCAGTGCGATGGCCAAGCCGGTAGGCGGCCGGGACCTGATCGACGCGAAGGCCGACCACCATGTCGAGATGATCGTCGAGCAGCCTGTCGATCATGCGTGGTGCGCTCGGCGCATCGTAGGTGGCATCGCCGTCGACCAGCACATAGACGTCGGCCTCGACGTCCGCGAACATGCGGCGCACGACGTGACCCTTGCCCTGCCGGCGCTCGCTGCGCACGATCGCGCCGGCTTCGCACGCGACCGCGGCGGTACGGTCGCGCGAATTGTTGTCGTAGACGTAGATCTCCGCCGAGGGCAGCGCCTTGCGGAAACCGGCAACGACGGCCGCGACCGCCGCCTCCTCGTTGTAGCAGGGCACCAGCACGGCGATGCGAAGTTGCGTTGAGGTCACCGCGACGGCACTCCGAGGCTTGTCGGCTCGCGCCCGAGCGACGCAGCCTGCCGTACCTGCTCCGGCTGCATCAGCCGGGCGAACGAGGTGCTCCACAGGGAGAGCATCGCGATCGGCACGATGTAATAGGGCGTGAAGATCGGATGGCTCAGGAAGAAGCCGAGGTTGACGACGAGATTGCCGGCGACGACGAGGGCCACCTGCCGTACGCTCCCCTGACCTACCCGCAGCAGCCAGGCCGTGGAGCCGATCGCCAGCACGATCAGCACGAATTGCATGTCGCGCACGTACTGACCGAGCACGGCAAGGTCGAAGGCCGGCGCAACCACATCGGCACTGCCGTAGGTCGTGGCCAGCGGGCTGCCGGCGTTGACGGCCTGGGCGAGCAAGGTCGGGGCCATGCCGACGAGGACAGCGGCGGCGAAGCCGAGCCCCTGCGCGAAGGCCGACAGCGTCCGCATCCGCAGGAACGCGACGGCCAGATAGATGGCATAGCCGGCCGCGAGCAGCGCATTCGGCAATCTGAAATTGACCGACGCGCCGAGCAGGAGGCCAATCAGCGCAATCAGCAGCACGCTGCGTTTCTCCCTGGTCAGCCACAACGCCGTCAGGAAGCCCGCGACGGCGCACACCGCCATGGTCGGCGCCACCGAATAGCTCGCCTTGGCCGGGTTGATCATGAGATAGACGGCGAGCGCGCCGAACAGGCCGGCACCGACGAGCGAGGGCAGCGTGCGTGCCATGGCAATGCCAGACAGCGCAAGGCCGCAGACGATCAGGCTCGCGGCGATGTAGAGCGGCGCCACCTGGTGCCCTTCCGGAAACAGCGCCAGCAGGAATCCCGTGCCCGGCGGATATTGCATCACGTCCTTGCCGCTCGGCATCGGGTTGTGGCACGGCCAGCGGATCGGGTCCTGCCATTCGGCGAACGCGATCTGTTTCATCTTGCCTTCGAAATAGCCGTCGTAATCCAAAGCAGCATTGGTGTTGAGCCCACCGAGCCCCAAGCGCTGGAACAGATGCGCCTGCCTGAGATAGCAGATGTCGTCATAGACCCCGCGCGCCTCGCTCCAGCGCGACATCGTGACGACGTTGCTGGCGAGGATCGCAAGACAGATCAGACCGAAGGCGAGCTTGGCAATCTTCATCCGGTTTTCCGTGGCGTCCGTCGGGCCGGTTACTAGCACAGGCCGCCCTCAGCGCCACGTCGCAATCGGGGGCTTGCCATCCAGCACTTCCGCGATCCGCAGCCGCGTGCCGGGCGTGGTCCCCTCGGGCAGCGCGGTGATGGCGAAGAAGCCGCATTCGACGATCTCGCGGTTGGGCTCGGGCGGGCGATCCTGCCTGAATTGCCTGACCACGTAGACCGCGACGTGGTCGCGGCGGGAGACGTGGCTGTTGAGGAAGATGCCGTGCAGGGCCGCCTCGCCGGTGAGATCGATATCGCCTTCCTCCTTGAGCTCGCGCCGCAGCGCCTCTTCCATGGCCTCACCGAGATCGACGCCGCCGCCCGGCAGGTACCAGCCGCTGACGTAGCTGTGCCTGACCAGGAAGACCCGGTCCTCGGCATCCAGCACCACGGCGCGGACGCCGAGCGTCATGCCGCGGACGAGCAGGAAATAGACATGGAAGATCCGCCGCAGCAACGGCTCGAATTTCCGTCGGACCTGGTTCAGACGTTCTCCCATCAGACTTCCTTGCGGCCGCGATTCAGGCCCTGCTTGCGCGTTCCTCGCGACCTTGCCATTACAGCGGAGCAATAGCGAGGCAATCGCGCGCCATGACTCACAACACGCTGGCCCCCTTCACGCTCGCCCATCTGTCCGATCCGCATCTAGCGCCCTTGCCGAAGCCGCGGCTGATCGAGCTCGCGGGCAAGCGCGCGCTCGGCTACGTCAACTGGACGCGCAACCGCCACAAGTACCAGCGCCGCGAGGTTCTCGACGCACTGGTCGCCGACATGAAGGCGCAGGCGCCCGACCACATCGCGGTGACGGGCGATCTCGTCAACCTGGCGCTGGAGGCGGAATTCGCGCCGGCCCTGTCCTGGCTCGAAAGCGTCGGCCCGCCCGACCGCGTGACCGCGATTCCCGGCAATCACGACGCCTATGTCAGCGCGACGCGTCATCGCTTCGGCGAGACGTTCCTGCACTACATCGCCGCGGACACGCCTGGCGCCGCGGCCTTTCCCGCCGTGCGCCGGCGCGGGCCGCTGGCGCTGATCAGCCTGTCCACGGCGGTGCCGACCCTGCCGCTGATGGCGACCGGCACGCTCGGGCGCGATCAGCTCGCCGCGCTCGCGGAGGTGCTCGAACGGCTCGCGACGGAGGATGTCTTCCGCGTGCTGCTGGTGCATCATCCCCTCAAGTCCGATGCGCGCCAGAAGCGGATGACGGACTCTGCCGACCTGCTGGCGCTGCTCAAGCGCCACGGCGTCGAGCTGATCCTGCACGGGCACGACCACATTCATTCGACGATGTGGTTCGAGGGGCCGAACGGCAACATTCCCGCGCTCGGCGTGCCCTCGGCCTCCGCGCTCGCGCACGGACGCTATCCCGCGGCGGCGTATAATTTGTTCAAAATCGAGAAAGACAATGCCGGCTGGCGCTGCGAACAGACGGTGCGGGGGCTGGGGGCTGGATTTCAGATTCGAGAGATCAAGCAGGCAAGGTTGATTTAGTCCCACGCCGTCATTCCGGGGCGCGCCAACGGCGCGAGCCCGGAATCCATCGGGCGGCAGAGTTGGTGGATAAATGGATTCCGGGTTCATGCTTCGCATGCCCCGGAATGACGGCGGAGAAAAATTCACCAGCTCCGCAAAACCGCCAGCACGGCGACGCCGAACAACGCGGCGGCACCGAGCACAAACCCAAACACGAACGGCCACACGCGCGAGCGACGCGGCGGCGCCGCCTCGGGCTTCGGTTCGGGCGGGACCACCATCGCACGCTCGCGCTCGACCATGCGGCGCGCGACATAGTCGGTGACGGCCTCGACGATCACAGCGGTGTCGTGCGATTCGGCGAGCACGATGCGACCGAAGCGGGTGTCCTGGACGAAGCGGTACATCCGCTTGTCGCGCCCCATCACGATGTGGGCGACGACGTCGATCCACAGTCTCGGCGTATCGCCCTGGCTGATGCCGCGATCGAACAGGTCGACCTTATCAGGCACCTGCGCGAACAGGGGATCGAGCGCATCGTTGAGGATCTCGAGCCGCGCCACCTCGGCGTCCCTGAGATCGACGACGACGCCGGTCCGGTCGGCGGCCTCGATCCGTGCGCGCAGCAGCGCGTCGCGCAGCCGCACCGGGCGCGGCTGGCCGGGATGGGTCCCGCTGGTCTCGGGCTCTGACATTGTCGGCCTCGTCCTCGACTTTCCTTCATTAACCTATCAGCAACCACCCCCTCCGCAAAGACCCACAATTCCAGATACTTACGGCACCCACAGCCGTTTCACCTGTACCAAAAACAGACGATCCCACCCAGGCTTGAGGCCTGGATGGGACCATCCGTCCTTGGACGTCTTCTTAATTCAGCTCGGCTGCCGCCTGATCAGGCTGCCGGGGCGCGCTGCGGCTCTTCCACGATCGAGAAGCGGACACCGGCCTTGTGGCGGCTCTCTTCCGACACCTCGCGCCAGCAGTCCTCGGCTTCCTTGCGGGACTTGAACGGACCTTTGACCTGGGCCGAGCCTTCCACGAGCTTGTGGAAGTTCATCGAACCGAACTCGCCGCCGATCACCCAGAAATTGCTGCCTTTGGTCATTGTCAGTTTCCTTTCGAACTTTCGCGATGCGTTAGCCGAACTGGTTCATGGTGTTGTGAGCGCCGCCCGCCTTCAGGGCAGCTTCACCCGCGAAGTACTCCTTGTGGTCGTCGCCGATGTCGGAGCCGGCCATGTTCTGGTGCTTCACGCAGGCGATGCCCTGACGGATCTCGGCGCGCTGGACGTTCTTGACGTAGCCCAGCATACCCTGCTCGCCGAAATACTCCCTGGCGAGGTTGTCGGTGGACAGCGCGGCCGTGTGATAGGTCGGCAGCGTGATCAGGTGGTGGAAGATGCCGGCGCGCTTGGCCGAATCCGCCTGGAAGGTGCGGATGCGCTCGTCGGCTTCCTTCGCCAGCGGCGTGTCGTCGTACTCCGCCTTCATCAGCTCGGCACGGTTGTACTTGCTGACGTCCTGGCCCGCTTCCTTCATCGCGTCGTAGACCTGCCAACGGAAGTTGAGGGTCCAGTTGAACGACGGCGAGTTGTTGTAGGCGAGCTTGGCGTTCGGAACCACCTTGCGGATGCGGTCGACCATGCTGGCGATCTGCTCGATATGCGGCTTCTCGGTCTCGATCCAGAGCAGGTCGGCGCCGTTCTGCAGCGAGGTGATGCAGTCCAGCACGCAGCGGTCCGCACCGGTGCCGGGACGGAACTGGTAGAGGTTGGAGGGCAGCCGCTTCGGACGCATCATCTTGCCGTTGCGGTTGATGATGACGTCGCCGTTGCGGGCGTTCTCCGGCGTGATTTCCTCGCAATCGAGGAAGCTGTTGTAGAGGTCGCCGATGTCGCCGGGCTTGTGGCTGACGGCGATCTGCTGCGTCAGGCCGGCGCCGAGCGAGTCGGTGCGGGTCACGACGACGCCGTCTTCGACGCCGAGCTCGAGGAAGGCGTGGCGGCAGGCGCGGATCTTCGCCAGGAAGACCTCATGCGGCACGGTGACCTTGCCGTCCTGGTGGCCGCACTGCTTCTCGTCCGAGACCTGGTTCTCGATCTGCAGCGCGCAGGCGCCCGCTTCGATCATCTTCTTGGCGAGCAGATAGGTCGCCTCCGCATTGCCGAAGCCGGCATCGATGTCGGCGATGACGGGCACGACATGGGTCTGGAAGTTGTCGATCTTCTCGATCAGCTCCTTCTCGCGGATCTTGTCGCCTTCCTTGCGCGCCTTGTCGAGGCTGCGGAAGATGTCGTTGAGCTCGCGCGAGTCCGCCTGCCGCAGGAAGGTGTAGAGCTCCTCGATCAGCGCCGGCACCGAGGTCTTCTCGTGCATCGACTGGTCGGGCAGCGGACCGAACTCGGAGCGCAGCGCCGCGATCATCCAGCCCGAGAGATAGAGATAGGTGCGATCGGTCTTGCCGAAGTGCTTCTTGACCGAGATCAGCTTCTGCTGGGCGATGAAGCCGTGCCAGCAGCCCAGCGACTGCGTGTACTTGGTCGGGTCCTTGTCATAGGCCGCCATGTCGGCCCGCATCAACGCCGCGGTGTAGCGGGCGACGTCGAGGCCGGTCTTGAAGCGGTTCTGCAGACGCATGCGGGCGACGGCCTCGGCCGACACGCCGTTCCAAGTCGGCTGGGTCTCGAGGAGCGCCTGGGCCGCCTTGACCTCGTCCAGATACGAGGACGGGCGCTGGAGCGCGTTGATGCCGCGGGGCTGATAATTCATGTGCCTGATCCTTTCGCTGACGATGGCGATGGCTTGCCATCGACATTCTTGACAGTGCATTGCGATATCCGTGTCAGGAGCTAAACGCGAAAACAGAAACTTCGTATAGATACCTTGTATTTTATTGGTGATGTCATGTAACATCAGAACATGTAACAGATGTTACTTTGTAAAGTTTGTAAATATTAGTCAGCGATACTGACCTTGATGAGTCTGGAGAACTGAGACATGGCCGCCGATTCCGGCAAGAAACTCTTCGTCGGTCCGCGCTTCCGGCGGATCCGGCAGCAATTGGGGCTGTCGCAGACCCAGATCGCCGAGGGGCTCGGGATCTCGCCGAGCTATGTCAACCTGATCGAGCGCAACCAGCGCCCGGTCACGGCCCAGATCCTGCTGCGGCTGGCCGAGACCTATGACCTCGATTTGCGCGACCTCGCCACCGCCGACGAGGACCGCTTCTTCGCCGAGCTCAACGAGATCTTCTCCGATCCCTTGTTCCGCCAGATCGACGTGCCCAAGCAGGAGCTGCGCGACCTCGCCGAGCTCTGCCCCGGCGTCACCCATGCGCTGCAGCGGCTCTACGCCGCCTATACCGAGGCCCGCCAGGGCGAGACGCTGGCCGCCGCGCAGATGGCCGACCGCGATGTCGGCACGCGCTTTGAGGCCAATCCGGTCGAGCGCGTGCGCGAGCTGATCGAAGCCAATCGCAACTATTTCCCGGAGCTGGAGCAGGCCGCGGAGAATCTGCGCGATGAACTGAACGTGCCCGCCGAAGGGCTCTATGCGGCGCTGGCCGCGCGGCTGCGTGAGAAGCACTCGATCCAGACCCGGATCATGCCGGTCGATGTGATGCGCGAGACGCTGCGGCGCTTCGACCGCCACCGCCGGCAGCTCCTGATCTCCGAGCTGGTCGATCCGCCCGGCCGCGCGTTCCAGCTTGCCTTCCAGCTCGGCTTAGGTGAATGCGCGCAAGCCCTGGAGACCATCATCGGCCGCGCCGGCCCGCTCGACGATGCGCCGCGGCGGCTGTTCCGCATCACGCTCGGCAACTACTTCGCAGCGGCGGTGATGATGCCCTACCCCGCCTTTCTCGCCGCAGCCGAAGCGCTCAATTACGACATCCACGTGCTGGCGCAGCGTTTCAATTCGGGCTTCGAGCAGGTCTGCCATCGCCTCACGACATTGCAGCGGCCGAACGCGCGCGGCATTCCGTTCTTCCTCTTGCGTGTCGACAATGCCGGCAACGTCTCCAAGCGGTTCTCCTCCGGCACCTTCCCGTTCTCGAAATTCGGCGGCACCTGTCCCTTGTGGAACGTGCACTCGACCTTCGACACGCCGGATCGCCTGCTCAAGCAGGTGATCGAGCTGCCCGACGGCACGCGCTATTTCTCGATCGCGCAGATGGTGCGCCGCCCGGTCGCGCCGCATCCGCTGCCGCAGCCGCGCTTCGCCATCGGCCTCGGCTGCGAGATCCGCCACGCCGCGCGCCTGACCTACGCCGCCGGCATGGATCTGGAGAAAACAGAGGGCACGCCGATCGGCGTCAACTGCCGCCTCTGCGAGCGCGAAAACTGCGCCCAGCGCGCCGAGCCGCCGATCACACGCACGCTGATCCTTGACGAGACGACGCGGCGGGTGTCGAGCTTCGCGTTCTCGAATGCGCGGGAGTTGTGAGGCGGCGCGCTTAGTGGCAAGCAGCGCGCCACTCACTCCGCCGTCATGCCCCGCGAAGGCGGGGCATCCAGTACGCCGCGGCCTATCGGTTCAATCACTATGGCCTCGGAGTACTGGATTGCCCGCCTTCGCGGGCAATGACAGCTGAACAAGTGCCAACATCCAGCCCTCACGCCAGCGTATGCACGATCACCGGCCCCGCTACGGCGCGCGCGTCGCCGGCCAGCAGCGGGCCCAGATCCTTCTCGATCCAGGCGATGGCACGCTTGTTTGCCTCCTCCGCCTGCTCGAACTTGTCGAAGATCGAGATCGCGGTCACCGTGTCGTCTCCAGCATAGACGACGTAATAGGCGCGAAAACCCTCGACGTCGCTGATGATCGGAACGGCGCCGTCCTTGATGCGGCGCGCCAGCTCTTCCGCGCTCCCGCTTTTCGCCTTGGCCTGACGGATGGCGGCATACATGGCATCCTCCTTCCGGCTACTGATGTGAGGGCCTGGGGCCCGGACAGGATGTTACGCCGAAGCGCACCGCCAATCTACGCTTGGTTAACCCGATCCTAATCCGCCTCCGCGATCTGCAACCAAGGGTTAAGCACACCTCAACATCGGTGCCTTAGTCTCGTCGCACTCACTTTTCGCAAACAACGGCGGCCTATTGTGCCGGGCGAAGTGACATCAGGGGGTTCATCATGCGCATTGCGTTGCTGCTGACCGCAACCATCGTCGGCGCGCTCTTCGCCAATTCGTCCCATGCCGGATCGCTCGATGCCGAGGCGGCGCAGCCGCTGCCGCCGGGCTTCCAGAGCTACCGCGGCTACATGTTCGACCTGTCGGAGAACTCCGATCGC
Source organism: Bradyrhizobium forestalis (assembly GCF_002795245.1). Lineage (GTDB taxonomy): Bacteria > Pseudomonadota > Alphaproteobacteria > Rhizobiales > Xanthobacteraceae > Bradyrhizobium > Bradyrhizobium forestalis. Next base: position 18,315 of record NZ_PGVG01000034.1, on the reverse strand, counting down.
AAGGACGTCGACAAGCTCACCGACAATCTGAAGCAGCAGATCGACACCGTCGAAGCGGCCGGCCTGTCGCCGCGCGTGCTGCGCTTCTTCCGCACCGTGCCGATCATCGCGAGCGAGCTCGCCTGCCTCGACGAAGGCGCCGCAACCGCCTGCTACGGCCGCGTCGCTCCCAACGTCGAGCGCCGCGTGCCGCGGTCGCTGACGGTGTGGGACCACGACAAGCAGCGCTGGACCAATCCGAACGCCGTCGACCTCGCGGTCGATTCGGGGCTCGGCGTGATCATGCTGCGGCCGGACATGATGCGCTACGAAAAGGAGGCTGTGCTGCTGCACGAGCTCCTGCACGCCTATCACGCGCGGCTGCTGCCGGACGGCTACGCCAACAAGGGCGTGATCGTCTATTACGCCCTCGCCAAGTCCAAGGACCTGTTGCCCAAGGAAGCCTATGCGATGAAGAATCCCATGGAGTTCTTTGCGGTGACCGCCAGCATCTTCCTGGCCGGAAAGAGCGAATTCCACGATCCGAAGTCGCGCGAGGCGCTCAAGGAGAAGATGCCGGACTACTACAAATACCTGGTCGGCGTGTTCGGCTTCGATCCCGAGCCGGCGGCGTCGAACGGCCCGGTGGCCTCGCTGAAGTGAGGCGGACCTGGCGTCTTCTCAGGCCAAGCCAGCCAAAAGAGCCGCGCGAAATGCGCGGCTTTCTTGTTTTGACAGCCGGAAGCTGCGGATGACGCGCCGGCGGGAATTGCCAAGGCGGGGCCCGATCTGCATAGTCCCGCCCGCATCGATATCGTTTTTCGAAGGGGATAAGAGAACATGGCGGACGCCGACCTGGATGTCGTGATCCGGCAACTGGCCAGACAGCTGCATACGGGCCTGATGACCCGCGCCAAGGAGCGGCGGGATCGCTTCAACGGCCTTGCGGCCAAGGCCAAGGGCAAGGAGACCGGCGAGCGCTTCAAGATGATGGCCAAGGCCACCATGGAGCAGGCCACCGCCGCCGCCAAGCGCCTGCAGATGTCCGCTGACAACGTCGCCGACAGCTACGCGCGATCGATGCGTCTGGCCGCCAGCACGCCGGTGGCGGTGAAGGCGGAAAAGAAGGCTAAGGACGAGAAGCCGGCGAAGAAGGCTGCCAAGGCGAAGACGGCAAAAGCCAAGAAGGCGAAGTAAGGCGAAGGCTTCTTCCTTCTCCCCTTGCGGGAGAAGGCCGCCTATGCCGCCCTCTCCCACAAGGGGAAAGGGGAAGAGCCGCAGCTCTGGATATTTCTACCGCCGCGGCGCCGACATCTGCGTCGGCTCGGCGCTGGCAAGCTCGGCGAGCTTGGCGCGCGCGGCCTCTCGCGCACGGCCGTCCTTGCCGGCGGGCAGCGTCAGCGCGGCCTCGAAATCGGCGCGGGCGTCGTCGGCCTGGCCGCGGGCGAGGAACGCCAGACCGCGATCGAGACGGGCCTGCGCATCGGAGGGGTCGAGGCGGACCGCCGTGTTGTAGCTCAGGATGGCGCGATCGAGATCGCCCATGGCGGCGAGCGCGAGCCCGCGCTGGTGATAGGGCGCGGCGCGCTTGGGATCATGCGCGATCGCCTCGTCGTAATCCGCAACCGCAAGCTCCAGATCGCCGTTCTGCCGGCGCGCCAGCGCCCGGTCGCGATAGAACGAGGCGCGGTTGGGATTGAGATGGATGGCCTCGTCGAAATCAGCGATCGCCCGCTTGAAGTCGCCGTGACGCAGCGCGATCCGCCCGCGCCCCTCATAGGCGAAAGCGATCAGCGAGCCGCGGAGCGGCGAGAAGCCGATCACAGCCGAGCAGAGGTCGGGATCGTCCTCGTCGCCGCAATTGACGACCATGTGCGTGGACAGGCCGACGAGCACGCAAAGGACGATCAGCAATGGTACGGCAGCTCGGGTCATCTTCGACGATGGCCGGCGGAGGACCGGCCACGCATCCCCTTTCGAAGGAATGGTCACGCCGAGGTGTTAACACCGGCGGGGACGACCCTGTGTGCGCCAGGTCACAAAGCCGGACGCAAATCCTCACCGGTTCCGTCAGCCCCAGGGTCCACGAGAGGGGTCACGCGAGGAGCGGCCCCAGGGACCGCGCGGCGGGTAGTTCTCGTTGGCGCCGACCGACGGCGCCGACCGCGCGCCGAGCTCGGCCGCGAGCTGCTGGAGGGCGGCGATGCGGTTCTGCGTCGAGGGATGGGTAGCGAACAGATTATCCACGCCGTGGCCCGACAGCGGGTTGATGATGAACATATGCGCGGTCGCGGGGTTTCGCTCGGCCTCGTAGTTCGGCACCTGGTGCGCGGCGCCTTCGATCTTCACCAGCGCGGAGGCCAGCCACATCGGCTGCCCCGCAATGCGCGCACCGAGATTGTCCGCGGCATATTCGCGGGTGCGGCTGATCGCCATCTGCACCAGCATGGCGGCGAGCGGGGCGAGAATCATCATCAGGATCGATCCGACGATGCCGAGACCATTGTTGTTATCGCGATGGCCGCCGAAGAACATGCCGAACTGCGCGAGCATGGAGATGGCGCCTGCGATGGTCGCGGTAATGGTCATCAAGAGCGTGTCGTGATGCTTGATGTGCGCAAGCTCGTGCGCGATCACGCCTGCGAGTTCCTCGCGGCTGAGCTGCTGCATCAGACCGGTGGTGACGGCGACCGCGGCGTTCTCGGGATTGCGCCCGGTCGCGAACGCATTCGGCTGCGGCTCGTCCATCACGAACACGCGCGGCATCGGCAGGCCGGCGCGGCCCGCGAGCTCGGCAACGAGGCCGACGAGGTCCGGTGCGCTGGCACGGTCGACCTCATGGGCGCCGTACATGCTGAGCACCATGCGGTCGGAGTTCCAGTAAGTGAAGAGATTGGTCGCGGCGGCAATGACGAGCGCGATCATGGCGCCGGAGGCGCCGCCGATGAGATAGCCGACGCCCATGAACAGGGCGGTGAGGCCAGCGAGAAGAATTGCGGTGCGAAGATAGTTCATCGTCGTTTCCCTGCTGCCGTGGCCAGCCCGCCGCAACAGACTCCAATGAGCTAGGGATTTGCCCTCCGGCACTTCAAGGGGCGCTTCCTGCGTCGACGCGCCGCGGTGAAGGGCAGGCGTTTTCGCGCTTCAAGAACCCGAGGCGTTCAGCCTTTTTCTCCCGGTGGCTGGTACTTGATCGACGAGGCCTTTTTCAGCGCGGCGAGCGTCTCCTCCACGGTCAGCAAGACAGTCGTCTGCATGGTGCTCAGCGCACCGCCGGCGCCGATCGCGAGCGCCGTCGCCGCCATCGAGACGTTATCCGGAGCCTCCCATAAAGTGTATCCGTCGTGATCGCCGAAGGCGTACCAGAAGCCGTGCAATTTTCCGCCAACCCCTTTGATGTATTCCTCGGCAGCCGTTCGGCGATCCTCGGGATTCTTGATGAGCTTGGCCCATGTTGCCGGCGTGTAGCTGAACCTGGTCAAGTAGAGGGTCATAGGTTTCCTCCGTCGCTCTTTGAGAGCCACCGGGCAGCCAAATCGCGCCACGTCGTCAAGCCTGAGCCGGCGCCTGCCCGCGATCTTCCGCCGAGTATATGCGAGGTAAAGGCGGAGCGCGACACGCCGAGCGACGGAACAGAGCGAGATTGGCGCACGCGAGGGTATGGCACGTGTCCGGCATTTCACCTAAACTTTGGCAGATTCCACGTGCTTCCTCCCTGCCGGAAACCCCATGATCCAGACCCGACTTGCGATCGCGGCCGTCGCAGCTATCGCTCTCGCCTTTCCCGCTTCCGCGCAATTGCTGCCGCCGCCCGCAAAGCCGGTGACGCCGAAACCGGCCGCCCCCTCGCCGCGCGCGGCGTCGTGTCACAATGGCGCGAGCTTCGACCGTTTCCTCGCCGACGTGAAGAGCCAGGCGGTCGCCGCCGGCGTGTCGCAGCGGACGATCGCAGAGACCTCGCCCTACCTCATCTACGACCAGGGCATCGTCAACCGCGACCGCGGTCAGCGCGTGTTCGGCCAGCTCTTCACCGAGTTTGCCGGCCGCATGGCCGCGCCCTATCGCATGCAGAACGGGCAGCAGCACATCAAGCAATATGCTGCCGCGTTCGCGCGCGCCGAGAAGGAATATGGCGTACCGCCGGCCGTGATCGCCGCCTTCTGGGGCCTCGAGAGCGATTTCGGCGCCAACATGGGCAACCTGCCGACGCTGAAATCGCTGGTGTCGCTCGCCTATGATTGCCGACGCTCGGAGATGTTCGTGGGCGAGACCATCGCCGCGCTGAAGATCATCGATCGCGGCGATCTGCATCCCGACGAGATGATCGGCTCCTGGGCCGGCGAGCTCGGGCAGACGCAATTCCTGCCCGTGCATTACGTCAACTACGCCGTCGATTACGACGGCGACGGACGGCGTGACCTGTTGCGCTCGGGGGCCGATGTGATTGGCTCGACAGCGAACTACATCGCCAACGGATTGAAGTGGAAGCGCGGCGAGCCGTGGCTGGAGGAGATCAAGGTGCCGCAAAACCTGCCGTGGGAGAAGACCGATCTCACGGTGCGCGAGCCGCGTTCGACATGGGCGCAGCTCGGGGTCACCTATCCCGACGGACGGCCGCTGCCGAACGACAATCTTGCGGCGTCCGTGCTGCTGCCGATGGGACGCTTTGGTCCCGCCTTCATGGCCTACCCGAATTTCGCCGCCTACACCGAGTGGAATAACTCGCTGATCTACTCGACCACCGCGGGCTATCTCGCCTCGCGCATCGCCGGTGCCGCGCCGATGCGCAAGCCGACGGCGCCGGTCGCGCAATTGCCGTTCAACGAGCTCAAGGAATTGCAGCAGCTGCTGGTCCGCGCCGGTTTCAATGTCGGCAAGGTCGACGGTGTGCTGGGCCAGCAGAGCCGCACTGCGGTGAAGGCGATGCAGATCAAGCACGGCCTGCCCGCGGATTCCTGGCCGACAGCGGAGCTGCTCGCGCGCATGCGCGGCGGCGGCACGGCGCAGGCGCAGCCGGCGGGGGTGATCCGTTAAATCTATCCGTAGTCATTCCCCGCGAAAGCGGGGAGTCCAGTACGCCGCGGTCTCTCGATTGAACCACGACCATCTCGGAGTACTGGATCGCCCGGTCGAGCCGGGCGATGACAGCGAGTGTGGGGCGGCGATGACAGCGAGGATGTGAAAGGAGAATTTTCGCATCGCACAAGCCGCTTCCGCGATTGCATTTTTCCATGACGCTCCCATGTGAGTGACTCAGGTTTTCTCCTGAGTTTCCCACCATGAGAGCGAGCATCACATGTCCTTCTACGACGCCGTCGTCCCCGCCTATTTGCAGATGTTGAACAGCCTCACCGGCCTGCTCAGCAAAGCCGAGGCGCATTGCGCGGCCAAAAAGATCGACCCCAGCGTCCTGCTGGGCTCCCGCCTGTTTCCGGACATGCTGCCACTGTCGAAGCAGATCCAGCTCGTCAGCGATTTCGCCACCAAGGGCTGCGCGCGGCTGACCCACAGCGAGGTGCCTTCGAATCCCGATACCGAAAAGACGTTCGAGGAATTGAAGCAGCGGCTCGCCAGGACCATCGACTACGTGAAGTCGTTCAAGCCCGAGCAGTTCGAAGGTGCCGATGCCAAGGACGTCACCTTCCCGACCGGGCCCGATAAGACCACGACCCTGAAGGGCCAGCAGTTCCTGAGCGCGTTCTCGCTGCCGAACTTCTATTTCCACTGCGCGACCGCCCACGGCATCCTCCGTCACAACGGCGTCGAGATCGGCAAGCGCGATTTCATGGGCGCAAACTGATTGCGAAATCGCACGGCCGCGTAGCGGAATTCTGCTGTCGCGGCCGAAATTGCACACGAATTATGCTGCGCGGTCCTTGCCGCGCAGCTCGCCTGCACTTTCCGTATGGCTCGTCCCTTGCGTCTGATGTCGCGATGCACAAGTGTCCCAGACCTCTCACCGCCTGGAAGCATTCCCATGAGCCGTTCGACCAAATTGTTTGAGACCTACAAGCTCGGCCCGATCACGCTGGCTAACCGCCTTGTCATGGCGCCGCTGACGCGCAACCGCGCCGTTCCCGGCACATTCGTGCCCGGCGCCCTCGCCGCCGACTACTACGCCCAGCGCGCCTCCGCAGGCCTGCTGGTCACCGAAGCGAGCCAGATTTCACAGCAGGGGCAGGGCTACCAGGACACGCCCGGCATCTACTCGAAGGACCAGATCGCCGGCTGGCGCAAGGTCACCGACAAGGTCCACGCGCGTGGCGGCAAGATCTTCATCCAGCTCTGGCATGTCGGCCGCATCTCGCATGTCGATCTCCAGGCGAACCGCGCAGCTCCGGTGGCGCCGAGCGCGATCCGCGCCAAGGGCAAGACTTTCGTCAACGGCGGCTTCGCCGACGTCTCCGAGCCGCGCGCGCTCGAGCTTGCCGAAATTCCAGGCATTATCGACGACTTCAAGCGTGCGACGAAGAACGCGCTGGAAGCCGGCTTCGACGGCGTCGAGATCCACGGCGCCAACGGCTACCTGCTCGACCAGTTCGCACGGGATGGCGCCAACAAGCGCACGGATGCCTATGGCGGCTCGATCGAGAACCGCGCGCGGCTGATGCTGGAAGTCGCCAAGGCCGTCGCCAGTGAGGCCGGCAGCGATCGCACCGGCATCCGCATCTCGCCGGTGACGCCGGCCAACGACCTCTCCGACTCCAATCCGCAAGCCTTGTTCGACCACATCGTCGACGGCCTCAGCGCGCTCAAGCTGGTCTATCTCCACGTCGTCGAGGGCGCCACCGGCGGCCCGCGCGACATCGCGCCGTTCGACTATGCGTCCTTGCGCAAACGCTTCTCCGGCGCCTACGTCGCCAACAACGGCTACGATTTCGACCTCGCGACCAAGGTGCTGGACACCAACGCGGCCGATCTCATCGCCTTCGGCAAGCCGTTCATCTCCAACCCCGACCTGGTCGAGCGGCTGAAGCAGGGCGCAGCGCTGAACGACTGGGACAAGAACACCTTCTACGGCGGCGGCGCCAAGGGGTATACGGACTATCCGACGCTGGCGGCCGAGCCGGCGGAGTGAGGACCAATCACACGACGACTGTCATTCCCCGCGAAGGCGGGGAATCCAGTACGCCGCGGCTTCTCGGTTCGATCACAACCGTCTCGGAGTACTGGATTGCCCGCCTTCGCGGGCGATGACAGCGAGTTTGTGGAAACGGCGCGCCTCACCAACAACAAAAAGGCCGGGATCGCTCCCGGCCTTTCGTGCTTTCTCTACCCGCCGCTTACTTCGCTTCCGCGCGCTTCGGGGGAGTGGCCGGCCACGACTTGATCAGCGTGTCGTAGTCGACCGTCTCGCCCTTCGGCTTCTCGTTGGCGAGCTTGCGCTGGGGCGCGATGGTGCCGTCCTTCTCAGCCTTTGCGAACCAGTACTCCGGCTTCTCCTTCTTGTGGAGCTTCGGACCGCAGGCGCCCTGCACGCCGGACTTCTCCAGACGCTCCATCACGGAGTCCTGGGCAGCCGCAAGGGCATCCATCGCGGCTTGCGGCGTCTTCGCACCGGACGACGCATCGCCGATGTTCTGCCACCACAGCTGCGCGAGCTTCGGATAGTCGGGCACGTTGTTGCCGGTCGGGGTCCACTGCACGCGCGCGGGCGAGCGGTAGAACTCGATCAGGCCGCCGAGCTTCGGCGCACGCTCGGTGAACGACTTGTCCCAGATGTCGGATTCACGGATGAAGGTGAGACCGACATGGCTCTTCTTCAAGCTCACCGACTTGGAGATGATGAACTGGAGATAGAGCCAGGCTGCCTTGCGGCGATCCGCCGGGGTCGACTTCAGAAGCGTCACGGAGCCGGCGTCCTGGTAGCCGAGCTTCATGCCTTCCTTCCAGTACGAACCGTGCGGCGACGGGGCCATACGCCATTTCGGCGTACCGTCCGCGTTCATCACGGCGATGCCCGGCTTCACCATGTCGGCGGTGAAGGCGGTGTACCAGAACATCTGCTGGGCGATGTTGCCCTGCGCCGGCACGGGGCCTGCCTCGGAGAAGGTCATGCCCTGCGCCTGCGGCGGCGCATACTTCTTCAACCAGTCGAGGTATTTGGTGATCGAGTAGACCGCGGCCGGACCGTTGGTGTCGCCACCACGCTCCACGCTCGAGCCCACCGGGCGGCAGCCTTCCATGCGGATGCCCCATTCGTCGACCGGCAGGCCGTTCGGAATGCCCTTGTCACCGTTGCCGGCCATCGACAGCCAGGCGTCGGTGAAGCGCCATCCGAGCGAGGGGTCCTTCTTGCCATAATCCATATGGCCGTAGACCTTGACGCCGTTGATCTCCTTGATGTCGTTGGTGAAGAACTCGGCGATGTCCTCATAGGCGGACCAGTTCACGGGCACGCCGAGCTCGTAGCCATACTTGGCCTTGAACTTGGCCTTGTAGTCGGGATTGGTGAACCAGTCGTAGCGGAACCAATAGAGGTTGGCGAACTGCTGGTCCGGCAGCTGATAGAGCTTGCCGTCCGGCCCCGTGGTGAACGACTTGCCGGTGAAGTCGTTGACGTCGAGCATGGGATCGGTGACGTCCTTACCCTCGCCCGCCATATAGTCCGACAGCACGACCGTCTGGCCGTAGCGGAAATGCGTGCCGATCAGGTCGGAGTCGTTGATCCAGCCGTCATAGACGTTCTTGCCCGACTGCATCTGGGTCTGGAGCTTCTCGACGACGTCACCTTCCTGGATGAGGTCATGCTTGAGCTTGATGCCGGTCAGCTCGGAGAACGCCTTGGCCAGCGTCTGCGATTCATATTCGTGGGTGGTGATGGTCTCGGAGACGACGTTGATCTCCATGCCCTTGAAGGGCTCGGCGGCCTTGGCGAACCACTCCAGCTCCTTCTTCTGGTCTTCCTTCGACAGCGTCGAGGGCTGGAATTCCGCGATCCACTTCTGGATCACGGCGTCGTCGGCGGCGCGAACCGGCGCCGAGACGGCGAACGACACTGCTACGATCGCAGCGGCGCTGGACATGGTCAGAAAGCTATTCTTGGTCAATGGACCTTTCCTTCTCCTAAACTGTCGCATGTTGTTCCTCCGTTGCAGCGACAAACTTTTATACAGGCCCGGGTTGCCCCCCGGATCTGGCCGTCCCTTCGCGAGCTTCAGACCGTGCGAAAAATGAGCACGGCCGTGGCCAGCGAAATTCCACTTGCGAGCCACAGGCTCGAAATCTCAAGACCATCCTCGCCGACCGGCAGCGTGGCGATCGGATCGGTGCCGACGAGGCCGATCCACACGAGGTGGATGACGGCGGCCACGATCAACGAGACGAACAGGCGATCGCCGCGCGTCGTCGGGATGCGCAGCACGCCGACGCGCTCGGCCTCGGGATAGACCGCGGCGAGCCAGGTCATCACGGCGAGCGTGCAGGCCAGCGCGGCGAAGAAGATCGCGGTCGGCAGCGTCCAGGCCATCCATGCGATAGACTCCATGGTTGCCCCCTTACACGCGGCCGAGCGCGAACCCGCGCGCGATATAGTTGCGGACGAACCAGATCACGAGCGCGCCCGGAATGATGGTGAGCACGCCGGCTGCCGCCAGCAGCCCCCAATCCATGCCGGCGGCCGACACCGTGCGCGTCATGATCGCGGCGATCGGCTTGGCCGACACCGAGGTCAGCGTGCGCGCGAGCAAGAGCTCGACCCAGGAGAACATGAAGCAGAAGAAGGCGGCGACGCCGATGCCGCTCGCGATCAGCGGCACCAGGATCTTGATGAAGAAGCGCGGGAAGGAATAGCCGTCGAGGAAGGCGGTCTCGTCGATCTCGCGCGGCACACCGGAGACGAAGCCTTCGAGGATCCAGACCGCCAGCGGCACGTTGAAGATGCAGTGCGCGAGCGCGACGGCCCAGGGTGTGTCGAACAGGCCGATCGCCGAATAGAGGTTGAAGAACGGCAGCGCGTAGACCGCGGCCGGCGCCATGCGGTTCGACAACAGCCAGAAGAACAGGTGCTTGTCGCCGAGGAAGCGGTAGCGCGAGAACGCATAGGCCGCCGGCAGGGCCACCGCGATCGAGATGATGGTGTTGAGGACGACGTATTCGAGCGAGTTGATGTAGCCGGAATACCAGCTCTCGTCGGTGAAGATGCGCTTGTAGTGCTGCAGCGTCGGCGTATGCGGCCACAGCGTCATCGTCGAGACGATCTCGCTGTTGGTCTTGAAGCTCATGTTGACGAGCCAGTAGATCGGCAGCAGCAGGAAGACCAGGAACAGCCCCATGATGAGGCGGCGGCCGGGGATCGAATGCATCAGGCCACTCCTTCCTTTGGCTTGAGTGCGGGCACGGGCTTGAGCCCGACCGAAGGCTTGGGTTCCACCGCCGGCTCGCTCGAAGCCTGGACTTTGCGTTCGACGCCGGCATTGGTCATGACGGTGTAGAAGATCCAGCAGACGATCAGGATGATGAGATTGTAGACGAGCGACAGTGCCGCGGCCTTGCCGAGGTCGAACTGGCCGAGCGCGATCTTGACGAGCTCGATCGACACGAAGGTCGTTGAATTGCCGGGCCCGCCGCCAGTGACGACGAACGGCTCGGTGTAGATCATGAAGCTGTCCATGAAGCGCAGCAGCACGGCGATCAGCAGCACGCGGTTCATCTTCGGCAGCTGGATCGCCTTGAACACGGCCCACCGCGAGGCGCCGTCGATCTGGGCAGCCTGGTAATAGGCTTCGGGAATCGACTTCAGGCCGGCGTAGCAGAGCAGCGCGACGAGGCTGGTCCAGTGCCAGACGTCCATCACGATGACGGTGACCCAGGCATCGATGTCGTTGGAGACATAATTATAGTCGAAGCCGGCAGCGTTGAGCACATAGCCGAGCAGACCGATGTCCGGTCGGCCGAAGATCTGCCAGATCGTGCCGACCACGTTCCAGGGAATCAGCAGCGGCAGCGCGAGGATCACGAGGCAGGCCGCGACGGTCCAGCCCTCGCGCGGCATCGACAACGCGACGACGATGCCGAGCGGCACCTCGATCGCGAGGATCACCAGCGAGAAGAACAGGTTGCGGCCGAGCGAGGCGAGGAAGCGGCCACCGAGATCGGTCGAGGGATCGAGCAGCTCCTTGAACCAGCCGACGCCGTTCCAGAAGAACTGGTTGTTGCCGAAGGTGTCCTGCATCGAATAGTTCACCACCGTCATCAGCGGCAGCACCGCCGAGAAGGCGACGACCAGGAACACCGGCAGCACCAGGAACCAGGCTTTTTGGTTGACGGTCTTGTCCATCAGGCGGCTCCCTCCACCAGAAGGCTGTCGGCATAGACGTGCACATGCGACGGATCGAATTTCAGCCCGGCGGTGCCGTCCGCGCTGGTGAAGCCCGCCGGCGCCCGCGCCGCGAGCTTGGCGTCGCCGACGCGCACGCGCGCGAAGCGGATGCGGCCGAGATCGTCGATGCGTTCGATCCTGGCGGTGAGCAGGCCCGGCGCGGGCCCGACGACCTCGACGAATTCGGGACGCACGCCGATCTCGATCTTGGCGCCCGCAGGCAGATTGTCGTACGCGCGGTTGAGCGCGATGACGTGGCCGCCGACCTTGGCCTCGCGTCCCTGCACCTCCGCCGGCAGGATGTTCATGCCGGGCGAGCCGATGAAGTAGCCGACGAAGGTGTGCGCGGGCTTGTCGAACAGCTCGGCGGGCGTGCCGCTCTGCACCACGCGGCCGTCATGCATGACGACCACGGTGTCGGCGAAGGTCAGCGCCTCGGTCTGGTCGTGGGTGACGTAGATCATCGTGAGGTCGAGTTCGCGATGCAGCGCCTTCAGCTTGGAGCGGAGCTGCCATTTCAGCTCGGGATCGATCACCGTCAGCGGCTCGTCGAACAGCACGGCGGCGACGTCGGAGCGGACGAGGCCGCGGCCGAGCGAGATCTTCTGCTTGGCATCGGCCGTGAGCCGCGTCGCCTTGCGGTTCAAATAGGGCTCGAGGTCGAGCACGCGGCCGATCTCGGCAACGCGCTTGTCGATCTCGGCCTTGGGCACGCCGCGGTTCTTCAACGGAAACGCCAGGTTCTGCCCGACCGTCATGGTGTCGTAGATCACCGGAAACTGGAACACCTGGGCGATGTTGCGCTTCTGGGTCGACAGCGGTGTGATGTCCTTGCCGTCGAACAGGATCTGTCCGCGCGACGGCGTGATGATGCCGGAGATGACGTTGAGCAGCGTGGTCTTGCCGCAGCCGCTTGGGCCGAGCAGCGCATAGGCGCCGCCCTGCCGCCAGGTCATGGTGACGGGCTTCAGTGCAAAGCTTTCCTGCGGCGCATTGTTGCCGCCGTAGGAATGCGCGAGATCGACGAGGTCAATGCGGGCCATGGCGCATCCCCTCAAGATTTGGGAGCAGCGACCAAGCGGTCGGCTGCGTCAAAGACGAAAACGTCGTTGGGATCGAGCACGGCATCGATGGTCTGGCCGGGTTCGAACTCGTGCACGCCGTGCAGCACCGCCACCCAGTTCGATCCGTCGCGGGTCAGATGCACGAAACTCTCCGAACCGGTGATCTCGGTCACCGTGACAGTGGCGTGGAAGGCGTGGCGGTCTGTCTGGCCGTTGGCAAGCCCAAGCTGGTGGGCACGGAAGCCGACGCGATAGAATCCGTCGGGAAGCCCCGCATAAAGTCCGGACGCCGGTGCGGCGCTGCCGCCGGCATATTGCACCATGCCATCCCCCTTCTCGAGGCCCACGAGGTTGAGCGGCGGATCGGAAAAGACCTGCGCGACGCGCAAGGTCTGCGGCCGACGGTAGACATTGGCGGTCTCGCCCATCTGCAGCGCCTGCCCCTCCCACATGCACACCGTGTTGCCGCCGAGCAGCAGCGCCTCGGTCGGCTCGGTGGTGGCGTAGACAAAGATCGCGCCCGAGGCCTCGAAGATGCGCGGCAGCTCGGCGCGCAGCTCCTCGCGCAGCTTGTAGTCGAGATTGGCGAGCGGCTCGTCGAGCAGCACGAGATCGGCGCCCTTCACCAGCGCGCGCGCGATCGCGGTGCGCTGCTGCTGGCCGCCGGAGAGCTGCAGCGGCGTGCGCTTCAGGAACGGCTCGAGCCGCAGCAGCTTTGCGGCTTCAGCGACGCGCACCTCGATCTCGTCGCGCGGCTTGCCCTGCACGCGCAGGGGCGAGGCGATGTTCTCATAGACCGTCAGCGAGGGGTAGTTGATGAACTGCTGATAGACCATGGCGACCGAACGCTGGCGCACGTCGGCGCCGGTGACGTCCTTGCCGTTGACCAGAACCCTGCCTGATGTCGGCTTGTCGAGGCCGGCGAGCAATCGCATGATCGAGGTCTTGCCTGACAGCGTCGGCCCGAGCAGCACGTTGAGCGTACCGCTCTCCAGCGTCAGCGAGACGTCGCGGATGTGCTCGACGCCCTCGACGGTCCGGGTCACGTGATCGAGTGTCACGGTCATGAGCGTCCTCCTGCTTCCAGCAGGGGACTTTGCGGCACGGCGTGGGTCCTGATCCAGTCGTCAAGCGCCGCGATCTCGTCGGCAGATAGTCGCAGGCCGAGCTTGGAACGGCGCCAGACGATGTCCTCGGCGGTGACGGCCCATTCATTGGCCATGAGATAGCGGACCTCGCGCTCGGTCAGGGTCGCACCGAAGGCCTGGCCGAGATCGGCCGCCGATTTCGCATCGCCGAGCAGCTTGATCGCCCGTGTGCCGTAGGCGCGCGCGAGCCGCCGCGCATGCTCATGGCTGAGGAAGGGATAGCCGCGCTGGAGCTCAGCGATCAGCCCGTCGATATCGGACACATCCATGTCGCCGCCGGGCAGCGGCCATTTGCCGGTCCAGCCCTCGCGCGCTTTCGCACTGCGAAGATAGGGCGCCAGGCGTTCCAGGGCCTCCTCGGCAAGCCTCCGATAGGTCGTGATCTTGCCGCCATAGATCGACAGCAGCGGAACGCCACCGGGCGTGTCGAGCTCGAACACGTAGTCCCGCGTCGCGGCCTTGGCTTCGCTGGCGCCATCGTCATAAAGCGGACGCACGCCGGAATAGGTCCAGACCACGTCCTCCGGCATCACGGGCTTGGCCAGATATTCACTCGCCGCCTTGCAGAGATATTCGATCTCCTCGGCCGTCGCCTTCACCTTGGCGGGATCCCCGTCATAGTCGCGGTCGGTGGTGCCGATCAGCGTGAAATCGTCCTGGTACGGGATCACGAAGATGATGCGGCCGTCCGCGTTCTGGAACATGTAGGCGCGGTCGTGATCGTAGAGTTTTTTCACGACGATGTGCGAGCCCTGCACCAGGCGGACTTTTGCCTTGGCATTGACGCCGGCGCCGCGGCCGAGCACGTCCTCGACCCAGGGACCACCGGCATTGACCAGTGCGCGCGCCTGGACCTGCGAGCGCTCGCCGGTCAGCGTGTTGACCATGCTGACGGTCCAGAGGCCGTCGGACTGGCGAATCTCGGTGGCGCGGGTGCGGGTGCGGATCTCGGCGCCCTTGTCGGCGGCATCGCGCGCGTTGAGCACGACGAGGCGGGCGTCGTCGACGAAGCAATCCGAATATTCAAAGGCGCGGCTGTAGCGATTCGGGATCAGCGGCTTGCCGACCTCATCGCGCTTGAGATCGACCGAGCGGGTCGCCGGCAACAAATGGCGGCCGCCGATGTGGTCATAGAGGAAGAGGCCGAGGCGCAGCAGCCAGGCCGGGCGCAGGCCGGCGTGATGCGGCAAAACGAAACGCAGGGGACGGATGATGTGGGGCGCGATGCCCCAGAGAATCTCGCGCTCGATCAGCGCCTCGCGGACCAGGCGAAACTCGTAATATTCGAGATAGCGCAGGCCGCCATGCACCAGCTTGGTCGACCAGGACGACGTCCCACTCGCCAAATCGTTCATTTCGCACAGGAAAACCGTGTTGCCGCGCCCCACCGCGTCGCGCGCGATGCCGCAGCCGTTAACACCGCCTCCGATGATGGCGAGATCGAAAATACGCTCCAACAGACGCATCCCCCGGGCGACCGCCCGTTCGTCGGGCGGTTACTTTCGTTTTTGATTAGATCACACCAAAAAACGAAAGCAAGATGAAAGAGAGGCGAGAGGAAGTGAAAGAGGAACTTTTTCAGCGCCAATGAGGCGAAGAAAGTAGCAACAAGAACGGGAAAGTTTGGAGGCAAACGGCCCGATTGAGTGGCAAAGCGCCGACCACCTTGAATGTAGCAACATATCTACATATAGTTGTTGATCGTAAAGCATTGCTGCGACGAGGACGCGCTGACGATGGTAACCACCCTGACCAGCCGAGAATTCAACCAGGATACGAGCGGCGCCAAGAAAGCCGCCTCGCAGGGGCCCGTCTTCATTACGGACCGCGGCCGCCCGGCCCATGTCCTGCTGACCATCGAGGACTATTTGCGCCTGAGCGGCGGGCACATGAGCCTCGCCGACGCTCTGGCACAGGCGAACGCGGACTTCGATTTCGACGCGCCTCGCATGGGCGGCATCTCAAGGCCCGCCGATCTCGACTGATGTTTCTGCTGGATACCAATGTCATTTCCGAACTGAGGCGGCCGGACAAGGCTGATCGCAACGTCGTCGCCTGGGCCAATGCGGTGCCCGCGGCAAATTTCTTCATGTCCGCCATCTCGATTCTTGAAATTGAACTTGGCGCGCGCCTGATCGGGCGCAAAGACGCAGTGCAAGGTGCCGTCCTGCGTGCCTGGATCGACGATCACATTCTGGCCCGTTTCGAGGGGCGGATCCTGGCTATCGATACGGCGGTCGCACAGCGTTGTGCGCAACTTCATGTTCCCAATCCGCGGGCTGAACGCGATGCCCTCATTGCAGCGACCGCGCTTGTTCACGGCTTGACCGTTGTGACGCGCAATGTCGGGGATTTCGAACCTACCGGCGTGGCGCTGCTCAACCCGTGGAGCAGTACGTAAGTTCTATCTCAGCCGCACCACCGGCGCGGCTTCCGGTGCCGCATCCTGGGCATCGGCCGGTGCATCATCGATATCCGCCCCCTTCGGCAGCGCCTCCACCACTTCGATGCCCTTGCTGTGGCAGATCGTGGCGAGGCGCTCGGGGAGCTCCTGGTCGGTGACGAAAGTCTGGATCTGGGTGATATGGGCGATGCGCACCGGCGCGCTGCGGCGCAGCTTGGTGGAATCGGCAACCAGCATGACGCTGCGGGCGTTGGCGATGATGGCCTGCGCCACCTGCACCTCGCGATAGTCGAAGTCGAGCAGCGCGCCCTCCTCGTCGATCGCGGACGCGCCGATGATGGCGTAGTCGACCTTGAACTGGCCGATCAGCTGCGTCGCGGTCGAGCCGACCACCGCCCCGTCGGCACGCCGCACCGTGCCGCCGGCGACCACCACCTCGATGCGGGGATGGCGGTACAGCAGCATCGCGACGTTGAGATTGTTGGTGATGACGAGGAGGTCCTCGTGCGAGGTCAGCGCACTCGCGACCTCCTCGGTCGTGGTGCCGATGTTGATGAACAGCGAGCATCCGTTCGGGATCAGCGAGGCGGCGGCGGCGCCAATGGCCTTCTTCTCGTCGGCGGCGACGAAGCGGCGCGCCTCATAGGCGAGGTTTTCGACGCCGGAGGCGATGATGGCGCCGCCATGGATGCGGGTCAGCGATCTCCGCTCACAGAGATCGTTGAGATCCTTGCGGATGGTCTGCGCGGACACCTCGAACCGGCGCGCGAGCTCCTCGACCATGACACGGCCGGAGGCCCGCGCGATGTTGAGGATTTCGGCTTGGCGATGGGTCAGTCCGGTCACGGCAACGGCCTCAAATCAGAATGATGCATGGTGCGGCGGTTCGCGCCTTCGGTCAATGCGCGCGCCGATCACGGTTAATGGATGAAGAGGCCTCACCACGCCATTTCTTACCAGGTCATGACGCTCGCGAGACGCGCGAGCAGCGCCGGATCGTCGAAGGCGCTGGCGGACGTGACCGCGCCTGATGCAACCAGGTCAGCATGGCTGAGGCTGGTCCGGATGCCGATGGTCGGAATGCCTGCCGCCGTGGCCGATTGCACGCCGGTGCGGGAGTCCTCGAATGCGATCGAGGTTTCCGGCCTCGCGCTGACGAAACGCAGCCCTTCCTGATAGGGGAGCGGATGCGGCTTGCCATGCGGCAGCTCGGCGCCGATCACGAGCGCCTTGAAGCGATGCGTGATGCCGAGGCCGGAGAGCAGCAGCTCGGCGTTGAGACGCGGCGCGTTGGTCACGGCGACCATGGGGATGCCGGCGCTATCGGCCCGGTCGAGCAGCGCCATCAGTCCGGGCAGAGGCGCGATCTGCCCGGCCACCAGCGTGCGGAAGACCTCTTCCTTCTCGTCGAGGATCAGGGCGCGCCTCTCCGGCGCCTCGTGGGGCAGAAAGCGCTCGCCGATCGCGACATTGGCGAAGCCTTGCAGCTCCCGGGAGAAGCGTGCGTGATCGAAGACATGGCCGTGAGGACCGAGCACCTTGTTGAAGGCCTTCAGGTGCAACGGATCGGTGTCGGCGAGCGTGCCGTCGATGTCGAACAACAACGCCCTGCCCATCGCATCGTAGCTGGCCTCGATCATTTCCGTACTTTCCCAAATGCGCGACGCATCGATACGGAAGACGTATCAATACGACCTCGATCGCGCAATGACGCATCCACATGACCGCCACGTGACACTCGACAAAGCCGCGCGCGGCTGCAACACTCGGCGCAAGATCAAAAAGGAGGAAACGATGACGATCAACCGACGCGATCTGGCTCTCTCGACTCTTGCCGTCTCGGCGCTTGCGCTCACGACACCAGTGCTCGCAGCCTCGGCCGACGAAGAGGCCGTGGCGAAGAAGGTCGAGGCCTTCCGCCTCGCCCAGATCGCGGCCGACCCGAAGGCGCTCGGCGCACTGTGCTGGGACGATCTGAGCTACAGCCATTCCAGCGGCAAGGTCGAAGACAAGGCGACCTTCATCGCCAACGCCACCGACGGCAAATCGAAATTCCTGTCGATCGAATACAAGGATCCCACCATCAAGGTCGTCGGCCCTGCCGCGATCGTACGCTTCCACTGGCTGGGCGAGCAGGAGATGGCGGCCGATGGGAAGAAAGTATCGACCAACCTTCACATCCTGATGAACTGGCAGAAGCAGGGCGACGATTGGAAGCTCTTGTCGCGGGCCGCGACGAAGCTGTGATGACGTTCTTACCCTCTCCCCCTGTGGGCTAAGGCGTGCACATATCTCGGAGCCTCCAACCGGCTGACATTTGCTTGAAGCGGTGCCACCCTCTGCGCATAGTGATGGGACCTGGTGGCCGCTCCGAGGCGTAGCCGGTCCATCCTCCGAGGC
>NZ_PGVG01000033.1 GCF_002795245.1 Bradyrhizobium forestalis | reverse complement strand
TTAAGACGCTCGTCGCCGAAATAGCCGATATCCATCTCCGCCATCGCTCCGCTGCTAGAATCACGACGGCCTACACAGAATCACACGCGATTCATGCAATGCAAGAGATCTGTGCCCAAGCTAGCCCACAAGGGGAGAGGGTGCACCATTCGTGCCGCTCGCGCCACTACATCCCGAGCAGCCGCGGCAGCCACAATGACAGGCCCGGCCAATACGTCACCACCACCAGGAATCCCAGCATCGTCAGCAGCCACGGCCACACCGCGACCGTGAGCTCGGTGATACCCATCTTCGCGATCCCTGAGGCGACGTAGAGATTGAGGCCGACGGGCGGATGGCACAGTCCGACCTCCATGTTGACCGTCATCAGGATGCCGAAATGAATCGGATCGATGCCGAGCTTGACCGCGACCGGAAACAGGATCGGGGCCATGATCAGGATGATCGAGGACGGCTCCATCACGTTGCCCGCCAGCAGCAGCAGCAGGTTGACGAGCAAGAGGAAGCCGATCCACCCCAGGCCCTGGTCGATCATCCATTGCGCCAGCGCCTGCGGCACGTTCTCGTAGGTCATCAGGAACGAGAACAGCACCGCGTTGGTGATGATGTAGAGCAGCATCGCGGAGAGATTTGCCGAGGACAGCAGCACGCGCGGGACGTCGCGCAGCTTCAGATCCTTGTAGATGAACACGGCGACGATGAAGGCGTAGACCGCGCTGACGGCGGCGGCTTCGGTCGGCGTGAACAGGCCGCTGTAGATGCCGCCGATCACGATCACGATCAGCAGGATGCCCCAGATCGACTTTCGGAACGCATCGAAACGCTCGATGAAGCTGGCCTTCGGCATCCGCGGATAGTCGTTGCGCCAGGCGCGATAGAACGTCGTGGCGCCGAGCAGCGAGGCCAGCACGAATCCCGGCACGATGCCGGCGATGAACAGCTTGCCGACCGAGCTGTTGGTCGAGACGGCGTAGAGAACCATCGGGATCGACGGCGGAATGAGGATGCCGAGCGAGCCCGACGTCGTGATCACGCCCGCCCCGAACCGCTTCGGAAAGCCTTGCGCGACCATCGCGGGCAGGATCACCGAGCCGATCGCCACCACGGTTGCCGGCGAGGAGCCGGAGATCGCGGCGAACAGCGCGCAGGCGACCACGCCCGACAGCGCGAGACCGCCGTACCAATGGCCGACCAGCGAGGTCGCGAAGGTGATCATCCGCCGCGCGACGCCGCCATGGGTCAGGAAGTTTCCGGCGAGGATGAAGAACGGGATCGCCATGATCTCGAAGTTCTCGATGCCGGTGAACAGCTTCAGCGCCACCGATTCCGTTCGCACGTCGGTCAGCGTGAACATGAAGCTGAGCACGGTCAGGCCCAGCGCGATCGAGATCGGCATGCCCGTGAGCATCAGCGAGAGCAGAAGCGCGAACACGATGAAGACACGCAGGCCGTGCGGCAGGGTGATGACATGGGCCGCATGAGCGAAGCACAGGGCGACGATCAGGACCGGCAGCAGCATCAGGATCCAGCCGAGCGGGCTGCGCTCGTCGCGAACGACCTGGCTGGGCGTGACCGGGGCCGGATGCACCGGATCCGCCTCGACACCCTCGACGCCTGCCATGTCGTGATGCGGCAGCTCGCCGGTGTGGTAGAACGACCAGGCGACCTGCAGGAAGCGGAAGCACATCAAGCCGGAGCCGAGCGGGATCGTGAGATACACCATCCACATCGGTGCTTCCAGATCGTTGGACTGCTGGCCGGTCTGCCACATCTGGCTGACGAACGCGGCGCCGAAATAAGCGACGATGGCGGTGAAAAGCGCACCGCAGAGAAGGCCGAAGGTGATCACGCGCCGGCGCGACCCGCCGGGGAGGATGTTGACCAGCACGTCGACGCCGACATGGATGCCGGTCCGCACGCCGTAGGCGGCGCCGAACTTCGCCATCCAGATGAACATGTAGATGCAGAGCTCCTGCGCCCAGGACAGGTCGAGCGCGGCAAGCCAGGCGAACGTCGCGCGCGCGGGCACGGCGAGGAAGGCCAGGTTGCGGGCTTCCGCCCATTTGGCGATGTCGATCGACAGCCCGGCGCCATAGCGGTGCAGCACCGCGACGAAGATGAGCGACGTCGCAGCCGCGATCATCGTCGCGATCAGCCACTCCTCGAGATGATCGAGAAAACGATTCAGCACGCGCAGCAACTTGGTCCCCCCGGATTGGATCATTCAAGCGCAACGGCCGGGAGCGCGATCACCCCCGACCGTTGGTCGTGTTCTTATTGGGCCGCAGCCGTCAGTTCATCTTGACGTCGAGTTCCTTGGCGATGAGATCGAGCACCTCCTGCCCGACCCGCCCCTTGGCCCATTTATAGGTCGGCTGCATCGCTTCCTGCCAGGTCTTGCGGTCGGCGTCGGTGAGATAATGCAGATTGGTCTTGCCCATCTTCTTGATCTCGGCCAGCGCGTCCTCGTTCTCCTGGCGCGCGATCGAGTTGGTGTAGTCGGTCGCCTCCACCATCGCCTTGTCGAGCTGGGTACGGATATCGGGCGGCAGGCCGGACCAGAACTTCGAGTTGACGATCACGGCATATTGCAGATGCGCGTGATAGGATACGGTGATGTCCTTCTGCACCTCGTAGAACTTCTGCGTGAGGTAGTTGGACGCGGTGTTCTCGCAGCCGTCGACCACGCCGGTCTGCAAGGCCTGGTAGACTTCGGAGAACGCCATGATCTGAGGGATCGAGCCCATGATGCGGAGATATTGGTCGGCGACCTTCGATCCGGAGATGCGGAATTTCAGCCCCTGGAAATCGGTCGGCTTCAGCAAGGGACGGTTGGCGGAGAGCATGTGGAAGCCGTTGTCCCAATAAGCGAGGCCGGTGATGCCCTTGGCCTCGAGCTTCTGGAACAACCACTTGCCGACCGTGCCCTTCATCGCATTGGCATAGGTCTCTTCGTCCTTGAACAGCCAGGGCAGGTCGAGCGCCTCGAACTCCTTGATGCCGAGCGGGGCGAATTTCGCGGTCGAGGGCGCGAGCATCTGCACCGAGCCGAGCTGCAGCGCCTCGATCTCCTCCTTGTCCTTGTAGAGCGTGGAGTTGGGGTAGACCTCGACCTTGACCTTGCCGTCGGTGTATTTTTCAGCGAGCTCCTTGAACTTCAGCGCGCCCTTGCCCTTCGGGGTGTCGTTGGCGACGACGTGGCTGAACTTGATGACAATAGGACTCTGGGCTTGGGCGATGGCAGGAGCCAAGAGAACAGCCGCGGCAGCGACCGCGGCAAGCAGCTTGCGCATGAAGGTACCTCCCAATAACCGCTGAAGCGGGTTCTTTTTGTTTTTCAGGTCAGTAGTGGCAGCAATCCGCCACCCGAACAACTAGACCTAAGCCCAATTTGCCGCAGCCAAGCTAACTTGACGACCGCAGTCTGCGCAACCCGGCGTCCGCGCGAGTCCGGGGGAACGAGCGCTTATGCCGCATTGCGGCAGTGCCATCAGCCTCTGCGCTGAGCGATCATGAAGAGGCGCCGGAACGGGAACAGCGTCTGCCCCGCCGCATTCTTCGGATAGGCCTTTGCGACGCGCATCCCATAGGCGGCTTCGAATGCGGCCTTCTCATCGCCTTGCAGGACATCGAGATAGCGCGTCAGCCAGGTCCCCTTGGTCCATTCCTTCACGGGGTTCTCGCCTTCGAGCACCTGCAGATATTCGGTCTCCCAGATGTCGATGTTGGCCGACATCGGCGCGAGCAGATCGTGATAGAAGGCCGGCCCCTCGACCGGTGGCGGGGTGACGAGATGCTCCACCTTGGACCGCCACGGGCCATCAAGCGCGGTCTCGCCGATCAGCACATGCGAAGGCGCGAGGAAATTGCGCGGCATCTGCACCGCGAGCACGCCCCCATGCGTCACCTTCTCCATCACCGACGGAAACAGTGCCGCATGATTGGGCAGCCAGTGCAGTGCGGCATTGGAATAGATCAAGTCGTACTGCCCGGCGGGACTCCAATGGCCGAGATCCTCATGTGACCATTCCACGTCCGGCGCCGCCTTGCGCCCGGCAGCAACCATCTCGGCCGAGCCCTCGACGCCAGTCACGCGTGCATCCGGCCAGCGCTCCCTGATCAATTTGGTGACGTTGCCGGCGCCGGCGCCGAGATCGGCGATCGCGCGCGGCGCAAGATCCGGAATCCGCATCAACAGATCGACGGCGGGCCGGAGCCGATGGCCGGAGAACTTCAAATATTGCTGCGGATCCCAGACCATCCTTCGACGCCTTTTCTTTTTCGTATTTCCTTCGCCAAGGCTCTTGGTTACCACTGCTCGTCCCGGTCGGGCAATTCGCAAGCCCCCGGGACAGGGCGGGAAACCAACAGCAAAAAAGCAAAGCGACAACCAAGAGAGCGTGTGACCATGGACCTCGGGCTCAAATCGAAAACCGCTGTCGTCACGGGCGCGAGCATCGGCATCGGCCGCGCCATTGCCAAGGGCCTGGCGGCCGAAGGCGTGCATGTCGTCGGCGTGGCGCGGCGCACCGACCTGCTTGCCGAGCTGGTGAAAGACGTCGGCGGCGGGTTGATCACGCCGTTCGCGCAGGACGTGATGGCCAAGGACGCCGCCGAGACCATCGCGGCCTTCGCGCTGAAGGAGCTTGGCCATGTCGACATCCTCGTCAACAATGCCGGCGGCAGCCGTCCCCTGCCCGTCGATGCGCCCGACAGCAAATGGGACGAGGCGATCGCGCTGAACTTCACCAGCTACCGCCGCATCGCCCATGCATTGCTGCCGCAGATGATCGGACGCAAATGGGGCCGCATCATCAACATCACCGGCAAGTCCGAGCCGGAAGGCCTCAACGCCGCCTTCGCCGCCAAGGCCGCCGTGCACGCCTGGGCCAAGGGCCTGTCGCGCGAGGTCGGCGAGCACGGCATCACCATCAACTGCATCCCGCCCGGCCGCATCATGAGCGAACAGATCCGCCGCAACTACCCGCCGGATTATCGCGAGCGCTTTGCCGAGGAGGAGATCCCGGTCGGCTATTGGGGCGAGCCGGAGGATCTGGCGGCACTCGCAGTGTTCCTGGCCTCGCCGGTGGCGCGCTACATCACCGGCACGGTGATCCCGGTGGATGGGGGGTTGCGGAGATATCAGTTCTAGGGCGTGGCTGCCTCAATCCGATAAGCCCGCGCAAGCACGCCGAGTTCGCTCCACGCTCGGGAGCGGAGCTGTCGGCTCGCCTTGGTGCCCTCCTGTCGCACGTCCGATTTCTGGTGACCGAGAGTTAACGGTTCGGTTACCTCGATACGCTCTCGCGCCCAAGCAGCCCATCTTCGGAACTCCGCCAGCGCATGAGATGATCGCATGTACGGCCTGCTGCTATCGATCGCTGAATGGGCAAAGATCCAAATAGTATGATGTATGCAAGAGCCTGCTTTGCGAGAACAGCGGCAAGCGCTCCTCCGCAGTTCTCCGCGCTTGATCTCGACTGATGGCTCTGTTTGGATGGTTTCGTTGGGGCAATTCGTATTTCGGATAATCATGCTGGATGAAATAAATGGATATCGTCGTTCGTTGGACGCGGGTTCACGAGAAAGCATCGTGACCGTCCACCGCACGGGAATCGGCAATCGGCTACTGGCGACGTTGCCGCCTGCGGATCTCGGCTTGCTCACGCCGTATTTCCAGAAAGTCTCGTTCGAGACCGATGCCGTCCTGGTGCGATCGGGCGATGAGCTCGACCCGGTTTATTTTCCTCATAGCGGCGCAATCGCGTTCATGCTCGATATGCCGGACGGGCAATCGGTCGCAACCACCCTGATGGGACGGGAAGGCGCTTTGGCCTCGTTTTCCGTGCTCGGCCCGTCGCTTTCATCCGTGACCGCGATTGCTCGCATGGCCGGCACGGCGTCGATGATTTCCGCCGCCAAATTCAGGGCCGCCTATGCGCAAAGCGCAGCCATCAGGAATGTCGTGCAGGTCCACGCCCGCGCGGTGTTATTGCAGCTCCAGCACGTCGCCGCTTGCAACGCGCTGCACCGGGTGGATGGCCGCCTGGCGCGGTGGCTCCTGCAGCTTCACGACCGCGTTCCCGATAACCCTCTTCCGGTGACGCAGGAGGCGCTTGCGCAATTGCTTGGGGTGCGGCGAACGACAGTGACTCTGACGATGAGCAAGCTACGCGAGGCCGGCGCCGTCCCGTCCGACCGGCGCGGGTTTATAGAGATCGATCGGGCACGGCTCGAGAGGGTCGCATGCGATTGTTATGCGCTCATGCAGCGCAACATCGACCGGATGTATTGCCAGGAATTGTCGCTGCAGCCTGCCAATCGGCCATTCCGGCAAAGCGCCATCGGCGCCTCCGAGGGAGCGGATGGTGAATCCAGATGCGCTTCCCGGGCCGGAAAGTAGGAGCAGAGCCTACAATCGCGATGACGGTGCTCGACTGCACCCAGTCGACGAATGGCGGAGGTTCGCCACGCCTCCAGTCGCGGCCGCTCAAAGAGGCGTGACCTGATTTAGATCGTGGATTCCCATCCGAGGCTCCAATTGGGCGACGCGGGCCGTCATTTTCTCGAGCCGCACGGTGATCCCGGTGGATGGGGGACTGCAGTTTTTAGTGGCGGACTCCCGAATCCGATCACCCCACGAAAACATGCCATGTCCGCTCCGCGCTCGGAGCGGACAGCACTTGGACGCTCGAGCGAGTCGGCTGAGCGCCCAGAACGGGCGAGCACTGACGTGCACGGGATCATTCCGGCATTCCAGCCCGGCGCAGACCTTCGTAAACTCGCTGGCGCTGGGCGAGAAATGCCGGCCGGTCAGAGGGCTCCACGGCCTTGAACCGGCTTAACGTGAAGTCTGGATTAAGGCGCCGAAACTCCGCCATCTCGACTCGCGCGGCGGCTTCCTGTCCGGCAAGGGCAAGCGCGCTGGCGAGAAACAGGTGACCGAAGCTGCTGCGTGAATTGAGGTCCACCGACCTCCTCAGCCACGCGACGGCCTCATCGTCGCGTCCGAGATGAAGGTTCGCAACCCCCACGAACATCTGCCACATCGAGAGGCTCGGGTCTCGGGGACTGATCTGAATCGCCTTTTGCACGTGCCCGAACGCCTCCTCCGGTTGCCCAAGTATGACTTTGGTCGCGCCGAGCATCCCATAGCTGCTGGCGAAATTTCGATCGAGCGCGATGGCGGCTTCATATTCTCCGACCGCTTGCTCGAGACGCCCGAACTGATAATGCAAGCCGGCCTTCATGTAATGCGCAACGGCGCTCTTGGGATCGAGAGCCAACGCCCGGTCGACCGCTTCCCCTGCCTGTCGCAGGTCTTCCTCACGCGACCGGCTAAAGCGAGAGTTGGAAAGAAGCGTGCCGCCCAGACCCACCCACGCCGGCGCAACATTGGCGTCGAGCCGAATGGCCTCCTGGAAAAGGCGGCGTGCCTCCGATACATCTTCGCCCTGGCGGGCTCTATTGATGATGGCGGTGCCGCGCATCACGAGGTCCATGGCGTTGGGATTGTTCGGCCGCTGGCGCAGCGCTCGTTGACCTTCGGCCTCGACGAGCTCCACGTTCAGCGCTCGCGCGATTCGCGCCGTGATTTCGCTTTGCATCTGCAAGAGATCGCTGCGCTGGTAATCGAAGCGGTCGGCCCACAGATGAGCGCCGGTCTCGCCGTCGATGAGCTGGGCATTGACTCGCACCTCGTTCGCGGAACGCCGAACGCTGCCTTCGAGCACGTAGTGCACGCCAAGATCGCGCCCCACTTGCTTCGCGTCCGTCGGCTTGCCCTTGTAGGTAAACGCCGTGTTCCGAGCGATCACGAAGCTGCCCGAGATGCGCGACAGGTCGGTCGTCAGGTCCTCGGTCAATCCGTCAGCGAAATAGTCCTGTTCGGGGTCGCTCGAGAGGTTAGCAAACGGCAGAACGACGATTGACAGCGGGGGAGCAGGTGCTTGAGACCGCGCCGCAGGACCGATCGTTGCTGACGGCGGGTTTCTTCCGAGTTGCCACCAAAAGCCGGCGGAAACGACCACCAGCGCGACTCCCGCGGCTGCAAGGCCGGCACGCAACGCGCGACTTGGTGAGCGGACGGCAGCCATAGGCGCGGCCATTGGTGCCGCATAGTTGTCGAAATTGATGCCAAAGACCCGGATTGGACGAGCGATGTTCTTTACACTGTGCTCCCCGCGATCCTCGAACGTGAGGCTGGGTAACCTGTCGCGCACCTGATCGTGCACCGCCTGCGACACGCATACCTCGCCCGGTCCAGCAAGCGCCTCCAGCCGTGCCGCGACGTTGACGCCGTCACCATAAACGTCGCCTTCGTCGACGATGATGTCTCCAAGATTGATACCGACGCGGAAGACTATGCGTTTGTCCGGCTGCAGATCGCGGCTGCGCGCAACCATGGCCTGCTGGACCTCGACCGCACACTGCACCGCCTCGACGACGCTCGGAAACTCAACCAACACTCCATCGCCGGTCGTCTTGACGATGCGGCCTTGGTGCTGGGCGATCTTCGGATTGATCAGCTCGCGGCGATGTGCCTTGAGACGCGCGAGAGTTCCCTCCTCATCCGCCCCCATCAGCCGGCTGTAGCCGGCGACATCAGCGGCGAGGATTGCCGCAAGCCTGCGCTCGACGTGGTTGCGCATGCCCGATCCCATGGGAGTCTCCGTACGGGCATTCTAGGACTTTCTTGTCCAGGCCGCAGCAATCTTGACTGCGCCATCTTGGCAACCTGCTCTGCCCCCCGCTCTCGGCGCAGGCCGGTTCGAGCTTCTGGAGGCGACACGTGCAATCGGGCGATTCATCCCTGGCCCGCATTACCGGCGGACCTCACGGCTTGACGTAGCTCCAGCCCTGTTCCTGCAGCTCCATGACGCGGACGACACCGGATTTAACGACCGTCGCCTGTGGGATCAGGTTGATATCCTGGTTCTCCGCCTTGCGCATGTTGTCCCGGGTATTGCCGCAGGCTTTGAACGAGATTTCGGGATGGCTCATCGCGAGCACCTCGATGCGCGGCTTCACCGGCGACGTATCATCGCGCAGCATGTGAAGGCCGGGGCCAAAGGTGACGACCTCGATCGACACGGCTTCACCGAGGTCGTGGTAGTATTGCGCGACGTTGGTCGCGTTGTTGAGGGCGAGGTTCATCATCGCAGGCTCGTTCGAATTGACCTGAAGTATCAGCTGATGCGGCGTCTTCGCGCTCTCGGTTTTTGTCGCCTGAGCCACCCTGGTTTCGTTCGCAGCTTCCTGCTTGATCGCGTGATTCTGCCCCGGCTTGCCCGCCTGCTTCTGTCTGGCCGAAGGCTTCGGATGGCTCACCTGGTTCTTCGCACTTGCCTGCGGGACCAACTGGTTGTCCTGCTGCGCCTGAGCGCTCGGCCCGGCCAGAAGCAGCATCGCCAAGCCGCCAATGACTGCCATCGCGAATTTTGGATTGATCATCTCGTGTCTCCCGTTCACTGACCATCACCTTCCCGGTCTGGCGACGGCATGTGGCCATTTGCACGCAACCGCCATTTTCTTGCGCACGTTCTCGAATCCGCCGAGCAGGAATTGTCCGTCTTGCACCGGACCGGTGCGGGTGAAGAGGCGCACAACGATGTGACCGTCGTCGGGTAGCGCGTTCAGCAACTTTACGACGTCGCCCCCGAAAGCGACGCCGGAGCCGAATGACGGCGAGGCTCCTGCGAGTTGCATTGGCGTATCCGCATTCAGCCGTAAGGAGATGACGTATTCGTTGGCGCTCCGTGACAGCGCCGGTCCGGCGACCGTGACTTCCGTGCGGCCTTTGCGGCAGTGGATTGCGAGTTGCATCGCCCCTCCATCCGAGCCGCCAACCGAAGGGGTGGTAGCGGTGACGACGGGTGAATAGTCGACCGGCGAGGTGGTCTCGCTGATCAGCCAGCCGTCGTCTGACGCCCGCCGCCCGGGTGGCGGAATCTTACGTGACAGATCTTGCAGACATTCCAGCCGGCCCTGCCCTTCCGTCGCCGAGCAAGCCCGAAGTGCTTCCATGGAATCGCTCGCGCTTTGCGCGTAGGCAATTCCGCAGGCAAGGTTGAAGGCGACGGCGAGCGGAGGAACGGCAGTTTTCATGGCTTCGCCTGGGCGCTGCGCGCTTGGCGATCCAGCCATTCCTGCGCGGCTTGGAAGCGGGTGAGTCCCGGGATGGTTGCGGCGAGATTGATCGACCGCCATTTCGGATCAAAGCCCGGTGCCTGCAGGCGGTCAATCCGCGAGAACAGGTAGTCGACGAGGCGCGCCACGCGCTGATAGCGGTTCGAGCCTGGCCGCCAGTTGAACGCAACGAGCGCTGTCGGCACCGCGATGGTCGAGACCCGATCGCCCTGCTTGATCAGATTGGGATACTCGATCGCGTCCAACGTCGCGGGCAGATAATAGTCCTCGAATCTCCTGTCGTAATGGACGGGGAGAAACTTGAATCCCGCCTCCCAACGGCCGCGTACGAAGGCGTCGACGGGTTTCGACGTGATGAACACGACGGCCGACATCTCACCCTTGCGCATCTGTTCCAGGGCAAGCTGATGCGGGATGAACGTCTTGTCGACGTCGATGCCGAGGCGGCTGAAGATCAGCGGCCCGGAATAGGCGGCTGCGGTGCCCTGGGTATTGAAGTTCACTTTCTTGCCAGCAAGATCCTGCAGGCTCGCGATCTCCGGCCGCACGAAGATGTGCAACTCGGACGGGAACAGATTGAGCAGATAGGTGATGCGGTTTTGGATCTGCGGAACCTGAAGCTTGTACTCGTCGAGCGCGTCGGAATTGATGATGGCGGTATCGACCCCACGCAGATAGAGCAGCGCATTCAGATTGTCGGTGGCGCCACGGGTGACGATCGGCAGGAGATGCAGCTCTGCTCCGTCGTCGACGACACGGGCCATTTCCGCCGCGAGGCGGATCGGCGCGCCCTCGAGCAGGCCGCCGGCGAGCCCGACGGTCCAGGCGTTCATCCGGTCCTTTTCGCTCTCCTGAGGGAGCGGCCGTCGGACTACTTGTGCGTCCGCCTTGGCGGTTCTTGCGGTTTGTGCTTCCAGGCAAGCCGGTTGAAGCACGATGGCAATCGGCACCAGCGCGGCGAGCAGAAGCGACGAGAGCGACCTTGGCATCTTGTTCATGTCGTTCCTTTCCGGATGACCCACCGCAACCACTCGTCCCAGTCAGAATGCAAAAGCCCACTCTCAGTGATGCAATGCATCCAGTCGTTCCTTGGCTCCGCGAATACCGCTCCTCTGTGCCTTCGCGTAGAGCTCTCGCGCCTTGGCCGCCTCGCCGCGCGTTCCATAGGCACCCCAAGCGGACAGAACCGCCGGATCATATGTCTCCGCGAGCATGAAGATCGCCTGCGCAATGTTCTTCTCGGCAGCGAGCTCGAGTACAATCCGCGCTGCACCAATGTTGCCCTGATCGAGCAACGCTCTGGCACGCGGGATCAACCGGGCCTCCACCTCGTCCTGGCCCGGACTCATCGGCGGCTCCGCTGCGATCACGTTCTGCGCCGTCGACAAGATCGGGCCTTCATTTCTTTGCTCTATCGGGGCGCGCTCATCGGTGCGGCGCGATACCGAAGCGAGGTCTCTCTCCCTGGCTTCGGTCTTGTTCCGCTCCTGTTGCAGCGACTGCCGCAGTTCGGCAATCTCTCGGTTCGCTGCCTGTCTCTGCTGCGAGACCGCATCGTTCGCCTCGCGCAATTGCCCGTTCAGGATTTCGATGTCCCGGCGCGTTTGCGCAAGTTTGCCCTCCAGCGCGGCAGCGTGAGCCTGGGCCTCTTCGAGGGCACGGCGTTGTTGCTCAGCGTTCGCCGTTGCCGACCGCGCGCCGTCCGCCTGTTGCGCAAGGGCTGCGTTCCTTTCGCGCTCCTGCTGCAGGGACTGCCGCAATTCCGCGATCTCCCGTCCCGCCGCCTCGCTTTGCTCCGCCGCCGCACCGTCGGCCGTGAGCGATCCGCGAGGTATGCCGGCAAGTTCGCTCGCGAGCGCCGCGGCGCGTGACTGCGCCGCGTAGCGTTCCTGCTCAGCGCTTGCCGCTGCCGCCTGCGCGGCGCTCACTCGCTTCGCCAGGACGGTGCTCTTTTCCCGCTCCCGCTGCAGGGACTGCTGCAGCTCAGCGATCTCCCGCGCCGACGCATCTCTGTGCTGCGCGGCCACCTCGTCCGCGTTGCGCGCCTGCGCGATACGGGCCTCGATTTCGCGGCGGGTTCCGGCAAGTTCGTCCGCGAACGCGGCGCTGCGGGCTTGTTCCTGTTGAAGCGACTGCCGCAGCTCCTCCGCGGCAATTTCCGCCGTGTGCGTGCGCTGGACCGCCTCATCAAGCTCCTTGCGCGCGCCGGCCAGCTCAACGGGGAGTGCATCATTGCGCAGAGCGTCTGCGTCGCGCCCTTGCCCAGCGCGCGCCGTGCTCGCGGGCACCGCCAGCATCAGGGTGCCGGTCGTTTCGCGCTGAAAGAGTGCTAGCGATCCGGGCGCGATTTCCGGGCGCTGATCGAGGCCGACGGTGCTCTCGCCGTCAATGCGCGTCCTTTCCAGAACCGTTTGTGCCTTGAACGGGTCGAACGCACCGAGCAGGGCCACCCCAACGAAGATGACGGGGACCAGAACGACCGCTGCAACGAGCGAACTGCCCGATTTTTCGTCCTCCGGATCGACATCCTCGGTTTCGGGACACCAATGGGTCGGTGAAAAGCAGATTGGAGAGCCGTCCTTCCCAATCCATCTGCCCGCCTTGGGCGACCAGTGACCGGCTTCAACAGCCCCCGCCGCATCTTCTATCCAGATGTTTTCTCCATCCCTGGGTGCGGTATCGATTGATCGGCGCATGTATCACGCCTCTCTCGAGAGCAACTCCAATGGAGCGATCGCCCGGCCTGTTCGCATGGTTTCGGTACCCGATAACACGCGTGGATCGAAATAATGTCCCGGCGCGGCGAGGCGCTCAAATTAAATAAATAAACAATTAAAATACATATAATTTTGACCGAGCGCAAAGTCAAATTAAATAAAATGAGGCCCGATGACACGAGATGGGACTTCGTCCAGTCCTGCTTCATCGCACCGGATTTCAGTCATGCGCACGTTCCCGGCGGTTACACGCCGGAGCTTGTACATCGCATGGAATATAGGCACAGCGCCGCGAATATGCGTATCTGACCCGTGTTCTCGTCGCGTCGCAGAGCCGGGGAGTGACCGATGCGCATTGCATTGCCCTATTTAGGAATTGGCGTCTGCCTGTCCGTTGCGACCTGGTTGGCGCTGGGGCTTATATCCTAGCGGCGATTGTCCGCCGACGAGCTCGGAAGCGACTCGGACTCTCGCTCGAAATCACGATCCAACAGCGGCTTGATCCCTGCCACACCTCGGTACCGCGGTCGGGCCACGTCTCCTGCCGAGCGTGCCGCCTATTTCACACCTTGTGAATGAACCTGTGCTACCGTCATTTAAACTTATGGGTTCAAGGCCATTTTGTTTTCTTGCCCGACGTCGGTCATTTTTTAACAGTCACAGTTTAGGGGCGCGTCATGAGTACTCGTGGTCAGGTGTGCGACCGTATTGTGGTTCTGCGTCAACGTGTCTCGTCGCTCAGCTCTCAATTGGCAGAGCTTCAGAACCTTCGTACCCGACTGGAAAAGGCCGAGGAAAGACGAATCCGCAGACGTTCGAAAGTCAGTGGTATCTGGGCGACGCGGCGCCGATTTTGGCAGTAGCGGCGAGTCGACGGCCGCAAGCCCGCTATCGATGGCCGACCAGGCAGCTACGCCGGGCCAGCGCTCTTCATCCCTGGCCCGCCGGCGGGATGACGTACAGCGTCAGCGCAAACACCGCATAGATGAAGATCATCAGCGCGCCGACGAACCATGCCGAGCGCCCGCTGGCGGTGATGAAGGCCGACGTCACCGTTGCAATCATCACCATGGTGACGGCCCCCGGCCAGAACTGCAGGTCCATCGGCTTCGGCCCCACGACGTAGCTGAGCAGAACCAGCGCGGGTGCAACGAACAGCGCGATCTGCGAGGCGCTGCCGAGCGCGATGCTGACGGCCATGTCGAGCCGGTCCTTGCGCGCCGCGGCAAAGGCCACCGCGAATTCGGCGGCGGCGCCGACCAGCGAGACGACGATGAAGCCGACAAAGGCCGGGCTCATCCCGAAGGTTTCCGCCGCCTTCTGCACCGATTCCACGAAGATTTCGCTGACGAGCGCGACCAGCACCGTGACGACCAGCAGCGTGCCGATGGCTGTTCCGATCGGCCAATGCGCCTCCTTGTCGTCGCCATGATCGGCGCTCGCGAACAATTCCTTGTGGGTCCGGAGCGAGAACAACAGGCCCAGCCCGTAAGCGATGATGAGCAGGACTGAAATGCCGAGGCTGAGCTTGTTCAAGATGCCTCCGCCCTGCGGCAGGTGCTCGATATCGGCGACCGCCGAAGGCGCAAGCAGGGCGACGGTTGCCATCAGCAACAGGCCGGACGAGAGCCGCGCGCCGGCGCGATTGTACTCCTGCACGTGATAACGCAGGCCGCCGACCAGCAAGCAGGCCCCCAACATGAATACGGCGTTGGTGACGATCGCGCCCGCAATCGAGGCCTTCACCAGCATGTACTGGCCTGCCCGTAGTGCCGTGATGGCGATGATCAGCTCCGTCAGATTGCCGAGGGTTGCATTGAGCAGTCCGCCCACGGCATCACCGGTCTTCGCGGCCACCGCCTCGGTGGCGTGGCTGAGCAGCGCAGCCAGCGGCACGATCGCAAGCACCGCCAGCACGAACAGCAGCGTGTGGGAATGCGGCGCGGCTGCCTCGGCCACCAGCACGATGGGCACGAAGGCGAGCATCCAGAGCAAAGGGGTATTCCGGATTTCCTTGAGCAGAGTCTGCATGTCGGCCGCCCTTTCCATCGATGCTCTGATGGAAAGGTCTGGCGGCCCTGCGAGCGGAGTGTTGATCTGCCTCAACGTCGGCTTGGGGAGACAGCGCGCGCATGATGAAAATGCGGCCTGCTCCCGGCCCCATCGCTGTCACGTTAGCATCCTGCCAGTGTTTTGCCCGACGGGTCAACTTGATCGCGGCCGCGAATGTCGTCACGACACGGCTCGAAAATCCCTTATCAATCAAAGGGGCTCCTACTGTGCATGGGGTTGTTTTTCGACTTTTTTGTTTTGGCCTCCCCATGCGCTCGCAGCACGCCCATGTGATCTTCCCAGCGAGATCACGATGTCAGGCGTGACCAGCAACTCGCCATGGCCCTGCTCCTTGTTGCAGTCGGCGTAAAACCGGCGCGGTCATCCGCTTCGGCGCGGCAGCCGCATCGCCTGACCTTCGCGCATGCACAGCATGCAAGCATATGCCTGTGGAAGGCGGCCGGGCCGTAGTACATGCCGAAAGTCCCACGATGGCCGCCCGCCGGAGCAACGCGCTAACGCAATGACAATCACGTTACCTGCCGCCGCGCGCGAGCCCGACCACCCCATCGCCGACGGCCTTCCGGCCACGCAACGGCGCTGGGCGATCGCCGCGATCTTCACCGCGCTGGCGATGGCCTCGCTCGACACCGCGATCGCCAACATCGCCCTGCCCGCCATCGCCGCCGATCTGCATGTCAGCCCGGAACAGTCGGTCTGGGTGGTCAACGTCTACCAGATCGCGCTGGTGGCGACGCTGCTGCCGCTCGGGGCGCTCGGCGAGATCGTCGGGCACCAGCGCATCTATCTCGGCGGCCTCATCCTGTTCACCATCGCCTCGCTGTTCTGCGCGGTGGCATGGTCACTGGAGAGTCTCCTGGTCGCACGCACGCTGCAAGGGTTGGGCGCGAGCGGCATCATGAGCGTCAACACGGCGCTGGTGCGCTTCGTCTATCCGGGGCGGATGCTCGGCCGCGGCTTCGGCCACAACGCGCTGGTGGTCGCAACCGCCTTCACCTTCGGGCCCTCGATCGCCTCCGCCATCCTGGCGATCGGTCCATGGCCCTGGCTGTTCGCCGTCAACATTCCGTTCGGTCTCGTCGCCATCGGCATCGGTTTTGCGATGCTGCCGAAGACGCCTCGCGCCGATCACGGTTTCGATTTTCTCGGCGCGCTCCTCGCCGCCGCCTGCCTCGGCCTGTTCATCACGGGCATCGGCAGCGCCGCGCATAGCCTGTCGCCGGTGGTCGTGGGCGTCGAGCTGGTCACCGCCCTCGTGCTCGGCTTCATCCTGACCCGCCGCCACGCCGATCATCCCGCGCCAATGCTGCCGATCGACCTGTTCGCCAGGCCGATGTTCGCGCTGTCGGCGGCAACGGCGGTGTGCTCCTTCGCCGTCCAGGGCCTCGCCTTCGTCTCGCTGCCGTTCTATTTCGAGGACGTGCTGGGACGGTCGCAGGTCGAGACCGGCTTTTTCATGACGCCGTGGCCGCTGGTGGTCGGCATCATGGCGCCGATCGCCGGGCGTCTCTCCGACCGGCACGCGGTCGGCCTGCTCGGCGGCATCGGGCTCGTGCTGCTCGGCCTCGGCATGGCTCTGCTCGCGACGCTTCCGGCCAATCCCGCCATCCCCGACATCATCTGGCGGATGGTGATCTGCGGCATGGGATTCGGCTTCTTCCAGGCGCCGAACATGAAGGCGGTGATGTCGAGCGCGCCGCCGCATCGCAGCGGCAGCGCCTCCGGCATCGTCGCCACCGCGCGCCTGACGGGACAGACGACCGGCGCGGCGCTCGCCGCCTTGTGCTTTGCGCTCGCCGGACACGACGGCGCGACACTGGCGCTGGCGCTCGGCGCAGGTTTCGCCGCGCTCGGCAGCGTGATGAGCTTCTCGCGGCTCGCGGTAAGGTAGGCCGTCAGGCCGCCGTCACGCCGACAGCAGGCGTGACGGTCTCGTTGTCCAGCGCAGCCAGGCGCTCATCGATGGCCGCGATGACCTTGCGCGAGAACGGTCCGAGATGCGCATAGGCCGCGATCATCTGCACGGCGATGCGGGCCGATGACGTGTCACGCTTGGCGCAGTTCATGAACGTCTGCCACAGCGGCCCCCGCGCCTCAGGAAGGGCGGTGACGATCTTGTGCACCGTCTCCATCGCCCCTAGCCTGGCGCGGATATCTCCTTCGGCGAGCTCGGGGCGCTGCCTGGATCGATCCAGCAGCGTCATCAGGCGGTCGACGCGTCGTGCATAGGCTGCCGGGCTGTAGATGTGCTCCAGCACCCGCTTGTAGTCCATCAGGATGTCGCGCAACGGGCGGACCGGATCGAAGTTGATGCCGGCCGTGCACTGATCGGCGCCGATGGTCGGTGCCACGTCGTGGCCTAGATGCAGGCGGCCTTCGCGCTCGAGTCGGCGCGTGAGCTGCGTGTTCGGCAAGGCATAGAGCAGGCCGACCATGGCGACGGGAATCGCCGCCTCCTCGATGAATTCGATCATGGACTCCGCCATCGAGACCTTCTCGTTGTCGAAGCCGACGATGAAGCCCGCGGTGACGAGCATGCCGGCGGCGTAGATCTTGTGGATGCTCTCGGCGATGTTGCGCCGCGTGTTCTGCTTCTTCCGCATCGCGACCAGCGTCGCCGGGTCCGGACTTTCGATGCCGACGAAGATGCCGAAGAAATTGGCCGCCCCCATCAGCTCCAAGAGCTCCGGATCGTCGGCGAGGTTGACCGACGCCTCCGTGGAGAATTCGAAGGGATAGCCGTGCGCACGCTGCCATTCGGCGAGCTTCGGCAGGAATTGCCGCAGCGACTTCTTGTTGCCGATGAAATTGTCGTCGACAAAGTCGAGATGGCCGCGGTAGCCCATCTTGTAGAGCGTCTCGAGCTCGACGAACATCTGCTCGATCGTCTTGGTCCGCGGCACGCGCCCGTAGAGCTCGATGATGTCGCAGAACTCGCAGGTGAAGGGACAGCCGCGCGAATACTGCACTCCGAGATAGAGATAGTCCTCGAACTTGAGCAGGTCGAAACGCGGCACCGGCGTCTTGGTGACGTCGGCCTGGAACTTCGGTGCGGTGAAGACGCCAGACCGCGCGCCACTCTCCCAGGCCGCGATGAATTGGTCGATGACGCTCTCGGCCTCGCCGAGCACCCGGAAGTCGGCCCGCTCATAGATGTGGGGGCTCGAGGTGGGATCGGGACCGCCGACCACCACCGGCTTGCCCGCCGCGCGGCAGAGCTCGATCAGGCGCAGCGTGTCGGCCTGCTGCGGCAACATTCCGCCGGTGAAGACGACGTCGGCCCAGGCGAGATCCTCCTCGCCGAAGGACGCCGTGTTGCAATCGATCAGCCGGACCGTCCAGCTCTCGGGCAACATCGCGGCAACGGTGATCAGGCCCAAAGGGGCGGCCGGGCGCTTGACGCCCATCACTTTGCAGGATTCGCCAAAGCTCCAGAAGGACTCTGCCGAGAACAGCGGGTAGAGCATCAGTACGTTGCAGGGACTCGGCACGTTCATGGAACTCCTTTTGCGTCGGCGCAGTGTACCAAAGCGCCCGCGTCTTGCACCCCGGCAAAAGTGACAAACTGTCGCCACTGTTCAAGCCGCGATCCGGTCGGGAACCGACCTTCACGGCCGGACGTCGCCTAAAGCCGCGGATTGGCGCGCATGGAAGGGGCGCCAATCCGAATCGATTGCGAAGGGATGAGGCAAAACAACGCCCCGGTCCATACTCCAAAGCGGCAGTGCCATGCATCCCGGCCACCCCTCGGACTGTTGATTTGAACCGTTCCAGTTTGCCGGACACATTGCGCCCCTGAGTTCAATCGGTGGATTGGGCCAATCAGGGGACTGCGATGGCAAACCTAACAATCAACGGAAAAACCCTCACCCTCGACGTCGAGCCGGATACGCCGCTGCTCTGGGCGATCCGCGAGAATGCCGGTCTGACCGGCACCAAATACGGTTGCGGCATTGCACAATGCGGCGCCTGCACGGTTCACATCGATGGCGTGGCGATGCGCTCCTGCGGCGTTTCGGTCAGTGAGGCCGAGGGCAAGAAGATCACCACCATCGAGGGGCTCGCCTCGGGCAATACGCTGCATAAGGTGCAGGACGCCTGGATCGCGCACGACGTGCCGCAGTGCGGCTACTGCCAGAGCGGCATGATCATGGCGGTGGCGGCGCTCTTGAACGAGAAGCCGAAGCCGACCGACGCCGACATCGACGAGGCCATCACCAATATCTGCCGCTGCGGCACCTTCCAGCAGGTGCGCGAGGCGATCCACACGATCGCAAGCGCGTAAGGAAATCCCCACATGAACAAGCATATCTCGCCGCGGCTCAACCGCCGCGCCTTCGTCATCGGCACGGCCGCGGTCGGTGCCGGCCTCGCCATCGGTCTCGACATCCCCTTCGGCGGCCCCGCCGTGGTCCGCGCCGCCGACGGCTCGCCCGAGATCGGCGCCTGGGTCGTGGTCAGGCCCGATGACACCGTGGTGATCCGCATCGCCCGCTCCGAGATGGGCCAGGGCTCGCTGACCGGTCTCGCCCAGCTCGTCGCCGAGGAGCTCGAATGCGACTGGACCAAGGTCACGACCGAATATCCGACCCCCGGCCAGAGCGTCGCCCGCAAGCGCGTCTGGGGCGATTTCTCGACCGGCGGCAGCCGCGGCATCCGCTCCTCGCAGGACTATGTCCGCAAGGGCGGCGCCACCGCGCGCGTGATGCTGATCCAGGCCGCCGCCGATGCGTGGAAGGTGCCGGCGTCCGAATGCACGGCCGCGAACAGCGTCATCACCCATAAGCCCTCGGGCCGGACCACGACCTATGGCAAGGTCGCCGAGGCTGCGGCGAAGCTGACGCCGCCGGCGGACGTCAAGCTGAAGGATCCGAAGGACTGGAAGCTGATCGGCAAGGGCGTGAAGCGGCTCGACACCGTCGACAAGACCACCGGCGCCATGATCTACGGCGCTGACGTCAAGCTGCCGGGCATGCTGAACGCCGCGATCAAGGACTGCCCGGTTTTCGGCGGCAAGCTGAAGAGCTTTGACGAAGCCAAGATCGCCGGGATGAAAGGCGTCAAGAAGGTCGTCAAGGTCGGCGACACCGCCGTCGCAGTTGTCGCCGACACCTGGTGGCACGCCAAGACCGCGCTGGAGGCGCTGCCGATCACCTGGGACGAAGGTGACAACGCCAAAGTCTCCAGCGCCTCGATTGCGAAATGGCTGGCCGAGGGGCTCGACGATTCGCAGCCGGCCTATGTCGGCAACAAGAACGGCGACGCGAAAGCCGCGATCGCCGGCGCCGCCAGGAAGGTCGAGGCCGTCTACAGCTATCCCTACCAGAACCACGCCACCATGGAGCCGATGAACGCGACCGCGCTCTACACGGCGGACAAATGCGAGGTCTGGTGTGGCACGCAGAATGGCGAGGCGGCCTTCGCGGCGGTGCTGGAGGCGTCCGGCCTGCCGGCCGAGAAGTGTGACGTGCACAAGGTGATGCTCGGCGGCGGCTTCGGCCGGCGCGGCCAGACCGACTATGTCCGCCAGGCCGTCATCATCGCGAAGCAGATGCCGGGCACGCCGATCAAGCTGCTCTGGTCGCGCGAAGAGGACATGGCGCACGGCCGGTATCACCCCATCACCCAGTGCAAGATGACCGGCGCATTCGACGCCAACGACAATCTGATCGCGCTGCACTACCGCCTGTCCGGGCAATCGATCCTGTTCTCGCT
Source organism: Bradyrhizobium forestalis (assembly GCF_002795245.1). Lineage (GTDB taxonomy): Bacteria > Pseudomonadota > Alphaproteobacteria > Rhizobiales > Xanthobacteraceae > Bradyrhizobium > Bradyrhizobium forestalis. The sequence continues at coordinate 60,902 of NZ_PGVG01000033.1, read as the reverse complement.
GCGCCCCGAAGCGCTGCAGAACGGCATGGATCCGGCGGCCTTCCAGGGCGTCGCCCAATCCGGCGAGGCCGCGGTCGGCTATTCGGTGCCGAACCTTCTGGTCGAGCATGCGATGCGCAACCCGCACGTTCCGCCGGGTTTCTGGCGCGGCGTCAACGTCAATCACAATGCGATCTACATGGAATGCTTCATGGACGAGCTGGCCCAGGCCGCAGGCCAGGACCCGCTCGAATTCCGCCGCAAGCTGATGGGCAATCATCCCAAGCACCTCGCGGTGCTCAATGCGGTGGCCGAGAAGATCGGCTGGAGCACGCCGGCGCCGCAGGGCGTCTATCGCGGCATCGCCCAGGTCATGGGCTACGGCAGCTATGTCGCCGGCGCCGCCGAGATCTCGGTGACCGACGGCAGCAAGATCAAGGTGCATCGCATCGTCGCCTCCACCGATCCGGGCTACGTCGTCAATCCGGCGCAGGTCGAGCGGCAGGTCGCGGGCTCCTTCGTCTATGGACTCTCGGCGCTGTTCTATGGCGGCTGCACCGTCAAGGACGGCAAGATCGAGCAGACCAACTTCGACACCTACAACTCGATGCGCATCAACGAGATGCCGAAGGTGGAGACGGTGATGGTGCCGAGCGGCGGCTTCTGGGGCGGTGTCGGCGAGCCGACCATCGGCGTCGCGGCGCCGGCGGTGCTGAACGCGTACTTCGCCGCGACCGGCAAGCGCGTCCGCTCGGTGCCGCTGCGCGACCAGAACATCACCTTCGCGTAAGAGACGCCGCGGCGGCCGTGTCGGCCGCCGCGGCATTTTCCCGGGCAAGCCTCATGAACGTGCCGGTGACACGGCGGAATGCCGTCCTCGGCATCACCGCCGCGGCTACATCACTCGCTGCACCTTCGATCCTGCGTGCGCAATCGGCGGGCCAGATCGTCGTGGTCGGCGGCGGCTTTGGCGGCGCGGCCTGTGCGCGTGCGCTCAAGCGCGCCGACGCGAAATTGCAGGTCACGCTGATCGAGCCGAGCAAGAGCTACATCTCCTGCCCCTTCAGCAACGAGGTGATCGCGGGCCTGCGCGAGATCGAGGCGCAGCAGTTCGGCTACGACAAGCTCGCCGCCGAGGGTATCAACATCGTCGCTCAGGCTGCGACGACCATTGACACGCACAAGCGTGGGCTGACGACAGGCGATGGCGGCACGTTTGGCTATGACCGGCTCGTGCTCTCGCCCGGCATCGACTTCCATCTCGAAGCCCTGCCCGGCTATGACGATGCAGCGTCAGAGACGATGCCGCACGCCTGGAAGGCCGGCGCGCAAACGCTTTTGCTGCGCAGGCAATTGGAAGCGATGGCGGACGGCGGCACGGTCGCCATTGCAATCCCGGCCAATCCCTCACGCTGTCCGCCTGCGCCTTATGAGCGCGCCGGCCTGATCGCGCATTACCTGAAGGCAAAGAAGCCGCGCTCGAAAGTTCTGATCCTCGATGCCAAGGACAATTTCTCCCAGCAGCGGCTGTTCGAAAAGGCGTGGAAGGAGCTCTACGGCGACATGATCGAGCGCGTCGCACTGTCACAGGGCGGCCGCGTGACATCCGTGGATCCTTCGACCAAGACCATCATCACCGAGTTCGGCAACTACACCCCGGATGTCGCCAACGTCATCCCGCCGCAGCGCGCCGGGCGCGTTGCCGCGATCGCAGGCACTGCGGATGCGACCGGCTGGTGCCCGATCGATCCCACCACCTTCGAGTCGAAACTCGTCAAAGACATCCACGTCATTGGCGATGCCTGCCTCGGCGGCGGCATCCCCAAATCGGCATCGGCTGCGAGCGCGCAGGGCAAGGCCTGCGCTGGCGCGATCGTCAATCTGCTCGCGGGCCGCGCGCCGGAGACGCCGCGGCTCACAGGCGTCTGCTACAACATTGTCGCCCCGGGCTACGGCTTCTCGCTCACCGGCAACTACCAGCCGAAGGACGACATCTTCGCCGAGGTCGAGGGCGGCGCCACGAGCCCGGTCGACGCTCCGCGCGAATTGCGCGCCCGGGAGGCAGCTGAAGCCGAGCGCTGGTTTCGGATCATCACCGCGGATTGTTTTGGCTGACGCATCATGAAACCAAGCCGTCGCCATGAACGCGGTGCGCCCCCTCCCCCGCCTGCGGGGGAGGGTTGGGGAGAGGGTTTCTCCACAAGCGAAAATCCCCAAGAGGGAAGAGCCCTCACCCGCCGCTTCGCGGCGGCCTCTCCCGCAAGCGGGAGAGGCAAGAGGAGTGCGCGGCGATCTCAGTCATTCCATCCAATACCTGCAATTGCGGCATGCATCGTAGCGAGCCTCGCCTTCGTCTTGCCCACCCAAGCGAACAAGCTCTTGCCCTACACAATCATCGGCGATGGCATTCCCGTTTCACTCACAGGCTCACCCGGCGATGCCGCGCGCGGCCGCGCGTTGGTGCTAGCGCGCACCACGACCTGCATCCTCTGCCATTCCGGCCCATTCCCGGAGACCCGGTTTCAGGGCGACCTTGCGCCTGATCTCACCGGCACCGGGAACCGGTGGTCGGTGAGCCAGTTGCGGCTTCGACTGGTCGATGCCTCGCGCTTCAATCCGGACACCATCATGCCGTCCTACTATCGCAACGACGGCCTCGTCCGCGTCGGACGTAACTTCGCCGGCAAGCCGATATTGTCGGCTGCGGAGATCGAGGACATCGTGGCTTTTCTTGCAACGCTTCGGGACTGAGTTCATGCCAACTACGCGACGACAATTCCTGAACCTCGCCGGAGGCGTGACAGTCGCCGGCACGATCCCGATCGTCTCGCTGCGGCCGCTCGAAGCAACACCGGCGATGCTCAACACCGCGATCCGCAACGTCGTCGGTGAAGCACAGATTCACACTGGCAGGGTCAAGCTCGACATTCCGCCACTGGTCGAGAACGGCAACACGGTGCCGATGACGGTGAGCGTTGCCAGTCCCATGACGGCGGACGACCACGTCAAGAGCATCCACGTCTTCAACGAGAAGAACCCGCAGCCGAACATCGGCAATTTCCATCTCGGTCCCGCCTCCGGCCGGGCCCAGGTCTCGACGCGAATTCGGCTCGCCGACACCCAGAAGGTGGTCGCGATCGCCCGCCTCTCCGACGACACGTTCTGGCAAATTGCCGCCGACGTCGTCGTGACGCTGGCCGCCTGCACCGAGGAGATGAACTGATGGCCGCCCTCATCAACGTTCCCTCGAAGGCCAAACGCGGCGACATCATCGAGATCCGCACGCTGACCTCGCACATCATGGAGACCGGTTTCCGCCACACCGCCGACGGCAAGCTGGTGCCGCGCAACATCATCACGAGCTTCATTTGCCGCTACAACGGCGCCGAGGTCTTTCGCGCAGATCTGTTTCCGGCGATCGCGGCCAATCCTTACCTCTCCTTCTTCACGGTGGCCAAGGAGAGCGGCAAGTTCGAGTTCGAGTGGATCGGCGACAACGGCTATTCGTCCACCGCATCGGCATCGATCACGGTCGAATGATTTCTTGGCGCGCGATAGCCGCGGCGACATTGCTCGCCGCGGCGGCCCCTGTCCTGCTCGCCGGTGAAATCCCGCCCGATGCGCGCCGGTCCGGCTATGCCTTCATGGGGGCCGACACGCGCGCGATGCAGGACGACGACACCTCCAATCCGGGAATGCTGTTCGTGCTCGACGGCGAGGCGTTGTGGGCGAAGAAGATCGGCAGCGCCGACAAAGCCTGCGCCGATTGTCATGGCGATGCGCAGAGCAGCATGAAGGGCGTCGCGGCGCGCTATCCCGCCTTCGACAAGGCCCTCGGCCGTCCCGTCACGCTCGATCAGCGGATCATTCTCTGCCGCGCCAATCATCAGCAGGCGACGCCGCTGCCCTATGAGAGCCGTGATCTGCTCGCATTGTCCGCCTTCATCGCCCACCAGTCGCGCGGCACCCCGATCACGGCCGGTGACGATCCGCAAGCCAAGCCCTTTGTCGAGCAGGGCCGCGTGCTGTACATGCAGCGCGCAGGCCAGCTCAACCTCGCCTGCACCAACTGCCACGACGACAATTTCGACAAGCGCCTCGCCGGCGCGCCGATCACCCAAGCGCAGCCGACCGGCTATCCGCTCTATCGGCTGGAATGGCAGACGCTGGGCTCGCTGGAGCGGCGGCTGCGCAGCTGCATGAGCGGCGTTCGCGCCCAAGCCTATGACTATGGTTCACCCGAGCTGGTCGCGCTCGAGCTCTATCTGATGTCGCGGGCTCATGGCCTGCCGATGGAGACGCCGGCGGTGCGGCCCTGAAACCGCAACGGCCGGGACGTCGCCCGGCCGTTTCCTCGAAGTGAAAGCCGCACCTACTCCGCCGGCGCGGCCGACATCTCCGGATGCGCGGCATAGGGTTCGCTGGCGCCGAGCTTGCCGGCGGCGAACAGGCCAGCCGCCATCACGGCGTAGGTGAACGCGACTGCGGGCGTCACGCCAAAGCCGCCACCGATGCCGACGGCCTCGCCGTGCATGAAGCCGAAGTAGGTCAGCACCGCACCGACCAGTGCGAAGGCCGAGGCTTTCTCGAAGTCGCGCTCGATGATGAAGACGCCGATCGCGCCCAGCACGAGACCGCCGAGGATCGAGCCGCCACCCATCACCTCGAGACCGTGATAGAACACGCCCTGCTGCGGCAGCGCAGCGATCGCGGCGGCCTTGACCGCATCGGCCTTGTCGGCCGCCAATCCGCCGACGGTTGCCGCCGCGTTCATGGTGGAGCCGAGCATCGTGTCGATCTGGAGCTTTGCCCAGGCGGCAAGATGCGGGGTCAGCGCCAGCACGATCGCGGGCGCGTGCTTGACCGGCGTGGTCTGGAACGCCTGCGCGCCGATCAGCATGCCGATGTAGAGCAGGATCGGCGAGATCGCGACGACAGGCACGAGTGCCAGCAGCACCGAGATGATCCCGAACCAGGACAGCACCACCACCATGATGCCGGTCGCCGCCGAATAGCCGATGCGGCCGCCCATCGCCTTCCAGCCGGGATGGCCGATATAGACGGCGTTGATGAAGGGATTGCCCATCAGGCAGCCGATCAGGCTGACGATGCCGTCAGCGGTGAGCACGCGCGTGGTCGGATATTCGTCGCCGGCAGCCTCCGCGCTCTCGACATTGTCCATGGCCTCGACGAGGTCGTAGATGCCGAACGGAATGGCGGTGACGAGGATGATGCCGAGGAACTCGAAGCCGGAGAAGACATAGCCTACGGCCGGGATCGGTACCGAGAAACCAAAATTGGCAAAGGCCGCGCCGACGCCTTTGAGGCTCAAGCCGCCGAGACCGAGCCCGAACAGGTTCGAACCCCAGGCGATGATCATGCCGGCCGCGATCGCGACGAGTCCGGCGGGAACGCCGCGCCAATACTTCACACCACCGAACCAGCTCACCAAAATGATGGCGAAGCAGACGAGGCCGATCTGCGGCGTCATGTACATCTCCAGCGCCGGCCGCATCGAGATGAAGGTGACGGAGACGCCGGCAAGCGTGCCGAGCAGCGCCGCGCGCGGCGTGATCTTGCGGATGAACGGCGCGATGAAGCCGCCGATCATGAGAATGAAGCTCTGGAAGAACACCCAGACGAGGCCCGCCGACCAGCCCTTGAGCGGATCGCCGGTCTTCAGCGTGATCGGCAGCATGATCACGAAGGTGACGATGAACATGTGCGGCACGCTGACGCCAGACGGCAGCGCGCAGACGTCGTTGCGGCCGGTCTTCTGGGCCAGCCGATAGGCGAGGTACGCATAGTAGAAGGTGGAGAGACACATCATCAGCCCCAAGGCGGGCAGGATGCGGCCGAACACGAGACTATCCGGCATCTTCAGGACGAACCGCAACAGGCCCGTGAGCACCAGCATGTTGACGAGGATGTTGGTGCCGAAGCCGAAAAACGCGTTCCAGTCGCCCGATGTCCATAGTGCCGGCTTGAATCCAGACTTGTTCAGATCAGAACTGCCGGCCGTCCCCGTCAATGTGCTCATGATAATACCCCCTATGTGGTCGAAACCTTCATCGCCTCCAAGACCCCGGCTGAGCTCGCAACCCAGCCGAAGATGCCGCCCTGGGCCTTGATCATTTTCAGGCCCATCTCGTGAAATTCGGGGAAGTAGGATGCGCAGCCGTCAGAGATGACGACGCAGCGATAGCCGCGGTCATTGGCCTCGCGCACGGTGGTGTTGACGCACACTTCGGTCGTGACGCCGCACACCAGCAAATTCTCGATGCCGTATTTCTCCAGGACATCGCCGAGCTCGGTGGCGTAGAAGGCGCCCTTGCCCGGCTTGTCGATCACGATTTCGCTGTCGAGCGGATAGAGCTCGGGGATGATGTCGTGGCCGGCCTCACCGCGAATGAGAATGCGCCCCATCGGACCGGGATCGCCGATGCGAAGGCTCGGCGCGCCGCGCTCGACCTTCGCCGGCGGCGCGTCGGAGAGATCGGGCAGATGCCCCTCGCGCGTGTGGATGACCAGCATGCCGGTGTCGCGCGCCGCTGTCAGCACCGCGCCGATCGGCTTCACCGCGCCTGCGAGTTGGCTGACGTCGTTGCCGAGCGTTTCGCCGAAGCCGCCGGGCTCGAGAAAATCGCGCTGCATGTCGATGATGAGAAGCGCGGTGGCGGGCCAGTCGAGCGTGATCGGCTCGGGCTCGGCGCTGATGACGCTCTTTGTCGACTTGGCTGAGTTCAACATGACGCAGGCCCCGCGAGAACTCTCTTGGCCAGGAGTTCTGCAAGCGCCGTGCCATTGTGTACAATTGTGGTGGAGCGCGGGCGGCGATGGAATTTGTTGTTTAGTCAGATGGTTACATCGATTGTCGACGTCTGCTTATTCCCTGTGCGACGGCTTTGCGACGTGCATTTGCTTAAAGGATGAGCGCTCGCCGTTGTCATTCCGGGGCGACGCGTAAGCGTCGAGCCCGGAATCCATCGGGCAGCAGTCCGTGAGGTGAAATGGATTCCGGGTTCGCGCTACGCGCGCCCCGGAATGACGAGGAGCGCGTATGGCGACACCTTGCGCCTACGACCCTGCCCCATACAGCCGCCGATGCTCTTCTTCATACGGCGCATACGAGTCCTTCAGCGTCGCCATGTTCAGCAACATGGTCGCCACCATCGTGCCCGCCTTGTCGAACACGCGTGTCTTGACCCAGGCGCTTTCGGTGCGGCGGCTGCCGGAGAGCGCGACCACCTCGCGCTCGACTTCGTACTCCTCGCCGATGAAGAGCGGGCCGTTCACCAGGCGGATCTCCTGGTCGGCGAACAGGCCGACGGCTGGGCCCTTGGCCGGCAATGGATCCTCCTTGGAGCGGTACTGGAACAGCACGCTCAGCATCTCCATCGGGATGATGGGTTTGCCCCACGGATTATCCGCGCCCGAGTAGTAGGGCGAGCTCTCGGTGATGACGGCAAGCTTCTGCCTGAGCGAGAACGGATAGAGGTCGCCCATGTTCTGGTCGAACGCCATGCGCACCGCCTGACGCTTGCTGGTTACACCGACTTGCACATCGCGAAGAATCACAGGGTCGGCAAGCGGCTTAAGCTCACGCAGACGCAGATCAAGGGCCGTTGGGCTGTCGACGATGGAGGCCGTGCCGCGCAGCACCTCGGTGCCGTCCCGCCTGACCATCTGAATTTGACACTCCAGTTGCTCACCCGAGGAAGCCATCAGGATCGCCTGCACCTCTTCACCCTCGTAGCAGACGCTGCGATAATGCGCGGAAAGGCAGCCTCTTTCGAACCAGACCTGCCCCCATTGCCGCTCGCACAGCGGGGCAAATTGGCTGAAATGCGTCGGCCCCTCGATGGTGCCGCCCTTGAAGCCGAGCTTCTGCGCGGTCGCGTCATCGTGGATGGAGGCATGCGCGTCGTAGGTTTGCGCCTGCAACATTTGTCGCGGCCGGCGCCACGGCCCGACCAAGGCGCCTCCGGTCTGAGTGATCTCGGTATCGAACGCCGTCATGCTCTCCTCCGCGTGCAAGCCATGACTAGCAGGAGCGCCACGGATGCGGCCAGCGATATTGACTTCGCCAACGCATACTTTTGACTGTCACAATCCGCTTCGCGCAGCCGCACTCCTTCCCGCAGCGCAAACCCCACGCCGAACCAAGAGACGAGGACTTCCGAAATGACGCTGATGCAGGTCGAGCTGGACGACAAATACCGGCTCGAATCGAAGCGGATCTTCCTGTCCGGCACGCAGGCGCTGGTCCGCCTGCCTATGCTGCAGCGCGAACGCGACCGGCTCCAGGGGCTCAACACCGGCGGTTTCATTTCGGGCTATCGCGGTTCCCCGCTCGGCATGTACGACCACGCGCTGTGGCGCGCGAAGTCACACCTTCAGCAGCATGACATCGCCTTCGTCCCCGGCCTGAACGAGGATCTGGCGGCGACCGCCGTCTGGGGCAGCCAGCAGGTCGGCCTGTTCCCCGGCGCCAAGGTCGATGGCGTGTTCGGCATCTGGTACGGCAAGGGCCCGGGCGTCGACCGCTCGGTGGACGCGCTCAAGCACGCGAATGCGGCCGGCACCTCGCTCAACGGTGGCGTGCTCGCGCTCGCCGGCGACGACCACGGCTGCCAATCCTCGACCCTGGCGCATCAGAGCGAGCAGGTGTTCGCGGCGGCGCTGATCCCCGTGATCAATCCCGCGACACTCCAGGACTATCTCGACCTCGGCCTTTACGGTTTCGCGCTGTCGCGCTTCTCCGGCTGCTGGGTCGGCTTCAAGGCCATCAGCGAGACCGTCGAGAGCTCGGCCTCGATTGACAGCGATCCCGAGCGCATCAAAATTGTGCTCCCCGATGATTTCGAGATGCCGCCCGGCGGCCTCAACATCCGCTGGCCCGATCCGCCGCTGGACGCCGAGAAGCGCCTGTTCGGCCCGAAGATGGCCGCCGTGCAGGCCTTTGCCCGCGCCAACCAGCTCGACCGCATCGTGCTCGATTCCAGGCCCGCAAGGCTCGGCATCGTCGCGACCGGCAAAGCCTATCTCGATCTGCGTCAGGCCCTCGCCGACTTGGGCATCACCGACAAGGATGCGCAGGATCTGGGCTTGCGCATCTACAAGGTCGCGCTGACCTGGCCGCTGGAGGAAAGCGGCGCGAAGCGCTTCGCCGAGGGCCTTCAGGACGTGCTCGTCGTCGAGGAGAAGCGCGGCTTCATCGAAGACCAGCTGATGCGCATCCTCTACAATATCGACGCGTCCAAGCGCCCGACCGTCACCGGCAAGCGCGACGAGCGCGGCGCACCGCTGCTGCCGAGCGAGGGCGAGCTGACGCCGACCATCGTCGCGGGCGCGCTGGTGGCCCGCCTGCGCAAGCTCGGCCATCACAGCCCGGTGCTGGAGCAGCGCCTCGCCCGGCTCGAGGCGTTCGACAATCCCGTCACTACCAACACGCAGATCAAGCTCGCGCGCACGCCGTTCTTCTGCTCGGGCTGTCCGCACAATACCTCGACCCGCGTGCCCGAGGGAAGCCGCGCCATGGCCGGCATCGGCTGCCACGGCATGGCCCTGAGCATGCCGACGCGCCGTACCGATTTGATCTCGCATATGGGCGCCGAAGGCGTGAACTGGATCGGCCAGTCGCCCTTCATCACCGAGAAGCATATCTTCCAGAACCTCGGTGACGGCACATACACGCATTCCGGATTGCTGGCGCTGCGCGCCGCCTCCGCCGCCGGCATCAACATCACCTACAAGATCCTCTACAACGACGCGGTGGCGATGACCGGCGGCCAGCCGGCCGAAGGCAGCTTCAACGTCGCGCAGATCGCACATCAAGTCTGGGCCGAGGGCGTCAAGCGGCTTGCGATCGTCTCGGACGATCCGGGTAAGTACCCGCAAGGAAACTACTTCCCGCAAGGCGCGACCATCCATCACCGCCGCGAGCTCGACGCCGTGCAGCGCGAGCTGCGCGACATCAAGGGCCTCACGGTCGTTATCTACGACCAGACCTGCGCCGCCGAGAAGCGCCGCCGCCGCAAGCGCGGGCTCTATCCCGATCCCGCCAAGCGCGCCTTCATCAACGAGCTGGTCTGCGAAGGCTGCGGCGACTGCTCGCAGGCCTCCAACTGCGTCTCGGTGCAACCGCTGGAGACCGAGTTCGGCCGCAAGCGCCAGATCGACCAGTCGAACTGCAACAAGGACTTTTCCTGCGTCGAAGGCTTCTGCCCGAGTTTTGTGACCGTGCATGGCGGCAGCCTGAAGCGCATGAAGACCTCGGCGGTCGATTCCGGCCAGCTATTCGCCGATTTGCCGCTGCCGCCGGCGCGTGAGCTGGACGGCCCCTACAACATCCTGGTCACCGGCATCGGCGGCACCGGCGTCATCACCATCGGCGCGCTGCTCGGCATGGCCGCCCATGTCGACGGCCGCGGCTGCTCGGCGCTCGACTTCACCGGCCTGTCGCAGAAGAACGGCGCCGTGATGAGCCATGTGCGCATCGCACGGAGGCCGGAGGACATCTCCGCGGTCCGCATCACCACCGGCGGCGCCGACGTCATTCTCGGCTGCGACATGATCGTCTCGGCCGGCCCGACCGCGTTGAGCCGCGCCGAGCGCGGCGTGACCAAGGCCTACATCAACGCCGATTTGCAGCCGACCGCGAGCTTCGTGCAGAATCCCGATCTCGACTTCGAGATGGGCACGATGCAGACCGTGCTGCGCGACGCGATCGGCGACAAGAACCTCGACATCATCGACGCCACGGGCATTGCCGCGGCGCTGATGGGCGACAGCATCGCGACCAACCCGTTCATGCTCGGCTTCGCCTTCCAGAAGGGCGCGATCCCGCTGTCGCTGGAGGCGCTGCTCCGCGCCATCGAGATCAACGGCGCCGCAATCGAGATGAACAAGCTGGCCTTCACCTGGGGTCGCCTCGCCGCTCACAACATGTCGCGGGTGCGCAGCGTGCTCCAGTTCAAGAGCCGCGCATCCGCGCCGGCGAAATCGCTCGACGACATCATCGCAGCCCGCGCCGAGTTCCTGACCTTCTATCAGGACAAGACCTATGCCGACCGCTATCTCGCCGCGGTCGCCAAGGTGCGCAAGGCGGAAAGCGCGGCTTCGCCCACCTCCACCGAGCTGACCGAGGCCGTCGCCAAGAACCTGTTCAAGCTGATGTCCTACAAGGACGAATACGAGGTCGCGCGGCTTTATACCGACGGCAGCTTTGCCAAGAAGGTGTCGGAGAAGTTCGACGGCGACTTCACGCTGAAATACCATCTGGCGCCGCCGATCTTCGCGAAGCGCGACAAGACGACGGGCCGGCTCCGGAAGCAGGAGTTCGGCGGCTGGATGATCCACGCCTTCCGCGTTCTCGCCAGGCTCAAGTTCCTGCGCGGCAGCGCGTTCGATCCGTTCGGCCGCACCGAGGAGCGCCGCACCGAGCGCAAGCTGATCGAGGATTATCTGGCCATGATCGATCAGCGGATCGCCGGGCTGAAGGCGGAGCAGATCCCGCTGCTGGCGCGGCTTGCCCGCGTGCCGGAGACGATTCGCGGCTTCGGCCATGTCAAGGAAGCGAACGTCAAACTGGCGGCGGCCGAGACGGCGCGGCTGGAAGCGGAGTTCGAGAACAGCCGCTTTGCGGCGGCGGCGGAGTAAGGCAAGCCACCACCACACACTCGGTGTCATCGCCCGCGAAGGCGGGCGATCCAGTACTCCGAGACGGTTGTGGTTCAATCGATAGGCCGCGGCGTACTGGATGCCCTCGCCTTCGCGGGGCATGACAGCGGTGGGGATGGTTAGACCGAGGCTGCGGCCATATCCGTGGCGACTGTCGCCCCCTCCGCCAGATGCCGCCCCGCGATGTACCCGAACGTCAGCGCCGGTCCTAACGTAATGCCCGGCCCCGGACAATTGCCGTTCATGATCGAGGCCATGTCGTTGCCGCAGGCATAGAGGCCGGCGATCGGCGTGCCGTCCGCGCGCAGCACGCGGGCCTGGGCGTCCACCTTCATGCCGATCGCGGTGCCAAGATCCGCCGGATAGATGCGCAGCGCGAAGAACGGTGCGGTGACGATCGGCGCGACGCAGGGGTTCGGCTTGTGGGCGGCATCGCCGAGATGGCGCTGATAGATGGTGCTGCCGCGGCCGAATTCGGGATCGCGGCCCTCCTTCGCATCGGCGTTATAGGCCGCAATCGTGGCCGAGAGCGTAGACGGCTTGATGCCGATCTTCGCAGCCAGCTGCGCCACGTCAGGGGCCTCGATCAACTCGCCGCTTGCGACATAGCGCCGATAGTTGCGGGTGAACGGCTTGATGCGACCGAGGCCGTAAGCCCACAGGAACTCGCGGTCGCAGATCAGGTGGAACGGCCGGTCCGGCTCACCATTGCTGTCACGCAACATGGCGAGCACGAACTCGTGGTAGGACAGCGCTTCGTTGACGAAGCGCCGGCCGGCCGCGTTGACGGCAATCACGCCGGGCTTGGCGCGGTCGGTCACGGCGTGCGGGAACACGCCACGGCTGCCGTCGGCGCGGCGGAACAGCGAGGCCGGCACCCAATAGGCTGCGCTCGTCGCGTCGGTGTTGAGCGCGGCACCGGCCGCGGTCGCAAGCCGAATCCCGCCGCCCGTACTTGATGTGTTGGTCGCTGAGACAAGACCTGCGCCGGCCGGGAAGAAGCGCCTGCGCAATGCCGCATCATGCGAGAATCCGCCGGTCGCAAGCACGACGCCGCGGCGCGCCGCGATCAGGCGGTCGCGGGCGCCATGGCGGATCACCACGCCGGCCACGCGATCGCCTTGCATCGACAAATCCTCGACATCGGCGCTGAAGAGGATCTCGACCTGCCGCGCCAGCAGCGAGGCGTACAGTCGCGCGGCGAGCGCATTGCCGAGATGCAGCGTCGTGCCGCGCGGCGAGCGGAGCCGCTGCAACCCGTATTCGGAAACCAGCCGCGCCGCACGTAGGGTCGAACGCAGCGATTTACCGAAACGCCGCAGATGCGGAATGTCGAGCCGATTGACCATCATCCCGCCGAACAGCGTGAATTCCGGCAGTGGCGCGCGCAGCCGCGCAAACGCCTTGCCCAGCCACATGCCATCGAACGCGACCGGCTCCAGCACGCGGCCGCCGGGCGTTGCGCCCAGCCGTTCCGGAAAATGGTCCGGACAAGCTCTCACGGGCTGGAGCCGCAGTTCGGTGTTGGCTTCGAGATACGCGATCGCTTCCGGCCCACGCGCGAGGAAGGCAGCGCGCAGGCCGGCATTGGCCGGCTCCGGCACCGTGCTCGACAGATATTGCACGGCATCCGTGATGCTGTCCGACAGCTCCACCTCTTTCATATTGGCATTGGCGGGGATCCAGACCATGCCGCCGGACCACGCGGTGGTGCCGCCGACGAAGGCGGTCTTCTCGATCACCAGCACGCGCAAACCTTCAGCCGCGGCCACGGCCGCCGCCGTCATGCCACCGGCACCGGCGCCGACGACAATGACGTCGTAGGTCTCGTGCGCCGGCATCATGCGGCAGGCTTCCGAAGGCGAGGCATGACACCGTCATACCCTGCCCGGAGGGGCCGACGCTAGCGCGCCGGCTTGCGCTCGATCGGGTCGATATCGATCGCCCGCAGGCGGCCGAGCCGCAGCACGTCCATGGCGAGCCGCCGGCCGATCCGATCGCGATCGAGCACGCGGATCAGATCGTCGACACCGTTGATCTCGACGCCGTCGAGCCTGATCACGACGTCGCCGGGCAGCAGCCCCGCCTTGGCCGCCGGTCCATCCGGCTCGATCTGCATCAGAAGCGCGCCCATCTTGTTCTCGACACCGGCCAGCACCGCGTGCCGCCGCGGGACCGGCGCGGTCTGCCCGGCCACACCGATATAGGCGCGGCGGACATAGCCATGGCGGATGATCTCCGACAGCACGAATTGCGCGGTGTTGCTGGCGACCGCAAAGCAGATGCCCTGCGCGCCGTTGATGATGGCGGTGTTGATGCCGATCACCTCGGCATTCGACGACACCAGCGGCCCGCCGGAATTGCCGGGGTTGAGCGCGGCATCGGTCTGGATCACGTCCTCGATGGTGCGGCCGCTGACCGAGCGGATCGAGCGGCCGAGCGCCGAGACCACGCCGGCCGTCACGGTCGACTCGAAGCCGAGCGGATTGCCGATCGCGATCACGAGCTGGCCGCGCCGCAACGTCTTGGAGTTGCCGAGCGCGGCATAGGGCAAGTCGCGCACGCCGTTGGCGCGCAGCAGCGCAAGGTCGGTGTCAGGGTCGACGCCGAGCACGCGGGCGTCGCCGACATGGCCCTCGACGTCGCGCAGCCGGATCTCCTTGGAGGAGCCGACCACATGGCTATTAGTGAGCACGAGTCCGTCCGGCGAGATCACGATGCCCGAGCCGAGCCCACCGCGCTCGCGGCCGTTCGGCACTTTCGGCCCGGTCTCGACGCGCACGACAGCGGGGCCGACGCGGTCGGTGACATCGATCACGGCATTGGAATAGGCGTCCAGCAGAGCCCGGTCATCAACCGGGGCAGACGCCGTCGTTCGCGATGCCGGTGCGGTATCGGCGATATCTGAGGTGAGGTCCAGCATGGCGAGAGTCCTTGAGGCTCACACAGATGGTGGCCTGTTCCCGCCAGCGCAAGGTGCCCGCCTGGAGTGCAGGGCTCGACTGCCCAGATGGCTAGGGGGCCCGCCTCAGCGAGCCGCCTCTTGCCTTGACCGGATCGAGCAGCGACCAGTCGCCGTCCGGGAGCACGTGGCCCTTGGGGAATGGCGCGCGCAGCTCCAGCCCCAGCGAGCGCAGCACGCGGTCGTCGCGGTAATAGCATTGCAGCACCACACGGACGAGCGTTGCGGCGGCCCCGCCGCCGGAGCTGCGGAATTGCTGCGCGACGTCATCGCGCGCGGCAGGCTCGAGGTCGGCGAGCGGCATCCCCGCAAGCCGCGCCAGATGATCCAGCGCCGCCACGACGTGTTTGGTGTCCCGGCCGAGCGTTGCGAGGATGTCGGCCTGAATGATGTCGTCATCGGCGCCCGGCACCCGGTACTCCTCGCTCGCCGGAATGATCATCGCGGCGACGGTGCGGAGGTCGTCGCGCTGCCGCGGTGTGAGGGTGAGTAGATCAGTCATGGCGTGCTCTTCTCGTGCGGCGATGAAGGTCTGCTCCCTCCCCCGCTTGCGGGGGAGGGTTGGGGAGAGGGTGTCTCCACAGAGAGACTCCCCCAGAGGAGAGAGCCCTCAGGCGGCGCTCCGCGCCGACCTCTCCCGCAAGCGGGAGAGGTGCACCGCGGTCGTCGCTCGCTTGGATCCACATCATGATCAGTCGAACAAATTCGCGAGGCGCTGCTTCATCTGGTCGGCGATGTAGAGCGCGAGGGCCTGGATGGTGGAGGTCGGGTTCACGCCGCCCGAGGTGACGAAGATGCTGCCGTCCACGATGAAGAGGTTCTTCACGTCGTGCGAGCGGCCCCATTCGTTGACGACGGAGCGCTCGGGGTCGGTGCCCATCCGCGCGGTGCCGAGCAGGTGCCAGCCGCCCCAGGGGATCGGCGAATTGACGCAGATGTCGGTCGCGCCAGCCGTCTCGAGAAACTCCCGGCCGCGCGCCAGCCCATGCTCCATCATCTTCCGGCTGTTCTCGCTGATGGTGTAGTCGACCTTCGGCGCTGGAATGCCGTGGCTGTCCTTCAGGACCGGATCGAGCGTGACGCGATTGTGCTCCTCCGGCAAATCCTCGCAGATCGCGGAGAAACCGAGGCGATGGCCGTTGAGCTTGCGGAACACGCGGTGATGATCGGTACCCCAGGGCAAAATGCCCTTCTGCTCGCTGACGACGGCCTCGAACACCGGCCCGGCGCCGCGCACAAACTGGACGCCATAACCACGCACGAAACCGCGCGACAGGTCGGTGTCGTACCATTGCTTGCTCCACAGGCAGGTCGGCGGCGCGCGGTTGCTGTCGGTCGGCTCCTTCACATAACCGTAGATCTGCGCATAGGGATGGAACATCAGGTTCTTGCCGACGAGGCCCGACGAATTGGCAAGGCCGTTCGGGAAACGCCCCGAGGCCGAGTTCAAGAGCAGCCGCGGCGTGCCGACGCCGTTGCAGGCGATGATGACGACGTGCGCGGGCTGAAACTGCTCGACACCGTCCTTATCGTAATAGACCACGCCCGAGGCCATGCCGTTCTCGTCGGTGGTGATCTCGCGCACCCGGCAATGGGTGCGCAGCTCGACGCCGGCACGGATCGCGTGCGGCCAATAGGTGATGTCGGTCGAGGACTTTGCGCCTTGCGCGCAGGCCGGCGTGCAATGGCCGAGATTGATGCAGCGCGCCCGGCCCTCATAATCCATCGTCGCGACCGTCGTATCCGACGGCCACCAGTGCCAGCCGAGCTTATTCATGGCCTTGGCGATGATGGCACCGGACAATCCCATCGGCTGCTGCGGCATCGGCGGATGCGTCAGCGGCGACAGCGGATCGCCTGACAGCCCGGACGTGCCCATGATCCGGTCGTTCTCCTCGAAGAACGGGGTCAGCGCATCGTAATCGATCGGCCAGTCGTCGGCGACGCCGTCGAGCGTCTTCGCCTTGAAATCGGAAGGGTGCAGCCGCGGCCAGTGCGCGGTGTACATCACCGTCGAGCCGCCAACCGCGTTGTAGTTGACGACCTTGATCGGGGAATTGTCGTCGTTGATCGGGTAGTCCTCGGGCCGGCCGCGGACGTTGGGGCTCGACGACCACTCGCCGTAGAACTTGGCCTCCCAGTCGCGGCCCGTGCTGGGATATTCCGCCGGGTTCATCCAGCCGCCCTGCTCCAGGCAGAGGATGTGCATCTTGGTCTCGGCCAGCGACCACGCCACCGCCGCGCCGGAGGCGCCGGCGCCGATGATCAGGACGTCCACGGGGTCTTTCATCGCAACCTTTTCCTCCCCTCGCCGCTTTCCGGGCGATTCGGCCTTTCGTGTTCCGCGAGGCCGGCGAACGATAGGGGCAGAGCGACGGCCGAGTAAAGCCGCGAGACCGGAATGTCGCACTTCGCAGGGTGCAGACCATTGGTATCGCCACATCCGGATGCTAGGAACAGGGCGCACGAGCCATCGATAGCGAGACCGTATGTCCTTCCAGAAATTCTTTGCCGCCGCCCGCGCTTCTGCGCTCGTTTCGTTATTCGCCTTGTCCGGATTTCTGGCTTCGTCCGGACCAGTCGCCGCGCTGACCGGCGCCGCGACGGTCCGTGACGGCAACTCGATCCAGCTCGGCGACGTCACCTACCGGCTCGACGGCGTCGACGCGCCCGAGCTGGACCAGGTCTGCATCGACGATCACGCCGATTCCTGGACCTGCGGCATCGAGGCCCGCGACCAGCTGACGAAGCTGATCAACAAGCGCTCCGTGCGCTGCGACGATGTCGGACCCGAGAAGAGTTTTGGCAAGCGGCACCGCGCCATCTGCACGGCCGAAGGCGACAAGGCCAGCTTGAACGAGCAGCTGATCAAGCTCGGCTTTGCCCTCGCGCGCGAGCCGATCAAGGCCAACGTCAAGCCGGCGGCCACCGAGGCCAAGACGGCGGCGGCTGGCATCTGGAAGGGCTGCTTTGTTGCGCCGCAAGATTTCCGTAGCGGCAAGAAGGACGGCGCGCTGCTGGGCGCCGCCTGCCGGCCCGATCGCGACAAGGAAATTCGCGCCGTGCTGTTCCCGGAGGAGCTGACCATGCCGCCCAGCTGCAGCATCAAGGGCAAGCTCGCGGTGCGCGCCCGCGTCACCGGCAATATCGGCATCTATCATCTGCGCGGTTGCCCGAGCTATCCGGCGACCACCAAGCCCGACCGCTGGTTCTGCTCTGAGGACGACGCCCAGGCGGCCGGTTTCCGCAAGGCCTACAATTGCCGCCGGCCAAAGTGAGCGAGTTGGTTCACGCATCCGTGAGTGGTAGTTCGAGACCGTATTGATCCGGAATTGAACTTCGTCGGGAGTTGCTGCACTTATCAAGGTGCGCACGCGCTTTGCGCGAGTGCTTCCCTTGGCAGACGATCCTCATCGGATTGTCCTTGCTCGGGCGTTTCCTCCCTAGACTTGGGCCGCTTGTCACCACAAGCGGCTCTTCTTTTGGAGCGGCGCTAAAGCAAAGTGAGTCTTGGTTGAATCGATGCGAGCTCCGGGTTCACCTCTCCCGAAGGGAGAGGTCGGATCGCATCAAAGATGCGATCCGGGTGAGGGGTTACAGTCTCGCGGCCATGTGGCGGCCCCTCACCCGGATTGCTCAGGCGCGCAATTGCGCGCCGCAATCCGACCTCTCCCCGCTGGGGAGAGGTGAACCCGAACAACCGACCGAGTCAAATATCGTCGCGCCATCGCGCACTATCACTGCATCCGCATGATCTGATCCATCGGCGGCATGTTCGCGTTCAGATGCGACATGATCCAGACCGTGCCGCCCACCACCAGGAAGACGATCAGCAGTCCGAAGGCAAGCGCCAGCACGTTGTTGGTGTTGTCGGGGCCGGTGGTGATGTGCAGGAAGAACACGAGGTGCACGCCCATCTGCGCGATCGCGAGCACGATCAGCGCGACGGGAATCGAGGGTTGCCAGACGAGGTCCGTGCCGGCGATGAAGAACGACGTCGCCGTGAGCAACAGCGCCAGAACAAGACCGACGACATAGCCCAGGATCCGCTCGCCGACGCTATGCTGCTCTTCCTCGCCCGGCGCGAGATCGTGCCCGGCCGGAATATGCGTCTGATCGCTCATGGGGCACCCCCAAGCAGGTAGACGACGGAGAACACCCCGACCCAAATGATGTCGAGTGCGTGCCAGAACAGTGCAAAGCACATCATCCGCCGCAACACGTCGGCGCGAAAGCCCTTTGCGAACACCTGGGCCATCATGGTGAGCAGCCAGAGCACGCCGGCAGAAACATGCAGGCCGTGGCAGCCGACCAGCGAGAAGAACGCGGTCAGGAACGCACTGCGCGACGGGCCGTAGCCACGAGCGACAAGGTCGGCGAATTCGCGGAACTCGATGGCCAGGAATATGAGGCCGAGCACGCAGGTCACGCTCATGCCGAGATAGAACCAGAACCGGCTGCGCACGTCGGCGGCGATGCTGGCCATGCCGCAGGTGAAGCTCGAGAGCAGCAGGCAGACCGTCTCGATCGCGACGTTCCTCTGTTCGAAGATCTCCGCACCCTTCGGGCCGCCGGCGGTCTGGCCGACCAGCACGGCATAGGCCGCGAAGAAGCAAGAGAACATCACGATATCGGAGAGCAGGAAGATCCAGAAGCCGTAGGCGGTCACGATCCGCTTCGGCGCGGGCCCGGGATGCTCGATGACGACGCCGATGTGATGGGGATCGGCACGGGCGTGGCCGACGGTCGCGGTCATCGTCATCAGACTGCTCCCGCCATGCTGACGAGGCTGCGCCGCTCCTCGAGATTGACGCGATCGATGCGGGCAACTTCTTCGGCCGGGATGACGTATTCGTCATGATCGCGCCAGGCGAATACGACAAAGGTCGCGAACGCGCCGATACCCCCCAGGATCACCATCCACCAGATGTGCCAGATCAGCGCGAAGCCCATGATGGTGGCGAAGAACGCGCAGACGAAGCCGGTGGGGGAATTGCGCGGCATCTCGATGTCCTGATATTCGGGCTCTTCATGCGCGAACGATTGCTGCCGGGCATGCGCCTTCATCTCCCAATAGGCATCCTCGCCACGCACATCTGGATTGAACGCGAAATTGAACACCGGCGGTGGCGACGAGGTCGCCCATTCCAGCGAGCGCCCGTCCCAGGGATCGCCGGTGCGATCGCGCAGCGCCTCGCGATTGCGGATGCTGACCACGAGCTGCATGATCTGGCAGATCACGCCGATCGTCAGCACGGCCATGCCGACTGCCGCAATGATCATCCAGGGCCGCCAGGCCGCGACGTCATAGTGCTGCATGCGCCTGGTCATGCCGAGCATGCCGGCAATGTAGAGCGGCATGAAGGTGACGTAGAAGCCTGTGAAGGTGAACCAGAACGCGGCCTTGCCCCAGCGCTCGTCGAGGCGGAAACCGAACGCCTTCGGAAACCAGTATTCGAAGCCGGCAAAGGCGCCGAACAGAACGCCGCCGATGATGACGTTGTGGAAATGCGCAACCAGGAACATGCTGTTGTGGAGCATGAAATCGGCTGGCGGCACCGCGACGAGGACGCCGGTCAATCCGCCGATGATGAAGGTGACCATGAAGCCGACCGCCCACAGCATCGGCGTCGCAAGACGGATGCGGCCGCCATACATCGTGAACAGCCAGTTGTAGATCTTCACGCCGGTCGGCACTGCGATGATCATGCTGGCGATGCCGAAGATGGCGTTGACGTCCGGCCCCGCCCCCATCGTGAAGAAGTGATGCAGCCAGACCATGAAGGAGATCACGCAGATCGCCATGGTCGCCAGCACCATGGAGCGGTAGCCGAACAGCGCCTTGCCGGAGAAGGTCGAGACCACCTCCGAGAAGATACCGAAGGCGGGCAGCACAAGGATGTAGACCTCCGGATGGCCCCAGGCCCAGATCAGGTTCATGAACATCATGACGTTGCCGCCGGCCTCGTTGGTGAAGAAGTGAAAGCCGAGATAACGGTCGAGCAGCAGCATCGCGAGCGTCGCGGTGAGGATCGGGAACGCGGCGACGATCAGAAGGTTCGAGGCCAGCGTGGTCCAGCAGAACATCGGCATGCGCAGATAGTTCATGCCCTTGGTGCGCAGCTTCAGCACGGTGGTGACGAGATTGATGCCGGCCACCAGCGTGCCGACGCCGGAGATCTGCAGCGACCAGGCGTAATAGTCGACGCCGACGCCCGGCGAGTAGGACAATTCCGACAGCGGCGGAAAGGCGAGCCAGCCGGTGCGCGCGAACTCGCCGACCACGAGCGAGATATTGACCAGCAGCGCGCCGGTCGCGGTCAGCCAGAAGCCGACGGAATTCAGCGTCGGGAAGGCGACGTCGCGCACGCCGAGCTGGAGCGGCACGACGAGGTTCATCAGCCCGATCACGAACGGCATCGCCACGAAGAAGATCATGATGGTGCCGTGCGCCGAGAAGATCTGGTTGTAGTGCTCCGGCGGCAGATAACCCTGTGACTGGTAGGCCACCGCCTGCTGGATCCGCATCATGATGGCGTCGCTGCCGCCGCGCAGCAGCATCACCGAGGCGAGCAGGATGTACATGACGCCGATGCGCTTGTGATCGACGCTGGTGATCCATTCATGCCAGAGATAGGGCAGATGTCCCTTCACCACGACCCAGGCCAGCACGCCGAGGATCGCGACCAGCACCATCGCGCCGGCGACGAGCGGAATCGGTTGATCAAACGGAATCGCCGACCAATCGAGCTTACCGAGCATCATGGCCTCCACTGTGCGACCGGCCCGCTTCGGATGCGAGCTCCGGCCCGGGTCCCGGCGGAATGTGCTGGGTCGCGATCAGGTCGAACAGGCGCGGGTCTTCGAGACGGTAGGTCGGCCGGCCGCGCTCGATGCCCTGCTGCATCAGCTTCTTGTAGCTGTCGGCGTTCAGCACCGCATCCGTCTTCGCCGTACTCGCCACCCAATCCGGAAACGCCAGCGGCGAGATCACGTTGACGTCGAACATCATGTCGGGAAAGCCGTCGCCGGAGAAATGCGCTGACAGGCCCTGAAGCTTGCCTTCATTGTCGGCGCGCAGGTTCAGCTTCGTCACCATGCCGTTCATGGTGTAGATCATGCTGCCGAGCTGCGGGATGAAGAACGTGTTCATCACGCTCGACGATGTCAGCTGGAAGTTCAGCTCGGCTCCGGCCGGCACCGTCAGCGTGTTGACGGTGGCGATGCGCTGGTCCGGATAGATGAAGAGCCATTTCCAGTCGAGCGACACGGCCTGGATCCGCACCGGACTGCCGGTGCCCGGCACGGGCGCGGCCGGATCGAGCTGGTGCGAGCCGATCCAGGCGACGCCACCGAGCAGAATGACCGTGAGTGCGGGGATTGCCCACACCACCATTTCGACGCGGCCTGAATAGACGAACTCAGGCCGGTAACGCGCTTTGGGATTCGAGGCGCGAAACCAGAACGCAAAAGCAAGAATCGCGAAAATGGTCGGCACCACGATCACGAGCATGATGAAGACGGAATCGACCAAAATGGTGCTGTTGGCCGCAGCCACGGGTCCTTGCGGATCGAGCAGATTCATCGGCAAGCCACTGGCGGTTGGGAAGCCCCGGGACTGAGCCTAGCGCGGGAAAGGCTCCGGCGGCAAACGCTGCAACCTCAGAACGGTTCCTGGACTATGGGGTCAGCCATGTGCGATGCACCGGCCGCAACATGCAATTCCATGTGATGTCAATGACATGAACGCAGAAGCCACGCCCTTCTCTCCGGTCGGGGCGATTGCTAATCTGCACGAAAATAATGGACGAGCCTGGGAGTGAGCCGAGATGCGCTTGAAGGACAAGGTTGCGATCGTGGTCGGCGCCGGGCAAAGCCCCGGCGAAGGCATGGGCAACGGCCGCGCCACAGCGCTCACCTTCGCACGCGAGGGCGCGAAGGTGTTGTGCGTCGACCACCATCTGGAGTCGGCACAGGAGACGGTGGCGATGATCACCGCGAAACACGGCACGGCGACAGCCTTCAAGGCCGACGTGACCAAAGTCGCCGACATCAAGGCGATGGTGGCCGACGCGCAAACGCGCTGGGGCCGGATCGACGTGCTGCACAACAATGTCGGCGTCAGCCTGTCCGGCGGCGATGCCGAATTGCTGCAACTGACCGAAGAGGCGTTCGACCGCGTCGTCGCCATCAATTTGAAGAGCTGCATTCTCGCCGCAAAGGAAGTGATCCCGATCATGCGCGCGCAGGGAGGCGGCGCCATCATCAACATCTCTTCGATGGCCGCGATCACAACGTATCCTTATGTCGCCTACAAGGCGACGAAATCCGCGATGATCGCCTTCACCGAACAGCTCGCTTATCAGAACGCCGAATACGGCATCCGCGCCAACGTCATCCTGCCCGGCCTGATGAACACGCCGATGGCCGTCGACACCCGCGCCCGCGAATGGCACAAGACCCGCGCCGAGGTCGAAGCCGAACGCGACAGCAAGGTGCCACTGCGCAGGAAGATGGGCACCGGCTGGGACGTCGCGAACGCCGCGCTGTTCCTGGCGTCAGACGAAGCGAACTTCATCACCGGCGTGACGCTGCCGGTGGATGGCGGGGCGAGCGTGAGGCGGGGGTAGGTCTTTCTTCCCTTCTCCCCTTGTGGGAGAAGGTGGCGCGAAGCGCCGGATGAGGGGTTCTCTCCAATCGCACGGCCACTTTTGAGGATAGAGATCCCTCACCCGGCAAGGCAGGGCAATCGCATATGGGAGCGATTTCGCCTGTGGCCATCCTTCGAGACGCCCGCCGTTGGCGGGCCCTCAGGATGAGGATTGAGTGCGCGGCTGTAGTTTCAAAAAGAGCACCAGTGCTGCTTAGCCTCATCCTGAGGAGACTGCGAAGCGGTCGTCTCGAAGGACGAAGCGCGTGCTCAGGTCGCGCAAAATGCCATATGCGATAGCCCAGCCCGGCAAGGGGAGAGTCATTGCCGCGCGCGTGTCACCCGCCAGATCGTGCCGTTGCCATCCTCCGACACCAGCAGCGATCCATCCTTTGCCACCGCCACTCCAACCGGCCGTCCCCACACCTCAGTGTCGCTCACCACGAACCCCGTGACGAAATCCTCGTACTCCCCGGTCGGCTTGCCGTCCTTCATCTTGATGCGGATGACCTTGTAACCAGTGCGCTTCGACCGGTTCCAGGAGCCGTGCTCGGCGGCGAAGGCGTCGCCCTGGTATTCGGACGGAAACTGCGTGCCCTGGTAGAAGGTCATGCCGAGCGAGGCCGAGTGCGGCTGGATCATCACATCAGGCACTGTCACCTTGTCCTTGAGGTCCGGCCGCGCGCCGGCGTGGCGCGGGTCCTCGTTGCCGCCGATGTAGAACCATGGCCAGCCGTAGAACGCGCCCTCCTTCACGCTGGTGACGTAATCGGGCACGAGATCGTCGCCGAGACCGTCGCGCTCGTTGGTCGAGCACCAGGGCAGGCCGCTCTGCGGCTGGATTGCGAGGCCGACGCAGTTGCGGAGGCCGGTGGCGTAGATCTTCCGCTCCTTGCCGTCGGGATTGAAGGCCAGCACGTTCGCGCGCTCAGTCTCGCTGGCCCATGTTGCGCCAAGCGGCTGCGCTTTCGACCACGCCTCCATCCCGCCCGGCGGCGTGCCCATGCCTTCGGCGACGTTGCTGAGCGAACCCACCGACACCAGCATGCGCTTGTTGTCGGGCGTGAAGACGATATCGCGGGTGGAATGGCCGCCGTCATGCGGCAGGCTCGCGACGATCGTCTCCGCCTTGCCACGCGCCTTGAGGTCACCGGCCTGATAGGGAAATCGGACGACGCTGTCGGTGTTGGCGATGTAGATCCATTGCGGATTGTCGCCGTTCGGAAAGAAGGCGATGCCGAACGGCTGCCGCAAGCCGCTGGCAAACACCTCGTTGGTCGCGACCTTGCCGTCCTCTCCGGTACGCAACACGCGGATGGTGCCGGCGCGCGTCTCCGCGACGAACACATCGCCATTCGGCGCAACCCTCACGATGCGCGGCGCGCGCAGGCCTTCGGCGAACAGCTCGATCTTGAAGCCGGCCGGCACCTGGAGCGCGGCCTCCGGCGGACGCGGCGCCACGCGCGACGAGCTCGCGACCGACCGCGTGGCGCCGGGCCTGACCAGATCCTGCGGCCGGATCAGCCTGACCGTGCCGGGCTTGTCGGCCCGCCAGTCGCCATAGGCGTCCTTGCCTTGCAGCACCGGCTCGGCCTGCGCGCCGGCCGCAAACGCGACCAGCAGCCCTGCGAGCATCGCCACGAACGATATCCTGTTGCTCACGTCGTCTTTCTCCCCGCCTTGCAAAGGTCGCGCGTCGATGCCGATCACCCGCAAATGGTCTGCAGCAAGTCGGCCCTCTGCCGCATCCCACGTCAGCTCATGCCCGCACGATGTGCATCAGCTGCAGCCCATCATACTGGAAAATGCAGCTGATCGGTGCGACACATTGTGAGGGCGGCGACGGCCGGTTGCGGTCATCGAGGCTGCGGCATGGCTGTCGCGACTGATGGGAAGATCATGTGGGGATCCGTCATATCGGAATGGGCGAGCCTGCTGCTGCGCTGGCTGCACGTGGTGGCGGCGATCGCCTGGATCGGCAGTTCCTTCTATTTCATCGCCCTCGACCTCAGCCTCCGGTCCAGAAGCGACCTGCCTGATGGCGTGCAGGGCGAAGCCTGGCAGGTCCATGGCGGCGGCTTCTACCGGATCATGAAATACCTGGTGGCCCCGAGCCAAATGCCGGACGAGCTGACCTGGTTCAAATGGGAGGCCTACACCACCTGGCTGTCCGGCTTCGCATTGATGGTGGTGGTATACTATCTCGAGGCTGATCTGTTCCTGGTCGACAAGTCGATCCTCGACCTCACACCATTCCAGGCCGGCCTGTTCAGCTTCTGCAGCCTCGCGCTGGCCTGGCTGCTCTATGAAACCGCCTGCCGCAGCGGTCTTGCGCAGCGCGAGCTGCCCTTTGCCATCGGCGGCTATCTGTTCCTGGTCGCGCTGACCTATGCCTTCACCCATGTGCTGAGCGGCCGCGGCGCCTTCAACCAGATCGGCGCGATCATCGGCACCATCATGGTCGCCAACGTCTTCGCGTTGATCATCCCGAACCAGAAAAAGATCGTAGCCAGCCTGATCGCGGGCCGGGCTCCCGATCCAAAGCTCGGCAAGGCCAGCAAGGAGCGCTCGGTCCACAACAACTATCTGACGCTCCCCGTGGTCGTGCTGATGATCAGCAACCACTATCCCCTGCTCTACGCCACGCGCTTCAACTGGATCATCGTCGCGATCATCCTGGCACTGGGGCCGGTGATCCGCCACTTCTTCAACGAGCGCCATGCCGGGCGCAATTCGCCGTGGTGGGTGTGGGGCGTGTCGGCGGCCGGCGTGATCGCGATCCTCTTCCTTTCCGCCGCCGGCCCGCGCGAGGTGAAGACGGGTGCATTGTCGACGCCGCCGACGCTCGCCAATGTCGAGGAGATCGTGATGTCCCGCTGCAGCATGTGCCACGCGGCCGAGCCGGTCTGGGCCGGCATCGTGACCGCCCCGAAAGGCATTTTGCTCGACGCGCCCGAGCACATCCATCGCAACATCCGCCTGATCGGGCGTGTCGCCGCCTGGTCGAACGCCATGCCGCCGGGCAACATCACCGAGATGACCAGCGAGGAGCGCGCAGTCCTCGCCGCCTATATCGAGCAGGCGCGCTGACGCGCGTCGCACGAGGATGCGCTCGCGCGGAATGAAATTCCGCATCTAGCGCTGAATTGAAAATGACTTGGCCGCCTATCCGGCGTAGACATGACCGGCAGCCGCAGGCGCGGCCTAAAAGTCAGTTTGCAATCGGGGAAGAACAGTGGCCCTCAAGAACATCATCGGTATCGACCACGCCGTGGTCATGGTGAAGGAGCTCGACCAGGCCGCCGAGAATTATCGGCAGCTCGGCTTCACCGTATCCCCGCGCGGCACCCACAGCGTCCATATGGGCACGGGCAACTACACCATCATGTTCGACCCCGATTATATGGAGCTGCTCGGCGTGCTCGCTGCAACCGAGCTCAACGCCCCGGCCCGCGCCTTCCTCGACAAGCGCGGCGAAGGCATCGAGCGTATCGCTTTCACCGCCGTCGATTCCGCCGCCGGCGCCGAGGAGATCCGCGCACGAGGCCTGGAGCCGATCGGCCCGACCGATTTCGAACGTCCCGTGACGCTGCCGAACGGCACGGTCTCGGCGGCGAAATTCCGCACCCTCATGTGGCCGACCGCGGAAGCGCCGGGCGGCGTGCGCATCTTCGCCTGCCAGCACAAGACCCGCGAGACCGTGTGGATTCCGGAATTGATGAGGCACGCCAACGCAGCCAGGCGGATCAAGCAGGCGCTGATCGCAGCGGCCGAGCCGGCGAAGGACGCCGCACATCTTGCACGCCTGATCGACCGCGAGCCACAGGCCGAGGCCGACGGCGCCGTAACAGTGCCCTCCGGCGGCGATCGCGCCGACTTCGTCTATCTGACGCTGGACCAGCTCGCCAAGCGCTATCCCGGCGTGCCGCTCGCGGGACTCTCCGAGCGCGGCGGTGCAGCCCTGGTGCTGGTCAGCGGCGATCTCGCGGCGACGGAAAAGGCGCTCGGTTCAGCAGCCGTGCGCAGCGGCCCTGCGATCTGCGTGCCGCCGGCCAAGGCCAACGGCACCCTGCTCGCCTTTGTTGCCGGCTGATTTGAACTAATTCTTTAACGGGTGTTTACCCGGCGGCTGTAGGATTCCCGGCAATCCAAGCCACCGGGACCAAGCGCATGTTCAAAGAGGGATCGCCGATCGCCTATGACGCGCCGGCCGAGCTGAAGAAGTGGCCGTCGCTGAAAGGCGAGAGGCAGAAGGATCGGGGTCCGCCCTATCTCGTCTACAACGGCACGCTCGCCGACTGCGTCCGCGAGCTCATGGGCAAGCCGATCAAGGGCATCTCGCTCTACGACATCATGACGAAGCCGCAGGCCGCCTTCGATCAGACCGTGCTGTCGCCGGGCGATGCTGCCGAGATCGCGATGCGCAAGGATTTTCCCAAGGCGTAAGCGCCGACCGGCGACCGCAACACCTCTCACAGCGCTGCATCTCTCTGTGGTTCCCGTAGATCCGCGGGCCCGACCGCGCATGTCCTGCGGCGGGAACACCGTACTAACACCGGCCGCCTTTCGGAATCGCAGCTTCGCCGCAATTGCGGTTAAGAAGTCCTTGTCACCGGCGTAACGCGCTGGCCGTTCCCCCACAGTTCGAGGACTCTTACCGAGATGCGATGTCTCGTCGCGGCTTGCGCTGCGTTCCTGATTCTGATGTGCGACGTCGGCTCATCGCCCTCCCGGCAGGCATCAAGCTTCGACAACTCCACTGCAAAGGCCGATCGCGTCCCCTCGCTGGTTCCACTGGTCGAGCTCTTCCTCGCGAGCGTGCAGGCCATCGAGCTCGCGAATGCGCGCGCGGCTTACGAGGAGACGATCGAGCCGGCACGCACGGTCGAGCCTGACGTGCCGGCCGCGGCTTCGCCAACTGATCAATTCTGTCACGCGCTGAGGGAAGCCGCCGAGGCCAGCGGCATTCCCGTGCCGTTCTTCGCGCGCCTGCTCTGGCAGGAGAGCCGCTTTCGTGCCAACGAGGTCAGCCATGCTGGCGCGCAGGGCGTCGCGCAGTTCATGCCGGAGACGGCCGCCGAGGTGGGGCTCGACGATCCCTTCGATCCGATGAAGGCGCTGCCGGCCTCGGCGAAACTCCTGCGCAAGCTGCGCGACGATTTCGGCAATCTCGGCCTTGCTGCGGCGGCGTACAATGCTGGTCCCGGCCGCATCCAGAAATGGCTTGCCAGAGAGAGCGAGCTGCCGCGCGAGACACGCGACTATGTCCGCATCATCACCGGCACCAGAGCCGAAGACTGGATCGAACGCTCGGAGGCGCTCGCGATCCGGATCGACCTGCCGCGCGAAGCCCCATGCGAAGGCATCGGCAGCCTCTCGAAGACAAGGAACGTCGCCCTTGTTCCGGTGAACCTGACGCCTTCGGTCGCGACGATCATTCGCAAGGCCGAGCAGCTCACCGCGCGGCTGGCGACGAGCCGTGCGCGCAAGCGGTTTGCAACCCTGCTGCGGAAGAATGCCACCGCCCACGGCAAGGCACGCAGCATGATCGCAGCACGCGCCGCCGGAAAGAGCGCGAAGGCGCGCGCCATCCGCTTCGCCGCTCGAGCACGCTCTGCGATCTGATACGATGATGGCGAAGCCGCTCGATGGAACGGCTTCCGATCGCGCCTGCACGGAACCCGCAATGCCATCGAAGAGTGCCGGAATCATCGCCTATCGGAAGCGCGGGACAGTCGAGGTTCTCCTCGTTCATCCCGGAGGGCCGTTCTGGCGCAACAAGGATTTCGGCGCATGGTCGATCCCGAAGGGCGAGTATGCGGACGAAGAAGACGCAGAGATTGCCGCGCGACGGGAGTTTGCCGAGGAGCTTGGACATGAGCTGTCGATGCCGCTGACCCCGCTTGGCCAGGTCAGGCAGCGCGGCGGCAAGCTCGTCAGCGCGTTCGCGGCCGAGGTGGACATCGACGTGCGCAGCATTCGCAGCAACACGTTCGAGATCGAATGGCCGCCGCGCAGCGGCAAGCGGCAGGCCTTTCCTGAAGTCGACCGCGCGGAATGGTTCACGCTCGAAGCGGCGCGGGAGAGGATCAACGCCGGCCAACGCCCGCTGCTCGATCGGCTGGAGCAGCTGACCGTCGGCGAATAGGCGCGTCGCGAAGTCGTATCTGACGGAAACAGGTGCGCTCCCTCTCCTGCTTGCGGGAGAGGGTTGGGGAGAGGGTAACTCCGCAACGGGACAATCCCCTAGAGGAGAGAGCCCTCACCCGCCGCGCTTCGCACGTCGACCTCTCCCGCAAGCGGGAGAGGTGCAGCGGTGCCTGCCGCGCCACCATGCGCAAACACAAACCGCGCGCCCTACTCCGCCTTGATGTTCGCGGCCGTGACGACTTCGGCAAGCTCCTTGGTCTCCTTCGCGATCTTGGCGGCATAGTCAGTCTGGCTGAGCACGCTGACGACACCTTGCGAGCCGAGCTTCTCCTCGACCGCAGGATCCTTGGCAGCGGCAACGATCTCCCGGTGCAGCGTCTCCAGGATCGGCGCGGGCACGGCCTTCGGCATGAAGAAGCCGACCCAGAACGAGATGTCGAAGCCGGGATAGCCGGCTTCCGCCACGGTTGGCACGTCAGGCAGCGCGGGCAGTCGCCCGGCCGACGACACCGCCAGCGCGCGCAGCTTGCCGGCCTTGACCAGCGGCACGGCGGAGAGCGGATCGAACACCGCCAGCACCTCCTGCGCGAGGATGCCGACCTCGGCGGCCGAACCGCCGCGATAGGGCACATGGATCAGCTTGATGCCGGCCTTCTGGCTGAGCAGCTCCATGGCGAGATGGGCGAGGTTGCCGTTGCCACCGGAGCCATAGGCCAGCGCGCCGGGCGCGGCCTTTGCCGCGGCGACGAGATCGGCTACCGACTTGATATTCGCCGTCCTGGGATTCTCCGGATTGACGACGAGCACGAGCGGCGCCGACACCACCGTGGTGAGCGGCGCAAAGTCGACTTGCGGATCGTAGCGGATCTCCTTGAACAGCGTCTTGTTCAGCGTGATCGTCGACGAGTTGCAGGCGAGCATGGTGTAGCCGTCCGCATCCGCACGCGCGACGCCTTCGGCGGCGATCATGCCGTTGGCGCCGGCGCGGTTCTCGACCACGAAGGGCTGGCCGAGCTTGTTGCCGAGCCGATCGCCGACGATGCGCGCGACGACGTCGACCGGGCCGCCCGCGCTGAAGCCGACCATGACCTTGACCGGCCGCGACGGGTATTTCTGCGCGAGCGCCTCTGTCGCCAGCACCAAAGCGCATAATCCGGCGATGACTGCCAGCAGGCGGGCGATTCGCTGCATTCGTTCTCTCCCAGACCTCTTGGCGCCGCTTGTGCAGTTCTGTTGGTGCGACGCGTTCGAAGATCATGATGACCGGCCGTGCCGGATTTCGCAATCGCGTTTGGGCGCCGGCATTCCGCCGCACGGCACGTGCACGCCGCTTCCAAACAAAAAATGCGAAAACAACCCCATGCACAGTAGACGGCCCCTGTCAGAACAAGGACTTGCGCGCAGAGAAAGAATTTTTCGGATTTACGAAATCGATTTTGACTCGTCGGGCAAAACAGTGGCATGATGGCATCATCGCAGAGATCGCGAGCGTCACGGCCTTCCCGCCTATGGGCCCCCGACGCGGTTACGCCTAAACCCTTCATCGACATCCCGAAATTCGCATTCGCGCGCAACGAGCGAACGGTCGCGCGCGCCTGCCTCAGCAAAGGACACAGCACATGACGACAGTTCTCGAACGCCCCATCACTTCGCCGCTTACGGCAAACCATCGCAACGGGCCCGCCGTGAGCCCGCGGGTCAAGCTCTACAAGCGGCGCATTGCGATCAGCCATCCCGACCCGCAGGCCGGCGAGCGGCTGCTGGCCGAGGCCCTCGGCGCCGCCGACCGCGACGCGCTGCACGGCATGCTGAGGCAATTGGTCAAGGCGAGCGTGATCGGACAGAAGCCCGACGAAGCCAACCTCGCCTTCATGATCTCGACGATCAGGAGCATCGCGCCGAAGGATTCCATCGAGGCCATGCTCGCGGCGCAGATGGTGGCGGTTCACGCGATGGCGATGCGCTGCGCCTGTCGGCTCGCCTGCACCAACGATCTGCAGCAGCAGGAGAGTGTCACCCGCGCATTGACCCGGCTCTCCCGCACCTTCGCCGCCCAGGTCGAGGCGTTGAATCGCCACCGCAACAGCGACGACCGCGCGATCACGGTGCAGAACCTGTCGGTGCAGGATGGCGGACGGGCGATCGTGGGCAACGTCACGCAGCATGCGAGCATGATCGTTGCCGATCCGGGCACCGCGACGGATACAGGGCTCGTCCCGTCCCGCGAAGCCGGTGAACGCGAATGGGCTGACGCAAGGCAAGGCGCCAGCGCATGAGCCCCGGTCACATCCGCAACACGCGCGCGATGTTGGCAAGCCCGCGCTGCGGCGCCGGCACGCGGAGCGGCTTCGCCTGCTCCGCGCCCGCGGTGCGCGGCAAGCCCCGCTGCCGCATGCACGGCGGCGCCGCGGGATCGGGAGCGCCATGGGGCAACCGGAATGCGCGAAAGCACGGCGCATTCACACGAGAGCGGTTCGATGAGCGAAAGGCGATCCGGGCGCTGCTGGATGAGACGCGGAAGCTGTTGGTTGAGATGACGTCCGCACCTGACGCATCGGCCGGCTGATCGGCTTCAAGAGATGATCATTAATGGATCACATAAGGCTAAATGGTCCCTTTTTGGACCATCTGTTGATGTGGCTCTCAGTAAAGCTCCTCGCACCCCTCATTGTCATCGGCGAATTAGGCCGTGAACCCATAAACGCGAACGGCTGAGATTGGTTGAAAATGATCGTACCGATAGTCGCAAGCCAACGACAGCTAAGCGCTGGAACCTCTCTTGCTCGAAGAGCGAGGCGCAGCCTTCTTCGCCTTTGTGACCACGCCCGACAGCTCGCGCTGTAAGGCGCGCTGGTTCGCGACAAGCTCGCGCGGCACCCAGGCGGCGACCGCATCGATGAACGCGCGCACTTGAGGCGGCAAGAACGCGCGCTCGGGGTAGACCAGCGCGATCTGCATTTCGGCGCCGACGACGCCGGCGAGCACCTGCACGAGCGCGCCGCTCTCCAGGTGCCGCGACACGAGGCCACGCGGGAGGAGCGCGATGCCAAGCCCGCTTACGGCGGCGTCGCACAACAGGGCGATGTCGTTCGAGAAGAACGCGCCGTCGAGATGGAGCTTGCCCCCGGAGATTATGGGCCAGTGCGTCTCCGGCAGCTCGCCACGTGCAAAGCCAAGAAGACAGCGGTGGGTTCGGAGATCGCGTTGCGTACGCGGCGTGTCGCGAGCGGCGAGGTAGGCGGGTGCCGCGACGGCGATCATCGGGTCGCGGAAGAGCGTGCGCGCGACGAGGCCGGGCTGGATCTGGCTACTGGCGCGGAGCGCGACGTCGTAGCCGTCGCGGAGGATGTCAACGAGCTGGTTCGATGTGTGCACATGGACGCGCAGCTCGGGGTAGCGCGTCGCGAACTCACAGAGCATTGCATGGAAGCTGACGCTCATCACCGGCGGCACCGAGACGCGCAAATCGCCGCGCACGACGTCGTCGGTCATCCGCACGCTCTGCTCGGCGAGGCGCACGGCCTCAAGCGCGATGCAGGCCTGCCGATAGAACACCTCACCAATATCGGTGAGCACGAGGCTTCGCGTTGTGCGGCGGAGGAGGCGCGCGCCGAGACGCTCCTCGAGGCGAGCGAGGCGGCGGCTCACAGTCGCGCGCGGGACGCGCAGCTCGGCGGCGGCACGCGAGAGGGATTTGGCGTCGACCGTCTTGGTGAAGGCGACGAGTTCCGAGGTTTCCACGGGATCGCTCATATGGATCGAATCCTGGCGAATGATGTCAATTGTTGAAACATTGTTACGAATTTCCATCCGGCGCAAGATGTAGCCGAAGATGATCGAGCGGACCGGTCCCGCGTTCGCGCGAGCCCCTCAAGCTGAAAACGAAAGAGCTGCAGATGATATCCGACGACAAGAAACTGATCGCCGTGTTCGGTGCTACGGGAAATCAGGGAGCCGGCGTGGTGCGTGCTCTGAAGGCCAGGGGCCGGTTCAAGGTGCGCGCGCTCTCGCGCGCCCCGGGCCAGTACAAGGGCGCCGCCGACGAAGTTGTCGCGGCAGATCTGGAACGGCCAGAGATGCTTGCACCGGCCCTCGAAGGTGCGCACGGCGTCTTTCTAGTCACCAACTTCTGGCAAGAAGGCGCCGATGAGATCAAGCAGGCAACAGCGGCAATTCAGGCCGCGAAAGCTGCAGGCGTCAACCATCTGATCTGGTCGACCCTTCCGAACGTCGAGAGGATCAGCGACGGCAAGTTCAATCTTCCCCAATTCACCAATAAAGCGAAGGTCGATCGGATCGTGAAGGACGCCGGATTTCCGCGCTACACCTTCGTCGTGCCTCCTGTCTACTATCAGAACTTCTCGGGACCGTTCGGTCCGCAAAAGCAGCGGGACGGAAGCTTTGGCTGGATGCTGCCGATCGATCCCACGGTACGTTGCTTCCACATGGGTGACATCAGCGAGCTCGGCAACATCGTGGCCGGCGCGTTCGCGCACCCGGAAGAAACTGGCAACGGCGCCCATCTGCCGTTGGTCGGCGACTTCCTGACCTTCAACGACCTCCTCAGCGCGTTGAATCAGTTGGGACATCAGCTCTCGTTCACCCGAGTTCCTCGGGAGGTGTACGCAGGCTTCTTCCCTGGGGCTGACGCGTTAGGGGAGACGCTGGCCTACTACGAGACCTATACGTACCTTGGCCCAGGCTCACACGACGATGAGATCGCTCTCGCGAACAAAGTTGCAGGTCAGGCGCCCACTACATTTGCCTCATGGGCTCGGCACAATTTTCGGCTCCGAGCAGCTTCCCCGGCTTGAGCCATCACGTCATTTCAAGTCACGTTCGAACGTGACCGCGACGAACGCTTCACCCGCTCGTCGCGGAACGCGCCCATCTGAGCGAGGTCCGGTCCGTCAGACTGGCGGAGCCATGCTGTCAGGGACAAACGCGGTCGGCAGGCCGTCGATGCTCTTCATGTTCTTCAGACCCCAGTACTTTCGCAGGTTGTTGACGCCCTGCGCCGTCCAGTAGCGCACGAGGCTGCCGCGCTCCTGCTTGTAGTCGAACAGCGGCACGCCCATGCCGCACGACGTCTGCACGAGGTCAACCGAGAGACGTACGATCTGGCGGGCGCCTGCAATTTCCTCGAACTTCGGAACGAGATCGGCATATTCCGGCGTGCCGCGCATGAGCGATCGACCCTGGCCGTAGAGCCGCAGGATCATCGGAGGCCCCTCGAAGGCGCAGAACATGATGGTCAACCGCTTGTCATGCGAGGCGATCAGGTGCGCGCGGGTCTCGCTGCCGCTGCCGGTGCAATCGAGATAGGCGACGTCATTCTCTCCGAGCACGCGGAATGAGGACAGCCCCTTGGGAGAGACGTTGATGCGCCCCTTCGGCGGGGCACTGGCGACAAAGAAAATCTTCTGCCGCGCGATGAAAGCCGCGTGCTCCGGTTCGATCCCAGTGAATTGCTTGCCCATGCCCGTCCGTCCTTTGCGCAGCGACGAAGTCGAGATAGGACTAACCCGCCCAAGATACCCGTTTAAGCACACACCTTATGCTGGTATAAATACCACCATGAAACGACATGCCGCGATCGCTCCGGCTCTCTCGCTCAGCGCGTTCCTGCGGGCGCTCCGCGAGCGTCAGTCTCCAGCGGAATTCGGTCTCGCCGCCGGACCACGCCGGCGCACGCCCGGCCTTCGGCGCGAGGAGGTCGCTCAGCTGTGCGGGGTGAGCGTCACCTGGTACACCTGGATCGAGCAGGGGCGCGATGTGTCCGTCTCCGCCGCGACGCTTGCGCGCCTCGCCCGCGGATTGCGCCTGTCACGCGCCGAGCGCAGCTATCTGTTCGAAGTTGCGGGCAAGCGCGATCCCGAGCGGCCGGGCAGCAGGGACGATCCGCCCGATGGGGTGCTGGCCTGCGTCGACGCCATCAATGGTCCCGCCTACATCCTCGACCGCGCATGGAATGCGCGGCGCTGGAACGCGAAAGCGTCCCGGCTGTTTGCGGGATGGCTCGATGTCGACGGCGAAAAGAACCTCCTGCGCTACATTTTCCTCAGGCTCGAGGCGCGAACTCTCATCCTCGTCTGGACGTCCCGTGCGCATCGCGTCGTCGCAGAGTTCCGTGCCGCGGTGACAGGCTATTCCGACGATCCGGATATCCGCCGGCTCGTGGATGAACTGAGAATTGGAAGCTCCGACTTCGCGCGCTGCTGGGAGACGCAGGGCGTTTTGGCACGCGAAGGCGGCGAACGCGCGTTCAATCATCCGACCATGGGACTGCTGCACTATCAGCAGGTGTCGCTGTCTCTCGCGGGCTGGCCCGACTATCGCCTGACGATGCTTCTCTCTGCACCCACCGCGCGCAAGCAATGACCGCGTCGTTCAGGCTGCGACTGCGCCTTCACGACTCCGCATCGCAGCTCTGGGTCTGCTGAGGTTGCCATCCGCCCCCTCAATCCTGTAACCCCACCCAAAACCTTCTCGGGACGGGACGCTCATGACCACCGCCGCCAACGACGCGGGCACCACCACCCGCGCGCTGATCTTTGCGCTGCTTGCACTCGCCTGCGGGCACATGCTGTCCACCCTACTGCGCACGATTCCGGCGGTCAGCCTCGACCTGATGGCGGCGGATTTCCACATCGAGCCGCAGGCGCTCGCCAGCCTCACCTCGGTCTATCCCTTCGCCTTTGCGGCTTCGCAGATCCCGGTCGGCGCAGCGATGGACCGGTTTGGCGTGCGGCCGGTGTCGCTCGGCTTGCTGGCGGGAACCGTGTTCGGCGCGGTGGCCTCGGGGTTTGCGACGGGACCTGAGAGCTTTGCCGTCGGGCAGCTGCTGCTCGGCATTGCCACATCGGGCATGCTGATGTGCCCGATGACGCTCGCAGCCAAGCAATTATCGGCGGCGCGGTTCGGATTGTGGTCGGGCGCCATCCTCTCGATCGGCAATATCGGCATGCTGCTGTCGGCGAGCCCGCTCGCCTTCGTGGTCGACAATTGGGGCTGGCGCGCGGGGTTCTGGATTTCCGCGATCGGCGGCGTCGTGGTGGCGCTCGCGGTGTTTGCGCTGGTGCCGAACCAGCCGGCCGAGCACAAGGACGAGTCCTCGCCGCTCTCGCAGATGATCGAGGTGCTCAGGCTCGGCCTCTCCCGCCCCTTGCGCGGCCTGATCGCGCTGGCGCTGGTGTCGCTGGCGGCCACGCTGGTGCTGCGCGGCCTGTGGGGCGGGCCGTGGCTGATGCAGGTCAAGGGCTTGTCGCGGGTCGAGGCCGGCAACCAGCTCGGCGCGTTCACGCTGGCGATGATCGCGGGCCCCCTGTGCATCGGCATGATCGACCGCAGACTCGGCCACCGCCGCGCACTGGTGGCGGGCTCGCATCTGGCCGGGGCGGTGCTGCTGGCGCTGATGGCGTTGGGCGCACCGCATTACGCGGTCTCCACGCTGCTCGGCGTGTCCGTGATGCCGCCGCAATTCGACCTGGTGCTGTTCGTGCTCATGGGCCTTGCGACCTCTGCCCAGCCGCTGCTGTTCGGCATGTCGCGGCAGCTGGTCGACGCGCAGACTGCGGGCAAGGCGCTCGCGGCCGTCAACCTCGCCTTCTTTCTCGGTGCGGCCTTGATGCAGTCGGTGACCGGCGCGGTGGCAGCGCTCGCGGGTCTGCCGGCGGTGCTGCTGTTCATGGCTGCCATGCTGGCGCTCGGCGTGCTGATCTTCTTGGCTTACACCTCGCCAAGCCCATAGGATGGCACGCCGCACCCGCCAAAGGAATCACTCATGCCCGTCGACACCAAAGCCGCCACCGACCGTCTCATGCGCTTCCTCGCCGTCGAGGGCGTCACCGGACAGGAGGCGGCGATCGGGCGCGAGCTCACGGCTGCGCTGAAGCAGGCCGGCGTGCCGGCGAAGGCGATCCGGCTCGATGATGCCAACACGCGCATTCCGGTGCCCACCGAGACCGGCAACCTCATCGTCGACCTGCCCGGCCGCGGCGCGCTGCACAACCAGCCGCGCATCATGTTCATGACCCACATGGACACCGTGCCGCTCTGTGCCGGCGCCAAGCCGAAGAAGTCCGGACGCAAGATCGTCAACGAGGCCAGGACCGCGCTCGGCGGCGACAATCGCTGCGGCTGCGGCGTGCTGGTGACGCTGGCGGCCGAGCTCGAAAAGCAGAAGCTCGATCATCCGCCGATCACGCTGTTGTTCTGCGTGCGCGAGGAGAGCGGACTCTACGGCGCGCGCCACGTCAAGCTCGACGAGCTCGGCTCGCCTGTGATGGCGTTCAACTATGACGGCGGCTCGGCCTCCAATGTCGTGATCGGGGCGGTCGGCGCCGACCGCTGGACCGTCGAGATCTTCGGCCGCGCCTCGCATGCCGGCGTCGCACCCGAGCGCGGCATCTCCTCGACCATGATCATGGCGCTGGCGCTTGCCGACGTGAAGGCCGGCGGCTGGTTCGGCAAGGTGGTGAAGGGCAAGCAGCAAGGCACCAGCAATGTCGGCCCCGTCACCGGCGGCGAGGGCCGCCCCGCAGGCGATGCCACCAATGTCGTCACCGATTACGTGCATGTGCGCGGCGAAAGCCGCAGCCATGACGGAAAATTCTTCAAGGAGATCACCAAAGCCTACAAGGCCGCGTTCGAGCAGGCGGCCAAAAAGGTGACGAACGCGCAAGGCAAGTCCGGCAAGGTCAAGTTCAAGGCGGAGACCGACTATTATCCGTTCCGCATGAAGGAGAGCCTGCCGGTGGTCAAACGCGCGATCGAGGCGGTGTCGGCGGTCGGCGGCACCCCGAACGTGCGCGCCGCCAATGGCGGCCTGGATGCCAACTGGATGGTCCGTCACGGCATTCCGACCGTGACCTTCGGCGCGGGGCAGAACGAGGCACACACGGTGGATGAATGGATCAATCTCGACGAATACGACCGCGCCTGTGCGCTGGCCGTGCGGCTCGCGACGATGCGCTGAGGAGAGCCTGTAACTTGTAGGGTGGGTTAGCCGGTGGCTGCGCAAAGCGCAGTCCACTGGCGTAACCCACCGCTTCTGTCGCCGCGGACGGGTGAGGGTTCTATCCTCTAGGGGAATCCCAACGCGGAGACACCCTCTCCCCAACCCTCCCCCGCAAGCGGGGGAGGGAGCGCACCTTTTTTCTCGGCAGCCTCCCGCCCGATATTGCTTAGGCAAAGCGCTTTGCTGCACGCGAGGCATTCCAAGGCGCGGGGTGCATGACGGTGATAATCCTTTATGGTGGCGGCAACCGACACCCTGCGAGAGACCTATCTTGCCCCCCGAGCTGCACCAGAAACTGACCCAGTGGCGCCGGCACCTGCATGCCCACCCCGAACTATCGCTCCAGGAAAAAGCCACCGCCGCCTTCGTGCAGGACAAGCTCACCGAGCTCGGCATTCCCTTCGAGGCTGGCATCGGCGGCCACGGCATCGTCGCGACCTTGACGCGCGGGCACGCGCGACGCCGTGTCGGGCTGCGCGCCGACATGGATGCGCTGCCGATCACCGAGGACACCGGCCTGCCCTACGCTTCGAAGACATCAGGCGTGATGCATGCCTGCGGCCATGACGGCCACACCGCCTCGCTGCTCGGCGCCGCGGCGCTGCTCGCCGCCGACACCGATTGGAGCGGCACGGTCGATTTCATCTTCCAGCCGGCCGAGGAAGGTTTTGGCGGCTCGCGCGCGATGGTCGCGGCCGGGCTGTTCGACCGCTTTCCGATGGAGCAGGTGTTCGGCTTCCACAATTGGCCGGGACTTGCCGCCGGCACCATCGCGGTGCATGACGGCGTCGTCATGGCCTCCGGCGGGCGCATCACCATCACCATCGAGGGCCATGCCGGCCACGCCGGCATGCCGCACCTGACGCGCGATCCGGTCGTGGCAGCCGGCCATCTGATCGTGGCGCTGCAGTCGGTCACCTCGCGCAGTGTCGATCCGCTCGACACTGCCGTGCTGTCGCTGTGCACGATCGAAGGCGGCACTGCGCCGAACCAGATCGCCGGACGCGTCACCATCCGCGGCACGCTGCGGTACCACCGCGAGGCGGTCAAGGGCATCATCCTCGACGGCATCGAGCGCACCTGCGCCGGGATTGCGACGAGCTTCGGCGTCAAGGTGACGCCCGAGATCGTCATGGGCGTCGGCGTCGTGATCAACACGCCGACTGAGGCCGACCTCGCGCGCATCGCCGCGGAAAAAGTGCAGGCGCCCGTGCGGCGCGACCTTCCGCCCAGCATGGCCGGCGAGGATTTTGCTCACTATCTGCAGCAGCGGCCGGGCGCCTTCGTCTGGATCGGCAATGGCGAGTTGCGCGAGGGCGCCGAGCTGCACGGCCCACGCTACGATTTCAACGACGCGATCCTGCCGGTGGCGTCGAACTGGATGGCCGAGGTCGCCAAGACGGCGCTGGCGTCGAACTGAAGCGCGATGACATGAGGCTTAATCGCTGCAACGAGGGAGGTGCGCTCCCTCTCCCGCTTGCGGGAGAGGATTGGGGAGAGGGTATTTCCACAATGGGACAATCCCCAAGAGGAGAAAGCCCTCACCCGGCGCTTCGCGCCGACCTCTCCCGCAAGCGGGAGAGGTGAACGAGCCGCGACAGTCGACTCAACCTGGAGGCAATCCGTTCACAGGCTCTCCCGCGGCAGCTTCCAGCCCGGCCGCGGCTCGAACGTCTCCTCGATGCGCTCGACGTGATATCCGGCGGGCAACAGGTGGCCGCCCTCCTCGTCCGCGACCGGGACGTCGGTCACCAGCCCCTCGATCAAGGCGGCTTCCCACACCTCCTT
Organism: Bradyrhizobium forestalis; assembly: GCF_002795245.1. Taxonomy (GTDB): domain Bacteria; phylum Pseudomonadota; class Alphaproteobacteria; order Rhizobiales; family Xanthobacteraceae; genus Bradyrhizobium; species Bradyrhizobium forestalis. The sequence continues at coordinate 20,672 of NZ_PGVG01000033.1, read as the reverse complement.
CTCGGTCGGAAAGGGATTGCCGATCTGCTTGTTGCCTTCGAACAGCGCGTACATCGGTTCCGGTCCTGCGTTGATCCCCAGAGCAACGTATCGGCCGCACGGACGTTCCCTCCGGCAAGTGGCAACGGATGGCACGTGAGAGATGGCGCGCGTTTTGATCGGAACCTCCGGCTGGCATTACGCCTCCTGGCGAGGCCCGTTCTTTCCGAAAGGCGTGACGCTGAAGGAGCAGCTGCGCTACTATTCCGGGCAGTTCGACACCACGGAGCTGAACGGGGTGTTCTACCGCACGCCGACGCCGGAGGCGGTGAAGGAATGGCGCGAGCAGACCGGGCGCGATTTCGTGTTCGCCTGGAAGGCGTCCAAGTTCATCACGCACTGGAAGCGCCTGTCGGACCGCTCCGTCAACAGCCTCGAGCTCTTGGAGGACCGCATCTCGCGGCTCGGCGGCAAGGCCGGCCCGATCCTGTTCCAGCTGCCGCCGCAATTCGAGGCCAACGCGGACCGGCTCGCGTCCTTCCTCAAGCTGCTGTCGCGCAAGCGGCGCTACAGCTTCGAATTCCGCCATCCGAGCTGGTATCAGCCGCGCATCCTGCGGATGCTGGCCGACGAGAACATCTCGCTGTGCCTGTCCGACCATCACGATGCGCCGGCGCCGTGGAGGCGCACGGCCGATTTCGTCTATGTGCGCGGGCACGGCCCGGGCGGGCGCTATCGCGGCCACTACACCAAGGCCGTGCTGGCGCAATGGGCGAAGCGCATCAAGTCATGGAAGCGGCAGGGCTGCGACGTCTATGTCTATTTCGACAACGACCAGAAAAGCGCAGCGCCGGCGGACGCAAAGGCGTTGAAGCAGCTGCTGTGATGCCTAGATGATGCCGCCTTGCCGTAACGCAGCGATCTCCCCGGCATCATAGCCGAGCTCGGCGAGAACGAGATCGGTGTGCTCGCCGAGTGTCGGCGGGCGCGTTGCGATGCCGCCCGGCGTTTCCGAGAGCCGGACCGCAGCACGTGTCACCGGCGCGGGCTTCGGCAGGCCGGGATAGTCGAGGTCCTGCATGAAGCCGGCGGCGCGGATATGCGGATGATCCAGCGCCTGTTGCGGTGAGAGCACGGGGCCGGTCGGAATCATCGCCTCGCCCAGCGCATCGACGGCCTCCTGCGTCGTGCGCTCGGCGCACCAGCGCGCCATCCGCTCGCTGACGATGCGGCCGTTGTTGCCGCGGCTGATGTCGTCGGCGAAGCGCGGATCGTTCAGCCAAAGCTCCTCCTCGCCCATCAGCCGCGCCCAACGCTTGAACAGCGGATGGCCGGTGACCTGGCAGAGCACCCAGCCGTCCCTGGTGCGGTAGATGTCGGCCGGCGCCGCGGTCTGGCCGAGATTGCCCGTCGGCACGCGGTTGACGTTGATGACGGCCTGCTCGATCAGCGTGGCATTGGTGAAGGACAGCGCGGTTGCGAGCAGCGCGCCCTCGACGATCTGCCCGCGTCCGGATTTGCCGCGCTCGATCAGGGCTGCGAGCGTGCCGAACGCGCAATGCAGCGCGGTGCCGAAATCGACCCAGTTCACCGCGGCCCGGTACGGCGGATCGCCCGCGCCCGTCATGTAGACCGAGCCCGACATCACCTGCCCGACGCCGTCGAAGCCGACGCGGTCGGACCAGGGCCCCGGCCCGCCGAACGCGGTGGCCGTGGTCAGGATGATGTCCGGCTTGATCGCCTTGAGCGCGTCGTAGTCGAGCTTCATCGCGCGCAAGGTCTGTGGCGGCAGATTGGCGACCACGACGTCCGCGGTCGCGATCAGGCGGCGCATCACCTCCTGCCCTTCCGCCTTCATCGGATCGAGCGTGATGCACTTCTTGTTGCGATTGACCTGAAGAAACAGCGCGCCTTCGCCGCCTTCGCCCACCGGCGCCACGAAACGGTCCTCGCTGCCGTCGCGCTTCTCGACGCGGATGACCTCGGCCCCGAACTCGGCCAGCAAGGTCGCGCAATAGGGCCCGGCGATATAGCGCCCGAAATCGAGCACGCGCACGCCCTCCAAAACTCCTCCCATCGAACCCTTCCCTGTTGTTTTGAAGAGATTACAGGGACTGGCTGCCAGGGCAAGTTGGGAAGCGGCACGAGCATGCGACTTTCATCATCGCATCGCGAACAGCTCCTGATGAAACCGCCGTTCGACGGGGAAGCCGTGCGCGCTGAAGTCTCGCCTGAGCGCTTCGCCGAAGGACGCCGGACCGCAGAACCAGATGCTCGCCTGACGCCATTGCGGGACGGCTGCGCGAATGCGTTCGCCCGTCAGTCGTCCATCACGGGCGTCGATGAGAACGTGGAGACGAACATTTGCCGAGTGCGCATCTGCTGCAAGCTTGCCGAGGGCTTCCTCATCCACATCAATGGTGGTGTGAAAGAGGTCAACCGCCTGCAAGACATCGCAACCAGGACCTTCCTTGCGCATGGCCGCCTGCTTCATGCGGGCAATGAAAGGTGTGATGCCGATACCACCGCCGATCCAGATCTGATGCGAGCACTCGTCGTCGAAAGTGAAGCAGCCATAGGGCCCCTCCACCTTCACCTCCTGCCCGACACGGAGCTTTTCCCGCAGCCGGCTGGTGTGGTCCCCAAGCTCCTTGGTGATGAAGACGATCCTGGGATCTGCGGCGTTCCAGCCGGAGGCGATCGTGTAGGGATGCGCGCCCTCGGAGACATCGGACGTGGCGAATGCGAACTGGCCCGGTCTATGCCCCGGCCAGCCATGGGGCACCTCGATTTCGGTCTCGATTGCTCTGACGCCGGGATAATATTTGAGCGAGGTGATCCTGCCCTGGACCTGCCGCCGGGCCCCAATGCGCCGCAACAGCGTAACAGCCGCCGCCCATGTCCCGAAGGCCAGCAGCGCCCCCACGATCCAGCCGAGCGGCGACATCCAGTAGCTGAACTTCATCAGCGCGAGCGCATGAAAGACCAGAACCAGATAGGCGATGGCGAGCAGCCGATGCGTTTTGTAGAAGAGCCGATAGGGGAACATTTGAATGAGCGCCAGGGCAATCAGCACGACAGTGCCATAGAAGGCCCACTCGCCCAGTCCCTCCGCCGGTCCATGCAGGCCGTCAAGGAAGGCCCCGATGGGATTCTCGATGACGGGCCTTGCCCCCCGCTGCGGTCGGGTCAGCAAACCCCAACCGACCGCCCATTTTGCGGCATTGGCCCAGAGCCAATGAATCATGGCAGTCACAAGCCCCGCGATACCGAGCCATTTGTGCAAGCGATACATCTTGTCGAGACCGCCCAGCCAGGCCTCCGGCCAGCGCGGTCGCAGCGCGAGGATCATCGCCATGCTCATGCAACCGATTGCCAGCACGCCGCTCAATTGCACCATCCTCTCGCGAAGTGGGAAGAAGGAGCCCGGCCCAAATGGCTGGGGCTCCGCAACCAGCCACAGCAGGACGAGAGCCGCCAGGGTGCCCCACAATACCCGTTTGAGCTTCTGCATGCCGTCCTTCCCTCGCGACGTTACGGCGCCAGCTTGAAACTGATCTCGCTGCGTTGCATTGAGCTGACTCAAGCCTGCTCGTGATGAGCTGCACGGGCTCATCGACGCAGGAGCCTCGCGATGAGGCAATCGCTGGGAGCCGGCGTACGGCACGGCTATCGCCTATGCCGCAACGGCCTCGTAGATATCCTCCTCCTGGGCCGTGTGCATGCGCACCAGCGTTTCGATCGCCTCGATCACGCGCTGAGCGTCTCGAACAAGGTAGCGGTCGATCTTCTCTGACGGCAGATCCTCCGCGATACGGGCGAGTAGCCGCGCGAGATGCAGTATCTCGCGATGCGCACGGCTCATGGCGGAGAGCCCGTGGCGGTCGCGCAGCACCTCCGTGAGCTTCGGATAGACGCTGTCTTCATCCTCGCGCTCGTGCATCACGACACTGCCCTGGACCAGTCGGTCGGCCTCACCAATCAACGCAGCGGCGGATTCTGGCACCGCATCGTCCAGCGCATCGACGATCTGGCGCAGGCGGTCGAGATCCCTAAGCAGGGCCTGATGATCGTGATGCAACGTCAGCCCCTGCTCCGCGGTGAGGCGCGGACCGCTCCTGGCGAGGGGCGGATTGAGCGCTCGCAGCGCATTCAGAATGACGGCAACATCGATCACCTCCTGAACGATCGCGGCGGGTACGGGATCGAGCCAGCCAAGGCTGGCAGCGGCCATCGCCGCTAATGACAATCCCATCCCGACGAAGATGCTTTGCAGGGCAATGCGCCGCGCGCGCTGCGCGATAGTGATCGCCTCGCCGACCCGATCCAGCCGATCGGTGAGAATCACCACATCTGCCGCCTCGGAGGAGGCGCTGGCACCGCGCGCGCCGAGCGCGATCCCGGTGTCAGCCATGGCCAGCGCCGGGGCATCATTGATGCCGTCGCCGACCATGATGGTCGGATGCAGCCGCTGTTCGCTACGCACCGCTTCGACCTTATCCGAGGGAACGCGATCGGCCAGCACGGCATCGAGATCGAGCGCCGCTCCGATGGCTTGCGCCGCTGCGGCGCGATCACCCGTGACCATCACCATCCGCGCGATGCCGGCATCGCGCAGCAGCCGGATCGCGCGTGGCGTATCGGCTCGCAATTCGTCTGCCAGCAGCAGCGCGCCGATGAGACGGCCGTCCACCGCGACAAAGACGATCAGCGCCGAGCGCCACGAGGCACGTCGAATCGCCCGCAACTCCCATGGCGAGAGCTCGGCACGCGGGACAAGCATCTCGCGCAAGCCCGCCATGACTTGGCGTCCGTCGATCTGGCCGCTGAGGCCGGAACCCATGGTCTCCTTGACATGTTCCGGCGGCTTCAGCTTGATCCCCTGGGCGAGGGCCGCAGCGACGACGGCCTTCGCAAGCACGTGATGCGAAGCTTGCTCGAGCGACGCCCCGAGCGTGAGGACCTCATCCGGATCCTCGCCCGGCGCAACTTCTACGGACAGCAACCGCGCCCCGCCCACCGTCAGGGTGCCGGTCTTGTCGAATAGCACGGTGTGCGCACGGGCCAGCGCTTCCAGCGCCCTCCCGCCCTTGACCAGGATGCCGCGGCGGGCCGCTTGCGCCACCCCGGCGATGAAGGCGACGGGTGCGGCCAGAATCAAGGGGCACGGCGTCGCCGCCACCAGCACGGCAAGGCTGCGGGTCAAATCGCCGGAGACGTGCCATGCCACAAAGGCGATGACGAGTGTCACCGGCAGAAAGATCAGCGCATACCGGTCCGCCAACCGCACAAAGGGAGCTCTCGCTGTTTGCGCCGCAGTCACCATGCGCACGATGCCCGCGTAGGTACTCTCACTGGCCGCCGCGGTCACGGTCAGTTGGAAGGTCTCACCCGCATTCAGAGAGCCAGAAAGAACGGCGCTTCCGCGTGGCTTCTCCACCGGAATCGGTTCGCCGGTGACGGCGGACTCGTCGATCGTGGCAAAGGCCGAAGCAACGACACCGTCGACCGGCACGATCTCGCCGGCCTGCACCAGAAGCTCTTCGCCGACCGCGACTTTCTCGATCGGAACATCCTCGATCCGCTCGCCGGATTTGCGATGGACCTGCCGCGGCGCCCGATCAACCAGGGATCGCAGATCATGTTCCGCCCGGGCGACCGCGATCTCCTCCAGCACGTTGCCACCGGAATACATCAGCGCGACCACAGCCCCTGCGAGCGGCTGTCCGAGCGCCAACGCCGCACTCATCGAGAGCAGTGCGATCGCGTCTACTCCGACGCGGCCCCTCAGCACATCCTGGACGATCGAGACTGCCAATCCTGCGATCACGGGCGCCGTGCCGAGCGCCCATGCGACATCGGCCAGATCAGGCCGGCCCGAGGCTCGCGCGAGAACACCTGCAGTCAATCCTGCGATTGCGATCGCAACCAGAGCCCATCGCAGGACCCGATCAAACGCCATGGCCTGACGCGCCCGCCCTTCGGTTTCGGCTCACTACTGTTGCGGAACGGAGCTCCTGCTCCTGTGCATGAACGTCATCATCTCTTCGAAAGTGAGCTTCCCGTCCTTGTCGCGATCCATCGCCTTGAAGATTCGCTCGTGAGCGCCCTGAAACTCGGGCAACGAGACGCTCCCGTCACCATCGGCATCCATCAGCGCGAAGATGATGCGGAAGGCGACTGGCGGCTCCATGGCGTCACCGCCTGTCGCGCCATGCCCCTTCATTCCTTGTCCCATCATTCCTTGCCCCATCATTCCTTGTCCCATCATTCCGCGCCCCATCATTCCCATCATATCTCCACCGCGCATCGGGCTCTGCCGCTCGGTGGATGGGTTTGCAGGAGAGCTCGACTGCGGCGACGCCGGCGCCTGCTCCTGTCCGGGATGATGGCCCTGATGGTCCGCCGATGATTGAGCCAAAGCCGGCTGGCCCAAGGTGACGAACAGCAACGCTGCAGCAATGGTTCGACCTAGCATGACGCTTCCTCCAGCCTTGATGTGGGCCCAAGGAGGTTGTCGAACTTCTCCGAATTTACCTTGAGCCAAGTCAAGAAAGCGGCTCGTGCCCCATGGCTTTTCGGTACGAATGACCTCGGCGCCGAATTCAGCCGGCGAGATCGCGCAAAGGGAACCTGCCGCCGGCGCTGCCGGCGGCCTTCGTGCGGCCTCCCCCGGCGACGCAGGGCTATCGCATCTGAGAAACCTTTCCCTGCGGCCATCCTTCGAGACGCCCGCTTTAGGCGGGCTCCTCTCCATGAACCACCTGTCAGACGACGTCTGGCAGGTGGTTCATGGAGAGGAGGCGCGTAAGCGCCGTCTCGAAGGACGAGGCGTGCACGCAGGCTGCCGCCACGAGTCATATGCGATCGCCCTGCCCGGCGATGGGCCGATGGTCCCGCGACCTAGCCGCCGCCGGCGCGGGCGCAGCCGATCGCCTCGGTGAGAACCTTGCGGTCGCCGATGTGATTGGCGAGCAACAGGATCAGCCGGGCGTTCATGCGCAGCGCCTGCTCCTCGTCGAGATCGCGCTGGCTGTCGATCAGCTCGGCGTAGAAGTCGTCGGGATCGGCGATATTCGGTGACAAATTGAGCATCATGCCGCAAGCTCCGTCCGATCGGCGGTGTCGTGGCCGGCGGCGCGCAGCATCGCCTGGGTGATCTTCGCCTCGTCGAATCCGGTCCAGCGCGCGGCGACATATTGATCGGGGCGGAACAGGTACGTGGTCCCGGGCGAGGCGCCGTAGCGCTGCGCGAGCAGACCCTTGGGATCCTCGATGTCGCGGCCAACGAGAATGAGCTTGGCCGCGAACGGCCCCACCGCGATCTCGGTCTTGTCGCTCACCTTGCCGAACGCGACGACCGTGAAGCCATCGCCGAGACAATGCAGGAACCAGGCCGGCTTGCCATCCACCGCAATCGGCGCATCGGCCGCATTCGTGCCGGGCCGCATGCCGCCCGGCACCGCATCATGGTCGGGCGTGTTGAGCGCCGAGGTCACGTAAGGGGTCGGTGTCGAGAGCCGGCCGCTATTGACCAGCGGCCGCGCAAAGCCGTGATGCCGGGCGAGCTCCAGCACGGCGTCGCGGAAATAACGGCTCGGCTTCGTCTTCGGCGTGATGAAGTCGGTGGCTCGCGTCGAGTTCAGGATGTTGTCGTCCGCCGCATAGGCACGCTCCTCGTGATAGCTGTCGAGCAGCGCTTCCGAGGCCTCGCCGCGCAGCACCATCGCGAGCTTCCAGGCGAGATTGTCGGTGTCCTGGACACCGGTGTTGGCGCCGCGCGCGCCGAACGGCGAGACCTGATGCGCGGCGTCGCCGGCGAACAGCACCCGGCCCTGGCGGAAATTGTCGATGCGCCGGCAGGCAAACTGATAGATCGAGACCCATTCGAGCGCGAACTCGGTATCCTCGCCGAGCATGGCGCGGAGGCGCGGGATCACCCGCTCGGGCCGCTTTTCCTCCTCGGGATTGGCGTCCCAGCCGAGCTGGAAGTCGATGCGCCAGATGTTGTCCGCCTGCCGGTGCAGCAGCACGGACTGGCCGGGATGGAACGGCGGATCGAACCAGAACCAGCGCTCGGTCGGAAAATCCGCCTTCATGGCGACGTCGGCGATCAGGAAGCGGTCCTGGAAGAACTGTCCGGTGAACTCGGCGCCCACCATCTTGCGCAGGTCGGAGTTGGCGCCGTCACAGGCGATCACCCATTGCGCCTCCATGGTGAAGATGCCGTCGGGCGTTTCCACCGCCAGCGTCGCATGGTCGGCGGCCTGCTTGAGGCTGATGAGACGGTGCTTCCAGCGCAGCTCGATCAGCGGATTGGCCCCGCATTTGGCGACCAGCATCTCTTCGAGATGATATTGCTGCAGATTGATCATGGCCGGCCATTGGTGGTCGGCCTCGGGCAGCAGATCGAACCGGTAGGATAGCTGGTCCCGGAAGAACACCTTGCCGACGTTCCAGCTGACGCCGCGCTCGACCATGGGCGCCGCGCAACCGAGACGGTCCCATATCTCGAGCGGACGCTTGGCGTAGCAGACCGCGCGCGAGCCGATCGAGACGGTGTCGTTGTCATCGAGCACCACGACCGGCTGGCCGCGTGCCGCGCAGTCGAGCGCCGCGGTCAGGCCGACGGGACCTGCGCCGATCACCACGATCGGATGCCGCTTCACGATACAATCGGCCTGCTCCTGGGAACGCCGATAGCCGAACTTCGGATAGATGTAGCTCGTCATGTTCGCTTCCTGATGCACGGCCAAGGATCAATGCGCGTCCGCGAATTCCTTCTCATGCATCCAGGCGGTGTGGCGCGGCGGACGCTTGGTGCGTGACCATTCCTCGACCATCTCGTGCGCAACCGACTTCATGCGGTCGATCTGCTCGGGCGTGGCGGTCCAGGCCGCGATCTCCAGGCGATGGCCGCTGGGATCGCGGAAATAGATCGACTTGAAGATGGTGTGATCGGTGACGCCGACGACGTCGAGGCCGGCGGCTTCCGCGCGCGCCTTGGCCTCTTCGAGCTCGGCGAGGTCCTTGACCTGGAAGGCGATGTGCTGCGTCCAGTCCGGCGTGTTGGGATCGCGGCCCATCGGCGGAGAGTTCGGCAGCTCGAAGAAGGCCAGGATGTTGCCGTTCCCGGCATCGAGGAAGATGTGCATGTAGGGATCCGGCGCCTTTGTCGAAGGCACCCGGTCCTCGGCGATGGCGCCGAGAAGATCCATGTTCATGACCTTCTTGTAGAACTCGACCGTGGCCTTGGCGTCGACGCAGCGATAGGCGACGTGATGGATCTTCTCGATTTTCATGATGTTTCGCTCCCTGGACTTGCGGTTGCGAAATTGGTATCAGATGTTACTATTTCCTAGATTTGATCTGGATCAACCGGCTCGGAAGAATCTGCCGGGTGGATCGGCGGGCGGACATCGCGTGATGGGACGTGCGGGTGAGGTGCGGCGCAGGGACGCGACCGAGCGCGGCACGGGACAGGATGGTCGCGAGCTCGACCTGCAACAATATTTTCCGTACCGGCTGGCGCGCCTTGCCGAGCAGGTGTCGCTGGCGGTTGCCGAGGTCTATTCCGAGCGCTTTACGCTGACGCGGCAGGAATGGCGCGTGCTTGCCATTCTCGGCGCGCGTGCGGAGATTGCGACCAAGGAGATCGGTCCGCTCACGACGCTCGACAAGATGCAGGTCAGCCGCGCCGTCCAGGGGCTTCAGGCGCGCGGCATCGCGAGCCGCAAGCACCATCCCGACGATCGGCGCGAGCTGATCGTCTCGCTGACGCCGGCCGGCCGCGCGCTCTATCGCAAAATCGTGCCTTACGCTCTGGCGCGGGAGACGGAGCTGCTCAGCGTGCTGACCGCCGAGGAGGTGAAGGTGCTCGACCGGGTGATGCACAAGCTCTCGGCAGCGTTGAGCTAGCTGGCTCCCCCCTCGCGCGGACGCCGTCAATGATCCGCGCGCTGACCGCAATCCTGGCGCGCAAGGCGCCCCGGCATGAGCTTGTCGAGCCGCCCGCGTCGCGAAGAAGCTGTTGGAGAAGGGAGACGCTCGAGCAGAGCGATATCGATGCGCTGATCCGGGAGATGCCCAAAGGGCTGCGGGCCATCTAACTGGCGCGCGGCACGGCAACCGGTCTGCGTCCCAGACCAGGTGTGAACAGCCACGTCTATTTCGCGGTCTCCCGCCTGCTTTCGGCAGGAGATTGGCCGGGCGGTGAAAGGCCGAGGACCATGTCCGAGAACCGTTCACCCTGCACCAGGACGTGGTCGTGAAGACGGGTCGCGGCCAATTGCTCGTCGCCGGCGCGGATCGCTTCCAATATGCCGGCATGCTCCTGCAGCGATTGCAGCAGCCGGTTGCGCGCCCGAAGCTGGATGCGGCGATAGGCACTCAAGCGCTTATGCAAGGCGAAGGCCTGATCGGCCAGGAAGCTGTTACGGCTGGCGCGGTAGATCGCTTCGTGAAAGTTGCGGTTGTCGGCGTAGTACTGCTCGCTGTCGCCGTTTCGCGCGGCCGCCTCGCAGGCCCGATGCGCAGCTTCCATCGCCGCATCATTGTCCGGCGTCAGCCGTCGCGCCGCCAACCGTCCGCAGGCGCTTTCGATCTCGGCCATGGTTTCGAACATCTCGAACAGCCGCGTTGGTGACGGGACGCTGACGATGGCGCCGCGTCGCGGGCGCACATCGATGAAGCCTTCGGCCCCGAGTTGCAGCAGTGCCTCCCGGATCGGCGTCCGTGACACGCCGAATCGCTCCGCCAGCGAGGCTTCGTCCAAACGATCGCCGGGCTGAAATTCCCCTGCAATCACAGCGTCTTCGATCGCCTGCTTCAGTCTGGAGGCCTGGCTCATTGTATACACCTAATCTGTCAGTTCCATACCATACGCTTGACAAAACATACAGCATGCAGTTCATATATTAATTGTATGCAAGATCAGAAATAAAAAATGCAATCTGGCAACGGGAGGTATGGAATGAGGATTTCAAGACGCCAAGCCCTGGCCCTGGGGATCGCGGCCCCGGCGCTGCTCCGGTTCGGAGAGGCGCGCGCGGCCACGGCCCTGAAGATCTCGCACCAGTTTCCGGGAGGCACCGCGACTGAGGGCGATTTCCGCGACCGGCTCTGCCGGCGCTTCGGGGCGCTGATCCAGGAGCGCAGCAAGGGCGCGATGACCGCCGAGATCTATCCGGGCTCGTCGCTGATGAAGACCAACGCGCAGGTCTCGGCGATGCGCAAAGGCGCGCTCGACATGAGCCTCATCCCGATCTCCTACGCCGGCGGCGATCTTCCCGAGCTGAACATCGGCCTGATGCCGGGCCTCGTCACCGGTTACGACGAAGGCCTCGGCTGGAAGAACAAGCCGATCGGCCAGGAGTTCAGTAAATTCCTCGCCGCCAAGGGCCTCGTCATCATCACCTGGATCTGGCAGGCCGGCGGCGTCGCCAGCCGTGCGCGCCCGCTGGTCGAGGTCGGCGATGCCAAGGGCATGAAGATCCGCGGCGGCTCGCGCGAGATGGATCTCGTGCTGCAGGCTGCCGGCGCTTCGGTGCTGTCGCTCCCCTCCAACGAACTCTATGCGGCGATGCAGACCGGCGCCTGCGATGCCGCCCTCACCTCGTCCACCAGCCTGACCTCGTTCCGCCTGGAAGAGCTCGCCAAGCATCTGACGACGGGGCGGGCCAAGAGCTACTGGTTCATGCTCGAGCCGCTCGTGATGTCGAAGGCGGTGTTCGACCGGCTTTCGAGCGAGGAGCGCGACATCATCGTCTCGGTCGGCGCCGAGCTCGAAGCGTTCGGCCGCGCCGCGGCGGTGGAGGACGATGTCCGCGTGGCCAAGGTCTACCAGGCCGCAGGCGCGACGGTGCACGATCTCGACGACAAGACGGTTCAGGCCTGGCGGGATCTCTCGCGCGAGACGGCCTGGAAGGACTACGCGGGCAAGAACGAAAACTGCGCCCGCCTGATCAAGCTTGCCATGGAGGCCGGCTCATGAGCGCGCATGGCATCGATCTCGGTCATTCCGCCGCCGTGACCGCGGCGCGCCCCGGCTCCCCGGTCGGACGGATCGCTCGCGCGATGACCCTGCTCAACAGGGCGATCGTCGTGCTCTGCTCGATCGCGCTCATCGTCGCGAGCACGATCCTGAGCTACAGCGTGGCCGCGCGCTACTTCTTCAACGCGGCAACCTATTGGCAGGACGAGGCCGCGGTGTTCCTGCTGGTCGGCGCCACGTTCCTGTCGACCGCCTTCGTGCAGGCCGGACGCGGCCATATCGGCATCGAGGCCCTCACCGGCTATCTGTCGAAACGCGGCAATGCCATCCGCATGCTCGTGGTCGACACGACGAGCCTGCTGTTCTGCTGCTTCTTCGCCTGGAAGTCCTGGACGTTGTTCCACGAAGCCTGGGTCGACGGACAGGTGTCCGGATCGACCTGGGCCCCGCCGCTGTGGATTCCCTACAGCATGATGTCGCTGGGCATGACGCTGATGACGCTGCAGATCGCGCTTCAGCTCGCCGCGAGCCTCGATGCATGGAGGAGCAAATGAGCACGCTTGCCGTCGGACTGATGTATGGTGGCGCGACCCTCGCCGTCATGGCCTCGGGCATGCCGATCGCCCTGGCGCTCGGCGCGGTCGCCGTCATCTTCATGTACTACTTCATGCCCGCCGCATCGCTCGATACGGTGACGCAGAACGTCTACGAGGAGATGGCCTCGATCACGCTGCTGGCGATCCCGCTCTTCATCCTGAAGGGCGCCGCGATCGGCAAGTCGAAGGCCGGACAGGATCTCTACAGCGCACTGCATGTCTGGATGGGCCGCATTCCCGGCGGTCTCGGCATCGCCAACGTCTTTGCCTGCGCGCTGTTCGCCGCGATGGCGGGATCGTCTCCGGCGACCTGCTCGGCGATCGGCTCGGCCGGCATTCCCGAGATGCGCAAGCGCGGCTATTCCGGCGGCTTCGCCGCGGGCGTGATCGCCGCCGGCGGCACGCTGGGCATCCTGCTGCCGCCCTCGATCACCATGATCCTGTACGCGGTGGCGGCGGAGCAGTCGCTCGGACGCCTGTTCCTCGCCGGCATCGGGCCGGGCCTTCTCCTGGTGCTGCTGTTTGCGACCTATGCGGTGCTGAGGTTCAAGTCCGAATACAACGCGGCGCAGCGCGCCTATGCCGCCGATCCGGCGCAGCATCCGATCCTGTCGAACGAGCGCTTCACCATGGCGATGCGGTTCGGCGCGCTGCCGCGCGTGCTGCCCTTCGTCGTGCTGCTCAGCGGCGTCATGATCGCGCTCTATGGCGGCTACGCCACCCCGTCGGAAACCGCCGGGCTCGGCGGCATCCTGGCGCTGGTCCTGATCGCCTCGATCTACGGCGTGTGGCGGCCGCGGGATCTCGGCCCGATCCTGGAATCGACGCTGAAGGAATCGACCATGCTGATGCTGATCATCGGCATGTCGCTGCTCTACTCCTACGTGATGAGCTATCTCCACATCAGCCAGGCGGCGGCGCAGGCGATCGTCGCGATGCAGCTGTCCCGATGGGTGCTGCTGGGTGCGATCCTGGTGCTGGTGGTCGTGCTCGGCTTCTTCCTGCCGCCGGTCTCGATCATCCTGATGACGGCGCCGATCATCCTGCCGCCGCTGAAGGACGCCGGCTTCGACCTGATCTGGTTCGGCGTGGTGATGACGATCGTGATGGAGATGGGCCTCATTCATCCGCCCGTCGGACTCAACATCTTCGTCATCAGGAACATCGCGCCCGACATCCCCCTGCGGGACGTGATCTGGGGAACGCTGCCCTTCGTCGTGCTGATGGCGTTCGCGGTCGTCCTGCTCTGCCTTGTCCCGTCGATCTCGACCTTTCTGCCCAACCTCGTGATGGGTCCGCCATCGCGATAACCGAGGAGGCACGAACCATGCTGAACGACATCCGATCCGGACGCATTGCGGCGCCCGAATTCCTGCAAGGGCTGATCGACACGTTGACACAACGCGGCCGTGCGGTTCTCGGCATCAAGCCGGATCGCGATGCGGGCGAGGACCGCGACCTCGAGCTTCTCGGCGAGGCGCTGCTGTCGCGTCGTGGCGAAGCCTCCGGCGTTGCGATCGCGCAATCGCTGCTTGCGGCCTTCGAGCGGGCGGCCGAGCCGCAGCGGCTCAAATTTCTATCCTCCCTCGCCGACCGGTTCGGGCCGGACCGTCGCGCGATCGAGCTCGCGATCGCCGCCTACCAGCGCAAGGAGGGCGGCGACGGCGCCAGGCTCGAGGCGCTCCATGCCGTTGCGGAGCCGCGCCGGCAGGAACTGATCCGGCGCCTCAATCTGGCGCCCGGCGGGACGTCGTCGCTGGTGCGCATGCGCGAGGTGCTGCTCTCGCTGCTGCGCGAACATCCCGAGCTCGAGGCCGTCGACGACGATTTCGTCCACCTGTTCTCGTCCTGGTTCAACAGGGGCTTTCTGGTGCTGCGACCGATCGACTGGACCACCTCGGCCAACATCCTCGAAAAGATCATCCGCTATGAAGCCGTCCACGCCATCCAGGACTGGGACGACTTACGCAACCGGCTCGAGCCGCCGGACCGCCGCTGCTATGCGTTCTTCCATCCCCAACTCGTCGACGAGCCGCTGATTTTCGTCGAGGTCGCGCTCACCAAGGAGATTCCCGGCGCGATCGGGCCGCTGCTGGACAAGTCGCGCCAGGCGATTGCCGCGCGCGAGGCGACGACCGCCGTGTTCTACTCGATCTCGAACACGCAAAAGGGCCTGGCCGGCGTCTCATTCGGCAACTTCCTGATCAAGCAGGTGGTGCAGGATCTCGCCCGCGAGCTGCCGAACCTGAAGACCTTCGTCACCCTGTCGCCCGTGCCCGGCTTTGCCGGCTGGGTCCGGCGCGAGCTCAAGAGCGAGGCATCGGCTGCGATCGATGACGATACGCGCCAGGCGATGGCCGCAATCGATGAAGGCGGCGACATCGCGCAGGCGAAAGACGCCATCACCGCGCTCGCCGCCTATTACTTCCTGAAAGCCAAGCTCCCCTCGGGCAAGCCGGTCGACCCCGTCGCCCGCTTCCATCTCGGCAATGGCGCGCGACTGGAACGGCTCAATTTCCTCGGCGACGCCTCCGCCAAGGGCATGAAGCAGTCCTACGGGCTGATGGTGAACTATCTCTACGCGCTCGAGCACATCGAGGCGAACCACGAGGCCTTTGCGGAAGCCGGCACCGTCATGGCCTCCGACAAGGTGAAGAAGGCGCTTCGCGCAAAATTGTCGTCGCGCGACCTCGTTCTCAGTCCTCATACCAACTCGCAACGGAAGATCTCGTCATGACCTCGAACCTGTACGATCGCCTGCTCGCCGGCGCGGAGTCCGACCAATCCATCTGCATCGAGAAGGACGACGGCGCGGCGTTGAGCTATGCCGACCTCGCTGCGCTGAGCGGCAGGTTCGCGAACTTTCTCGCCAGGACCGGCATCGGCCCGAACCACCGCGTCGCGGTCAAGGCGGAGAAATCCGTCGAGGCCGTCGCGCTCTATCTTGCAACGCTGCGCACCGGCGCGGTCTATCTGCCGCTCAACACCGCCTATACGCCGACTGAGACCGAGTATTTCATCCGCGACGCGCAGCCGACGTTGATCGTGTGCGATCCCAGGGAAGAGGCCGATTTGCGTGCCATCGCCGCCAAGGCAGGCGGCCGCGTCGAGACACTCGATCACCACGGCAAGGGCTCGCTCACCGATGCCGTGGCAGACTTCCCGGCGCGATTTGACACTGTCGCCAGGGCGAATGACGATCTCGCGGCCATTCTCTACACGTCGGGCACGACCGGCCGCTCGAAGGGAGCCATGCTGACACACGGCAATCTGTCTTCGAACGCCCTGACGCTGGTCGAGGAGTGGCGCTATTCGAGCAAGGACGTGCTGATCCATGCGCTGCCGATCTATCACGTTCACGGGCTCTTCGTGGCCTGCAACGTCACCCTCGCCGCACGCGCGCGCATCCTGTTCATGCAGAAGTTCGACGCCGAGCGCATTCTGGCAACGATGGCGCGCAGCACCGTTCTGATGGGCGTGCCGACCTTCTATGTCCGCCTGCTCGAGAGCGCGAACCTGAACGAGCGAAGCACCGCCAACATGAGGCTGTTCGTCGCCGGCTCGGCGCCGCTTCTGGCCGAGACACACCGGGCCTGGAAGGAGCGGACCGGGCACGCGATTCTGGAACGCTATGGCATGACCGAAACCGGGATGATCGCCTCAAATCCCTATGAGGGGCCTCGCATTGCCGGCTCGGTCGGCCGGCCGCTTCCCGCCGTCGAGGTTCGCGTCACCGATCCCGAGACCGGCGCCCCCCTCCCCGTTGGGGACGTCGGCATGATCGAGGTGAAGGGCCCGAACGTCTTTGCGGGCTACTGGAACATGCCGGACAAGACCGCGGCCGAATTCCGTCCCGACGGCTTCTTCATCACCGGCGATCTCGGCAAGCTCGATGCGAATGGCTATCTGCACATCGTCGGGCGCGGCAAGGACCTCATCATCACCGGCGGGGTCAACGTGTACCCCAAGGAGATCGAAACCGAGATCGACGCGATTCCGGGCGTCTCCGAGAGCGCGGTCGTCGGCGTGCCGCACGCCGATTTTGGCGAGGGTGTTACCGCGGCGGTGGTTCGGTCGCCGGGCTCATCGGTCGACGAACGCGCCATTCTCGCCGCGCTGTCCGGACGATTGGCTAGATTCAAGCAGCCGAAGCGCGTCGTGTTCGTCGACGGTTTGCCCCGCAACGCGATGGGAAAAGTGCAGAAGAACGTCTTGCGCGAACGCTTTGCAGATATCTACTCCGGGCGGGCGTAGACTCCTCGCCCGTTTTTGGCACGCCCTCTGGCCTGCGCGAGGCTCGCCACGTCAAGGACGGGACGGATCAGGCTGGTCGCCGAGACCGCGACGCCGGCCGATCGCTTCGCTTAACATCTTGCCGCTGGCGGTGTTGACGAAGTGGAGCGCGGCGCAAGCGGGACATCGGACGGATACGTGCGTGTCCGCGGCATCGGACGCTGAGTCGGAAAGCCAGTGCTGCACGTTCATGCCAGTGCGGGGACATTTGAAGATGATGTTGCGCTCCATGCTGCACATATGCGCCCGGCGCTCCGGCCTTGAAATTGCGGGCCAATACTTAGGCAAACGTCCTGAACGGATCCACACGGGAGCGGCAAGGACATCGCGAAGCGCTCCTGGGCAAGGAGCCAGTCGAGAGCACCCAGTCAAGCGCCTCCGGCCGCCCTTGAGCTGGATCAAGACATGTTCGTGACCCTGACTATAGCGTCGTATCGGCATCGGGAACGCTTTGTCGAGGTACCGTTGCCGAAAGCAGCGACGTTCGGATCCCTAGGCCTTCCCGGCGCCGCTTTCACAGATGGGTGCAGAAGACCGCGAGCATGGAGCAGGCCGGAGAGCGGCTCCGCCGGAGAGTTCGATGGAACGAAGATCGGCAACGCGGGTTTGTTGGACGGGCTCGGACCCTGGATGGAAGAACCAAGCGACAGTCGGCCTCGGCGCTCCCATGGAGCCCGGGGCCGATTTTCGTCGAACCCTCGGGATCGTCTGGGCCAAGGAGTACGCCGATCAGGAGACCCGACATGCTTGCCGACATTCAAACCGACGATCTCACTGCCGTCGTGCGCTACGCACTGGAGACGACCCGTGCGACGACGGCGTGTCCTTTCCACTGCGACGTGATCGTCCGTATCGGAGATGACGCTGCCGAGAGCCACGCCTTCGAACGCGCCAAGCGAATCATCAGAAGTGACGGCACGAAATGGGACAAGGAAGCTCTCAGGATCGAGATCGGACGTCAGCTCGGCGCAGCCGCGGACGGCTGCTGCCCCAAATGCGATCCGACGGCCTCGTGCGCCTAGCCGCCGCGAGCTAACCGGATGAGACACACGAACTCGCTTCTTCGGGCAAGACGCCGAGCGATTGGCGGCGATTTGACCTGTGTGAAATCCGCTGATGGAATTGGCCCTTACCCTGAACTGTGCGCGCAGCTCCATCCCGAGGCCGGAATTCCCGTGAAAGTGACAAAGCCGATCGCCTCCATCCGCGGGAGGTCCCGGACGGATATTCCGTCAGCGGACGAGGACGATGATCGTCAGCTTTCGCCATCGGCCGAGAGGCGGCAGGTCGTCGACGAGTACGCCGACAATTTGAGGAAGATCATCCGAAGACTTCTTGGAAAGCCGAATTGATCTCGCTTGGGCACCTCGCGGCAAGGGACCAATTTCGAAATTGACGTTCGGCGACCTCGCCTTCGGGGATGTCGCGCTCCTGTTTCACTTCGTGGCGGGGGAACGCGAAAGCTTGATTCAGCGCAAGGGCATGGAACGCGCCCCTGATAGTAAGGGTCGAGATTCACGGGGAATGCTCGGATGACGCTGAAGAAATGGTGCGCGGTTCTCGCGATGTCGGCCGGTGCGGTTACATCCGCGATTGCTCAGTCCGACTTTCCACCGTCCGCAAGCGCGAAACAAGAGGCGCCTCGCCTCGTCGAAGTCATGAGCATGGCGCAGCTTGAGCATCTCAAGCTATGGTATGCAGGCAAGGCGAAGAACTGGGACCTGGCCGCGTATGAGTTGCGGCAGCTGACGAATAGCCTGGCCGAAGCGGCCATCTTCTATCCGGCAGTCCCCGTCAGCAACGTGACCACGATGAAGGAGCCGCTGCTCTCGATCGCCGACGCGATCGCGGCGGGAGATGACCGCAAGTTCGCCGCTTCCATGCGTGTTCTGACCGACGGCTGCAACGCCTGTCACGCATCGATGGGCCGCGGCTTCATTGCCATCGCCGTTCCGACCAGCGGGCAACCACCCGCCAATCAGATCTTCCCGCCTTTGGAAAAACCGCGGAAAAAATGATGGGTTGAGGCAGCGCGACCTCAGGTGTGGGAACGAGGAGGGGACATGTCGGCAGCCAGCCTTGCGCGCGGTCGCGCCCACAGCAGAAACATCGATCGCTATCATCGGCTCCTCAAGACGCATCTAACGGATGTCGAGCGCAACTACATCGAGTGGCGTCTGTCGCAGGAGCAGGCTGCCCTCGAAGCTCTCGACCGGCCGCATCAGGATGGTGCCGCCACAATCGCCCAAAACCGAATTGAGCCGTATCAACCCGAAGATTGAGCAGCCTATTACCCTTGCCGAGCCCCAAATGTCAGTGACCGGCGAGCCCTTCGATGATCGAGCAGTCCACTCCGGCCAACACTCTGGCGGCTGAGTTCTGGCAGACGCCAAAGGACGAGCTCTGCCGCGCGCTCGGCTCGGGTCCCGAAGGCCTGGCACAAATCGAAGCAAACCGAAGGCTGGCGATCTTCGGAGCAAACCGCGCTGACGCCTCCCAAAACCGGTCAGCCTTGCGCAAGCTCGGCCAACGCCTCTGGAATCCCTTGATTGCGATGCTGCTCGCGGCAGCGCTCGTATCCGGGCTCAGCGGCGACATCGGCAGTTTTGCAGTCATCGCAACCGTGCTCTCCCTGTCCATCACGCTTGATATCGTTCAGGAGCATCGCGCCGAACTCACGGCCGAAGCGTTGCGGGAATCGGTCGCCATTCAGGCTGACGTCGTCCGGGATGGCAGGGACATGACGATTTCGGTGACGGCTCTCGTCCCCGGGGACGTCGTGAAACTCCGTATCGGCGATCTGATACCGGCCGATGGCGTCGTTCTCGATGCCCAGGAATTGCAGGTCAATGAAGCCCTCATGACGGGTGAGCCGTTTCCGGCCTTCAAGACGGACGCTCCCTGCTCGGCGGCACTGCCGGCAGATGCCACCAACGCGCTGTTCGCGGGAACCAGTACCGTCGGCGGGAGCGGCAAGATGCTGGTCGTGAGGACCGGCGGCCGGACGCGCTTCGGCGCGATCGCCTCGGCAATGGCCGCCAACGCGCCACCGACCGCTCTCGAGGAAGGCGTCCAAGGGCTCGGATTGCTGATCCTGCGACTGACGCTCTTCCTCACGTTGTTTGTGCTGATGGCTCATCTCGTCGCGCAACGTCCCGCAATGGAATCCTTCCTCTTCGCGGTCGCGCTCGCCGTCGGCCTGACACCCGAGCTGCTGCCTATGGTGATGACGGTGACCCTCGCCCGCGGCGCGCTGCGCATGGCGGAGCGAAAGGTCATCGTGAAGCGACTGTCGGCGATTCACGACCTGGGTGCGATGGACACGCTTTGCGTCGATAAGACCGGTACGCTGACGGAAGCCAGGATCACGCTGGAGGCGCATATCGATCCGCAGGACCGGCCCAGCGATCGCGTCCTGAGCTTCGCGCACCTGAACAGCACGTTCCAGGCCGGAGTCAGAAGCCCTCTCGACGACGCGATATTGTCAGCGAGCCACGATGGCCTGGACGGCTGGGCCCGGCTTTCGGAAGTCCCATTCGACTTCGAGCGACGGTGCTTGTCCGTTCTCGTCGCACGGAACGAGGAGCACATGCTGATCGCAAAAGGAGCTCCGGAATCCATCCTGTCCCGCTGCGTTGCCGTGGAGATCGACGGCCTGGCTCATCCGCTCGACGCCGCATGGCAACCACGGCTGTCCGGTTCATTGGAAGTATAGTCCAAGGTTCAACTGATTTTGGTTGATTGGGACGGATTGCCGTAGTTCGAGCAAGTTGTTGATCGGCCGTCTGTGCATGAGATTTGTGCGGACGAGC
>NZ_PGVG01000032.1 GCF_002795245.1 Bradyrhizobium forestalis | reverse complement strand
GATGTGAGCCGACCCTCCCCCTCCAGGGGAGGGTAAGCGCAGCCCAACCCTCTGAAAAATTTGGACTAATACTCCACGTCCCCTTGATCGTGCGTTCCCCGTCGCCATCTGCTAGGTGATAGAGCACGCGCCGGCCTTGAACCGGCGACGTCTGGAGAGAACCATGTTCATTCAAACCGAAGCCACCCCCAATCCCGCCACGCTGAAATTCATTCCCGGCCGCGTCGTGGTCGACGGCAGCCCGGTGGAGTTTTCGAGCCGCGAAGCCGCTGGCCGTTCGCCGCTGGCCGAAAAGCTGTTCGACGTGCCCGGCGTCACCGGCGTGTTCTACGGATCCGACTTCATCACCGTGACCAAGGCGAGCGGTGAATGGCAGCAGCTCAAGCCCGCAATCCTCGGCGCCATCATGGAGCACTATATGTCCGGCGCGCCGATGCTCGCCGACGGCGCGGCGCAAAACGAAGTCGATCTCGACGGCCAGGACGAGTTCTTCGACGAAGCCGACGCCGAGACCGTCGACATGATCAAGGACCTGATCGAGACCCGGGTGCGCCCCGCGGTCGCCAATGACGGCGGCGACATCACCTTCCGCGGCTTCAAGGACGGCATCGTCTATCTCAACATGAAGGGCGCCTGCTCCGGCTGCCCGTCCTCGACCGCGACGCTCCAGCACGGCATCCAGAACCTGCTCAGGCACTTCGTGCCCGACGTGGTCGAAGTCCGGCCGATGTGAATTGCACCGTCGGCAAACCAAATCGGCTGCGTCATGCCCGGGCTTGTCCCGGGCATCCGCGTTCTTGGGGCTGCAAAGTCGTGGATGGCCGGGTCAAGCCCGGCCATGACGGCAAGAAGCTTGGGCATCATCCGGTCGGCAATGCTATGATCGCGCCATGCTGATCCTTGCCATCGATACTGCGCTCGAGGCCTGCGCGGCCGCCGTGCTCGACACCGACGCCGGCGAGTTTCTCGCGCAGGAATCGCAGCTCATGAAGCGCGGGCATGCAGAAGCGCTGATGCCGCTGATCGCACGCGTCATGCAATCGGCCAATCTCGCCTTCACCTCGCTCGACCGCATCGCGGTTACCGTCGGCCCTGGCAGCTTCACCGGCCTGCGCGTCGGCATTTCCGCGGCGCGCGGCCTTGCGCTCGCAGCCGGCAAGCCGGCGGTCGGGCTGACGACGCTGTCGGCCTATGCGGCCGCCATCGTCTGCCAACGCAAATCGGCACCTGTGATCTCTGCGATCGATGCGCGGCACGATCACGTTTATTTCCAGATCGTCGCCGGCGACGGCAGCCAGCTGGTGCGGCCGGGCGCCGCGCCCATCGACGAGGCGATTGCGGCCTCGCAATTCGGCGCGCCGCATCTGGTCGGCAATGCCGCGAACATCCTCGCCGAGCGCTGGCCGAAGGACGGACCGCAGCCGGTCGCGGTCGACGCGCAGCCGGCGCCCGACATCGGCTGGGTCGCATGGCTCGGAGCCGCGGCCGATCCCGAAACGAACCCGGCGCGGCCGTTCTATCTGAAGGCGCCCGACGCAAAGCCGGCCGCAACTCCGCCGCTCGCACAAGCCGCGAGCTCATGATGAAATGGCTGTCGGAATGGTGGCGCGGCGGCACGGCCGTCGTCGAGCCCGCTTCCGTGCGCGACGCCGCACGGCTCGCGCAGCTGCACGGCGCCTCCTTCGCGCACGGCTGGGGCGAAGGCGAGTTCGAGAGCATGATGAGCGAGCGCAACACGCTGGTGCATCGCTTGCGTCTCGGCCCCAAGACGATCGGCTTTGCGGTGTCGCGGATCGGCGCGGACGAAGCGGAAATTCTCTCGATTGCGGTGGACGGGGCTTATCGCGGCCGCGGCCTCTCCCGCACGCTGCTGATGACCCATCTCGGCCACCTCGCCGGGCGCGGGGTGCGCACGATATTTCTCGAGGTGGAGGAAAATAACCAGCCGGCGCGGCGGCTCTACGTCGGGTGCGGATTCGTGGTGGTCGGACGCCGCGATCGCTACTATAAGCAGCCCGACGGGGAACAATTGAACGCCCTTCTGATGCGACGTGACTTGTCGTAACATTGGTGGCAGAAAGCGCCCGCCAGGCAGACAACGCTATGACCACACTGAAACCTTCTTCTGCATCCAAAGGGTCCGATATCGAGGCGCGCTGCGCCGCCACGGGCATGCGCATGACCGAGCAGCGCCGTGTCATCGCCCGCGTGCTCGCGGAAGCGATCGATCATCCCGATGTCGAGGAACTGTACCGGCGCTGCGTTGCGGTCGACGACAAGATCTCGATCTCGACCGTCTATCGCACCGTGAAACTGTTCGAGGATGCCGGCATCATCGAACGCCACGATTTCCGCGAGGGCCGCGCGCGCTACGAGCAGATGCGCGACAGCCATCACGACCACCTCATCAATCTGCGCGACGGCAAGGTGATCGAGTTCACCTCCGACGAGATCGAGAAGCTTCAGGCGGAGATCGCCCGCAAGCTCGGCTACAAGCTGGTCGATCACCGGCTCGAACTCTATTGCGTCCCGCTCGACGACGACAAGCCGACGTCTTAAGTTTCGTGCCCATCGACCTCATCATCTTCGACTGCGACGGCGTGCTCGTGGACAGCGAGGTGATCTCCTGTCGCGCGCATGCGGACGTGCTGACCAAGCACGGCTATCCGATCACGTCGGACCAGGTGTTCGAGCGCTTCCTCGGCCGCTCGACGCGGCAAGCCAATCTCGAGATCGAGACCGAACTCGGCCGCAAGCTGCCCGAGGCCTATCACGGCGATCTCCAGGACGAGCTGTTCCGATCGTTCGAGGCCGACCTCGAAGCGATCCGCGGCATCCATGATGTGCTTGATGTGGTGACGCAAGCCGTCTGCGTGGCCTCGAGCGGCTCGCATCAGCGCATGCGCGTGAGCCTGGGCAGCACCGGGCTCTATGAGCGCCTGGCGCCGAACATCTTCTCGGCCTCGCAGGTGACGAACGGCAAGCCGGCGCCGGACCTGTTCCTGTTCGCGGCGCGCGAAATGGGCGTGCCGCCCGAGCGCTGCGTCGTGATCGAGGACAGTCTGGCCGGCATCGCCGGCGCTCGTGCCGCCGGCATGATCGTGTTCGGCTTTCACGGCGGCAGCCATTGCCGCGACGGCCATGCCGAGACGCTGCGCCAGGCCGGCGCCGACCTGCTCTTTGCCGACATGCATCAACTGCCGGAGCTGGTCCGGCGGGTCGAGACGGACGCCGTGGCGGGCTGATTTCCGCCCCTTCCCGGTCATTCCGGGCACGCACGACGCGGGTGAACCCGGAATCTGGAAGAATTAGCTCGAGATTCCGGGTTCGCGACTTGCGTCGCGCCCCGGAATGACGACCTAAATGCCGCCATTCGCTGGATTTTCGCCCCTCCAGCCTATATCTGATGGCCGTCCTCCACCGCCATTTTCGGGTTCCATGACGCCGCCGCGCAAGCTGCACATCAAATCATATGGCTGCCAGATGAACGTCTACGATGCCCAGCGCATGGTGGACACGCTGGCGCCGGAAGGATTCGTGGAGACGGCGAGCGCCGAGGATGCCGCCCTCGTCATCCTCAACACCTGCCATATCCGCGAGAAGGCTTCCGAGAAGGTCTATTCCGAGCTCGGGCGCTTGCGCGTCGCCAAGGACGAGGCCGCACGCGGGGGCCGCGCGATGAGAATCGCTGTCGCGGGCTGCGTGGCGCAGGCCGAGGGCGAGGAGATCGTGCGCCGGGCGCCAGTCGTCGACGTCGTGGTGGGACCGCAGAGCTACCATCATCTGCCGGAGCTGTTGAAGCGCGCCGACAGCAAGGGTCGCGCGATCGAGACCGAGTTTCCGGCCGAGGACAAGTTCGGCTTCCTG
This sequence comes from Bradyrhizobium forestalis, assembly GCF_002795245.1. Taxonomy (GTDB): domain Bacteria; phylum Pseudomonadota; class Alphaproteobacteria; order Rhizobiales; family Xanthobacteraceae; genus Bradyrhizobium; species Bradyrhizobium forestalis. Next base: position 80,716 of record NZ_PGVG01000032.1, on the reverse strand, counting down.
GCCCAGCCGAAGCCCGATACGATCCGCGCGCGCGGCATTTCCGCCTTCGTCACGGTGCAGGAAGGCTGCGACAAGTTCTGCACCTTCTGCGTCGTGCCGTACACGCGCGGCGCCGAAGTCTCGCGCCCGGTGGCGAAGATCGTCGAGGACGTGAGGCGGCTCACCGACAACGGCGTGCGCGAGCTCACGCTGATCGGGCAGAACGTCAACGCCTATCACGGCGACGGGCCGGACGGAAAAACCTGGCCGCTCGGCCGGCTGCTCGAACATCTGGCGACAATTCCGGGGATCGCGCGGCTGCGTTATTCGACCAGCCACCCCCGCGACGTCGACGACAGCCTGATCGCGGCCCATCGCGATCTCGGTGCCCTGATGCCGTTCGTGCACCTGCCGGTACAATCGGGCTCGGACCGGATTCTGGCGGCCATGAACCGCAAACATACCGCCGATGATTACCGGCGCGTCATCGATCGTTTCCGCAGTGCACGCCAAGATATTGCTTTTTCATCAGATTTTATCGTCGGCTTCCCCGGCGAAAGCGAGCAAGATTTTCTCGCCACCCTCGCGCTTGTCACGCAAATCGGCTACGCTGCGGCTTATTCGTTCAAATCCTCCGCCCGGCCGGGAACGCCGGCCGCGGACATGCAGGAGACGGTGTCCCCCGCCGAGATGGACCAGCGATTGGAGCGGCTCCAGGAACTGATCGACAGCCAGCAATCGGCCTTCAACAAGGCCGCGATTGGCTCAACGGTCGACGTGCTGTTCGAGCGTCCGGCGCGCAAGGAAGGCCAGATCGTGGGCCGCACCGCCTACCTCCAGCCCGCCCATGTGATGGCTTCGCCCGACATCATTGGACAAATCCTGCCGGTCCGCATCGACAGCCTCGAGCGCTACAGTTTTCTCGGCGAGCTCGTGACGCCGCGCAAGGCGCGCGAGCCCGCTTTATCGCAAGCCACTGGAGCCTGAACCCTTGCCCAAAAGCGCATCGGATTCGTCTTCGTTCGCTCCCAGCCGCAAATTTGACCGCGACATGCAAGTTCCGCCCGAGACCCAGGTCGTCATCGACTTCGACGACAACCGCGCCGCTTCCGCGCTGGTCGGCCCGTACGGCCAGCACCTGGCGCAGATCGAGCGGCGACTCGGCGTGATCGTCGATTCCAAGGGCAACCACATCACCATCGGCGGCACCCGCGACGGCTGCGACGCCGCGCGCCGCGTGCTGGAGATGCTCTACACGCAAGCGGTGAAGGGGCAGGATCTCGACCAGGGCGAGGTCGAGGGCGCAATCCGTGCCGTGATCGCGCAGGGCTCGCTGTTCGAGTTCGACGCCAAATCGGCCAAATCGACCTTCGACAGCATCAATTTGCGCAAGCGCCCGGTGCGCGCGCGCACGGCCGCGCAGGACTCCTACATCCGCGCGCTGAAGCGGCACGAGCTGGTGTTCGGCATCGGCCCCGCCGGCACCGGCAAGACCTGGCTCGCCGTCGCCCATGCCGCGCAGCTGTTCGAGCGCAAGGAGGTCGATCGCATCATCCTGTCGCGTCCGGCGGTGGAAGCCGGCGAGCGGCTCGGCTTCCTGCCCGGCGATCTCCGCGAGAAGGTCGATCCCTATCTGCGGCCGATCTATGATGCACTCTACGACCTCATGGATGCGCGCATCGTCGAACGTGCGCTCCAGACCGGCGAGATCGAGATCGCGCCGCTCGCCTTCATGCGCGGCCGCACGCTCACCAACGCCGCCATCATCCTGGACGAGGCCCAGAATACCACGTCGATGCAGATGAAGATGTTCCTGACGCGTCTCGGCGAGAACAGCCGCATGATCGTGACAGGCGATCCCTCGCAGATCGACCTGCCGAACGGCCAGACCTCGGGCCTGGCCGAGGCGACCCGCCTCTTGAACGGCGTCGAGGGCATTGCCCAGGTTCATTTCAAGGCCGAGGACGTGATCCGCCACGAACTCGTGGCGCGGATCGTCGCCGCCTACGAAGGGCCGCCGCAGCGGCCGGCCACCGGTCAATCCTGACGAGGCAACACCGGACCCAGAGGGCGCGAACACGGCGCCCTTCGTCCCAGACAAGACAATGTCCCATCCCAACCTTCCCATGACCGAGGTCCTCGTCGTCGCCGATTGCTGGCAGCACGAGCCCGATTCCGAAGCCGTGATCCAGCGCGCCGTGGCCGCCGCCGCCGAGAACGTCGATGAAGACGTTGCCGACGCAGAGGTGGCTGTGATGCTGACCGATGACGCCGGCATCCGTGCTCTCAACAGCAACTGGCGCGGGATCGACAAGCCGACCAACGTGCTCTCGTTCCCCGCTCTGCAGCCGGAAGGCGAATGGAAACCGGGCGATGCGCCGCGCATGCTCGGCGACATAGCGATCGCCTATGAGACCATGCGGCGCGAGGCGGACGAGGAACAAAAGCCGTTCGACCACCATTTGAGCCATCTCGCCGTGCATGGGTTCCTGCACCTGATCGGTTACGACCACGACAACGACGGCGACGCCGAGGAGATGGAAGCGCTCGAACGTGAGATCCTGGCCCATCTCGGCATACCCGATCCCTACGCAGACCGCCCGGGGACGCATTGAGATGCCGGATTCCGATCCGATCCAAGACAATCCGCGCAACACGGCCAATTTGCCGGCCGTGGTGACACAAGGCGAGGTGATGCGCCCGACGGCGGACAACTGGCTGCTGCGCGCCATCCGGACGCTGTTCGGCTGGAAGGCGGGATCGGTCCGCGACGACCTGCAGGTCGTGCTGGATGCGACGACACCCGACGACACCGGCTTCTCGGCGGTCGAGCGCACCATGCTGCGCAACATCCTCGGCCTGCACGAGCGCCGTATCGCCGACGTCATGGTGCATCGCGCCGACATCGTCGCGGTGAAGCGCGACATCCCCCTCGGGGAATTGATGGACCGCTTCGAGAGCGCCGGCCATTCCCGCCTCGTGGTCTTCAACGAGACGCTCGACGATCCCGTCGGCATCGTCCACATCCGCGACCTGCTCGCTTTCATGACCGCACGCGCCCGCGTGTCGGAAGCCACCAAGACCAAGCGCAAGAAGCCGCTGCCGGCCGGGCTCGACCTGCGCACGGTCGATCTCGCGCTGCCGCTTCATGACGCGCACATCATCCGCAAGCTGCTCTACGTGCCGCCGTCGATGCGGGCGATCGACCTGCTCGCACAGATGCAGGCCTCGCGCATCCATCTGGCGCTGGTGGTCGACGAATATGGCGGCAGCGACGGGCTGGTCTCGATCGAGGACATCGTCGAGCAGATCGTCGGCGAGATCGACGACGAGCACGACAGCGACGAGCCGCCCTCGATCGTGCGCCTGCCCGACAATGCCTTCATCGCCGACGCCCGCGCCAGCCTCGACGACGTCCGCTCGGTGATCGGCGAAGACTTCGTCACCGGCGAAGCCGGCGAGGAGGTGGAGACGCTGGGCGGCTATCTCGTCAGCTTCGTCGGACGTCTGCCGGTGCGCGGCGAGGCCATCTCGGGTCCCGGCACTTACGAGGTCGAGGTGCTCGATGCCGATCCGCGCCGCGTCAAGCGGCTGCGCATCTCGACGCGGAAGGAGCGTCCGGCGCCGCGCTCCCAGCGCGAGAGCCGGCGCCGTGAAGCCACGCCGGAGAGCGGACAACCGCCGGCCAGCGACACGCCGCCGCCGAGCGACGGGGCCGGCCCGCAGTGAGTCCATCGCAGCGACTTCGGCAGATTGCGCTTGCCGTCATCCTCACCTGGGGATGGCAGCGCGCCGTCATCGCCATGGCGGCGGGGGCGCTGTCGGTGCTGGCGCTGGCGCCGTTCAACCTCTTCCCGGTGCTGTTCGTCACCTTCCCGGTGCTGGTCTGGCTGATCGACGGCGCCGGCGGCGGACGCTATGGCGGTGTTCCTGCCGCGGCACTGACCGGCTACTGGTTCGGACTCGGCTATTTCGTGCCCGGCCTCTACTGGATCGGCTACGCCTTCTTCGTCGACGCCGACATGTTCGCCTGGCTGACGCCGTTCGCCGTGCTGGGCCTGCCGGCCTATCTTGGGATCTTCACGGCGATCGGCTTTGCGCTGGCGCGCCTGTTCTGGACCAAGAACGCCACGCGCGTGCTGGCGCTCGCAGCGAGCCTCACCATCAGCGAATGGCTGCGCGGTCACGCGCTGACCGGCTTTCCCTGGAACGCGTTCGGCTATGCGCTCTCCGAGCCACTGCCGCTGGCGCAGACGGCCTCGCTGATCGGCCTGTGGGGCATGACATTCCTGACGGTTGCGATTTTCGCAAGCCCAGCGACGCTGATCGACCGCACGCCCGATAGCCGCCTGCAATGGCGTGTGCCGGCCGCCGCCGTCGCGCTCTTGATCGCCATGAGCATCTTCGGCGCAATCCGCCTGTCGCTGCATCCGACCACGATTGTATCAGGCGCCAAGCTGCGCCTGATGCAGCCGAACCTGCAGCAGGACGCGAAATTCAACTACGCCGCCAAAGCGGAAGTGATGAAGACGTATCTCGCACTGTCGGACCGCGCCTCCGGCCCGCAATCGACCGGCGTGCGCGATGCCACCATCCTGATCTGGCCGGAATCCGCTTTTCCGTTCTTCCTGACCCGCGAAGCCGACGCGATGGCGCAAATCGCGGACCTCCTGCCGAAGGGCACCGTGCTGATCACGGGGTCGGTCCGCGCGCCCGACCTGCCGCGGGGCACGCCGATCACGCGCGCCTATAACTCGATCTACGTGATCGATCACGACGGCAGCGTGCTCGCCGTGTACGACAAGCTGCATCTGGTACCGTTCGGAGAATTTCTTCCCTACCAGGCTTTGATGGAGAAGCTCGGTTTCGAGCAACTGACGCGTGTGCGCGGCGGCTTCATTCCCGGCACCGTGCGGCATGCACTGCCGGTACCCAGTGCGCCACCCGCGCTGCCGCTGATCTGCTACGAGGCCATCTTTCCCGGCGAAGTGGCTGGACGCAACGAACGCCCGGGCTGGATCGTGAACCTCACCAATGACGGCTGGTTCGGCATCTCGACAGGCCCCTATCAGCATCTGGAGCAGTCGCGGATGCGCGCGATCGAGCTCGGCCTGCCGCTGGTCCGCTCCGCCAATACCGGCGTCTCCGCGGTGATCGATCCGGTCGGGCGCACGGTCGCCAGCCTCGGTCTCGGCATCGAAGGCATTTTGGATGCAAACCTTCCGGCCGCGATCCCGCCAACCGTCTATGCACGGGTGGGTGATGCGCCCGCAGCCATGCTCGTCGCGGTGGCCGTGCTCCTCGCCGTCCGCCGACGTGTCGGCAAGCGTAAGCCCTGATCGCGCCGCCGCCGAAGCGGCCGGAATCCTTTGACAACCGTAGTCCCACGGTTGACAGACTGCACGCGGGCTCCCCATTCTGCACCGGCTGCGAAAGACAGCGGTGCATTGCTAAATTTCTCCGCAATGTTTCCCAATAACAGGGTTTGATTTTGACGCTGTTGCACCCGAGGCATGCTTGATCATTGCGCCGAAGGTGATGTTTGGAGGGCTGAGGAAATGTCGAAAGCGCCCAACCCTGTTGACAAATATGTCGGCAGTCGCGTGCGCATGCGCCGCATCATGTTGGGCATGAGCCAGGAAAAGCTCGGTGAAGCTTTGGGCCTGACTTTCCAGCAGATTCAGAAATACGAGAAGGGTACCAACCGGGTCGGCGCAAGCCGAATCCAGCAGATCGCCGAGATTCTCCAGGTGCCGGTGTCCTTCCTGTTCGAGGGCGGCCCGAGCGGCGTGCCGGGTCCGGATGGCTTCAGCGAAGGCGCCTCGCCCTCTTACGTCTCGGACTTTCTCGCGACCTCCGAAGGGCTCGCCTTGACCAAGGCATTCACGCGAATCACCGATTCGAAGATGCGCCGCTCGATCGTCGATCTCGTCGAGCAGATTGCGGCTCGCGAAGGCCCCGACAAGCGCTGAAGCGCCATGTCCATAGCGATTTGAGACTGCGTCAAATCTGGCCTATGTCGTCATTTACGACCGCGCTTTGATGCGCGTCCGCTTCGATGATGCGATTCAAAGGCACAGATGCGTCCATGACCGGCCCAAATTGGTTCGATTCACAAACTATTCTCGATGGCATCCGCCGCTGGGTGGAGATCGAGACGCCGACGGAAGCACCTCAACAGGTCAACAAGCTGGTCTCTGTGGTCGCGGAGCAATATCGCGACCTGCCTGTCACGCTCGAGCGCATCGCCGGCGTGGATGGCTGCGGCGATCATCTCGTGGCGCGCACGAATTGGGGGCAGGATCGGCCAGGCATCCTGGTGCTGAGCCACCTCGATACCGTTCACCCCATCGGATTCATCGAGCGCCTGCCATTCAAGGTCGAAGGCGACGTCGCATTCGGTCCCGGCATTTACGACATGAAGGGCGGCGCCTACATCGCCCATCACGCCTTTCGCGCGCTTTGTGCGACGACCGATCGCTCGCCGCTCGGCATCACGCACCTGTTCACCTCCGACGAGGAGATCGGCAGCCCCACCTCTCGCGCGCTGATCGAGCGGGAGGGACGCAAGGCCAAATACGTGCTGGTGACCGAGCCGGCGCGTGATGGCGGCAAGATCGTCACCGGACGCAAGGGCGTCGGACGCTTCCAGGTGTTCATCAAGGGCGTCCCCGCGCATGCCGGCTCGCGGCCCGAAGACGGCCGCAGCGCCGTCCGCGAGCTCGGCAACGTCATCCTGGCGCTGGAAGGGATGAACGATCTGACGCGCGGCGTCACCATCAATGTCGGCGTGGTGCGCGGGGGCACGCGCCCCAACGTCACGCCGGAAGAGGCTTACGCCGAAGTCGATCTGCGCGTCGTGAGCCTCAAGGACGCAGACGAGTTCGCCGGCAAGATTCTCGCCCTGACATCGAAGACGGACGGCGTCACCGTCACGGTCACCGGCGAGCTCAATCGACCGCCTTACGAGAAGAGCAATGCAGGCGCCGCGCTGTACGAGCATGCGAAGGCACTCGCCGGCGAGATCGGCTTCGAGCTGATCGACACCCACACCGGCGGCGGCTCGGACGGCAATTTCACCGCCGCGCACACCGCGACGCTCGACGGGCTCGGCGTCGACGGCAAGGGCGCGCACACCCATTATGAGCAGCTCTATGTCTCCTCGCTCGCGCCGCGCGCGCGGCTGCTCCATCGCCTGTATCAGACGCTGCGATGAGCGAACGTAAATCAGACCCCGATCGCGAGGACAGCGAGCGCGCCTTCTTCGGGCGCCGCAAGGGTCACAAGCTCAGGCAACACCAGGCCGGGTTGATCGAGCAGCTGCTGCCGCATCTTGCGCTCGACATCGACGGTGAGGCGCCGGCGGACGCCCGCGAAATCTTCGACCCCGCAGCCGACGATGTCAGGCTCGAGATCGGCTTCGGCGGCGGCGAGCATCTCGCGGCCGAGGCCCAAAACTTTCCCGCCACCGGCTTCATCGGCTGCGAGCCCTATGTCAACGGCATGGCAAAGATCCTCGCGCAGATCGAGGCGGCCAACATCGGCAACATCCGCCTGTTCGCAGGCGATGCCGCCGAGCTCTTGGCGTGGCTGCCGAAGGCTTCGCTGTCGCGGATCGACCTGATCCATCCCGACCCCTGGCCGAAGCGGCGGCACTGGAAGCGGCGGTTCGTCCAGGACCGGACCATCGCCGCGATGGCTCGCGTGCTCAGGAGCGGCGGCGAGTTCCGTTTCGTCTGCGACATCGACGATTACTGCGCCTGGACGCTGTCGCATCTTGCACGCTCGCAGGACTTCGTCTGGCTTGCCGAACGCGCCGACGATTTCAGGCAGCCATGGCCGGGCTACACCATGACGCGCTACGGCCGCAAGGCCGCGCGCGAGGGACGCAAGGCGGCCTATCTTCGGTTCAGGCGGATCTAAATCGACTGCCGGTTGCGCCAGAAATTCACGACGCGTTCGGCGGTTGTCGGCATCAGGCGCGTGAAGTTCAGGCGCGCGGCCTCGATGTCGGCATCGGCCGGCGTGCGCTGCGGACCGTACCAGAGCAGGATGAGCGCACGCACCGTGGGCCAGCCCAGGTTCAGCACGCGGCCCAAGATCAGAAGCGGATCGTAGCGATCGCCCGCGATGAGGCGGTCGAGGATCGAGAGGCGAACGCCTGATATCGCCGCGAGCGCGGCGATCGCTTCCTCGTATTTGTGCGCCTTGGCGAAGCCGAGCAGCGCACTCTCGCCGAGATGGCCCTCGCGATGCAAGGCGAGCACCGTGCGCTGCGCGCCCGAAAAATCGCGGCGCGGCCCCGGCGGCAGCGCGGCCTCCTCGATCGCCGCCATCGCACGCTTGATCTCGACCTGGCGCACGGGATTGACCATGGTGGAGAGGCGACGGCGGATGACGTCGAGCGTCCCGTCGAGCAGCTGCTTCAGGTGCTCGCCGGAGAGATCATTGCGCTGACCGATCTTGAGCGTCAGGACGCCGTCCTGCGCCGCGCGCTTGATGATCTCGGAGTAGCTGCTTGGCGAGAACACCGCGCCGGCATTGCCCGCGGCGCGGCGCACCACGTCGCGATCGCCGCGCTCGACCAGCACATCGGTGACGACGGGAGACAAAGCGGGGCGCTCCGTCATCGCCAGGAGATGGCCCTGGCCTTTCAAGCGCGCGATCTCGACCAAAGCGGCATCGTCGAGCACGGGCGAGCGGCGCAGCACGGGACCGGCCACCATGATCTCGTTTTCGCGCGCGAGCTGATTGACCAGGTGCGGCGGCGCGTTGTTGAGGCGCGAGAAGCGCTCGGCCAGATCGACACGCGAGGCGAGTTCGGCATGCGGGACGAGATCGATCAGGAGATTGTCGAAGAGATCGATCAGCTCGGGGCGGAGCTTGTCCGCATCCCGAAAGAACAATTGGGCGATGGCACGCGCGATCTCGCCACGGCGACGCGGATCGCCGCGCTTGACGATATCGTCCAGTCCAGGAATGAGCGACGTGGCAACGGTCATGAAAACGCAACTCGAACGGGGCACGCCGCGGGTGCGCCCTTGGTTCAAGCCGCCCCACAATCAAGGAATTTAGGCCTGCTTGATGAAGGAAGCGTTGAGCAGGGTCCGCAGATCGGCGTAAAAAGGCCCCGTTCCCGCTGCAATGGGCCTTGTCCGGGAGTGGGGAAAGCGCTATATCTGCGCCAATTCATCTTCTCATACGATCCGCGTAGTGAGAGTGGGCCCGCAAGGACCCGCTCTTTTTTATTACCTGAACGCGGCTTGGCGGGAGATGCGGCCCGACGCGCTGTCGGGAAAGTTCCGAAACGGGCTTTGACGTCGTAACCAAGCCTTAACCATCGAGCGCCCTGACCCTGGACATGACCGAACCGAACCCTGGTTCCACGGATGCCGAATTGCTGGCCGAGCCGCGGCTCGTGGTCGAGCCTGGCGTCGCGGCACGGGTGTCCGCGGTGGCAGCTCCCGTGCTCCAGGGCATGGGCTATCGCCTGGTGCGGATCCGCATTTCCGGGGAGGCCGGCTGCACCGTGCAGATCATGGCCGAGCGGCCGGACGGCTCGATGCAGATCGAGGATTGCGAGGCGATCTCGCGGGCATTGTCGCCCGTGCTCGACGTCGCCGATCCCATCGATCGCGCCTACCGGCTCGAGATCTCCTCGCCGGGCATCGACCGCCCGCTGGTGCGCCGCTCCGATTTCCAGCGCTATTCCGGGCATCTGGTGAAGATCGAGATGGCGGTCGCGCATGAGGGGCGGAAGCGCTTCCGCGGCACGCTCGGCGCGGTCGAGGGCGATCGCGTGCATCTGCATCGCGACGACGTCAAGGCGGGCGATGATCCCGACGTTCTCCTGACCATGGAGGACATCGGCGAGGCTCGCCTGGTGCTGACCGACGAGCTGATCGCCGAATCCATGCGCCGCGGCAAGGCCGAGGCGCGCGAGATGCGCCGCAATCTCGGCCTCGAGCCGCCGCAGGCGCCGCACGCCAAGATCAGCGAGAAGACCACCAAGAACACCAAGCCGAAGAAGAAGCCGGCACCGACCAACACGAAGAAACATCGCCTTGCCGCCGAACGCGCGCGGCGCGGCGAGACCGAGCCTGACCAAGGAGACTAGCCATGGCAGTCAGCGCCAACCGACTTGAATTGCTTCAGATCGCGGACGCCGTCGCACGCGAAAAATCGATCGACCGCGGCATCGTCATCGCGGCGATGGAGGACGCCATCGCCAAGGCGGCGCGGGCCCGCTACGGCAGCGAGACTGACGTGCATGCCGAGATCGACCCGAAGAAGGGCGAGCTGCGGCTGTCGCGCCACATGCTGGTGGTCGACAAGGTCGAGAACCACTCCAACCAGATTTCGCTGGTGGACGCGCAGCGCGCCAATCCCGGCGCCCAGGTCGGCGACACCATCGCCGACACCCTGCCGCCGCTGGAATATGGCCGCATCGCCGCGCAATCGGCCAAGCAGGTGATCGTGCAGAAGGTGCGCGAGGCCGAGCGCGACCGGCAGTATCAGGAGTTCAAGGACCGCATCGGCGACATCGTCAACGGCGTCGTCAAGCGCGTCGAATATGGCAGCGTGATCGTCGATCTCGGCCGCGGCGAAGCCATCATCCGCCGCGACGAGATGCTGCCGCGCGAGGTGTTCCGCAACGGCGACCGCGTCCGCGCCTATATCTTCGACGTCCGCCGCGAGACCCGCGGCCCGCAGATCTTCCTCTCCCGCACCCATCCGCAGTTCATGGCAAAGCTGTTCGCGCAGGAAGTGCCGGAGATCTATGACGGCATCGTCGAGATCAAGGCAGTCGCCCGCGATCCCGGCTCGCGCGCGAAGATCGGCGTGATTTCCCGCGATTCCTCGGTCGATCCGGTCGGCGCCTGCGTCGGCATGCGCGGCTCGCGCGTGCAGGCGGTGGTGAACGAGCTGCAGGGCGAGAAGATCGACATCATTCCCTGGTCGCCCGACATCGCGACCTTCGTGGTCAACGCGCTGGCGCCGGCGGAAGTCTCCAAGGTCGTCATCGACGAAGATCGCGAGCGCATCGAGGTCGTGGTGCCCGACACCAACAACCAGCTCTCGCTGGCGATCGGCCGCCGCGGCCAGAACGTGCGCCTGGCCTCGCAGCTCACGGGCTGGGACATCGACATCCTGACCGAGCAGGAGGAATCGGAGCGCCGCCAAGCCGACTTCGAGAACTCCACCCGCATCTTCATGGAATCGCTCAACGTCGACGAAGTGGTCGGCCAGCTGCTGGCATCCGAAGGCTTCACCTCGGTCGAGGAACTCGCGATGGTGGACGTCAAGGAACTCGCCGGCATCGAGGGCTTCGACGAGGAGACCGCGCAGGAGCTGCAGAACCGCGCCCGCGAATATCTGGAGCAGCAGGAAGCCGAGCTGGAGGCGAGGCGCAAGGAGCTCGGCGTCGAGGACGCGCTCAAGGACGTGCCCGGTGTGACCTCGAAGATGCTGGTGAAGTTCGGCGAGAACGACATCAAGACCGTCGACGACCTCGCCGGCTGCGCCACCGACGATCTGGTCGGCTGGACCGAGCGCAAGGAAGGCAGCGAGCCGACCAAGCACGCCGGTGCGCTCGACGGCATCGACATCTCCCGTGACGACGCCGAAGCGATGATCATGCAGGCCCGCGTCAAGGCCGGCTGGATCACCGAAGCCGATCTCGCCAAGCCTGCTGAAGAGGCTGAGGCGACCGAAGATCAGCCGGCTTAAGGCGTGTTCAGCAAAAGTGGAGACCGGTTTTGCGTAAAGAACACGCGACTTAGAAGGCGAAGGAGGATGTCGCCCGGATGCTCGCCAGCACTGACAGCGAACTCGACCATGGGCCGCGGACCGAAAGGTCCGCGACCATGCGCATGTGCGCGGTCAGTCGCGAGGTCCGGCCGATCGACGAGCTGATCCGCTTCGTCGTCTCGCCGCAGGGTGACATAGTTCCCGATCTCAAGCGCAAGCTGCCCGGACGCGGCATGTGGCTCACCGCCTCACGCAAGGTGGTTGCGGAAGCCGTGCGGCGTCACCAATTCAGCAAGGCCTTCAAGCGCGACCTGCGCATTCCTCAGACGCTTCCTGCCGACATCGAGGCGCTCCTGGTCCGGAGCGTGACGGAAGCCCTTGGGATCGCCGCCAAGGCGGGTCAGGTCGTGGCCGGCTTCGGCAAGGTCGAGAGCGCCCTTCGAGAAGGAACGGTCGAGGTCCTGATCCATGCCAGCGACGGGGCCGCGGACGGAATCCGCAAATTGGACATGCTGGCGCGTCAAAATGCCGGAAATCGCGGCGCTCAGCCGCAGATTCCCGTCGTCACCGCACTGAAATCGGTAGAATTGGATTTGGCACTGACCCGGTCAAATGTGATACATGCTGCCCTGCTCGCGGGCCCGGCGAGCAAGTCATTCCTGTCACGTAGCCAGATGCTGGTCCGATACCGGATGGCGGACGATGACAAGACTGCCGAAAAGCCCGGCCAGGATTTCTGAGAGACAACGACGACCCAATAGGACGGTGCGGCAACGCACAACACTGATAAATCAGGATTAGGACTGCTGAATGGTTGATACCAAGACCCCTGGCGACAAGAAGCTGAGCGTTCCGAGCAAGACGCTATCGCTCAAGCCGCGCGTCGAAACGGGGACCGTGCGCCAGAGCTTCAGCCATGGCCGCAGCAAGCAGGTCGTGGTCGAGAAGCGCGGCAAGCGCCGCATTGGCGACGGGCCCGAGCCGCACGCACCCGAAGTGACTGCAAAGCCCGCGCCGGCCGCACCCGCGGCGCCGTCGCGTCCGGCTCCGCCCCCGCCTCGCAACGCCGGTTCCGGTGTGGTGCTGCGCACGCTGACCGAGGACGAGCGTTCGGCCCGCGCCAGCGCGCTGGCCGATGCCAAGCTGCGCGAAGTCGAGGAACGCCGCCAGGCCGAAGAAGAGGCCCAGCGCCGCGCCGTCCGCGAGGCCGCCGAGCGCGCCGAGCGCGAGGCCGCCGAAGCCCGTCGCAAGGCCGAGGAAGAGCGCCATCGCCATGAGGACGAAGCCAAGCGGAAGGCCGAGACCGAGGCCAAGAAGCGTTTTGGGGAAGGCGAGCAGCCGGCCGCCGCGCGTCCCGCGACGGCAGCTCCGTCCGCGCCTGCGCCGCGACCCGGCGCCCCTGCGGCACGGCCCGGCGCCCCCACGACGGCACGTCCGGGAACAACGACGGCGCGTCCCACGGCTACCGCGCAGCGACCGGGCGGACCGGCCGGCCGCGGTCCCGCAGTTGCGGCCGAGCCCGACGAGGACGAGGCTCCGCGCCAGATCCGGCGCGGGCCCGGCGGCGCGATGCGTCCCGCGGCGGCCCCCAAAACCACCCACAAGCCCGGCCCGCAGAAGGAACGCGGTCGCCTCACCGTCGTCACCGCGCTCAACGCCGATGACGTGCGCGAGCGCTCGATCGCCTCGTTCCGCCGCCGCACCCAGCGCCTCAAGGGCCACGCCTCGAATGAGCCCAAGGAAAAGCTCATCCGCGAGGTGACGATCCCGGAAGCGATCACCATCCAGGAACTCGCCAACCGCATGTCCGAACGCGCGGTCGACGTCATCCGCATGCTGATGAAGCAGGGCGCGATGCACAAGATCACCGACGTGATCGACGCCGATACCGCGCAGCTGATCGCCGAAGAGCTGGGCCACACCGTCAAGCGCGTTGCCGCCTCGGACGTCGAGGAAGGCCTGTTCGACACCGTCGACGATTCCACGGACACCGAGACGCGTTCGCCCGTGGTGACCGTGATGGGCCACGTCGACCACGGCAAGACCTCGCTGCTCGATGCGCTCCGTCACGCCAACGTGGTCTCCGGCGAGGCCGGCGGCATCACCCAGCATATCGGCGCCTATCAGGTGCTGTCGCCCGAAAGCGGCAAGAAGATCACCTTCATCGACACGCCCGGCCACGCCGCGTTCACCGCGATGCGCGCCCGCGGCGCCAAGGTCACCGACATCGTCGTGCTGGTGGTCGCGGCCGATGACGGCGTGATGCCGCAGACGGTCGAAGCCATCAACCACGCCAAGGCTGCAGGCGTACCGATCATCGTTGCCATCAACAAGATCGACAAGCCCGATGCCAAGCCCGAGCGCGTGCGCACCGAGCTGCTCCAGCACGAGGTGCAGGTCGAATCCTTCGGCGGCGAAGTCGTCGACGTCGAGGTGTCCGCCAAGAACAAGACAAATCTCGACAAGCTGCTCGAGATGATCGCGCTGCAGGCCGAAATCCTCGACCTGAAGACCAATTCGGAGCGTCCGGCCGAAGGCACCGTGATCGAAGCCAAGCTCGATCGCGGCCGTGGTCCGGTCGCCACCGTGCTGGTGCAGCGCGGCACGCTCCGTGTCGGTGACATCATCGTCGCCGGCGCCGAAATGGGCCGCGTCCGCGCGCTGATCTCCGATCAGGGCGAGACTGTGCAGGAAGCCGGTCCCTCGGTCCCGGTCGAGGTGCTCGGTTTCAACGGCCCGCCGGAAGCAGGCGATCGTCTCGCGGTGGTCGAGAACGAAGCCCGCGCCCGCCAGGTCACCAGCTACCGCGCGCACCAGAAGCGCGAGAACGCGGCTGCCTCGATCTCCGGCATGCGCGGCTCGCTCGAGCAGATGATGTCGCAATTGAAGACGGCGGGCCGCAAGGAGTTCCCGCTGATCGTCAAGGCCGACGTGCAGGGCTCGCTCGAAGCGATCCTCGGCTCGCTGGAGAAGCTCGGCACCGACGAAGTCGCCGCCCGCATCCTGCATGCCGGCGTCGGCGGTATCTCGGAATCCGACGTGACGCTGGCGGAAGGCTTCAACGCCGCGATCATCGGCTTCTCGGTTCGTGCCAACAAGGAGGCCGCCGCGGCCGCCAAGCGCAACGGCATCGAGATCCGCTACTACAACATCATCTACGACCTCGTGGACGACGTGAAGAAGGCGATGAGCGGTCTGCTCGCGCCGACCTTGCGCGAAACCATGCTGGGCAATGCCGAGATCCTGGAGATCTTCAACATCTCCAAGGTCGGCAAGGTCGCCGGCTGCCGCGTCACCGACGGCACCGTGGAACGCGGCGCCAATGTGCGCCTGATCCGCGACAACGTCGTCGTGCATGAAGGCAAGCTGTCGACGCTCAAGCGCTTCAAGGACGAAGTGAAGGAAGTCCAGTCCGGCCAGGAATGCGGCATGGCCTTCGAGAACTATCACGACATGCGTGCCGGTGACGTGATCGAGTGTTACCGCGTGGAGACGATCCAGCGCTCCCTGTAAGTCCAAATCTTACCGAAGCGTTCGGATCTTTTTGAACTGAAATTGCGGGAGTGCGATGGCCGGATTTTACCGGCCATCGACCCCACTTCGTTTCAACAGGACAAATGACAATGCCCGTGTCCCAGGCACGGGCATGACGAGGTGATTTTCGAGAATGCCACGCCATCATCAGAAGAAGAGTTCCGCGCCCGGCGGCTCGCAGCGTCAGTTGCGCGTCGGCGAGCAGGTTCGCCACGCGATGGCCGATATTCTGGCGCAAGGCAATGTGCATGATGCGGATCTCGAAGGTCACATCATCACCGTGCCGGAGGTGCGGATGTCGCCCGACCTGAAGCTCGCGACGGTCTACGTGATGCCGCTCGGTGGCCGCGACACCGAGATCGTGATCGCGGCGCTCGAGCGCAACAAGAAATTCCTGCGCGGCGAGGTCGCGCGGCGCGTTAACCTGAAATTTGCACCTGACATTCGCTTCCGCGTCGATGAGCGATTCGACGAGGCGGAACGGATCGAGAAGCTTTTGCGAACACCTGCGGTGCAGAAGGATCTCGAACAGGACTTGGAACAGAATCCGGTTTCGGATCGGGAAGAAGAGCAATGACCATGGACCCGGCTCACGGCACGATCGACGGCAACGACGCCGATCAGCGCGATGTGCAGAAGGATAATTTTACGGACATGGGCGGCAATTCTCAGCCGCATCAGGAGCCGCGCCGCGTCAACAACGATCCGCGCGCCAAGCAGCAGAAGGGCAACCAGGTTCGCCGCGACCGCCGCGACGTCCATGGCTGGGTCGTGCTCGACAAGCCGATCGGCATGACCTCGACACAGGCGGTCGCCGTGCTCAAGCGGCTGTTCAACGCCAAGCGCGCGGGACACGCCGGCACGCTCGATCCGCTCGCCTCGGGCGGGCTGCCGATCGCGCTCGGCGAGGCCACCAAGACCGTCCCCTTCGTCATGGACGGCCGCAAGCGCTACCAGTTCACGGTCTGCTGGGGCGAGGAGCGCGACACCGACGACATCGAGGGCCGGGTGACCGCGACCTCCGACCAGCGCCCGACCCGGGAGGCGATCCTGGCTCTCCTGCCCCGCTTCACCGGGGTGATCGAGCAGATCCCGCCGCGCTATTCCGCGATCAAGGTTCAGGGCGAGCGCGCCTATGACCTCGCCCGCGACGGCGAGGTCGTGGAGCTGGCGCCCCGCCCCGTCGAGATTCACCATTTAACCCTTGTGGATCAACCGGATAACGACCGGGCCGTGTTCGAGGCCGAGTGCGGCAAGGGCACCTATGTCCGGGCGCTGGCCCGCGATATGGGCCGGATTCTCGGCACTTATGGCCATATCTGCGCGCTGCGGCGGACCCTGGTCGGCCCATTTGGCGAAAACGACATGATTCCGCTGGATCAGTTGGAGGCTTTGTGCGATAGAGCCGCGTCCGGCGAGGGCAGCCTCGCCGACGCGCTTTTGCCCGTTGAGACCGCGCTGGACGACATCCCGGCACTGGCCGTCACTCGGGCTGATGCGGCAAGGCTCCATCGGGGTCAGGCCGTTTTGTTGCGCGGACGGGATGCGCCCACTTGTAGCGGCACAGTCTATGTCACGGTGGCAGGCCGTCTTTTGGCGCTTGCCGAAGTTGGCAATGGCGAAATCATCCCCAAGCGTGTGTTCAACCTGACCGGCCTGACTGCCAGCCCCGGTCGCAACGAGAGAAATTGACGATGTCGATTGCCGCAGAACGCAAAGCGGAAGTCATCAAGACGAATGCCACCAAGGCCGGCGACACCGGCTCGCCCGAGGTTCAGGTCGCGATCCTGTCGGAACGCATCAACAACCTCACCAACCATTTCAAGACCCACGTGAAGGACAACCATTCGCGTCGCGGCCTCTTGAAGCTGGTCTCCACCCGCCGCTCGCTCCTCGACTATCTCAAGAAGAAAGACGAGGCGCGGTACAAGGCACTGCTCGAGAAGCACAACATTCGTCGCTAAGTTCCTGCGCGCGCCACTGGCGCGCGTTTTTGCGCGTGGTTTCGAACGAACTTAAAGGTTTTTGGTCGAGGCTGCGTGCGCGTCGGGTGCGAGCCAACAACGATTCACACCCGAGGCATGAAGAGCGAAGACCGCGGTTCGGTGTTCGCGTTCGTGCCGACTGACAGTCCAGCAGCAATCCGGCGGCTGGGCACAACGGGCAAGGCGCCCGTATGACCCGAAAGGATGGACGCCATCCGACATCCAAAAACCATGGCAGGATCGCAGGACGCTGATCATCCGCTCCGATCAGCGCCCCGCAATCTTGCGCATGGTTTTTGTTTTTCGAGAGCCGTCCCTTCTTTCGAGAACCCATGAAAGAAGACCTCTATGTTCAATAAGCATTCAGTCGAGATCGACTGGGGCGGACGCCCTCTCAAGCTCGAAACCGGCAAGATCGCCCGTCAGGCCGACGGCGCCGTCATCGCCACCTATGGCGAGACCGTGGTTCTCGCCACCGTCGTCGCCGCCAAGGCGCCGCGCGAAGGCGTCGACTTCCTGCCGCTGACGGTCGACTACCAGGAGAAGACCTACGCTGCGGGACGCATTCCCGGCGGCTATTTCAAGCGCGAGGGCCGTCCGACCGAGAAGGAGACGCTGGTCTCCCGCCTGATCGACCGCCCGATCCGCCCGCTGTTCGTCGACGGCTGGCGCAACGAGACCCAGGTGATCGTCACCGTGCTGTCGCACGACATGGAGAACGACCCCGATATCGTCGCGATGGTCGCGGCCTCCGCGGCCCTGACGCTGTCCGGCGCGCCCTTCAAGGGTCCGATCGGCGCGGCCCGTGTCGGCTTTGCCAATGACGAATTCGTCCTCAACCCGACGCTCGACGAGATGGTCGACACCCAGCTCGACCTCGTCGTCGCCGGCACCGCCGACGCCGTGCTGATGGTCGAATCGGAAGCCAAGGAGCTCGCCGAAGACGTGATGCCCGGCGCCGTGATGTTCGGTCACCGCCACTTCCAGCCGGTCATCAACGCGATCATCGAGCTCGCCGAGAAGGCTGCGAAGGAGCCGCGCGAAGTCACCGCGATCGACAATGCGGCGCTCGAGAAGGAAATGCTCGGCCTGATCGAGCAGGAGCTGCGCGCCGCCTACGCGATTCCGATCAAGCAGGAGCGCTATGCCGCCGTCGGCGTCGCCAAGGAAAAGGTGATGGCCCACTACTTCCCGGAAGGGCAGGAGCCGAAATACGACAAGCTCCGTGTCGCCGGCGTGTTCAAGGAGCTGGAAGCCAAGATCGTTCGCTGGAACATCCTCGACACCGGCAAGCGCATCGACGGCCGCGACGTCAAGACCGTGCGCAACATCGTCGCCGAAGTCGGCGTGCTGCCCCGTGCCCACGGCTCGGCGCTGTTCACCCGCGGTGAGACCCAGGCGATGGTCGTGACCACGCTCGGCACCGGCGAGGACGAGCAGTACATCGACGCGCTGTCCGGGACGTACAAGGAAACGTTCCTGCTGCACTACAACTTCCCGCCCTACTCGGTCGGCGAGACCGGCCGCCTCGGCGGCACCAAGCGCCGCGAGATCGGCCACGGCAAGCTGGCCTGGCGCGCGATCCATCCGGTGCTGCCGCCGCACCATGAATTCCCCTACACGGTGCGCGTGGTCTCGGAGATCACCGAATCCAACGGCTCCTCGTCCATGGCCTCGGTCTGCGGCGCCTCGCTGGCGCTGATGGATGCGGGCGTGCCGTTGAAGCGGCCGACCGCGGGCATCGCGATGGGCCTGATCCTCGAAGACAAGCGCTTCGCGGTTCTCTCCGACATCCTCGGTGACGAGGACCATCTCGGCGACATGGACTTCAAGGTGGCCGGCACCGAACAGGGCATCACCTCGCTCCAGATGGACATCAAGATCGAGGGCATCACCGAAGAGATCATGCGCGTCGCCCTTGGCCAGGCCAAGGAAGGCCGCATCCACATCCTCGGCGAGATGGCCAAGGCCCTCACCGCGGCCCGCGCCGAGCTCGGCGAATACGCGCCGCGCATCGAGACCTTCAAGATCCCGACCGACAAGATCCGCGAAGTGATCGGCACCGGCGGCAAGGTGATCCGCGAGATCGTCGAGAAGACCGGCGCCAAGGTCAACATCGAGGACGACGGCACCGTGAAGGTCGCCTCCAGCGACGGCGAGGCCATGAAGGCCGCGATCAAGTGGATCAAGTCGATCGCGTCCGAGCCTGAAGTCGGCCAGATCTATGACGGCACCGTCGTCAAGGTGATGGAGTTCGGCGCCTTCGTGAACTTCTTCGGCTCCAAGGACGGCCTCGTCCACATCAGCCAGCTCGCGGCGAGCCGCGTGCAGAAGACCTCCGATGTCGTCAAGGAAGGCGACAAGGTCAAGGTCAAGCTGCTCGGCTTCGACGACCGCGGCAAGACCCGCCTGTCGATGAAGGTGGTCGACCAGACCACCGGCGAGGACCTCGAGGCCAAGGACAAGGCCGCCGAGGGCGAGAAGGCTCCGCGCGAAGCAGCGGGCGAGTAAGGTCTCGCGACGATCCAGAAAAACGAAAGGGCGGCCGAAAGGCCGCCCTTTTTGTTTGTGGCTTACGCTCGCTCCGGGCGATATGCGCTCCCTCTCCCGCTTGCGGGAGAGGGGGCCTCGGCGACGAAGAACCCCCAAGAGGAGAAAGCCCTCACCCGGATCGCTGCGCGCTCCACCTCTCCCGCACGCGGGAGAGGTGGAGCAACACCGCCTCAGGAGGCCGCGATGTCGTAGCGGTCGAGGTTCATCACCTTGGTCCAGGCCTTGGCAAAATCCTTGACGAACTTCTCCTTGGAGTCCGAGGTCGCATAGACCTCGGCGAAGGCGCGGAGCTGCGAGTGTGCGCCGAAGATGAGATCGGCGCGGGTGCCGGTCCACTTCACCGCATTGGTCTTGCGGTCGCGTGCCTCGTAGGTGCCGTCAGCGACCGGCGTCCACTGCGCGCTCATGTCGAGCAGATTGACGAAGAAGTCGTTGCTCAGCGTTCCCACCTTGGTCGTGAGCACGCCGTGCTTCGAGCCGTTCGCGTTGGCGCCGAGCACACGCAGGCCGCCGACCAGCACGGTCAGTTCGGGCCCGGTGAGCTTGAGCAGCTGCGCGCGATCGACCAGGGCTTCTTCCTGCTGCAGGAACTGCTGCCGCTTGCCGACATAATTGCGGAAACCATCGGCGCGCGGCTCCAGCGGTGCGAACGAGGCCGCATCCGTCTGCTCCTGCGAGGCGTCCATGCGGCCCGGCGTGAAGCCGACCTTGACGTCGACGCCAGCATCCTTGGCGGCCTTCTCGACCGCGGCGGTGCCGCCGAGCACGATGAGGTCCGCGAGCGAGACCTTCTTCGCGCCGGATGACGCGTTGAAGTCCTTCTGGATCGCTTCGAGCTTGCCGAGCACCTTGGCGAGCTGAGCCGGCTGGTTCACCTCCCAGTCCTTCTGCGGAGCAAGGCGGATGCGCGCGCCATTGGCGCCGCCGCGCTTGTCCGAGCCGCGGAACGTCGAGGCCGACGCCCAGGCGGTCGAGACCAGCTCCGACACCGACAGACCCGAAGCCAGGATCTTGGTCTTCAGCGCCGCGATGTCCTGATCGCTGACCAGCTCGTGATTCACGGCCGGAATCGGATCCTGCCAGATCAGCGTCTCCTTCGGCACCAGCGGGCCGAGATAGCGCTGGATCGGGCCCATGTCGCGATGGGTGAGCTTGAACCAGGCGCGGGCGAAGGCGTCCGCGAGCTGATCCGGGTTCTCCAGGAAGCGCCGCGAGATCTTCTCATAGGCGGGATCGAAGCGCAGCGAGAGGTCGGTCGTCAGCATGGTCGGCCGATGCTTCTTCGACTTGTCGAAGGCGTCAGGAATGATGGCCTCGGCACCCTTGGCCGTCCACTGGTTCGCGCCGCCCGGGCTCTTGGTCAGCTCCCATTCGTACTTGAACAGGTTCTCGAAGAAGTTGTTGCTCCACTTCGTCGGCGTCGTCGTCCACGTCACCTCGAGGCCGCTGGTGATGGAATCTCCGGCGATGCCCGACGCGTGCTTGCTCTTCCAGCCGAGGCCCTGATCCTCGAGTGCGCCCGCTTCCGGCTCCGGTCCGACCAGCGAGGGATCGCCCGCGCCATGGGTCTTACCGAAAGTGTGGCCGCCGGCGATCAGCGCAACGGTCTCTTCGTCGTTCATCGCCATGCGGGCAAACGTCTCGCGGATGTCCTTGGCCGCGGCGAGCGGATCCGGCTTGCCGTTCGGACCTTCCGGGTTGACGTAGATGAGGCCCATCTGCACCGCGCCGAGCGGCTCGGCGAGCTGGCGTTCGCCGCTGTAGCGCTCATCGCCGAGCCAAGTGCCTTCCGGACCCCAATAGAGCTCTTCCGGCTCCCAGACGTCGGCGCGGCCACCGGCGAAACCGAAGGTCTTGAAGCCCATCGATTCCAGCGCGACATTGCCGGCGAGCACCATCAGATCGGCCCAGGAAAGCTTGCGGCCGTATTTCTGCTTGATCGGCCACAGCAGACGGCGCGCCTTATCGAGGTTGGCGTTGTCGGGCCAGCTGTTGAGCGGCGCGAAGCGCTGCTGACCGGCGCCGGCGCCGCCGCGGCCGTCGGTGATGCGGTAGGTGCCCGCGCTGTGCCAGGCCATGCGGATCATGAGGCCGCCATAGTGGCCGAAATCGGCGGGCCACCATTCCTGCGAGTCCGTCATCAGGGCGGTCAGGTCCTTTATGACCGCGTTCAGGTCGAGCGACTTGAATTCCTTGGCGTAGTCGAACTCCTTGCCCATCGGGTCGGACAGGTCGGAATTCTTGTGCAGCATCTCGATGCTGAGCTGGGTTGGCCACCAGTCGCGGTTCACGCGCGTGGGTTTTCCGCCCGAAAACGGGCACTTCGAAGTGTCGTCCATGATTACCTCCTCTGGTGGCCGTCCGACGGCGCCTTTGACCAGGTAGAACCACTCTAAGCGGCGCCTCCTATCAGGGGAAGTTGACTTTAATGATCGCTGCGATAGGATTTTCTTATGATAAATCTGACGCTGCGCCAGCTCCGGTATTTCGACGCGCTGGCGCGCCACGGCCATTTCGGCCGTGCGGCTGAGTCCTGCTCGATCTCCCAACCGGCCCTGTCGATGCAGATCAAGGAGCTGGAGGAGACGCTCGGCGGCCTGCTGCTGGAGCGCAGCGCCCGCCAGGTCGCGCTGACCCGGTTCGGCGAGGAGCTCGCCCAACGCGTCCGCGATATCCTGCGCTCGGTCGACGAGCTCGGCGATTTCGCCCGCGCCTCGCAGGACCGCTTTGCCGGCCGCCTGCGCATCGGCATGATCCCGACCATCGCACCTTACCTGCTGCCCAAGATCACCAAGAACCTCACGCGCATGCATCCGGAGCTCGACATCCGCGTGCGCGAGACCATGACGCCGCGGCTGATCCAGGAGCTGGTGGAGGGACGGCTCGACACCGCCATCGTGGCGTTGCCGGTGTCCGAACCCTCGCTCACCGAGGTCGCCCTGTTCGAGGAGAAATTCTTGCTGGTGCGACCCGGCGCGGATGAAGGCACGCCGGTGCCCTCGCGCGAGATGATGCGCGAGATGCGGCTTCTGCTGCTCGAGGAGGGGCATTGCTTCCGCGACCAGGCGCTCTCCTTCTGCAACATGCAATCGGCGCCGCCACGCGAGATGCTGGACGCCAATTCGCTCTCGACCCTGGTGCAGATGGTCAGCGCCGGCATAGGTGTCACCTTGATCCCGGAAATGGCGGTGCCGGTCGAGACGCGATCGGCCTCGGTCTCGCTAGCGCGCTTCCGCGACCCCGAGCCGTCGCGCACCATCGGCATGGTCTGGCGCAAGACCAGCCCGCTGGCGCGGCAGCTGCTGCAGATTTCCGAGGTGGTGTGCCTGTCGGCCGGCAAGGTGCGCGCGCGGCAATCCGTGCGCAGCCAGCGGGCTTGAGCGGCGCATGCCACATCCGATCATCCGCCCCGCCCGCGCCGAGGAGCATGACGAGATCGGCCGTGTCTGGATGGAGAGCTGGGTCTCGACCGGGCTTGCCGAGGCGAGCGACTTCCTCCTCGCCAATTTGCGTGCGCGCATCAGGCGCGAGATCGAGAACGGCTGGAGCCTGTTCGTCGCCGACGACAACGGCACCATCGCCGCGATGCTCGCGCTGCATCTGCCAAAGCTCTATCTCGACATGCTCTTCGTCGCGCCCGCCTATCAGGGCCAATCGCTCGGCCGGCGGCTGCTCACCTTCACCCGCACGCAGCTGCCCGATGAAATCTGCCTGCGCTGCGTCCGCGAGAACGAAAAGGCCTGGCGCTGGTACGAACGCGAGGGCTTTGTGCTCGAGAAGGAGGAGATCGAGCCGTCGAACGGGTTCGTGATGAAGTATTACCGGTGGAGACGGCAGCGGCCCGGCGCATAGACATCGACCTCAGGCTGCAGCTTGCGGTTGTCACGATCCCACCTTAGTGTGGCATATCCGATGACCTCCTGCCGCCAATCTCCTGGAATCCATGTTTCGATTTTCTGCTTTGGTGCTCGTCCTGCTGTCCTTCCTGGCTTCAGCTGCGGCGCAAACGCCGCCCGCAACTACCGCGTCCCCTGCTCAGGCCGCACCACAGGCAAAACCGGCTGCCAAGAGGGCGGCGCCGAAGGCCAAGCCAGTTGCGAAGCAGCCGGTCGCGGTCGAGAGCGGTCCGTGTCGGCTTGGCGTGATCTCTGTGATCGGAGACCGCTACTCCGTGCAGAAATTTGGCCTCACGATTTTCGAGAATGAGGTGAACGAGGTCCCGATCGATTGGGGACTGGATGATCTCGTCTTTGCGCGCGTGCGCGCGGCAACGGGCAACGATCCGACGGTGCGCCGGATCCCCTATCCCAAAGGCGTCTTCGAGCCCTTCTACAATCCGAAAACGATTCTTATCCGGGATCCCGGAGAGCGTCTGCCAACCGTTGTGCGGAGCTTCACCACCAACGCGAACTGCGATCGCTATCTCGTCGCAACCACGTTCAAGGCGGAGCTGCCGAACACGCACATGACTCTAAACGGCATCGGAACTTATAATCAGGGTCTCGGCAGCCTGCTCCGTCACTCGCATCTTTTCGCCAATATTGCGATCACGCTGATCGACGGCCGGAGTTACGAGGAGATCAAGCGCCCCTTTGTGAATTTCGGCGCGAACTTCGCGGCGAGTATGCGGCTGACCGAAGACCCGCTCACCAAGCTCGACAACTCGCTATTCCCTGATCCACCCGCGGCAGCTTCGGCCAACGCGGCGCTGCGCGAGAGAACGCGGGCACTCGTCGCAGACAGGCTCGACCGGGGCCTGTCCGGCTATCTCAAGGAAGACTGAGCCGAAGTCGGGGTTATCTGTATCGTCGTGCATTGCGGCTTCAATGCAGAGGCGTCATGAATCCGCCCTGGCTCACTTCGTGCCGATGAAAAGGACCGTGCCATGATCAAGCTCTATTGGTCGCCCCGCTCGCGCTCGTTCACGACGCTCTGGCTGATGGAAGAGAGCGGCCTGCCCTATGAGCGCGTGCTGACCGACATTTCGACCGGAGCGCAGAAGGCGCCGGACTATCTGAAGATCAATCCGATGGGCAAGGTGCCGGCGCTGACCGACGGCGATGCCGCGCTCGGCGAAGCCGCCGCGATCTGCGCCTACATCGCCGACCGCTACCCCGAGACCAAGCTGGCGCCCGCCGTGTCCGACCCGCACCGCGCGCGCTATCTGCAATGGCTGTTCTTCTCGCCGGGCTGCATCGAGCCCGCCATCATCCAGATCTTCACCAAGATCGAGATCCCGACCTCGACCGCGGCCTGGGGCAGCGCCACGCAGGTGTTCGACGTGCTGGAGGCTGCGCTCGCGAAGGGGCCATGGATTCTCGGCGAGGAATTTTCCGCAGCCGACATCACCGTCGGCTCCGGCCTGAATTTCGCGGTACGCCTGTTCAAGATGGTGCCGTCGCGCCCGGCCTTCGACGCCTATCTCGCCCGCTGCATGGCGCGGCCGGCATTCCAGCGCGCGGAGAAGATCGCGGCGGGTTAATCCGGCGCCTTCAAATCGTCCGGCCTCGGCATCAGGATGACGTTGTAGCCGGAATCCACATAATGGATCTCGCCGGTCACGCCGCCGGAGAGATCCGACAACAGATACAGCGCCGAGCCGCCGAGGTCGTCCAGCGTGACGCCGCGGCGGAGCGGCGAATGCTTCTGCATGAAGGCGAACATCGCCCGCGCCTCGCCGATGCCGGAGCCGGCGAGCGTGCGGATGGGACCTGCGGAGATCGCGTTGACGCGGATGCCGCGCGGTCCAAAATCGGCGGCGAGATAGCGCACGGAGGCTTCCAGCGCCGCCTTGGCCACGCCCATCACGTTGTAATTCGGCATCGCGCGCTCCGATGCGCCGAACGTCAGCGTGATCATGCTGCCGCCCTCCGTCATCAGCTCGGCGGCGCGCTTTGCGACCTCCGTGAACGAGAAGCAGGAGATCACCATGGTACGCGAAAAGTTCTCGCGGCTGGTGTCGGCGTAGCGGCCCTTCAGCTCGTTCTTGTCGGCGAAGCCGATCGCGTGGATCACGAAGTCGAGCCGGCCCCATTTCTCGCGGAGCACCGCGAAGGTGGCATCGACGCTGGCGATGTCCTCGACGTCGCAAGGCAGCACCAGATCCACGCCAAGCTGCTCCGCCAGCGGCTTGACGCGCTTGCCGAGAGCCTCGCCCTGGAAGGTGAAGGCGAGCTCGGCGCCGTGGGCGTGCAGCGTCTTCGCCATGCCCCAGGCGATCGAATGATCATTGGCGATGCCCATGATCAGGCCGCGCTTGCCTTTCATCAAACCTTCCATTGCCGCCGTCGCTCCTATTTTCGACGTCGTCGCCCGCGCAGGCGGGCGATCCAGTATTCCAGAGACCGTCGTGATAAATAGAGAAGCCGCGGCGTACTGGATGCCCCGCATTCGCGGGGCATGACAGCGTGCGGGGCTCAAGCATCCAGCCGGCTGAACACCAGCGTGGCGTTGGTGCCGCCGAAGCCGAATGAGTTCGACAGCACGGTGCCGATCTTGACGTTGTCGATGCGCTTGCGCACGATCGGCATGTCGGCGAACACCGGATCGAGCTCCTGGATGTGCGCGCTCTCGCAGATGAAGCCGTTGTTCATCATCAGCAGCGAATAGATCGCCTCCTGCACGCCGGTCGCGCCCAGCGAGTGGCCGGTCAGCGCCTTGGTCGCCGAGATCGGCGGGCACTTCTCGCCACTACCGAACACCCTGCGGAGCGCGTCGATCTCCGGCGGATCGCCGGCCGGCGTCGAGGTCGCGTGCGGATTGATGTAGTCGACCTTGGTCTTCACCGTCGACATCGCCATGCGCATGCAGCGCTCGGCGCCTTCACCCGATGGTGCGACCATGTCGTAGCCGTCCGAGGTCGCGCCGTAGCCGACGATCTCGCCGTAAATGCGCGCGCCGCGCGCCTTGGCATGCTCGAGCTCTTCCAGCACCAGCACGCCGGCGCCGCCGGCGATGACGAAGCCGTCGCGATTGAGGTCGTAGGGACGCGAGGCCGTGGCCGGCGTGTCGTTGTACTTCGAGGACATCGCGCCCATGGCGTCGAACAGCACCGAGAGCGACCAGTCCAGCTCCTCGCAGCCGCCGGCGAAGATGACGTCCTGCTTGCCGATCTGGATGGTCTCGTAGGCATTGCCGACGCAATGGTTCGACGTCGCACAGGCCGAGGAGATCGAATAGTTCACGCCCTTGATCTTGAACCAGGTCGCAAGCGTCGCGGAGGCCGTGGAGGACATCGCCTTCGGCACCGCAAACGGGCCGACGCGCTTCGGTCCCTTGGAGCGGGTGATGTCGGCGGCTTCGACGATGGTGCGCGCCGAGGGGCCGCCGGAGCCCATGATGATGCCGGTGCGGATATTGGAAACCTCGTCAGGCGATAGACCGGAGTCCTGAATCGCCTGCTCCATCGCGATGTGATTCCACGCCGCACCCTGGCCGAGGAAACGCATCGCGCGGCGGTCGACCACCGTCGCAGGATCGAGCGTCGGCGCGCCTTGCACCTGCGAACGGAAGCCGAGCTCGGCATATTTCTCAGCCCGCGAAATGCCCGACTTCGCCTCGTGAAGGCTCGCAAGCACTTCCTGGGTGTTGTTTCCGATGGACGAGACGATGCCCATCCCGGTGACCACAACCCGCCTCATGACAGCCTCGCCTCAATCGTTGTCTTCGTGGTGATGCGCTCAGCCCAGGCTCGTGCCCTGCTTGAACAGGCCGACCTTCAGATCCTTGGCGCGATAAATAATCTGGTCATCGACCGAAAGCCACCCGTCGGCAATCCCGAGCACCAGCTTTGAACGCATCACGCGTTTGATGTCGACGTTGTACACAACCTTGCGCGCCTCGGGCAGCACCTGGCCGCTGAACTTCAGCTCGTTCAGGCCAAGCGCGCGACCACGACCTTCCCCCCCGGTCCAGCCCAGATAAAAGCCGACCATTTGCCACAGCGCGTCGAGGCCGAGGCAGCCGGGCATCACCGGATCGTTCTTGAAATGGCAGCCGAAGAACCAGAGGTCGGGCTTCACGTCGAGCTCGGCGCGTACCAGCCCCTTGCCGAACTCGCCGCCATTGTCGTTGATCTCGGTGATGCGATCGAACATCAGCATCGGCGGCAACGGCAGCTGGGCATTGCCCGGACCGAACATCTCGCCGCGGGCACAGGCCAGCAGATCTTCGTATTCGTAACCGTTGCGCCTGTTCAGCATTCACGAGCCTCTGTTCAATCCCGGTTGAGCGGCGTTTTTTGGCGAAAATGGGCCCCGTCTCGATCGGAGAGCAACGCCAATTGCCACCGCCGGCCGCGACTCGCGCAAACCCCCGATGGACTGCGCACCAAGCCTTCACGCCCGGCCGCGCCAAAATCGGCTAAGCGGAACCGCGCGCTCTCTAACACAGGCCTTTTCGGGTGGCAAAGCGCATCCATGAAGGTAAAATGACGCGCTCACCAGGCGGTTCCAAGCCTGATTAGAACCTCTCTAGTTGCGAGAAACTTGCATCTGCATCTTTCTGTTCTTATATTACAAAGAGATATTGTTCACGCGTGCCCGAAAATCTGGAAATGAGCGAGAATACCGCGCCCCATCACGACGACGATGTCCATGCCGCAGCCCTCCTGTCCGGCCGCCAGCCGGCCCTGACCGGCTGCCCCTGGCACGACGTCAACGAAATGCTCCAGTCCGCCGGGCTCCGTCCGACGCGCCAGCGCATGGCCTTAGGCTGGCTCCTGTTCGGCAAGGGCGCACGTCACCTCACGGCTGAAATGCTGTACGAGGAAGCGACGCTCGCCAAGGTCCCGGTGTCGCTGGCGACCGTCTACAACACGCTGAACCAGCTCACCGATGCCGGCCTGCTCCGCCAGGTCAGCGTCGACGGCACCAAGACCTACTTCGACACCAACGTCACCACCCACCATCACTACTACCTCGAGAACAGCCACGAGCTGGTCGACATCGAGGATCCGCATCTGGCGCTGTCGAAGATGCCGGAGGTGCCCGAGGGCTACGAGATCTCCCGCATCGACATGGTCGTGCGCCTGCGCAAGAAGCGCTGAGATCGATCTAAACTACTGAATTCGTCGTTAGGGCCGGGCTTGTCCCGGCCATTTTCGTTTGCACTGTCATTCCGGGATGGCCCGAAGGACCAGACCTCAGGTGCGCAATTGCGCACCATAGTTCGATGCTGCGCATCGCCCCGGGATGACCCTTCGGGTCAATTCACCTGCTCGTCCGAATAGACACCCCAGAGGCGCTCCTGCTGGATCCAGCCGTCGAAGCCGTTGCCGATGACGCGGCACCAATTTGCGGCGCACTTCTTGACCTGCGTGACGACGCCAGCCTGGAGCTTGGCTGCAACCGCGCTGTCGGGATCGGGCCGGTCATAGATCGGGGCGAGGTCGTCCTTTTGCTTCATGGTGACGACCGCAGTGCGGCGGCCCGACAGCAGCGAGTGATAGACCCAGCCCTCGGCGCCTTCGGAATCGCGCACCCGGCGCCAGTTCTCGAATTCGGCGGTGATTTCGACCGGCAGGCCGGCGCGGGTGTAGACCCAGGCGACGTCATTGTCCTTGGTCGGACCGGCGCGGACGTTGACGTGATCCGATTTGAGACTGACATAGCGCGGCACCGGCAAGCCGCTGGCGGTCTGCGGGGTGGTATTATCCTTCGCCGAATGCGAGGGGCCGACCGAGGCGCTCAACCAGGTGCAAACGAGCGCCATCACCGAACAAAAACGCCCCAACGCCATCAACCCGTCTCCTGTCGAAGACCCGGCCAGGCCGGATCCTCACCGCAAATTCCAAAACCCGCCGCGTCTGCCCCTTCGTCCCGCCCCACGCGGGTTCCAACCGGTTCCAACCCTCGGCCCGTGGTTCTTGTCTTGGCCCGGCCTTCTGCTAGAGAGGACGGGCACTTCAACAACCAGTTTGCCCCGATTTTCCGGCAGGAAATGTCGGGAGAGCTTGGAGGAAACGCCGGGGACGGACACGGCAAGGGCAGTGTCGAACAACCGGGTTAATGAGGCCTCAACGACCGGCCTTTGGCGACAGAGGCGGCCTGCGACGCCTCATGAGAGCAGGACATGTCGGTGAAGAAAAAGCCCCTCGTCGTGGTGACGCGCAAGCTGCCGGATTCGATCGAGACACGGATGCGCGAGCTGTTCGACGCGCGGATCAATCTCGACGACACGCCGATGTCGCCTGAGCAGATCGCCGAAGCCGCGCGCACCGCCGACGTACTGGTCCCGACCGTCACCGACCACATCGGCGCCGATGTCGTGAACCAGCCCGACTGCAAGCTGCGCCTGATCGCCAATTTCGGCAACGGCGTCGACAATATCGACGTCGAGGCCGCTCACGCCCGCGGCATCACCGTCACCAACACGCCAAAGGTCCTGACCGAGGACACCGCCGACATGACCATGGCGCTGATCCTGGCCGTGCCGCGCCGGATGATCGAAGGCGCCTCGATCCTGACCGAAGGAAAGCCCTGGCCCGGCTGGTCGCCGACCTGGATGCTCGGCCACCGCATCGGGGGAAAACGTCTCGGCATCGTCGGCATGGGCCGCATCGGCCAGGCCGTGGCGCGCCGCGCCCGCGCCTTCGGCCTGCAGATCCACTATCACAACCGCCGTCCCGTCGCGCCTGTCATCGCCGAAGAACTCGGCGCGACCTATTGGGAAAGCCTCGACCAGATGCTGGCGCGGATGGACATCATCTCGGTGAACTGTCCGCACACGCCGGCGACCTATCACCTGCTCTCGGCGCGGCGGCTGAAGCTGATCCGCAAGGACGCCTACATCGTCAACACCGCGCGCGGCGAGGTCACCGACGAGGACACGCTGATCAAGCTGATCGAAGGCGGCGAGATCGGCGGCGCCGGCCTCGACGTTTACGAGCACGAGCCAGCGGTCAACCCGAAGCTGGTGCGGCTCGCCAAGGCCGGCAAGGTGACGCTGCTGCCACATATGGGCTCGGCCACGATCGAAGGCCGCGTCGAGATGGGCGAGAAGGTGATCATCAATATCCGCACCTTCCTCGACGCCCACAAGCCGCCGGATCGCGTGCTGCCGAGCATGCTGTAGGGCGCTGCTCGCCAAGGCTTGCCAATTTGGAAGGCTTGCCGATTTGGCTCGCAGACTTGAACGGAGCGGCCGCAGCGTTCTACGGCCGCTCCGAGTCGGTCACTGCTTCGCCAAGGCGGCCAGGATTGGGCCGGCTTCGGCGTCTTCCACGCATGGAGTAACCGTGATCTCCATCACGTTGGCCCATTGGGCATACCATTGATACATGGCCTTCGGGTCGTTGCTCTCCGAAATTGCAAAGCCCGTCCCGTTCATTCCGTGCCAGCGGCCGAGCATCTTCACGCCTTCCGGTGGTGCTCCCCCTGTCTTCAGAAACTTTTCGATTGCAGAGTCGATCAGATTCGGTGGCAATTTCCAGCTTGAGATGTACTTCATAGCAATCTCCAATCTGAAACATCCATTTGCCTTGCGGCGGCGTGAATTCAATCACGAAGGGAGACGGTAGCAAGTGTCGATTTGGACCCCCCGCGTGCCACGCGCCTAATCGCGATGGATGCTGAGATCAGCGATCACAGGTCCATCGCCGTTGAGTGGATTGGCGGGATCGCGCCCATAGCGCAGCGTCTCGAAGCGCATCGCGCGGGCGTCGATCATCAGGAGGCGGCCGATCAGGCCGTCACCAAAGCCGACGATCTCGCGGATCGCCTCCAGCGCCATCATCGAGCCGAGCACGCCCGCCAGTGCGCCCATGACCCCGGCCTCGGCGCAGGCCGGAATAGGTCCGGGCGGCGGCGCTTCCGGAAACAGGCAGCGGTAGGTTGGATTGAATTCGCCCTGCTCGTTCTTCTCATGGGCGCGGATGGTGGTGAGCGAACCGTCGAAGGTACCGAGCGCCGCGGTGATTAGCGGCCGCTTCGCGAAGAAGCAGGCGTCCGAGACCAGATAGCGCGTCGAGAAATTGTCGGAGCCGTCGAGCACGAGATCGTAGTCGCTGATCAGGCTGAGTGCATTGTCGGCGTTGAGCCAGGTGGCGTGACCGACGAAGCGCACATGCGGATTGAGCGCCGCAATCCGTTCCGCTGCGCTCTCGACCTTGTGCCGGCCGATGTCCGGCGTCGTATGGATCACCTGGCGCTGGAGGTTGGAGAGCGACACCACATCGTCATCGACCACGCCAAGCGTGCCGACGCCGGCAGCGGCCAGATACATCAAAGCGGGTGCGCCGAGCCCGCCGGCGCCGATCACCAGCACCGAGGCCCGCTTCAGCGCGGCCTGGCCGGGACCGCCGACATCGCGCAGCACGATATGGCGGGCATAGCGTTCGAGTTCGTCCGGGCTCAGCATTGTCTTTTGTCTCTCCTAACGAGCCATCGCTCCATCCCCTCATGGTGAGGAGCGCGGAACGCGCGTCTCGAACCATGAAGGCCCGACTGCCGCCCGTTGCCATCCTTCGAGACGCGGCCTTCGGCCGCTCCTCAGGATGAGGACTGTATACGCGGCTCGACCTTAGGCCTGAACCACCCCAACATTGTTCGCGACCAACGAGATGTGCTTCAATGGCATGTTTTTCAATGTTCTGGCGTTCAATGGGCTGGCTGGATTAGTCATGAGATCGATGCTTGCGGCAACACTGATGTTTGCGGCCGCCACGGCTGCGAACGCCCAGATGACGGCGCCACAGCTCCCCGGCGCCAAGCCGAAAACGGTCCAGACTGTTCCAGTCAAGCCTCCCGCAACGCAGACGCCGTCGGCGACGGCCGATGCCATGGCCAAAGCAGAGCGGCTGTCACTGCAATCCGACCTTGCCTGGGTCGGCCAGTATAATGGCGCCATCACCGGCGACGTCAGCGAGCGCATGGTCAACGCCATCAAGGAATACCAGAAGGCGAAGGGCGGCAAGCCGACCGGCGTGCTCAATCCGCAGGAGCGCGCCGCGCTCGCCGAGACGGCACGGAAGAAGCAGGAGAGCGTCGGCTGGAAGATCGTGACGGAGCCGACCAGCGGCGCCCGGCTCGGCATCCCCGGCAAGCTGGTGCCGCAGCAGGCAAGCGACGCCAACGGCTCGAAATGGACCTCGCCGACCGGCACGGTCCAGGTGCTGCTCAGCCGCCGCAAGGAGGTGAACCCGACCTCGGCAAAGCTCGCCGAGCTGGAGAAGGAGCCGTCGGGGCGCAAGGTCGACTACACCGTGGTGAAGCCCGACTTCTTCGTGCTGTCGGGATTGCAGGGCCTGAAGAAGTTTTACGTCCGCGGCACCTTTAGGGGCGACGAGGTCCGCACCATGACGATCCTCTACGACCAGGCGACCGAGAACACGGTCGAGCCGGTCGTGATCGCGATGTCGAGCGCGTTCAATGCGTTCCCGTCGGGACCGCTGGCCGGGCCGCCGCCGCGCAAGACCGTCGAATACGGCACCGGCATCGTCGTCAGCGACGACGGCGCGATCGTCACCGACCGCCTCGTCACCGATGGCTGCCTCGCGCTCACGATCGCCGGCTATGGCAGCGCCGACCGTCTCGCCGAGGACAAGGAGCACGATCTCGCGCTGCTGCACATCTACGGCGCGCGCGGCCTGAAGCCGCTCGGCCTTACGGGCGGTGCGGCGAAAGCCAATGTCGACATCGTCGGCATCGCCGATCCACAGAGCCAGGGCGGCGCAGCCGGCGTCTCGAGCGTCAAGGCTGCGCTGGCGCCGGTCACATCAAGCGATTCCGCACTGTCTCCGCCACCGGCAGTCGGATTCTCCGGCAGCCCGGCCATCGACGCCGACGGCAAGTTCGCCGGCATTGCGCTGCTGAAGCCGGCAATGGTTGCAGGACCTGCGACGTCGGTGCCGGTGTCACAGGCGGTAATGGTCTCCGCGGAGACGGTGCGCGGGTTCCTGAAGGCGAACGGTGTCACGGCGAATGGCACGTCGACGGACGCAAGGAGCTCCGTCGTTCGCGTGATCTGCGTGCGGAAATAGGACGGACAACATCACCACTCTCTCTCGTGTCCCGGACGCGGCGCCGCATGAAATGCCGCTCCGCTGAGCCGGGACCCAGGCTTCTTCAATTCCGAATTTGCGGCTTTCTGGGCCCCGGCTCGGCAGCGCATCAACGAGGTGCTGCGCTGCGTCCGGGGCACGAGATCAACTCGTGTGCGCGCACCCCCACACGTACGACTACGGGTCCGGTAATGGTACGGATTCGCTGGCATTCCCTATTCCGCCATCATCGTTACCGTTGATTCGGACCTCCGCGATCCCCTTTGGATCGGGCCGGCACGTCCTGAGCGAGAAGAGCTCAGCATCGAGATCGATGCACGTTCGCGTGGCGTATTCCTGACCCAAGCACTCCAAAGGATTGATCTTCAATGCACACGATCGTACTGGCCACCCAAAAGGGCGGCAGCGGCAAGAGCACGCTCGCCATCGGCCTCGCGCTGGCAGCCAAGCAGGCCGGCTTCACCGTTCGCCTGATCGAGACCGACCCGCAGGGCACCCTGTCCAATTGGCAGCGCCGCCGCAGCACCGATGATCTCGTGGTCGAGCCGATCTATCACGCTGCCGATATCGAGCCCCGCCTGAAGATGCTGGCCGACAGCGGCCTCCAGCTCGCGTTCGTCGATACCGCGGCCGGTCTCAGTGCCGCGACCACGGCCGCGATCCGCCATTCCGACCTCTGCCTGATCCCGGCCCGCCCGAGCGTCGCCGACATCGAGGCGACCGTTTCGACGCTGAGCGTCGCGCGCGCCTGGAAGCGGCCCTACAGCTTCGTGCTGAACCAGACGCCGATCCGCGGCCAGCGCATCGACAACGCCGCGGGCGCCCTCGCCGAGGAAGCCGCGCTCGACCTCACTGACGTGCTCGCGCGTCCGCTGATCGTGATGCGCAACGATCACCAGGACTCACTCGCGAATGGCCTTGCGGTAAGCGAATTCGCACCGAACGGCAAATCGGCTGACGAGATCCGCGGCCTCTGGCGCTGGATCGAGGCCCGGCTCGAGCTCACTGCGACAACCGGTGTCCTGATCAACCAAGTGATGTCGGACGCGGACGGCATGTTGCACCTCGCCTCTGACCTTGCCGCGGACGAGACCATCACACTGGCGTCCTGAACGGGGCAATCGCTCAGCCGCCAGGCGGCCCTTCGCCATCCGGAAGGGTCGCAGCGACTAAGCAATCCGGCGATCAGCCCGGCCGGATTGCTTCGCTTCGCGGTTTTTGGGAATCTTCGTAGCCCGGATGGAGCGCAGCGTAATCCGGGGCCTTCGCGCGGACGGATGCAGACGTCCCGGATTGCGCTGCGCTCCATCCGGGCTACGGCCCCGTCATCTCACTTCTGACACTTCGGACACCAGAAGGTCGATCGGCCATTCTGCGTAAACCGCTTGATCGTGCCGCCGCAGCGCGGCGTCGTGCATGTCTCGCCTTCGCGATCATAGACCTTGAAGGAGTGCTGGAAATAGCCGAGCTCGCCGGAGGTCTGGCGATGGTCGCGCAAGCTGGAGCCGCCGGCCTTGATCGCGTCGTTCAGCACGGTGTGGATCGCACCGACCAATCGCTTGGCGTGATCGGTTGGCTCGCCCTTCTTCGTCGACAACGTCGCGGCGATCCGGCGCGGCGACAGATGCGAACGGTGCAGCGCCTCGCAGACATAGATGTTGCCGAGGCCCGCGACCACGCGCTGGTCGAGCAGCGCGGCCTTCAGGCTGGTGGTCTTGCCGGCGCAGGAGCGCGCCAGCATCGCGGCGTCGAATTCGTTGCCGAGCGGCTCGGGTCCGAGCCCGCGCAGCAGCGGTTCTTCCTCGAGCGCATTGCGCGCAATCACCTTCATGTAACCGAAGCGGCGCGGATCGTTGAACACGATGTCGGCGCCCGAGGACATCCGAAACAGCACGTGGTCATGCGCGGAATCCTTACCCTTCGGATAGTGAAACTCGCCGGGCTGAGTGTCGTTGTCCGGCTTGATGACACGGAACGAGCCCGACATGCCGAGATGCATCAGCAGCACGTCGCCGGAGCCGAGATCGGCCATGAGATATTTTGCCCGGCGGCCGAGCCCGGTGACGACCTGCCCCTTGAGCCGGGCCACGAAGTCCGGCTGGAACGGAAAGCGCAAATCCGGCCGGCGGGCCTCCGCGACCAGGATTTTCGCGCCTTCCATGACGGGCTGAAGGCCGCGGCGGACGGTCT
Source organism: Bradyrhizobium forestalis (assembly GCF_002795245.1). Lineage (GTDB taxonomy): Bacteria > Pseudomonadota > Alphaproteobacteria > Rhizobiales > Xanthobacteraceae > Bradyrhizobium > Bradyrhizobium forestalis. The sequence goes on along the minus strand of NZ_PGVG01000032.1, from coordinate 44,725 downwards.
CGACTTCGGGCAATTCAGGCATGGTCAGGCATTCACCTTATGAGGGCGGTGTGATAGCGCCATTGCGGCGGGCAGGCTATGGTCCGCCTCGTGGAGTAGAGTAATGGATCGGCCGGGCGAAACCACGCATTTTGGCTTCAGGGACGTCCCCCTGGGGGACAAGCAGACGCTGGTGAACGATGTGTTTCGCAGCGTGGCGTCGCGCTATGATCTGATGAACGACCTGATGTCCGGCGGACTGCACCGGGTCTGGAAGGACATCATGATCACCGCACTCGACCCGCCCAAGGGCGAGCGGCCGTTCGCGCTGCTGGATGTGGCCGGCGGCACCGGCGACATCTCGTTCCGTGCCGCCAACGCGGCCGGCCCCGGCTTCCATGCCACCGTTTGCGACATCAACACTGATATGCTGGCGGTGGGGCGCGAACGCGCCGCCAAGCGGCATCTCGACACCCGGGTCGATTTCGTCGAAGGCAATGCCGAAGCGCTCGGCTTCGCCGACCGCAGCTTCGACGCCTATACGATCGCTTTCGGCATTCGCAACGTGCCGCGGATCGACCTTGCGCTGCGCGAGGCCTATCGCGTACTGAGGCCCGGCAGCCGCTTCCTTTGCCTGGAGTTCTCCACCGTCGAGATGCCCGGGCTCGACAAGCTCTATGATTTCTTCTCGTTCAAGGTGACCCCGCCACTCGGCCGCATGGTCACGGGCGACGCTGAGTCCTACCAATATCTCGTCGAATCGATCCGCAAGTTTCCGAAGCCTGCCACCTTCGCCGACATGATCCGCGAGGCCGGCTTTTCCCGCGTGAGCTGGCAGACACTCTCCGGCGGCATCGTCGCACTGCATTCGGGCTGGCGTTTGTGATCTCTGCTTTCACCCACATTGCGCGCCTGATCCGCGCCGCGTTCGTGTTTGCGCGCGAAGGCGTGTTCGGCTCGGTCGACCCGAGCCTGGTGCCGCCACCAGGACAACTTGCACTGAAGCTTGCGCGCATCGTGGAGCGCCGCGGCGTCAAGCACGGGCCGCGGATCTCGCGCGCGCTGACACGGATGGGACCGGCCTATCTCAAGCTCGGTCAATTCCTGGCGACGCGCCCCGACGTGGTCGGCGTCGTCATGGCGCGCGACCTCGAAAGCCTCCAGGACCGCCTGCCGCCGTTCTCGCAAGCCGAAGCAGAAGCGGCGATCACGACGTCACTGGAACGACCGCTCAGCGACGTGTTCGCGAGCTTCGGTCCGCCGGTCGCCGCCGCCTCGATCGCGCAGGTGCATCGCGGCGAAGTTTTGCACGACGGCATCCGCAAGCCGGTCGCGATCAAGGTGCTCAGGCCCAACGTCGCCACACGTTTCCGCCGCGATCTCTCCGATTTCTTCTTCGTCGCGCACAAGGCCGAAACCTATTCGGCCGAGGCGCGGCGGCTGCGCCTCGTCGAAGTCATCAACACCATGTCGCGCTCGGTGGCGATGGAGATGGACCTGAGGCTGGAAGCAGCCGCGCTGTCCGAGATGGCGGAGAACACGCAGGACGATCCCGATTTCCGCGTGCCGGCCGTCGACTGGGATCGCACCACGCACAACGTGCTGACGTTGGAGTGGATCGACGGCATCGCGCTCAATGATCACAAGCGTCTCGCAGAGGCGCAGGTCGATTTGCCCGATCTCGGCCGCAAGGTGATCCAGAGCTTTCTGCGCCATGCGCTGCGCGACGGCTTCTTCCACGCCGACATGCATCCGGGCAACCTGTTCCTGGATGATACCGGCCGTCTCGTCGCGGTCGATTTCGGCATCATGGGCCGGCTCGGCATGAAGGAGCGGCGCTTTCTCGCCGAGATCCTGCTCGGCTTCATCACCCGCGACTACCGCCGCGTGGCGGAAGTGCATTTCGAGGCGGGCTACGTGCCCGCGCATCATTCGGTCGAGAATTTCGCGCAGGCCATCCGCGCCATCGGCGAGCCCATTCACAACCGCACCGCCGAGGAGATCTCGATGGCGCGGCTCTTGACGCTGCTGCTCGAGGTCACCGGCCTGTTCGACATGAGAACGCGGCCGGAGCTGATCCTGCTGCAGAAGACCATGGTGGTGGTCGAGGGCGTGGCACGCGGCTTCGATCCCAAGCTCGACATCTGGAAGATCGCCGATCCCGTGGTGCGCGAATGGATCGAGCGCAACCTCGGCCCGATCGGCCGGGTGCAGGGCGCACTTGCCGGGACCGGCGACATCGCGCGCGTGCTGATGCGCCTGCCGGAGATCGCCGAGCGTTCGGTCAAGGTCATCGAGCAGCTCGAGACGATGACCCGCGAGGGCATCAGGCTGTCGCCGGAGAGCATCGCGGCAATGGGGCGCAGCGAGGGCCGCAAGAACCGCTGGCGCACCGTGGCGCTCTGGATCATCGCCGCGACCTTTATCGGGATCCTGATCGCCGTCCGGAATCTATGATTGCACTGCAATCACACGAATGATAGCATCGCTATCATTTCGTGCTGGAGGGCGTCATGGCAAGCCTGACCATCCGCAAGCTCGACGACGCCGTCAAAACCTATTTGCGGCTGCGCTCGGCCAAGAACCGCAGGTCGGTCGAGGAAGAGGTCCGGGTCATCCTGCGGGAGCTGATCGAGGGCCGCGAGGAGCCGCTGACGCCATTTTCGGCGCCCCCGGCAGTGTCCACCGCCCCGACGCCCCAGCGCACCGGCGCCCTTCCCGAGGCCAGCGTCACCCTGATCATCGGCGGCGGGATCGCGGCCTATAAGTCGCTCGACCTGATCCGGCGGCTGAAGGAGCGCCGCGTCGAGGTCCGCTGCGTGCTGACCAAGGCGGCGCAGCAATTCGTAACGCCGCTGGCGGTGAGCGCGCTCTCCCATGAGCGCGTCTATACTGACCTGTTCGACCCGCAGAGCGAGTTCGACGCCGGGCACATTCGGCTGGCGCGCGACTGCGACCTGATCGTGGTGGCGCCCGCGACGGCCGACCTGTTGGCGAAAATGGCGAACGGCCACGCCGACGATCTCGCCAGCGCCATCCTGCTCGCGACCAACCGCAAGGTGCTGCTGGCGCCGGCGATGAATCCGCTGATGTGGAGCAACGCGGCGACGCGCCGCAACGTCGCGCAGCTCCAGCGCGACGGCGTGGTGCTGATCGGCCCGAACTCGGGCGAGATGGCCGAAGCGGGTGAAGCCGGTATCGGCCGCATGTCGGAAGCCATCGAGATCGCCAAAGCCGCCGAGCGCCTGCTGCGGCCGCCGGTGCCGAAGCCGCTCGCCGGCAAGCGCATGCTGATCACCGCAGGCCCCACGCACGAGCCGATCGATCCGGTGCGCTACATCGCCAACCGCTCCTCCGGCAAGCAGGGTTTTGCCATTGCCGCCGCCGCACAGGCCGCCGGCGCCGAAGTGATTTTGGTGAGCGGCCCGGTCGATCTCGACGATCCCGCTGGTGTCACCGTGAAGCATGTGGAATCGGCGCGGCAGATGCTGGAGCAGGTGCAGGCCGCGCTCCCCGCCGACATCGCGATCTTCGCCGCCGCGGTCGCCGATTGGCGCGTCGCCAATGAGGGCGAGCAGAAGCTGAAAAAGACCGCGGCCGGCATGCCGCCGCTTCAACTGGTCGAGAACCCCGACATCCTCGCCACGATCTCGAAACTGACCGACAAGCGCCCGCCGCTGGTGATCGGCTTCGCCGCCGAGACCGAGCACCTCATCGACAACGCCAAGTCCAAGCTCGCGCGCAAGGGCTGCGACTGGATCGTCGCCAACGACGTCTCGCCGGCGACCGGCGTGATGGGCGGCGACCGCAACACGGTCCATCTCCTCAGCCGCAAGAATGGTGGGAAGGACGGCGAGATCGCGGTTGATTCCTGGCCGGTGATGACCAAGGAACAGGTCGCCATCGAACTGGTCGCGCATGTCGCAAGGAGCGTGACCGGCAAATCCCGGGAGACGGCATCTTGAGCACGAAGGTCACGGTCGAACTGCAACGCCTCGCCCATGCCGAAGGTCTGCCGTTGCCGACCTATCAGACGACGGAGGCAGCCGGCCTCGATCTGATGGCCGCGGTTTCGGACGCCGAGCCGCTGACGCTCGCGCCGGGCCAATATGCGCTGGTGCCGACGGGGCTCGCGATCGCCTTGCCGCCCGGACACGAGGCCCAGGTGCGGCCGCGCTCGGGGCTTGCCGCCAAGCACGGCGTCACCGTGCTGAACTCGCCGGGCACGATCGATGCGGACTACCGCGGCGAGATCAAGGTGATCCTGATCAACCACGGTGCAGCGCCCTTCGTGATCAAGCGCGGCGAGCGCATCGCCCAGATGGTGCTCGCGCCCGTGGTGCAGGCCGCGCTGGTTCCCGTGGCCACCTTGTCGGCGACCGATCGCGGCGCCGGCGGCTTCGGCTCGACCGGCCGCTAGCCCGACTGCGAGTTGGCTTCACCTCTCCCGCTTGCAGGAGAGGTCGCGGAGCGAAGCAACGCGGGTGAGGGTTCTATCCTCTAGGGGATTGTCCCGATGCGGAGACACCCTCTCCCCTGCCCTCTCCCGCAGGCGGGGAGGGAGCACACCTGCGTCGCGGCAAGCAGATCCCCACGATTCGCTAACGCACGGCAGCTCCAGCCGAATCACCCGAAGAATTACGTGACTCCGGAACCGCGCCCGGCATTTTTGGAGGGCCGCCTTTGCGTTCACGATCTGGACTCTTACCGGCAGAGTCGCGGTGGGGGTATTGTCTTTTGATTCGCGTGCGGCGGGGGTCGCCGAGCGTAAATCCGTGCGGTCTTGGGGCAACTATGTCAGGCGTGATCGTGTCGATGCGTCGGACGCTGCTGTCGTGCACATCGCTGGCGCGCAGCGGCTTGGTGGGAGGCGCGCTCGCAGCACTGCTGCCGGCTGCGCCGGCTGAGGCCGCCGACCTCGTCGACACCCTCTCCATCATGCTGGATTTCAACCGGCAGGAACTCGCGGTGCTCGCCACCGCGCTGGCGCTGCTCGGCTTCTCGGTGGTGGCCGCGATCCTCTTGATGCGCACGCGGGTGCGCACGGCGAAGAACGAGGCGCGGCTGCGCGCACGGATCGGGGAACTGCAACTCCAGGCCGACCGCTTCGGCGCGCTGCTGTTTGCCGAGCCGCAGATCCTGATCTCCTGGCCGGCCGGCGACAATCGCGCGCAGATTTCCGGCGATTTCTCCATGGTGCTGCCGCGCGATGCCTCCCCGCAGCGTGTGCTGGCATTCGGAACCTGGCTGCCGCCGGAACCTGCGCTGCAGATGGATCATGCGGTCGACGCGCTGCGCGATCGCGGCGACGGGTTCCAGCTGACGCTGACCACCGCGCACGGCCACACGCTGGAAGCCATCGGGCGTGCCATCGGCGGCCAGGCCATTGTCAGGATTCGCGAACTCTCCGGACTGCGTCGCGATTTGGCCGAGACCCATCTGCGCTACAAGGCACTCTCCGACGAGACCGAGATGCTGCGCGGCTTCGCCGCCGCCGCACCCTGGCCGATCTGGGCCAAGGGCGAGAACGGCGCGCTGACCTACGCCAACCCGGCCTATGTCCGCGCCACCGAGGCGCACAGCGTCACCGATGCCCAGGAGCGCAAGCTCGAGCTGCTCGACAGCGCCGACCGCACCGCGATGGAGCGGGGGCTGAAGGACGCGGCCCATTTCAATTCGCGGCTGCCGATCGTGATCGGCGGAGAGCGGCGCATCTACGACGTCCGCGCCGTCAATGTCGGCAGCGGCAGCGTCGGCGTCGCCATCGATGCCAGCGAGGCGGATGCGCTGAGCTCGGCGCTGGTGCGCATGGCGGAGGCGCACCGCCGCACGCTGGACCAGCTCTCCTCCGGCGTCGCCGTGTTCGACGGCCATCGCCGCCTCGCCTTCTACAACGATTCCTATCGCCGGCTGTGGGACCTCGACCGCAGCTTCCTCGACGCCAATCCTGATGATTCCAGCGTCCTCGACCAGCTCCGCGCCGCGCGCAAATTGCCGGAGCAGCCGGATTTCCGCGCCTGGAAAGCCAAGCTGCACGAAGCCTATCGCGCGGTCGAGACCGCCAAGGACACCTGGTTCCTGCCCGACGGCCGCGCGCTCTCGGTGGTCACCACGCCGAACCCGGAGGGCGGCGTCACCTATCTGTTCGATGACGTCACCGAAAGCCTCGACCTCGCCCGCCGCTTTGACGGCCTGATCCGGGTTCAGCGCGAGACGCTGGACAGCCTCGCCGAGGGCGTCGCGGTGTTCGGCAGCAACGGCAAGGCGCAGCTGTTCAACCCGGCCTTCGTCCGGATGTGGAAGCTGTCGAGCGACGCCATGCGCGACGAGCCGCATATCCAGACGGTGGAAGGCTGGTGCCATCAGCTGTTCGACGACCCCGTGGTCTGGCGCCAGATCCGCGAGGCTATCACCTCGATCGAGAACCGCGCCGATGTGCCGCTGAAGCTGGAGCGCAAGGACGGCAGCGTGCTCGACGGCATGATCCGGCCGCTGCCCGACGGCGCCACCATGCTGACGTTCCAGGACATCACCGACACCGAGAATGTCGAGCGCGCGCTGCGCGAGCGCAACGAGGCGCTGGAGGCCGCCGACCAGATGAAGGTGGATTTCGTCCACCACGTCTCCTACGAGCTGCGCTCGCCGCTCACCACCATCATCGGCTTCGCGCATTTCCTCAGCGATCCCTCGACCGGGCCGCTGACGCCGAAGCAGGCCGAATATCTCGACTACGTCACCAAATCGACCAACGCGCTGCTCGCGCTCACCAACAACATCCTGGATCTCGCCACCATCGATGCCGGCGCGATGAAGCTGGAACTCGGCCAGGTCGATGTCAGCAAGGCCATCGAGCTCGCGGCGGAGGGCATCCAGGACCGGCTCGCCACCGACCGCATCCGCCTCAAGGTCGAGATCGCGCCCGATGTCGGCAGCTTCATCGGCGACGAGAAGCGCGTGGTGCAGGTGCTCTATAACCTCCTCGCCAACGCCGTCGGGTTTTCTCCACAGGATTCCACCGTCGGCATCAGCGCGCGGCGCACCGAACGCTCCGTGGTCTTCACCGTGACAGATTCCGGACCTGGAATACCCGCCGACATGAAGGACAAGGTGTTCAACTGGTTCGAAAGCCGCTCCCAGGGCTCGCGTCACCGCGGCGCCGGGCTCGGCCTGTCGCTGGTGCGCTCCTTCGTCGAGCTGCATGGCGGCAAGGTGCGGGTGGATTCGATCGTCGGCCGGGGCACGGTCGTGATCTGCGATTTCCCGACCGACCAGGCGGCGCATCGCGACGCCGCCGAATGACGGAATCAATCACATTCTCCGTCGCGCTCCACAACGAGACGGCCACTGCACAGCTGATGGCCGACCTCGCGCTGCTGGTCGGTCCCGGTGACGTCATCACCCTCACCGGCGATCTCGGCGCCGGCAAGACCGCGGCGGCGCGCAGCCTGATCCGCTACCTCGCCGGCGACGAGGCGCTGGAGGTGCCGAGCCCGACCTTCACGCTGGTGCAGGGCTATGAGCTGCCGCCCTTCCCGGTGCTGCACGCCGACCTCTACCGCGTCGAGGACGAGAGCGAGCTCGAGGAGATCGGGCTGTCGCCGCTCCCGGAAGCCACGCTCGTCCTGATCGAATGGCCGGAGCGCGCGCCGTCGGCGATGCCGCAAGACCGCATCGACATCGCGCTGACGCACCGGCCGGCGCTGGGATCGAACGCACGCGCCGCCGACATCACCGGCCACGGCAAGAGCGCCGCGCAAGTCGCGCGGCTGAAGGCGCTGCGCGAATTCCTCGACGTGTCCGGCTATATCGACGCGACGCGACGGCGTATGAATGGCGACGCCTCGACCCGCTCTTATGCGCGGCTGCTGCGCGGCGACGAGATCGTCATCCTCATGAACTTCCCGCAGCGGCCCGACGGCGCGGCCCTCTACAACGGAAAATCCTACAGCGCCGCGGTGCATCTCGCCGAAAATGTACGACCGTTCGTCGCCATCGACGAAGGCCTGCGCGCGCAGGGAATCTCCGCGCCCGCGATCCATCATTCCGATCTCGACCACGGCTTCCTGATCACCGAGGACTTTGGCAGCGAAGGCGTGATCGAGGGCGATCCGCCGCGCCCGATTGCCGAGCGCTACGAGGCCGCCACCGATGTGCTGGCCGGGCTGCACGGCAAGACGCTGCCGGAGATGCTGCCGCTGGACGGGCAAACCTACGAGATCCCCGTCTTCGACGCCGAGGCGCTCTTGATCGAAATCGGATTGATGCCGGAATGGTATCTGCCTGATCGCAACGCGCCGTTGAGCGAGCCGGCGCGCGCGGAGTTTTTCGCGATGTGGCGCGAGCTGCTGAAGAAGCCGCTGGCGGCGCCGCGGACGTGGATCATCCGCGACTATCACTCGCCGAACCTGATCTGGCTTGAGCATCGCAGCGGCATCGAACGCGTCGGCGTGATCGATTTCCAGGACGCCGTGCTCGGGCCACAATCCTACGACGTGGTGTCGCTGCTGCAGGATGCCCGCATCGACGTGCCGGAGACGCTCGAGCTGACGTTGCTGTCGCGCTACATCAAGGCGCGGCGCGCGGCTGATGCGAGCTTCGATGCGGCCGGATTCGCCGAGCTCTATGCCATCATGTCGGCGCAGCGGAACACGCGCCTGCTCGGCACCTTCGCCCGGCTCAACCGGCGCGACGGCAAGCCGCATTATCTGCGCCACCAGCCGCGGATCTGGACCTATCTCCAGCGCTCGCTGGCGCATCCTGCGCTCGGCGCTTTGCGCGACTGGTATCTCGCCAACGTCCCGCCGCCCCAAGGACCGTCTCAAGAACCGTCGCAAGGGGCGTCTCAAGCCTGATTTGGGGCCGATTTACCGGCTGTTAGCCAAGACCTCGGTATTCTGACGGCGAGGCAGCCGGATAAATACGGGGCTGGAGCGGTGCAGATGGCGGTGAAGACGGACCAGCGCGGCAACAGCCGGGTTGTTTTCGAACGCGGGATTCCGGCCCAGATGATGGGAATCGACGGCACCTGGCGGCGCGACTGCACCATGGAGGACGTCTCCGAGAGCGGCGCCAAGCTGACCATCGACGGCTCGGTCGAAGGCCTGCACTTGAAGGAATTCTTTCTCCTGCTGTCGTCCACCGGCTTGGCATACCGGCGCTGCGAACTGGCCTGGGTCAATGGCGACCAGATCGGCGTCAATTTCCTCAAGGTCGGCGACAAGAGGAAAAAGGCACGTTCCACAGCCGTTGGGGCGTGACGGCAACACCCGTCGTACAACCGTCACGGCGGGTGGTTAAGGCGGTTGAGACGCGGTGCGGCTGATCAAGCCCCGTGCTAGGATTTGCTGCGAACGCGAAAGGTCTGAGAAAGCAAAGGATGTCCGTCAAACCGACCAAAGCCATGGTGCTCGCCGCAGGGTTTGGCCTGCGCATGCGTCCGCTGACGGACAAGATGCCGAAGCCGATGGTGCCGGTGGCGGGCCAGCCGCTGCTCGACCACGTGCTCGACAAGCTCGGTCAGGCGGGCGTGACCGAAGCAGTGGTCAATGTGCACTACCTGCCAGACCAGATCATCGATCACACCGCATCACGCCAGCATCCGCGCGTGACCATTTCGGACGAGCGCGACCAGGTGCTCGGCACCGGCGGTGGCGTGGTCAAGGCACTGCCGCTGCTCGGCGATGCGCCGTTCTTCCACGTCAATTCCGACACGCTGTGGATCGACGGCGTGCGCTCGAACCTGACGCGGCTCGCTGAGAATTTCGACCCGGCGCGCATGGATATCCTGCTGCTGATGGCGCCGACCGCAACCAGCATCGGCTATAGCGGCCGCGGCGACTACGGCATGCTGCCCGACGGCGCCTTGCGCAAGCGCAAGGAAAAAGAGGTCGTTCCGTTCGTCTATGCCGGCGCGGCAATCATGTCGCCGGCGATCTTTGCGGACGCGCCAAAGGGCGAATTCTCGCTGACAAAGATGTTCGACCGCGCCAACGAGCAGGAGCGGCTGTTCGGCCTGCGCCTCGACGGCGTCTGGATGCATGTCGGCACGCCTGATGCGGTGCATGCGGCGGAAGAGGCGTTTTTGGAGAGCGTGGCGTAGGGCTCTCTCGTGTCCCGTACGCGGAGCGGCACAACGTGCCGCTCCGCAGAGCCGGGACCCAGCCCATCCTCACTTGCGGAACGAAGTAATCTGGGCCCCCGGCTCAGCAGCGCATCACTACGTGCTGCGCTGCGTCCGGGGCACGAGAATGGTGATGCCGGCGAACAGCGGGGAAGACCTCGCGCCGACCCATGACCATTCGGGCTCGCCTCCCTATATTGGCGCCTGATTCCCGAATCAGGCAGCTCATGCGCGTTTTCAGCGTTCCCATCTCAGTTCCGTTCCTGCGCACGGTCGTTACGGCCCTGCTCGACGGCCGGCTGGTGGACGGCTTCGAGGCGCGCAAGGAACCGGCGCGGCTGGCCGACGCCACGCTCTATCTGCCGACACGGCGCGCGATGCGCGTCGTGCGCGAGATCTTTCTCGACGAGATGAAATCGGACGCGGTGGTGCTGCCGCGCATCGTCGCGCTCGGCGATATCGACGAGGACGAGCTCGCTTTCGCCGACGAGGGCGAGCAGTTCTCCGGCGCAACGCCGCTCGACATCCCGCCGCGGCTGGGCGAGCTCGAACGGCGGCTGACACTGGCGCAGCTCGTCGCCGCCTGGGCCAAGGGCCCGGTGCTGGCGCCGCTGGTGGTCGGCGGCCCTGCCTCGACGCTGGCGCTGGCTTCCGATCTCGCCCGCCTGATCGACGACATGGTGACGCGCGGCGTCGACTGGAGCGCGCTCGACGGCCTGGTGCCTGATAACCTCGACCGCTACTGGCAGCACTCGCTCGAATTCTTGCGCATCGCCCGCATTGCCTGGCCCAATCATCTCGCCGAGATCAACCGCATCGAGCCTGCGGCGCGGCGCGATCTGCTGATCGCGGCGGAAGCCAAGCGATTGACCGCGCATCCGAACGGGCCCGTGATCGCGGCGGGCTCGACCGGCTCGATGCCGGCCACCGCGAAATTCCTGCATGCGATCGCCGCGCTGCCGCATGGCGCGGTGGTGCTGCCGGGCCTCGACACCGATCTCGACGACGATGCCTGGCGCACCATCGGCGGCGTGCGCGACGCGCTCGGCAAGTTCGCAGAGCATCCGGCCTCGAACCATCCGCAATATGCCATGCATGCGCTGCTGCAGCGCTTAGGCATCAAACGCAGCGATGTCGAGATTCTTCAGCCGCCGGCGGAAGGCGGCCGCGACCTGCTCGCGTCGGAGTCGATGCGGCCGTCCGCCAAGACGGAAGTCTGGCACGACCGGCTGAAGCAGCCTGAGGTCGCCGCGAAAATCTCCGGCGGCATGAGAAGTCTCGCGGTCGTCGAGGCTCCCAACCCTGAAATGGAAGCGCTTGCGATCGCCATTGCGATGCGCGAGGCGCGGCATCTCGACAAATCTGCGGCGCTGGTGACGCCCGACCGCGCGCTGGCGCGGCGGGTGATGGCGGCGCTGACCCGATGGGATCTTGCCTTCGACGATTCCGGCGGCGACGTCTTGATGGAAACGCCCGCCGGCACTTTTGCTCGCCTCGCAGCAGAGGCGGCGACCAAGGGCCTGGAGCCGCCGACATTGCTGGCGATGCTGAAGCACCCGCTGTGCCGGCTCGGCCGCGCGCCCGGTGCGTGGAAAGCGGCGATTGAAGGCCTCGAGCTCGCGGTCTTGCGCGGCACGCGTCCGCCTGCGGGCACGACCGGCCTCTTGCGCGAATTCGACCGTTTTCGCGAGGAGCTGGCAAAGCTGTGGCGCAGCGAGGTCTCCGCTCTCCACAAAGCCGAGCCGCGCGCACGTCTCAAAGCCGAGGATCTCGATCGCATCCAGGCGCTGATCAATGCCTTGCAGAAGGCGTTGGCGCCGATCGAGAGCCTGCCGCCGTCGAAGCCATATGACTTCGCCGAGCTCGCGCACCGGCATCGCGAGATCATGATCGAGCTGTCGCGCGACGAGCAGGGCATCCCGCTCGCCTTCGAGGAGCGCGATGGTCTTTCGCTCGCCAGCGCCTTTGACGATCTCCTGCGCGGCGGCACGACCAGCGGATTGATGGTGCCGCTGTCGGATTACCCCGACGTCTTCCAGACCGCGTTCGGCGATCGCGCGGTGCGGCGGCGCGACAGGCCGGGCGCGCGCCTGCAGATCTACGGCCCGCTGGAATCGCGCCTGATGCAGGCTGACCGCATCATCGTCGGCGGCCTGATCGAAGGCGTCTGGCCGCCGGCGCCGCGGATCGATCCCTGGCTCAGCCGGCCGATGCGGCACGAGCTCGGCCTCGATCTGCCGGAGCGCCGTATCGGCCTCTCCGCCCACGACTTCGCGCAGCTGCTTGGAGGGGATGAAGTGATCCTCACGCATTCCGCGAAGGCCGGCGGCGCGCCTGCCGTCGCTTCGCGCTTTCTTCATCGGTTGGAAGCGGTGGCGGGCGACGAGCTCTGGAAGACGGCCATTCGCGCCGGCGAGAAGTATGTGCAGTTCGCAGCCGCACTGGACCAGCCCGACGAGGTCACGCCGATCAAGCAGCCCGAGCCGCGACCGCCGCGCGCGACGCGGCCGTTGAAGATGTCCGTCACCGCGATCGAGGACTGGCTGCGCGATCCCTACACGATCTATGCCAGGTACATTCTGCGGCTCGATGCGCTCGATCCCGTCGACATGCCGCTGTCGGCCGCAGACCGTGGCTCGGCGATTCACGAAGCGATCGGCGAATTCACGGAAGTTTATGCGACGCGTCTGCCCGACGATCCCGCGCGCGTGCTGCGCGCGATCGGCGAGAAGCATTTTGCGCCGCTGATGGAACGGCCCGAGGCGCGGGCGCTGTGGTGGCCGCGCTTCCAGCGCATCGCGCGCTGGTTCGGCGAATGGGAGACGGCGCGGCGCGATGCGATCGGGGCGATCGTCGCGGAGACCCATGGCGAGATCTCGATCATGCTCGACCATCAGCGCAGCTTTCGCCTCTCCGCCCGCGCCGACCGCATCGAGCGCCGCCAGGGCGGCAGCTACGCCATTCTCGACTACAAGACCGGGCAGCCACCGACCGGCAAGCAGGTCCGCATGGGCCTGTCGCCGCAGCTGACGCTGGAAGCCGCGATCCTGCGCGAGGGCGGATTCCCTGATATCGACGCCGGCTCCTCCGTGAGCCAGCTCGTCTATGTCCGCCTCAGCGGCAACAACCCGCCGGGCGAGGAGCGCATCCTCGAACTCAAGTACAAGCAGGGCGACGAGCCGCAGCCACCGGACACCGCGGCCGCCGAGGCGCGGGCCAAGCTTGAGGCGCTGATCCGTGCCTTCGAGGACGAGAACCAGGCCTATACCTCACTGAACCTGCCGATGTGGGCGAACCGCTACGGCACCTATGACGATCTCGCGCGGATCAAGGAATGGTCGGCAGCCGGCGGATTGGGGATCGAGGAATGGTGAAGGCGCCGCGTCCCATCCCCGACGAGGTGCGCGCGCGGCAGGCGCGTGCGTCCGATCCGACCGCATCGGCCTTCGTGTCGGCGAATGCCGGCTCCGGCAAGACCCATGTGCTGGTGCAGCGGGTGATCCGCCTGTTGCTATCGGGCGTGCCGCCGGAGAAGATTCTCTGCATCACCTTCACCAAGGCCGCCGCCGCCAACATGGCCGAGCGCGTGTTCACTACGCTTGGTCATTGGGTAACGCTGGACGACACCGGGCTCGATGCCGCGATCCGCGCCGTCGGCATTCCGCATCCCAGCGCAAAACTGCGCCGCGACGCGCGAAAACTGTTCGCCTGCGCGCTGGAGACGCCGGGCGGGCTGAAGGTGCAGACCATCCACGCGCTGTGCACGCGCCTGCTCCAGCAGTTTCCGTTCGAGGCCAATGTCCCGGCGCGCTTTGCCGTGATCGACGAGCGCGACCAGACCGACATGATGGAGCGCGCCAATCTGAAGGTGCTGCTGGAGGCCGCGCGCGATCCGGAGAGCGTCACCGGCCGCGCGCTGCTGACCGCGATGGCCAGCGCCGCCGATGTTACCTTCAAGGAGGTCGTGCGCGAGGCTTGTCTGAGCCGCGACCACTTCATGGCCTGGACCGACGAGGCCGGCAACGCGGAGGCCGCTGCCGCGCAGATGGCGGCGGTGCTGGGCGTCGACGCGAGCGACCGCATCGAGGACGTCGAGACGGAAATTCTGGATGGCCCGTTCCTGCCGCGATCGCGCTGGGACGACCTCGCATTCGCGCTGGAGGACGGCAGCAAATCGGACAACGACCAGGCTGGCCGCCTCCGCGAGGCAAAGGTGTTTTCCAGCGCAGCCCAGGTCGACGCTTACCTCAGCGTCTTCCTCACCGACGACAAGCTGCCGCGCAAGGCGGTGCTGACCAAGAAGTTTTGCGACCACAACCCGTCCGTCGCACGCTTGTTCGAAGCCGAAGCGCAGCGCATCAGTGGATTGATCGAGAAGCGCCGCGCAGTGACCCTGCGCGACCGCACCGCGGCCCTGCTGCACATCGCGACCGCGGCTGCCGCGAATTACCGCCGCGAGAAGCAGGAGCGCGGGCTGCTCGACTATGACGATCTGATCGACAAGACGCTGGCGATGCTGGATCGCATCTCCTCGGGCTGGGTGCATTACAAGCTCGACCGAGGCGTCGACCACGTTCTGATCGACGAGGCGCAGGACACCAGTCCGCGGCAATGGGACATCGTCGCGCACATCATTTCGGAGTTCACCGCCGGCGAGGGCGCGCGAGAAGGGTTGAACCGCACGGTGTTCGCGGTGGGCGACGAGAAGCAGTCGATCTTCTCGTTCCAGGGCGCGGCTCCCCACGAATTCGATGCGCGGCGGCGCGAGCTGCATCGCAAGTTCACCGCCGCCGGGCTGAAATTCGATCCGGTCGCCTTCACCTATTCGTTCCGCTCGGGCGCTGCGATCCTGCACTCGGTCGACCGCGTCTTCCGCGAGCCGGAGATCTACAAGAGCATCCACTCGGTCGAGATCGGCCATCCCCTGCACAACGCGCTCGCGGACGCCGGGCCGAGCGTGATCGAGCTGTGGGATCTCGCCGAGGCCGACGATCGGCAGGACATCGAGGGCTGGCGCGCGCCGTTCGACGGCGTCGCCGTCACCAGCCCCGAGGTCAAGCTCGCGCGCCGCATCCAGGCCGAGATCAAGCGGCTGGTCGAGAGCGGCACGCTGACGGGGCACGAAGGCGAACGGCGTCCCCTGCGTTATGGCGACATGCTGATCCTGGTGCGCCGGCGCGGCAACGCATTCGATGCCGTGATCCAGGCGCTGAAGCACGCCAACATTCCGGTCGCCGGCGCCGACCGCCTCAAGCTCACCGAGCACATCGCGATCATCGACCTGATGAACCTTGCCGACGCGCTGCTGCTGCCGCAAGACGATCTCGCGCTCGCGGTGGCGCTGAAAAGCCCGCTGTTCGGGCTCGATGACGACGACCTGTTCCAGCTCGCCTGGGACCGCAAGGGCTCGCTGCGCCGCGCGCTCGGCGAGCATGCGGCCACGAGCGAAAAGTTCGCCACGGCATTGCGGCGCCTGGAAGCCTGCGAGATGCGTGCGCGCGAGGAGACGCCGTTCGCCTTCTACGCCTGGCTGTTAGGGGGCGACGGCGGGCGCGCGCGCATCCTGCGCCGGCTCGGCCATGAGGCCAATGACGCGCTCGACGAATTCCTCGAGCTGGCGCTGAGCTACGAGCGCAAGGCGCCGGCCTCGCTGCAAGGCTTCATGGCCTGGTTGCGCTCGGCCGACACCGAGGTGAAGCGCGACATGGAGATCTCGCGCGACGAGGTGCGCGTGATGACCGTGCACGGCGCGAAGGGCCTCGAGGCCTCCGTCGTGTTCATGGTCGACACGACATCGTCGCCCGCGGACTCGCAGCGGCTGCGGCTGATCCACGTGCCGCGCGGCAATGGCGGCGAGGTCGTGGTCTGGGCCGGGCGCAAGGCTGATGATCCCAAGCCCGTCGCTGACGCACGCAAGGCGATGATCGAGGAGACCGAGGACGAGTATCGCCGCCTGCTCTACGTCGCGATGACGCGCGCGGCGGACCGGCTGATCGTCGGCGGCTGCATGCCCGGCAACATGAAGACGGTCCGCAAGCTGAGCTGGTACGACCTCGTCAACGCCGGGCTCGCCGGCTCAGGCCTCGACAAGCAGGTGATCGAGACGGCGCTCGGAAAGGTGACCCGGTTCGCCCGGCCGGAGGACGTTGCGGCGCTGGGCGCGCCCGCGACATCCGCGCACCAGACCATCGCGTTGCCGGACTGGCTGCGGACACCGGCGCCGCGCGAGACCATTGACGACGATCCCGTGCGTCCCTCGGGCCAGTCTGCCGAGGAGGGCCGCAGCGTACGATCAGGCGAATCAATCCAGTCCCGCGCCCTCGCGCTGCAACGCGGCACGCTGGTGCATCGTCTCCTGCAATCCCTGCCCGACATCGCCATGGAGCGCCGGCGCGAGGCCGCGCTCGGCTTCATGGCGCGCAACGCCTCGGACTGGGCGGAGGCCGACCGCATTGCGCTGGCCGACAAGGTGCTCGCCTTGATCAATGAACCGCGTTTCGCTCCGGTGTTTGCCGCCGGCAGCCGGGCGGAAGTCTCGATCGTCGGCCGGCTGGAGCGCCCGGGCCGCACCCCGGCCCTGGTGTCGGGACAGATCGACCGGCTGGTCGTCGGCCCCACGGAGGTCCTGATCGTCGATTTCAAGACCAACCAAGCCGCGCCGAAGAGCGCCACGGAGGCGCCCGCCGCCTATGTCCGCCAGCTTGCGCTGTACCGGGCGGTGCTGGCCCGGCTTTATCCCGAAAGGCCCATCCGGGCCGTGCTGCTCTGGACCGAGGCCCTTGAATATATGGAGATTTCGGCCCCCGCGCTGGACGCGGCGCTGGCATCCCTTCATCTCGGTGTGAGCGTCCTTGACCCGGCAAGGAGCCGTTCATAGGTTGACCGCATGATCCCGGGCGCGATTCCAGGTCGCGCCGATTCTCTTTCAACCGAGTGAGGTACTCCCAATGGCCGTTAGCAAGGTTTCCGACGCCGATTTCGAAGCCGAAGTGCTCAAGGCGAACGGCCCCGTGGTCGTCGATTTCTGGGCCGAGTGGTGCGGCCCCTGCCGCATGATCGCGCCCGCCCTCGACGAGATCGCCGGTGCGATGGGCGACAAGGTCAAGATCGTCAAGCTCAACGTCGACGAGAGCCCGAAGACCGCGTCCAAGTACGGCGTGATGTCGATCCCGACCCTGATGATCTTCAAGGGCGGCGAGATGGCCTCGCGCCAGGTCGGCGCCGCACCGAAGGCGAAGCTGCAGCAGTGGATCACCTCCGCGGTCTGATCTGCCCTGCGCAGGATTATTTTCGACAACGGCCGGCGAAAGCCGGCCGTTTTGTTTTGCGTAGCCCGGACCCTACTTGATCCATCCCGTCGCCAGCGCATTCGCCAGCTCCGGCTGATTGTTGCGGCGTGCAAGCGCGGCCATGGTCTCGTGATCGTAGGCGATGTTGCGAAATGTCACTTGCCAATTGCCGCCAACCAGTTCGAGGATCGCATAGCGCGCGTGCGGCGTGCCGGCTTCGACGACATGCGGGACCGGATGCTTGTCGCGATAGCCGGGGCTGCCGACGCTGCCGGGATTGACGATCAGCCGGCCGTCGCGCAAGCGCACGGCGCGGGCGAGATGGGTGTGGGCGCACAGGATCAGCGATTGCGTGAGCCCCAGCGCGAATTGCTCGATCCGGTCCAGCGGGGACAGCGCCACCGTGCCGTCGGGATGCACGGTGTCGAGCCAATAGATTTCGTCGTTGTCGGGCGTCGCATGGCAGAGGAACACCTGATCGCGAAACACCCGCGTCATCGGCTGTACGCGCAGCCAGTCGAGCTGCGCGGCGTTGAGCGCGTCGTAGGCGGGACGATCCCACGCGCCCATCTTCTCCGGCGGACGGTCGAGCAGATAGCGGTCGTGATTGCCGAGCACGTGCACGGCGTCGAGCTGCATCAGGATCTCGACGGTGCGGCGTGCATCGAGCGGGCCGCTCAGCATGTCGCCGAGATTGACGACATCGGCGATGCCTTGCGCGTGGATGTCGGCGAGGACGGCTTCCAGCGCGAGGTAATTTCCGTGGATGTCGGCAATCGCGGCGAAACGCATTGGCATTCTCATCACTCTCGTGCCCCGGACGCAGCGCTTCCCTGGCGATGCGCTGCTGAGCCGGGGCCCATGGTGCGGCATTCTGGGTCCCGGATCAGCGCTCCGCCCTGGACAACGCTACGCGTTGCCAAGAGCTGCGCTTGTCCGGGACACGAGACCTCTATGCAGGCGGCGTGCCGTTGATCGCCAGCACGTGACCGGCGAGATATAGCGAGCCGGTGATCAGGATACGTGGCGGCACCTCATAGGCGAGCTTCGCCAAGGCGCGCAAGGCGGCTTCGATGCCGGGCGCGGGCTCGACGCGCATGCCGAGGCTGCGCGCGGCATCGGCGAGGCGGTCGGCCGGCATCGCGTTCTCGGTATCGGGGATCGGCACTGCGATGATGTGACGGGTGAGGCCGGCGAAATTGGCGAGAAAGCCCTGCGCGTCCTTGTTGGCCATCATGCCGGCGATGACCACCAGCGGCCGCGACACGCGCTCTTCGAGATCGCCGAGCGCGGCGGCCGCAACGCGCCCACCCTCGGCATTGTGGCCGCCGTCGAGCCAGATGTCCGAGCCCTGCGGCCCCCAGGACAGCAGCTCACCCGAGGTGAGGCGCTGCATCCGCGCCGGCCATTCAGCGCCGACAATGCCGGCCTCGAACGCGGCTTGGTTGACCTTGAAGGTCGGAATCGCGCGCAACGTCGCGATCGCGAGCCCGGCATTGGCGAATTGGTGGCGGCCGAACAGACGCGGCGCTGGCAGATCCATCAAGCCGCGATCGTCGGAATAGACCAGACGCCCGCGCTCGACATTGACGTGCCAGCTCTCGTTCGCGGCAAACAGCGGCGCACGCATGCGCCTCGCCTGCGCTTCGATCACGGCCATCGCCTCCGGCATTTGCTCGGCGCAAATCACGGGCACGCCGCGCTTGATGATCGCGGCCTTCTCGCCGGCAATCGACGCCAGGGTCGACCCGAGAAAATCCATGTGGTCCATGCTGACGGGCGTGATCACGCAGGCCGCCGGCGCATCGATCACGTTGGTCGAATCGAGCCGGCCGCCGAGGCCGACTTCGAGCAGCACCACGTCGGCGGGGTTCTGCGCGAACAGATGGAAGGCTGCCGCTGTCTTCAGCTCGAACAATGTCGCGGGCTCGCCGGCATTGACGCGCTCGACCTCCTCCAGCGCGGCGCGCAATTCGTCGTCACCGACGAGCACGCCGCCACCGACGCGGCCAAGGCGAAAACATTCGTTGATGCGGACGAGATAGGGCGAGGTGTAGGCGTGGACACGCAGGCCGGCGGCTTCCAGCGTCGCGCGCAGATAAGCGAGTGTCGAGCCTTTGCCGTTGGTGCCGGCGATGTGGATCACCGGCGGCAGCTTGCGTTCGGGATGGCCGAGCCGCTCGAGCAGGCGGTGCATCCGCTCGAGCCCGAGATCGATGCGCTTCTGATGCAGGGCCGACAGCCGCCCGATCAATTCGCCGAGCGGCGGCTTTCCAGTGTCAGGGGACGCGTTCACGCGTGCGGCGCGGCCGGGGCCGTCTCGGCGGCCGATACGATCTGCGCCGGGCTCGTCACCGGCTGCGCCGGTTTCGAAGCGCCTTCCTGCGCCGGCGCCTTGGTCAGCAGGCGGCAGAGCCGCGCCAGCGTCGGACGCAGCTCATGCCGGTGCACGACCATGTCCACCATGCCGTGTTCCTTGAGGTACTCGGCGCGCTGGAAGCCCTCGGGCAGCTTTTCGCGGATGGTCTGCTCGATCACGCGCGCGCCGGCGAAGCCGATCAGCGCGCCCGGCTCGGCGATCTGCACGTCGCCGAGCATCGCATAGGAGGCGGTGACGCCGCCGGTGGTGGGGTTGGTCAGCACGACGATGTAGGGCAATTTTGCCTCGCGCAGCATCTGCACCGCAACGGTGGTGCGCGGCATCTGCATCAGCGACAGGATGCCCTCCTGCATGCGCGCGCCGCCCGAGGCGGCGAACACGATGAAGGGGGATTTCTTCTCGACCGCAAGCTCCATCCCGCGCACGATGGCTTCGCCTGCGGCCATGCCGAGCGAGCCGCCCATGAAGTCGAAATCCTGCACGGCGACGACGACGGCGGAGCCTTCGAGCTTGCCATAGCCGACCTTGACCGCGTCGTTCAGATTGGTGCGCGCCCGCGCATCCTTGATGCGATCGGCATATTTCTTCTCGTCGCGGAACTTGAGCGGGTCGGGCGTGACCTCGGGCAGCGCCACGTCGAACCAGGTCTCGTTGTCGAAGATCGACTTCAACCGCGCCACCGCGCCCATGCGCATGTGGTAGTTCGAGCCGGGAATGACGAACTGGTTGGCCTCGACATCCTTGTAGAACACGAGCTGTCCGGAATCCGGGCACTTGATCCAAAGATTCTCCGGCGTCTCCCGCCGCAGCATGTTGCGGATCTTCGGCCGGACCACATTGGTAAGCCAGTTCATGGTTTGCTCCGATGTGCGATCCCGCTGGGGACCGCCTGAAGGATATATGGCGGCCGGACATCTGCCCGGCAAGCCGCCGTGTCACCCGTCCCCAAAGCGGAATTATGGCCTATTCGGCCGCCTGCTGTGCGCCCTTGACGCCCTGGGCCAAAGCGGCGGTCAGCTCGGCCACGGCGTTAACGGTTTTTGCGGTCGCGCGCCCCTCGGCATCGAGGCTGTTCTTGAGCGCATCCACCAGCGCGGTGCCGACCACCGCGCCGTTGGCATGGGACGCGATGGCGCGCGCCGTCTCCGGCGTGCGAATGCCGAAGCCGACGCAGACCGGCAGTTTCGTGTGCCGCTTGATCCGGGCAACTGCCTCGCTCACGGCCGTGGAGTCCGCAGCCGCGGCGCCGGTGATGCCGGTGATCGAGACGTAGTAGACGAAGCCCGAGGTGTTGGCGAGCACGGCCGGCAGCCGCTTGTCGTCAGTGGTCGGCGTCGCCAGGCGAATGAAGTTCAGGCCGGCCTTCATCGCGGGCAGGCAGAGCTCGTCGTCCTCTTCCGGCGGCAGGTCGACGATGATCAGGCCGTCGACGCCGGCGCTCTTCGCGTCCGCGAGAAACTTGTCGACGCCGTAGATATAGATCGGATTGTAATAGCCCATCAGCACGATCGGCGTCGCGTCGTCGTCCTTGCGGAAGCCGCGCACGAGCTCGAGCGTCTTCTTCAGCGTCATGCCGGCCTTGAGCGCGCGAAGCCCGGCGGCCTGGATCGACGGGCCGTCGGCCATTGGATCGGTGAAGGGCATGCCGATCTCGATCACGTCGGCGCCGGACTTCGGCAGCGCCTTGATGATCTCGAGCGACGTCGCCGGATCGGGATCGCCGGCCATCAGGAAGGTGACGAAGGCCGAGCGGCCCTGCTTCGCAAGCTCGGCAAAACGGGTGTCGATACGCGTGGTCATGTTTCCGCGGCCGCTGTGCTATACCTCTCCCCTCCGGGGAGAGGTCGGCTGCGAAGCAGCCGGGTGAGGGGGATGGAGAGGTTCAAGTCCAGAGCGCGAAGGCTCCGCGAGTCGCAGACGAGCGCCGAAGCGAAGCTTTGGCAAGCGCTTCGCAACCGGCAGCTCGCCCGCTGGAAGTTTCGCCGGCAGCATCCGGTTGACCGGTATGTCGTCGACTTCGTGACACTGGACGGAAAGCTCATCATTGAAGTTGACGGGGTCACGCATTCCAGCGCGTCCGAGATCGAACGCGACGAAGCGAGGACCAAGGTGCTTGAGTCCTGCGGCTTCCTCGTCATTCGCGTCTCGAACACGGATGTGTACGAAAATCTCGACGGCGTTCTCGAGCTCATCGAGACCTCACTGAGGTTCGAGTGAGCGGAGAGACCCCTCACCCGGCTGCTGCGCAGCCGACCTCTCCCCTGCGGGGAGAGGTGCGGAGAGTGCGCCCGCCTCACTTCTTGCCCCTCAGGATGTCGCCGACCTGCGGGACGTCCTTGTCGCCGCGGCCGGAGAGGTTGACGACCATCAGGTGATCCCTGGGCCGCTTCGGCGCGAGCTCCATCACCTTGGCAATGGCGTGGGCGGGCTCGAGCGCGGGGATGATGCCTTCGAGCTTCGACAGCAGCTGGAACGCCGCGAGCGCCTCGTCGTCGGTCGCGGAGAGATAATTCACGCGGCCGACCTCGTGCAGCCAGGAATGCTCGGGGCCGATGCCGGGATAATCGAGGCCGGCCGAGATCGAATGCGCGTCCTGGATCTGGCCGTCGGCATCCATCAAGAGATAGGTGCGGTTGCCGTGCAGCACGCCGGGACGGCCGCCGGCGATCGAGGCTGCGTGCAGCTGCGTGAGGCCATGACCGGCGGCTTCGACGCCGAAGATCTCGACGCTGGGATCATCGAGGAACGGATGGAACAGGCCCATCGCGTTGGAGCCACCACCGATGCAGGCGACCAGCGAATCCGGCAGGCGTCCCTCGATCTCCTGCATCTGCGCCTTGGTCTCGTTGCCGATGATCGACTGGAAGTCGCGCACCAAGGTCGGGTAGGGATGCGGGCCGGCGACCGTGCCGATGCAGTAGAACGTGTTGTGCACGTTGGTGACCCAGTCGCGCAGCGCCTCGTTCATGGCGTCCTTCAGCGTGCGCGTGCCCGACTGCACTGGAAATACCTTCGCGCCCAGCATCTCCATGCGGATGACGTTGGGCTGCTGCCGCTCGACGTCGACGGCGCCCATATAGACCACGCATTCGAGGCCGAAGCGCGCGCACAGCGTCGCGGTGGCGACACCGTGCTGGCCGGCGCCGGTCTCGGCGATGATGCGTTTCTTGCCCATGCGCCGCGCCAGCATGATCTGGCCGAGCACGTTGTTCACCTTGTGCGAGCCGGTGTGATTGAGCTCTTCGCGCTTGAGGTAGATCTTGGCGCCGCCGAGATGCTCGGTGAGGCGTTCGGCGAAATAGAGCGGCGAGGGCCGGCCGACATAGTTCTTGAGGTAGCCGTTCATCTCGACCTGGAAGGCCGGGTCGGCCTTGGCCGCGGTGTAGGCCTTCTCCAGATCGAGGATCAGCGGCATCAGGGTTTCGGCCACGAAGCGGCCGCCGAAAATGCCGAAATGGCCGCGCTCGTCGGGGCCGCTGCGATAGGAGTTCGGTTTGGCGATGGTCATCGGACGCTCAACTCTTTGACGCTCAACTCTTGGGTAGCGCGCGCGGCGCGGATGAAGGCCTGGATCATCTGGGGGTCCTTGACGCCGGGGGCGCTCTCGACACCCGAGGACACGTCGACGCCGCCGGCGCGGGTGACACGGAGGGCCTCGGCCAGGTTATCGGCGTGCAGCCCGCCCGAGACCATGTAGGGCAGCTTCAGATCGAGGTTTTCGAGCAGGTGCCAGTCGAACGGCTCGCCCAGGCCGCCGGGCCGCGTCGCGTCCTTCGGCGCACGTGCATCGAACAGGATGTGGTCGGCGACCGCGGCATAGCCGGGCAGAACGGCGAGATCGGCCGCTGTCGCGACCGGCACGGCCTTCATCACGGGACGGCCGAACCTCTGCTTGATGTCGCGCAGGCGCGCCACGCTCTCCCTGCCATGGAGCTGGAGAATGTCCGGCGACAGCGCGTCCATGACGTTGTCGAGCGTCGCATCGTCGGCGTCGACGGTGAGCGCGACCTTGAGCGCGCGCCCCTTCACCTGACGGCCGAGGTCACGGCCGAGCTCCAGGGAGAGATGCCGGGGCGACGGCGGAAAGAACACGAATCCCACCATGTCGGCACCCGCCTCGAGCGCCGTTTCGAGCGTCTCGGGCGTGGACAGGCCACAGATCTTGACGAGCAGGGACATGGTCTCAAAGCAAATGGAGGCCGCAAGCCGGCCCGAATGCAGGGTTTTTCGGTCGGGGCCGCTTCTACAACGTCGCGCGCTGCTTGTCTCGCCCGATGGGACCATACAGGCCGACCCCGGAGGGAACGGGAAGGCGCTGGGACTCGGGCTTCGCTGCGGTCGCCTGGGCCCGCAGATGGGCCAGTTCGGTCCTGGCGGCCCGGGCCTCCGCATCGTTCCGGCGCGCCGCGCGCCGCCAGCGCCGCTGGCCGAACCAGACGGCAGAGCCGCCTGCGAAGACCCCAAGGGCCGCCACCAGGATCAGCAGCAGGAACAGCGGCAACGTCATCGACAGTGACGGGTCGTCGGAAATGAAGGGGTCGAAGGATACCGTGACAAAATGCCGGTTGGCGACGGCAAACGCCACCAGGATCAGGCCCAGCGGAATCACGATCAGCGCGGTCAGGAACTTTCGCATCTCGCTTCGCTCGCCTTGAAACAAGCTTGCGGCCGCATCTGAGCGACCGCGGAAAACCGCTGGCGCCGGCTTCAGTCTGCCGCGCCGGGATCCGGATGGTCGCGGTTCAGCCGCTCGCGCATTTCCTTGCCGGTCTTGAAGAACGGAACGCTCTTCTGGTCGACGGGCACATGGGCGCCGGTGCGCGGATTGCGCCCTGCGCGCGCAGGGCGATGCTTGACCGAGAAGGCACCGAAGCCGCGCAGCTCGACGCGATCGCCGCGCGCAAGCGCCGCTACGATCTCTTCGAGAATCGCATTCACAATGTTCTCGACATCCCGCTGGTACAGATGCGGGTTGTGCTCGGCGATACGCTGAACAAGTTCGGATTTGATCATCGAGAGATAGGACCCGGAAGCGTGCGGATGACCATTTCCGTGAAAATACCTTGATCTGTCAAGACGCTAAATCAAGGTTGAGCGTCGTGAAAATGCGTGACAAATGCCGAAAAAGCAGGCTGCGCCAGCACGCGCCAGACGGGAAAAGCTTTCGGAACTCGCCTGTCCCCGGTCAGTTTGATGCGGCCGGCTGCCATAACGCCAGCATTCCATCCATTCCGAGCCGATCGACCGCCTGCGCGACGCCGGTTTGCCCGATCTGATGCGCAATCGAGCCCAAACCCAGCGCTTCCAGCGTCACGGCGGCGGCGGTCTTGAGGAACGGCAGATCGCCGAAACGCGGCTGGAGCTTGTAATCGCGCACGGGAAGCCCCTTCTTGACGCTCTTGTGCTCGACCAGCCAGGTCACGGCCGTCTTCTCGTCACCGATCTGGTCGACCAGCTTGAGATCGATCGCCTGGCGGCCTGTGAAGACGCGGCCATCAGCGACTTTTTCGAGCTGCGTGTCATCCATGCCACGCCGCTCCTTCACCATTCCCTTGAACCAGGCATAGGAATCCTTCACCAGCGCATCGAGCGCGGCGCGCGCCTCGGGACTGGTCGGCTCAAAACCGTTGGGCGCGGCCTTCAGCGGCGAGGACTTCACCTCCTCGACCTTGACACCGATGGTCTTCAGGAGCTCGGCGACGTTGGGGTACTGGAACAGCACGCCGATCGACCCGACCAGCGAGCTCTGCTGGGCGATGATGTGATCGCTCGCGATCGCCGTGATGTAGCCCCCGGAGGCAGCGAGACCCTCGACCACGACGACGAGCGGCTTCTTCGCCTTGAGCCGGACGAGCGAATCGTAGAGCTGCTCGGAGCCGGCGGTGGTGCCGCCCGGCGAGTTGATATGAACGATGACGGCGGCGGCCTGCGAATTCTCGAGCCGCTCCAGCGCCTGCGTGCGATCGGAATCGCTGCGGATCAATCCATCGATATGAACGCGCGCGATCGAGCCGGCCGATGCGAAGGTGCCGCGTGCTCCAGGCGTCGCAATCAGCGCGAAGCTCGCAATCGCCGCGATCGCGATCAGCGCGGCCATCACACGCCAGAACGTCAGCTTGCGGCGGATCCTGCGGCGATCGACGATGATGTCCGAATCGAGCGACATCGGAATATCTCCAAATGAAAGACCGGGCGCGTTGTGCCGTCACGGCGTGACCATTGGCTTATCTGGATACATCAATTGCGGCCCAATTTGAAGAAATGAAGGCCTGGGACGGTTAGCCCGGACGCTGCCACGCACTCTCGTGTCGTCCCGGACAAGCGCAGCGAAGCGGAGCGCCGATCCGGGACGACAGTTGTGTATGTGGCAACAAAGTAGTGGCAGCAAAAAAGCCCCGGCTCGCGCCGGGGCTTTGATGTCAGCGAAAAAAATGCGTTTCGCTTACTTGTTGTCGCGGTTCTTCAGCGCGGTGCCGAGGATGTCGCCGAGCGTCGCACCCGAATCGGAGGAGCCGTACTGCGCGATGGCTTCCTTCTCTTCGGCGACTTCGAGCGCCTTGATCGACACCTGGACCTTGCGGGCCTTCTTGTCGAACTGGATCACGCGGGCATCGACCTTCTCGCCGACGGCGAAGCGTTCGGCGCGCTGGTCGTTGCGGTCACGGGCAAGCTCGGAGCGCTTGATGAAGGTGGTGAAGTCGGTACCGGCGATCTTCACCTCGATACCGCTCTCCTTCACCTCGAGCACTTCGCAGGTCACGACCGCGCCCTTCTTGACATCGCCCGGCTCGGCGAAGGGGTCGCCTTCGAGCTGCTTGATGCCGAGCGAGATACGCTCCTTCTCGACGTCCACATCGAGCACCACGGCCTTCACCATGTCGCCCTTCTTGTAGTTGTCGATCACCTGCTCGCCCGGAAGCTTCCAGTCGAGGTCGGAGAGATGGACCATGCCGTCGACGTCGCCCTCGAGACCCAGGAACAGACCGAACTCGGTCTTGTTCTTGACCTCGCCCTCGACCACCGAACCGGTCGGGTGGCCTTCGACGAAGACCTCCCAGGGGTTGCGCATGGTCTGCTTGAGGCCGAGCGAGATGCGGCGCTTGACGGAATCGACTTCCAGCACCTGCACGTCGACTTCCTGCGAGGTCGACACGATCTTGCCGGGGTGCATGTTCTTCTTGGTCCACGACATCTCGGAGACGTGGATCAGGCCTTCGATGCCCGGCTCGAGCTCGACGAACGCACCGTAGTCGGTGATGTTGGTGACACGGCCGGTGAAGCGGGCACCCAGCGGGTACTTGGCTTCGATGCCCTGCCACGGATCGTCCAGCAGCTGCTTCATGCCCAGCGAGATGCGGTGCGTCTCGTGGTTGATCTTGATGATCTTGACCTTCACGGTCTGGCCGATCGAGAGCACCTCGGTCGGGTGGTTGACGCGGCGCCACGCGATGTCGGTGACGTGCAGCAGGCCGTCGATGCCGCCGAGGTCAACGAACGCACCGTAATCGGTGATGTTCTTGACCACGCCGTCGATGACCTGACCCTCTTCGAGGTTCTGCACCAGCTCCTGGCGCTGCTCGGCGCGGGTCTCTTCCAGAACCGTGCGGCGGGACACCACGATGTTGCCGCGGCGGCGGTCCATCTTGAGGATCTGGAACGGCTGCGAGTTGTTCATCAGCGGCGCAACGTCGCGGATCGGGCGGATGTCGACCTGCGAACGCGGCAGGAAGGCCACGGCGCCGTCGAGGTCGACGGTGAAGCCGCCCTTGACCTGGTTGAAGATGACGCCGTTGACCTTTTCGTTGTTCTGGAACGCCTTCTCGAGCTTGCCCCAGCTCTCTTCGCGGCGCGCCTTGTCGCGCGACAGCACGGCTTCGCCGAGGGCGTTTTCGATGCGATCGAGGAACACTTCCACCTCGTCGCCGACCTTGAGGTCGCTGTCACGGCCGGGGCCGGAAAATTCGCGCAGGGCGACGCGGCCCTCGGTCTTCAGGCCGACGTCGATGACGGCCATGTCCTTTTCAATTGCAACCACCTTGCCCTTGACGACGGAGCTTTCCTGCAGGTTGCCGCCTGCGAAGGACTCGTCGAGCATCGCGGCGAAATCGTCGCGCGAGGGGCTATAGGTATCAGCAGAAGTCGAAGCCATTTGTTCTCCAGTTGCGGATGTCTTGCCGGCCGTTGGGTTCATGGGCGCATCGCACACGCAGTGTCGGAAGGTCCGCAAGACCTTCGAGCGACCGCTCGTTGCTCCGGCCCTGGAGGCGGAACAGCGGAAGCGGGCCGGCTGAGGCCCGCGCGTTCGATACGTGGAATCATTGTCCGGAGCTGGATGCGACGGCGCCCAAAACGGGGAGCCGAAGATATCGACCTCAAAGAGCGGGAGCGGGCGCTTCCTCCAATGACGGCCGCGGCTTAACCCCGCGGACGGCCCGCTCGGACGGCCTCGATAATGTCGATGGCGGCCCGGACGCCGCCTTCTATATCGAGTTGGGAGTTGTCTAGCAAGTAAGCATCCGGGGCCGGTTTTAACGGCGCAATCGGCCGGTTCTTGTCGCGTTCGTCGCGCTGGATGATGTCGGCGAGCACGGCCGCCTCGTCGGCCTCCTCGCCTCTCGCCCTGGCCTCCATGGTCCGGCGATGGGCGCGGACCTTGGGGTCGGCGACCACGAAGATTTTGACGTCGGCATCGGGGCAGATCACGGTTCCAATATCCCGGCCGTCGAGCACGGCGCCGGGCGGATCGGCGGCGAATTGCCGCTGGAAATTAACCAGGGCTTCGCGGACGCCGGGAATCGCCGAGACGATGGAGGCACCCTCGCCGACCGTCTGTGTCTTCAGGACGGGATTGCCGAATTTTTCGGGATCGAGCTCCAGTGCCGCCGCGACCGCGGCCGCCTCGTCCCTGAGATCATGGCCGGACTGCATGAGGGCATAGGCCACCGCGCGATAGATCACGCCGGTATCGAGATGACGATAGCCGTAATGGTGGGCGAGACGCTTGCCGAGCGTCCCCTTGCCCGAAGCCGCGGGCCCGTCGATGGCGATGATCATGAAAACTCGGCCCCTAGCGAACGCATCATCGGAATGAAGTCCGGGAAACTGGTGGCGATGAAGGCGGTGTCGTCGACGGTCACCGGCTGGTCGGAGGCGCAGCCCATCACCAGCGCGGACATCGCGATGCGATGATCCATGTGGGTGGCGACGGTGCCGCCGCCGGGGACATGGCCGCGGCCCTCGACGATCAGATCGTCGCCGGAGATCTCGACCTTGACGCCGTTGACGCGGAGCATGGCGGCGGTGGCCTCCAGGCGATCGGATTCCTTGACGCGCAGCTCCTGCAGGCCGCGCATGATGGTGGCGCCTTCGGCGAAGGACGCCGCCACCGCCAGCACCAGATATTCGTCGATCATCGACGGCGCGCGCTCCGGCGGCACCACGACGCCGCGCAGTTTTGAGGCACGCACGCGCAAGCGCGCCATCGGCTCGCCGGCATCGCCGCGCACTTCGCTTTCCTCGATGAAAGCGCCCATTTCGCGCAGCGTGGTGAACAGGCCGGTGCGCAGCGGATTGGTCATGACATCGGACAGCACGACGTCGGAGCCCTCGACGATCAGCGCTGCAACGATTGGGAAGGCCGCCGACGAGGGATCAGCGGGCACCACGACATTTGCGCCATGCAGCTCGGGCTGGCCCACCAGCGTGACGCGGCGGCCGTGCTGGCCTTCCTGCACCGAGGTGATGTCGGCGCCAAAATGCTTCAGCATCAGCTCGGTGTGGTCGCGACTGGCCTCGGTCTCGATCACGGTCGTGATGCCCGGCGCAGCCAGACCCGCCAGCAGCACGGCCGACTTGATCTGGGCTGAGGCGACCGGGGTCTTGTAGGTGATCGGCAGCGGATCGCGCGCGCCCTGGAGGGTCAGCGGCAGACGCCCGCCCTCGCCGCCGGCGATGACCTTCGCGCCCATCTTTTCGAGCGGATCGAGGATCCGGCGCATGGGACGGCTGCGCAGCGAGGCGTCGCCGTCGAACACCGCCGAGATCGGGCAGCCGGCGACGGCGCCCATCACCAGCCGGCAGCCGGTGCCGGAGTTGCCGAAATCCAGCGCCGCCTTGGGCTGGGCGAAGCCGCCAACGCCCACGCCGGTCACTTTCCAGGCGAAATCACCGGTCCGCTCGACCCTGGCGCCCAGCGCCTGCATGGATTTGGCGGTGTTGAGGACATCCTCGCCCTCCAGGAGGCCCGAAATCCTGGTCTCGCCGACCGCGAGCGCGCCCAGGATGAGGGCGCGGTGGGAGATCGACTTGTCCCCGGGCACCCGTACTTTCCCGGTCAGGGGACCGCTGGCGCGAGACCGGAGCGGCCTCGGTTGGTCGGAATGGGTCAAGATTGTGTCCTTGAATAGGCCCTATGGGCTGGCGCGCAGGTACCACATGGTCTGCGCCCCGTCACGGGCATGTCGTTCTGTCGTAATGCGCTATTGACAGCGGGCCGCCAACTAGCCAAGTGAAGCACCGCTTTTCAGACATTCCCAGGATTCCTGCCGTGGCCAAGTCCGAACTCGGAACCAAACGTATTTGCCCGACCACGGGCAAGAAATTCTATGACCTCAACAAGAATCCGGTGATCTCGCCCTATACCGGCGAGGTCGTGCCGATCGCTCCGGTGGCGCCCGCGCGCGTGCCCCGCGGCGCCGAAGCCCGGCACGCTGCAGCGGCGGACACCTCGCCGGAGCCGGCCGAGGTTGAGGAGGTCTCCCTCGAGGAGGCCGATGCCGAGGAGAACACCGGCAAGGTCAAGGCCGTGGTGCCCGAATCCGAGGACGATATCGAGGTCGACGAGACCCTCGACGACGACGATGATGATGATTCGACCTTCATTGCCGACGAGGAAGAGGGCGATGAGGACGTGACAGACATCATTGGTGATGTCGGAGGTGATGAAGAGACTTGAGATCAGCCCTGATCTGTGAAAAAGGGTGCACCGCGCGAGTCGCTTAGGGGCTCGCCGGCCGGGGTGATCCACCAGATTCACCCCCGCAAGGACTAAGGGGCCATAGCTCAGCTGGGAGAGCGCTTGCATGGCATGCAAGAGGTCGGCGGTTCGATCCCGCCTGGCTCCACCACGCTTCGCCCTTCGGGCTACGCGTGGCGCAGCCACGTCGGAGCTCGAAGGGCGAAGCGTGGTGTCCGGCGTAGCCCGAAGGGCGAAGACGGACTGGTGACATTTCCAATCAACCTATCGCCAAGTTCAAGCCGTGGAAGCTGGTCTGGTACTGCGCTTTCCCTGACAAGATGAAGGCCTTGGCATTCGAGACATATCTCAAGTCACACTCGGGCCGCGCCTTCTCGAAAAAGCGACTCTGCTAGCCCCCTACTCCCCAATCACGGCATTCAGCCGATCGCGCAGCGCCACGATCTCGTCTTTCATCGTGACCAATTCCGACACCGAGCAGTCCGTCGCCGCCAGGATCGACTGCGGCACGCTGCGTGCCTTCTCCTTCAGCGCATGGCCCTGCGGCGTCAGCGCGATCAGCACCTGACGCTCGTCCTCGCTCGAGCGGGTGCGCTTGACGAGATGGCCGGCCTCGAGCCGCTTGAGCAGCGGCGTCAGCGTGCCCGAATCCAGGAACAGCTTCTCGCCGATCTCCTTGACCGGCACGTCGTCGCGCTCCCACAGCACCAGCATCACCAGATATTGCGGATAGGTCAGGCCGAGCCGGTCGAGCAGCGGCTTGTAGACGCGGTTGAAGGCGTGCGCGGCGGAATAGACCGCGAAGCAGATCTGGTTGTCGAGTCGAAGCGGGTCCACCGCCGATGATTTCCGGGCCATAGAGAACCTCACGCGTTTTTCCCATTCTGGGGCCGATCGGGCGAGCATTCAATTGCGGACAATTAAATGTGATGCATGCCGATTTAGATTGCGCACAATCAAATTGCTTGCAATAAGCATCGCACCCACACACCCAGGCCCCCAGGGAGACCACAATGTCCGTGAACGTCCTCTACAAGACCAGCGCCAAGGCAACCGGCGGCCGCGACGGCCATGCCGCGACCCTCGACGGCGCGCTCGACGTCAAGCTGACCACGCCGAAGGAGCTCGGCGGCGGCGGCGGCGCCGGCAACAATCCCGAGCAGCTGTTCGCGGCCGGCTATGCCGCCTGCTTCATCGGCGCGATGAAGTTCGTGGCCTCGCAGGGCGGCCCGAAGGTGCCGGCTGACGCCTCCGTCACCTCGACCGTCGGCATCGGCCCGCGCTCCGAGGGCGGCTTCGGCCTCGACATCGATCTCGCCGTCTCGCTGCCGGGCCT
Organism: Bradyrhizobium forestalis; assembly: GCF_002795245.1. GTDB lineage: Bacteria > Pseudomonadota > Alphaproteobacteria > Rhizobiales > Xanthobacteraceae > Bradyrhizobium > Bradyrhizobium forestalis. The sequence goes on along the minus strand of NZ_PGVG01000032.1, from coordinate 12,646 downwards.
CGCCCGCGCGGAGGCCGAGGCACTGGTCGCGAAGGCGCATCAGGTGTGCCCGTACTCCAATGCCACGCGCGGCAATGTCGACGTTCGCCTGACGGTCGTCTGACCGAAAGGACGGATGGGCTGGCCCGGGATCCCCCTCGGGCCGGCCGCTTCCGTTGATTTCCCACATCGCGGGATGGCGCGGCGGCGGCGCATGCGGCCCTACCCGCCGCGCCATTGCTGGCGCAAACAAACCTCGCTAGGCCTGTGATCCAACGATCGACACAGGGGAAGCGAAGGCATGACTGAAGCCGTTTTGGGCGCAATGAGCGGACTGCGCGTCATCGATCTCACGCGCGTGCTCGGCGGTCCCTACTGCACCCAGATCCTCGCCGACCATGGCGCCGACGTGATCAAGGTCGAGCCGCCCGCGGGCGACGAGGTGCGCGAATGGGGTCCTCCCTTCCACGAGGAGGACGCGGCCTATTTCGTCGGCATCAACCGCAACAAGCGCTCGATCGGCCTCGACCTCGCCTCCGAGGGCGGTCGCGCCGTGCTGCTCAAGATGCTGGAGACCGCCGACGTCCTGATCGAGAATTTCAAGCCGGGCACGCTGGAGAAATGGGGCATCGGCAACGAGACCTTGCGCGAGAAATTCCCGCGCCTCGTGCATTGCCGGATCTGCGGCTTCGGCGCCGACGGCCCGCGCGGCGGCAATCCCGGCTATGACGCCATCATCCAGGCCATGACCGGCATGATCGCGGCGACCGGCTCGCCGGAGAGCGGCCCGATGCGGATCGGCGTGCCGCTGGTCGACATCACCACCGGACTTTATGCGGCGATCGGCATCCTGATGGCGCTGTCGGAGCGGCAGCGCTCGGGCAAGGGCCAGTTCCTGGAAACGACGCTGTACGAGACCGGGCTTGCCATCATGCATCCGCACACCGCGAACTATTTCATGCATGGCAAGCCGCCGAGCCTCACCGGCAACGAGCATCCGAACCTCGTGCCTTACGCAATCTTCCCGACCAAGACCGACAACATCTTCATCGGCGTCGGCAATGACGGCACCTTCCGCAAGCTTGCCAAGGAGATCGGCAAGCCCGAGCTCGGCACCGATCCGCGCTTCGCCCGCAACAAGGACCGCATCGCCAATCGCGAGGCGCTGCGCGCCGAGCTTGCCGCGGTGTTCAGCCAGCACGAGGCCGAACCGCTGTGCAACCGCCTGCTCGCGGCGGGCCTGCCCGCAGGCCCGGTGCAGAAGATCGACCAGGCGCTGACCAACCCGCACACGATCGCCCGCGGCGATGTCATCGAGAAGGACTGGTACAAGGGCGTGGCCTCGCCGATCCGGCTCGATCGCAGCAAGCCGAGCCTGCGCCGCCTGCCGCCGAAATTCAGCCAGCACGCGGCGGAGGTGCTGGGCGAGTTCGGCTACTCCAAAGCCGAGATCGACGCGATGGTCGAGAAAGGCACGGTCTGCGGCCCCGAGCGGAAGCGCTAGGCGCTGCGAAGTGAACGAGATCGAGCGGCGCGCTCCAGTGCGCTCCCTCCCCCGCTTGCGGGGGAGGGCTGGGGAGAGGGTGTCTCCGCACCGGGACAATCCCCAAGACGAGAGAACCCTCACCCGGCGCTCCGCGCCGACCTCTCCCGCAAGCGGGAGAGGTTGAGGGCGCCCGGAGCTGCATCCGTTCTACCCAACTTCATCCCGCGCCGACGGAGCTTTCCTCATCCACATCTCCAATGCCGCACTGCGGCGCGCGCACGCATGTGCAGCGCGAACGGCTACGGCTGCCCGCTCGGTCTTCGCCTATTTTCCGGCTTCCCTTTTCCAGCGCTTGCCGCTTTCGTTTCGGCCGCTTACACAGTCATGTGAACGTCATATGGCGCTGCTAGCGCAAGCGCTTCTTTATTGACGGGCAAGGGAGGTTTTCTTGATGGCTCTTCGACATTTTGGCGCGGCTGCGGCTGTTGCACTCACGGTTGGTCTCGGCGCCTCGCCGGCGCTCGCCGTGACCGAGATCCAGTGGTGGCACGCGATGACCGGCGCCAACAACGACGTCATCGTCAAGCTCGCCAACGACTTCAACGCCGCGCAGAGCGACTACAAGGTGATCCCGACCTACAAGGGCAACTACGCCGACACGATGAACGCCGGCATCGCCGCGTTCCGCGCCGGCAACGCGCCGCACATCATGCAGGTGTTCGAGGTCGGCACCGCCACCATGATGGCCGCGACCGGCGCCGTGAAGCCGGTCTACAAGCTGATGGCCGAGACCGGCGAGAAGTTCGATCCGAAGGCCTATCTGCCCGCGATCACCGGCTACTACTCGACCTCGAAGGGCGAGATGCTGTCCTTCCCCTTCAACTCGTCGTCGACCGTGATGTGGGTCAACCTCGATGAGCTGAAGAAGGCCAATGTCGAGATCCCGAAGACCTGGCCTGAAGTGTTCGACGCGGCCAAGAAGCTGAAGGCGGCCGGCCACGCCACCTGCGGCTTTTCCAACTCCTGGGTCACCTGGGTCAATCTCGAGCAGCTCTCCGCCTGGCACAACGTGCCGCTGTCGACGAAGGCCAACGGCCTCGACGGCTTCGACACCGTGCTCTCGTTCAACGGACCGCTCCAGGTCAAGCACCTCGAAAACCTGGTCGAGCTCCAGAAGGACAAGACCTACGACTATGCCGGCCGCACCAACACCGGCGAAGGCCGCTTCACGTCGGGCGAATGCCCGCTCTACCTGACCTCGTCGGCGTTCTTCGGCAACGTCAAGGCGCAGGCCAAGTTCGCCTTCACCGCAGTGCCGATGCCCTATTATCCGGACGCCAAGGGCGCGCCGCAGAACTCGATCATCGGCGGCGCCTCGCTCTGGGTGATGGGCGGCAAGTCGGGCGACGACTACAAGGGTGTCGCAAAATTCCTGACCTTCCTCTCGGACACCGATCGCCAGGTCTACATCCACAAGGCCTCCGGCTATCTGCCGATCACCAAGGCGGCGTATGAGAAGGCCAAGGCCGAGGGCTTCTACAAGGACCAGCCCTATCTCGAGACGCCGCTGCTCGAGCTGACCAACAAGGAGCCGACCGAGAATTCGCGCGGCCTGCGCCTCGGCAACATGGTGCAGCTCCGTGACGTCTGGGCGGAAGAGATCGAGCAGGCGCTGGCCGGCAAGAAGACCGCCAAGCAGGCGCTGGACGCGGCCGTCGAGCGCGGCAACACCATGCTGCGTCAGTTCGAAAAGACCGCAGTGAAGTAAGGCGACAGGCGGCAGGCCGGGAAGCCGGCCTGCCGCTGCTGCGGACATCATGCAAAAGCAAGCCATTTTCCAGTCGAAGCTATTGCCCTATGCGCTGGTTGCGCCGCAGCTCGCGATTGTCCTGATTTTCTTCTACTGGCCGGCCTTGCAGGCGGTGATCCAGTCCTTCCTGCTCCAGGATGCTTTCGGCCTGTCAACGAGTTTCGTCTGGTTCGACAATTATCTCGAGCTGCTCAAGGAGCGCGCCTATTTCGAGGCGATCGTCCGCACCTTCTTCTTCTCCTTCGCCATCGCGGTCTCCTCGCTCTCCTTCGCGCTGCTGCTCGCCGTGATGGCGGACAAGCCGCTGCGCGGCTCGATGCTCTACCGGACGCTTCTGATCTGGCCCTATGCGGTAGCGCCGCCGGTCGTCGGCGTGCTCTGGATCTTCATGCTGCATCCCTCGCTCGGTGTGCTCTCGCGGTATTTGCGCGCCCTGGGCATCGACTGGAATCCGCTGCTCGACGGCGATCAGGCTGCGTCGCTGATCATCCTCGCCGCCGCCTGGAAGCAGATCTCCTACAACTTCCTGTTCTTCCTCGCCGGCCTGCAGAGCATCCCCAGAAGCGTGCTCGAGGCGGCCGCAATCGACGGCGCGCGTCCGATGCGGCGGTTCTGGACCGTGACCTTCCCGCTGCTGTCCCCGACCATCTTCTTCCTCCTGGTCGTCAACATCGTCTACGCCTTCTTCGACACCTTCGGCATCATCGACACCATGACCCGCGGCGGTCCCGGCAAGTCGACGGAAACGCTGGTCTACAAGGTCTATTCCGACGGCCTGCTCGGCGGCAATCTCGGCAGCTCGGCAGCGCAGTCGGTGATCCTGATGATCATGGTGATCGTGCTGACGGGCATCCAGTTCCGCTTCGTCGAACGCAAGGTGACCTACTGATGGTCGAGGAAGAAGGCTTTCGGCGCTACGTCGCCCATATCATCCTCTGGATCGGGATCGCGATCGTCGCCTTCCCCGTCTACATCGCGATCATCGCCTCGACCCAGGAGAACGCGCTGATCGCGAACGGGCAGATGTCGCTGCTGCCCGGCGGTCATTTCTTCGAGACCTACTATCAGACGATCTTCGTCGGCACGAGTGGCTCGACCCGCGAGCCGGTCGGCAACATGATGCTGAACTCGCTGATAACGGCGCTGCTGATCGCCGTCGGCAAGATCGCGATCTCGATCATCTCGGCCTATGCGATCGTGTATTTCCGCTTTCCGTTCCGGATGCCGATCTTCTGGCTCATCTTCATCACCCTGATGCTGCCGGTCGAAGTGCGCATCTATCCGACCTACAAGATCGTCGCCGATCTGCACATGCTCGACAGCTATGCCGGCCTGTCGCTGCCGCTGATCGCCTCCGCCACCGCGACACTCTTGTTCCGGCAGTTCTTCATGACGGTGCCGGACGAATTGCTGGAGGCCTCACGCATCGACGGCGCCGGCCCCTTCCGCTTCTTCTGGGACACGCTGCTGCCGCTGTCGCGCACCAACATGGCGGCGCTGTTCGTGATCCTGTTCATCCTCGGCTGGAATCAATATCTCTGGCCGCTCTTGATCACCACGCGCGACGACATGCAGACCATCCAGATCGGCATCCGCAAGATGATCACCACCACCGACGCGCTGACCGAATGGCCGATCGTGATGGCAACCGCCGTGCTGGCCATGCTGCCGCCGGTGTTCGTCGTCGTCGTGATGCAGAAATTGTTCGTGCGCGGATTGGTCGAGACGGAGAAGTAGAGACTTATGGCCAACGTCACCCTGCGCAGCGTCCGCAAGACCTATCCCGGCGGCTTCGAAGCCATCAAGGGCGTCGATGTCGATGTCGGCGACGGACAGTTCTGCGTGCTGGTCGGACCAAGCGGCTGCGGCAAGTCCACGCTGCTGCGCATGGTCGCAGGGCTGGAGACGGTCACCGGCGGCGAGATCGACATCGGCGGCCGCGTCGTCAACGGAATCGAGCCCGCCGACCGCGACATCGCGATGGTGTTCCAGAACTACGCGCTCTATCCGCATATGAGCGTCTACAACAACATGGCCTATGGCCTGCGCAACCGCGGCATGGCGGAGGCAGAGATCAAGACCCGCGTCGAGGAAGCCGCGCGCGTGCTCGAATTGTCCGCGATGCTGGAGCGCAAGCCGCGCCAGCTCTCCGGCGGCCAGCGTCAGCGCGTCGCCATGGGCCGCGCCATCGTGCGCCAGCCGAAGGTGTTCCTGTTCGACGAGCCGCTTTCCAACCTCGACGCCAAGCTGCGCATCGCGATGCGGGTCGAGATCCGCAAACTGCAGCGCCGCCTCAACACCACGTCGATCTACGTCACCCACGACCAGCTCGAGGCGATGACGCTCGCCGATATTCTCGTGGTGATGAATGGCGGCCAGGTCGAGCAGGTCGGCAATCCGCTCGCGATCTACGAGAAGCCGGCCACGACCTTCGTCGCCTCCTTCATCGGCGCGCCGCCGATGAACCTGATGTCGACGCGCCCCGAGGAGATCCGGGCGCAGCTCGCCGGCAGCGCCGCGGCCGACGCCGGCATCCTCGGCATCCGCCCGGAAGATTTTGCGATCACCGACCAGACCCCTGCCGGCGGCGTCGCCCTGCCGCTCACCGTGGAGGCGATCGAGCGCGTCGGCGCCGAGACCTTCGTCTACGGCTCCCGCGAACAGGAAGACCAGCGCGTCGCCGCCACGCCCGGCGAGCTGCCGCCCGGCGAGGTCATCGTCCGCATTCCCGGCACCGAGGCCCCCGCGATCGGCGCGAAAATCCGTGTCGCGGCGATGCGGACGAAGCTACACCTGTTCAGCGGTGACGGGCGGAAGCGGATCGAGGCCTGACGGGTTCCGGGAGGCTTTCGATCAAAGACGGCGAAAACAACCCCATGCACAGTGGAAGGGGGCTTGTTTTCGTTGGGGAAATTCGGCGGCGGATTCGTCATGCCCGGGCTTGTCCCGGCCATCCACGTTCTTGCTGCCGCGAGGAAGGTCGCGGATGGCCGGGGCAAGCCCGACCATGACGCCTAATGCGATGCTGGGCCTGACGATGGTGGCGTCGGCCCATCCACAGCCCTCCGCTACGTCCTTGAACCGACAAGCGGATATGCCCATATTGCTGACCAAGGGGTGCCTTGACGGGCCCTGAAACACCAAAGTCGCTTCTGCGAGGACTTTGTAAACTATGTCTCGTGTTCCAACGCTCTCCAGTCCCTTCCTGCTGGGCTTCGACGAGATCGAGCGCGTGCTCGACCGTGTCGTCAAAGGCGCCGACGGCTACCCTCCCTACAATATCGAGAGGTGTGACCGCACGGACGGCCAGCCCGAGCGTTTGCGCATCACGCTGGCGGTCGCCGGTTTCACCCGCGACCAACTCGATGTAACCATTGAGGAAAACCAGCTCGTGATCCGCGGGCGGCAGCAGGACGACAAGTCCCGGCAATACATCCATCGCGGCATTGCCGCGCGCCACTTCCAGCGCACCTTCGTGCTGGCGGAGGGGATGCTAGTGCTGGGTGCGGATCTGAAGAACGGGCTGTTGTCGATCGATCTGGCCCGGCCTGAACCGGAGCGGATCGTTAAGACAATCGCTATCAATGAGCACGAATAATGGAACGAGTAGCGGACTCGACCGCTTAGTGTTCCAGAGGAGTCGAGACCATGAGTGAAGGTCACGTTGCGTTCGAATACGAAGCCAAGAACGTCTCTCCGGAGACGCTGGCAACCCTCGGCGAAGGCCATATCGCCTATGTGAAGCAGATCCGTTCCGAGGACGTGCCGGACCTGTTCCCCGAGGCGCCCAAGATTGCGCCGGGCCTCAAGCTGTTCGCGCTCCACGCCGCCGACGGCACGCCGATCATGCTGACCGACAGCCGTGAAGCCGCGATCGCCAACGCCTGGAGCAACGAGCTGCAAGCGGTGAGCGTGCACTGAGCGCGACAAGCGTCGCACGAAGGGAGTTTCAAGCGGGCATGCCTTCAAGCGAAGGCGTGCCCGTTTTACTTTGATGATGAATTCGGATACTCTAAAATCTGGTTGGTCCGACCAGAACGGCGCAACATGACAAAGCGTCCCACTTCGAAGAAGGGCCCTCAATCGAGGCGATGGAGCCTTCAGGATGCGAAGACGCATCTGAGCCAGATCGTCAGAGAGGCCCAACGCTCCGGCCCACAGCGCGTGACGCTACATGGGAAGGATGCCGCGGTTATCGTCGCGGCAGAGGAGTTTGACCGCCTCCAGCGACCGGTGAGCGGTCGCGACATCGTCACCGCCCTTGCCAAGTCTCCGTTGGGCGACTTGGAATTCGAACGCCTGACGATCAAATCCAAGGTTCGGGATGTCGAGCTTTGAGAGGATGGCTGCTCGATACCAACGTGGTTTCGGAACTACGCAGGCCTAAACCCAATCCAGACGTAGCGAATTTTGTCGCTGGCCAAGACGGCCAGGACCTCTATGTCACGGAAGTCACGTTTGCCGAAATCGTCTATGGCATCGAGCAACTCTCCGACCCCGCAAGGCGCGCGGATCTTCAATCGTGGCTCGATCACACGCTTCGACCGTTGTTCGCAGGGCGAAGTCTCGGCATCACCGAGGACGTGATCGTTCGATGGAGAACGATGGTCGCCGAGGGCCGGAAACGCCGCCACACATTCGGGCAACCGGACCTGTTCATCGCAGCCATCGCTGCCCTACAGGACCTGATCGTGGTTACACGCGATGTCGACGAATTCGTCCAAGCGCGCGTCATGGTGTTTAATCCATGGACGCACAAGTTTCATCGGCACGGCAAAGAGACGCTCGTGCGGCCACCGGTGACGCTCGAAGCGATATCCAAGCTGTAGCCAGAACAGGCGACAGCCGGAATCGATCGCCTCGGAGCGACCCGAGGACAACACGAGCATGCCATTATTGCGGAAGGCGTGCCGTTCTGCATGAGCTCCGTGGTTCTTCCCGCTTCGGTCAGGTTGCGTCGTGCCATCCAAATTGATCGCCGGACTCGAAGCTGCTTAGATGCGGCATGCCGCCGAAAGTGGAACGTCTCGCCAAGCAGCAATTGTGGTTTCCGGCCGGACGTTATTTCCTGCGCACCATCAAGCGCGACGATGCCTCGCAGCGCTGGGCGGACTGGCTGTCCGACCCCTGGACGGTGCACGTCCTCAACACGTCGCCGCGCGCGATGACCAAGTCGGAGATCACCGACTACATCAAATCCTTCGATCAGCGCGAACGGCTTCTGCTCGGGATCTTCGAGCGCGGCAGCCGCGCGCATGTCGGCTTCATCCGCCTCGACATCAACGCGGCGGCCAGCGAAGCCCTGGTCAGCGCCGTGATCGGTGAAAAGGAACACCGCAATGCCGGCGCAACGGTGAACACGTTCATTCCGCTGCTCAAATTCGTGTTCGACGAACTCAAGCTGGGCCGCATCCGCGCATTCGTGCTGGAGCGAAACCAGACGACCATTCAGTATCTGTCGAAGCTCGGATGGACCCTGGAGCCCGAACTCGCAAACCCGGTGCGCTCGCACACGGACGGCTCGCTGCTGGTGCTGCGCCGGATGACCTGGGATCGGCCGGGCTTCCAGGCCTGGCTGAAGAGCCCGATCGGACAGCGGATCGTCAACCGCATGGAAGCGGCGGGGAGGTGACCCGGCCGCTTTCGAGGCCGGGGCCGATGTCCCTCAGTACTTTGCGACGACCGGCGATCCGCCGAAGCGGTAGTTGATGCCCACCTTCACGATGTCGATGTCTTGACGAATATCGATCGGAGCCGTCACCCCTGCAAAAAACGGATGGGCGAAGTTTATGCGCTTGCTGTCAAAGCCATAATGGTCGTACTCGACCAGGGCCGACCAGTTCGGAGCGAAAGCCCACTCAACGCCCACGCCGACCACCCAGCCGGTGCGGTTGACGCTCGCACTCGAGTTACAAGGCACAGGTACGCCGTTGACGCAAAAAGCGCCGCTGATCGCGTTGAAGTTGTTCAGGTCGTAGCGGTCGCGAGTGAAGCCGACGCCGCCCTTGCCGTAAACGAGAACGCGATCCCAGGAATAGCCGACGCGACCGGTGATGCTGGCGAGCCAATCCGTACGGCTGGAGAGCGTGGCGGGAGCTCCGCTTTTGCCGGCAAAGAAGGGATCGTTGGAAACGCCGTGAATGTCGCTCCAGGTGAAGTCACCGGCGATACCGACAACCCAATTGCTCGCGAACTGGTAATCGCAACCGAGCTGCGCGCCACCAACGACGCCGTCGCCATTGACGCCGATCCGGTCGCCAGGAGCCGCGCCGGTGGTCAATGCGCCCGGGAATGCGGTGCCGAGGCCCGGATCGGTAAAGCCCGTCCTGCTCCAGCCGCCGCCGACATGGCCACCGACATAACAGCCAGTCCAGCTGAACGGCACAGCCGCCACGACCGGCGCCTTGGTGTAGGGACGGGCGCCCAGGTCGGCCCCCTGAGCGGAACCTGCGGCAATCAGAGCCGACGTCGCCAGAAGCAGTCGTTTCATCGTGCATTCCCCAAACAATCGGCAATTGAAATCTCAAGTAGAGTACACCGGCCGGCTTTCGGGCGCTGTATTCGGCCGGCAACACTGCGATAGTTTCGAAAACGGTGTTTGTTCAGGGAAGGGATTTGGATATCGCCCGGACATCGCCTCAAGCCCAGAGGCGGCGCCTCAAGCCCAGCCTGGGCCCCGCGGCGAGTTCAACTCGCGAAAGCTTCCCGCCTCAGCGCGCCGTCGGGATCAGCGCCCGGATGATCTCCGGCTTCCAGGTTTGACGCGCGCTGTCGAAGGCCGCGAAATCATGGTCGAATTGCCAGTAGGCCCAGGCCCAGCCAAGCCGCTCCGCACTTCGCGCCATGAACGACAGATATCTCGTCCGTGCTTCGGCTGGAGCGGCCTCGTACACGCCGAACTCGCCGAGATAGATCGGGCGCTTTTCCCTTTCGGACCAGGACCGAATCTTCTCGAAATCGGCGCGAGCCTTCCGTTCGTCCTCCGGAGTGCCCCAATCAAGCGGGCCGATTTGCGAGAACGTCGGCGACCACGGTGCGCCCTGATGGGTGAAACGGATCGGCGCGTAATAGTGAAACGTCACGATGAGGTTTCGGTCATCTGACGGCAGGACCAGATCCTCGACAGGCATGTCATCGACGTTGAGAACCGCAGCGATGACCGTCCGCCGGGGGCTGGTGGCGCGGATGATGCCGAGACACTCGTTCAGGAGGGCATTCCAGGCGGCGGACGTCATCTGCCCGCCCGGCTCATTGAGGACCTCGAAGACAAGCTTCGGATATTTTCCGGCATAGCGCGCGGCGATTTGCGTCCAGAACGCTTTCAGCTTCTCGGCGCACTCGGAGACGTCGCGCTGACAGACATGGGTATCGTGCTCGTCCAGGATGGGGATGAGATTTCGGGCGAGCACCTCCTCGATGACGGCATCGAGCCGCCTCAAGACGACTTCGTCCAGCGAATTCCCCGGGTTCATGAACTTGAATCCGAAGAAATTGATCCGAACGTGCGAGAACCCGGCGCGCCTGATCGCAGTGAGGTTGTCCAGACGAAATGGCGCGTTCCGGCCTCCCTCCCAGATGCCGTCGTAGCCGAGGATGTTGATGCCGCGCCCCAATTTTGGGGGAGCGGACGCGGTAGCCTGCCCGGCTGCCTCGGCCTGGGAGAAGATCACAAGCACGGATATTGCCAAGGCGAGACCGAACGTTACCGACCAGCGGGCGCAGAGTGCATTCATCGCTTGCTCCATCACGGCTGCAGGGGTTGCTGCGGCACCGGCCTGCACACTGCGAAGAAGAATGCGACGAGCAGCACCGAGGTGAACAACGTCGAGCGAAGGAACATCGTCTCCGTGAAATTGGTTTGAAAGCTCAGGACGACAAATCCGATGATGAGCGCGCAGTGGCAACGATCGATCGACCGAGTGGCGATCAGATACAGGACCTTGTCGGAGAACAGATAAACGCTCGCGACGAACAGCACGTATCCCAGAAATCCCGTTTCGATCGCCACCGCGATGTAGCCGCTGTGATAATTGTCGAGCACCCAGCCGTGGTTCTGGTTGAAATAGTCGTAGATTGCAGGGCGCGTCCAGAATCCGTTGATGCCGAAGCCCAGCAGCGGCGCATCGTTGAAATGGTTGATGGCGTACTGCCAAATGAAGGTCCGCTCGGTCAGATCGATGGTCGTTTCGCCGAGATGGATGGAATCGTACCCCGTGACATAGAAATACAGGAACAGCAGGGCGGCCAGAAGGCACATGATGAATGGCAGCACCGCGTAAACCCTCATGCAGCGGATCGACCACATCGAGGTCACGAGCAGTCCACCCGCGGCAATTGCAACGGCTCCGGCACCACGGGATCCCGAGGCGATGACGCAGGTCGATGCCAGGAGAAACGTCAGGAGAAAGACGGTCCACCGCTGGCCCGTCATCTTCTGATAGCAGGCAAAGAACATCAGATAGGCGCTGATGAAGCCGAGCGTCTGCTTCGATTCGTATATTCCCTGCCACTGGCCATCGTGCATCCAGCTCTGGTCTACGCCGATCTCGGGCACGAAGACCGCACACAAGGTCGAGGCCGCGACTAGGATGAAGAGCCCCAGCGCCGTCGATCCGACGATCTCGTCGATGTCGATACGCGTGATGAGGCAGTAGGCACCGAAGGTCGTCACCACAAGTGCCGCGCTCTTCATGATCGCTGCGGCGGCGAGGCTGGTCCAGAGAACGGAAACGGCGGCCAGAGCATAGAATGCGACCAGCACGATGAGATCGGGATTGGGTTGCACTCTCACGCGCGGGCTTACGAAGGCGCTGGCGTAGATCAGGATGCCCCACATCAGGAGCGCGACGGCCTGTTGCACATAGCTCAACTCCGCGGGAAGCAGCGCAGGATTGAAGACCCCCATCGACGCGACAACGTTGACGGTGATCGAGCCGCGGATCACGGTTCTGGCAAGCGTTTCCACGCCGACGCCGGGCGCTTTCCGGATCGCGCTGTCATATGCCTCGGAATCCGCGACGGTGTGCAGGCTGGCCATGAGCTGACCTTCCTGAAGCACGGTTAATATTTTCCTTAATGCGGAACGGCCTTTAGGTTGAATCGATTGCCACGGGCTCGGCGCGGGTGAGGCTTTCTCCTCTAGAGCGCGATGAGATGAGGCTCGATAGCCGCAAAGACGAAGGTGCGCTCCCTCTCCCGCTTGCGAGAGCTTTGCACAAAGGCGAATCAGCGATTCCATAGGGCCTAGGTTCGGAGGGGGCTCGGGATGGCATATCGACAGGTTGGGCAACCGAGTTTTGCGGACGCGCTGGTGTCGCGGCGAGGAAAAGGGAGCCCGGTGCTGAGGCGGATTTGCGAGCTGGTCGACTGGG
>NZ_PGVG01000031.1 GCF_002795245.1 Bradyrhizobium forestalis | reverse complement strand
CGGGGGCTGGACCGGCTACTCTAGCGACAAATCCAACGGCCCAATCACAATGCGCGATGGGCTCGAACGCTTCCGAGCCATCGCGCAAGGCTTCTTCCTTGCCGAAAATGTGTGCCCAAGCTAGCCCACAAGGGGGAGAGGGTGCATCGTCGTCGTCTCACGCCCCGTAGGTCGAGCCCTTCGGCAGCGGGAACACCGGGTCCTGCGTGCGGATGTTGGTCGGCCACACCACCGAGATGTGCTCGCCGGCGTTCTGCATCACCACCGGCGTCGAGCGCTCATTCTGGCCGGAGAGCGGCGTGCCCGGCGGGAAGAATTTCACACCATAGCCCTGGATGGTGCCGCCGGCGGGGATGTCGACGTCGAGCGCCGCCTTGCGAATGGCCTCGGGCTCGAAGCTGCCGTACTTCTCCTTGGCGACCGGCAGCACATTGTTGAGCAGCACCCAGGTCTGGTTGAAGCCCATCGAGCAGTGCGGCGGCACGTCGGTGACGCCGGTCTTGGCCTGGTAGCGCGAGACCATGGTCTTGATCAGATCGCCCATTCCAGGCGCGAGCTTGGCGGGATCGAGCAGCTGCGCCGGCACCGGATCGATGTTGCAGAAATTGTCGATATCGGCGCCGAAGGTCGCGCGCAGCTTGTCGAGCTGACTGTAGCCGGCGCCGGCCCCGAACAGCATCTTGAAGCGCAGGCCGCTCTCGCGCGCCTGGCGCAGGAACAGGGTGATATCAGGGTTGTAACCGGCATGCGAGATCACGTCGGCCTTGGCGCGCTTGATCTTGGTGACGAGCACCGACAGGTCCGGCGCCGAGGCCGAATAGCCCTCGCGCAGCACGACCTGGATGCCGGCCTGCTTGGCGTAGGCCTCGTCGGCCGAGGCAACGCCGACCCCATAGGGGCCGTCCTCGTGGATCAACGCGACCTTGACCTCCTTCGGGTCCATGCCGAGCTTGGCTTTCGCATGCTCGGTGATGAAGCTTGCAAAGGCCTGCCCGTATTGATCCGAATGGATCTGCGCGCGAAACACGTATTGCAGGTTCTTGTCCTTGAATACGGCGGTCGAGACCGCGGTCGTGATCCAGAGGATCTTCTTCTGTTGCTCGACCTTGGCCGCGAGTGGCACCGCATGCGAGCTCGCATAGACGCCGTTGAGGATGTCGATCTTCTCCTGGCTGATCAGGCGTTCGGCCTCGTTGATCGCAACGTCGGGCTTGCTCTGGGAATCCGCGGCGATTGGAGCAATCTTGGTCTTGCCGCCGATACCGCCTTTCTCGTTGACGAGATCGATCGCGATCTGCGCGCCGATCGACGAGGCGACCGAGCCGCCGGCGGCGAACGGGCCGGCGAGGTCGTAGATCAGGCCGATGCGCAAGGTCTCGGCTTGCGCCTGGGCCCGTGTCCAATCGAGGCTGAGTGCGGCGGCGGCAGCCGCCGATGTCTTCAGCAGCTGCCTGCGTGAAGTCGGCATCCTATCCTCCCTCAAAACCGTCTTATGATTGGTTGTTCTTTTTGCGAAGTATGGGGAGGGGGCGGGCGGAAAGTCAACATCGCCCAAGGTCGATAGCGAGACTGCCGACGCAGCTCCGCGCCGGCGACTTACGCCGGCGCTCTTGATCATCGACCGTGTGGCTCAACCCGGTCCGGCGCCTTGCGTCGCCGTATACACCGCGTAGAGCGACTGGCTCGCGGCCATGAACAGGCGGTTGCGCTTGGGGCCGCCGAAGCAGACGTTGCCGCACACTTCCGGCAGGCGGATGCGGCCGAGCAGCTTGCCCTCCGGCGACCACACCGTCACGCCGCTGTAGCCGACCGCGCGGCCGGCATTGCTGGAGGCCCAGAGATTGCCGTTGACGTCGCAGCGCAGGCCATCCGGTCCGCACTTCACGCCGTCGATCACGCAATCGCTGAACTTCTTGAGATTGGAGAGCTTGTTGTCGCTGCCGACGTCGAACACGAAGATCTCGCCCTTGCCGCCGGGACCGCTGTCGCCCGGCCCTTTGCCGGTGGAGGCAATGTAGAGCTTCTTGTAGTCGGGCGAGAAGCACAGCCCGTTCGGGTCGGGCACCTGGTCCTCGGTGACGACGAGGTCGAGGCGGCCCGAGGGATCGATACGATAGCAGTTGGTCGGCAGCTCGCGCTTGCCCGGCACGAAGCCGGCCGGCTGGCCGATCCGCGGATTGAGCTTGCCGGCCGCATTGCTCGGACCGCCCGCACCGTCGGGCTCGCCCTCGTAGAGCTGGCCGCCATAGGGCGGATCGGTGAACCAGTAGCTGCCGTCGGGATGCGCGGCGATGTCGTTCGGCGAGTTCAGCCGCTTGCCCTGATAGGAGTCGGCGAGCACCGTTGCGGTGCCGTCATGCTCGTAGCGCGTCACCCGCCGTGTCAAATGTTCGCAGGAGAGCTGGCGGCCCTGGAAGTCGAACGAGTTGCCGTTGCTGTTGTTGGAGGGGCTGCGGAATACGCTGACGCGGCCGTCGTCCTCGCTCCAGCGCATCTGCCGGTTGTTGGGAATGTCGCTCCACAGCAGATAGCGGCCCTGCGCGCTCCACGCCGGGCCTTCGGCCCACAGCACTCCGGTGTAGAGCCGCTTGATCGCGGTGTTGGGCTGCGCGAGATCGTTGAAGGACGGATCGACCGCGATGATGTCGGGGTCCCAGAAATAGGTGGTCGGCGCACCACGCGGGCTGAAATCGCGCGGCGGCGTCGTGATCGTCGTCGGTGGTGCTGCCGGTGCATTCTGCGCCAGTGCGGCGCCGGCCCCGGCGATCGTGGCTGCACTGATTGCGAGCCCCTGGACAAGTGTTCGTCGTGAAAGCGCAGCATCCCGGTCACGCTGCTCATCGTGACGAGCCTCTTGGCGTGTCATTCGCGTCCTCCCGATCTTGTTCGCTGGCCGGTTGATCCGGCGCTGCAGTGGGAGGTTAGTCCGGTCCGCTGTCGGTTGCGAGGGGCGGAATCGAAACTGCAGCGCGATCGCGGGTCGCAATTTCGTCACCTTCGAATGCGTTTGGATGGGAGGGCGCTGAACGGGGATAGAGCCGGAGCTCATTGTGCAAATTGTCGTCCTGGTCATCCTTCTCGCGATCGCATTTGCGGCGGGCTATTTCACGCGGGACTACGTCTCCCGGAAAAGGCGGGCGGAAGCACGCCGCTGGCGCGAATATACCCAGCCGGATTGGCTCTCTGCCAACGCGCCAGCTAACACCAACGAGATCGCGAAGGCCGGCACCGCTGCGCCCGCGGCCACCGGCGAGCTTGGCCAGATGCTGAACCGGTGGGAGAGCAGGGCGCGCGCCCGTCGCACCGGCACGGGTTAGGCCGGTCCCTCGCAAATCTGGTAGCCTGGATGGAGCGGAAGCGAAATCCAGGAGAAATCCAGGACAAGTGGTGTCCTTGCGCTTCGCTCCATGCGGGCAAAGTCCACGGCGAGGCAACCATCGACCTATTAGGTCATCTATGCTGACCATCTTTTGGCGTTGCAGTTGCAGCCGTTTCTCGTCTAGAAACTGAGCGCACTGAGCCCCTTGGCAACCAACCGTCAACGGTTTTGGCCGAGGATTTGTGGCTCAAAAGGGTCTGGCAATGCTGATTCGCGGCCAAATCGAGGGGATTTCGAGGGAGGTGGCTCTGGCCGCCGCCACGATCCCGGCCGCGTCGCTGCCCACCCTCCTTATTGGCGGCCTTCTTCTTACTTGCCCCTGAGGGCCGGCTGGGCGCCACGCGCCTGGGCGCTCAGGGGTTGGTCGAGATCACCGGACACCTCAAGCGCCAAGGGACCAAAACGCTCTGAACGGCGCAAACGCTCAAAAGGAAATTTAGGAATGGCCACCCAGAACAAGTCCGAGAAGGACCGCGTCATCATTTTCGACACCACGCTGCGCGACGGCGAGCAGTGCCCCGGCGCCACCATGACGTTCGAGGAAAAGCTCGAGGTCGCCGAGCTGCTGGACGATATGGGCGTCGACGTCATCGAGGCGGGCTTTCCGATCACCTCCGAAGGCGACTTCCAGGCGGTCAGCGAGATCGCCCGCCGCTCCAAGAACTCGGTGATCGCCGGCCTGTCGCGTGCCCATCCCGCTGACATCGATCGCTGCGCCGAGGCGGTGAAATTTGCCAAGCGCGGCCGCGTCCACACCGTGATCGCGACCTCGCCGCTGCATATGCGGGTGAAGCTGAACAAGACCCCGGAGCAGGTGATCGAGACATCGATCGCCATGGTCGCCCGTGCCCGCAACCAGATCGACGACGTCGAATGGTCGGCCGAGGATGGCACCCGCAGCGAGATGGATTTTCTCTGCCGCATCGTCGAAGCCGTGATCAAGGCCGGCGCCACCACGGTGAACATCCCCGACACCGTTGGCTACACGGTGCCGGAGGAATATACCCATTTCATGAAGACGCTGATCGAGCGCGTGCCGAATTCGGACAAGGCGGTGTTCTCCGTGCACTGCCATAACGATCTCGGCATGGCGGTTGCGAACTCGCTGGCCGGCATCGTCGGCGGCGCGCGCCAGGTCGAGTGCACCATCAACGGCATCGGCGAGCGCGCCGGCAACGCCGCGCTCGAAGAGATCGTGATGGCGATCAACGTCCGCAACGACAAATTCCCGTACTGGAACAAGATCGACACCACGCAGCTGACCCGCGCCTCGAAGCTGGTGTCGGCGGCAACCTCGTTTCCGGTACAGTACAACAAGGCCATCGTCGGCCGGAACGCCTTTGCGCATGAGAGCGGCATCCACCAGGACGGCGTGCTGAAGGACGCTTCCACCTACGAGATCATGCGCCCCGAGATGGTCGGCCTGAAGCAGTCCTCGCTGGTGCTCGGCAAGCATTCCGGCCGCCATGCCTTCGTGCACAAGCTGGAGGAGATGGGCTACAAGCTCGGCCCGAACCAGCTGGAAGATGCGTTTACGCGGATGAAGGCGCTCGCCGACCGCAAGAAGGATATCTACGACGAGGACATCGAGGCGCTGGTCGACGAGGAGATGGCGGCCTCGCACGACCGCATCAAGCTGACCTCGCTCACCGTGATCGCCGGCACCCATGGCCCGCAGCGCGCCACCATGAAGCTCGATGTCGACGGCCAGATCAAGATCGAGGAAGCCGAGGGCAACGGCCCGGTGGACGCGGTGTTCAACTGCATCAAGCGCCTGGTGCCCCATGAGGCCAAGCTGGAGCTGTACCAGGTCCACGCCGTCACCGAAGGTACCGACGCACAGGCGGAAGTCTCGGTGCGGCTGTCGCAGGACGGCCGCTCGATGACGGCCCGCGCGGCGGACCCGGATACGCTGGTGGCCTCGGCCAAGGCCTATCTCGGCGCGCTCAACAAGATCGTCATGAAGCGCCAGCGCGACACGGTGACGACCGCGGCGGCGAGCTGACATGCGAAGCTTGTCATTCCGGGTTCGATGCTCCGCATCGCCCCGGAATGACGGGATTCACCATGAATGGCTGCCCTGCTAAGGGCCAATAGCGGCTCCGCCTCCCAGCCGCTATTGATGCTGTCGGCATAACGATCGGTCACCCGCGCGCCGGGCGGCCAAAATAATTGCAGGGAGAGATCATGCGCACCTTCGCGATCGCCGCGTCCATTGCGGCACTGGCGCTCGGACTTGCCGGGCCGGCATCGGCGCAGTCGCCGATCATCATCAAATTCAGCCACGTCGTCGCCACCGACACGCCGAAGGGCAAGGGGGCGGAGAAATTCAAGGAGCTCGCCGAGAAGTACACCGGCGGCAAGGTCAAGGTCGAGGTCTACCCGAACTCGACGCTCTACAAGGACAAGGAAGAGCTCGAGGCGCTCCAGCTCGGCAGCGTGCAGATGCTGGCACCGTCCAACTCCAAGTTCGGGCCGCTCGGCATCCGAGAGTTCGAGGTGTTCGATCTGCCTTACATCCTGCCCGACCTGAAGACGCTGCGGAAGGTGACGGAAGGCCCGCTCGGCGCGCGGCTGCTCAAGCTCTTGGACTCCAAGGGCATCACCGGCCTTGCCTATTGGGACAACGGCTTCAAGCAGATGAGCGCAAACAAGAAGCTGATCGCGCCGGCCGACTATCAGGGCGTCAAGTTCCGCATCCAGTCCTCGCGCGTGCTGCAGGCCCAGTTCAAGGCGCTCGGCTCGCTGCCGCAGGTGATGGCGTTCTCGGAAGTCTACCAGGCGCTCCAGACCGGCGTGGTCGACGGCCAGGAGAACACCTGGTCGAACATCTATACCCAGAAGATGCATGAGGTGCAGAAGTACATCACCGAAACCAATCACGGTTACATCGGCTACGTCGTGATCGTGAACAAGAAGTTCTGGGACGATCTGCCGGCCGACATCCGCGACCAGCTGTCGAAGGCGATGAAGGAAGCGACCGACTTCAGCAACGCGCAGTCGCAAAAGGAGAACGACGACGCGCTGGCCGAGATCAAGAAGAGCGGCAAGAGCGAGATCATCAAGCTCACGGGCGAGCAGGACGAGGCGATGCGCAAGGCGATGGAGCCGGTCTACAAGGATGCCGCGGGCCGCGTCGGCCAGGCGCTGATCGACGAGTTCCTGAAGGAAGCGAAGAGCACGACGAACTGACCTGAACAGGTGATCAACGAAGGGCTTCCGCGTACTGCACGGAAGCCCTTTTGTTGCAAATCATTTCAGTTTGCATCTGAAGGGACATTCACGGCAGTTACATCTCCGTAACAACGTGCTCCCTGTCCAAGTTGTAAGTTGCGCGTCAGCCTCCTCGCGCCCATCCTCACGGGCATCCTTCCAGAGGAGGTCCGGATGAAGAAGTTCACCATCGCCGCCATCGCCGTGCTCAGCATCGCCGGCTCGGGCGCGGTCTATGCCCAATATCATCGCCCGTGGATGGAGCACGTCCGCCACATCCGCATGAACCCCGAGGACCGCGCCGCCTTCGTCGACGCGCGGATTGCCGCCGTCCATGTCGGCTTGAGGCTCAACGCCGATCAGGAGAAGCTGTGGCCGCCGGTCGAGGCTGCCGTGCGGGAGTTCGCCAAGCTGCGCATCGACCGCGCCAATGCGCGGATGAATGCCGGCCCAGGTGACACGTCGAGGGATGCCGACAAGCCGGAAGATCCGGTCGCCCGCCTGCGCCAGCGCGCCGAGGACATGGGTGCGACTTCGGCGGCCCTGAAGAAGATCGCCGATGCCGCCGATCCGCTCTACAAGACCCTGGACGAGGGCCAGAAACGGCGCCTCGCCGTGCTGACCCGGCACCGCGGCCCGTTCGGCGGCGGCGAGGACGGCCCGCGCCACCACCACTTCATGGAGCGCATGGACCGCATGATGGAACGGGGCATGGACCACTTCCACCATGACCGCTTCGACCGTGACGGCGGCGAGGGCCGGGACCGCGAGGGCCGGCTCTGAGCGGGTCGGATTTTTGCGACCGTTGACCTTGGCGAAGCCGCTGGAATCCAGCGGCTTTTCGCATTTCCGGTCCCGTGGACGAAGCCTTGGAAAACTTGCGTCCGATCGCTTGCCAGACCCGGATCGCTTTGCTAAACGACCGGCCTCGCAAGGCATTGACCGCCTTTCGGGCGCATAGCTCAGTTGGTAGAGCAGCTGACTCTTAATCAGCGGGTCCCAGGTTCGAGCCCTGGTGCGCCCACCATTGGAAAGTCCTTATTTTCCAAACCCTTCGTCGAGAAGCCGCCGAGAACAAAATCGGTCTCGTGCGACGTTTTTTCGATTGAGGGCCTCGCGGCCAGAGTGCAGTGCGACTTCTCCTTTGTTTCGGTACCTTCACCCATTCGGTACGACGCGTAGATCCAATGATACAGGCCAATCGCGAACTGGTCGCAGAATAGGATATCAGGGCGAGCAAAACGGACAATTTGCTCTGCTTGCCACCGTAGGACATCGCTCGCCGCAGAACGAGAAACCGAATTGTCGGAGGCGTCTCCTGGACGCTCTCGACTACGACGGAAAATCGCGTGGCCTTCGCTTTTTTGTCCGACCGGAACGATGTAGACCCCGCACTTCCTGCTGTTGAAAAAGCTCGCCGCACACGCCACGCAACCATTGGCTTGCCGGATCGTGATGGAAGCGGGCGTGCCAATATTGCTTTACCGTAAAACCGGCGATCGCCAGCGGGCAATCGAGCACGCGCAGTCCGTAATAGTGAGCCAAGGTTTCGCCGATGTGCCTTGGAAGGGTGGCGATCAGGTCGGTCGTTCCGACGATTGCGGGTAACCCCAAAAAGCCGGGGAGCTCAAGCGCAACATCAAGGACTATCTGCTGCTCCTTTAGCGCGTCCGCGAGCAATTGATGTCCGGTGCCGGAGCGAATGAGGACGTGCGCCTCACGCCGGAAATCCTTTGCGGTGATGCGGTCGCGGATCCGGGCATGTCCTGCGTTCGCCAAGCAGACCCAATCCTGCGGGAAGAGTGCTTGTTGGAAGTGTCCGGCGTCGAGATCCGAGATGTAACCGAGCGCCAGATCGGCCTCGCCGGACTGCAGCATTCGTGGCGTATCGCCGCCGATCTGCGCTGCCTCGATGCGGATGCCCGGCGCAGCGCGGCGAACGTAGGCGAGTATGGCGGGAAGCAGCGTGATGTGGCTCGCATCCGTCATGCAGATGACGAAGCGGCGCTTTGCAGTCGCCGGATCAAACTCGGAGCGAAGCTCCGCCAGACGTCGCAGCATCTCCAGCGCCTGTCTGGCCGTGCCGATGAGAGCCTCCGCGCGCGGCGTCGGCAGCATCCCCTCGGCCGACCGGATGAAAAGGGGATCGTCCAGCTCCTTCCGGAGGCGCGCCAGCCAGATCGAAATGGTCGGCTGACTTTGACCGAGCTTCTCGGCTGCTTTGGTGACGCTGCCGGTGGTGAACAGGGCGTCAAAGAGCCTGAGCAGGCGCGGCTCCAAAAGGTTCGCCTCGGAGAGGTCCAGGTGCTTCATTGCGTTTCGCAATAATGGTTATAATGATCATAGCATATCCAAATACCAGGCGGCTTGCTAGCACGCTTCCAACGCCAAAATAGGCGAGGGAGAAGCGTTCGGATGAGGATCTGCTTTATCGGAGCGGGAGCCCTGGGCTCGACCATCGGTGGCGCGCTCGCGCGCGGTGGTGCCGAGGTTTGGCTGATCGATCCGTTTCAGGCTCATGTCGACGCCATCAACGCCAATGGTCTGCGGATGCTCGAAGGTGACGCCGAGACCGTTGTGAAGGTCTCTGCCTGCACCTCAGCGACCCAGGTCGGCATCGTGGCGGACCTCGTCGTCGTCCTCGTCAAATCCTATCACACGCGGGATGCGATCCGCTCGGCCTCGCCGATCATCGGGCCGCAGACGGTTGTGATGTCGCTCCAAAACGGACTTGGTCACGAGGACATCCTTTCGGAGGAAGTCGGTCGTGACCGGGTTATGGCAGGCAAGACCTACGTTGGCGGCGTGCTGCTTGGCCCTGGCCATGTTCGCTCGGGGGTCATCGGCAAGGAAACCATCATCGGCGAACTTGATGGACGTTTGACGGACCGCGCACAGCGAATTTCCGAGACGTTCAATCGTGCGGGCATTCTCACGCAGCTCAGCGACAACATCATGGGCACGATGTGGGACAAGTTGTTCATCAACGTCGCCGGAGGAGGAATCACCGCCGTGACCGGGCTGACTTACGGTGGTCTCTATTCGCTGCCGATCCTGGAAGATTGCGCGTTGGCCGCAATTTCGGAGGGTATCGCGGTCGCGCAAGCTGCCGGCGTGAAGATCTCGATTGCCGATCCGCGCCGTGCCTGGACGATGGCATCTGCTGGACTGCCGCCCGAGTTCAAGACGTCGATGTTGCAGAGCTTGCAATCCGGCAATCTGACCGAGGTCGATTACATCCACGGCTCCGTCGTGCGCTGGGGCGCCAAGCTCAACGTGCCGACCCCCGTCAATTCTACCCTCGTCGCACTGGTCAAGGGGCTCGAATACGCCCGCAGCGACTATCCAGGAAAGGCCTGAGACGATGTCGCTACCGCGGGCCTATGTCGAACATGTCGCGATCCGCGTGCCGGACGTCGATCGTCACGTCGACTTCTTTCGTAAGGTGCTTGGTCTTGCCATTCGCGACGAGCAACCCGCCGATGGTGCGCGCCCGCGTCAGGTCTGGGTGCTCGGAAGCGTGCAACTCATCGAGGATCCGCATTTTGTCGGACCGGAGGGGCGCCTCGCCCATCTCGGCATCATGGTCGACGATTACGAAGGCGTGCTCGCCCGTGCCGCGGCCTGGGGCGCCAAGGCGTTGCCGGCCGGACCGAACTGGCTCGAGCTGCCGGGCGGCCTGAACGTCGAGATATTGCAAGCCAGCGCAGGCGCCGTGGAAGCCACCCTGGCAATCAATCCCCGCGCCTAGAGTGAGAGGACGACGCGACATGACCGATGAGCGCTACTGGGACGATGCCAAGGTCGGTGACGAATGCGTCACCCCTTCGGTGACGGTCACTGAAGCCATGGTGAATGCCTATGCCGAACTGACGGGTGATTTCACGCCTGTTCATGTCGACGAGGAATACGCCAAGACCACACCATTCGGCACGCGCGTCGCGCACGGGCTGTTTGGTCTGTCGCTGGCCGACGGTCTGAAGGCCCGTGCCGACTACCGTTTCCTTCCGGGAATGTCGCTGGGCTGGACGTGGGATTTCAAGCTGCCGATCAAGCTCGGCGACACCGTGCATGTGAAGTTCCGCGTCGGTTCGATGCGCGCCACCAAGCGTGAAGGGTGGGGCATCGTGGTGTTGCCCTCGGAGCTGATCAATCAGCGCGGCGAAGTGGTGCAACTCGGCGAGCACCGGCTGATGATTCCGATGCGCCCGAAGAGCGGTGCCGCAGGAGAGCATGCATGACCGCGCAAGATCTGCCGCTCAAGGGCGTCCGCGTTATCGACTACAGCCATTTCCTGGCAGGCCCCTTCATGGGCCGTTGCCTCGCCGCGATGGGCGCGGACGTCATCAAGGTGGAGCGTCCGAAGGCAGGCGATGCGGGCCGCGCCCATGGCTATTTCAAAGACGGGCAATCCGGCTATTTCCTGCAGCAGAACATGGGGAAGCAGGGATTGTGCGTCGACCTGCGCGATAAGCGCGGTCTCGACATGATGATGAAGCTCATCGACACGGCCGATGTCTTCATCGAGAACTACCGCCCCGGCGCACTCGAGCGCCTCGGGCTCGGCTACAAGGCGCTGTCAGCCGGGAATCCCAGACTGATCTACTGCTCGGTCTCCGCCTATGGCCACACCGGCCCCTACGCCGACCGTCCAGGCTTCGGCCTGATCGCCGAAGCGATGTCGGGCGCTCTGGCGCAGCTGGGCTCCCCCGGTGAAGCGCCGCCGCTGCTGCGGATGCCGCTGGCCGACATGTATACCGGCATTCACGGCGTGGCTGCCATCAATGCCGCGCTGGTTGGCCGCGCGTCGTCTGGACGCGGCCAGCATATCGATCTCGCGCTTTACGACTGCATGGTCTCGATGCACGACTACGCGGTGCAGCGCTACTTCCTCTCCGGCGGCACCGACCTGCCGAAGCAGACCGGCAGCGGGCAGCCGGACTCGACCGTTTACGGAGTCTTTCCGGCCAGGGACGGCAATCTCGTCATCGCGGCGCAAGTCGACGATGCGTGGCGGCGATTGGCGACCCTCATCGGGGGGAACACGTTGGCGTCCGACGAACGCTTCGCCACGCCTGCTGCGCGGAACGCCCATTATGCCGAAGCCATGGACATCGTGCGCAACTGGACGCTGTCGCAGCCGTCTCGCGATGCCTGCCTTGCCGCCCTCGAGGCAGCAGGTGTGCCGTCGGCGCCCGTGCAGACCATCGAAGAGGTCGTGAAGGATCCGCAGATCCACGCGCGCGGCATGCTGGTCGAGCAGGAGCACCCCGTGCTGGGCAAGGTGACGTTGCCGAACCTGCCGTTCCGCTTCTCGGGCTGCGACACCACCGTGCGGACTCCGGCGCCACTGCTCGGCCAGGACAATCGCCGTATTGCCGGGTCGCTGGGACTGTCGGCCGAGCTCGTCGACGCCATGGTGCGCGACGGCGTCCTCTACAACGAAGCCGCCGTGCAGGAGTGACCCATGAGCGATCGTTATGCGGTCATTGGCAACCCGATCGGCTTCAGCAAATCGCCCCTCATTCACGGCGCTTTCGCCAAAATGACGGGACAGGACCTCGTCTATGAGGCGATCGAGGGGCCTCTCGATGGTTTTCGCGAGCGAGTTGATCAATTCCGGACGGAGGGCGCCAAGGGGCTGAACATCACCGCCCCGTTCAAGCTCGATGCCTTCGCTTATGCAAACGAGCTTTCGGAGAGCGCCAAACGGGCGGGTGCCGCAAACTGCCTGAAGTTCGAGGGCGATCGAGTCATTGCCGAGAATTTCGACGGGATTGGCCTCGTGCGTGACATCACCGTCAATCTCGGCGTCAAGATGGCCGGCCGGCGCGTCCTGATGCTCGGCGCTGGAGGAGCGGCGCGTGGCGCGCTGCTGCCGTTCCTGCGCGAGGAGCCGTCCGAGCTGGTTCTGGTCAATCGAACGCTGGCGAAAGCGGTGGCATTGGCCGAAGAATTTGCCGGCTGTGGTCCCCTGATGGTCAGCGGCTACGCCGAGCTGGCCGATCTCGCCGAGGGCTATGACGTCGTGGTCAACGCGACGTCGGCCAGCCTGCGGGGTGAAATGCCGCCGCTTCCGGGCAATGTCTTGCGCGGAGCCGAGCTGGCATACGAACTCGCCTACGGCAAGGGACTGACTCCGTTTTTGCAAGCGGCCCGCACCGAAGGCGTAGCCAAGCTCGCCGACGGGGTCGGCATGCTGGTCGAGCAGGCGGCGGAGGCTTTTGCCTGGTGGCGCGGCGTCAGGCCGAGCACGGCTCAGGTCATCGCCGAACTGACTGTGCCATTGAGCTGACGAACGATGGCGATCGTGCATCCCAAGCCCAGCTTTCTCGTCGGCCTCATCGGCAGCGGCATCGCGGCGTCCCGCACGCCGCCCATGCACGAAGCGGCCGCTGATGCCGCCGGCATCCGCTACCTCTACAAGAAGATCGATCTGACCGAGCTGAAACTCGGTGCCGAAGCGCTGCCGGAATTGCTCACGGCGGCAAAGCGGATGGGCTTTGACGGCTTGAACGTGACCCATCCCTGCAAGCAGGCGATCCGTCCCCTACTGGACGAGCTCTCGCCTGCCGCGCAGGCGCTTGGCGCCGTGAACACCGTGGTCATCAGGCACGGTCGAATGACCGGCCACAACACAGACTGGTTCGGCTTCGCCGAGAATTTTCGCCGCAACATGCAAGGTGCGCCGCTCGGTCGCGTTGTCCAATTCGGCGCGGGCGGCGCGGGCGCGGCGGTCGCTTTCGCGCTCATGAAGCTCGGCGCTAGGGAATTGACCATTATCGACGTCGACTTGGCCAAGGCGCAGAGTGTGGTTGACGGTTTGTCCCCTCGATTTGCGGAAGGGCGCCTGCGCGCCGGCCACGATGTTGCAGCGGCGGTCGCTGCCGCAGACGGCATTGTTAACGCGACGCCGATCGGCATGGACAAATATCCGGGCACGCCGCTGCCGACAGCCCTGCTGCGTCCTGATCTGTGGGTCGCTGAGATCGTCTACTTCCCGCTGGAAACCGCACTGCTGCGCACGGCGCGTGCCCTCGGCTGCCGCACCGTCGATGGCGGGGGCATGGCGATCTTCCAGGGCACCGAAGCATTCCGCCTGTTCACGGGCATCTCACCTGATCCAGACGTTTTCTTCGCAACTTTTGCATCCCTGGGAGGGTGACACCCGGCCGATGGGCGAGCGGCACGTACAACGCCCGAGAGGAAACGCAAGATGGGCTACACGCTCGATTTCTCGGTGGTTTGGCATGCCATGCCCGCGCTGCTGTGGGGGTGCGTGGGTACGTTGGGCCTGGCGCTTGCCGGCATGACGCTCGCGATGATGATCGGTGTCGCCGGCGTCGCGGCGCGCGACTCGAAGGCGGCGTGGTTGCGTGCTCTCGTGATCGGCTTCGTCGAGACCGTGCGCAATACGCCTTTCCTGGTGCAGATCTTCTTTCTGTTCTTCGCCCTGCCGCTCGTCGGATTGAAGCTCAATCCGACAGTCACCGCCATCATCGCTCTCGGTGTTAATGGCGGCGCCTATGCCATCGAGATCATCCGCGGCGGCGTGCAATCCATCCATAAGGGACAGGTAGAGGCCGGCTACGCGCTCGGACTGCACCAAGGGCAGGTGTTCCGGTTCATCGTGCTCAAGCCCGCGCTTCGCGCCATCTACCCCTCGCTCACGGGGCAGTTCATCATGCTGACGCTGACCTCGTCGATCTGTTCGGCGGTATCGGCCTACGAATTGACGTCGGTTGCGCAGCGCATCGAAAGCGACACATTCCGCAGCTTCGAGGTTTATTTCTCCGTCACCTTCCTCTATCTCGCGATCTCCTGGCTGTTGATGCTGGGCTTTGCGGTCATCTCTCACCGCTTCTTCTCATATCCGACGCGCTGAGGGGAGATCATGGCACCGCATTTTGGTCTTCCCGAGTTCGGCTTCCTGTTGCGTGGGCTGCAATGGACGATGCTGCTTACACTGGTCGCGTTTGCGGGCGGCTGCACGGCGGGGCTGGCTGTAGCATTGCTGCGCACCTGTGGTCACAAGGGCGTGGAATGGATCACCCGCATCTATATTGGGATATTCCAGGGCACGCCGCTGCTGCTGCAGCTTTTCGTCGTGTATTACGGATTGGCGCTAACCGGGCTGAAGCTCGACGCCTTCGTCGCGGTTGCGATCGGTTTCACCGTGAATGCCTCCGCCTTCCTTGGTGAGATTTGGCGCGGAGCGATACAGGCTGTGCCGCGCGGTCAGACCGAGGCGGCGATGGCGCTTGGACTGCACTACTCGTCCCGCATGCGCGACATCGTGCTGCCGCAGGCGATCCGCATCTCGCTGCCGGCGACAATCGGCTATCTCGTGCAGCTCATCAAGGGCACCTCGCTCGCCGCCATCGTCGGCTTCATCGAACTCGCCCGCGCCGGTCAGATCGTATCGAACCAGACCTTCCAGCCGTTGCTCGTCTTCGGTGTGGTCGGCGCAATGTACTTTATCCTCTGCTGGCCACTCTCATGGTGGGGCAGTCGGATGGAGGCCAGGCTCGCCCTGGCCAATCAAAGGTAGGAACGGCGCACCTGCTCAAAACATACAGCCATCATCAAGGAGGAGATATTCATGTTGTTTTCACTCAATCGTCGCCAGTTCGGCGTTGCCGTGCTGACGCTGGGCGCCATCGCTGTTGCAGGCGAATCGCAGGCGGGCACTCTGGAAGACGTGAAGAAGAAGGGAGTCGTCGTCATCGGCATTCAGGGCGATAATCCGCCTTGGGGCTTTGTCGATAGTTCAGGAAAGCAGGATGGGATCGATGCCGACATGGGCCGCGCCTTCGCCGAATATCTCGGCGTCAAGGCCGAGTTCGTCCCGCTGGCGGTGGCCAATCGTATTCCGGCGCTGACCACAGGCCGCGTAGACATTCTGTTCGCGACCATGGCCATGCTGCCCGAGCGCGCAAAGGCGGTGCAGTATTCCAAGCCGTATGTCGCCAACGAGATCACGCTTGTCGCGGCACAGGCAACGCCGATCAACAGCAATGCCGACATGGGCAAGTTCGTCATCGGCGTTCCGCGGTCCTCCACGCAGGATACTCAGGTGACCAACAACGCCCCGTCCGGAACCGAGATCCGTAGATTCGACGATGACGCGGCTACGATCCAGGCGCTGCTCTCTGGCCAAGTCCAGGCCGTCGGTGCGAACTTGTTTTATCCGCAGCGCCTCAACGCCGCAAAACCGGAACTGGGGTTCGAGCCAAAGCTTCACTTCACCGCTCTGTACAACGGCGCCTGCACGCGCCTGGGCGAGAAGGAGTGGAACGAGACGGCCAACAAGTTCATCGATCAGATCAAGTCGAACGGTAAGTTGGCTGCCTTCTACGCCAAATGGATGAAGGTCCCGGTCCCGGTCTTCCCGGACACCGTCCCCGGCGTTCCCTTCACCGTTCAGTAGCCCACCGCGAGCGGCCGACGCGCGATCCGCGTTGGCCGTCGCCCGATAGCGGAGCCGAATCCATGCAGGACCAGATCCTGATCGAAATGAAGGGCGTGCAGAAGTGGTACGGTGGGTACCAGGCTCTCCGCAACGTTGATCTCACCGTGCGCAGAGGTGAAAAGATCGTGCTCTGCGGTCCGTCGGGTTCGGGCAAGTCCACGCTGATCCGCTGTATCAACCGCCTGGAGGCGATCCAGCAGGGCAGTATCGTGGTGAACGGTCATCGGCTGGACGACAGCATCAAGGCGATCGATGTCGTGCGTCAGGACGTCGGCATGGTCTTTCAGAGCTTCAATCTTTTTCCGCATATGACGGTCCTGCAGAACTGCATGCTCGCGCCTATTCGCGCGCGCCGCATCAGCAAGGTCGAGGCGGAGGCGACCGCGCGAAGATATCTCGAGCGCGTCCGCATCGGTGATCAGGCCGAGAAGTATCCTGCTCAACTTTCCGGCGGTCAGCAACAGCGCGTCGCGATTGCGCGTGCGCTCTGCATGCAGCCAAAGGTAATGCTGTTTGACGAACCGACCTCGGCGCTCGATCCTGAGATGGTCAAGGAGGTGCTCGACACGATGATAGGCCTCGCCAACGACGGCATGACCATGATTTGCGTCACCCACGAGATGGGCTTTGCCCGCCAGGTTGCGGATCGTGTGATCTTCATGGCTGAAGGTCAGATCATCGAAGAAGGCGCGCCCGACGCCTTCTTCCGCAACCCACAGCACGCCCGCACCAGGCAGTTCCTTGGCGAAATCCTCGCCCATCACTGAACGGAGTACTTCCATGAGTCGTCTTGTCTACGTCCTGAACGGCCCAAATCTCAATCTGCTTGGCAAGCGCCAGCCCCACATCTACGGTCACGAGACGCTTGCGGATGTGGAGCGGGATTGTCGAGCGCTAGCCGAGGAGCTCGGCCTTCAGATTCGCTTTCATCAGTCCAATAGAGAATACGAGCTGATCGACTGGATCCACGAAGCGCGTGAGACGGCCGCCGGTATCGTGATAAATCCCGCCGCTTTCACCCATACGTCGGTCGCCATCCTTGACGCTCTAAACACGTTCGAGGGCTCCGTCATCGAGGTGCACATTTCGAACGTGCACAAACGTGAGGAATTCCGCCATCATTCATTTGTTTCCAAACGAGCGGATGGCGTCATCGCAGGCTTCGGCACCCAGGGTTATCTGCTCGGCTTGCGTCGTGTGGCCAACCTGCTTGATGAGAAGAAGGATAGCGCATGAGTGCGCCCGTTCGCCTGTCAGTGATGGGAGCGGGTCTCATCGGCAAGCGACACATCGAACACATTCTCGCCAGGCCGGAGGCGAACCTGTCGTCGATCGTCGATCCGATGCCGGCGGCCCGAGAGCTGGCGGTTTCGCTGAAGGTGGACTGGTTTTCGTCCTTTCAGGACATGCTGTCCGAAAATCGGCCGGAGGGCGTGATTGTCGCCACTCCCAATCAGATGCACGTGGCCAACGGCATGGATTGTATCGCTGCCGGCATCCCGGCGCTCATCGAGAAGCCGCTAGCGGATGACGTCGTCGCCGCGCGGACCCTGGTCGAAGCCTCCGAGCGGGCGTGCGTGCCGCTGCTCACCGGCCATCATCGCCGCCACAACCCGATGATCCAGCGCGCCAAGGCGGAGATCGACAGCGGCCGGCTCGGCCAGATCGCGTCGGTGCATGGCATGTTCTGGCTGATCAAGCCGGACGAATATTTCGATGTGGCCTGGCGTCGCGAAAAAGGGGCGGGGCCGGTTTTCCTGAATCTCATCCACGATGTCGACCTGCTGCGCTACCTGTGTGGGGATATCGTCGCGGTGCAAGCTGCGCAATCCAGTCGGCTGCGTGGAAATGCCGTTGAAGAGACAGCGGTGATCATCCTGCACTTCGCCTCGGGCGCACTGGGAACGGTCAATGTCTCCGACACCATCCAATCGCCTTGGAGCTGGGAATTCACGGCTGGTGAGAATCCGGCCTACAGTCATACGCAGGAGAGCTGCTACCAGATCGGCGGTACGAGAGCATCGCTGGCTATTCCGCAACTCGATCTATGGCATCACCCGAGCAAGGCCAGCTGGTGGGCGCCGATCGAGCACGAGCGCCTGAGGTATGGGAAGGAAGACCCGCTTGGCCTCCAGATTGCCAATTTCTGTGGAGTTATCCGCGGTACGGCCGC
Source organism: Bradyrhizobium forestalis (assembly GCF_002795245.1). Lineage (GTDB taxonomy): Bacteria > Pseudomonadota > Alphaproteobacteria > Rhizobiales > Xanthobacteraceae > Bradyrhizobium > Bradyrhizobium forestalis. The sequence continues at coordinate 70,658 of NZ_PGVG01000031.1, read as the reverse complement.
GCCTGTGGTGAGCGGGCGCGAAGGGCTGAGAACCCTGGGAGTAATCGACGCGGTTAAACGCGCAGCGGAAACCGGAGATCTCGTGTCGGTTTGAAACTGGAAAGCACAGGCGTCAACGCCGGAGTATCGAGGTTATCGCGCACTCGACATTCGGCGGACGATCAAGGCCCCGCTAATAGGAAGTGCAACGAAGCACTATGATCGTGCGACGAATGCCGATTTTCGGTCAGATAAGCCCGGTGGTACGACCGGCAAGTCATTGATTGTTCTCAACCCGTGGCTGACTCTTAATCAGCGAGTCCCAGGTTCGAGCCCTGGTGCGCCCACCATATAAATCAAGCACTTACGGCCAGCGACGGAAGCGACAGGCCGGGCAGCGGCTGTTCGACGCCTACAGGCCAATCTTGGCTGGCTACAGCTCACGACGTCGCGAATTTGAACCTGCCGGATTGCAGGTACATCAACTCCCGATCAACAGGGTCGATCCGGCGTCGTCTCCTAACCGAGCCAGCGTTTGCGCCGCTTGTAGTGCTTCACGTCGCGGAATGATCTCCGCTTGTCACCGGCGACGCCAAGGTAGAACTCCTTGACGTCTTCATTCGAAGCGAGCGTTCGTGCCTCGCCGTCCATGACCACGCGGCCGTTTTCGAGGATATAGCCGTGGCTCGCATATCTGAGCGCCATATTTGTGTTCTGCTCGGCGAGCAGAAACGAGACGCCTTCCTTGACATTGAGGTCCTTCACGATCTCGAAAATCTCCTCGACGATCCGCGGCGCGAGGCCCATCGAAGGCTCATCGAGCAGGATCATCTTCGGACGCGACATCAGCGCGCGCCCAATCACGCACATCTGTTGTTCGCCGCCCGAGGTATAGCCGGCGGTGGAGCCGCGCCGCTCCGCGAGGCGGGGAAAATAGGCATAGACCCGCTCGAGATCCTGCGCGATTGCCGACTTGCCATCCCTGCGGGTAAAGGCGCCGGTCAGGAGATTTTCTTCGACGGTAAGATGAGCGAAGGCACGCCGTCCTTCCATCACTTGAATGCAGCCGCGCCGCACCAGATCGTTTGGCGACAGCGACTTCACCTCGACGCCATCGAACAGAATCGAACCTTTGGTGACTTCGCCGCGCTCTGCATGCAACAGGTTGGAGATCGCCTTCAGAGTCGTTGTCTTGCCGGCACCATTGGCGCCCAGAAGCGCGACAATATGGCCCCGTGGGACCTCTAGCGATACGCCTTTCAATACGAGGATGACGTGATCGTAGACGACCTCGATATTGTTTACCGACAGGACCAGAGCTGCCGCTTCCCTCGCGTTGGCGACCTTGGGGATTGACACACGCAGACCTTTCAAAGTGGCGGCCGCAATCCGGGATCAGGAAAACCTGTTCCCGGATCGCTCACATCTGCTCAACTTTCTTTCGCGCAGTCGCGCGGCTGGATCTTCTTGTCCGCGGCATACTTCCCGGAAACGTCGGCAACGAGCGGATCGATCAGCGATTCATCAGCCGTGTACCAATCGGAGATGATCTTCCAGCTCCTGCCGTCCCACTGCTGAACGCGCCCGTCGCGCGTGCCCTCGTGGTCGGAGCAGGAAATCCTGATCGACTTCAACATCCCCTCGAAACCCAGCTCCTTGATCCGCGCATCGGAAAGGTTGAGATTCTCCAGGCCCCAACGGACTTGCTCACCTGTCAACGGTTTCTGGCCGAACTTTTCCTGCGCCTTGCGGATCGCCTCCACGCCAAGCATGGCATTCACCATGCCGCGGTTGTAGAGAACTTCCCCGACCTTGCCAGGCTCCGTTGAACCTTTGCCCTTTGCGTAGACGTACTTCTCTATGTCCGCATGCACGGGGAATTTGCCTGCGCCATGCTGAAGCATGAGCGATTTATAACCTATGGCCTGATCGCCTGCAGGGGTCACATCGGGCTCTGCGCCCGACCACCAAACACCAATCATCTTGTCGCGCGGATAGGCAACGGCCGCCGCTTCCTTGACGGCCGTGCTGTTCATGACGCCCCAGCCCCAGACCAAAACATAGTCTGGCCGATTCTGGCGGATCGCGAGCCATTGCGACTTCTGTTCGACCCCGGGGTGCGTGACCGGGATCGGCGTAAACTCAAAGCCGTATTTCTGTGCCAACACCTGCAACATCGGGATCGGCTCCTTGCCGTACGGGCTGTCGTGATACAGCAACGAAATCTTCCTGCCTTTCAGTTTGTCGATGCCGCCGAGTTCCCTGGCGACGTGCTGGATCGCGATATCGGCCGCGGACCAGTAAGTGCCGAGCAACGGAAAGTTGTACGCGAACACCGCGCCGTTCTTGGAATCGGCACGGCCGTACCCCATCGTGATGATCGGGATCTTGTCCGCAGCGGTCTTTTCGGTGAGGGCGAAGGTGATGCCGGTCGACAGAGGATTGATGAAGGCCGCGCCGGTCGGCCCCTTGCTCTTGAGACGCTCGTAACACTCAACGCCCTTGTCGGTCGCGTAACTGGTCTCGCATTCCTCGACCAGAAGCTTGACGCCGTTGATACCGCCGTCGCGCTCATTGACGAGGTTATAGTAGTCGGCAACGCCGTTTGCGTATGGTGCGCCATTCACAGCGTAGGGGCCTGTCCGGTAGGACAGAATTGGGATGAACTGTTCGTTTTGCGCTGTGGCCGGTGCGGAAAATACCGCGCCCGAGACGATGGCCGCCGCCAACATCACTAAGTCGCGTGCAATGTTTGACATGTTGATAATCTCCTTCTTGAGCCCCTCTTCTTAGTCCGGGGGATTTGTTTCCTTCCTCCTTTGCCATTGGCCGCCATCCGCATTGCGATCTAGGCGCGATCGCTCCTTCAATAAGGAAACGGCCAAAGCCTGAGCTTCTCCTTGCATATGGATATCAGCCGGGCGAACCCATGGGGTTCCTTGATGAGAAGATAGCAGATCAACGATCCGAAGATGATGAATTCGAGGTGCGTAATCGTCTCCGTCGAAAGTGGGACGCCGAGCTCGGTTGGAATCAGGTTCAGCATGATCGGCACAATGAGGATGAAGGCCGCCCCGACGAACGAACCCATGATCGATCCGAGCCCGCCGATGATGACCATGAATAGAAGCTGCAGCGAACGGTCGATCGAGAACGCGAGCGGCTCCCATGAACCCAGATAGACGAACGCCCAGAGTGCGCCGGCCACGCCGATGATGAAGGAAGAGACTGCAAAAGCCGTCAGCTTTGCATAGAGTGGGCGGATCCCGATCAGCTCGGCAGCGATATCCATGTCGCGGATTGCCATCCACTGTCTGCCGAGATTGCCGCGAACAAGGTTCTTCGCCAGGAACGCGATCACGGTGACGAAGGTCAGGCACAACAGATAGCGCTCGACCGGCGTTTGAACGACCGCACCGAAGAAATTCAGCTCTGGTGCATTGACAGACCCTGACGGGGCGTAATTGGTAAACCATGGAACCCGTAGGAATACCCAGTCGAAGAAGAACTGCGCCGCGAGTGTTGCAACCGCCAGATAGAGGCCCTTGATTCGCAGGCTGGGAATGCCGAAGAGAATTCCGCAACCCGCCGCCGCGAGCCCTCCGAGCAAAATGGAAGCCAATACCGGCAACGGCGGGATCGAGATCGCGAAGCCAAGCCAGGCAAGCGGAATATGAACGCCGGTCCCCAATTTGTATGCGGAATAGGCGCCGATGGCCATGAACGCGCCGCTGCCGAGCGAGATCTGGCCGCAGTAGCCGACGAGAATGTTTGTGCCGATTGCGGCGAGTGCGAGGACCAGGAAGGGTAGCAGAATCGCCCACAGCAGGTAGTCACGGCCGAAAGGCCAGATATGGAAAGTGGCGAGCAGCGGCACGCCGATGAAAGCGATGCCGAGCAAGATGCCGAGCCCAATACGGTCCTGACGGATCGGAAAGATCGCCATGTCCTGTGCGTAGGCCGTCTTGAATTGGCCAGTCTCGCGATAGAGCACAATGAACTCCTTGCCTCAGATGCGCTCGATGATCCGTTCGCCGAACAGCCCCTGCGGCCGCACAAGCAGCACCGCCAACGCCAGCACGTAAGCAAACCAATATTCGATGCCGCCACCGATGGACGGCCCCAGGAACACCTCGGCGATCTTCTCGCCCGCCCCCACAATGAGGCCGCCGGCGATGGCTCCTGGAATCGACGTAAGGCCGCCAATGATCAGAACGGGCAGGGCCTTCAGCGCGAGAAACGTAATGGAAAACTGTACGCCTAGCTTGGTACCCCACACGGTCGCCGCGACCAGCGCAACGAGACCGGCAACCAGCCAGACCACGAACCAGATCCAACTGATCGGAATCCCGACCGAATGCGCGGCCAAGTGGTCGTCGGCCACAGCCCTGAGTGCGCGACCGGTCTTGGTCCACTGGAAGAAGAGAGCAAGGCCGGCGACCAGAATGCCTGCGATCAAGGCACCCCAGACATCCAGCTTGTTGATCAGAATTCCACCCGGGAAGAGACTCTCAAACAAAAACCAGGCGTCCGTCGGGAATAGCCGCAATGGATAAACATCCGACCCGAAGATCATCTCCGCTGCGCCCTCGAGGACGAATGTCACGCCGATTGTGGACATGAACAGCGTGAGTGCGTCTTGGTTGACAAGAGGTCCGATCACGAACCGCTCGATCAGCCAGGCCGTCATCGCCATGATCGCAGCAGCAAAACCGATGCCGAGGACGACCGCAGCCCAATACGGAAAGCCGTTGGCAATCAGTAGATCGAGGGCGCGAACCAGCGCCAGTCCTGCAAGCAGTACCATTGCGCCCTGGGCAAAATTGAAGACGCCGGACGCCTTGAAGATCAGTACGAAGCCGAGCGCGACCAGCGAATACAGTACGCCGGACATCAAGCCGCCGATCAGGACCTCAAGAAACTGACCCAATGCGATCACGAATCCTCCTCAGTGCGCAACGCCAAGATAGGCGTCGAGGACGGCCTGGTTCTTCTTCACCTCGTCCGGCGTGCCGTCGGCGATCTTTACGCCATGATCGAGCACCGCCACGCGATGCGAGAGATCCATGACAACAGCCATGTCATGCTCGATCAGCGCGATCGTCGTGCCGTAATGATTATTCACGTCGATGATGAACCGCGACATGTCCTCCTTCTCCTCGAGATTCATGCCGGCCATCGGCTCGTCGAGGAGGAGAAGGTCGGGCTCCATCGCAAGGGCGCGTCCAAGTTCGACGCGCTTCTGCAAGCCGTACGGCAAACGCGCAACCGGCACCTTGCGGATCGCCTCGATCTCCAGAAAATCGATAATCTCTTCGACCCGGTGCCGGTGCTCGACCTCCTCTGCCAGCGCAGGGCCATAACGCAGGATCTGCCACAACAGGCCGCGGCGCACCTTCAAGGTGCGGCCAGCCATGATGTTGTCGAGCGCGCTCATTCCCTTGAACAGGGCAACGTTCTGAAACGTGCGCGCGATGCCGCCGCGGGCCGCTTCGAATGGCTGCATTTTGGTTCGGGTGCGGCCCTTGAAGGTGATGGCGCCATGATCAGGATGATAGAAACCGTTGATGACATTCAACATCGAGGTCTTGCCGGCGCCGTTAGGGCCGATGATGGCGCGTATTTCGCCCTTTCGGATGTTGAACGAAACGTCCCTCAGCGCCCTGACGCCGCCGAAGCTCAGCGCCACGCCGTCGATTTGAAGCAGGATTTCGTTCGTGTCGGGCGCTCTCATGCGGCCTTCCCCAGGGCTTCCGCCGTACCAATTACTTGCAGGTCGTGGATCTTTACCTGTGCTGCGATCGCGCCCTTGCGGCCATCCTCAAAAGTGACCTCGGTGGAAATATCGGCTTCATGCGAGCCGTTGTAGAGCGCGGTGACCAGTGGCGCATAGCGGTCGCTAATGAACCGACGACGCACCTTCTGCGTCCGGGTCAATTCGCCATCGTCTGCGTCGAGTTCCTTATGCAGAATGAGAAAGCGGCGAATCTGAGCGCCCGCAAGCACCTTCTCCTTGGCAAGCGAGCGGTTCACCTCGTCAATATCATTCGCCACCATGTCGTAGACCAACGGATGCCCGGCGAGCTCCTGATAGGAACCGTATGCGACGTTGTTACGCTCCGCCCAATTTGCGACGGCAACCGGGTCGATATTGACCATGGCGCAAACGAACTCCCTGGAGTCGCCGTAAACGACCGCTTCCTTGATGTTGGGAAAGAACTTCAGCTTGTTTTCAAGATACTTCGGCGCAAACATCGTGCCGTCAGCCAGCCTGCCGACATCTTTTGCACGATCGATGATCTTCAGATGTCCAGTCTTCTCGTCGAAGAAGCCCGCATCACCAGTCTTGACGTAACCATCGGACGTCATCGCCTCCGCGGTCTTGGCCTGATCCTTGAAGTATCCGACGAACATGCCGGGGGAGCGGAACTGCACTTCGCCCGATTCTGCAATGCGGAGGTCGACGTTTGGCGCTGCCGGGCCGACCGTATCGGAATAGATCTCGCCATCAGGCTGGCACGTCACATAAAGGAACGCTTCGGTCTGACCGTAGAGTTGCTTCAGGTTTAGTCCGATCGAGCGGTAGAACGCGAATAGCTCCGGACCGATGGCTTCGCCTGCAGTATACGCGACACGCACACGAGACAGGCCAAGGACATTCTTGAGAGGCTCGTAGACCAGCAAGCGCCCGAGCAGATAGAGCAGCCGGCCTGACAGCGGCACCGGCTTTCCAGTCAGGATCGACTCGCCATACCGACGCGCGATGCCAAGAAAGTAGTTGAACATTCGACGCTTGATGGGCGCAGCGTCTTCCATGCGGATCATCACCCGCGTCAGCATGGCCTCGAAACCGCGCGGCGGCGCAAAATAGAAGGTCGGTCCGATCTCACGCCGATCCTGCTCGATCGTTTCACCACTCTCGGGACACGCCATGCAGAATCCGGCGACAAGACCTTGCACATAGTTGAGGTAATGATCACCCACCCAAGCCAGCGGCAAATAGGCGAACACCACGTCTTGGTGGGTCAGCCGGTCGAATTTGACGGTATCCGTCGCGGCATCAATGCAGCCCCGCGTCGACAGCACGACGCCCTTTGACGCGCCGGTCGTTCCGGAAGTGTAGAGGATGATTGCGATGTCAGAACCGTCGCCCTGCCGGATGAATTCATCGATCCGTCCACCAAGCGCCGCGTCGGCCGCAAGCGCTGCGCGGCCGTCTTCGATGACATCGCCGATCGCCATCAACCGGCCGTGATCGTAGTCGTCGAGCCCGCGCGTCTCGTCATAGACAATCGTTTCGAGATGCGGCACCCGATCGGATACTGACAAGACCTTGTCGACCTGTTCCTGATCTTGCGCTGCGACAAGCTTTGCCTCAGCGTGAGCGAGAACAAAAGCAAGCTCGTCGGCTATTGCATCCGAGTAAACCGGAACCGGAATCGCGCGCAGCGCCTGCGCCGCCATGACGGTCCAATAGAGCTTTGGCCGATTGGAACCGACGACGGCGATCTTGTCTCCTGGCTGAACTCCGAGTCGATGTAAGCCCGCTGCATAAGCGCGCACGATCTCGGCCACTTGGGCCCAGGTCCACGTCTGCCAGATGCCAAGATCCTTGTGCCGGAATGCCGGACGCGCACGGAACCGCGCGGCATTGCGCAGAAGCAATCTGGGGAACGTGTCGAACGATCCACCACCGGCCATGTCGGTCTCGATCCCAAAACCGGCGCGTTGGTTCGCACCTGCTTGGTGACACCGCCTCCTTTTCTAGAAAGCAGCCATGCGAGTTCCGCACGTTGCGACATTACAACGGATCGAAAGTCCTACAAGCCCCAGCTTGGTAGATCCGGTTGCTTGGGCCGGCACGCACGATGGAGCCTCTGGCTCGAGTTGCCAATGTCCGTTGTGGTTCTGGGGACTGAATCAGTCCCGATGTTGCAGCGCGAAGGAGCCGCTCGTAGAGCGTGCGCCATTCCGACGGTGTGCAATCCTGTTGTCCTCTCAGTACAGGGCGGAGATCGTGTCCCGTGGCGTGGTGTAACTGACAGCAGGCCACGGGACACGATCCGAGCATCACATGACGAGACCACAGGCCGGTTCGAAACGGGCCGCGCGGCGCCAATCGTTCCAGGTTGCATCCGCACCTTACTCCGCCTCGACCGCATCGGAGGACAAGCGCCGTGGTGCTGAACCGCGCTTCGGTCAGATCGTGCACTGCGCCGAGACCGGGCCTTTACGTTTGCGGTCAAGCAAATCTGCGCGCCTATGAATTAAATAAATGCAGTGCAGCATTAATAGAGCTGCCGTGGAGAGAAATCGCACGATCCGCTGCGCGGCTTGAATGCCGCACTATCCTCTAAATCTCGGTCGATTGGTGGTTAATTTACGCATCCAATTGTAATACAATGCGATTTTATCGATCGCCCGTAAAATTTAAATCGTCCGAGGCCGGAAAATTAAAGCCGGCCGCATATTAAATATTGACTAGAGATAATATTTAATAAAGAGTTTATGAGGTGGCGGGCGGTTATCGTCCGCAGCCGCCAAGGGTGTCTGAAGCTTCGTCTCGAAAGAAAGGGTTTCCCTATGTTGCAATATTACATCAAGACCACCGACGCCTTGAAGCGCCTGCGTGCCGACCAGGAGGGCGTGGTGTCGTTCGAGTACATCATCGTCGCGGTTTGCATCATCGGCGCAGTGTCAGCTGTGTTCGGCATTGGAGCCGGCGGTGCAATCGGAACGGCGCTGACGGGCGGCATCGCCGCGATCACCACCGCTTTCACCGCGGCAGTTTGATCCGGCCATCTGGCACCAGAGGGGGGCATCGGAATGTGTCCCCCTCTCGAATCTTCTCTCTCCATTTTTGGTGTGCCTTCCACCTCTTTGAGGCATGCATGAGCTGGGTTTCTTACATCACCGCGATACTGGAAATCCTGTTGTTGCTGCTTGTTGCAATGCAGGATGTCGCGACCCGCTTGATCCGAAATGACGTCTGTTTCGTGCTGGCGCTGCTCGGGATTGCCGGTCAGCTTGCCGGCCCGATGCAACTCGTCGAGTCCCTCATCGCCGCGACGATCCTGTTCTTGCTGCTGTTCGCGCTCTACCAGAGCGGTGGGATTGGCGGGGGCGACGTCAAGTTGCTGGTGGCTTTGGCCATTGGTCTGCCGCCGACGGGCTTGATTCAGCTGTTGACGGTAACCTCGCTGATGGGGGGCGTTCTTGCCCTGGTCCATCTGGTGATGCGCGCCCTGCCATATCCGAGGTTGGCGCCGGTCGGATCGTCGCTCGCGCGCCGTGTCTACGCGATCGAGCGTTGGCGCCACGTGCGACACGCGCCCCTGCCTTACGGCGTGGCCATAGCGTGCGGTGGCATCTGGACCGTCTTAAGCAGAGGATTTTGACATGTCATCAGCGTTGCGCCTCTCAATCATCCTGGTGCTTTTGCTCGCAACCACCGCATTCGGGTTGATCGCCTACAACATGAACCTGCCGAAACAGGTTCCGGTAGCGGTCGCAGAGCAAGGGCCGGCGCCTCCCACGACTGTCGGGTATTTCGTCGCGGCTCGCCCACTGTCGAAAGGTACGTTGGCCCGCGAAGAAGATTTCACGGTGCGCTCGGTGTCGCCTGAGCGCCTTCCTGCAGGGGCGATCCTAGAAACACCCGACTCGAGGGCCGGACTTCCCGGCTCTCTGATCCGCAAGTTCGTCGACGCCGGCAGTCCGATCACCTTGCAGGACGTATTGCGACCTCGAGATCGGGGTTTCCTGGCCAGCGTCCTGGCACCGGATAGCCGTGCAATCAGCATCAAGGTGGACGAGGAGTCCGGCGTGTCGGGGCTGATCAGGCCGGGCGATCATGTCGATGTCTTGTTGACCCAGGTGTTCGAGAAGGCAGATCCCGCGCGCCGGGCCTTGAGCGAAACCGTTCTGGGCAACGTTCGAGTCATCGCGGTTGACCAGGAAATCATGCAGGGCGGCCGAACCGTAGGCTCGATGGCGGGCTCGGTGGCCGGCAAGCAAGGACAGACCGTGTCGTTGGAGCTCGCGCCAGACCAGGTCAAGAAGATCACGGTCGCACGGCAGCTCGGAACGCTCTCCCTGGCGGTACGGGCAGCAGTCGAGCAGTGGGATACGGCGGACACCGGCGCCATGTCCAGCTGCGATGTGTCGCCGGAAATCGCCCGCCAGAATGCGATTGCCGGCCGGACTGCAGCGGTCGTCGTTCATTCCGGTGGTCAGATAAAGCAATACTCGGTCAGGAAACAGGAGTCGGCCGACGGCGACACTCTGTTCAACTGCGACGGGTCGGAAGTATCCCGCCGCGGGGCGACGATGGTGGTTCAGGCAGGCAAATTGCTGGAGAAACGTTGATGAGCGTCAACATAGCGGCCGTCAATACGCCTGAAGAAGCGACATCAGTCGTCGCGCGCAATCGAATCGTCTGCTTCGTAAATGACGAGCTGAGTGCTGCGGCTCTGCGCAAGGGCCTCGAAGGCAGCAACATTTCGATCAAGCGTGGCACGATCCGCAATGCCATCCGGATGCTCGAGACGGACAGCGAACTATCCGCCTTGGTGACGGACATCAGCGGAATCGATGATCCATTTGCCGAACTGGAGAGGCTGGCCGGCGTCTGCCCGCCCGATGTCCGGGTGGCCCTGATCGGTGAAAGCAGGGAGATCACCTTCTACCGCCAGCTCATGGAGCTCGGTCTGATCGAGTACCTGCCGAGGCCGATCACGCGGGACATGGTGCTGGACCAGCTGCGCCCAAAGCTGCTTGGCGAGGGTACACCCGGTGCGGCCGACCGAGGCGGGCATGTGATCTCGATCTGTGGCGCGCAGGGCGGTGCCGGCGCCACGAGCATCGCCATCAACCTCGCGCTGCAACTGGCCGAGACCACGAAGGCCAAGGTCGCGCTGCTCGACCTTCATCTTCAAGGCGGCGAAACGGCCGTGATGTTGGGCGTTCGGCCCGGACCAGGCCTGCGCATCGCTTTGGAGAACCCGATGCGGGCGGACACGCTGTTCCTCGAGCGCGCCGCAATCGCAGTCAACGAGCGGGTTAGCCTGATTTCCGCCGATGAGGACCTCGATGCTCAGCTCGACATCACCGAAGCGGGCGTGAGGCACGTCCTTGGTCTGCTCCGCCAACGATTCAATTACGTCGTCGTCGATGTCCCGGTCCCGTTTCCGCCGTCCATCCATCCGGTGATCTCTCTTTCTCGGCACGTGTTGGTGCTGCTGGAGGCCGAGGTGACCGGACTTCGCAATGCTCATGCACTGCGGACCGCCGTCACCAACATTGCCGGCAGGGATCGGGTCTTTACCTTGCTAAACCGTGCCAATCGTCCCGGCGGCCTTCCCAGGGCCGCGGTGGTCAAGGCGTTGGGGACAGAGCCGGACATGGTCGTACCCGATCTTGGGAAGGGGATGACCCAGGCGGTCAATCTCGGAATTCCAGCGCTGAAGCACGTATCAGGACTGCGACGCCATCTCGCGCCGATCGTACGGGAGATCACGGGGCTCGGCGTCGAGCGGAAGGGTCGGCTGAGGAGGCTGCTCGGGCTATGAGAAAGTTCGGTAGGCGCGACGACGAAACGTCGGTTCGATTGCCTGCATTGACGCCAAGCTTGGCTGCATCGACGCCAAGCGTGCCGTCATCAGTGTCAAGGCGCGACGAACCTTCGATTGAGCGGCCAGTGATGCCGGCTTCGCTGCGCGAACGCGTCATCGAGCAGATCGAGCCATCGGTGGCCGCAACTGTCTCGCGTGAGGTCCTGCGGCGGCAGATCGAGGAAATCATCCACGGAATAGCCAATGAGGAACGGCTCGAGCTGTCGGGCCGCGAGCAGCTTCAACTGGCGGATGAGATTGCGGACGACATGACCGGCTACGGGCCGCTGCGTCCGCTTCTGCTCGATCAGTCGATCAACGACATCATGATCAACGGACCGAGCAACGTATATGTCGAGCGAGCCGGCAAGCTGGAGCGGATCGCGGTGCGTTTCCGCGACAACGATCACATCGCGTCGGTGGCCCAGAAGATTGCCGCGCAAGTTGGGCGGCGCATCGATGAATCCAGTCCGATGGTGGATTGCCGCTTGCCCGATGGCAGCCGGGTCAACATCATCTTCCCGCCGCTGGCGATCCATAGCCCCTGCATTTCGATCCGGAAATTTCCGAGCCGCCGCTTGGATATCGCCGCAATGGTCGAAAACGGCTCGATGACCGCAGCCATCGGACAATTGCTGGAGATCGCCGCCCGGTGTCGGCTCAACGTACTGGTCTCCGGCGGCACCGGGTCCGGCAAGACGACGCTGCTCAACGCCATGAGCCAGTTCATCGATCACAGCGAGCGCGTCGTCACCATCGAGGATGCGGCAGAGTTGCAGCTTCAGCAGCCGCACGTGATCAGCCTGGAGACCCGGCCTCCCAGCCTCGAAGGCACGGGGCAGGTGACACAGCGCGATCTCTTGTGGAATGCGCTGCGCATGCGGCCCGACCGGATCGTCGTGGGCGAGGTGCGCGGCGCCGAGGCGTTTGACATGCTGCAGGCGATGAACACCGGCCATGATGGCTCGATCTCCACGGTCCATGCCAATAGCGCCCGCGATGCCCTGACCCGCATCGAGAACATGGTGCAGATGGGGCAGGTGAATCTGCCATCGCGGGCCATTCGAGCTCAGATCGTCGCTGCGCTGGATCTCATCGTGCAAGTCGAACGCATGCGCGATGGACAACGTCGCATTGTCCAGATCAGCGAGGTGATGGGGTTGGAAGCGGATGTGATCACCACCAATGACGTCGCAGCCTTCGAGTACCAGGAGGAGGATGAGCACGGCCGGATCTCGGGCACCTACAGGGCCACCCCTGCAGTCCCGAAATTCAAAAGCCGTCTTGTCTATTTCGGGCTTGATCGCGCTTGGGCCGAGGCTATGAGGCAAATATGATACCTGAGTCCGTGATCGTCGCTGTCCTGGTGCTTGCGATGTGCGCAGCCGCTAGTTCGCTGTGGCTCGACGGACGTGAGCGTCGCATGCATCGCCGGCTGGCGGTAGCTCTACCGGCCTCCCATCCGGCCAGCCTGCCATCCATTCGCAGGGCGGAGACCGGATCCCGGTATCTGCTTCTGCACCGTTTGGTCAATTACAGGCCCGAGATGGTCCACACTTGGCATCCGGCGTATGTGCTGCTTGCTGCCGCCATCACGGTAGCAGCGATCTTCTATGCCAACCACCTGCTGGGGTTTTCCATTTTCTACGTGTCCGTCACGGCTGCAATCGCCGCCATGGTGGTCGTGCGAGGTCTGTTTGGATGGCAGCAACGTCGCTTCGCCAGTCAACTTTTCCGACAGCTGCCTGACGCCATTCAGCTGGTGACAAGCACGGTTCGATCGGGCCTGCCTGTGCACGAAGCATTTCGCACCATCGCGCGCGAGATGCCGCAACCAACGTCCGGGCAGTTTGCAATCGTATGCAGCGAGGTGAATCTGGGAAGACCTCCGGAGGAAGCCGTCGAAGCCGTCTATCGGCGAACGCAAGTGGCAGAGTACGCGATGTTCGCGGTGACACTTGCAGTCCAGTTGAAGTCGGGTGGCAGCTTGGCCGAAACCTTGCAGACGTTGGGCGACACGGTGAGTCAGCGTGTCGCGCTCGCTGCTCGCGCCAAGGCGCTGGCGGGAGAAGTGATTTTTTCCTCGCGAGCACTCACGATCTCGCCCCTGATTGCCGGAGCATTGCTATACGCGGCCAATCCGCAGAATGTCGATCTGTTGTTCTCCGATCCGACTGGAAACAAGCTTCTGGCTTACGCAATCGTCTCGGTGCTCATCGGGCATCTGGTGATAAGTTGGATGGTCAGGCGGGAAACAGAACTATGACTTTTGGTCTCGGTCTGGTGGCCCTCGCAGTCGCAGCTGGGACTGCGGCCTGCATGTTGCTCATCCGCGAGCTACACGTCCGGGCATTGGACACGCGGGTGTCGAACGCCGTGATGGGTATCCCTTACCGGTCAGCCCGATTCAAGGACCTGACCGGTTTGTTTTCATGGCTGGGCATGCGGTACCGGCGCTTCTACGCCGAAGAGAATCTGGAGGAGCTACGAACGATCCTCCACTCATCCGGCTTCAATCATCATCGAACCCTGCCGATCTGGATCGGCATCAAGGTTGTCAGCATGTTCGTGCTGCCGGTCATTGCGCTGCTTCTGGCACAGCTTTCGGGAAGGGGACCTGCCGACGTGCTGGTCTTCACGCTGATGGGCGTGGTGATCGGAATCCTGGGGCCGCGATTGGCTCTGTCGGTGATGAAGCGGCGCTTTGATGCTGCCGTTCGGCTAGGCGCGCCGGATATGATCGATCTGCTGATCGTATGCAGCGAGGCGGGAATGGGCCTGGAAAGCGGGCTGGGGCGAGTCGCCGAAGAAATGAAGTCGACCAATCCCGCCATGGCCTGGGTTCTGCACCGTCTTCTCGATGATCTCCGGATACTGCCAAGCCGCGTCGAAGCATTCGAGAATTTGGCGTCCACGTCGGATGGCCTTCGCCGGTTCGGCACGATGATCAGCCAGAGCCTGCAATACGGAACGCCGTTGGGACAGGCGCTACGCAGTATCGCGCTCGACCTGCGGCGGGAACGCATCACGAAGCTGGAAGAAAGAGCACACAAGTTGGGCGCCAAGCTGACTATTCCGATGGTGCTGTTCCTGCTTCCGGCCATGTTCGTCATCATGGGGGGAAGCCCCGTTCTGCATCTCGTGCGTTCGTTCGCCAGCTTCGGAAAGTAGCCATGAACACAATTGCCCTCTCCAAGAGCGGATCTTACGACCGGATCATGCGGTTGCTTGGCAGCTTGTGGTTCATGTTGCTGGCACTTTGCGTCGCCGTCAGAGTTGGGGCGTCGCTGACCGATCCATGGCCCTCGCTTTTGTCGAGTTTTTGCCTCGGCATCTTCTACATGCTCCTGGCGCTGCTGATCATGTCGCGCTCACCGGCAAAGGCGCATGCAGACGGCCTGCTTCCAAGAATAGCGGCCTTCGTCGGCAGCTATCTGCCATGGACGATCAGCTTCCTCGGCAAGACCGACGACACGCTGCCCAACCTGGCGTCGACGGCTTGCGTGCTGGTCGGCACGATCATGATGCTTGTCACCATCCGACATCTGGGTCGGTCGTTCAGCCTGGTGCCGCAGGCGCGCTCGGTGGTCCAGACCGGCCCGTATCGATGGATCAAGCACCCGCTCTATGTCGCGGAAGAAATCGTGGTGCTGGGCGTCGTGCTGCAATACCTGACACCGGTTACGGTGATCGTACTGGTCCTGCATATCGGCATTCAGGTCTGCCGAATACTCTACGAAGAAGACCTGCTTCGGCGCAATTGCCCTGAGTATTCGAGTTACGAAGCATCACGTTGGCGAGTGATTCCTTACGTTTGGTGAGCGGCTATGCGTGGCCCGATTGTGGTGGACATGGTTCAAATCGCGACTGCTCCGAGTCCGCGACCGGACGTCGTAAGTATCGGGCGAGGTACGCGAGCGCTTCGTAGAAGGTCTTTTATCGCGGATCAGCGGGGCGCCGTCGCGTTCGAGACAGTATTCGTTTACATATTCTTGGTGTCGTTCCTGCTGATGCCGCTCGCCGACGTCGCCGCCGCGGGATTCCGGTTCATCTCCGCGTGGACCGCCCTGCGCTCTTTCGGGCAGTATATTCAGTACAAGAGTCCGCCCGACCCGGCGAACCCGGGGACCTGGGTGTCAACGCTGCAGACGACAGTCGCAGGATATGCCATCGGAAACATCCAGGTCATGTGCGGAAGCACTGTCTGCAACTCCGGCAATCTTGGTACGACTCCCAAGTACTTTACCTTTTCGACAACTGTCACTTTGGCCCCGATCGTGTTGACGTCGGTGCTGTGCCCCAACAGTTGTACGTACACGCTGCCTTACTCTGAACGCTTCCAGTAGGTGTTTTCATGCGTAGTCTGCTCCGTTCCAGGCAAGGCTCGGCCGCATTCGCGACAGTCATCGCCCTGGTGCCTCTCATCGGCGTGGTCGCACTCGGGGCCGAGGCCGGATCCTGGTACGTCACCAGGCAGCATGCGCAGAATGCGGCTGATGCGGCGGCCTATTCGGGCGCCTTGCGGCTTGCATGCGCGAATGCTGGTGTGCTCTGCGATGCATCAGTGGACTATCACGCCAAGGAATTCGCGGCACAGAACGGGTTCTGCAACTCCGGCGACACGGCCTATCCGGGCACCAACTGTGCGACCAGCCTTCCGACGGGAATCTCGCGGGCCGTGCAGATCGATATCGGCAGCTACAGTGCGGGTGCGTTCACGACGCCGCCCGCAGGAGGCGGCAACGCCGTTCGCGCCAGGGTCAGCCAGCAACAGCCGGCCTACTTGGCGGCGGTGCTGGGTTTGACCACCGTCAACATCCCCGCCCAAGCGATCGCTCTGGTCGAACTGCCGAGCAAGGTGTGCGCCTTGGCGCTCGGACCTGATCCGAACGGGGGCGGAGGGGCTCTTAAAATTTCTGGTAACGTCAGCAACAACGGCACGGGTTGCCCGATAATGTCGGATGCCAGTGTTCAGTTTGCCAGCACTGCCTCTTTCACCGGGTCGGGATGGGCCGTCTTGGGTGCAACCGGCTGTAGTCCGGCCAGCACCTGCGCTGATCCCGGCGTGACGCACAACTACTTTATGCCGTACGCTAACAATCCGCTTAGCAAATTGGACAGCGAATCGTTCAACAGCTTGACCTCGAGCGGGAGGCCAAACGATTTGGCATGCAGTGGTACGTTGACGCCCAATGCCCCGCCGAGCAGCACTAACCTGTACCGCAACCTAACGTGCACGACCGGGAACGCGGTAGATTTTAGTCCGGGCACGTACTTTTTCTACAATGGGACAATAAAATTCAATGGCGGAACCATCACCTGCAGTGCCTGCACACCCTGGCCACCGGCAGGCACAGGTGTAGGGGTCACCCTTGTATTACTCGGGGATTCGAGCATTTCTATCTCTGGCGGCGCTGTAGTTAATCTGTCCGCGCCTTACACCAACACTTTCTCTTCTGATCTGAACGGCGTTCTGATTGATGATCAGGCACCGAGCAAGAGCAGTAATCAGGTCACCATCAACGGCGGTACGGTTAAGCTGGGTGGTGCGATGTATTTCCCGCACGTCGACGTTACGTGGAACGGAGCGACAGAAAGTACCAATACGACCTGTTCACAAGTGATCGCCCAAACACTCACCATGGGCGGTGGCGGCTTCTTGAGCACGGATGGATGTAACCCGGTCACCGTCCCTTACACCCAAGTCGTCCGCTTGGTGCAGTGATGAGAAAGCTCGACAATCGCGGCGTCGCATCGTTCGAATTCATTCTCGTCTTCGTGTCCCTTTTCATGTTGATCTTCGCCATCTTCGATCTCGGACGCTATGCCATCACGATGCAGTCCTTGCGGACGCTCGCGAGCGCCGGGGCTCGGGCGATCATGATCAACTGCTACACGCCTAACCTAACTCAGAGCCCGCCCCAGTCGCCGTCCAGCTGCACCACCGATTACCTGTCCACGGCCGACAAGCAGAATGCCGCGCCATTCCTGTATCGCGGCGGTCTCACGCCGACGCTGACCGTGGCATCCAGCGGCAACAATTTGACCGTGACCGCTTCTCAAGCCGGCTTCACCATGCTGATGCCGATATGGGGCACGACGCTCAATGCGCCGAGCGCGTCAACGCAAATTCCCTTCTAGCCCACTCCCGAGCACCAGCCGATGAACACCCGACCGGCCCCTGGCGATGGCGATCACGATGACGGCGGATGCGAAGCCGAGACATGCCATCACGCCGAGTTCCACGGTGCGGGCATCATTGGCGCGAGCACCAAATATGGCAATATACCTTACGCATATTGGCAGACATTGCCGCGGGTCGGCGCATGTTGAGCTGGACAAACGCTTGGGAACCGAACTGCGCCAGAGCAGTCTGCGCCTGGCCAAGTGCCTTTTGAAGACGGCAAGCGGACGCCATTCGATGTGGGCGAATGTGGAAGCGCGCGCCAAGATGGTTGTGCTGCAGCATAGTTCCGAACAGAGCTGCGGAGAGAAATGATGCGCGCCCGCAACATTGGAAAGTTTTCTTTGCTGCTTCCGGCAGGACAGTAGGCGTCTCGTCTTGCAAGAAGGCAGCATCAAGGACGATGATCTTGGAAACACGAAGTAACGAATTGTAGTGGGACAGCTTGTAAGCTCTGCGACGTGGTGCGCAGAGGGGAACTGTTGGGGATATCGAGCACGTAGATTTGCGGGGATGCCGCGGATCGCAGCGGGGGGACTCGAATGGGTGGCGGTTGCATTTCGGGCAAGGTAGGAGGGCTTCTCGCCTTCAGCGTGATCGGTCTCGGCGCGGCGCTCGCCTCGTTTGCGTCCGCTGACCGCGCGACGGCTGCAGACCGGCGTGGCTCCTCCGGCGGCGTCTTCGTCAGCGAAATGAGCGACGTCCAGCGGGTCAAGGTGGTCGTCAACAAGTCACGCACCTTCAAGGTCGATACGCCTTTCGCAACGATTGTCGCGGGCTCGCCCGACATCGTCGACGTGAAGTCGCTGAGCGATCACCTCATCTATGTCCAGGGCAAGCAGACGGGCACCACCAACGTCATCCTGTTTGATTCGTCGATGAAGCAGATCGGGATCCTCGACGTCGAGGTCGTGATCGATACGGGCAATTTGCAGCAGAACATCCGGTCCAGCACCGGCGGGCAGGGTATCCGCGTGTCGGCTTCCGAGGGCCAGGTGGTGCTTAGCGGAACCGCGGCCGACGCGGTTACGGCGGAGCGCGCCATGGCGATCGCCACCAGCACGGTCGCGAAAGGCGGCGTCGTCGTCAATGCGATGAGCGTCGCGGCGCCGCAGCAGGTGATGCTGGAGGTGCGCTTTCTCGAGGTCACCCGGGATGCCGGCCGCGACCTCGGCGTGAACCTGTACGCGGCGAACGCCAATGGAACCAATGTCGCGAACACGGGGCGTGGTGGTGCCACTGCCGCAACGGGCCGTCGTCCGATCGGCGGTATCAATACGGTCCAAAACCCCATTGGTAATACCGGCGGCACACCTGTTGGTGCGTCGCCTACCGGCAGTCTTCCGATACTCGGAACGGCGGGCACGCTCTTGGGAACCGCGGGCGGCATAGCTCCGGTCCCGTTCGGAAGCTTGTTGACCAGCATCGTCCGAACCAGCAATGGGGGGTCGGTAGACCTATTGATCTCGGCGCTGGAAACCAAAGGACTGGCACGACGGCTGGCGGAGCCAAACCTGACCACGCTTTCCGGCGATGCGGCTCGCTTCCTGGCCGGTGGTGAATTTCCAGTGCCGATACCGAACACGACGGCGAACGGCTTTCCCACCATCACCATCGACTACAAGAAGTTCGGTGTCGAACTGGCCTTCGTCCCTACCGTCCTCTCGCGGGGCGTGATCAACCTTCGGGTGGAGCCGTCGGTCAGTGAGCTTGATTTCGCCAATGCGGTGACGATTCAGGGCACGACCGTTCCAGCATTGACCCGCCGCGATGCGCGCACGACGGTGGAATTGCGGGATGGTCAGAGCTTTGCGATCGCCGGCCTGCTGCAAACCCGCAACCGTCAGGACGTTTCGCAATTGCCCTGGATTGGCTCGGTACCCGTGCTTGGAGCCTTGTTCAGCAGCAAGTCGTACCAGCAGGAGGAGACCGATCTCGTCATCATCGTGACGCCGCGCCTGGTCGCACCGGCTGCACCCGGTCAGCAACTGGCGTCGCCGCTCGACTCCCGCCTTCCGGCCAACGACGTCGATTTCTTCCTCAACGGCCAGATGGAAGTCCGCAAGCGTTACAATGACTACGTCAATTCCGGCGGCGACGTGAAAGGACCCTATGGTCACATCATCGCTCCCGAGGTCACCGCGACCGTTCCAGCACCGGCCGCTGCGAATCAGCCGGTCGTAAAAACGCTTAACTGAGAAGGAAGCGGGAGATGACCATCAGGTATCTGGTTCTGTTCGCACCCCTGCTGCTCGGGGGATGTTACGGGGTGGCCGGTCATGACGAGGTGGACCGCTATTTCCAGCGTTCCGACACCATCACGATGAGTGCCGGCAATGCCAAGGAGGTCAACGCCGTCACCCACACAATCCATCCCTGGCCGCGCAACGTCGGTGATCGCAGGATCGCATACGACGCTCGGCGCGTGGGTTCCGCCGTGACGCGCTATGGCAACACGAAACAGCCGGTGGATCAGCTTCCCGACATTGGCGATGCGACGAAACAGATGGGCGTGCGGACTGCCCCAACCCAGAACGTCAACATAGAAGGATTGGGGGCTGGATCGACTGCTGGAGTATCAGTTCCGGTTGGGGGCGCGGCGAATAGGTAACTGGTTTTGGTAAGTAAAATTAGCGGTGATTTTTTTACGAACGGTGCAGTGAGTCTACTGGGCCGCGCGGGGGATTGGGGTTTATGCGGCGTATCATCTTCATGCTGACCTGTTGCTGGTTGGGGATCGGCCTTGCGGGGTGTGATCAGACCCTGAGGGATGCCGCCGTCGTGGCTCCTGTCGAGCCGCCTGGCGGGGACCCCGTGCAGGAGCCGACCGACGTCAAATATTATCCCTCGGACGAGCCCGTACGGCTGGGCCTGGAGCATTTCAACCGCGGCAATTACGGGATTGCACAACGCTACTTCAAGGACGGCGTGGAGAAGTCGCCCAAGGACGTGACCGCTTGGGTCGGGTTGGCTGCGAGTTATGACCGGATACGTCGGTTTGACCTGGCTGACCAGGCCTATGCCCAAGCGATCCGGCTGGGCGGCGAAACCGTGCAGGTCCTGAATGACCAGGGATATTCGTACATGCTGCGCGGCAATCTGAGCGCGGCGCGGCGAAAGTTTGAGAAGGCCTATTCGCTCGATCCAGGCAACCCGGTGATCGCCAATAACCTTGAGCTTCTCAACGGCAGCCGGCGCTTCATTGAAAGGCCGCCAAACAATCAGCCGTAAGAAGAACCGACCACGGACCGGTCGAAGGCCCGTTCGAGATCGGAGCGCCGTAGCCGACAGTTTAGGGCATCGAGGGGTCGCACTGTGCCGGCAGTCAAGCCTAGTTCGGCCCCAGCACAGCGTCAGCCCGACGGCTGTCCCGTTTGACGATGATGATCGCACCGTTGCGGATTGCAAACCTGGCCCCGATCAATCTGGGCACCTTCTCTGTGAGAGGAGAAGGAAGGGGAATGGTTGGGCCAGTGATGGGATCACCCACGTTCATGGGCGTACCTGCCGGATCCGCTGACTGAGCTGGCTTGATGTAGTCTCGTATGAGCCGAATCTCGTCGGCCGAGAGATTTAGGGCTGATTCTTGCGCCATGTCTCCGGACTTGTTGTCGCCAGACTTATTGTTTCCAGACTTGGCCCGCTCGGTGTTCGCTTTCTCGAGCTGCCTGGCCCTCTCAGCCTGATCGATGCGCGTCAACCGTTCCTTCAGAGATAGCACCTCACGTTGCAGGTAAGCGATCTCTGATTTCATGGACCTGAACTGCATCACGACGGCTGCGGCTCCGGCGCACATGGCAAGCAGCATGAGGCTCAGGAACGCGATGACGGCGCCGATCACGTTTCGGCTTCGATGCTGCATTTGCCTGTCCGGAAGCTCGTGTTCCAGGTGCTTGCGCCACAATGTACCGAGACGCCGGAAGGCGGCAGCGATGTCCGGGAATACGTTGCCTTGCTCTGAGCAGCTGCGTCGGATCTTCATGCTGCCGAAAACGAACTAGCCTCGAGACTGGCGATTAGCAGCCAACCTCCAGCCTGAGTCAAGTTGCGATGAGGAGTCTGCGATCGCGACGAACCCGATTTCGGCCACCAAGGAGGGCGGGCGCAACGGCCTTGTGATGTCGGGGCAAGTCATCGCATGGCCCGGCTCGATACGGGCTTGAACGGCAGACACCGCTGGAGCAGCGGCAGAATATAGCGCTCGCAGGTGATCTTGGTCAGGGGCACGCCGGTTACATCCGCGTGCGGTACCTCGTTGCTCGGGGCCTTCGTGGGCGCGATGCCGGCACGGACCGCCATCCTTCTCTCGAGCGCCGTACTTCCGCCCTTCGAACTTTCTCTCGGAGCCGCTGCAATTGGGCGAGCAAGCTAACGAGCTCGATCGCTGTGTGACGCAGAACAGCCAGGCTACAAACCCCACTACTCACTACAACACCCCCAACAGGCCCGTGCCGAATCCGTGATGGAAAGCTCGGATTTGTGATGACGTCCCAATAACGTCTAAGCGATGGCTCCCCGAGCCGTCCGTTCGGTTTACGACGGTACGCAGAAATATTTTCGAGCATCATTCTGATGCGCTGCAACAAAATGCGTGAATCGGAAAATATGAATTGGGCGCACTCTCTGAAAGGGACGCGTCAGTCGCATCAGCACGAGGGAGCTGCGCGAAGGACCTCCGCGGTCCGGACGATTGGCTCTTCGACCCAGGCCTCGCGGGCGAACCAGTTGTGATTGGCCTGACAGATCGGACAACGCGTATTGCCGAAAAACACGATGCTTCGCAGGAAAGTCTCACGATCGGATTTGATGCCGGTAGGAATCGCGCGACCGGTTTGCGGACACTTGACCATGATCATGCCCATACGAGCCTCCCTGAAACACGTATTTGTCGAGAAAAAGGGCCGGTCGGCTGGAGTGCGCTCTCGTCGGTGCGGGTGACTTGGGGGGGCATCGCACCTGGGGGTCGTTGTTCGAGCAAAGGGCAGCTTGCTCGTGACGACGCTTCTCCAACCGACCGGATTCCTGCTTGGCGAATTCTTGGGATACCGCCGGCTTTCGCGCGGCAACGCTGAATGCTGAATGATGTCCGACCTCAACCGAAAGCTTCTGGGAGGCTCCTAACAATTGTCGTGTCAAAATCCTTGCGACTTCGTGCGGAATATTCCCCCTGCAGTGAAACCATTATTTCCCTCTCGACGGACAGATCAGCCAACCGGATCACTGGTGTCACTCCCCTCGGTGCAGCTCGTTAACTATTCTCTGTTTGCATTTAATGTGCAAATTAAAATTTGCCCTGTCGGTGCGATTTACGACTCTCGGCCGATATATTTTTTTACGCGACGCGGTGCGTCGCCGAAAAATGTCAGTGCTTTTGCTCGCAAGCTTCTGCAGCCTTCATTCTCGATGCCGGCTCGGCGCGTGCTGCGGTTTGCCCGTGGTATTGAATGGTCGCGTCAGGTTCAAATGTGAAACAAATTTTGATTATAACCTAAATATGTAAATCTCGTTGTTAATTGCTGCCGATCACGTAAGCTAAACTCGTCCTGGTTTCTTCGGCTGGAGGAGACGATGTGGGAATTAATTCTTAGCGAGTGCAACCTCACCTCGGAAACGCCGCAGTTGGCTCAGATGCGCGCGGAATTGGTAAGCATTGGCGAGAAGGAGCGCATTCTGAGAGAGCGGAGTGCCGATCGCGAAGCTTATCGGTACCTATTGGATGCTCATCGGTTGATCACGAGGGCGAGCCTTCTTGGAGAGCAGGTGTTGAACATTTCTCCGCAAGAAGGGGGCAAGGACGGTCAACTCGCGGCATGACCGGCCGGATTGACATATCGAAACGAGCCCGACCGGGTGGCGTGTGCTCGGCTGAACGGGAGTCGCGGCGCCACCTAGATTGAATGTCGCAGGCGGCGGCCGTCAGCTTGTCGGGTGCCGCGACAACAGCGCATCCCGGACGCTGTCGCCGCCTCACCGGTACAGGGCGAGGCAGATTTGCTCACATGGGTGGAAGCCGTGCTGGAAAGATCGTCGGCAGAGATGGTGTTGAGACCGGCTCCGGATGCGGTGTTCGCGCTGCTCGACGGTCGATCAATGCTGTTCAGCGAGGCGGGGCAGAAGATCTTTGAACTCGACCGAGTAGGGGCATTCATTTGGTGTAAGTTGGCGCAAGGCGCCTCTCTGGAGGACATTTATCGGGGGCTTGCGGCGCTGGGCATTGACGGGAACACGGCACGCCAGTTCACGCGACAGGTCGTAAATGTCTGGATCGATCGAGCGTTGCTCGAAGTCGATTGGCGAATGCCGACCGACTGTGTCTTCTCAGCGAATCTAGGTCGGCACAGAATAAGCGTTCGGGCTGCAAATCGGGAGCTCTTGGGGCGGTTGCTTTCGCCATTTTGCGTTTCGGAGCAGGGCGGCGAGGGCGACATCGAGATCGAGGCAATGATGCTGGACGAGCAAGTGATCTTGCGCGGAGAGGATTCCAGCATTTCCAGATGTGACGTCGAAGCACTGGCCCCTACGATCAAGGCTCGCGTCACCGAGCGGCTTATTCGAAGCAATCGTTGGGTCTTCTCCCTTCATGCCGCTTCTCTCGTGAAAGACGGCATGGGCCTGCTGCTATGCGGCCAGCCGGGAGCTGGAAAGTCCACCCTCACGCTGCAGCTGGTCGACGCCGGACTTCAGTACGCTGGCGATGACGTTGCGCTGGTTGGCGCTGATGGAACGATCTGCGGAATCCCGTTTGCTCTCACCCTCAAGGAGGGATCGTGGGACTTGCTGTCGCGACTACATGGCGATCGGTACGACGCGACGCATTGCCGCTGCGACGGCGTTCGGGTGCGGTACGTCCCCATTCCGGATGCGCAGAACCAATGCGTTTCCGCACGCTGGATCATCTTCTTGAACCGGGTCGCGAGCGGTCCGGCCCAACTGACCGCGATAGATCCGTTGGATTCGATGAAGCGGCTCATCGAGAATGCGTTTGCTGCTGACGGAAGGCTGTCGCAGGCCGGCTTCTTCGCCTTGAAGCGGATTGTCGCGGGCGCGCGATCGCTTCAACTCACCTATGGCGAGGCCGTGGAGGCTCGGCGCTTGCTTATGGAATCGTGCAATGGCGGGGCATAGCAGCGCGCTCACGAGCCTCTGCAATTGCTTGCGAGGGATGCCGCCCGTCGATGTGGAATGGACGTCCGTAATCGGGCTCGCAAATCAGACCCTGACGACGCCGGCGCTCATCGACTTTGTCGACAAATTTGCTTCGATGCTGCCGGACGACGTCTGCACATATATTCGTCATATCCACCGCCGAAACGTGCTGCGCAACAATCGCCTCGTCGCCCAACTGGAGGAGGCCGTCGTTGCGATGAACGGCATGGGAATTACGCCGATCATGCTCAAGGGGGCATCGACACTGGCGACCGCGCCCGAGGAGCGGCGAGGCGTTCGGCTGATGTCCGATCTGGATATTATGGTCATGCCAGACGAAGCCAGCATGGCAGTCGCCGCTCTACGTGCAATTGGCTACGATATCGACTATCAGACCCCGCCCGAAAGCCAGAGATGGCACGTCGAGCTGAATCGGTCGCAGGACGTCGGGAGCATCGACCTGCAGCAGGCACCTCCAGGCCCTGCGTACCTCTACCAGAGCTTCGGGCATGCGCTGAACCATTGCGTCCCGGCGGCGCTGGGACGGGGACACGTGTATATCCCGACGCCGACCTACCGAGCGCTCATGTTGATCATCCATGATCAATTTCAAGACTATGGCTATTGGCTCGGCGACCTCGACCTGCGGCACCTCGTTGAATTACGCGACCTGAACAATTCCGCCGAGGGCCTTGATTGGGGGAAGCTTACCTCTCTTGTCTCGGGCGAATTGATGAAAAACGCGGTTGAAACCCAGCTGTTAGCTCTTGCGGAGCTGCTTGGCGTCGAGATTCCGCGCGCGTTGCGCTCCCGACTGATTCCCCGCCTGCAGTTCATGCGACAGTTAATGCAAGCACGCTTTCCGGCCACACGCGTGCCCTTCCTCGCAATGATGGCGTTGGATCTCGGAAATTACCGGAAGGCGGAAAGTGGCGCCCCGCAAGCCGCTGCGCGTTCGCGTGGATTGTGGTCCTTGCCGAGCGTGGGCACCCTGCAGTTTCTGTTGAAGGCGGCCGTCGCGGTGCGTGCGGGCAAGGTCTAAGCCACGAGCCCCATCGGTGGGGCCGGCAGATCGCCAGGCGGACGTGTTCAATCAGCTGGGTGCGGAGCGAACCGGTAGCTGCCGATCCGTTGAGCCAACGATCCTGCGCATGCCGGCATTTGCCGTGGCGGGCCATCAATGCTCGTGACCCCCAGCGTTCCGGTTGGACGCTTCGCCGTTCTCGCGAATCCTGAACTCCTCCAGCGTGTGTCCTGATTGGAGCGCGGCGACCAGCCAGCGCGGCTGTTTGCCGCGCCCAGACCAGGTCTCGGTCGGTTTGAGGGGGTTGAAGTACTTTGGCACGACCTTTGGGTATTTGCGGCGGGGGGGCTGGCCTGGGCTCGTCTCCGTCGCCCCGCCTTCCGCTCCACCGAATTGATCCGGTTGATTGAGTTGCGCCAGGCGCTTTTCCAGCTCCCGCTTTTCGGCTGTGATCTTCTCGGCAAGAATCTTTGTTAGCTCCTCGTGGAGGAGCCATAGTTCCTCGAAATCCATGGCTTCGAGATCTTGCCTGCGCATAGCATTCCCGACACCGTTCGACCGCCGCCCTACCTATCTGTCATCTCTCACGCCGAACGACTTTTTCGAGAGGCTCACTACAGATAGGGGACCAAGGCTGGTCTTTCAAATTGACGCGATAATAATTAAATAATATATTATTTAATATATAACGCGAGTATTATTTTTATCGGTTTACTGGGTGAGGAAACCTTGCCGCAAGCCCGAAGAGAGATATTGGATATTATCGATTGCCCGCTGGTGCGTCTTCAGGCGGCGATCGGTCGGTTTATCGCTCCCTCGGCCCCATTGACCGACATCGAGGCTTTGAAGCTGCAAATCCAGCTGCGACGGCTCGCCCTGAGGGACATCGCAGTCATAAGCTCGCGGCTGCAGCGGGTCGACGGCCGCATTTCAGGAGGATTGCCAACGAAGAAAAGCGGCCTTGCGCGCCGGTCGTATTCGCCGAGGGGGCGGCGTGGCAGATGGATCTCGCGCCCCGCTTAACGGGCCATTCTTCGCTTGAGTCGAGGCGTCGGTGCACGCGGGGCGCGTGTTGTTACTCTGGCCGCTATTAAATTGAGCGGATAATCCTTTTTTCAGTCTTGATTGGAACCGGCGACGCAGTTATGTGGAGCACGAACTTGCCGTTCGGTTCCACGTATTTTTTTGGGTCTGACCCACTTAGGTTCTTGATTACTCGGCCGGGACAATATTAAATGGGCGCAACCACAGGATGCTAGCATGTCGACCAAGAAGCTCGAACTAGAAGCGATGTCCCTTGATGATCTATGGTCGCTTCATGAGGAAATTAGCGGCATTTTGTCGGATCGGATCAAGGCGGAAAAACAGGAACTGGAGAAGCGCCTGGCGGTTCTCGGCGGCGGGATGGCTGTGTTGGCCGAAACCGGCGGGCGGAGCGTCTCTCCGACCGGCAAACCGAGGCGCAAATATCCGCGCGTACTGCCGAAATATCGTAACCCGCAGACTTCCGAAACCTGGTCGGGACGTGGCAAGCGGCCGCGCTGGTTGGTTGCCGCCATGAAATCCGGCCGTCGGATCGAGGAGTTTCGTATCGGAGAAGCGGCTCCGAAGCTTCGGCAACGGGCGTGAGAGCTCGCTGCGCCAGCGGGCTGGCGCAGCTCGGTGCTTGACGCGGAGATCGAGTCTAGTAGGCGTTGCGCCCCCGCAATACCTCCATGGGAGTTCGCAACAGGATTGCGAGATCCAGCCGAAGACTCCAATTGTCGATGTACCAGAGATCGTACTGGACACGTGCTTCGATCATCGGCGCCGTGGGTGTTGCGCCGCGGCAGCCGTGGACCTGGGCCCATCCGGTCAGTCCCGGCCGGACCCTGCGGCGGAAGGCGTAGTTCCGCATGAGCTTGTCAAACTGTCCGTCGTGGGCCAAGGCATGGGGACGCGGGCCCACCAGCGACATGCTGCCCTCGAGAACATTTAGCAGTTGCGGCAGTTCGTCGAAACTCGTCCGACGCAGCCATTTGCCCACGCGGGTGACGCGACGGTCGAGAGGGGTGGCTTGAGCGATCACGTTGCCGTCCTCGAGCACATGCATGGTCCGAAATTTGCGGATCAAGAATGTCCGACCATTGAAGCCACAACGTTGCTGTCGGAAGAACACGGGGCCTGGAGAATCCAGCTTGATTGCGACTGCAGCCAGCACAAGCAGTGGTGCAGATATGGCCAGCGCGAGCCCCGCGCCGACAACATCAATGATTCGTTTGGTCGCGCATTCGAGGGATGTAAGGGGACCGCGCTGCAATTCAACGCAAACGGCACTCCCAAGACTCCGTGTAGGATGTCGAAGCAATTCGGATGTTGTGCCGACGGGCACGAACATGATCGGGAACGGCAACACCCGGAGATCGGCGACAAGCGCTCGGAGCTCGGGCCATCGCTCCGGGCTGGCCTCGACCACCACTTGGTCGAGCGGAGCGTTGCGAATATAGTCGATCACGCGAGAAGTGAGCCGCTTTCGACCGGCAGGCCCGAAGCCGCTTGGCGGCAGGCTGAACCGTCCCTTGACGCAATAACCGTGCATAGCCAAGGCCTCCGGCAGGCCGGCGTCTTTCGAAAGCGGCTGATCGCTGATGAGAACGATATTGGTGCTAGCGAATTTTCTTGCGCTCAGACCTCTTATCAGCAGCGACCTGACCCCCCATCGCTCGGCCACAAGTAGCGCCAAGCCGAGGATGGCGAAGGCCGGGCCTGCTTCCTGAGATGCGCCCGGGCGAATAGCAAAGCCGTACGCGGCCCAAATCAAGAGCACCAATGCCACCCAGGTCACGCAGACGGCCCGAACCTGGTTCTTGAGCACGAAGAGCTCAATCGGGCGATAGAGGCCTTGAGCCTTCAGCACCGAAGCCACACAAGCTGCGCTGACCAGTGCCAAGCCAAATGCGTTGCCGTGGTCTCCCTCGGTCTGCCCGTTCTGGACCCGGTACAGTAACGTGGAGAGGACGCTCGCAAGCAAAATCGTCGCGATATCAGCACAGAGCGCAACGTGTTCGATCCGGTCATAACGCAGGGGCCATTTATGCCGGGATGCCGACGGCTCGAGACTGACACAAGCCGTATCGTTCTGATCGGGGAGGTGTCGGTTCACGAAGTTCATGGCGAGGCACTCGGGATTATTATTTAATCTATTATTAATTTATTGAATGTATCAAGCGAAAATCGCGATTATTTAAATTGCGCCACACCGAACCTGGCGCATATGCTCGGGTCGTCCGTCTATCGAGCGGAATACGTTAGGAAATTACCGCGCTGTCCCGCGGCCCGGTACTCTGTTCGGCGGAGGGAGGTCCGCTCCGGGCGACGGAACCCGAATTTCCTTGCGCATGCTTTGCAGAGCGGCTGAATCCCACTCCGAAATCAGATCGTCCACCAAGCCCTTCCCGCCTGCCGACGCCGATTGATAGGCGGCAATCAGAGCGGGGCGGAAACTGGGGTGTCTGGCCAAGGCAATCTTGACGTCACGCTGCACCAGTTCACGCAGCTCAGGCTCGCTTACGACCGAGACCTCGCCGAGAGCGACAGTCAGTCGTAGTGGAAGCAAGGCCAAATCGTTTGGTGCTGTGTAGTACGACAGTTTCAGCAAGGCCGCGACGTCATATTCGACCGGTCTCTGCTCCCTCGAGAGCGCCGCAAGCATGAGCCAAAGATCACCTCGTAGTGGCGAGTACTGCAGTGCCCGCGCCAATACAGTCGGCACGGCCGGATCGACTTCGATCTCCGGCCTTGACGCTGCGGCTCCATTGGCGGTGGACTGCGGCGCAGGAGCGAGCCTCCCTGAACGCAGATCGCCGTCACCGCGGAGTGAGTTCGGAAGCGGCACCCTTAGAAGGGCTTGGCGTGCCGCTTGGTTGGCGGCAAGCGCTTCAACCGGCAAACCGCCCGGATACGACGGCTGAGCGAGCAGCCAGACCGTTTGCGCGATCAGGACGACTGCGATGGAGCCCAATCCAATACGCATCGATGCATTGCCAATCCCATATCGGTGTGTTGGCGCGGAGGTCGGACCTGGACCATCCGGTTCACCTACAGGTCTCGTTGATCGCGACGGCGAGGCCGCAGCGCCTGTATCACGCTGGCTTTGAGCAACCGCCAGTCCGAACATGGCGGCAGCGAACAGCGATGCGCCGAACTCGAGAATGCCGTCCTCGACCAAGGCCAGCATGGCTAGCGCAGCCGCAGCGCCGGAACCAATGGCCGCGTAGACGTAGTCACGCCTTCGCCGCAGGGAGCATCTGAGCAAAGCCGCGGCGCCAAGTACCGCAATGATCAACACGCCATACAGAAAGGGGCGGCCCATTTCGATTGCGATGGCAGCGGCAGCCGTCGGGCGCTCTCGCGATGACGGCGCGCCGATATCGCGATGGATCGGCAGTAGTGCCACGTACGTTCCGGCACCGAATCCCGCTCGGCCGGTATCTTGCAGCATCCGTTCAGTCGCCGCCAGGTCATGCGCGGATAGGGCGATCGCGAGATCGGTATTCTGCCTCACCGGCAGCAGGGTGACCGCCGCCAGAAAGAGAATTGCAGCCGTAGCAAGCACGCTCGCCATTCCCCAAACCCCATAGAACCAGTTCTGGATCGCGAACGCGGCGATTATGATTCCCACTCCGAGCAACGCAGCTATGACAGTTCCCGTCCCGTCTCCCCTGGCAAGGATCGCCGACAGGCAGAGAAGCGTTGCCAGCAGCGCGAACGATAGGGTCGTCGTCAGCCGAAATGAGAGTTGCTTGACCCGGCGGCGTTCCTCGAACGCACGAGCCGTCATCGCTGCAGACAGCACCAGGCCCAGCACTGCCGGTCCTGCGCCGGTCACGACCAGCGCAGGACCATCGCCGGGCGAGAGGCTGTCCGCTCCTATGGTCTGCCGCACCAGCAAGTACGCACTGACGATCGCCGCAACCGAGACCAGCATGGTGAGGAGCTGCCACGCACGCTGTTTGTCCAGCGCGACGACGGTCGCGATGAGCGCGAGGGCGACAGCAGTACCGTAATGCAAGAATGCCCGCACGGTTGCGCCGATGTCCACCGTGAGCCGTTCAGCAAGGGGGACATTCAATGCGGCCGATGCGGTTGCCCATATCGGATTGCCGGACCCGTGGATAGGAATCGGAGCGAGTTGAATAGTCATGTAGATCGCCGGTACAACGAGGACGACGAGGAGAAAGAGTCGTAACCGTTGTACCAGGCGCGCGATCGCGGAAGATGAGGCGAAGGCTGCGGTTGCCAGCACCGCGATCGCGAGAAGAGCGGAGCATAGGGCTCGCGCTTGCGGCATATCGGGCATTGCAAAAGCCGCGGCGACGGACACCAACAGTGCCAGCATCAGGAACCTGACGAGCATGCAACGTCACCTCTCAGGCTTGGCGTTTCTCCGAAGACTCAGATCGGCAGGCCCTTCAACGCTCAAATCGTGATGGTGCACGGCGACAGGCCGCTCAGGAGCTCGAAAGACCATAGCGGACATAGTGACTGTCATCGTAATAATCGCTTCGGTGGGTGTCGTATCGCGCCATCGCCCTGATGTCAGTCTTGTTCAGGACTGCGCCGATCAGCGAGTCCGAGATCGTCGGGGCGGTGTGCAGTGCATGCTGTACGACGTCGATCTTCGTGCGTCCCCACTCGACGACGAGAACGTAACAATCGATCAGAGGAGCGGTGACCCGTACGTCGACAAGCGGACTCAGCGGTGGAAGATCGACAATGACATAGTCATAGTTCTGTCGCAGGCGATCGAAGAGCTTGCATATCGAGCCGTCGGACAGAAGTTCGCTTGAGTGAAGCACGGGCCCGCGCGGAACGGCCGGAAGAACGGCAAGAGTCGTCCTCGGATCCCGCCATACCACCTCCTCGAGTGGGCGATCTCCGTTCATGACTTCAATAATGCCGTCCACAGCCTTGGGAACGACGCGGGCCGAGAGCGATGGATTCCGGAGATCGCAGTCGACGATGATCACCTTCTTCCCGCTGTGTCCGATAAGTTGCGCCACGGAAGCGGCAATCGTGGTCTTGCCCTCATTTGGCAGGGCTGAAGTCACGCCAATCACCTGGTTGGGGGTCTTCGCCGGGCTATGGTCGATCGCAATCTTGATCGCTCGGATCGCCTCAGTGTACCGAGAGAGAGGCATGCCTACGACGGCGCGATGAATGTCCGGAGCGGCCGAAAGTATTCGTTGGTTCGAGTCTTCCTGCGTCTGTTGCAGCCGCGCCGCCGGCCTCTGCTGCCTGGGCATATTCAGGATCGGCACGAGAGACAGGCACGGCAGCTCCAGCGCAGCCTCGAGTTGGGAAGACGTGCGGAAAACGCGGTCCATTACGTCTCGCACGAAACCGAGGAGCAGTCCCAGCGCGAGCCCCCCCAGAAGACCGAAGCTCAGCACGACCTTCGCTTTCGGTTTGCTCTTGGTCTGAGCGGCAGAAGCGGGGAAGATGACCCGGGTTTCCGAGATCGGGAAGCTTTCCTGCTGCGTCGAGCCCATGTACTGCTGAAGGAAAGTGTCGTAGAGGCCCCGCAGGCTCTTCGCCCGACTTTCCAAATCTCTTATCGTCAGCTCTGCCGAGTTCGTGAGGCGCGACTGCGCGATGGCCACAGACAGACGTTTTTCGATCTCTTCCTGCCGCTGCTTTGCAAGTTCGGCTTCGCTGCGGCTGATCTCCGAAAGCCTCTTAACCTCGTCCAGAATGGAGGCGCGAAATTCACGCAGCCTGTTTCGGATGTTGACAACTGCCAGGTGATCGCGGCCGACGCGGGCGGATAACTCGGCCTCACGCCTGGCGAGTTCGAGATACTGCTGGCGTAGCGACGTAATGATCGGACTGTTCATCGCATCGGAGCCGATGGCATCCAGATTGCTGATCGAGGATGGTTTTGCCGGGTCGGCGCCAAGGAGAGCTTCGTAGCGCGACAGCTTGGCCGCGGCCTCCGAACTCTGCGCGCGGGCGGTCGCCAGCCGGGTGTTGAGCTCTGTGATCTGCTGCTCGTCGATCGGTTTTCCTCCGGGCGAAACGATGTTGTTTTGCGATTTGTAAGCCGCGACTGCACGTTCGGCGGTCAGCGCCTCCTCGCCGAGGTTTCGCAGCCGTTCCCGCAGCCAGCTGGTTGCAGTTCGAGTGGCTTCAAATTTCGCCTCGAGCTGATCGTTGATGTAGGCTTTGGCAATTGCGTTCGCGATGTCCGCCGCCAGCGCCGGATCGCTCGAGGTGAACGCGATCTCAATAACGTGGCTATAGCCAACCCGGCCAGCAGACAGGCGATCCAGAAAGCTCGCAATCGTGGTTTCCGAGGGCTGCTCTGGCGGAGCAGGTGGCGCACCTTCTGACGGATCCGACCGCCATCTTCGAAGCCAGCCCAGTAGCCAGGACTGCAGCGGCCGCGACTCCTTGAAGTCCGGGTGATCGGTCAGTTTCAACTGCTTGATCACAGCCGCAGCAGTCGCCTGCGACTTGATGATCTGCAGCTGCGTTTCGATCTGAGTAACGTCGACGATCGGCTCGGATAGAAGCGATTGCTTCTGGAGGAATTGCGCCCTTGGATTTTCGAACAGGACCTGAACCTGCGCCGTATAGGCCGGCGACACCAGTCGTAGGTATATGAGGCTGGCGGCACTTGCGAGGACAGCGGTGAAAATGATGACGAGGTATTGTCGCCGTATAAATACGAGTGCCAATTTAATGAGATCGCCGATGCCGCCGGCGTTTTGGCGATCCGACTGCATTTGCATGGTGGAGGGGAGACGTGCCCCGTCGGCCTGGAGCGTATTGGTCTGAAGCATCGGACAATTCTCTCGGCTGTCGACAATCGCGCGGGAGCATCCCGCAGGCGCATATTTGGACCCGTGGCCACATTTAAAATAATATATCCGATAAATTTGGTGTTGCCAATTAAATCTGGCTCGGGCATTAATTGGCGAATAATTAATTGGAATGGCAAGGAGGGGCGTGGCGTCTGATTAAGCTCCGATATCTGCCGCGAACCGAGCGAAGCGGAACTGGTTCGGCCGGGCTGCTTGGTTTGCAGGACATTGGAGGATCAGGCCGACCGTCCGGGCGATAGCGCTGCGTATCGGAGCGTGCGGTCATGCTGGAAGTGCGAAGTCTGGCGATTCCGGATGTTAAGATGGTCCGATCGAAGCGCTTTTCCGATACGCGGGGCTATTTCTGCGAGACGTTCCGCCGCTCTGCGTTTGCCGAAAAAGGAATCTCTCACGACTTTATCCAGGACAATCAGTCCTGCTCGGAGCGGGTCGGGACGGTTCGCGGATTGCACTTCCAGCGGCCTCCCTTCGCGCAGGCCAAGCTCGTCCGCGTGTTAAGGGGGGCGATCCTTGATGTGGTGCTCGATCTTCGGCGTCGGTCGCCGACATTCGGCAAGCACGTCTCGGTCAAGCTGGATAGCGAGAATGACGAGCAGTTGCTCGTTCCGAAAGGATTCGCTCACGGCTTCTGTACGCTCGAGCCTCAAACCACGGTGTTTTACAAAGTCGATGAGGTCTACTCGCCGGACCACGATGGCGGCGTCTATTGGGCGGACCCCGAACTGG
Organism: Bradyrhizobium forestalis; assembly: GCF_002795245.1. Lineage (GTDB taxonomy): Bacteria > Pseudomonadota > Alphaproteobacteria > Rhizobiales > Xanthobacteraceae > Bradyrhizobium > Bradyrhizobium forestalis. Next base: position 36,122 of record NZ_PGVG01000031.1, on the reverse strand, counting down.
CGATCGAGTGGCCGGTGAAGGCCTCAGAGGCCCACCTTTCTCCGAAGGATCGGGCGCTTCCCACCTTCGATCAGCTTGCTTCCGTGTTTGAATAGAGGGCGTGTCATGCGTGTCCTGGTGACGGGTGGAGCGGGATTTATCGGGTCTGCGGTCTGTCGCCAATTGGTCTTGGAAGCCGAGGCCTCGGTCGTCAATGTCGACAAGCTGACCTATGCGGCCAATCTGGCTTCGCTGGCATCCATCGACGGTACCAGCCATTATCGATTTGAGCAGCACGACATCTGCGATCAGGAGGCGGTCACTCGTTTGTTCTACAAATGGGAGCCGAGCGCAGTCATCCACTTGGCAGCGGAGAGCCATGTCGATCGCTCGATCACCGGCTCGGCAACGTTCATCAGCACCAACATCGTCGGCACCTATACTCTGCTGGAATCGGCCAGGCGATATTACGAGGGACTTTCGAGCCAGAGGCAGAGACAGTTCAGGTTCATTCACGTGTCGACGGACGAGGTCTACGGTTCATTGGGGCCGGTCGACTGCTTCCGGGAAGATACCCCTTATCGGCCGAGTTCACCCTATTCGGCCAGCAAAGCCGCCTCGGACCACCTCGCGCTCGCTTGGTACAAGACCTATGGCTTGCCGGTGATCGTGTCGAACTGTTCGAACAATTACGGGCCATTCCAATTCCCGGAAAAGCTCATTCCGCTGACGATCCTCAACGCGATTGAGTACAAGTCGTTGCCTGTCTATGGCGACGGCAGCAATGTGCGCGATTGGCTTCACGTCGACGATCACGCAGCCGGCCTGATCAGGCTGCTGTTCGAAGGCAGGGCCGGAGAAAAGTACAATTTCGGCGGCGACAGCGAACGCTCAAACCTGGAGGTCGTCACCCAGATTTGTGACGTGCTCGATCGTTTGCGTCCGGGTCCGGCAGCGAGGCGATCGTTGATCTCGTTTGTGCCGGACCGTCCGGGACACGACGCACGTTACGCGATCGATGCGTCAAAAGCTCGCAGCGAGCTGGGATGGCAGCCGACCCGAAGCTTCGAACGAGGTCTCGCCGACACGGTGGAATGGTATCTGGCCAGCGGCACCTGGTGGGCGCGGGCTCGCAATATGGTCTACGACGGCTCGCGTCTTGGCCTCCCGGCTACCCAACACTGAGGCTGCCAATGATCGAACGACCGATTCTGATTGCTGGTCGAAATGGCCAATTGGGCAGTTGCCTTCGTGATCTCGCTGCTCCTCGCGGCCTGTCTGCAGTGGCCCTCGGACGCGAGGAGCTCGACCTTGAGGTCCGGGGCGGGATCGACAGGACAGTCGCCTCGATCGCCCCCTGCATGATCATTAATGCCGCGGCGTATACGGCTGTGGATCAGGCGGAGTCTGAGGTCGGAAAGGCCTTCAGCATCAACCGCGACGGTGCGGCTGCGTTGGCGGATGTCGCATGGCAGAGAAACATTCCATTTGTACATTTATCGACCGACTATGTTTTTGACGGCACCAAGCGCGAGGCTTACGACGAGGCCGACGTGCCGGCGCCGTTGAACGTATACGGTGCATCGAAGCTGGCCGGCGAGGCGGCCGTATTGGCGGCGCATCCCCTCGCGACCGTCGTCAGGTCGTCCTGGATCTACAGCTCGACAGGCAGCAACTTCGTTCGGACAATGTTGCGGCTGGCCGAAGCGCGCCCGGTCGTAAGGGTCGTTTGCGACCAGCACGGAAGCCCGACGTCAGCGGCGGAGCTGGCCGCAGCTCTGCTGAAAATTGCAGAGCGGTCGCTCACCGATGATCGCCGCATCGCTGCGGGCATCTTCCACGTGGCCGGCCAGGGGACGACGAGCTGGCACGGCTTTGCCGAGGCAATCTTCGATGGTTTGTCCCGTCGCGGAGTGCGGCCGCCGGCGCTGGAAGCGATCACGACAGAGCAGTATCCGAGCGCTGCGCGCAGGCCTGCAAACTCGCGCCTGGACTCATCCAAAGCGGAACGCGTGTTTGGAATTCGATTGCCGGCCTGGCGCCACTCTCTCGAAACCTGTCTCGACCAACTTGTCGGAGGAGGAGACACCGATGCTGAAGGGAATCGTCCTGGCTGGCGGCAGCGGAACGCGGCTCTACCCGATCACACGTGTGGTCAGCAAGCAGCTGCTGCCCATCTATGACAAGCCGATGATCTACTACCCGCTATCGACGTTGATGCTGGCAGGAATCCGCGAGATCCTGGTCATCACGACCCCGGCGGATCGGCCCCAGTTCGAACGATTGCTCGGGAATGGCAGCCAGTGGGGAATCCGGCTCAGCTATGCGGAACAACCCCGCCCCGGCGGACTTGCGGAAGCATTCATCGTAGGCGCCGATTTCATCGGAACCGATCGCGTCGCGATGGTGCTCGGAGACAACATCTTTTTCGGCGGCGGCTTGCGCGAACTGCTCGCGAAGGCCGCGGCCCGCGAGGAAGGTGCGACCGTGTTCGCGTATCACGTGCGCGATCCTGAGCGATACGGGGTCGTTACGTTTGACGACGCGGGCCGCCCGCAACTAATCGAGGAAAAGCCGACAAGGCCGACATCGAACTGGGCCATCACCGGTCTGTATTTTTTTGACAACCGGGTTGTGCGGTATGCCCGCCGTGTCGAGCCGTCTCCGCGGGGAGAGCTCGAGATCACCGATCTGCAAATGCGCTATCTCGCGGCCGGCGCTCTCCACGTCGAGCGCATGGGACGGGGGTTCGCATGGCTGGATACGGGCACGGTCGAGTCGCTGATCGATGCAGGGACGTTCGTACAAACGCTTGAAAAGCGGCAGGGCATGAAGGTGGCCTGCCTCGAGGAGGTCGCCTTCCGGCAGGGATTCATCGATCAAGAGCAGCTTCTCGGACTGATTCAGCCGCTGGAGAAGAGCGGATACGGCAGGTATCTCAATGAGATCCTGCGGCTGCCCGGAGCAGCTGCCGGCGCCGCAATGGACGTTTAATTTAAATTTGATATTACCATTTTAATTAATTGACCGGTGCGAATTTTTTAATTTAAATTCTTCCACTGCGGATTTTGAGGGCTGGCCATGATAAATCACAAGGCGAGCGTTTTTTATCGAGCAGCAAGGCCTCTCCTCTCGGAGGAGAGTGATTTCAACCAGACTGATTTGCTCCTGCCGGGTGCCCCCCTCTGGAATGCGTCCTGGAGCCGCGGTCTGGCGACCCGGCAGGTGTCCGATCTGTGGGCGGCGGTCGGGCCGTCACGTTCCAGGATCGGTGCGACGCATTGGATCAGTTCGAGCGGCGGCTATTGGAACGTCGCTGCGAACTGGAGTGCGGGCATTCCCGACGCGTGGTCCGGCGCCTTCATCGACGCGCCGGGATCCTATGTTGTCACAACCAGCGTCAATGTTGATGTCGGCAGCCTATTCGTTGATGCAAATGTGACGGTTGCGCTCGGGCGAGGGTCGTCCTTCGTCGTGGAAGGTGACACCATCAACAACGGCAGCATAAAGCTCGTACCGTCCGGCGGCGATGGGAGTGCTGCAGCGGACTTCAAGGGCGACGTTCGCGGAGCGGGTGACTTCGCGATTGCCGACAGATCAGTTCTCGAGATCGGAGGCTCGGTCTCCGGGCAACTCTTGAACGGTTCATTCTCTGGAATAACCGTCTCCTTCGAGACGGATGTCGGCACCCTGGTTCTCGATCGCTCTGCCCAATTCCATGGCCTGATCGGAAGTTCATCGCCGGATCGACCGCTTTCAGCCGGCAATCTGATCGACCTCAGGGATTTCGCTTTCACGTCGACGATGTCAGCGTCGGTTCGCTACGACCGGAGCTCAAACATCAGCACGGTCGATTTCAGTAATGGAGCCGGCAATGTCACCCTGCTGTTCTCCGGCCAGGATTCGAACTGGACCTTTGCAAGCGATGGGCAGGGTGGCACGATCGTTGCGGACCCGGTCACGAACCCGATCGTGCTGGAAAATCAGAAACAAGGCACATCGCCGAACATCTGGCAGATCGATGTTGGCGCAAACTCGACGCGAATCCAGGGGTTCACGACAGCGATAAGCACCAATATCGGCAGCACCGTTCAATTCAAGATCGACAACCAGACGGGCAATCCGAATTATCGTATCGATATCTACCGGCTGGGATATTACGGCGGCAACGGCGCCAGACTGATTACGACCGTACAGCATCAGGCTGCAACTTCCGTGGTGCAACCGGCGCCATTGAGGAACGCATCGACTGGCCTCGTCGACGCCGGCAACTGGAGCGTGACCGACTCCTGGAGCGTGCCGACTGACGCCGTTTCCGGCGTGTACATCGCCAACGTCATCGACGGAACGCAGACTTTCCAGATTCCATTCGTCATCCGCAACGATGCGTCGCAAAGCGCGATCGTGTTCCAGACCGCCGATCAGACCTGGCAGGCCTACAACCCGTGGGGCGGGGCCAATCTCTACTTCGGCAACGGACCTGGCGTGGGCGGCTCCGCTTACGCCGTGAGCTACAATCGTCCGATCACGACGCGCGACGGCGGGCTCGCGAGTTCTTCCAACGACATGGTGTTCTCGGCCGAATATCCGGCGATCTACTGGCTCGAGCAGAACGGATACGACGTCTCCTACATTTCAGGCATCGATGCGGCCACCAACGGATCGCTCCTGCTCAACCATCAGGTCTACATGGATGTCGGCCACGATGAATATTGGACCGACAGCCAGTTCTCCAACGTCCAGGCGGCCGGCCATGCCGGCGTCAATCTGATGTTTCTCAGTGGTAACGAGGTGTATTGGCAAACGAGACTCGCGCCCAGCATCGATGCCAGCCAGACGGCCAACCGCACCCTGATCTCGTACAAGGACACCCACGCCAATCAGTTGATCGACCCAACTGGAACGGCGACTGGCACTTTCATGGACGCGCGATTCGCGTCGACCGGAGGATTGTCGGGAATCCCTTCCAATGCCCTCACCGGCCAGCTATTTCAGGTGGACTCCAATCGCACGGACATTATCCAGATTCCGTACGACATGACGAACCTGCGCTTCTGGCGCAATACGTCGGTCGCCAATACGCCGGTGGGCCAAACCGCCTCGCTCGTACAGAACCTGCTCGGCTATGAGTGGGATGTGTCGCCGGATAACGGCTTCCGCCCGGCTGGACTTGTCAGTGTGTCGTCTTCGACGCTGCAGATCACCGGCCAGTATCTCCTGGACTACGGCAACACCACCGGCAACGGAACAGCAACTCATAATCTGGTCGAGTTTCGTGACCCGGTCAGCGGTGCCCTTGTTTTCGGGGCCGGTACGGTGTTCTGGTCGTGGGGCCTCGCCTCCGATCATGACCAGCACACTGGGTCCGCAACGCCGATTGATCCGAACGTCCAGCAAGCAACAGTCAATGTGCTCGCCGATATGGGCGTGCAGCCCGCGACGCTGCAAGCGAGTCTGGTCATTGCTTCCCAATCGACTGATCGCACTGCCCCAACATCCACCATCTCGAACGTCTCGGCCAGCAGCATCCCGGAGGGCCAGTCGGTTACCGTCACAGGATCGGCCAGCGATGCTGGCGGCGTCATCGGCGGTATTGAAGTCTCGACCGACAGCGGAAGCACGTGGCATCCCGCCAGCAGCAGGGTCGGCATCGCCAATGTGACGTGGTCGTACACATTCTCCGCTGGCGCTTCCGGCCAGTACAACATCAAGAGCAGGGCGGTGGACGACAGCCTGAATCTCGAGACGGCTGGCGCGGGCGTTGCTTACACCGTCACGCCTTCGTCGAACCTGACGATTTTCAGTCCGACCGATACGCCGGCCGTAGTCACAACTAACGACGCCGGCGCCGTAGAATTGGGTGTGAAATTCGTCGCCGCGGAGTCCGGCGACATCACCGGCATCCGGTTCTACAAGGGGCCGCAGAACACAGGGACGCATCTGGGCGATCTCTGGACGACGAACGGCGTACTGCTGGCGAGCGCAACGTTCACCAACGAGACCGCGAGTGGTTGGCAACAGGTGAATTTCGCGACACCGGTCCATGTGCAGGCCGGGGTCACCTACATCGCCTCCTATCATACGAATACCGGGCAGTACTCTACGACCGACTTCTATTTCGACAATGCCGGCCATACCCACGGTCCGCTGACGGCGACGGGCAGCGGTCTCAACGGTGTCTATGCCTACGGCCCCGGACCGCTTTTCCCGAACACTGTTTCGATTGTGAAGGCTCAAAATTATTGGGTGGACGTCGTCTTCAGCAATACCAGCCAGCAGCCGCAGGCCAACAATGACAGCGGCTTTAGCGTAACCCAAAACGGTGTCCTGACTATTCCGGCATCGGCGCTGCTCGCCAATGATACGGATCCGGCCGGCCTGTCGTTTTCGATCACCGGCGTGAGCAGCCCGATCAACGGGAGCGTAAGCTACAACGCTCAGACCCAGATAGTGACGTTTACCCCGACCACGAATTACGCGGGACCGGCGCAATTCTCCTATACGATCACCGACACGAGCGAGGCCACCGGAACCGGCCAGGTTCTCCTCAACGTCAACTATCCCATCTCCGCGCAAAGCCTGTTCGGTACCAACGATGTGCCGAGCGTGGTCAATTCGGGCGATGCGAGCTCCGTCGAGCTCGGCGTCAAGTTTTCCGCTTCTGTGAACGGAACGATAACCGGCCTGCGCTTCTATAAGGGATCAGCGAATACCGGTACCCATGTCGCGCATCTCTGGAGCTCGACGGGAACGCTCCTTGCTACGGCGACCTTCACGGGGGAGACCGCCAGCGGCTGGCAGCAGGTCAGCTTCGCGAGCCCAATCGCCATTTCCGCGGGAGCGACATATGTCGCGTCCTATCACACCAACGGCAATTATTCCGACACCCAGAACTATTTCACGAGCTCAGTTACGAATGGCCAGTTGAGCGCGCCAGCGGCCGGAAATGGAGTGTACGCCTATGGAACCGGCGCGTCATTCCCGACCAGCGTCTACAAGTCGACCAACTACTACGTTGACGTGGTCTTCAACGGATCGTCCGGCACGAATAGGTCGCCGACCGCCGTCGCCGACACAGGCGATGCCACCGAGAAGGGCGGTGTCAATAACGGCACCGGCGGCTCAGCCGCGACTGGAAACGTACTGACCAACGACACCGATCCAGACGCTGGCGACACCAAGACCGTGACTGCTGTCAGCTTCGGCTCGACCTCCGGCACGCTGGGCTCGGCGCTGAACGGCGCGCACGGAAGCCTCGTGCTCAACGCTTCAGGCGCCTTCACCTATACGGTCAACGAGACCGATTCCGCCGTGCAGGCGCTGCGGCTTGCGACCAACACGCTGACGGACGTCTTCAATTACACGATGCGTGATGCCGCCAGCGCGACGTCCTCGAGCACGCTCACGATCACAATTCACGGCGCCAACGATGCACCGGTGCTGGCGGTCCAGACCGGCAACCAAACCGCGACAGTGGGGTCGGCGTTCTCGCTGACGCTGCCGGCGGGCACCTTCACCGATATCGATTCCGGCGATTCGCTCGCTTACGCCGCGACGGCGGCCAACGGCTCCGCACTTCCCGCCTGGCTGACCTTTAACACATCAACTCGAACCTTTAGCGGTACACCATCGTCGGCCGATGTCGGCACGCTGGGTGTGAAGGCAACCGTGACGGATCTCGGCAGCCTCACTGCAAGCGAAACGTTCAACATTGTCGTGACGACGACTGCGAACGCTCCGCCAACTGCGGTCGCCGACACGGGCGACGCGACCGAAAAGGGCGGTGTCAATAACGGTACGGGCGGCTCGCCCGCCACGGGAAGCGTACTGACCAACGACACCGATCCTGACGCGGGCGACACGAAGACCGTGACTGCAGTCAGCTTCGGCTCGACTTCCGGCACGCTGGGCTCGGCGCTAAATGGAGCGCACGGAAGCCTCGTGCTCAATGCTTCAGGTGCTTTCACCTATACCGTCAATGAAACTGATGCCGCCGTCCAAGCCTTGCGGCTTTCGACCAACACGCTGACGGACGTCTTCAACTACACGATGCGCGATGCCGCCGGTGCGACATCGTCGACCACGCTCACCATCACCATTCATGGCGCCGATGACGCGCCGGTGCTGGCGATCCAGACCGGCAACCAAACCGCTACGGTTGGCTCGCTCTTCTCGCTGACCCTGCCCGCGGGCACCTTCACCGATGTGGACTCCGGCGATTCGCTGACCTATGCCGCAACCTCCGCCGATGGCTCGCCGCTTCCCTCCTGGTTGACCTTCAACGGCTCGACACGGACCTTCAGCGGAACACCGACATCCGCGAACGTCGGCACCCTCAGCGTCAGGACAACCGCGACAGATCTGGGCGGTCTCTCCTCGAGCGAGACGTTCAATGTAACTGTAAGCACGGCTCCCACGACGGTTAGTCTGTTCTCGAGCTCCGACACGCCGGCGACACTGTCGGACCCCGATGCCTCGCAGGTCAATCTGGGTGTGCGATTCTCGTCTTCGGCGGCCGGTACGATCACCGGAATCAAGTACTACAAGAGCGCCAATGACACGGGCACGCATACCGCCACGTTGTGGAGCAGCACCGGCACGCTGTTGGCGAGCGCAACGTTCACGAATGAAACCACCAGCGGATGGCAGACGGTCACATTCGGTAGTCCCGTGTCCATTTCGGCCGGCGCCACCTATGTCGCGAGCTTCCATAGCAATGGGCACTATACCGATACCGCGAACTACTTCACGACGGCCCATACCAATGGCCCGCTCACGGCTCCGTCCAGCAACAATGGTGTCTACACCTACGGCACGAGCAATCTGTTCCCGACCAGCACCTACAACGCTACCAATTATTGGGTGGACGTGGTGTTCAGCAGCTCGAGCGGCGGCACCAACCAGTCACCGATCGCGAACAACGATAGCGGCTTCGACGCGACGCAAGGGGTTCCGCTGAGCATCTCGGGTGCGTCGCTGCTTGCCAACGATACCGATCCGAACGGAGACGCGTTGACGATCACAGGGGTCAGTGGAGCCGTCAATGGCACCGTCAGCTTCAGCACCCAGAACAATACGGTGACGTTCACGCCGGCGAGCAATTACACCGGGCCGGCCTCGTTCAACTACGCGATCTCGGACGGTCGGGGTGGGACGGCGAGCGCAAGTGCGGCCGTGACCGTTCACGCGCCGTCAGCAAGTACTGTCAGCCTGTTCAGCTCGAATCCAACGCCCAGCGTGGTGACGGAGAATGATCCGAATTCGGTTGAGCTCGGTATGAAGTTCCAGGCGTCCACCACTGGCGACATCATGGGGCTGCGCTTCTACAAGGGGCCGTCCAATACCGGCACTCACGTCGCCGATCTCTGGAGCAGCTCCGGCACCTTGTTGGCGACCGCCACATTTACCAATGAGACGGCGAGTGGCTGGCAGCAGGTCAACTTTGCAACGCCGGTCACGATCACGGCGGGCACGACCTATATCGCCTCCTACCACACTGCGGGAAACTACTCGGACGATCCGAATCTATTTGCCAGCTCGGTAACCAACGGACCATTGACCGCCCCGTCGTCAGCGTCCAGCGGGGGAAACGGCGTCTATGCATACGGATCCGGAAGCCTCTTCCCAACCAACACCTTCAACGCGACGAGCTACGCGGTAGACGTCCTCTTCAGGCCGCAGCTCGCAGCATAGGAGAATCGCAATGCATGCCGAGATCTATACCGACGGGGTGGAGGAGGTCACAATTGGCGGGTCGATCGTGCGGGTGGACCTGATCAGTCTCTCGCCCACGGAACGTGACGCCAACAACGCGCCCAAGAAGGTCTTTCGCCAAAGGCTGATCTTCTCCGTGGAGTCGTTCGCGAACTCCGTGGAGGTGATGCAGAACGCGCTTCAGGGTCTGGTCGACGCCGGAGTCGTGCAGCGCTCGCGGCCGAGAGCGTCGATTGTCGCGCCACAGGCGAACGCGCGAGTCGAGCCCGCCTCGCCAGTTTCGGACAACTCACGATCTCCCAATGTCTCAACCAACTTCCGTTGAAATTGACAGGTGTGAACCGGCACCGCCTTCGCCGGAGGATGAGCCGCGTCGGGCTGCTCAAACCGCACTTGAATGCCTGTCGAGGGTCGCCGCCCATCACGGTATCGATCTGCCTTCCGACCGCCTGCGGCACGCCTATGCCGTCGACGAGACCGGCATCTCGACCGATCTCTTGCTGCGCATGGCCCATGATGCGGGCCTTCGCGCCCGCGTGGTGCAGCTCGATTGGAAGGCGATATGCCGGCTCGGCGAAGCCTATCCAGCCCTTGTTCAGCTCTCGAACCGGAACTGGGTCTTGGTCGTCGGCGCGAGGCCGGAATGCGACGCGGTAACGGTTCTCGATCCGCTGGCTGAGCGGAGCGGCGAGCACCTGCTGGTCGAAGCGGACCGGTTTTGCGCCAGATGGTTCGGAACTGCTGTTCTGGTCAAGCGCGAGACCGCTACAGCGCAGGGCCAGAGGTCCTTCGGGTTGCGCTGGTTCGTGCCCGAAATGCTGCGGGAGTGGCGGCTGTTTTCCGACGTCGCAATTGCTGCGGTGTTCCTGTATGCGCTGGGGCTGGCGCTTCCGATCTTCTTCCAACTCGTCATCGACAAGGTTCTTGTCCACGAGAGCCTCACGACACTCTACGTGCTTTCGGCCGGTGCGATCCTTGCGCTCTGCTTCGACGCAATATTCAACTTCCTGCGACGCTACCTGCTGCTCTATGCCACGAACAAGATCGACATCCGGGTTGCAACCAGGACGTTTCGGCATCTTTTGGGACTTCCGGTCACCTTCTTCGAGCGCATCTCGGCCGGTGTCCTGGTGAAGCACATGCAGCAGGCCGGACGAATCCGTGAGTTCCTGACCGGCCGGCTGTTCCTGACTGCCTTGGACGCGCTTTCGCTTTTCGTCTTTCTGCCTGTTCTGGCGCTCTACAGCATCAAGCTGACATGCGTCGTGCTGGCCTTCACCGCCATCAGCGCGAGCGTGATTGCTATTTTGATGGGACCGTTCCGACGGCGGCTCTACCAGCTTTATCAGGCCGAGGCCGGGCGCCAGGCGCTGCTCGTCGAGACCGTGCACGGCATGCGCACGGTGAAGTCGCTGGCCATGGAGCCAAGCCAGAACAGGACATGGGACGATCGTTGCGCGCAGGCGGTATCGATGCGGTTTGGCGTCGAAAAAATCTCGGCGGGCGCTCAGGCGTTGACCGGCTTCCTCGAGAAGATGATGACGCTCGGCATCGTGGCCCTGGGCGCGCTCGACGTCTTCGCCGGCGAGATGACGATCGGCGCACTGGTCGCCTTCAACATGCTGGCGGGACGGGTTTCGGGACCTCTGGTGCAGATGGTGACCATGGTGCACGAATATCAGGAAGTTGCGCTGGCCGTTAAGATGCTCGGCGAGGTCATGAATAGGGAGCTGGAGCGGGACGATCATCGCGAGGGCCTGCGGCCCGACTTCGCCGGCCAGATCGAGTTTGAAAACGTTACGTTCCGCTATGGCGAGGGTGCGCCGGCTTTGGACGAGGTGTCGTTCTCAATCGCGCCAGGTTCGATCTTTGGCATTGTCGGCCGCAGCGGTTCGGGCAAGACGACGCTGACGCGGCTCATCGCGGGAATGTATCCGGTACAACAGGGGTTGGTGCGGATCGACGGTCACGATTCGCGCGAGATCGATCTCACCCATCTGCGGCGGAATCTCGGGGTCGTGCTTCAGGAGAATTTCCTGTTCCGGGGCACGGTCCGGGAAAACATCGCTTGCGTGAGGCGTGATGCCACTTTCGAGGAGGTTGTCCGGGCGGCTCAGCTTGCCGGCGCCGACGAGTTCATTGAGCGACTGCCGAGGGGATTCGATACCATGCTTGAGGAGCAGGCATCGAACTTGTCAGGCGGACAGAAGCAGCGGCTTGCGATCGCGCGGGCATTGATGGTGAACCCGCGTATCCTGATCCTCGACGAAGCCACCAGCGCACTGGATTCCGAGAGCGAAGCGATCATTCGGCGCAACCTGCGACGCATTGCCGAGGGGCGAACCGTCATCATCGTATCGCATCGGCTTTCGATGCTGTCGGACGCAAGCCAGATTCTGGTGATCGACCGCGGACGGATCGTCGATGTGGATCGTCACGACGCGCTGCTGTCGAAATGCACCTTCTACAGGCATCTCTGGAGCCAGCAGACGAGGCAGGTCGCATGACCGCGGCTGAAGAGACCAAAGTTGAGGCCGCCCCCGGCAGATCCGGGGCTCCGCCCGTTTCGCGCTCGAGACGCCGGCTCCCCAGGGCCGCGCCAACAGGTTCTCGCGTTGTCGCGCAATTCCAGACGGACGCAGCCGAAATCGAGCAGATGACCCCACCGCGTGTGGGACGGATCACGCTCTATTGTGTCGCCGCGCTCATCGTTGCCGCGATCATTTTTGCAAGTGTGTCGCGTGTTGATATGATCGTGACGGCACAGGGTAGGCTGATTACGACACGTCCAAACCTGGTCGTGCAGCCGCTGGAAACGTCGGTCATTCGGGAGATCCGTGTTAGGGCCGGCGACTCCGTCAATCGCGGCGACGTCCTTGCGATCCTCGATCCGACATTTTCTGAGGCCGATCTTGCTCAACTGCGCGGCCGCCTGGCGGGTCTCGATGCCTCCATCGACCGGCTTCGAGCCGAGTTGGACGGCGCGGACTACGTCGTCGAAGAGACCGCGAATGCCGACCAGGCTCTGCAGAGAAGGGTATTCCTGCAGAGGAGGGCGGCTTACGACCTTCAGATCCAGAACTTTGACGCACAGATTGCGTCCGCGCAGGCCAATCTGAAGACGGCTCAGAACGAGGAACTGGTCCTGACCCAGCGGCTGGACACCATGCAGTCCATCGAAGCCATGCGAAATACGTTGATGGCCAAGGAGGTCGGTTCAAAACTGAATTTCCTGCTATCCCGGGAAGCGCGGTTGGAGGTCGAAAGCAACCTGGCGCGGGTCCGTGGCAGCATCGTCGACAACATGCATCGCCTGGACAAGGCCCGTGCAGACCAGAAGGTGTTCGCCGCCGAGTTTCGCCGCGCTGCCTATCAGGAGCTCGTCGAGACCTTGGCAAAACGCAATGGCACTGCCGAGGAGTTCAAGAAGGCCGAGCTCCGCCGGCAATTGATCGTGCTGAACGCGCCGGCGGATGCGGTGGTACTCGAAATTGCCAATCGGACGGTAGGTTCTGTGGTCCGCGAGGCCGAGACATTGTTTGTGTTGGTCCCTCGGGACGATGCGCTCAGGGCGGAGGTCAACGTCGAGGGAAGGGATATCGGGCAGGTGACGGTCGGGCAGGCCGTACGAGTCAAGTTCGAGGCATTTCCATTCCAGAAGTACGGCACCGCGACTGGCGAGGTCGGCGTCATCAGCCGGGACTCATTTTCGCCAGACGCGAAAGCCGAAGGTGCGCGCCGTTCGTCAGCTCCCTATTACCGCGTACTGATCGATCTACGGGACACGCACCTTCGGCTGCCGGCGGAGCGCGTTCAGTTGATGCCCGGTATGGCGGTCACCGCCGAGATGAAGGTCGGACAGCGGACGGTGATTTCATATTTCCTCTATCCCCTGCTTCGCGGCTTGGATGAAAGCATCCGGGAGTACTGAGCCGGATTTACCATGGTGCACTGTCGATGATGATCAGTCCAAATTCTAGTGTGAAGCTCATTGTGCCGGCTCCAGCGAAGGAGCTGTCGCCAAACTCCCCTCTGGTGAACTATGCGCTCAGGGGGCTGGAACGCTGCTGGTTGCCGAGGGAACGCCGTTGGTCGCACATCTATCACCTCGACGGGCGGGCTTCGCCGAACGAGTCGATCGCGCATAGCGACGTGTTCTATACCCTCAATGTCTTGCTTGGGATGTCGCGGGTCGCGGAACTTCCGGCTGACATTGATCTCCCAGAGATATTCCATCGAAATGCCATGGGTCTCACCGCGCTTCCTGTGCGCAAATATGCGTTCGGCATGGCCTTATGGGCCGCCGCCGAGCTCCGCCTTCCCATTCCGGAGCGGGTAAGGTTCGAGCTGAAAACGATTCTTTCGGATGAGCCGCAGTGGCGAGCGTTTCGGGCCCAGGACCTCGGCATGCTGCTGACGGGAGTCATCGCGCAGGCCAGGGCAGGCGAGAGGGAGTGGCTATGCTTCGCCGGACCGCTCTACCGTTTCCTCAAGGAGCGTTTCCATAGCGAGTCCGGATTGTTTTTCGATGCGCCGTCCGGCTTCCGTCGCCGCTTTGCGTCATTCGCGACACAGACCTATCTTTCAATCGCCTGCTATCAGTACGGTGAATTCACCGGCGACGTATCCGCGCTCGTCATGGCCGACACCTGTGTGCGCAATCTGATTGCGCTTCAGGGACCCCAGGGCGAATGGCCGTGGTTCTTCGATGCGATGAGTGGCCGCGTCCTCGATTTCTACGAGGTCTATTCGGTCCATCAGTATGGAATGGCCCCGGCGCTGCTGGAATGGGCCGAGCGTTTTGGACGACGGGGAGCGCGGGATGCCCTGGTCAAAGGATTCAATTGGGTGCTTGGCCACAACCAGCTGGGCCGGACCATGCTTGCGCCGGAACTTGGCCTGACGATCCGTTCGCAGGTTCGCAAGCATGAACTGAAGAGCAGGGCTCCGCGGATGTTGCGCGCGCTCAGAAACACTTGGCTCGAAAACGCGGAGGCGCTGATCGACAGTGCCGACGTGAGAGTTCGACTCGAGTGCCGCAGCTACGAACTCGGCTGGATCCTGTGGTCGTTCGGCCGGCGAACCGACGTGCGGGACCTCAGCTACAACGCGGTCTTCGACCAGCCATCGTGCCCGCCCGGCGGCCAGTCGCAGCGCAACGGCGGCGGCATCAGTTAGCGATTCCAGACGACCGCGCCCTCTCTCCGAAGCAGGGCCAGCATCTTGGCTGTTCGATGGCTCCGAACTGCGCAGAGAACGGCGATTGCTTTGAGGCGGGCGCGGATCCCATGGAGGCGCCCGCTCGTCATGACGGTGATTGCGCCGGCCGCCGGTGATGCGAGGACGAGCAGGGCCATGGCGAGCCAGCGCAGCTGCCAGCCGCGCGCGCCCTGTGCCATGTTGCGGTAGTGCGTGATTTGGCGATCCCATTTTGCATAGAGCTCTCGAAGCGAGCGCCGCGCAGGGTGGAACACGACCATCCCGGGGACGTAGCGAAATTCGCAGCCGGCACGGATGGCCATTTGTCCCCATTGCATGTCTTCCGCGAACTGAATGCCCGGGAAAGGTCCGACCCTCGCAAAGTCGGCACGGCGAACCGCGAGATTTGCCGTGACCGAGTAGCCGTGCTTGGTGACGTACAAGCGATTGCGAAAGCCGAAAACGCTCTCGTAGGCTTCGATCGCGGTGAAACACCCTTCGACGGCAGGCCGGATGCGGACCTCTCCGCCAAGGATCGTCGCCGGCCTGACTTGCTGGAACGCCTCGTGTATCGCGGCCAGCCAGTCCGGATGAGCCCGGCAGTCGGCGTCCATAAAGGCGAGAATGTCACCCCTCGCATAGGCCGCGCCCGCGTTTCGCGCCGGACCCGGACCGGGATGCGATTCATACATCAACCTTACGTCGGGATGCCCGGCAACGACCTCGACCGGGGGCATTGCCGAGCCGTTGTCCACCACGAGGACCTCGAACAGGTCCCGGGACAGGGTCTGCGCATCCAGGCTTCGCAAACAGGCTTCCAGAGCCTCCGCCTGGTTGAGGTGGGGAATGATGACCGAAATCATTTCATCAAAGCCCTATTTAATTTCCCTTGGCCCGCTGCATGTCCGCCGGCGCGGAAACGCTCATTCCGCGCCTAATTGGAGGCGTGCATTTAATCCTTGCAATTAAATATTTGCCATTTATTATCGCTATTATAATCTTAAATGCAACTTAAACAAATTGCGTTTTGGAGGGTCGATTCAAATGCGTGCATCGTTCCTGGCGTGCCCCATCGACCTGCTGACAATGGCGGAAACCGTAGAGCTGGCGTGCGGCGCCATGCGCAGCCGCCGACGACTGCAGCATGTGGCGCTGAACGTCGCCAAATTCGTCAAGATGCGATCCGATCCTGTGCTCGCGGCCGATGTCGCCAACAGCGACATTGTCAGCATAGATGGCATGGGGATTCTCTGGGGCGCTCGCGCTGTGGGGCTTCCGGCGGCGTCGCGGGTCGCCGGCGTCGATCTCCTGGCCGAACTGCTCGCGGTGTGTGCGCGGGAAGGCTTCAAGCCGTATTTCCTCGGAGCCACCCAGGCCGTGCTGCACCAGGCAATGCAACGCGCGCGCGGGAGACATCCCTCACTTGTCTTTGCGGGCTGGCATGACGGCTACTTCAGGCCCGAGCAGGAGAGTGACGTCGTTCGGGATATCCGATCCAGCGGGGCCGATTGTCTCTTCATCGGCATGCCGACACCGCGGAAGGAGCGCTTTCTGGCTGCTCACCGCGATGATCTCGGCGTAGCTTTCATCATGGGTGTGGGTGGTGCGTTCGATATTCTCGCAGGCAACGTTCGCCGCGCGCCCGCACGGATTCAGAGGCTGGGCCTCGAATGGCTGTACCGCATCTATCAAGAGCCCGGGAGGATGTGGTGGCGATACGCCACGACGAACACGCTGTTTGCGGGCATCCTGGCGCAGGCGCTCATCAAGCAGGCGATTCAGCACACGCTGGGTGCGCCGGGTCCCGTGCCGCCGGGCCCGAGTCGGATCGGAGGGTGAGACGTGCAGAAGCATTTCTTCATCCTGTTGGGGACCCGGCCCGAAGCAATCAAGCTCTTTCCGGTCATCAACCGGCTCAAGGCCGAGAACCGCAAGGACATTTCCCTGACGATCTGTGCGACGGCACAGCATCGCCAGCTGCTTGATCAGGTCCTCAAGCTCGCCAAAGTTGTCCCGGATTTCGACCTGAACGTCATGACGGCCAATCAGACGCTGGATCATCTGACCGCTCGGCTGCTCGGAGAAGTCGGTGAGCTCCTCGAGAAAGTGAGGCCTACCAGGGTTATCGTCCAAGGCGACACAGCGACCGCCATGGCTGGCGCACTTGCGTCCTATTATCACCGGATACCAGTTTCTCACATCGAGGCCGGACTGCGCAGCGGCGACATCTTTTCTCCCTGGCCCGAGGAGGTGAACCGCAAGATCGTCGGCTCGATCGCAGATCAGCATTTTGCCCCGACCGAGCGGGCGGCGCGCGCGCTGCGCTCCGAAAACGTCTCGGACGACCGCATCCACGTCACCGGAAACACGGTGGTGGACGCTCTCATCCTCGCGAAAGCCATGGTCGAATCCGATCCCGGACTCTCGGGCCGCTGGGATGGCATCAAGAAGCGTCACGGCAACCGGCGCATCATCCTGGTGACCTGCCATCGGCGCGAGAATTTCGGCGGCGGCGTCATCAACATCGTGAACGCCTTGGAAACGATCCTGCGCAGGGAAGACGTTGCGGTGGTGCTCCCCGTGCACCCGAATCCGAATGTGCGCGACTTGTTTGCGTCCCGATTGTCGGATCACCCGAGGGTCGTCCTCATTTCCCCGCAGGAATATACGGACTTCGTCAGCCTGCTGTCGTTGTCGCATCTGGTCCTGACGGATTCAGGTGGCGTGCAGGAGGAGGCTCCCACTTTCGGGAAACCAGTCCTGGTCATGCGCGACACGACCGAGCGCCCCGAGGGGGTGGAAGCCGGGACGGCGCGTCTCGTCGGCGCGAACTACGACAAGATCGTCGCGGAGACATTTCGCCTGCTCGACGACGACGAGACTTATGCGGCCATGGCCCGTTCGCATAACCCGTTCGGTGACGGGCACGCGAGCGAGCGTATCGTGAAGGTTCTTCTCAATGCCTGAATTCCAGAAGATCAATGTCGTTGGACTTGGTTATATCGGGCTGCCGACCGCGGCCCTGATTGCGAGCCGGGGACTGCAGGTGGTCGGTATCGACACCAATGAGCGCATCGTCGACACGGTTGCATCCGGAAGAATTCACATCGCGGAGCCAGATCTCGATGGCCTCGTTTCCAAGGTCGTGTCGAGCGGCGCCCTGACGACAGCCACCAAGCCGCAGGCGGCCGACGTCTTCATCATCGCGGTGCCGACGCCAATCGATCGCGACAACCGTCCGGACTTGTCGAGTGTGAATGCCGCCGTCGACCAGATCGTCAATATCCTTGCACCAGGCAATCTCGTCATCCTCGAATCGACGTCGCCGATCGGGACCACCGAGGCGATCGCAAAACGGATCATCGAGAGAAGGCCAGAGTTGCATATCGGCGTCAACGGCAAGGAAGACGGGGCGATCTACGTCGCCTACTGCCCAGAACGCGTGTTACCGGGGCGGATCCTGACCGAGCTCATCAATAACGACAGATGCATTGGGGGCATTACGCCGACTTGCACGCGTCGTGCTCAACGCTTCTACAAGATGTTCGTTCGCGGGGCTTGCGTCGGTACCACGGCGCGCACAGCCGAGTTGGTCAAGCTGACGGAGAACGCCTTCCGCGATACCAATATAGCCTTTGCGAACGAGCTCTCGCTGATCTGCGATAGGTTCGACATCAATGTCTGGGAAGTGATCGACATCGCCAACCGCCACCCCCGCGTGAACGTGCTGCGGCCAGGACCGGGCGTAGGCGGGCACTGCATTGCGGTCGATCCCTGGTTCATCATCGACTCCGCACCGGACCTCGCTCGGGTGATGCGGACCAGCCGGGAAGTCAACAACGCCAAAACGCAGAAGATCATCGAGCGTACCGAGGCGCTGATCGACGATCATCCCTATGCAAACATCGCCTGTTGTGGATTGACCTTCAAGGCCAATGTCGACGATCTGCGCGAAAGTCCCGCCATGGAAATAGCCACGCATCTCGCGGCAAAGTACGGAGAACGGGTCAAGGTCGTTGAGCCGAACCTTCGCCGTCTGCCGCCCCAGCTGGCCGATCACCGTGTCGCTTTCGTGAACATCGAGGAGGCTCTGCGCAGTTGCGAAATCGCGGTTCTCCTCGTCGATCATGACGAGTTCAAGATGGTACCCCTGTCGGAGCGTCGGCATCTCGACGTCATAGATACGCGAGGCATATGGCAGGACATGCCGGCGCGGACCTAGTGCTTGGCGTGATGTGATCGTCGGCGACGGAATGATTGGAAGCGTACTCTCTGGATGCATCGAGGCTAGCATGCGAGACAGTCAACTGGGAATCGGCGTCGTGGGCTACGGTTATTGGGGCCCCAATCTCGTCCGCAATTTCTCGATCAATCCTGCCACCCGCGTCGTCAGCGTGAGCGACCTGAACCCAGGAAGGCTCGGAGCGATAACGCTGCTTTACCCGGCGGTGGAAACGACCCCTCGCTATGAAGATCTGCTGAAGGACGGCCGTATCGATGCGATCGCTATCGCGACGCCGGTGCATACGCACTACGAGCTGGCAATTGCGGCGTTGAGAGCCGGAAAGCATGTTCTGGTCGAAAAGCCGCTTGCGCAGAGCGCTGAGCTCGTGACGCGCTTGATCGAGGAAGCGGATCGGCGCGGATTGACGCTCATGGTCGATCATACCTTCCTCTACACGCCGGCGGTCCAGAAGATTCGGGAGCTCCTGCTGAGCCGGGAGCTCGGAGACATCTACTACTACGACAGCACACGCGCGAGTCTCGGGTTGTTTCAAAAGGACGTCAATGTGATCTGGGACTTGGCGGTGCACGATATCTCGATCATCCACCATATCCTCGATCAGGAGCCGATCGCCGTCTCGGCAACCGGGTCGTGCCACGTCTTCGGCTCGCCGGAGAACATGGCGCACATCACGCTGTTTTTTGCCGACGCGTGCGTGGCCCACGTCAGCGTCAATTGGCTCTCGCCCGTCAAGGTTCGCCAGACTTTCATCGGTGGCAGCAAGAAGATGATCGTCTATGACGACCTCGAGCCGACCGAGAAGATCAAGGTCTATGACAAGGGAATCACGCTTGATGCGCCTCCCGAGGATGCGCATCAATTTCGGATTGGGTATCGGGCCGGCGACATGTGGGCTCCGCATATCTCGCCAACGGAGGCGCTACAGACGGAGGTGGAGCATTTTGTCGATTGCGTTCGCACCGGTGGCCAGCCGATTTCCAGCGGCACCTCCGGACTGCGCGTGATCGAAGTCTTGGAGGCAGCATCGTGCTCGATCGCAAAACAGGGCGCGCCGGTATTGCTGCGAGATTCTTACGGAACCCGGCAACGCGCGAGAGCGATAGCATGATGCGTGCGGGGATCTGGCTGACCTAATCGACATGGCAGACAATGCAATGAGGTCCGTGCAGCGCTCGATCCTGTTCTCCGCGCTCGACCGATACATCGGCCTGCTGCTGGTCTTTGTCGCGACCGCCGTGCTTGCCCGTTTGCTGTCCCCGGAGGAGTTTGGCATCTATGCCGTCGTGAATGCCATCACATCCATCATTGCCGCCTGCTTCCAGGAGTTTGCAGGCGCAAGCTATCTGATTCAGAAGCGCGATTTGTCGCGGGCAAGCGTGCAGACCACGTTCACGATTACGCTCATTATCTCGGCGGCCACCGCTTTCATGCTGTTCGTGTTTGCGCAGCCCATCGCGCATCTGTTCGAGCTGGACGGCTTGCGCCAAGGCATCGAGATCTCCGCCCTGAATTTTCTCTTGCTGCCGTTCTCTGGCACCATAGCCGCATTGTTCCGTCGTGAGATGCAGTTTGGAGCACTCGCAATCTGTAACCTTGCGGCAGGTGCGACTATCGCTGTCGTTTCGATCTCGCTCGCCATGGCCCACTTCAGCTACATGGCCCCGCTCTGGGGAGCGGTGGCCGGCAATGCGGTGCTGGCCGTGATGCTGCTGATATGGCGGAAAGATTTCGGTGCGATGCGTCCGTCCCTGGTCGATTGCCGAGAGATCGTCGGCTTCGGCCTCTACTCGGGCGCGGTTAGTGTCGTAAATGTGTTCTATGGCCTGGCACCGCAGCTGTTCCTGGCGAGAGTGCTCGACTTTACGGCCGTCGGTCTTTACAGCCGAGCAACCGCATCGACGCAGATTTTCGATAAGCTGGTCACGCAAGTCATAAGCCCGGTCGTCATGCCTGCGGTTGTGGCGCGAAATAAAACAGGGGGCGATCTCAAGGCCGTCTATCTGGAGGCCATTCAGTTGCTCTCCGCAGTGCAGTGGCCGTTCTTGGCCTTCATGGCAATCATGGCCCGGCCAATCATTCTGATCTGGCTCGGCCCAACGTGGCTGGAGATCGTGCCGCTCGTGCAACTGCTCTGTATTGGCAATCTTGCGCTCTTCGCCGCCTGCCTGACCTACCCGGTGTTTGTTGCGGTCGGAAGGGTGCAGGATGCGCTGATCTCGTCCTTGATTTCGTTGCCCCCCTCGCTGCTGGTCATCTTCGGCGCATCGTTTCTGGGCGTGCACGCCGTTGCCGCAGCCGCTCTTGTGACATTGCCATTTCAAGCAGCGGTGGCGTTTTACTTCCTCGGACGACATCTCGATCTTCGGCCCGGCGAATTTGTACGCACCCTACTCAGAAGCGGAGCTGTAGCCGCTCTTGTGACTGCCGGCGTATCTATCTGTGCGGCGCTGACGGACACACAAGGATTCACGTCGCTTGCGGGCTTGGCATCAGCCTTCGCCGTCGCTGTGCTTTGTTGGGGGCTGGGACTGGCGATGACTGGGCACCCGCTGTTGCAGCAGTTTCACTACGCCGCAACCGGCCTCGCGAGAATGGCGCCGGGGCTGTGGCCTTCGCGAACGGCGCCATAACGGCTTCGGCCACATCATTCGGAGTTCGGACATGCCCATCAAAGAAGACGTCAAGCTCGGTCGCGACGTCCGCATTCCTCACCCGGAACTGGTCAATCTATACGGCTGCACCGTTGGCGACGAGAGCAGGATCGGAGCGTTCGTCGAAATCCAGGCGGGGGCGAAGATAGGTGCGCGCTGCAAGATATCCTCGCATAGCTTCATCTGCGAGGGCGTCACGATCGAGGACGAGGTGTTTATCGGTCACGGTGTGATGTTCACAAATGACAAGCATCCGAGAGCAACAACGGCGGATGGCCGTCCTCAGCAAGCTTCGGACTGGACGTTGCAGCGCACTCACGTCGGGAGGGGCGCTTCCATCGGCTCCAACGCCACCATTCTATGTGGTGTGACAATCGGTGCGGGGGCGTGCGTCGGCGCGGGCAGTGTAGTGACGAAGGACGTTCCCACGGGCGCCACCGTCGCGGGGGTGCCGGCTCGGACTATTTCCGCAACCGGAAATATGACCGCCGCCGATCGCGCCGTCATCAGCGAGGCGTCCTAAGGTCAGATCGAATTAATCACCATTTATTTTATTGAAAATGACGCTTGATTTAATATTATAATGAGAGTTAATTTTTGATATATAGTCGGCCAAATCCAAGGTGTTGAATCTTGATACCCTTCCTGGATCTGAAAGCCCAATACCGTCAAATCAAGCCGGAAATCGACGCCGCGGTGGCCAGGGTCGTCAGCAGCGGGCACTTCGTGCTCGGGCCGGAGGCGACGGCCTTCGAGGGTCGCTTCGCGGAATATTGCCGGACCTCGCATTGCGTTGCGGTGAATAGTGGGACGTCGGCGCTCCACCTTGCACTGCTGGCGGCGGGCGTTGGACCCGGTGATGAGGTCATCACGGTGTCCATGACATTCGTGGCGACAACCGCGGCGATTCTCTATAGCGGCGCCAAACCGGTGTTTGTCGACGTTGACCCGGTCACGTGGACGATGGATCCCGGTCTGATCGAGGCTGCGATAACACCGCGAACCAAAGCCATCCTGCCGGTCCACCTCCACGGGTTGATGGCCGAGATGGATCCCATCATGTCGATCGCGCGGCGTCACGGTCTGGTGGTCATCGAGGACGCCGCGCAGGCGCACGGCGCGGAATACCGGGGACGCCGTGCAGGTTCGATCGGGGATCTGGGGTGCTTCAGCTTTTATCCGGGCAAGAACCTGGGGGCGTTCGGCGAGGGTGGGGCGGTCGTAACGGATCGGCCTGAATTCGCGCGCCGCGTGTCACTGCTGCGGGACTGGGGGCAGGAGGCGAAATACGACCACGTCATTGCCGGATACAATTATCGCATGGATGAGATCCAGAGCGCGATACTGAATGTCAAGCTGGACTACATCGAGCGCTGGACCGAGGCCCGCCGATCGCTCGCAGAACGATACGACGAACTGCTTTCCGAGTTGCCATTCGCGCGTCCCGAGCCGCCCAGGCACGCCCGCCACGTGTATCATGTCTATTCCGTCAGATTGCAGCGGCGCGACGACGCGCTAACGGTATTGCGGGAGGCCGGCATCGGCGCAGGGATTCACTATCCCGTTCCAGTGCATCTGCAAAAAGCCTATGCAGAACTTGGTTATCGGGCCGGTGATCTGCCGGTAACCGAGGAGCTTGCGAACGACTTTCTTTCCCTTCCCATTTATCCCGAGTTGCTGCCGGACCAGGCGACCGCAATTGCCTCCACTTTGAGGAACGCCGGAGCATTGCGACCCAGCGAGGCCGCCAGCAACCGAGCGCAGCATTCACAAAGCTTCATAACGAGGTCCTGCAACAGGAGGGCGTCTTGATTGAGCTCAAGGGAAAGCGCGTTCTGGTCACTGGTGGGGCGGGATTCATCGGCTCCCACATCGTTGATCTGCTCTGCGATGAGGGGTGCATCGAGATCGTTGCCCTCGACAACATGGTCAGAGGTCGACCGGAAAATCTCCGGCGCGCGCTCGGACGGGGGCCGGTGAGACTGGTTCACGGCGACATACGCGATCGCAAGCTGATGGAAGCCTTGGTGAAAGCCGCCGACATCGTGTTTCACCAGGCCGCACTCCGCATCACTCATTGCGCGGCAGAGCCGCGCCTGGCCAAGGAGGTCATGGTGGACGCCACCTATGACCTCCTGGAGCTGTGCATCAAGCACGACATCGAGAAGATCATCGCCGCGTCCTCGGCATCCGTCTATGGCATGGCCGAGGAGTTTCCGACAACAGAGCGACAGAATCCGTACAACAACCGGACTCTCTATGGGGCAGCCAAGGCGTTCAACGAAGGCCTTCTGCGCGCCTTCAACGACGTGTGCGGCCTTGATTACGTGGCATTCCGGTATTTCAACGTCTATGGCAGCCGGATGGATATACACGGACGGTACACCGAGGTCTTGATCCGCTGGATGGAGCGCCTGGAGGCGGGATTACCTCCCATCATCTTTGGTGACGGCCATCAGACCATGGATTTCGTTCACGTCCGCGACGTCGCGCGCGCCAACATCCTTGCGGCCAGGGCGAAGATTACCGACGAGGTCTTCAATGTCGGAAGCGGTACTGAGACCAGCCTGACGCAATTGGCGACGGTGCTTGCGTCGGTGATGGGGCGCCGCGACCTGACACCCGAATTTGCACCTGAGCGCTCCGTCAATCCGGTGCCGCGACGGCTGGCATCGACGGGAAAGGCCGAGCGTCTGCTGGGGTTCCGCACCACGGTTTCGCTCGAGCAGGGGCTCGCCGACCTCGTGAAATGGTGGCGATCGGAACGCGATGTCGCTTCGGACCGTCAGCAGCAGGCGGCAGCATCGTGATCCCGATCGCGGTGCCGCTACTCGCGGACGAAGAGGCCGATGCTGCGCGCGCCGTCGTGCTGTCCGGCTGGGTATCGCAAGGTCCGCAGGTGGCTGCGTTTGAGGACGAGTTCGCCGCACTCGTCGGCGCACCGCACGCCTGCGCCGTCGCAAATTGCACCACCGCCCTGCAACTCGCCTTGGCGGCGTTGGGTATCGGCAGGGGCGACGAGGTGATCACAGTCAGCCACTCCTTCATCGCAACCGCCAACGTGATCCGATATCAGGGCGCCACTCCGGTTTTTGTCGATATCGAGCCCGAAACGTATAATTTGGACTGCACTCGGCTGGCCGAAGCCATCACCGAGCGCACACGCGCGATCATCGCGGTCCATCAGATGGGCATGCCGTGTGACATGGCGGCACTCGTGGCGGTCGCGCGCCGCCACGGGATCGCTGTGATCGAGGACGCGGCCTGTGCCGCCGGTTCGCAGATCCGGATGAACGGGCAATGGGAAGCGATCGGCAAGCCGCATGGAGACATTGCCTGCTTTTCCTTTCATCCGCGCAAGGTGATCACGACAGGTGAGGGTGGCATGCTCACCACCTCCGATGCCGAGCTCGATCGCAAGTTCAGGCTGCTACGTCAACACGGGATGAGCGTTCCCGATATCGTGCGTCACGGGTCGCAGCGTGTCATCTTCGAGGAGTATGTCCTCGTCGGCTACAACTATCGAATGACGGATATGCAGGCCGCGATCGGGCGCAAGCAGCTCGAGCGGCTTCCGCAACTGATTGCGCGCCGGCGCGCGCTGGCGTTCCGTTACGCCGAACTGCTCGGGAATATTGAGGGACTGCGGTTACCATCCGAGCCGGAGTGGGCGCGATCGAATTGGCAGAGCTACTGTGTACGCTTGCCCGATCGGTTGGATCAGCGGGCGACGATGCAATCGCTGCTCGATCAGGGCATCGCCACGCGCAGGGGCATCATGTGCTCGCATCGCGAGCCGCCCTATGCGGGCGCTGAGCCGCGCCATGATCTGCGACAATCCGAGCTCGCCCAGGATCACGCGATCCTGCTTCCACTTTATGCGCAGATGGACTCGGCGGACCAGGAACGTATCGCCGACGCGGTGAAGGGTGAACTTGCCCGTTGAACTTGCGCCGATCCGCGGCTGGTCAGGAATCGGCTTGCCCGGATATCTCACTTGCCGGATCCGACGCGGCTCTGTCTGATCGAGGGGCGACCGTCTTCGCGGACAGCACCGCAGAGATTCGCGCCCGATCATTGTCGTCCTCGGCGGAAGCCAAACCCATCCAACGCTGATATTTTCGCTGAACCTTGTAGCGGGCAAGGCTGGCAGCACATCGGCCGGCATCTGCCAATCGGCGCCGGTGCGAGATCTTGCTGCGCAGGGCGTGCAGATAAGTCTGCTCTATCGTTCTCGCCGCGTGCGCGAGGCTGAAGCGATGCTCCACCAGTCGTCGGCCGAATCCGCCAAGCTCCTGACGGAGCGACGTTGAGGCGAGAACGGTCTCGAGAGCCGACCGAAGTGCACCGGCGCCGGCACCACGCGAGCCCCTGCCCAATCCATACCAGCCCTGCTGCAGGAAAGTCGGCGCACTCTCGGGCGTCAACAGCTCGCTGAACCCGTCCTCGCCAATGACCACCAGCGGTTTGCCAAAGGCCATCCCGCGCAGCGCCGAACCTCCCTGGCCAATAATGACATCCGCGGCAGCATAGCCGGGGCGCGGATCGGACATCTCGCCCACCAATATGACGGCGTTTCGGCCGACCAGCGCGTTGGTTCTGGCCGCCCGCGCTTCGACGCTGGCACGCGCCGGTCCGTCACCAATGATCAACAGCCGCGCCGGCCTACCGTCGAGGGCCATTTCGCCGACGGCATCGCACGCCGATAGCAGGCCCTCCAGCTTCAGGTTCGGCACCAGCCGGCAGACCATCGCAATGACGAGCTCGTCAGGAGCAATATTCTGAGCAACCCGAAACTTCGTGCCATCGACGAGGGGATGGTCGGATTTCGTATCGACCGGCGGCTCGAGCAGGGTGACATCCTGATGTCCTGCCGCGATCGCAGCGCGACGGATCATCTCCGTGCCCACGGTCAGGGGAACGCTGCGGGGCAGGAAGGAGGGGACGGACATCGACATGACAGTTCCCACCACGGCAGCCCGCGTCGATAGTCCAACGCTCAGAAAAGCCTCGACGATGGGAGGCCATTCATGACCGTGCACCACGTCTACGGCGCCTTCGTTAACGATGCTGCGGAGCATCTGGCTGACATGAGGCGAGGGGCGGGCCCGATGCCGGGGGATTTCAATATGTCCAAGACCCGTCTCCCTTACCCTGTCCAGAAGGGGGCCGGTCTCTGACGCCACGGTAACCTGATGACCGAGGTCTCGAACCGCCTCGGCAAGCTGGACTGCGTTGAGCTGCGATCCCCCCAGTTCCATGGAATGCGGATAGACCAGCACCTTCATGCGAGGGGATTCTCCGAGTGTCGCGCCAAACGGCGGAGGCCGGCCTGGACTTCGGCAGGAATATATCGTTACATAATAAAAATTAAATCACAATAATCTCGACTATCCAACGTTATTATATATTATCTGCATATTATTAAATGCGAGGCTGAACGCCTCCACTGGGATCCCGGCGCGATGAATGAGCATGCTGCCCAGCATATGATGAGCCAAGACGGCCGTAGCGCGCCTCGCGTGCTGGTCGCGATTGCAAGCCATGGAACGTCGAATGACCGCTATCTCGAGCGGGTCATCAGAGAATACAGGTCGATGTCCCTCGCCATTGACATCGTCGTGTTGTCGAACATCGACAAGCGCGCGATGGCCGGGGTGGAATGCATTGTTGGCATGCCCACCAGGGACCCATGGTCCCTGCCGTTCGCGCACAAGAAACTGTTCGTGGAACGTCATGACCAGTACGATCTGTTCATCTACTCGGAAGACGATATTCTGATCACCGAGAGGAACATCCGCGCCTGGCTGGATGTAACGTCATTTCTGCCACAGGACGAGGTTGCCGGGTTTCTGCGGGTCGAATTCGGTGAAGACGGCCAGCGAAACTACCCCGATATACACGCGCATTTCCACTGGGATCCCTCATCGGTCAAGCGGCATGGCGACTATGTTCTGGCGCATTTCACCAACGAGCACGCCGCCTGCTTTGTCCTTACCCGGGAGCAGCTAGGCAACGCGCTGCATTCGGGCGGCTTCGATGTAGCTCCGCACCAGGGGAAGTATGATCTGGCCTGTTCGGCTGCGACGGATCCATACACCCAATGTGGTTTGAAGAAACTGGTGCCGATCTCACACCTGGAGGAGTTTACCGTCCACCACCTCACCAACCGGTATGTCGGCCGGATGGGAGTCGGGGTGGACGAACTTGGCAGGCAGAAGGAGATTTTGCTGGAGATCGCGGACGGCCGTCGCCTGCCGTACTCGCTGCTTCCAACAGAGACGCGCCTTCGCCGCGCGAGTTTTTCCAAGGACTATTATGAACCTGAATCCGAAGAGATGATCTCGCTCGTGCCGGTATCGGCGCGCAGCGTTCTCTCGCTCGGCTGTGGTTCTGGCAAGACGGAAAAGCGCCTGCAGGCGCGAGGTCTGCATGTCACGGCAATCCCACTGGATCCGGTCATTGCGGCCGGTCCCGCTGGGGACGGGATCGAGATGATCTACACCGATCTGGATAGCATCGATTCCAATCGCGGTGCCTACGACTGCGTTCTATGCCTCAATCTGTTGCACCTCGCTCCGGATCCGCGAAAGCTGCTTCGGAAGCTGCGATCATTCATGCATGAGCAATCGATTGCAGTGATCCAGATGCCCAACACGATGTCCCCAAGGGGCGTTCGGTCTTATCTCAGAGCGAGTCTCCAATCCGGGCGCCGCAGCGGCTACGAGGCTGCGGGCGCTCATTTCGCTTCGGCGCGCAGGCTGACGAGTTGGTGCGTTGATGCGGGGTTGCGAATTGAGACGATGTTCGGAATTCCGGCGGATCGTGGCGATGGATTGTTCGGCATGACCTCCAGGCTGAGCGGGTTCACACCGGGATTCCTTTCGCTTGGGCTCGCGGCCTCGATCATCGTCACCGCCTCGGGCGGAATGCCAGACGACGACGAGGCAGCCGAACTGGCCGGCCAGCGCCACAATCAAGTAGCCGGGGTATCGGGTGGCCGTTCCGGCCAAAATGCGCACTGGATTTAATATCATTTAACATTTAATATTATGTAATCGGAAAAGACGGAAAACCGCGAGATGAGAGATCGATGATTCCGGCCAGGGCGACGACGATCGGCGATCGGCTTGCCGTCCTTTCGGCCCGAGGGCCCGGTTTCGACCAGATCCGGCTTGTGGCCGCACTGATGGTGGTTGGTCACCATGCTTGGTGGGGAGTCAACGACGTCCTTTATCGGTTCAGCGGTGGATTCATCCAGCTTGGTCTATTTGCAGTCGTTATTTTCTTTTGCGTTAGCGGTTTCCTGCTGGCGCCTGGCCTGGCCCGGTCCGGCGATCTCGTCCGGTTCGGCATAAATAGAGCGCTGCGTATCCTGCCTGCACTGTTCGTCGTCGTCATCGCGTCCATGTTCGTGCTGGGACCGGCTCTGACGACCTATTCCCTGGCTGAATACTTCGGCAGCGCCCAGCTTTACCTGTATCTGAAGAACATCCTTACCCTGATGTCGCACTACCTGCCCGGTGTGGTGCGGCATGGACACGAGGTGCAGGTCAACGGACCGCTATGGACGCTCAATGTCGAAGTCTGGTCATATGCGGTGCTGGCGGCGCTGAGCGTGGCGGGCTTTCTGCGCCGACGTGCGCTGACGATGATCAGTTTCGGTCTGGTCTATCTCGCCTATGTTGGGCTGGCGCTCTCGCCATCGCTGCGTGCCGTTTGTCCGCAACGGCTCTTGGATTTCATCGGTCTCTTCGTCTACTTCATCGCCGGCACGAATCTCTACCTCTACCGTGAAGCTATCCCGTTCTCCGCAATTGGGGCCGCAGTCGCTGTGGGAGTCGCGCTGATCGGTCTTGCGGGCGGGGTGGGTGCGGTGGCGCTGCCGCTGTGTGTACCCTACGTCGTGGTCTATCTCGGGCTCTCCGAGTTCACCAGCCGAGTGCCACTCAAGCACGATCTGTCCTACGGCGTATACCTGATCCATTCGCCGGTCATATTGGCATTCCTGACGGTATTTGATCTCGCAGCCGGCTGGCCGTTGGCCTTGCTGGCGGGATCGGTAACCCTCGTTCTGGCGTATGCCTCCTGGCGATTTGTCGAAGCGCCGGCGCTGAAGCAAAAGGCGCAGGTTTCGCGTTGGGTATCGTCGCACATTGCGCGCCCAGGCAGCGGACGAGGCGTCGAGATTCAGCCGGCCGCGCGTCGTCATGAGCAGAGCAACGGTCTGACAGGAACAATTGAGGCCGGCGCGGCGGAGTGAATTGACACAAGCACCTGATCTCGGGCCGAGGCGATAGCGCGACGAGCGAGCGAAAGGAGCGAGGTTGCTATGCGCAACGCGTACCATGATGACGAACGTCCGGGGCTCGATCGGCAGCTGGATCTCTCCATCATCGTCGTGAGCTACAATACCCGCGAGATGACGCTCGACTGTCTGGCATCGATCGCCGTAGAGACAATGGGGGCGAGCTATGAGGTGATCGTCGTCGACAACAACTCCTCCGACCAATCAGCCGCCGCAATTGCCCGTCAATTCCCCGACGTCAGGCTGATTGCCCTGGACAACAATATCGGCTTTGCGCGCGCCAACAATCTGGCTGCGAAACAGGCGCGGGGCCGACGATTGCTCCTGCTCAATCCGGACACGATTATTCTCGATTGCGCGATCGATCGTCTTCTGGAATTCGCTGTCGCAAACCCGTCCTTTCACGTCTGGGGCGGCCGCACCGTCTTTCCGGACGGCACCCTCAATCGGACCTCGTGCTTTCGAAGAATCAGTCTGTGGAATTTGTTGTGCTTTGCGCTGGGGCTCACCTATTTCGGCCGCCGCAACCCGATTCTCAATTCCGAGGCCTATGGCGGATGGGACCGAGATACCGCGCGGCACGTCGACATCGTTACGGGTTGCTTTCTGCTGATCGACCGGTTGCTGTGGGAGAGGCTCGGCGGGTTCGACCCGACCTTCTTCATGTATGGCGAGGAAGCTGACCTCTGCCA
Organism: Bradyrhizobium forestalis; assembly: GCF_002795245.1. GTDB lineage: Bacteria > Pseudomonadota > Alphaproteobacteria > Rhizobiales > Xanthobacteraceae > Bradyrhizobium > Bradyrhizobium forestalis. The sequence goes on along the minus strand of NZ_PGVG01000031.1, from coordinate 5,333 downwards.
TCGGGCACGATCGCTGGGTGCGCGGCCCGCGGTCACGCCTGAGGCGACCATCGTCCACTACGGCGGGGCATCCGACGTCGTGCCTGTCGACAAGAGGGTGAAGGTGTTCAAGGGAAGAATTACCCTGATCAACCGCCATTTTGGCTGGCCTGCGCGGACGATCGGGCAGGTGCTGCATCTGATCGTGCCACTCACACGCTGGTACGGTTACGGGATGGCAGCCGCCGTGGCGCGCAATGCGGAGTGGCAGGAGAATGCGGCGTACTGGGAAGCCGTCTGGAGACGTCGGCGAGAGTGGGGCGGTGGTTACGAGGCACAGAGAGCCGAGCCGGCATGAGCGCGTCGGGCTATGGCGGACGAGAAGAACGATGAGATCAAATAGCGCAGCGGGGGAGGTGCGGAAATGGCGAGGAGCGGGAGGGCCCGCGTTTGGCGACAAGCGCCGGCGGGGCGGAATGGTGCTCAACGTTGTCCGTATCGCAGCCGCGGTCGCAGCACTCCAGATAACGGCCGCTGTGGCAACTGAACCGGACAGCCCGTCACAGCCGGCATTTGCCTCCCAATGGCCCGACGCAAGCAACACGGGGCCGCCTCGCGATCTCAAGCTGAAGCCATCGGGTCCGCTCACGATTGCTGTTGCCGGTACGACGATTTCGGGACTGGACATTCAGGGCGGCGTCACGGTCGACGCCGACAACGTGACGATCGAGATGTCCCGCATCTCGGCCAAAGCTTGGGCCGTCATCAAGATCGACCCGCATCGTACAGGAGTTGTCGTCAGGGATTGCACGATCGACGGTCGAGGTGCCGGTCCCGATGGCAATGGAAACCAGGGCATCATGGGACAGGGCACGTTCCAGCGCAACAACATCTCCAATGTCGAAAACGGCATCGTGCTGACTGGAAAGGGTAGTCTGATCGAAGACAATTTCATTCACGGTCTCAATGCCGGCGGAGCACCGCACTACGATGGGATCCAGATCGATGGCGGCATCTCGGACACGGTCATCCGGCACAACACGATCGTCAATTCTCACGGCGCGGCCGGCGCTATCATGATCGACAACGAGTTTGGCCCGGTCTCCAATATCGTCATCGAAGGCAATCTTCTCGCGGGCGGCAGCTATACGATCTACTCGGACGGGAAGTTCAACGGCAATCCGATCTCGGGTGTTTCGATCACCGACAATCACATCGGTTCCGGACAGTATGGGCCGACCCTGTTTCGGAGTAATCGGCCCACCTATCTTCGAAATGCGACTGACGGCTGGCGCCTCGTCCGCAATCTGAACTTTGGCAACGTCGCGGCGCAGGAGGCAATCAGATGAAGCGCCCGCGTCTGCCTCGCCAACTGGACGGCCTGCCGGATTTGGTGGCCTGCTTCAGCCCCTTCTGGGAGATCGCCTCATGAGCTATTCCAGCGATGCTCTCCTCGCGGGGCAGCCGCGTATTCGCGCGACGGAGGCGGGGGTCCAATCGACCATTCCCCAACGCATCGGTTGGGCCGTCCCACTCCTTCTCATGGGCATCGTCTTGCCGTCGGGGCTGCAGGTGCTGATTGCCGGCGCAAAGCTGACGCCGACCAGGATAGGCCTCATACTCCTGCTGCTGCCGGCGCTTGCGCGGTTATTGCAGCCCACCCGGCGGCTCCTGCTGTCGGATGGGCTGGCGGGCATGCTTGCGCTCGCCATGGTGGGAGCGGCCGGCTATGCCGCCGGACCTCAATCGGCGTTTTCCGCCGTTGCAGAGGCCCTCGACTTTGTCGGAGCCTATTTTGTCGCGCGAGCCTTCGTTCTGGAGCCGCCAGCGGTCCAGCAGTTCATCCGTTTGGTCAAGGCATTCACGGCAATTGCGATATCCGTTGCTCTCGCCGACGTGTTGACGGGGCATTGGATCGTCCGCGAGGCCATGGCGGCACTCATACCGCAACCTGAGGCGTTCATGGACGACGGCACCTCGAGCGCAGATGGCGTGCGAGCGGGTCTGCGACGCGCAATCGCGACATTCGATCACCCCATCCTTTATGGCGTGTTCTGCTCGCTGGCTGCAGGCATCGTGCTGTTCTCGGCGACAAGTGCCATCAAGCGTCTGTCGTGGTCGTGTCTGTGCTTCTTCGGCGGATTGCTGTCGCTATCTTCGGCCGCTGTCATGGGGATGGTCCTCGTCATGTCGGGCTACGCCTACGACCGGCTGCTGTGCCGCTGCCCTTGGCGATGGCCTCTCTTTTGGACGGGGGCGGGCATGTTCCTGGTGGCGGTCACTGCTGTGACAAACAACCCTCTCAGCTGGCTGCTGTCCCACGCGACGCTGGAGCCTCAGACGGGATTCTATCGCCTCATGATCTGGGACGCTGTCTCCGCGCAGGTGTGGCAGTCGCCCTTGACGGGAGCGGGGTTCGTGACGTTCGGCTATTATCTGCTCGACCGGACCGTTGACAGCGTGTGGCTCGTCACGAGCCTTCACTACGGCGTACCGGTCACCATCTTGCTGATCGTTTTGAATCTCTCGGCGATGCTGCCTGTGCGCGGGCATCGTCCGACGGAAATTCAAAGAGGCTTTACGATCGTCTGCATGGTCTTCCTGTTCACAGGTTTGACGGTGCATTTTTGGAACTACATGTGGACGTTCTGGGGCGTTTGCATCGGCGTGCGTGCTTCGCTCAGGGAATGGCAGATGTTGGGAGCGCAAGATGAGCAATTTTGACGTGGCGCCATCGTCGACTGGAGGCATCAAGGGACGTCTGCGCCCCTATGTCTGGTCATTGCGCAGCGGGCTTCGGACGATCCGCTTCCTGTTCGGACGATTTGAGAGATCCTGTCCGGTATGCGGATATCGCGGCCGCTTCTTTGCGTACGCAAATCCGCTGGCATTGGGGATCAACTTCGACTCGCTCTGTCCGAATTGTCTGTCGCACGAGCGGCACCGGTTGTTGGCGCTTTGCGATACCGAGCAGAACCTGTTTACGGGGAAGGATATCCTTCACTTCGCGCCTGAAACAGGACTTACGAGGTATATAGAGGCGAGAAAGCCGCGCAGTTATGTGACCTGCGAATTTGGCGGCAAGGGCGCTGATCTCGATATCAACATTGAAAAAATAGACATCGAGAGCAACAGGTTCGATCTGATCATCTGCTGCCATATCCTGGAGCACGTGAACGATCGCCTGGCGATGCCCGAACTCTACCGGATCCTGCGTGAGGGCGGGACCTTGGTCGCGATGATCCCGCTCATTGAAGGATGGCAGGAGACGTTTGAGGATCGATCGAGGCAGGGAACAGTCGAGGATCGGATCCTGTATTTTAATCAGCATGATCACGTCCGCTTTTTCGGTCGTGATTTCCGGCGCCGGCTCGAACGTGCGGGCTTCGCCGTCGATGAATATACCGCGGTCGAGCCGCAAGTTGCACAATATGGGCTCATCCGCGGGGAGAAAGTATTTCTGTGCCGGAAGACTTAGCCGCTTGGCAAATGATTTGATGGTCGCCGGCGAAATCAAGCCGTCGATTGCAGCTCTCGCGGCGGCCAGCTCTTGCCGACGCCCCTCGTTCGCAATGATCTATTGAGTGAACTCTTCTTTTCTGTCCCGGCGCGTTCGAGCGAAGTCGAGGCGATCGCGCTCCATCGCTCAAGCCCCACTCACTATGTCATCCCACGCGTCGGCGAACGAGGATCACAGCAAACTCGTGCGGATCGTCGAGCTGCAATTTGCTGCAGTGGAAGACGATTCGCGCGCTGCATTTAATGGTGCGCTGGACCTGTTTATTTATACATCCGTTTGTTTATTTAATGGGCGACGACGTCGGGCGGAATTGAGATTCGGGCCCGCTCGTCCATTGTGATCGTTGGCCAGATCGCAACCGTGAAGGAATTTTTCTGTGAAGTGCCTGGTGGGTGCATTTTGCGGCCATCTGATCGCGACTAAAACGAAATTGCTTTTAATTTCCGTAACGTAGATTTCCGCATCGTATTTCCGGAAACAAGAATCTGGCGGCGCTTGCGGCGAAATGACCTTAACCGAGCCGTGGTCTTGTCAAAAAAAGGCCGTGTGCTGACGACCATTAACGCCGCGCAAGCACGGCACCGGCGCGTCTCGATCACGATTAAATCGAGGGCGCAAAATCACAATAAGCGCTGGTGTCGATTAACGGGGATAATACAGAGAAGACGGAGAAACTGTTTTGGCAACGACAACGAATGCATGGCCTGATGCGACGAACACCGGCGTGCCGGCGGGGGTGACGCTCACTCCTTCGGGAGACGTGGTGATTACGCAGGCGGGAGCGGTGGTTTCGGGGCTCAACATCACCGGAAGCGTCTACATCAAAGCGGACAACGTGACGCTTGAGAACTGCAAGATCACGTCCGGCGGGTGGGCCGGGGTGACCATCGATTCCGGAGTCACGGGCGCGGTCGTCCAGAACTGCACCATCGATGGTACCGGCAGGGCACCGGATGGCACTGGCAATCAGGGCATCATGGGGAGCGGCACGTTCATCGGGAATAACATCTTCAACGTGGAGAATGGCATCGTTCCCGGGAGCAACTCCGTCATCCAGGGCAACTACATCCACGATCTCCAGGCAGGCGGATCGCCTCACTATGACGGCATCCAGATCGATGGAGGCCTCTCCAACATTCAGATCAGCGGCAATTCGATCATCAACCAGTGGGGATGGACCTCGGCGGTCATGATCGACAACGACTTCGGGCCGGTCTCGAATGTCACGGTCACCAATAACCTGCTGACCGGTGGCGCCTACACCGTATACGCGGACTCCAACCTGGGTACCGCCTCGATCACCGGGGTGTCGTTTACCAACAATCACATTGGTGGCGCGCAATATGGTGACGCGTTGATCCGTGGAAACGACTCGGTGTTCTCAGGGAACTATACGGACGGCGCGACGCTGGCGTCAGCGCTCAACACGTCGGCAAATAGCGGTACGACGACCTCGCCGACCCCGGCCCCGGCCCCGAGTGCGCCCGTTATTGCGTCGTGGTCGCCTGACACCGGGGCGACCGGGGATGGCATCACTGACGCCAGTCAGATCACCTTGCACGGCACCGCCGCGGCTGGCAGCACCGTGAAAGTCTATGACGGCTCGACGCAAATCGGTACGGCGACTGCGACTACGACCGGAGGCTGGGACTACATCACCAAGGTCTTGACCGATGCGAAGCATACGCTGACGGCGACCGCGACCAGCTCGTCGGGTCAGACCAGCGCGGCGTCGGCTGCGGTGGCGGTCACCGTCGACACCAAGGCGCCCGCTGCACCGACGATTGCGAGTGACACCGTCAACACTGCCAATCAGGTCGTGATGTCGGGGGCT
>NZ_PGVG01000030.1 GCF_002795245.1 Bradyrhizobium forestalis | reverse complement strand
TGGAAAATATGCTTCGACGTATCCATCCCAATGCGGATAATCTGGCTCACGGACGGCTCCTGTGAATGAGTGTGTGACAACCTCATTCTGGCACAAATGATGCCGTAGGGGGCCGTCCACACCATCAACCACAGGAAGTGGTTTGACGAAGACTCGTGGTTGCCGGCTCGCGCTCCAACTTCTCCCTGGGGGTATGGGTCCCGGATCGGCGCGCGCTTGAGGCGCGCTTGTCCGGGACGACAGCGGAGAGTGGAGCCGCGGCGCCCGCCCAACCCAATCTTAACGAATGGTTGCTAATCCCTCACCTGCCGCTGCACGCGGCACGCCTGGGAACTGTTCGAATTGGCCGTGATGGATGCACAACCCGCAACGACCGGACCGGCCGGGCTGATCGCGCGGCTGCGGGCCAAGCTCACGGGCGGATCGAGCGAGGCGTCGCTGACGCGGCGGCTCGCCGGCACCATCTTCATCATCCGCGTCATCAGCGCGGGCCTCGCCTATGTCTCGCAGGTGCTGCTGGCGCGCTGGATGGGCACATCCGACTACGGCATCTATGTCTATGTCTGGACCTGGGTGCTGCTGCTCGGCAGCATGATGGATTTCGGCATCTCGGCCTCCGCACAAAAGATCATTCCGGAGTACCGCACCAGCGACGAGCACGCGCTGCTGCGCGGCTTCCTCGCAGGTAGCCGCTGGCTGACCTTTGCCGTCTCCACCCTGGTGTCGCTTGGGCTTGCCGGCATCGTCAAACTGCTGTCGCCCTGGATCGATCCGGCCGAGGAGCTGCCGCTCTATATCGGCTGCATGACGCTGCCCGCTTTCGTCGTCGCCAACACCCAGGACGGCATCGCACGCTCGCATGACTGGATGCAGCTCGGCCTGATGCCGCAATTCATCATCCGCCAGGCGCTGATCATCGGCATCACGGCCAGCGCCTTCCTGCTCGGCTATCATCTCGGCGCGGTCGCCGCGATGGTCGCGAGCCTGGGCGCGGTGTGGATCGCGATGGCCGGGCAGATGGTGGTGCTGAACCGCAAGCTCGCCGATCACATCGAGCCGGGACCGAAGGCCTATGACGTCAGGGGCTGGCTCGCCGTCTCGCTGCCGATCCTGCTGGTCGAGAGCTTCTACCTGCTCCTGTCCTACACCGACGTGCTGGTGCTGCAGCAGTTCCGTCCGTCCGACGAGGTCGGCGTCTATTTCGCTGTCGTGAAGACGCTGGCGCTGGTCTCGTTCATCCATTACGCGATGTCGGCGACGACAGCGCACAGATTTGCGGAATACAATGCGCTCGGGGACAAGGCGCGGCTGTCGGTCTATGTGGCGCACGCCATCAACTGGACGTTCTGGCCGTCGCTGGCCGCGACCATCGTGCTGCTCGCACTCGGCAAGCCGCTGCTGTGGCTGTTCGGGCCGCAATTCGTGATCGGCTACGACATCATGTTCGTGGCCGCGATCGGCCTCGTGGTGCGCGCCGCGATCGGCCCCGTCGAGCGCCTGCTCAACATGCTCGGCCAGCAGAAGATCTGCGCGCTGGCCTATGCACTGGCCTTCGTGATGAACGTCGTGCTCTGCATTGCGCTGGTACCGCACTACGGCGGCCACGGCGCCGCGGCCGCGACCTCGATCTCGCTGACCTTCGAGACGGTGCTCCTGTTCTGGATCGTGCGGCAGCGCCTCGGCCTGCACGTGCTGGCGTTTGGACGCTAGCCATCGGCTTGATGATTGGAAAGCTCTTCGGCACCTGATATAGTTAGGCATGGCTGCAAGCGATCTGCGAAACCTTCTGGAACGTGCCCAGACTTGGCCCGAAGAGGCCCAGAACGAGCTGGTTGCGATTGCCAGCGAAATCGAGAGCGAACTGCTCGGCGGCGAGTATGTGGCGACGCAAGAAGAATTGCGAAGCATCGACGCTGCCTTAGCCTCCATAGATCGCGGCGAGTTCGCTACGGATGCCGAGGTTGCGGAAGTCTTCGCGAAATTTAGGCGCGGATGAAGGTCGTCTGGACGCGAGAGGCGCTTGCTGAGTTCGCAGACATCGCGACGTATTATGCCAACAATGCCAGTCCAGCGATCGCCGGAGCCATCGGACAAAGATTTGCTGACGTCATCGAGCGTATCCGGGGCGCGCCTTTCTCATCGCCACCGGTTGCGCACCGTTCCCAGGTTCGTGTCGCAGCGGTAGTCCGCTATCCATTCCGGATATTTTATCGTGTCCGAGGTGAGGTCATCCATATCGTTCACATCCGCCACACGTCACGGCGACCGCTGACGGGCCTGAATGAGCCCGGAAGGCAATATGCTTGATTGCGGACGCCCCCTCGAAAGCCCGAGCCCTCCAAAGCAGCCCTGCCTGGATTGAAATGTCCGTTTCCCGAGACGGCGTCAGATTGGAGAAAACATCCTCACACCGACCGTCCACAGCATGATTTTTCTTATTCTGTCCAGGTAGTTGCACCCAAGGGAAACTTTATTCTACGCCGTATTGCCCAACCAACGAGATCAACCTAAGATTCCCCGGACATGTTCGATCCCCTCTACGTCGCCTCCGGATTCGGTGTCGGCCTGCTCGTCGGGATGACCGGCGTGGGCGGCGGCTCCCTGATGACACCGCTGCTGATCCTGTTGTTCGGCGTCCATCCCTCCACCGCGGTCGGAACCGACCTGCTCTATGCCGCCGCCACCAAGACCGGCGGCAGCGTCGTGCATGGCTGGTCGCGCAGCGTGCACTGGCCGGCGGTGCTGAGGCTCGCCTGCGGCAGCATTCCGGCAAGCGCGCTGACGTTGCTCGTGTTGTGGAAGCTTGACCTCAAAAGCGATTCCGAGCGCAGCCTCGTCAATGTCGTGCTGTGCTTCGCGCTGCTGCTGACCGCCACGTCGCTGATCTTCCGCCAGGCGATCATGGAGCGCTATCGCAAGCGCCTCGAGCAGGTCGACGCGCGCACCACTGCGATTGCGACCGTCCTCACTGGCATCGTGCTGGGCGCGCTGGTGTCGATTTCGTCGGTCGGCGCCGGAGCGGTCGGCGTCACCGTGTTGCTGCTGCTCTATCCGCGCCTGCCGATGGCGACCATCGTCGGCTCGGACATCGCCCATGCCGTGCCGCTGACACTGGTTGCCGGCATCGGACACTGGGCGCTCGGTGACGTCGACTGGGCGCTGATGGGCGTGCTGCTGCTAGGATCGCTGCCCGGCATCATCGTCGGCAGCTACAGCGCAACGCGCGTGCCCGAGACCGTGCTGCGCCTGACGCTCGCCAGCGTGCTGTTCGTGGTCGCCGGCAAGATCATGTTTGCGGAGCTTAACCTGTCCTCGGCATTCGTGACGGCGCTGGCCTGGACGCATTGAGCGGGAACGAGAACGCCGCTCCACTCTCGCTGTCATCGCCCGGCTTGACCAGGCGATCCAGTATTCCGAGAAGGCCGTGGTTCGATCGATAGGCCGCAGCGTACTGGATGCCCCGCCGGAGCCTGTCATCGGGCTCGCCGAAGGCGAGACCCGGTGGCGGGGCATGACAGCGTCTGCGGATTACTCCGCGGTCCAGCCGCCGTCGATCGACAGGTTCGTGCCGGTGATCTGGGCGGCATCATCGCTGCACAGGAACAGGGCGAGCGCGGCGACCTGCTCGGAGGTGACGAACTCCTTGGTCGGCTGCGCATCGAGCAGCACGTCGTTGATGACCTGCTCGCGCGTCAGGCCTCGCGCCTTCATGGTGTCGGGGATCTGCTTCTCGACGAGCGGTGTCCAGACGTAGCCGGGGCTGATGCAGTTGCAGGTGATCTTGTGGGTCGCGACCTCGAGCGCCACGGTCTTGGTGAGGCCGGCGATGCCGTGCTTGGCCGACACGTAGGCCGACTTGAAGGGCGAGGCGACCAGCGAATGCGCGGACGCGGTGTTGATGATGCGGCCCCAGCCCTTCTTCTTCATGCCGGGGACGGCGGCACGGATGGCGTGGAAGGCCGAGGACAGGTTGATCGCGATGATCTGGTCCCACTTCTCGATCGGGAATTCCTCGATCGGCGACACGAACTGGATGCCGGCATTGTTGACGAGGATGTCGACCGAGCCGAACGTCTTCTCGCCGAGCGCGATCATCCCGGCGATCTCGGCGGGCTTGGTCATGTCGGCGGGTGAGTAGATCGCCTTGACCTTGAAGTCGGATTCGATCTTGGCGCGTTCCTTCTCGATGTCCTCGGGCGAGCCGAAGCCGTTGATGACGACGTTGGCTCCGGCGGCGGCGAATGCGCGCGCGTAAGCGAGCCCGATGCCGCTGGTCGACCCGGTCACGACGGCGTTCTTGCCTGACAGACTACCCATTCTATTCGCTCCTTTTTGGCGGGGGCGCGGTGACGTCCCCCGTGAGATCGTAGGTCACCATGGTCTCGCCGGACTGCGGCCGCTCGAGCCAGTCCTTGTGACGCATCGACAGATGCACGTCGCGCACGCCGGCTTCCCAATGCTCGACCATGGCGACGTGCGAGAAATCGTAATCCTTGGACGAGGATTCGTAGTTCTTGCTGCGATAGATCAAATGCACCACCGTGACGGTGCTCTCACGAGATGCCTTGGCAAGGAATTCGACGGAAGGGTCGTTCTTGAGATAATCGGGCAATTTGGAAATCAGGTCGCGCACGGCCCGGCGGGCATTGTGGATCTGCTTGTTCTTGTCCGTATTCATGCGCGTGCGGCTGGAATAGCGGATGTCCTTCTCGCGCTCGGCGGCCTCAAGCAGCGAATTCGGCAGATCGCCGCGGGCGGAAAACAGATCGACCTGGAAGATCAGCATGTCGCGCGCGAGCTCGGCGTCGAGCACGTAGTCGAGCGGCGTGTTGGAGGCGATGCCGCCGTCCCAGTAGTGCTCGCCGTCGATGATCACGGACGGGAAGCCCGGCGGCAGCGCGCCGGAGGCCATGATGTGCTCGGGGCCGATCTTCTTGCCGAGCTTCTTGAACTCGTAATTGTCGAAATATTTGAAGTTGCCCGAGGTCACGCCGACCGCGCCGACCGACAGGCGCGTCTTCAGATCGTTGATGCGGTCGAAATCGACGAGACGCTCCAGCGTCTTCTTCAATGGCGCGGTGTCGTAATAGCTCTCCGCCTCGCGATGCCCCGGCGGCCAGAGCGGCGCCGGCGGAATGCGCGGCGTGAAGAAGCCGGGCACGCCGAACGTCGCAATCAGCGCAGCACTGGTCGAATTGAACAGCTCGCGGCTGTGGTCGCTTTTGCCGACCGGCTTCCAGGGCACCGGGGCCGACACCATTTCCCAGAATTCCTTGAGCCGCTCGACGCGGATGCGCCCCTCGTTGCCGGCGATGATGGCGGCGTTGACCGCGCCGATCGAGATGCCGGCGACCCATTCCGGCTCGAAACCGTAGCCGCACAGCGCCTGAAAGGCGCCGGCCTGATACGAGCCGAGCGCGCCGCCGCCCTGGAGGACCAGGACGCGTTGCGCATTCGCGGGGACGCTGGCGGATTCCGGGCTATGATCTGTCATCAGGGAACAATAGCAAAAGGCGAGCCACCGTGGCGACACTCGGCCGCGGCGTCAATGCATCCCGGATCAAGTCTGGCTTATCGGGGCTCTGTCGAGGCCAGGATCATGGTCCAGAACACCTTGTATTTGGTGCCGGGAGCATAGCTCGCCGCGATGCCCAATTTTGTGACACCGCCCTTGAGCATGTTGGCGCGGTGAGGAGGCGAGTCGCGCCAGCCGGAAAACGCTTCCGCCAGCGTATGATAGCCGGCCGAGACGTTCTCGACGGCAACCGTGGCCGGATAGCCGCCGGTGGCAAGGCGCTTGGCCAGCGGCGCGCGGACGTCGTGGTCCATCTTGTTGGCCGCAGCCATGGCCTGGGATTGGGATTCGGCGAGCCGCATCAGATCAGGGTCGATCGCGACGGTGCCGAGCATGTTGTTCTGGCGGTATTGCGAAATCATCACCGCGGCGGCCTGCGCGTCGAGCTTTGAGCCCGGGACCGCCATGTCGGTATACATCGACGGCTGCTGGACCGGTGCTTCGTTGCCGGCACAGCCGGCGAGCAGCAAAGTGACGAGAATTGCGGCCGCAGCGCGCATGTTTAGAGGCCCCCAAATGAGGGGCCGTTGTTGCATACCAACCGTGGCTGAAAGGTGAATTTTGAGGAAAATCTGAGCTGTCATTCCGGGGCGCGCGGCAGCGCGAGCTCTGGTGCGCAATTGCGCACCTGAGAATCTCGCGCGACAACGTCGGGATTCCGGGTTCGATGCTTCGCATCGCCCCGGAATGACAGGGGATCTAGCCCGCAAAGATCCGGTAGCGGCGGGGGTCCAGGCCGATGGTGTCGCCGGCACGCAGTTCCCGGTCGCGAGGGGCGTCGATCTCGATGGTTTCGCCGCCCGACAGCGCGACCTCGGCGCGCTGCACCGGGCCGAAATTGCGGACATGCCGGACCGCGCCCTCGAAGGCGCCGCTGCCGGGCGGACCGACCAGCATGTCATGTCGCCGTACGAACATCCGTGACGCGCCAGGCGCAAGCCCGCCGGCGGCGAGATCGAGCGGCCGGTCACCGAGCCGGACCGCACCATTAGCGACCTCGACCGGCAGCACGATGGATTCGCCGATGAAGCCGTGCACGAAAGCCGTCGCCGGATTGTCGTAGACGTCATCGGGCGAGCCGATCTGCTCGATCCTGCCCTTGTCCATCACCACGACGCGGTTGGCGACTTCCAAAGCCTCCTCCTGGTCGTGGGTGACGAAGATCGAGGTGACGTTGATCTCGTGATGCAGCGAGCGCAGCCATTTGCGCAGCTCTTTCCGTACCTTGGCATCGAGCGCACCGAACGGCTCGTCGAGCAGCAGGATGCGCGGCTCGATCGCGAGCGCGCGGGCCAGCGCGATCCGCTGGCGCTGGCCGCCGGAGAGCTGGCTCGGATAGCGGTCGGAAAGCCAGTCGAGCTGCACGAGATCGAGCAGCTCCTTGACGCGGGCCCGGATCCCAGCCTCGTCCTTGCGGACCGCGCGCGGCTGCACGCGCAGGCCGAAGGCGACGTTCTCGAACACGGTCATGTGTCGGAATAGCGCATAGTGCTGGAACACGAACCCGACATGCCGCTCGCGCGCGCCTTGTGCCAGCGCGTCCTCTCCATTGATGAAGACCTCGCCGGAATCGGGCCAGTCGAGCCCGGCGACGATCCGCAGCAGCGTGGTCTTGCCGGAGCCGGACGGACCGAGCAGCGCCACCAACTCGCCGCCGTCGACCTTGAGATCGACGCCATCGAGAGCTTTGAAGCTGCCGAAGGTCTTGACGAGATTCCTGACTTCAATGGTCACCGGCGTCTTGTCCTTCATCCAGATGGCGCTCGAGAACGGTCTTCGCGATCAGCGTGATCAGCGCCAGCATCGCCAGCAGCGAGGCGATCGCGAAGGCGGCGACGAACTGGTACTCGTCGTAAAGAATCTCGACCAGCAGCGGCATCGTATTGGTCTCGCCGCGGATGTGGCCGGAGACGACGGAGACCGCGCCGAACTCGCCCATCGCGCGGGCGTTGCAGAGCAGGACGCCGTAGAGCACGCCCCATTTGATGTTGGGCAGGGTGACGCGGAAGAAGGTCTGCAGGCCGGAGGCGCCGAGCGAGATCGCGGCCTCCTCCTCCTGCGTGCCCTGCTCCTGCATCAGGGGGATCAGCGCGCGCGCCACGAACGGGAAGGTCACGAAGGTGGTGGCGAGCGCGATGCCGGGCACCGCGAACAGGATCTGGATGTCGTGGTCGCGCAGCCAAGTGCCGAAATAGCCCTGCGCGCCGAACAGCAGCACGAAGACGAGGCCCGAGATCACCGGGCTGACCGAGAACGGCAGGTCGATCAGCGTGATCAGGAAGGTCTTGCCCGGGAAATCGAACTTGGCGATGGCCCAGGCGGCGACGAGGCCGAACACCAGATTGAGGCCCACCGAGATCGCCGCGACGATCAGCGTCAGCTTGATCGCCGCCAGCGCCTCCGGCTCGGCGAGCGCGGCGAAATAGGCGAGAATGCCTCTCGATAACGCCTGCGCAAACACGACGACGAGCGGCAGCACCACGAAGACGGTGAGAAAGATCACCGCCAGAGCAATGATGACGATGCGCACAGCGCGCGGCTCGGTACGGAGGTTGTCGCGCGCTGCAGCCGCATGCGCCTTGGCGTCGGAGGCCGGGAGCGACACGGAATCGGCGATCTGCATCGTCATGATCCGCCCTCAGCGCGCCGGGACCCGGCTCCGCGCCCAGCGCTGGAGCCGGTTGACGGCGAAGATGATGACGAAGGAGACGACGAGCATGACGACCGCGATGGCGGTTGCATCGGCATAGCGGAACTCGGAGAGCCGGATCACGATGAGGAGCGGCGCGATCTCGGAGACGTTGGGCAGGTTGCCGGCGATGAAGATCACAGAGCCATATTCGCCGACCGCGCGCGCGAAGGCGAGCGCGAGGCCGGTGAGCAGCGCCGGTGCGAGCGAGGGCAGGATCACGCGGATAATGGTCTGCCAGCGGCTGGCGCCGAGACTGCCCGCGGCTTCCTCGATCTCGGGGTCGAGATCCTGGAGCACCGGCTGCACCGTGCGCACCACGAAGGGAATGCCGATGAAGATCATGGCGACGAAGATGCCGACCGGCGTGAACGCCACCTTGATGCCGAGCGCGGCGAGCGGCGCGCCCAGCCAGCCTTTCTCGGCGAACAGCGCGGTCAGCGCGACGCCGGCCACCGCCGTCGGCAGCGCGAACGGCACGTCGACGATGGCATCGAAGATGCGCCGCCCCGGAAAGCGGTAGCGCACCAGTGCCCAGACGATGATGCTGCCCATGACGAGATTGACGGAGGCCGCCGCAAAGGCGAGGCCGAAGGACACCCGCAAGGCGTTCAGGGTGCGGCGGCTGGAGAGGATGTTCCAGAACTGCTCGGGACTGAGCTCGAGCGATTTCAGGAACAGGCCGGCGAGCGGAATCAGAATGATGATAGACAGCCAGGAAAGCGTCAGTCCCATGGTGAGACCGAAGCCCGGCAATGTCCGGCGTCGTGCTGCGAGTGCGCTCACCAGGCCCCCTGCAAAAAGCCTCCTAAGGACAGCGCGCGATCAGTTTTTGTAAATCTGATCGAAAACGCCGCCGTCGGCAAAATGTTCCTCCTGCGCCTTGGTCCAGCCGCCGAAGACGTCGTCGATCGTGAACAGCTCGACCTTGGCGAAGGCATTCTCATACTTCTTGGCGATTTCGGCATCGCGCGGGCGGTAGAAATTGCGCGCGGCGATCTCCTGCCCCTCTTTGGTGTACCAATATTGGAGGTAGGCGTCAGCGGCGTTGCGGCTGCCTTTTTTATCGGCGACCTTGTCGACGATGGCGACCGGCGGTTCGGCGAGGATCGATTGCGGCGGCGCCACGATCTCGAACTTGTTCGCGCCGAACTCCTTCAGGGCGAGATGGGCCTCGTTCTCCCAGGCGAGCAGCACGTCGCCGACACCACGCTCGACAAAGGTCACGGTGGCACCACGCGCACCGGTGTCGAGCACCGGCACCTGCTGGTAGAGTTTTCCGATGAAGTCCTTGGCCTTGTCGGCCGAACCATATTTCTTCTGCGCAAAGCCCCAGGCCGCCAGATAATTCCAGCGCGCGCCGCCTGACGTCTTCGGGTTCGGCGTGATCACGGCGACGCCCGGCTTGATCAGGTCGTCCCAGTCCTTGATGGCCTTGGGATTGCCCTTGCGCACCAGGAACACGATGGTCGAGGTGTAGGGCGACGAATTCTGCGGCAGCCGCTTCTGCCAATCGGCAGCGGTAAGGCCCCTGCCGGCGATCGCGTCGATGTCATAGGCGAGCGCGAGCGTCACCACGTCGGCCTGCAATCCGTCGATCACCGCGCGCGCCTGCGAACCGCTGCCGCCATGCGACTGCTTGATCTCGACGCTCTTGCCGGTTTCCTTCCGATAGGCATTCGCGAATGCCTTGTTGAACTCGACATAGAGCTCGCGCGTCGGATCGTACGACACGTTCAGCAAATTGATGTCAGCGGCGAGAGCCGAGCTTGCCAAGAAGCCTGTCGCGAGGAGTCCTGCAGCGAGCGGAACGATACGGCGCATCATGTCCATCTCCATTCACCTCGCCGACATCGGTGTCAGCGAAGACATGCAGGCGAAATTCGTGGCGAAACGCGCTTAAGTCAACGAAACCCGATTTTCTTGTTCGCAGCGTGGCAGCGCGACTGTGCTACGAAGTCTTCATGGTGTGGATGCCGCATTCTGTCTTGGCCCGGCCGCGCCAGCGACCGGCGCGAGAATCCTCGCCTTCAGCCGTTCTGCTGGTGCAAGGCATACACCCAACCGACAGGAAACCGGAGGCAGCCAATGGATGACGCGGCAATTTGGCGCGGGTGAAGATCGCCTCGATCTCTTCGCGCGAGACATTGGCGAAGGGATTGAACTTCAACCGCGCGCCGTCGTCCTCGACGACCGGAATGTCGGCGCGTGCATTGCCCTGGAAACGCTTGCGGCCGTTGAGCCAGGCATCGAACGGTTTCAGCGCACGCGCCAGCGGCTCGACCTTGCGGATGCGGCAGCAGGCATCGGGATCGGAGAACCAGAGGTCGCGGTCGGGATCTTCGCGCGACAGCGTCTCCTCGGCGGGCTTGATCGAGCGGACGTCCTTCAGGCCCAGCGTCGCAATCAGCGTATCGCGATAGGCCAGCGTCTCCTCGAACAACCAGCCAGTGTCGAGAAAGATCACGGGGATCGCCGGGTCGACATCCGCCATGACCTTCAACAGTGTGGCCGATTCCGTGCCGAAGGACGACACCAGCGCAAGCCTGTCGCGCCCGACAGTCTTCAACGCGGCAGCGATGACTTCGGCGGGCGAAGCATCGCGCAGGGCGCGATCGAGCTCCTCCGCCGAAGGCAGCGCAGACACGGACGAAACCCGAGGCGCGATCGCGTTCACGTGCCGACACCTTCTGAATGACGCAGCTGCATGCGCCGGTGCAGCGCCGTGATCCGGCCGTCGCCGGTCGGCTGGTAGAACACCGAATAGCGCTTGGCGGTCTGCATGAAGGCTTCTGCATCCGCCTGCTTCTTGACCTCGAAGGCATCGAAGCCGGCACGCAGCATGAACACGAACTGGTCGCGCAGCACTTGGCCGGTGGCACGCACCTCGCCGCGATAGTTGTAACGTTCGCGCAGCAGCCGCGCCTGGCTGTAGGCGCGCCCGTCGCGGAAGGTCGGGAACACCAGCGCGACGGCGGCGACCTTGCCGAGATACGGCACGAGCTCGGCAATGTCGCGATTGTTCGGCCAGATCACGCCGACCTTTCCGGCACGCTTGAGCAAGCCCTCGGCATCGCCGAGGAAGCGCTCGGCCGGCACCAGGATGTCGCCGCCCTCGGGCAGCGGGGTGTCGACGGCGAGCTTGACGAAGCTGTCATCGACGATCTTTCCGCCGTTAACGAGTGGCATAGACGCGCTCCTTGAAGGGTTCGACGCCGAGGCGCTTCACCGTGTCCATGAACAGCTCTTCGGGCCGCTCGCGCAGCGCCAAATAAGCTTCCACGATGTCCTCGACGACATCGGCGACCTCGTCGAACTTGACGCCGGGACCGATCAGGGTGCCGAGCGCGGCGTTCTCGTCCGCGCGGCCGCCGATGGTGATCTGATAGACCTCCTCGCCGTTCTTCTCGACGCCGAGAATGCCGATATGGCCGACATGGTGATGGCCGCAGGCATTGATACAGCCGGAGATGTTGATGTGGAGACGGCCGATCAGGTTGGCCAGCTCGTGGTTGGCGAAGCGTCGCGTCAGCTCCTGCGCGATCGGGATCGAGCGCGCATTCGCCAGCGAGCAATAATCGAGACCCGGGCAGGCGATGATGTCGGTGATCAGATTGACGTTGGGCGTCGCAAGCCCGAGCTTGTCGAGCGCCTTCCACAGCGCCGGCAGGTCGCGCTTGGCAACGTGCGGCAGCGCGAGGTTCTGCTCGTGGCCGACGCGGATCTCGCCGAAGGAATATTTGTCGGCGAGATCGGCGAGCGCATCCATCTGCTCGGCCGTGGCATCGCCCGGAGGCCCGCCGGTCGGCTTCAGCGAGATCGTGACGATGGAGTAGCCCGGCACCTTGTGCGGAGCCACCGAGTTCTTGCGCCACGCCTCGAACTCAGGATCGGCCGCGGCCTGGCGCAGTTCGTCCGGCATATGCGGCAGCTTCTCGTAAGCAGGATAGGTGAAGCGCGAGCGGATGTCCTCGATCACTTCGTCGTCGATCTGGAGCGAGGAGTTGCGGATATGCTGCCACTCGTCCTCGACCTCGCGCGAGAATTTCTCGATGCCGAGCTCATGCACCAGGATCTTGATGCGTGCCTTGTAGATGTTGTCGCGGCGGCCGTACTGATTGTAGACGCGAAGGATCGCCTCGATGTAGCTGAGGATGTCGCGGCCATGCACGAAGTGCTTGATGGTCTTGGCGATGAACGGCGTGCGGCCGAGACCGCCGCCGACCAGCACCTCGAAGCCGGTCTCGCCCTTCTCGTTCTTGATCAGCCGCAGGCCGATGTCGTGGATCTTGATCGCGGCGCGGTCATGGTCCGAGGCGGTGATCGCGATCTTGAACTTGCGCGGCAGGAACGAGAATTCCGGATGCAGCGTGGTGTGCTGGCGGATCAGCTCCGACCAGATGCGGGGATCCTCGATCTCGCCCGGCGCGACGCCGGCCCACTGGTCCGAGGTGACGTTGCGCATGTTGTTGCCGGAGGTCTGCATCGCGTGGATGCCGACCTCGGCGAGATCGGCCAGCGCATCCGGCAGCTCGGCGAGCTTGATCCAGTTGAACTGGATGTTCTGCCGCGTGGTGAAGTGGCCGTAGCCGCGATCGTATTTGCGCGCGACATGGGCCAGCGCCCGCAGCTGGTTCGTTGCCAGCGTCCCATAGGGGATCGCGACGCGGAACATGTAAGCGTGCAGTTGCAGATAGACGCCGTTCTGCAAGCGAAGGATCTTGAACTCGTCCTCGGTGAGCTCGCCGGAGAGGCGCCGCTTCACCTGATCGCGGAACTCCGAGACGCGCTCGTTGACGAGCGTGCGGTCGATTTCGTCGTAAGCGTACATAAGAGAGTGCCTTAAACCTGGGCCGGCTGCCCGATGGTGACGCCGGTGCGGCGGATCTGTTCGCGCAGATTGCCGGGCAGGATCTTGCCGTCCTCGCCGACCTGCACCGGAGCGATATAGGGACCGATCGCGCCAACGTCATCGACCACCGACTCCGCAAGCAACGCTTTCGCCTCGTCGGAGTTGCGCACGATCGCGGCTTCCGACAGGTCCGCGGACCAGCTCTTGGCCGCGGTGCGATAGACCACGATGCCGTCCCAGGTGCGGTTGGCGGTCACGACCGAGGGGCCGGCGATCTTGATTTTCTTTTGTTCAAGCGGAGAGGTCATTCGGCTGCATCCAGGAGGTCAGAGATGATGTGTTTGGGGGTTTGGCGGCGAAGCGAGCCGGCATGCCGGACCACGTCGCCGATGATGAGGATGGCGGGACCACCTTGGATCCGCCGCACGAGCTCGGGCAGGTCGCGCAGCGTTCCGATTGCGCCCTGCGCGTCGGGCCGCGTGACACGGGAAAACACGCCGACCGGCGTTTCCGGCGAGCGGCCGGCGGCGAACAAGCCGGCGCGCACGGCGGGCGCGGCGGTCATGCCCATGTAGATCACGACGGTCATCTTGGTGTCGGTCAGCGTCGACCAGTCCACGGCTTCCGCATCGCGCGCCTTGTGCGCGGTGAGGAAGGTGATGCGGGTCGCCTCGTGACGATAGGTGAGCGGCACCTCGAAATCGGCGGCGCCGCCGAGCCCTGCGGTGATGCCGGGAATGATCGAATAGGCGACACCGGCGGCGCGCAAGGCTTCCACCTCTTCGCCGCCGCGGCCGAACACGAAGGGATCGCCCCCCTTCAGCCGCACCACGCGCTGGCCTGATTGCGCGGCCTCGATCATGCGTTTGTTGATGGCATCCTGGCCGATGCCGGGCTTGCCGACGC
The DNA here is from genome assembly GCF_002795245.1 of Bradyrhizobium forestalis. GTDB lineage: Bacteria > Pseudomonadota > Alphaproteobacteria > Rhizobiales > Xanthobacteraceae > Bradyrhizobium > Bradyrhizobium forestalis. The sequence continues at coordinate 79,941 of NZ_PGVG01000030.1, read as the reverse complement.
GGCGGCCGACCGGCACGCGCGTGGTGTCGCGGCGGATGCGGTCGAGAATTTCGGGCGAAACCAGCTCGTCGTGGAAGACGATATCGGCGTCCTGCAACGCGCGTAGCGCCTTGATGGTGAGAAGGTCAGGATCGCCGGGACCGGCGCCCACCAGTGCGACCGAGCCTTCCGGCTTGTCGGCGCGCGCGAAATCTGAGGGATCGGAAATCGCCTCGAGCGATGCGTCTGCTTCGTCCTTACGGCCGGCGAGCACGGCGGCGCCGATCGGGCCGTCGATGACGCGCTCCCAGAAACGGCGGCGCAGCGGAAATTCGGCGATGCGCTCGTTGATGGATTTGCGGAAGGTGCCGATGAACTCGGCGAGCTCGCCGATGCGCGCCGGCAGCAGCGCCTCGATCTTCTCGCGCACGCGTCGCGCCACCACCGGCGAGGTGCCGCCGGTGCCGACTGCGACCACGACATCGCCGCGATCGACGATCGCCGGGAAGATGAAGCTGGAATGCTCGAGATCGTCCATGACGTTGACGGGCAGACCGAGCGCCTTGGCGCGAACCGACATCGCCACGCCAACGTCGCCAGCGCCGGCGCAGACGATGGCGATGACGCCCGAGAGATCGGCAGTGAGCGGATCGCCGGTTACGATCTCGATACGCGCCGCATCGTCAGAGCTCAGGCTCAGATCACGATCGCCATCGATCGCATAGACGCGGATGCCCGCACCCGCCGCTGCGAGCACGCGCAGCTTGGCGCGCAAAAGCTCGCCGGCGCCGATGAGGACCACCGGACCGGTCTTGAGATCGAGAAACACCGGCAAGAACCGCATGCGATACTCGCTTCCCCACAAACGGGGTTGACTGGAATTATTTTCTATATATGTCTCGTTTCGAGCACGCAAAGAGAAATTTTTTCTTCTCCTTCGCGCTGCAACTATAGAATTTTCGCCTCCAAACGCAAAGTGGCAGAGATGCATCTTCTCAAGGACGATTCCGCTGCTGATCGAGTGAGCAACCCGGCGCTGGCCGAGCGCGTGCGCGCGCAAGAATTTTCTGCCGAGCTTGCCCCGAGCATGGACCATCTCGACCAGCTCGAGGCGCAGAGCATCTACATCTTTCGCGAGGCTTTTGCCCGGCTGAAGAAGATCGCCCTGTTGTGGTCGCTCGGCAAGGACTCCAACGTCATGATCTGGCTGGCGCGGAAAGCGTTCTTCGGCCGCATGCCGTTCCCGGCTCTCCATGTCGACACCGGCAAGAAGTTTGCGGAGATGTATCGCTTCCGCGATCATTACGGGAAGGAGTGGGATCTCGATTTGCGCGTCGAGCCCTGCCCGCCGATCGATGCCGTCGACCCGACGCTGCCGCCGGCCGCCCGTTCCGCCGCGCGCAAGACCGAGGGCCTCAAGATGGCGCTCGGCAAATACGGCTTCGATGGCCTGATCGCCGGCATCCGCCGCGACGAGGAAGCGACGCGCGCCAAGGAGCGCGTGTTCTCGCCGCGCGGCTTGGAGGGCAATTGGGACGTGCGCGACCAGCCGCCGGAGTTCTGGGATCATTTCAATGCGTCGCCGCCGCAAGGCGCGCATTTGCGCATCCACCCGATCCTGCATTGGACCGAGGCCGACATCTGGGCCTACACCAAGCGGGAGAACATCCCGATCATCCCGCTCTATCTGTCGCAAAACGGCAAGCGCTATCGCTCGCTGGGCGATCAGGACATCACCAACCCCGTGCACTCGACAGCGTCCAGCATCGACGAGATCCTGATCGAGCTCGAGCAGACCAAGGTGCCGGAGCGCGCCGGACGCGCGCTCGACCACGAGACCGAGGACGCTTTCGAGCGCCTTCGCGTCGCCGGCTATCTCTGATTCCCAAGGACGCGAGCGCCGCATGAACATGATCGTCACCCCCACTTCGCCGGCCACGCCGAACGGCACCACGCGTCCGCAAGTGCGCATCGTCATCGTCGGCCATGTCGATCACGGCAAGTCGACGCTGGTCGGCCGCCTGCTGCATGAGACCGGCAGCCTGCCCGACGGCAAGCTCGAAATGCTGAAAGCCGTCAGCGCGCGGCGCGGCATGCCATTCGAATGGTCGTTCCTGCTCGACGCCCTCCAGACCGAGCGCGACCAGGGCATCACCATCGACACCACGCAGATCCGCTTCCGCACCAATTCGCGCGACATCGTGCTGATCGACGCGCCCGGTCACGCCGAATTCCTGCGCAACATGATCACCGGCGCCTCGCAGGCCGACGGCGCGGTGCTGATCATCGACGCGCTGGAAGGCGTGCGTGACCAGACAAGGCGGCACGGTTATCTGCTGCACCTGCTCGGCGTGAAGCAGGTCGCCGTCGTCGTCAACAAGATGGACCGCGTCGATTTCAGCGCCGACCGCTTCAAGGCGATCAGCGACGAGATCTCAGCGCATCTCAACGGCCTCGGCGTGAAGCCCACGGCCGTAATCCCGATCTCCGCACGCGACGGCGACGGCGTCGCCGAACGCACCGACCGCATCGGCTGGTATGAGGGACCGACCGTCGTCGAGGCGCTTGATAGACTCGAGCCGGCACGGCCGCTCGAAGCGCTGGCGCTGCGGCTGCCGGTGCAGGCGATCTACAAGTTCGACGACCGCCGCATCGTCGCGGGCCGCATCGAATCCGGCAGCCTGGTTGCCGGCGACGAGATCGTGATCATGCCGGCCGGCAAGATCGCCAAGATCAAGACGGTCGAGAGCTGGCCGGTGACGCCGGTGGCGGGACGGCAGGGCGCGGGCCGCTCGGTCGGCATCACGCTCGACCGCGAGCTCTTCATCGAGCGCGGCGACATCATCGCGCATGCCGGCACCGCCCCGCGCGAGACGCGGCGGCTGCGCGCGCGCATCTTCTGGCTGCACGACAAGCCGCTCGCCAAGGGCGACCAGCTTCTGGTGCGCTGCGGGCCGAAGGAAAGCCGCGCCACCGTCGTCGCCATCGAGAAGGCGGTCGATCCCGGCGAATTATCGAGCAGCGAGAACAAGGCGATCGGCCGCAATCATGTCGGCGAGATCGACATTTCGCTTTCCAATCCGATCGCAACCGATCCCTACACCGAGAATCCCCGCACCGGCCGTCTCGTCATCGAAGTCTCCGGGCGCATCGCCGGCGGCGGCCTGGTGCTGTCGGTCGATGCCGGCCAGCGGGCCGTGCCGGTTGATATCGTGCCGGTGGAATCGGCGCTGCGGCCGGATGAGCGCTCCGCGCGCTATCAACACAACGGCGCCGTGGTCTGGCTCACCGGCCTGCCGGCCTCCGGCAAATCGACGCTGGCCAAGGCGCTGGAACGGCGTCTCTTCACCAATGGCGGCTCGCCGATCCTGCTCGACGGCGACACGCTGCGTGCCGGCCTCAACAGCGATCTCGGCTTCACCGCCACGGATCGCAGCGAGAACATCCGCCGCCTCGCCGAGGTCGCGACGCACCTTGCCCGCAACGGCCATATCGCCATCGTCGCCGCGGTCTCGCCGGCCCGCGAGGACCGCGCCACTGCACGCCGCATCGCCGACACCGCATTCCGCGAGATCCATGTAGCAACGCCTGCGGGCGTCTGCGAGGAGCGCGACCCCAAGGGCCACTACAAGAAGGCGCGCGCCGGCGCGCTCGCCTCGTTCACCGGCATCGGCAACGACTACGAAAAGCCGGAGGCCGCCGAGCTCGTGATCGACACGTCGAAGCGGACGGTGGCAGAGGCGGCGGACGAGATCGAGCAGATGCTGAAGACGACTGGCGTGCTGTTCGACGAGCTCGTGGACCTCGCCGCGAATATTTGAGGCGCGTCCTAATCCCCCGCTGTCGTCGCCCGGCTTGGCCGGGCGACCCAGTATTCCACCAACAGCAGTGATTGAGCCGAGAAGCCGCGGCGTACTGGATTCCCCGCCTTCGCGGGGAATGACACCGGCGTATGGGGCTGTCCCCTACCTTTTCTTGACATTTTGACAAACCCTTAGGGGTCTTCTCACCGCCCCGATTTTGGGGCTAATAGGTCCCGAAAGCCGCCCTGCGTGGGCGCATTTTGCTGCTGTCGGGTCAAAAGCAGCCAAAAACAGCCATTTCCAACAAGAAAGCCCATCATGAAACGCGTCGACGCCCACGGATTGAAGATCGCCCCTGTTCTGTTTGACTTCATCGCCAAGGAAGCGGCCCCGAAAACGGGGATCGCGCCGGATGCGTTCTGGGCCGGGCTTGCCGCCATCATCAAGGAGCTGGGCCCCAAGAACCGCGAACTGCTCGCATTCCGCGATACGCTGCAGGCCAAGATCGACGACTGGCACCGCGCGGGCAAGGGCAAGGCGTTCGACCTCGACGCCTACACCGCCTTCCTGAAGGAGATCGGTTATCTCGTCCCTGAACCGGCGACGCAGAAGGTCGAGACGGCCAATGTCGACGAGGAGATCGGCAAGATCTGCGGCCCGCAGCTCGTCGTGCCTCTTACCAATGCACGTTACGCGTTGAACGCGGCGAATGCGCGCTGGGGCTCGCTCTACGACGCCTTCTACGGCACCGACGCGATCCCTCATGATCCCTCAGAGAGCGGCAAGGGCTACAACAAGGCGCGCGGCGACAAGGTGATCGCCAAGGCCAAGGCGTTCCTCGATACCGCCGCGCCGCTCGCGACCGGCAGCCACACCGACGTCACCGCCTATAGCGTGGTCGCGGGCCAGCTCGCGGTGAAGCTGAAGAGCGGCAATGCCACCGCGCTGAAGAACGCCGATCAGTTCGCGGGCTTTCAGGGTGATGCGGCGGCGCCGAGCGCCGTGCTGCTCGTCAACAACGGCCTGCATGTCGAGGTGAAGATCGATCGCAATAGCGCGATCGGCAAGGACGATCCGGCCGGCGTCGCCGACATGATCATGGAAGCCGCGGTCTCCACCATCCTCGACATGGAGGACTCGGTCGCCGCGGTCGATGCCGAGGACAAGGTGCTGGTCTACCGCAACACGCTCGGCCTGATGAACGGCACGCTGTCGGCCGATTTCGAGAAGGGTGGCAAGACGCTGACGCGCTCGCTCAATGCCGACCGCCTCTACAAGACGCCCGACGGCAAGGGCGAGCTCAAGCTGCACGGCCGCAGCCTGCTCTTGATGCGCAATTGCGGTCACCACATGTTCACCGACGCAGTGCTGGACGCGAATGGCGAGGAAGTGCCGGAAGGCCTGCTCGATGCCGCCGTCTCGGGCCTGCTCGCCATCCACGACCTCAAGGGCAACTCCAAGGTCAAGAACAGCCGCACGGGATCGGCCTATATCGTCAAGCCGAAGATGCACGGCCCCGACGAGGTCTCGCTGACCTGCGAGATCTTCGACCGCGTCGAGAAGATGCTTGGCTTGCCCGAGAACACGCTCAAGGTCGGCATCATGGATGAGGAGCGGCGCACCACCGTCAACCTCAAGGCCTGCATCCAGCGCGCCTCCAAGCGCATCATGTTCATCAACACCGGCTTCCTCGATCGCACCGGCGACGAGATCCACACCTCGATGGAAGCAGGTCCGATGATCCGCAAGAACGAGATGAAGGCGCAGGCCTGGATCAAGGCCTATGAGGACTGGAACGTCGACATGGGGCTGATCGACGGCCTGCCCGGCCACGCCCAGATCGGCAAGGGCATGTGGGCGGCGCCCGACAAGATGGCGGACATGCTTCAACAGAAGCTTGGCCATCCGCAGGCCGGCGCCACCACCGCCTGGGTGCCCTCGCCGACCGCTGCGACGCTGCACGCGCTGCACTACCACCAGGTCAATGTCATCGCGCGCCAGCAGGAGCTGACCAAGGGCGGGCCGCGCGCGAAGCTCTCCGACATCCTCACGATACCGGTGTCGAAGTCGAACTGGGCGCCCGACGACGTCAAGCAGGAGATCGACAACAACTGCCAGGGCATCCTCGGTTACGTCGTGCGCTGGATCGACCAGGGCGTCGGCTGCTCCAAGGTGCCCGACATCCACGACGTCGGCCTGATGGAGGACCGCGCGACGTTGCGCATCTCAAGCCAGCATCTCGCCAACTGGCTGCATCAGGGTGTGATCACCGAGGCGCAGGTGATGGAATCGCTGAAGCGCATGGCCGTCGTCGTCGACAAGCAGAACGCAGGCGATGCGATCTACAAGCCGATGGCGCCAGCCTTCGACGGCGTCGCCTTCAAGGCGGCCTGCGACCTCATCTTCAAGGGCCGCGAGCAGCCGAACGGCTACACCGAATACATCCTCACCGCCCGCCGCCGCGAGGCGAAGGCTGCCGGCTGAACGGATCAATCGCAGACCAAAAGCCCCGGCACGCCGGGGCTTTTTTGTTGGGCGAAACGTCGCGGCCCGCAGCGGAACGGCCGCTCACCGGTCGCGTTGTACGGCCATCAACTCATGGGAGATGGTCATGGACTGGAATCGCGTCGAAGGAAATTGGAAGCAGTTCAAGGGCTCCGCCAAGGAGAAATGGGGCAAGCTCACTGACGACGACCTCCGATTGATCGAAGGGCGTCGCGAGCAGCTCGAGGGCCGGCTCCAGGAACGCTACGGCAAGGCCAAGGACCAGATTCGCCAAGATGTCGACGACTGGCTGAAGTCGCTGCATTGAGGCAGCAACAGCGAAGCCCCGGCTCAGGCCGGGGCTTTTTGTGTGGTGATCCGTAGCCCGGATGAGCGAAGCGAAATCCGGGACCTTTGTTGCGGCACCCCGGATATCGCTGCGCTCATCCGGGCTACGATGCCTTCGCTAGAAAACCGTCAAATATTTCAATAGCGACACGATGCCGATGATGATGACGATCACGCGCGCGATCTGCTTGGCGCGGCCGTCCATCGGCAGCATGTTGATGAGATAAAGCACGAGAATGACGACGAGAAAGGTGACAAGTACACCGACCAGCATCGCTGGGACCCCCCTTCAGGCAAGTTGCTGACGTTGTCCTAACGCCTGCAAGGCGCGCCGGTTCCGTATTTGCAACCTCTTGTAACTTCGGGCATTTCGATCGGGCAGAGCGATCCCCCGTAATTTTACGGCAGGAGCACTGTCTAAGTTTTTACCCTTTTGAGGCCAAATGCACCTCGGAGCGTCTGCCTTGGGCATGCGCATCTATCGTGCATCCCTTTGGTCGTTCGAAGTTCGTGGGGGCTGCCGTTCGGGGCCACGAACTTCGAAACGTGTACCGGGGTATCTGATGCTCAACCGCCTGACCGTCTCCACGCTGCTGAAAGCGGTGATCCTGTCCACCGCACTCGTCGTCGTGATCGGCTTCTCGATCAGCGCCTGGAATTCATGGAGCCGGCTTCAGCAGGCGAACCGGATCGTCGCGGTAGCAGCGGCCTCCGCCGATGTGTTCAAGGCGATGGCGAACATCCGCTCCGACCGCTCGACCAGCAGCCGTCAGCTGACCTCCGACATCCAGATGGACAAGGACATCGAGACATACATTCGCGGCATCCGCGACGAGCTGATGCCCGCCCTGGCGCGCGCGATCGAGATTTTACCCTCGATCGACTTGCCTCAAGGTGGGACGGTGGTTGCCGATCTCGACCGGCTGAACAAGGCGCTGCTGGCGCAGCAGGCTGAGTTCTGGACTGAGGTCGCCAAGCCCAGGGCATCGCGTCGCGCGGCACTTGTCAAAGAGTATCTCGAGAGCGAGGACGGGCTGATGGCCATCCTCGAAAAGCTGTCGCCCGTGCTGGCCGCGAGCGTCAATCATCAGGACGCAATGATCGATCAACTGCTGATGATCAAGCAGATGGCTTGGCTGTTGCGCGTCAACGCGGGTGAATCCTCGCTGATCGTCGGCAACGCGCTCAACAGCGGCAAGATCTCGCCCGAGGTCCAGCTCGCCTTCACCAAATGGGTCGGCGGCACCGAGGCGGCCTGGCGCGCGACCGAGCTCGCCGCATCGGGCATGCAATTGCCGCCGGCGCTGGCCGCGGCCATGGCGGAGACCAAATCGTTCTATTTCGACCCGCAATATCTCACCACGCGCGACGGCATCATCGCCGCAGTCGCCAAGGGTGAGAAGGCGTCGATGACTGCCAATCAGTGGAGCCCCTACTCGGTCGGCCGGATGGCGAGCGCGATCAAGCTCGCCGATACCGCGCTCGGCGCCGCCAGGGACCATTCCACCAGCCAGCGTGGGCAGGCGCTGCAATCGCTGCTGACCCAGCTTGTGCTGCTGATTGCCGCGATACTGTTCACGGGCGCGGCCATGCTTGCGGTCAGCCGCCGGGTGATCACGCCGCTGCACCGGATCCGCGACGCGATGCTCAAGGTCGCCGGCGGCGACCTCACCGTCGACAGTGGCTATCTCGACCGCCGGGACGAGATCGGCTCGCTTGCGGGCGCGCTGGAGACGTTCAAGCAGCAGGCGATCGACAAGCTCAAGATCGAAGAGCAGGAGCGCGAGCGCAACGCCGGCGCCGCCGCGCGCCAGCGCGCGATGGAAACTTATGTCGGCGAATTCGAAGGCGTGGTGCGCAAGTCGCTCGGCGAACTAAGCGAGGCCTCCGGCGAGATGCGCAAGACCTCGGGCGATCTGTCCGCGGTGTCGCGCCAGACCAATGAACGCGTCGAGATCGCAGGCAAGGCTTCGAACGAGGCCTCCACGAGTGTCGAGAGCGTCGCGGCAGCGGCCGAGGAGCTCTCTGCCTCCATCAACGACATCAGCCAGCAGGCCGCGCATGCCGCAGGCATTGCCAGTCGCGCCGTCAACCAGGCGCGCGAAACCGACAGCACCGTGCAGGGGCTGGCGCAGTCGGCGGGGCGCATCGGCGAGGTCGTCGGGCTGATCAACACCATCGCAGCGCAGACCAACCTGCTGGCGCTGAACGCCACGATCGAGGCGGCGCGCGCCGGAGAAGCCGGGCGCGGGTTTGCGGTCGTGGCATCGGAGGTGAAGTCACTGGCGAGCCAGACCGCGAAGGCGACCGAGGAGATCTCCGAGCAGATCGCCGACATCCAGAAGGTCGCAGGCGATGCCATCAACGCGATCCAGGCGATCGGCGGCATCATCGGCGAGGTGAACGAGGTTGCCACCGCCATCGCGGCCGCGGTGCAGGAGCAAGGTGCGGCCACGCAGGAGATCACCCGCAGCACGCAATATGCGGCGCAGGGCACCAAGAACGTCTCGGACAACATCACCGGCGTGAAGGCCGATGCCGACACCGCAGCCGGTGCCGCGGAGAACGTGAAGCAGGCCTCCGAGATGCTGGAGACGCAAAGCCGCCAGCTCGGTCAGCAGGTCAGCGACTTCCTCGGCAAGATCCGCGCGGCGTAAGGCTGCGCGGGTGGAGAGAAGCTCCGGCCACATCCTCGCTGTCGTCCCTGCGAGCGCAGGGACCCATAACCCCAAGGAGAAGTTGCGGCGCGAGCCGGCAACTCCGAACCTTCGCCAAACCGCTCCCTGTGGCTATGGGTCCCGGATCTGCGCGCGCTGTGGGCGCGCTTGTCCGGGACGACAATCCTTATTGGGCTGCTAAGCGCGGCAACTCAGCCCTGTCCATCCCTACTCCTTCGCCACTACCGGCACCTGGCGGAATCTGGCGCGGACCGATTGGGGCAGCGGCGAAAAGTTCATCGCGACGCCGCGGCGTTCGTTGGCGTTGCGGCTGGCGACCACGAGGCCATTGGCGCCGGCGACGATGTCGCCCTTGCGCAGGGTGGGGTCGTCCTCGACCTTGACCTGGGCGAGACCGACCGGGTCCTTGCCGTTGCAGGTGCAGCCTGCGACGATCTCGTTGCGATAGCGGAACGCGTTCGGCAGGTCGGAATAGGATCTTCCGTCCTCCGTCGCGGCCTCTTCGATATTGCTGCCATAGACCAGCGAGGTCTCGGAAGCCGGACAGAAGCTCTTGCAGGACTGCGCCTTGCTTTCCGCATCACTTCCTTGCGCAGGAAAGTAGCGGCCGTCGCAGCTGCGCACGCAATAGGCCGCGCCGCCATAGGCGGCCCGCTGGCGCGGCGCGTCGTAGCGCGGCATGTCATCGGTCGGGAACGGCATCCGGATCTGGGGAGGCCGCGCTCCGAACGCACCGAACAGGGCGGAGAAAAAATCCTCCGCATGCGCCGGCGGCGTCAGCGCGAGGCCGAGTGAGGTGACGGTGAACAAGGCCGCCGCACTGCCAGCCAGCTTGCCGATCGAACGTCTACTCATGTGACCTCATTCAACTCCTAAAGCGATGCATGATCTTTTCAGAAAACCGCTGCACACTTTTCCGGATCATGCGCTAGTTCACCGACGACGCCGAGATGTTCAGCGCCTGGTGGCCCGACGGCTGCGTCGTCACCGCCGGATGCTTGCGTACGGGATCCCCGCCTCTCGCCATCAGCGGCGCATTCTTCGGCAGCACCACGACCCTGGTGCCGACATTGACGCGGCCGAACAGGTCGATGACGTCCTCGTTGGTCAGGCGGATGCAGCCGGACGAGACGAACTTGCCGATCGTGGTGGGATCGTTGGTGCCGTGGATGCGGTATTCGCTCGAGCCGAGATACATCGCACGGGCACCGAGCGGGTTGCCGGGCCCACCAGCGACGAAGCGCGGCAGGTAGGGCTGGCGCGCGATCATCTCGGCCGGCGGATGCCAATCCGGCCATTCCGCCTTCCGGCTGACGCTCTGCACGCCCGACCAGGTGAAACCCTCGCGGCCGACGCCGACGCCGTAGCGGATCGCGCGGCCGTTGCCGAGCACGTAATAGAGGTAAGTGTTGTTGGTATCGATGACGATGGTACCGGCCGGCTCGCTCCTGTCGAAGCTGACGATCTGCTTGCGCAGCCGGTCGGGCAACCGGGCGTCCTCGTCGGCGGCCTGCGGCGCCTCGTTGACGTAGCCTCGCGAATGGCCCTGGTCCTGCGGATAAGCCTGCGGCTGCATCGGCGCGTAGCCGAAAGTTTGCGCACTCGCGCTGCCAAAGGGCACGGTGAGCAGTGCAGTCGCGAAGGCAAACGCGGTGGCGACGCGCGGCGAGAAGCGGCGGACGAGAGCGAATGTTGTCATGTGCTGCCCCGTTGGATGTGTGCATCTGGGTGATGCTGTCGCCAACAAACGCGACCGGACCGACTCAGGTTCCACCGATGCCTGCGGCAGCGACGTCACAGTCAAGCGAGCGCCTCTTCACGAAGCCGCGACGGAACCCTCGATCCACCCGGGCGTTGGTTGATCATCAATGGGCGCGCGGATGGCGGCTCCGTGCGGGAGAGGTATTGTGCGCGTCCTTCCCAGTGAACGCCTGATTTCCGGCAACAGCGAAGGCGATCCGCTTCCCGAGAGCCATGTCGAGCTACCGCCGGTGATCCGCCGCACCGAGTTCGTCGCGTTCGCGCTGACCGGCCTCTTGCTGATTGCCATCGTTGCCGTGCTTTATGTCGGCAAGGCGTTCTTCCTGCCGGTGGTGATGGCCTTCGTCACCGGCACCATGCTGTCTCCGGCGGCGAGCTTCCTGGAGCGGAGCAAGGTCCCACGCAGCCTCGGCGCCGTCCTGATCGTGGTCGTGGTGACCGCGGTGATCGCCTTCATCGTGGCGCTGATCGCCTCGCCGGTGATGGAGTGGAGCACGCGGCTGCCGGAGCTCGGCGCGCAATTGAAGGACAAGTTGCACGTGTTCGACCGGCCAGTTGCGCTGTGGCGGGAGATGCAAGTCATGCTCGGCGGCTCGGAAGAATTGCCGAGCTTCCAGATGCCCAAGATCGAGTGGGTGCAGCCGACGCTGGAATTCCTGTCACCGACCTTTACCGAATTCCTGCTGTTCTTCGTCACCCTGATCCTGTTCATCGCAAGCTGGCGCGACCTGCGGCGGGCCATGATCATGACCTTCAGCGATCATGAGGCGCGGCTGCGCACGCTTCGGATTCTCAACGAGATCGAGGTCCATCTCGGCAACTATCTCCTGACCGTCACCCTCATCAATGTCGGCGTCGGCGTCGTTACCGGCCTCATCTGCGCGCTCACCGGAATGCCCAATCCGGCCGGGCTCGGCGCGCTGGCGGCAACGCTCAACTTCATCCCGATCATCGGGCCCGTGGCGATGTTCGCGGTGCTGGTCGTGGTGGGGCTGGTCGCCTTTCCGACCATCGGCGGCGGCTTGATGGCCGCGCTCGCCTTCGGCGGGCTCACCTTTCTGGAGGGCCACTTCATCACACCGACGATCATCGGGCGGCGGCTCGCCCTGAACGCGCTCGCCGTGCTGCTCGCACTCGCGTTCTGGACCTGGCTATGGGGGCCGATGGGCGCGTTCCTGTCGTCGCCGCTCCTGATCGTCGCGCTGATCCTGAAGGAGCACCTGTTGCCGGAGAATTCGCCGCAGCTCCCGCAAGCCTGACCGGTTTCAATAAACGGAACTTACACTGCGACGAAACGTTTTCCGGCTATCTCAGCCGTCAACCGTTCGGAGCTCCCGATGTCCACGACCAATGCCGAATCCGGGATGAGAGACTGGACCGACAAAGCCACCAGAGAACGCCTCGAGAAGGATGTAGCAGCCGTGAAAAGCGATATCGCCGCCCTTACCGACCAGATCACCGACGCGCTCAACACCTTTGCCAATTCCACGGGCAGGCAGGCCCGCCGCGGCTATCGCCAGGCGCGCGAGAACATGGATACCGCGATCGACGACATGTCGGAGCGCGGCAGCGCGATGATGGAGGCGGCACAGGACGCCTACGGCTCGATCGAGGAGACGCTGGAAGACGCGATCAGGCAGCGGCCGCTCGCGACCGTCGGACTCGCGCTCGGCATCGGCTTCCTGATCGGCGCCGCCTGGCGCCGCTAAGGCGGCTAGCGCATCGAAACGGCGGCGGGGCGCCGCAGCTGTCGGCCCGTGACGATTCGGCTGGTGGGATTGAGGAGTAAGGCCATGTTTCAGCGCATCATCGACGGGATCAGTGCATCCACCGGCACGACTATTCGGCTGACCTCCCTTGCCGCAGGCGCGGCCTTCGCACTGTTGGTGACGACAGGCTTCCTGTGTGCCGCTGTCTTCATCTCGGTCCTGCAGAAATATGGCCCGGTGCAGGCCTGCCTTGCCGGCGCGGGCATCTTCTTCCTGCTGACCCTGGCCGCGGCAGGCTCCTATTGGGGCTACAAGCGCGAGGTGCAGAAGCGCGCCCGGATCGCGGCCGAGCGCGCCGCGAAGTCGGCCGCGCAGAGCATGCTTGCAGATCCGATGCTCCTCGCCACCGGACTTCAGATCGTTCGCGCCATCGGGGTCAAACGGCTATTGCCGATCCTGGCGATCGGCGGTATCGCCCTCGGCATCCTGGCAAGCCGCACCGGTGTATCCGAGGAGATGTCGGCCGAACCTGCCGAGTAGCGGTCAGAGCGGGTTAGAAAATTTCGTCGTAAGTCCCGCGAACGCATCTATCCGAATTCGACACAGGCGATGCCGCGCAATTTTGCGCCATCCGGCCCGAATATCCTGCCGCTCACGGAAACGCTACTCGGATGGGCCGGCGGTTGCCGGTAAAAGCATCACCCTGATTCCAAAAGCTATTTTACTCAATGAAACCGTCCGTCAAGGCGAACCTCGCCGCATTCCAACACGACGCCAGGCTCTATTTGACGCTCGGCATTGCCAATTGGTCGGTATTCGTCGACCACATTCCTAACAACGTCGTCAACCTGCTGACGCTGCGCAATTTCGGCTTTAGCGGCGCGGCCGATCTCTTCGTGTTCGTGGTGGGCTACGGGGTTGCCATCATCCACGGCAGGATGGCGCTGGAGCGCGGCTACGTTGTCGCGGCGACGCGAATCTTTCGCCGCGTCTGGCGGCTCTATGCCGCCTATGTCGTGCTGTTCGTGATCTATATCGACGCCATCGCCTATTTCGCCTCGCAATCAATGGCGCCGGAGATCATCCACGAATACAACATCTCCGGCATTCTCGAGCACCCGCTGCGCATCCTGATCCGCGGTCTCGTGCTCCAGGAAGAGCCGCTGAACCTCGACCTGCTTCAGCTGATGATCCCGCTGATGGCGTTCTTTCCGTTCGTGCTGTGGGGGCTGCTGCGACGGCCGAACGTGACGCTGGCGGCATCGGTCGCGCTGTATGTTGCCGCGCGCTGGTTTGACTGGAATTTTCGGGTCTATCCGGATCAGGAATGGACCTTCAATCCGCTCTGCTGGCAGATGCTGATGGTGCTGGGCGGCTGGTTCGCCGTCACAGGCGCGCCCGGGCGGGCGCTGCGCGATCTCCCCTGGCTGCGGATACTCGCAGGGAGCTATCTCGTCTTCGCGATGGCGGTCACCCTGTTGCGCCATTCGCCGGGATTGTCCGCCTATCTGCCTGACCTGCTGCTCGACAGCATCACGCCGGCCGACAAGGAGAACCTCGCACCTTATCGCGTGGTTCACTTCCTCGCGCTCGCCTTCCTCGCGACCCATCTTGTCCCGGCCGATCACCCCGGCCTGCGATTGAAGCCGCTTCAGGCCGTCATCCGATGCGGGGAGGAATGGCTCGCCGTGTTCTGCGTCGGCGTGTTCCTGTCCTTTGCCGGCCACCTCATCCTGATCACCGGGCCCAATCTGGTGGTGATGCAGATCGTGGTGAGCATCATCGGCTTCGCCGCGATGACCGCGGTCGCCTACTACGTGACCTGGTCGAAGCGGCAGGACCTGCCCGCCGCCCTGCGGCAGCAGGCCTAAAGCGCGATGAGATCAGGATGAATTGTCATCGCGCTTCAGGTTATTGTTTGAGCATGATCTCCGCGCAAACGCGTTCCGCGTTTGTCGCGAGGGAAAACCGCTACACACTTTTCCGGATCATGCTCCAGGCACAAAATCGTGCGATTCTGCTAGGCCGAAGGCTGTGGCTGCGCTATGCCGAAAGTCTGCGTGAGGAGACCGGGCGTGGCGATGGCGAAAGGCGGGGGTGACGAGGCTGACAGCGCGCCCCGGCGCGGCCGGCCAAGGTCGATCGAGACCAGCAACGCCATTCTCGAAAGCGCCTATGCGCTAATGGCCTCCACGGGCCTTGCCGCGACCACCATCGACGCGGTCGCGCGGCACTCCAGCGTCTCCAAGATGACGATCTACAAATGGTGGCCGTCCCGCGAGGCGCTTTTGATCGACGCCTTTCTTCACCACGCCGCGCAGATGCTGCCGCTGCCGCCGGCGAGCTCCGGCAGCCCCGCGGCGCGCGCGCGCCGCCATGCGGCGGCCTATGCCGAGGCACTCCAGGGCGAATTCGGCAAAGTGCAGCTCGCCGTCATCTCCGAATGCATCTCCAAGACCGGCTCGGCAGAGCTGTTCTACGCGCGCTATCTGCAATTCCGCCGCGACGCACTGGTCGAGATGATCGCCGCGGGCCAGAAGGATGGCAGCATTCTGGCCGAGGGGCTTCCTGAGGATCTCTACGACGCGATCTATGGCAGCCTGTTCTATCGCTACGTTTTCGGCATCGCGCCGGTCACGCCGGCTTACGCGCGTAGCCTCGTCGACCTCGTGTTGCGGCCGAAGGGTTAGCTGCGCACAGGCCTGACCGGCGCCGAGATCTTGTCCGTGCGGTCGCGCTCGGTCATGTCGACCACCGTCTCCATCGGCGCGGTCAATTCATAGACGTAGGAGACGTCGGTGAAGAAGCGCTTGGCGGTGCCCCCTAACGCCTCGGGGGCGACGCGGTCGAGCAGGATCAGGCCGAAATCGGAATCGGGCCGGCGCGTCGCCTCACTGGTGTTGAACTCCTCCCAGCGGAAATGGAAGACCTCGTCGCCCTCCTCGCCCGTCACCGTCCAGGCGGCGGTGATATGCGGATGCTTTCCAACCAGCGACAGCCCCTCGTCGGAATGCGAGGCAAGCTCGAAGAACAGCAGCGAGAGGCTCTGCGCCGCGCGTGCGCTGACCGCGATATCAGGACCGGTGACGGCGATGCGGTCGGCATGCGGGATGGCGCGCGCCTCGAACAGGCCCTTCAGCTTGACGCCCTGCCACTGGCTCTCGCTGAGCAGCGAGACCACGTTGGACATGGCGTGGATGCGGCCGATCAAGAGCTCGCGCGCGATGTCGATGTCCGAGCCGTGGCGCAAGGTGCGCGTCACGATCGACTGGATCACCGCCAGGATGTTCTTGACGCGGTGGTTGAGCTCGTCGATGACGGCGGTCAGCCGGCGTTCGAAGCCGATTCTGACCTGGATCTCCCGGCTGAGCCGCAGATTGTTGTAGGCGACATAACCGAACAGGCCGCACACCATTGCCGTGATCGCAAAGCCGATCGCCGCCACGATGATCGCGGTCTGCTCGGCGCGGCGCGCCGAATTGGTCTTCGCGTAATAGCCGAGCTGCCAGTCACGGCCGCCGAAGCTCACCGTGCGCGTCGCCGACGGCGCCGGCCCGTCCGCCGCCATGCGCGTCGAGACCACGCCCTGGTCGTTGGCGATCAGCTCGCCGCCTTCCTTGCGCGGATCCCTAAGCGCGACCGCGAACAACGACATGTCGTCATTGGTCAGCATCAGCGAGGCGAGCTCGTAGGAAAATGTGACGAACCCGGCCGGCTCCGTTGCTCCCTCGGGAATGACGGGTGCAGCCACGATGATGCCGACCGCACCATTTCCGCGGATCAACGGCACCGGGTCCGAGGCAACCGACCTCTTCTCGACGCGCGCACGCGTCAGCATGGCGCTGCGAACCGGATCCTGATCGTAGCTGCGTCCGGGCAGCGTCTTGGTCTCGTTGCTGCGTGGCTCGAGGTCCATCAGCACGTCGATCGGCTGAGTGATTTCGGCCGGATTGATCGGCTTGTCGTCATAGGAGCGAATCTGCGGATTTGGGAAGCCGGCGCCGGCGATGGCGGCTTGCGCCGCCGCAAGCTCGTTCGGCTTCAGCCGGGCGATCCAGCCGGCCACCACGAAATCGGTCTTGAAGGCGTAGATCGCCGAGCGCAGCGGCTCCAGCACGTTCGGCTTGATCACGGATGGCGTGCGGAACAGGCCCGAGGCGACACGCGCGAGCAGCTCCCGCTCCGTGAGGCGGTCCTGAACCAGGCTCGCATGAACGTCGATCGCACGCGCGAGCGCGATCCGATCCAGCGCCAGCTCCTGGTCGTGGACGCGATAGGCTGCGAGCCCGGAGAGCAAGACCCCGAGCAGAGCGATGAAGCCGATAATGAAACCCAGCCTGACCACGCGACTACTCAGGCGAAAGCAGGAGGTCGGCAATAAACACAGAGCATATGAACGCCGCTCGAACGGCCATGTGCCGAAACAGGGTAAGCCCCAGTGGCGGAGATAATGGAGGAGGAGGCATCAGTACGCAACTTGGGTCGCCTGAAAAGCTTAATCCGCCGGCCGATGGTCTGGACGGGATGAATTCGCCCCGAGGCGCCGGAGGTAGTTAATCGCCGTGTCCGAAATTTGTTCCGCGGTTGCGGCGTTTGCCCGGGCGTTAACGGCGAAAAACGCCTGCGCCAAGTGGTCGCGTCCGGTCAGCCCTGCCGTTTCAGGCCGCCTTTGGCCTCGATGAAGCCGACGATCCGGTCGAGCCCCTCGCTTTTCTTCAGGTTGGTCATGACGAAGGGCCGCTCGCCGCGCATGCGCCTGGCGTCCGTCTCCATCTTCTCCAGGGAGGCGCCGACATGGGGCGCGAGGTCGGTCTTGTTGATGACCAGGAGGTCGGACCGGGTGATGCCGGGACCGCCCTTGGACGGGATCTTGTCGCCGGCGGCGACGTCGATGACGTAGATGGTGAGGTCGGCCAACTCCGGGGAAAAAGTGGCAGCGAGATTGTCGCCGCCGGACTCGATCAGCACGAGATCAAGTCCGGGAAACTTGGCGCGCATGTCCGCGACCGCGGCAAGGTTCATCGAGGCATCCTCGCGGATCGCGGTGTGCGGGCAGCCGCCGGTCTCGACGCCGGCGATGCGATCCGGCGTCAGCGATCCCGATCGTACGAGGAACTCGGCATCCCATTTGGTGTAGATGTCGTTGGTGATCGCCGCAATGTCATAGCGCTCGCGCATGGTCTTGCAGAGCAGGTCCATCAGCGCGGTCTTGCCCGATCCGACCGGGCCGCCGATGCCGACACGCAAGGGGCCGTGAGATTTCGACATGTGACTCGCTCTCTCTTGATGAGTTAAAGGCCGCACCGCTCACGAGCGGAACAGCCGCGTATATTGAGTCTCGTGGCGCAAGCCGGCGAGATCGGCGCGGAAGGTCGCGCTGCCGAGATCGTCCAATGCCGCGTTCAGCGCACGATTGGCGGTCGCGGCGACGGCGGCTTCCAACCTCACCAGAACGCGCTGGCTATCGGTCTGACCGAGCGGAATGAGGCGGCTGGCCGCGGAGATCCAGTTCGAGACCAGCGCATGCAGGAAGGCGTGCAGCGTCGGCGCCAGCGGCACGGCGTGCTTAGCTGCGACAACACCGACCGCGACCGGATAGACCAGTGGCGTGCTGCATGCCCCGACCGTGGCATCCAGCCCGTCGGCATCCCACGTGGCGCGGGCGATATCGATGAAGGCGCGGCCCTGCGAGGTCGTCTCCAGCTGCCGCTCGCGCGAGGGCACGAAGGCCGCGGCGAGCTCGGCGATATCGCTCAAAACGGTCTTCTCGTCCGCTTCAGCGGCCCTATAGGCGTGGACCAGAAACGTCGCATCGCAGAAGCCCGAACCGTCGCCGAGCATCGCATCGAGCCAATCCGCCAGCGTTGTTATGTCGGTGATGTCGCCTGCCTCGACCGCCCATTCGAGGCCGCTGGAATAGGAGAAACCGCCAACCGGGAACGCCGGCGACAGCCACGTCATCAGCCGGTACAGCGCCGCCGCCTCGCCTTCGGTGAGGCCACCGGCGCCGACCGGCTCATTTGTGGTCATGAGCATGCTTGTGGCCGTGGTGATGGTCGGGATGGTCGCAATGCTCGTCGTGGTGATGGTGGTGTTCGTGGCCATGGTCATGCGCGGCATGATCATGATGGTGATGGTCATGGTGCTCATGCCCATGATCGTGGTGGTGATGGCCGTGATCGTGGTGCGCATGGTCGTCGTGCCCATGCGCGTGCCCGGCATCGGCATAGGCGCCGCCTTCGGGATCGAACGGCGCCTCGATCTCGATCACGCGCGCGCCGAGACCCTTCACCATGGCCTCGATGACATGGTCGCGGCGGATGCGCAGGGCCTTGGCCATGATCTGCGTCGGCAGATGACGGTTGCCGAGATGCCAGCCGACGCGAATGAGATGATGCGGATCGCGACCGCGAATCTCCAGCAGCGGCTCGGGCGCCGCGACCACCTCGATCAGCCTTCCGTCCTCCAGCACCAGCGCATCGCCGCCCCGCAGCGCGACGGCATGCTCCAGGTCGAGCAGGAATTCGAGCCCCCGCGTGCCCGTCATCGCCATGCGGCGGCGATGCCGGTCGTCGAAATCGAGCACGACCGTGTCCGCTGGCGCTTCCGTGAAGCGGTGTTGTCCCCTGACCTGCGTCGCCCGGATCATGCGTCCTACCTCGTTACCGCGTCTCGACCTTCTCGGGCGTGATCACCTCGATCTTCGGCGGTGCCGTGAAGCACTTCACCGCGACGCGCCCGAACGTCTTCATGTGCTCCATGCCACGATGCGGCACCAGCGCCTCGGCGTTCTCCCACTGCTCGACGAACACCATCTTGCTGGGATCGGTGACGCTTTCATGCAAATCATAGGCGATATTGCCGGGCTCCTTCCGCGTCTCCTTGATGCAGGCGGTGGCGGCTGCGATGAACTCGGCGCGCGTCTCGGGCTTGATGGTCAGGGTGGCAACGACGTAGATCACGAGAAATCCTCCCGGCTTTTCTTCTAAGGGTTACGATACCGGGCGGGACATTAGACCAGCCGGGACCGAACGCAAAACCGAAAAGCCGTCCCCGGACACGCGGCGAGACTTTCCTCCTTGGACATGCGTCGAGGCGCTATTTCAGTACATGAAATATCGCTGCGCCATCGGCAGCACCTCGGCGGGCGCGCAGGTGAGCAATTCGCCGTCGGCGCGGACCTCGTAGGTCTCCGGATCGACCTCGATATTGGGCGTCGCGTCGTTGTGGACCATGCTCTTCTTCGAGATCTTGCCGCGGGTGTTCTGGACGGCATAGAGCTTCTTCTCGACGCCGAGCTTTCGCGCGAGGCCGCCGGTGACTGCGGCCTTCGAGGTGAAGACGACCGAGGACGCGGTGCGCGCCTTGCCGAAGGCGCCGAACATCGGCTGATAGTGCACCGGTTGCGGCGTCGGGATCGAGGCGTTGGGATCCCCCATGGGCGCCGCGACGATGGTGCCGCCCTTGACGATGCAGTCCGGCTTGACGCCGAAGAAGGCCGGCGACCACAGCACGAGATCGGCGAGCTTGCCCTTCTCGACCGAGCCGATCAGCTTCGACACGCCGTGGGCGATCGCGGGGTTGATGGTGTATTTGGCGATGTAGCGCTTGACGCGGAAATTGTCGTTATCCTTGCCCTTGTCCTGCGGCAGTGACCCGCGCTGCTTCTTCATCTTGTCGGCGGTCTGCCAGGTGCGGATGATGACTTCGCCGAGGCGGCCCATGGCCTGGGAGTCCGAGGACATCATCGAGAGCGCGCCGAGGTCGTGCAGGATGTCTTCGGCCGCAATCGTCTCCTTGCGGATGCGGCTTTCGGCGAAGGCGAGGTCTTCCGCGATCGAGGGATCGAGATGGTGGCACACCATCAGCATGTCGAGATGCTCGTCGATGGTGTTGCGCGTGAAGGGGCGCGTCGGGTTGGTCGAGGACGGCAGCACGTTCTTCAGGCCGGCGACCTTGATGATGTCAGGCGCATGGCCGCCGCCGGCGCCTTCGGTGTGGAAGGCGTGGATGGTGCGGCCCTTGAAGGCCTTGATGGTGTCCTCGACGAAGCCGGATTCGTTGAGGGTGTCGGTGTGGATCATGACCTGAATATCGTGATCGTCGGCGACCGACAGGCAGTTGTCGATCGCGGCCGGCGTCGTGCCCCAGTCCTCGTGCAGCTTCAGCGCGCAGGCGCCGGCCTTGATCATCTCCACCAGCGCCGCGGGGCGCGAGGCGTTGCCCTTGCCGGAAATGCCGAGATTGACCGGGAAGGCGTCGAACGACTGGATCATCCGCCCGATGTGCCACGGCCCCGGCGTGCAGGTGGTGGCGAAGGTGCCGTGCGAGGGGCCTGTGCCGCCGCCCAGCATCGAGGTGACGCCGCTCATGAGCGCGTGCTCGATCTGCTGCGGGCAGATGAAATGGATGTGGCTGTCGAAGCCGCCGGCGGTGAGGATCTTGCCTTCGCCCGCGATCACGTCGGTGCCGGGGCCGATGATGATGGTGACGCCGGGCTGAATGTCGGGATTGCCGGCCTTGCCGATCGCCGAGATCATGCCGTCCTTGATGGCGACGTCGGCCTTCACGATGCCCCAGTGATCGACGATCAGCGCGTTGGTGATGACGGTGTCGGCCGCGCCCTGCCTGTTGGTGACCTGCGACTGCCCCATGCCGTCGCGGATCACCTTGCCGCCGCCGAACTTCACCTCCTCGCCATAGGTGGTGAAATCCTTCTCGACCTCGATGATCAGGTCGGTGTCGGCGAGCCGCACCCTGTCGCCGGTGGTCGGGCCGAACATGTCGGCATAGACGGATCGCTTCATCTTGACGGACATCACAAGCCCCGTTTGCGTTTGAATGTTGTCTGAGCGATCACAGCAAGGCCCTCGCTGCTTTCACCGTGTCATCGAATTTCTCGTCCAGCCACGCATTGCCGCCGCGGCAGCCAGCGACGACCTGCGCGGCCCACTCCACGTAATCGGCGAGATCCTCGCGCTCCTCGGCACTCGGGTCGGTCTGAATGCGCGCCTCTGTGTTGCTGATCTTGTCGGCGATCTTGATCAGCTTGGCGCCAGGGGACTTCTTCGGCGCTTCGAGCACCTGAAGGCGCCGCCGCTCGGCCTTCGGCAAACTCATATCGTCGGTGCACTCAACGACGAGTGAAGCGACACGCTCCGGAAATGTCTGCGCGAGCTCCTCGCGCGTGGTGTCGGTATCCTCGATCGTATCGTGCAACCAGCCCGCTGCGACCAACTCGGCATCGGCCCCCTCGGTCGCGGTGGCGAGCAGGTTCGCGACCTCGGCGAGGTGATTGACATAGGGCTCATTGCCGCGCCCTTTGCGCGCCATGCCATTGTGGCGGCGCGCGGCAAGCTCGGCGGCCTCCGAGACGAGGCGGATTGGGGAGAGCATGATCATGCCTCTTTCGAGTCGTCAGAGGCACCGCTCTCTCCGTTCCCTCCCCCCTTGCGGGCAAGGCAATCGCATATGGTGCGCACGGTGCGGCGGCATCGGCACTGGGCTCCCTCCCCCGCTTGCGGGGGAGGGTTGGGGAGAGGGTGTTTCCGCGTCGGGATTGCCGGGGATTGCGGAAGATTTCCCTGCGTGGCGAGAGCCCTCACCCGCCGCGCTCTGCGAGCGCGTCGGCCTCTCCCGCAAGCGGGAGAGGCCGAGCAAGCCCGCGGACAATCCCCGTGAAATCCATATGCGATTGCCCTCCCCCGCAAGGGGGGAGGGAGCCCGACCAGTTTGCTCACCTCACTGTAGATCACCGCGCTCGCCTCAGCTCACTCTCACAGCTTCCCCATCACGTCGCCGCGGAAACCGTAGATCGTCTTCTTTCCCGCCAGGGCGACGAGCTGGACGTCGCGGGTCTGGCCGGGCTCGAAGCGGACGGCGGTGCCGGCGGCGATGTCGAGGCGCATGCCGCGGGACTTCTTGCGGTCAAACTTCAACGCGGGGTTGGTCTCGAAGAAATGGTAGTGCGAGCCGACCTGGATCGGGCGGTCGCCGGTGTTGGCGACCGTCAACGTCACGGTCTTGCGGCCGGCATTGAGCTCGATCTCGCCGTCCTGGATGAAGAGTTCGCCGGGGATCATTCTATCCTCCTCGTCATTCCGGGGCTCGCGCAGCGAGAAGGCCGGAATCTCGAAACCAAAACCTCTGGATTCCGGGTTCGCCCTGCGGGCGCCCCGGAATGACGAATTCAAACTACCTGATCGGCTCGTGCACTGTGACGAGCTTGGTGCCATCAGGAAAAGTCGCCTCGACCTGGATGTCGTGGATCATCTCGGGAATGCCGGGCATCACCTGGTCGCGGGTGAGGACCTGCGCACCGGATTGCATCAACTCGGCCACGGTGCGGCCGTCGCGGGCGCCTTCGAGAATGAAATCGGAGATGATCGCGACCGCCTCGGGATGGTTGAGCTTGACGCCGCGGTCCAGCCTGCGGCGCGCCACGATGGCCGCCATCGAGATCAGAAGCTTGTCCTTTTCGCGGGGAGACAGGTTCATGCGAGATCTCTTCCGTTCAACACGTCAATTCAGCCAGTCAGTTCAACCAGAGCCGCGGCAAGGCCGCACCCGTGCGCGCCAGCACCGCCATCATGTCGGCGCGCAAACGCGCCGCATCTTGGGCACAGAACCGGGCCATTGCAAAGCCATTCCAGGCGGATATCCCGACCTCGCCGGCGAAAGAGTCCGAAGCCTCGCGGATGCGCTCGACCAGTGACTCGTCGCCGGGCACGATCAGCGCCGTGCCGATTGCGGCCCCGCCCTTGGTAACCGCGGATCGCGCGAGCTTGACGCCGATATCGCCATCGAGCCTGATGGTCTCGGCGAACACCAGCTTGCCACTGCGACGCAGCCGCCAGCGGTCGACGAACTCGCCCTGCTCCATCCGCTCGCCCATGGCGGCGCGACCGAATACGACGATCTCGCAGAGCAGTAGCGAGGCGGCTTCATCGAGCGCGATGTCGAAGCGGCGGTGGACCTTGGCGCGATCAAACAGGATCGTCTCCTGGGGCAACCAGGACAGATGCGCGCCCGCGGCAACCTTCAAGGCAATACTGAGCTGCGCCGCGGCCCCGGGCGCACGATAGACCTTTTCGGCCGCCGCCGTGGTCAATGTCAGCCGCGAGTCCTGGCCAGCTGCGATGTCGATGTCAAAACTGTCCCCGCCGGCGACGCCGCCAGCCGTGTTGACGAACACGCCGGAGAGTCCCTCGCCTTCCGGCGAGGGAAAGCGCACGCGCAGGGAGCCGGATTCATGCAAGACCCCGCGCCGCGTCACGCCATCGCGGGCATGGACGTCGAAGCGCACCGCGCCGCGGGCACGGTTCGCCTCGAACACCCCGGATGTGACTGAAACGTCGCTGCGCATCCGCCTCCCCAGCCGGTCGCGGCAGAATGGCCTACAGCGCCATCTGGCGGCTGATTTCGCTCGCGTCGAGATTGGAGCGATCGCAAGTGAACTTCACCGCACCGCGATCCATCACGGCGAAACTGTCGCCGAGTTCGCAGGCAAAGTCGAGATATTGTTCAACCAGCACGATGGCGATGTTGCCGAGGTTGCGCAAATATGAAATCGCGCGGCCGATGTCCTTGATGATCGAGGGCTGGATGCCCTCGGTCGGCTCGTCGAGCAGGAGAAGCTTCGGCCGCATCACCAGCGCGCGGCCGATCGCGAGCTGCTGCTGCTGGCCGCCGGAGAGGTCCCCGCCGCGCCGGCCGAGCATGGATTGCAGCACCGGAAACAGCGAGAACACGTCGTCCGGAATGTGCCTGTCCTCGCGCTTGAGTGGACCGAAGCCGGTCTTGAGGTTCTCCTCGACCGTTAGCAGCGGAAAGATCTCGCGGCCCTGCGGCACGAAGCCGATGCCCTTGCGGGCGCGCTCATAGGGCTTCAGGCCGGTGATGTCGCTGCCGTCGAGCACGATCGCGCCCGAGGAGATCGGATATTGCCCGACCATGGCGCGCAGCAGCGAGGTCTTGCCGACGCCGTTGCGCCCGAGCACGCAGGTCACTTTGCCCGGGTCCGCCGAGATGGAGACGCCGCGTAGCGCCTGCGCCGCGCCGTAGAACAGGTTGATGTCCTTGACCTCAAGCATCGCTCAGCGTCCCAGATAGACTTCGATGACCCGCTCGTTGGACGAGACCTGGTCGATGGTGCCTTCGGCGAGCACCGTGCCTTCGTGCAGGCAGGTGACCTTGACGCCGAGCTCGCGCACGAACGTCATGTCGTGCTCGACCACCATCACGGTATGGGTCTTGTTGATCTCCTTCAAGAGCTCGGCCGTGAGATGCGTCTCGACGTCGGTCATGCCGGCAACAGGCTCGTCGACCAGCAGCAGTTTCGGGTCCTGCGCCAGCAGCATGCCGATCTCGAGCCACTGCTTCTGGCCATGACTGAGGCTGCCGGCAAGGCGGTTACGTGCGTCGGTGAGGCGGATCGTCTCCAGCACCTTGTCGATGCGCTCGGACTCAGCCTTGCTGCCGCGCCAGAACAACGTGCCGCGAACCGAGTGGTCGACATTGAGCGCGAGCAGCAGGTTGTCCTGCACGGTCTGGCTCTCGAACACGGTCGGCTTCTGGAACTTGCGGCCGATGCCGAGCTCGGCGATGCGGGTCTCGTCGAGCCGCGTCAGGTCGGTGACGCCGTCGAACAGCACGGTGCCCTCGTCGGGCTTGGTCTTGCCGGTGATGATGTCCATCATCGTGGTCTTGCCGGCGCCGTTCGGGCCGATGATGGCGCGCATCTCGCCGGGCTCGAGTGTCAGCGACAGATTGTTGATGGCGTGGAAGCCGTCGAACGAGACGTGCACGCCATCGAGGTAGAGCATCGCCGAGGTTGCGCGGGTGTCCATGACGTTCATGACCGCTCCTCCGCCATCTTGGGTTCGGTGACGCCGTCTTCGGCCGCCGCGCTCGCAATGGCCGCGGCAGTGCGCTTTTCCTTCGACTGATCCCACCAGGCGTTGAAGGTGCCGACGATGCCCTTGGGCAGCAGCAGCGTCACCAGGATGAACAATGCACCCAGCATGAACAGCCAGTACGGCGCCAGCACGCCCGATGTGAAGAACGTTTTCGCGTAGTTGACGACGACGGCGCCGAGCGCGGCGCCGACCAGCGTGCCGCGGCCGCCGACCGCGACCCAGATCACCGCCTCGATCGAATTGCCCGGCGCGAATTCGGATGGATTGATGATGCCGACCTGCGGCACATAGAGCGCACCGGCAACGCCGGCCATGCAAGCCGACACCGTGAACACGAACAGCTTGTAGGATTCGACGCGATAGCCGAGGAAGCGCGTGCGCGATTCCGCGTCGCGCACCGCGATCAGCACCTTGCCGAGCTTGGACGAGACGATGGCGCGGCAGATCAGGAAACCGACGATCAGCGCCAGGCAACTCAGCGCGAATAGCGCGGCACGCGTCCCCTCCGCCTGCACGTTGAAGCCCAGAATGTCCTTGAAGTCGGTCAGACCGTTATTGCCGCCGAAGCCGAAATCGTTGCGGAAGAAGGCGAGCAGCAGCGCGTAGGTCATCGCCTGCGTGATGATCGACAGATACACGCCGGTGACGCGGGAGCGGAAGGCGAGCCAGCCGAAGCAGAAGGCGAGCAGGCCGGGCACGACCAGCACCATCAGCGCCGCGAACCAGAACATGTCGAAGCCGTACCAGTACCAGGGCAGCTTCTGCCAGTTCAGGAACACCATGAAGTCGGGCAGGATCGGGTTGCCGTAGACGCCGCGGGTGCCGATCTGGCGCATCAGGTACATGCCCATGGCGTAGCCGCCGAGCGCGAAGAACGCGCCATGGCCGAGCGAGAGAATGCCGCAATAGCCCCAGATCAGGTCGATCGAAAGCGCCAGGATCGCGTAGCAGACATACTTGCCCCAGAGCGCGACGAGATAGGTCGGCACCTGCAGGAACGAGTTCGCGGGCAGCAGCAGGTTGGAGAGCGGGATGAGGATGCCGCAGGCCGCCACGATCGCGAGGAAGATCGTCGCGCTGCGGTCAAGCGATCGCGTCAGCATGTGAGGGGTCATGCTTCCACCGCACGGCCCTTGAGCGCGAACAGGCCGCGCGGGCGCTTTTGAATGAACAGGATGATGAGAACCAGGATCGCGATCTTGCCGAGCACGGCGCCGGCGACCGGCTCCAGGAACTTGTTGGCGATGCCGAGCGTGAAGGCGCCGACCAGCGTGCCCCAGAGATTGCCGACCCCGCCGAACACCACGACCATGAAGCTGTCGATGATGTAGCTCTGGCCGAGATTGGGGCTGACATTGTCGATCTGCGACAGCGCCACGCCGGCGATACCGGCAATGCCCGAGCCGAGGCCGAAGGTGAGCGCGTCGACGCGCGAGGTGGCGATGCCCATCGAGGCCGCCATGCGGCGGTTCTGCGTCACGGCGCGCATCTCGAGGCCGAGCGCGGTGTAGCGCAGCATCGCGAGCAGGATCGCGAACACCGCGAGCGTGAAGAGAAGGATCCAGAGCCGGTTATAGGTGATGGTGATCTGACCGAGCTCGAACGCACCGCTCATCCAGGAGGGATTACCGACCTCGCGATTGGTCGGGCCGAACATGGTGCGCACGGCCTGCTGCAGCACCAGCGACAGGCCCCAGGTCGCCAGCAGCGTCTCCAGCGGACGGCCGTAGAGGAAGCGGATGATGCTGCGCTCGATCAGCACGCCGATGGCGCCGGCGACGAGGAAGGCGAGCGGCACCGCGATCAGCAGCGAATAGTCGAACAGGCCGGGATAACGGGTGCGGATCACCTCCTGCACCACAAAGGTGGTGTAGGCCCCTAACATCACCATCTCGCCATGGGCCATGTTGATGACGCCCATCACGCCGAAGGTGATGGCGAGCCCGATCGCGGCGAGCAGCAGCACAGAGCCAAGCGAGAGGCCGTACCAGGCGTTCTGCACCATGGACCAGATCGCGAGCGAGTTCTGGATCGAGCCGATCGCGCTCGCGGCGGCCTTGGTCACCGAGGTCGGCTGATCGCCCATGCCGGTGAGCAGCGCCAGCGCCTCCTGGTCACCGCGAGCCTTGAGGGTGGCGACGGCCTCGAGCTTCTCGACCTCGGTGGCGTCCGACTTGAACAGCAGGATCGCGGCGCGGGCCTCACCGAGCGCGGTCTTGACGGATCGGTTGGTTTCCTTGGCGAGCGCGGCATCGACCGCCTCGAGTGCGGTCTCCTCGTGCGACTTGAAGACCGACTGCGCGGCCTGCAGGCGCGTCGACAGATCGGGCGATTGGAGCGTCAGGCTGCCGAGCGCGGCATCGACGCTGCGACGCAGGCGGTTGTTGAGGCGAACCGCGCTCGCACTGTCGGGAACGCTGGCGACGGCCTCGCCGGTCGCAGCGTCGATCGACTTGCCGTCGGCGCCGGTGACGTAAACCTTCTTGCTGTCAGGATCGGCCATGAGGCGGCTGTCCTGAAGCGCGCTGATGATGGGGAACGCCAGCTTGTTGCCGCTGCCCGCGACCACGCCGATCGCCTCTTCCGTGTCGGAAAAATCGTCATTGGCGAACTTGGCGACCGCATCCTCGAACGGACCGGCAAAGGCCGGCAGCGCGAACGCGATCAGAAACAGCGAGAGCGCAAGCGAGCAGAGACGTGCGGACAAATGGGCTGGCACTGTGAAAGACCCCGGCAGAAATGAGTGGAGAAGGCGGCGGGATCGCCGCCCTCTCCGGTCGTGCGATGGAACGTCAGATCCGGATCAGGAGCCCGAACCGAGGCACTTGTTGGTCTTTGTGTTGAAGTTGCCGCACTTCTTGCCGACCCAGTCGCCGATCAGGTCCTTGGAGCCGTCGAGCTCCTTCGACCAGGCATCGCCCGCGACGAGGCCGGGAGTCTTCCAGACCACGTCGAACTGGCCGTTGCCCTTGATCTCGCCGATGAACACCGGCTTGGTGATGTGGTGGTTCGGCAGCATCTTCGATACGCCACCGGTCAGGTTCGGCGCCTCGATGCCGGGCAGCGCGTCGATCACCTTGTCCGGATCGGTCGACTTCACCTTCTCGACGGCCTTGATCCACATGGCGAAGCCGATCACGTGCGCTTCCATGGGGTCGTTGGTCACGCGCTTCGGGTTCTTGGTGTAGGCCTGCCAGTCCTTGATGAACTTCTCGTTCGATCCGTCCTTTGTCTTGATCGACTGGAAGTAGTTCCAGGCGGCGAGATGGCCGACCAGCGGCTTGGTGTCGATGCCGGCGAGCTCTTCCTCACCGACCGAGAACGCCACGACCGGGATGTCCTTCGCCTTGATGCCCTGGTTGCCGAGCTCCTTGTAGAAGGGCACGTTGGCATCGCCGTTGATGGTCGAGACCACCGCGGTCTTCTTGCCGGCCGAGCCGAACTTCTTGATGTCGGCCACGATCGTCTGCCAGTCGGAGTGACCGAACGGCGTGTAGTTGATCATGATGTCTTCCTGGGCGACACCCTTGGACTTCAGATAGGCTTCCAGGATCTTGTTGGTGGTACGCGGATAGACGTAGTCGGTGCCTGCGAGCACCCAGCGCTTCACCTTCTCTTCCTTCATCAGATAGTCGACGGCGGGGATCGCCTGCTGGTTCGGCGCCGCACCCGTATAGAACACGTTGCGCTCGCTCTCCTCGCCCTCGTACTGCACGGGGTAGAACAAAATGTTGTTCAGCTCCTTGAACACCGGGAGCACCGACTTACGCGACACCGAGGTCCAGCAGCCGAACACGACCGAGACCTTGTCCTTGGTGATCAGCTCGCGCGCCTTTTCGGCGAACAAGGGCCAGTTCGACGCGGGGTCCACGACGACGGCTTCCAGCTTCTTGCCGAGCACGCCGCCCTTCTTGTTCTGCTCGTCGATCAGGAAGAGGATGGTGTCCTTCAGCGTGGTTTCGCTGATCGCCATGGTGCCGGACAGGGAGTGCAGCACGCCGACCTTGATGGTGTCGTCCGCGGCCTTCGCGCCAGTCAATGAAGCCAGACCAAGCACTAGTCCGGCGGTCGCGGCGAGCACGCCGCGGCGGCTAAATGACGCCGCTATATCGTGAGTGGATTTGCTAAACATGAGTGTCTCATCTCCCTGACGCAGACGTGAAAACGCTGCGAAACGGCCCCACGGCCGCCTGCGATTAACGGAATCGCAAGAACCATGCCATGGACTGGACACACAACAAGCAACTGATTTCATTTGAAAATTTGGCGCAAATCGGAGTTTTGCAGCCGCTCACCTGCTCAAAACTTGGGCGAATAAAATGTATGCTAATGTGGCAGACAGTTCATTTTTTGAGCAAAATGACACTTCTGTCTAAATTTCCGGCATAACTATTTCTGCACCGCAACCGCTATTTGGGGCCGACTTGCCTTGAAAGCGCCCCCTCGATGTTCCATATGAGCGGTCGAGACCTCTTGCGAATCGAGGGGTCGTTGCGAGCCGCGTGTTCTTAAGCCCCCTACGGGCCTCTGGCTTGCCCCATATCTCCCAAGCCATCCGACACCCCAAACACGCAGGTGTCTTCTCGACACCCTTTTGCGCGCGCCGCGCTGAATGCGCCGGGCGCCCGCTTTTGACATGGAAAGAACCCTCTTTTGACTTCGTTTCAGGACTTCGGCCTCGCCGAACCCATCGCGCGCGCTCTTCATGAAGAGAACTACGTCACCCCCACCCCGATCCAGGCCCAGACCATCCCGCTGGCGCTGACCGGCCGCGATGTCGTCGGTATCGCCCAGACCGGCACCGGCAAGACCGCGTCCTTCGCGCTGCCGATCCTGCATCGCCTGCTCGAGAACCGCATCAAGCCGCAGCCCAAGACCGCCCGCGTCCTGGTGCTCTCGCCCACCCGCGAGCTGTCCGGCCAGATCCTCGACAGCTTCAACGCCTACGGCCGCCACATCCGCCTGTCCTCGACGCTTGCCATCGGCGGCGTGCCGATGGGCCGCCAGGTCCGCGCCCTGATGCAGGGCGTCGACGTTCTGGTCGCCACTCCCGGCCGCCTGCTCGACCTGGTGCAGAGCAACGGCTTGAGGCTTTCCAGCGTCGAGTTCCTCGTGCTCGACGAAGCCGACCGCATGCTCGACATGGGCTTCATCAACGACATCCGCAAAATCGTCGCCAAGCTGCCGATTAAGCGGCAGACGCTGTTCTTCTCGGCCACCATGCCGAAGGACATCGCCGAGCTCGCCGACGCCATGCTGCGTGATCCCGCCCGCGTTGCAGTGACTCCGGTCTCCTCGACCGCCGAGCGGATCAACCAGCGCATCCTCCAGGTCGACTTCTCGGCCAAGCCCGCCTTCCTGACCAAGCTCCTGAGGGACGAGCCGATCAACCGCGCGCTGGTCTTCACCCGCACCAAGCATGGCGCGGACAAGGTGGTGAAGACGCTGGCCAAGGCCGGCATCGCCGCCAACGCCATCCACGGCAACAAGTCGCAGAACCATCGCGAGCGCACGCTCGCCCAATTCCGCTCGGGCGAGATCCGCACCCTGGTCGCCACCGACATCGCCGCCCGCGGCATCGACGTCGACGGCATCAGCCACGTCATCAATTTCGACCTGCCCAACGTGCCCGAGACCTATGTCCACCGCATCGGCCGCACCGCGCGCGCCGGCGCCGACGGCACTGCGATCTCGCTGGTCGCGGGCGGCGAGGAACTCGCCTATCTCCGCGACATCGAGCGGCTGATCCGCGTGGCGCTGCCGCGGGAGGATCACCGCACCGACGCCGGCCGCCGCGATGCCGGCCCCGCCCCGTCGCAGCCACGACAGGGCCGGCCGGGCGGCCGCCCCGGCCAGCGCCCGCAAGGCGCGCGGCACGGTGACGGGCGGCGTGCCGACGAAAGGCATGCCGACGGGCGCCACCATAGTGCCGGGAAGCAAGGCGACGTAAGGCACGGTGAAGGTCGGCACGCCGAGGCAAGGCATGCTGACGGACGGCCCGGCAGCGGCCCGAATGCCTCCAAGGGTTCTCGCCGCCGCCGCTCCGGTGGTAAGATGCATTCATCGCCTGTCGACCGTCCGGAACAGCGTTCCGCGCATAGCGCCGGGACGCCTGATGGGATACAAGGCGTTGCCTTTTTGCGCCGCGAGAGTCGGCCAAACAGCCAACCGAACCGCAAACCCTATTCGCACTAGCCGTCCACGACCTGGAGACATTCATGGCTAAGGAAGAGCTGATCCAGTTCGAAGGACTGGTCACCGAGATCCTCCCCGACGCCCGCTACCGCGTGCAGCTCGACGCCGGACACGAGATCGTTGCCTATACCGCCGGCAAGATGAAGAAGAACCGCATCAAGACGCTCGCGGGCGACCGCGTGACGGTGGAGATGTCGCCCTATGATCTCGAGAAGGGCCGGCTGATTTTCCGCCACAAGGACGAACGTCCCAGCGCGGCGGGCGGACCGCCCCGTCCCGGACAGCGCGGCGGCCAGTTCCGCCGCCGCTAGTCGGCCACTGCGCGGGGACGCGGGATAAAATTCCGACCTGTAGTTTGATCCGCCGTTGATTCACGGCGGATCAAAAAATCGTGCGCGTCCGGATTGTTTCGGACCCCTGTTTTCGATAAAATGAATTAATCGATTTTCGGCCGGACGACATTAGCATCCACCGGTACAGCCGGTCAGACACGCTGACGACCCTTCCAGAAATTCGATCTAACCTGCCCGCGCGAGCGGGCTCTGACACTGTGTTATCTGAGAAGGGACTACCCCCATGAGCATGGGAACCGTGAAGTGGTTTAACGCGACCAAGGGCTTTGGCTTCATCCAGCCCGACGACGGCGGACAGGACGTGTTCGTTCACATCAGCGCCGTGGAGCGCGCCGGTCTCGGCTCGCTGCGCGAAGGCCAGAAGATCTCCTACGAGATCGTGGCCGACCGCCGCTCCGGCAAGTCGGCGGCGGACAACCTCCGCGCTGCGGGCTGAGCCCGCCGGGCCCTTGGCCCGACCGGCGCAAGCGAGCCAAAGCAAACAAAGAGGCCGTGCGTCACGCACGGCCTCTTTCATTTCGGGGTCGGCTCGTAAATCTCAACACGTCGACGGTACGCCGTTGTAGGGCACGCAGGTGACCTGGCGCGGCCGCGTGTAGGAGAGATCGCTCAGCGTTATGCTCGACTTCAACACGTAGCCGACGGTCGGCGTGTAAGTGTAGTTGGCTTCGCTCAGTATGAGATAGCTCGACGGGATCAGCAGCGTCGGGGGAATCATCGCGGTGACCTTGTCGCCGGCTTTCCGAGTCGAGGTCGCCAGAGTGGCTTGCGTCGCGCCGCTCGCAATGGTGCCGGCCCTGCTCCACTGGACCGTGGCAATGCTGTCGGCATCGATGTAGATCTGGGAGATCGCGCCCTTCACGAGCGTAGCGTCGTAAGGCATGATGACCGAGATGCTTGCCGTGAACGCATCCTTCATGCCGGCATCGTCGAGCGTCGTCGACTGTGACGTCAAATCGGACAGTGTCCGTGCGATCACCGTGACTTTGCGGTCGATCGCCACGGCGGACGAAAATTCGACGGTGCCGAAGAACATCACCAGCATCAACGGTACGATGACCGCAAATTCGGTTGCCGCCAGCGCGCGCTTGTCGGCGACGAAGCCGCGCAGCGAGCAACGTGCATTACTCCAGATATTCGCAATCGCCCGCATCGGTCCGCTCAGATCCATCTGCCTCAGAAGGGTTCGTTCTTGAAGGCCGCTGTCGCCACCATCAGGCGCTTGTTGTTGCACCCCATGTTGTAGCCGAGGCCGGTGATGATGAGCGGCCACTG
Source organism: Bradyrhizobium forestalis (assembly GCF_002795245.1). Classification (GTDB taxonomy): domain Bacteria; phylum Pseudomonadota; class Alphaproteobacteria; order Rhizobiales; family Xanthobacteraceae; genus Bradyrhizobium; species Bradyrhizobium forestalis. The sequence goes on along the minus strand of NZ_PGVG01000030.1, from coordinate 46,439 downwards.
ATAGAACAGGCGCACCACGACGACCTGGCCGGAGGTCCCGGCACTGTACTGCATGCCGGTTGGGTTGAAATTGCAGGAATCGCCATAGCTTGTGAGGCTGAGCGTCCCGAAGGAGCTGGTGCTGACAACGTCGACGTAAAGCTTGCTGCAATCGAACAGCGCCGGGATCTTAGTGCAGACATAGGCCTTGAACGTTGTCTGATCGCATGCAGAGACCGTGTTGGGTGCGGTCTGACAGGCCGCCAACGAGCCGCCCTGTGCCTGCGCCTGGCCAGTCAGAATCGCACGTGCGGAGTCCTGCGCGATAGTCTCGAGCACCTGGCTCGAGAAGAACATCAGCGCCGTCTCGATGATCGCGAACAGCAGCCCGAAGAACATCGGTGCGACCAGCGCAAACTCGACGGCTGCGGAGCCGCGGCGGTTGCCGCGAAACCGGACCAGCGCTTTCCGGAGCGTGAACCTCGTAGGTGCAGGCGATGGCATCTCGTCAAATTCCCCAGCAACGGGCGATCATCTGCCCGTTCAATAGCGGAAACTGATTGTCTAAGTGTTTCAGGCGATCCGCGTCCGGCGGACCGCGCCGTTAGGAATGCGTTAACCAGATGCGCCCCGAAGCGCACGGAAACACGGCGCGCGGAGAGACGCCGCCCTCGAATCCGGAAAGCAGCCTGGCGGGATGCTGCCCCAGCAGACCCGCCGGTCGGCTAGTTGGGTTTCGCGGCCGCGCCGGCACCGCCACCGCCGCTGGCACTGCTGCTCAGCGAGCCGGCCTGGCTCATCGTGTTGTTGAAGTAGGTATCGCTGTCGCCGAGCGTCACGCGACGCTGGCAAAGCGGTACGCAGCTGTAGGACTCGCGCTCGATCCCGCGATAGACGGTGACGAGCCGGTCGCTGGGACCTTCAACCTGGATCTGGCGGTCGACCAGAATCTCGCCGCCCCGGTCGAGCGCGATGAAGTTGGTGGCCCCATAGCCCTTCCCGGTCACGACGATCATGCCGCCCGGCTGGAGCGTGACGTCGGCGATCAGGGGATTGCCGACCACGATGGTCGCCACCTTGCCGGGCAGCCGGACCAGCTTGGCCTGGTCGACGTTGACGGCGATGGTGTCGGCGGTGGGCTCGGCAAGGCCAGCGGCCGGCCATGCCAGCACCGCGGCGGCAACCAGAAGACAGACGCGCGCATGACGGCGCAGCAATTCTTTACGCATACTCTTACCCCCGGGACGTCACAAACCGGCAGAAGCGACTCGACACGGCGGAGCCGGTGCCCGACCCGGCTAACCTGCCTTTAATTCGTGAACGTTCCGCAAACTCGCCGACTATTGTTTGAACGGACTGGCATTTGCGGGCCCAGCTGTCCCACCTAATGGCGAAACGGATAGGCGAGCTGGCCCCCGATCTCCTTCGGCATCGTCGCTTCGTCCTTGCCGTAATCCTGCGGCAGCCTCCCCTCCGGCATGCGGAAGGTGCCGAACAGCACGTCCCAGATCGGGAACGTCCCGGCGAAATTGGTGTCGCCGCCCTCTTCGAGCGAAGTGTGGTGCCAACGATGGAATACCGGTGTCGCCAGCACGTATTTGAACGGTCCGAAGGTCCAGTTCAGGTTGGCGTGCACGAAGGCCGAATGAAAGGTGGTGAACGGGCCGACCCAGATCATGATGTTCGGGGAGATACCGGCCATCAGCAGCACGACGTCGACGCTGATCGTCCCGAGCAAGAGATTGACGGGATGGAAACGGGCCGCGGAGATCCACCCGATCTCCTCCGACGAATGATGGATGGCATGGTACTTCCAGAAGCCGCCGTCGTGGAAAAGCCGGTGCAGCCAGTACAGCATGAAATCGGACAGCACCAGGAACAACAAGGCCTGCACCCACAGAGGCAGCTGCGCCAGCGGACCATGGCCATTGTCGTAGAAGGCGATGAGTTCGTCGGCGTCGTGAATGTTGAAGACGGCACCGGCACCGACGATCAGAAGCCCGATCCGCATGGTGCGGGCGAACACCGGCACGAAGAACCAATAGCAGATGTCGGTGACGATCTCGCGCTTGCGCCACCACGGCGCGCCGGGATTGCAGGCCCAGAAATGCTCCAGCACGGTGAAGACGGCTGCGAGCGTGAAGGTGACGGGGATCACCTTCACGATGGTCTCGCCGAGCATCAGGGCGACTTGCATGGGCAGGCTCGACATCGTCGCCTCTCTTGCGAATTCCAGTGTTGCTTAGGCCTACTCGGTGAAATTTAAGGGAGGATGAAGCAGGCGCCGGCGCTGCCGATGCATCCGGAACCGGAACGAATTGCAGCCGCCGTCTTAAGTCGAAATTCACTCTGGGCAAAAGCATCGCGCCGGACCTGGGTTTACCCGATCGGATTAACTCTACCGAAAGAGCTCGCCTCTCATGGTCATCGCGTCAAAGACAGCGCCGAACGAGGCGATCCCACCCAGACGGAGTTTTGTTCATGAAAGACTTGATTGCGCGTTTCGCGAAGGATGAATCCGGCGCCACCGCCATCGAATATGGTCTGATCGCCGCCGGCATCGCGCTGGCCATCATCACTGTCGTCAACAATCTCGGCACCTCGCTGAACTCCAAGTTCACCTCGATCAGTTCGTCGCTGAAGTAAGCGACCGACGAACGACGGCAAAAGCCCCGGATCTCCGGGGCCTTTGTTTTTGTGAAGACGGCGAGTTCCAGTGGCGTTGCACAAGTTCAGAACCGATACCGCAGTCGCGGCGCACGAGGCAGAGGCGGCGCAGGCCAGCTCACCGGCCTATTGGATCTGCCTTGCGCTGCTGCTTGCGACGGTCGCACTCGCCGCGCGCATTGCCAGCTTCTGGTGAAGGCGCATTCGGCGGCCTCGGCCGCGCGCCCCTGCCGCCGTTGTCGGTTTGTTTAGCACCGCGCGCTAGTATCCGGCGACGCCAGCTCCCGCGGCAAACCCAGGCCTCAAGACGCAGCCCATGATCCTCGACCTTGCGCGCCTTCTGCTCTTCCCGGCCCTGATGGCATTCGCCGCCGCCAGCGATCTCTTCACGATGACGATCTCGAACCGCGTGTCGCTGGCGCTGGTGGCAGGCTTCTTCGTGCTCGCCCTCGCCGGTGGCGTGGCACCTTACGAGATGCTGAGTCATATCGGCGCCGGTGCGCTTCTCCTGGTCGTCGCCTTCACCTGCTTTGCGATGGGCTGGGTGGGCGGCGGCGACGCCAAGGTCGCGGCGTCCGTCGCGCTCTGGTTCGGCTTTGCGCATCTGATGAACTTCCTGCTCTACGCCTCGCTGTTCGGCGGCGCGCTGACGCTGCTCCTGCTCCAGTTCCGGCAATGGCCGCTGCCCTACGGGCTGGCGGGTCAGGCCTGGCTCGCGCGGCTGCACGCCAAGGAGAGCGGCATTCCCTACGGCATCGCGCTCGCGCTGAGCGCGTTGATGGTCTACCCGGAGACCGAATGGGTGAAGGCGGTCGACCTCGCTCACCTCGCACTGCGCTGAACGCACCGGGTAAACCCGGCGTTAAGGCGATTTAGATACGCCTCATTAACCATGCTTTGACGAATAGCTGGTCAACTGCCGAGTACGGCGGCGGCAGCGTCGCGGCGTATTGTTGGAAAGTTGAAGCGTATGAATAGGGCACGCATTGTCGTCCTGACGGTCGCCATCTGCGCCGGCGGCGTCGCCGCGTACCTGGCGAGCGGCACCGACAATTCCGCGCCGCCTCCGCTTCCGGTCGCGCAGTTGCCGACCGTCGACGTCCTCGTGGCCAAGAACGATATCGGCCTCGGCCAGACCGTGAAGCCGGAAGACGTGCAATGGCAGACCTGGCCGACCGCGACCGCCAGCGCCACCTTCATCCGCCGCAACGAGCGCCCCGATGCTGCGACCCAGGTGGCCGGTTCGATCGCCCGGGCTCCGTTCATTCAGGGCGAGCCGATCCGCGACCAGAAGCTGGTCAAGGTCGAAGGCTCCGGCTTCATGGCGGCAATCCTGCCCACGGGCATGCGGGCGATCTCGACCGAGATCTCGCCGGAGACCGGCGCAGGCGGCTTCATCCTGCCCAACGATCGCGTCGACGTCCTGCTCACGCGCCGGTTGAAGAACCCGGACCAGAGCAGCGGCGCCCCCGACGTCGTCACCTCCGAGATCATCCTGGCCAATATCCGCGTCCTCGCCATCGACCAGGCGCCGAAGGAGAAGGACGGCCAGAACGCGGTGATCGGCAAGACCGTCACCCTCGAGCTCAGTCCCGCGCAGACCGCAACGCTCTCCGCGGCGCGGCAGAGCGGCACGCTGTCGCTGGCGCTGCGCAGTATCGTCGACGTCAAGATGAGCGAAATCACGCTCGATGACTCCGCGCAGAAGCGAGAGGGTGTTTCGATCATTCGCTACGGCATTCCAAGTCAGACGGCTAAGGCACGATGAAGACAGTCGATATCAAATGCAGGGCAGATTCAGCGACGATGCGAACCTCACTGCTCCGCGCCCTGTCGTTTTCGGCCGCCCTCGCGCTGGCACTCAACCCGGCGATCGCCCCGGTGGTCGCTGCCGATTATCGTCCCGTGGCGCCGGTCGCTGCGGACGGCCAGATCAACGCGCGCTTCCTCTCGCTCGGCATCGGCAAGTCCATCGTGATCGACCTGCCGCGCGACATCAAGGACGTGCTGGTCGCCGATCCCAAGATCGCCAATGCGGTGGTCCGCTCGGCGCAGCGCGCCTATATCATCGGCGCCGCGGTCGGCCAGACCAACATCGTGTTCTTCGATTCCGCCGGTCAGCAGATTGCGGCCTATGACATCGCGGTCAAGCGCGACCTCAACGGCGTACGGGCCGCGCTGAAGCAGGTCCTGCCCAATTCCGACATCCAGATCGATGGCCTCGGCGACGGCATCGTCCTGACCGGCACGGCCGCCAACCCGATGGAGGCGCAGCAGGCCAACGATCTCGCCGCGCGCCTGGCCGGAGGCGCCGACAAGGTGGTGAACTCGATCGTGGTGCGCGGCCGCGACCAGATCATGCTCAAGGTGACGGTGGCGGAAGTCCAGCGCAGCATCATCAAGCAGCTCGGCATCGACCTGACCGCCAACCTCAACTACGGCACGTCGGTGGTGAGCTTCTCCAACTCCAATCCGTTCACGGCTCTCGGCAAGAACCTCGTGGACGGCAACAACCTGACCACGAAGTTCGGCGCCGCGCCATCGGTGCAGGCCACCCTGCGTGCGATGGAAACCGCGGGCGTGATCCGCACGCTGGCCGAACCGAACCTGACTGCGATCTCCGGCGAGTCGGCAACGTTCATTGCCGGCGGCGAATTCCCGGTTCCGGCAGGCTATGCCTGCGACCCCACCACCCATGTCTGTACCACCCAGATCAGCTTCAAGAAGTTCGGCATCTCGCTGAACTTCACCCCCGTCGTGCTGAGCGAAGGCAAGATCAGCCTGCGGGTGATGACCGAGGTTTCGGAGCTGTCGAACGAGAATGCGATCACGCTGTCGCAGGCCGTGACCTCGACCTCGGTGAACTCGCTGACGGTGCCCTCGATCAGGACCCGCCGCGCCGAGACCTCGCTGGAAATTCCCTCCGGCGGCGCGATGGCGATGGCCGGCCTGATCCAGCAGCAGACCAAGCAGGCGGTCAGCGGATTGCCGGGACTGATGCAGCTGCCGATCCTGGGCACGCTGTTCCGCAGCCGCGACTTCGTCAACAACGCGACCGAGCTGGTCGTGATCGTGACGCCCTATGTCGTTCGCGCGGTGGCACCGAAGGATCTGTCGCGGCCGGATGACGGCTTCGCCCCGCCTGCGGATCCGCAGGCCCAGCTCATCGGCAATATCAACCGGCTCTACGGCGTGCCCGGACGGACCGAACCGGCCAAGAACTACCGCGGCACCTACGGCTTCATCACCGACTGAGGCGGAACGGGGACTTCACAATGACCACAAGACCACCCCAGCTTCGCAAACGCGCCATCCGCCTCGGTGGCGCGCTCGTCGGCATGGCGCTCGTGCTCGGCGGCTGCCAGCACGACGAAGTCGTCACGGCCTCCATTCCCGACGATTACAAGCAGCGCCATCCGATCGCGGTCGAGGAGCAGAACCGCTCGATCGTCGTCTTCGTCGGCCATGCCCGCGGTGGATTGACCGCCGCCCAGCGCGCCGACGTGATGGGCGTCGCATCGGCATGGTTGCACGAAGGCACCGGCGCCATTCGCATCGACGTGCCGTCCAATACGCCCAATGCTCGTCCGGTCGCGGACACGATGCGTGAGATCCAGGCGATGCTGTCGGCGGCAGGCGTTCCGCCGCGCGGCGTCAGCGTTCACCCGTATCAGCCGGAAGACAAGCGTTTCCTGCCGCCGATCCGGCTCACTTATTCCAAGATCGCGGCGGTCGCCGGCCCCTGCGGCCTGTGGCCTGAGGACATCGGCCCCTCGATGAAGAACAAGCGCTGGTTCGAGAACAAGGATTACTACAATTACGGCTGCGCCTATCAGCGCAACCTCGCGGCCATGGTCGACAATCCGTCGGACCTCGAGCAGCCGCGGCCTGAAACTCCGTCATACACGCCGCGGCGCATCACCGCTCTCGAGAAATATCGCAAGGGAACGACGACGGCGATCACCTATCCCGAGGCCGACAAGGCCAAACTCAGCGACACCGGCAGATGATCAGCTACGCGCGCCAGACACCAGAAGAGCAGCCGGCAGCAGCTCCTCCGCCGGTCGAGGAGCATATCGCGCCCGCGCCGCGCGTCTCGGTCCAGGCCTTCTGCGAGACCGTAGAGACTGCCGCCGCGGTACAGTCGGCCGGCGAGGATCGCCGTCTCGGCAAGGCCCATCTGAAGATCCAGATGGGCGGCATGGCGGCCGCAATCGAGGCCTACCGCTCGGCCCCCACGCCGAACGTGATCGTGCTCGAGAGCGACGGCCGCAGCGATCTCTTGGGCGGGCTCGACCAGCTCGCCACCGTCTGCGACGCCGGCACCCGCGTGGTCGTGATCGGCCGCATCAACGACGTCACGCTCTATCGCGAGCTGGTTCGCCGCGGCGTCAGCGATTACGTGCTCGCGCCGGTCGGCGCGATCGACGTCGTACGCTCGATCTGCAACCTGTTCTCGGCGCCGGAAGCCAAGGCGGTCGGCCGCATCATCGCCGTGGTCGGCGCCAAGGGCGGCGTCGGGGCTTCCACCATCTCCCACAATGTCGCCTGGGCGATCGCGCGCGACCTCGCGATGGACGCCGTCGTCGCCGACCTCGACCTCGCCTTCGGCACCGCCGGGCTCGACTACAACCAGGATCCGCCGCAGGGCATTGCCGACGCCGTGTTCTCGCCCGACCGCGTCGACACGGCCTTCATCGACCGCCTGCTGTCGAAATGCACCGACCATCTCAGCCTGCTGGCGGCGCCTGCGACGCTCGACCGGGTCTATGATTTCGGCACCGATGCTTTCGACGCCGTGTTCGACACGCTGCGCTCCACCATGCCCTGCATCGTGCTCGACGTTCCGCATCAGTGGTCGGGCTGGACCAAACGGGCCTTGATCGGAGCGGATGACATCCTGATCGTGGCCGCGCCCGACCTCGCCAATTTGCGCAATACCAAGAACCTGTTCGATCTGTTGAAGGCCGCGCGCCCCAACGACCGGCCGCCGCTCTACTGCCTGAACCAGGTCGGCGTGCCGAAACGGCCCGAAATTGCCGCCGCGGAGTTCGCCAAGGCGATCGAGAGCCAGCCGGTCGTCTCGATCCCGTTCGAGCCGCACATCTTCGGCTCGGCGGCCAACAACGGCCAGATGATCGCGGAGATCTCCGCCAACCACAAGTCGATCGAGATGTTCCTGCAGATCGCCCAGCGCCTGACCGGCCGCAGCGAGACCAAGAAACAAAAGTCGTCCCTGCTTTCACCTCTGATTGAGAAGTTGCGGGGAAGATAAGCCGCCGCATGGAGTTGTTAAGTGTTCGGTAAGCGTAGCGGAACAGACACCGACTTTCGGGCGCCCAAGCCCGGCGCCGTGTCGCTCGAGCCTGCCCAGGCTCAGGCGCCGACGGTGTCGCGCGCCCCGCCTCCGCCGGCCGTCACCTCGCCGCCGCTCGCTCCTGCCAAGGCCCCGCCGCCTCCGGCCATGGAGAGCCGGCGCTCGGATAATTATTACGAGGTCAAGGCGACCATCTTCGGCGCACTGATCGAGGCCATCGACCTTGCCCAGCTCGCCAAGCTCGATTCGGAGTCCGCGCGCGAGGAAATCCGCGACATCGTCAACGAGATCATCGCGATCAAGAACATCGTGATGTCGATCGCCGAGCAGGAGGAGCTGCTCGACGATATCTGCAACGACGTCCTCGGCTACGGCCCGCTCGAACCGCTGCTGTCGCGCGACGACATCGCCGACATCATGGTTAATGGCGCCAACACCGTCTACATCGAGGTCGGGGGCAAGATCCAGCGCACCGGCATCCGCTTCCGCGACAACCAACAGCTCCTCAACATCTGCCAGCGCATCGTCAGCCAGGTCGGCCGGCGCGTCGACGAATCCTCACCGATCTGCGACGCGCGCCTCGCCGACGGCTCTCGCGTCAATGCCATCGTGCCGCCGCTGTCGATCGACGGCCCCGCGCTCACCATCCGCAAGTTCAGGAAGGACAAGCTGACGCTGGATCAGCTCGTCAAGTTCGGCGCGATCACGCCGGAAGGCGCCGAGATCCTCCAGATCATCGGCCGCGTCCGCTGCAACGTGCTGATTTCCGGCGGTACCGGCTCGGGCAAGACCACCCTGCTCAACTGCCTCACCAATTACATCGAGCACGACGAGCGCGTCATCACCTGCGAGGACGCCGCCGAGCTCCAGCTTCAGCAGCCCCACGTGGTGCGGCTGGAAACCCGCCCGCCCAACATCGAGGGCGAGGGCCAGGTCACCATGCGCGAACTGGTGCGCAACTGCCTGCGTATGCGGCCCGAACGCATCATCGTCGGCGAGGTCCGCGGACCCGAGGCCTTCGACCTGCTCCAGGCCATGAACACCGGCCACGACGGCTCGATGGGCACGCTGCACGCCAACAACCCGCGCGAGGCGCTGTCGCGCTGCGAATCCATGATCACGATGGGCGGCTTCTCGCTGCCCTCGCGCACCATCCGCGAGATGATCTGCGCCTCGATCGACGTCATTATCCAGGCCGCGCGCCTGCGCGACGGTTCCCGTCGCATCACCCACATCACCGAGGTGATGGGCATGGAGGGTGACACCATCATCACCCAGGACATCTTCCTCTACGACATGGTCGGCGAGGACGCCAACGGCAAGATCATCGGCCGGCACCGCTCGACCGGCATCGGCCGACCGAAGTTCTGGGAACGCGCCCGCTATTACGGCGAGGAGAAGCGCCTTGCCGCGGCGCTGGACGCGGCGGAAGTCGCGCCGAAGACGTGAGCAGGTCAGCACCGCCATGAACATGCAGGTCCTCGCCCTCGCCTTCCTCGCCACCGCAGCGGTCGGTGGCATCGCCTGGGTCTTCCTCTATCCGCTGCTGTCCGGAGAACGAAAGGCGGAAAGCCGCCGCGCCTCGGTCGCGCGCGCCGAGGCGCCCACGGCCCGTCAGGCCGAGAAGACCCAGCGCTCGCGCCGCGAGCAGGTCGAGTCCACGCTGAAGGATCTCGAGGCGCGGCGCGCGCAGGAGAAGAGCGCTCCGCTCAGCGTCCGCCTGTCACAGGCGGGGCTCGACTGGACGCCTCAGAAATTCTGGATCGTGTCGGCCATCGTGGCGGGCGCATTTTTCGCGGCCGCTCTGTTCGGCGGCGGCGGCCTGATCGGCGCCGCCGGTCTTGCCTTTGCCGGCGGCTTCGGCCTACCGCGCTGGGCACTCGGCTTCCTGAAGAAGCGTCGCGAAACCAAGTTCCTGGCTGCGCTGCCCGACGCGGTCGACGTGATCGTCCGCGGCATCAAGGCGGGCCTTCCCCTGTTCGAATCGATCAAGGTCGTGGCCGCCGATTCGCCCGAGCCGCTGCGCAGCGAGTTCCTGGCCATTATCGAGACGCAGGCGATCGGCATGCCCCTTGGCGAGGCCTGCGCGCGGCTCTACGAGCGCATGCCGCTGCCGGAGGCCAATTTCTTCGGCATCGTGGTATCGATCCAGCAGAAGTCGGGCGGCAACCTCTCCGAAGCGCTCGGCAACCTCTCCAAGGTGCTGCGCGACCGCAAGAAGATGAAGGAAAAGATCCAGGCGATGTCGATGGAGGCCAAGGCCTCGGCCGGCATCATCGGATCGCTGCCGCCGATCGTGATGTTCCTCGTCTATCTCACGACGCCGCAATACATCTCGCTGCTTTGGACTCATCCCACCGGACAGCTGATGCTGGTCGGCTGCGTCGTCTGGATGTCGATCGGCATCATGGTGATGAAGAAGATGATCAACTTCGATTTCTGACGGTGCCGTATGGTCGAATTCCTCGTCTCGAAACTGCACGACGCCCGTTTCATGACCATGCTGCTCGCGGCGATCGCTGCGAGCGCCACGGTCTATACGCTGGTGATGCCGTTGCTCGCCGGCGAGGGCCTGTCCAAGCGCATGAAGGCGGTGGCGAGCGAGCGTGAGCGCATCCGGCAGCGCGAGCGCGAGCGCCTCAACAAGAACGAGAAGGTCTCGCTGCGCCAGACGCCGAAGCAACTCGTCTCCAAGGTGGTCGAGGACTTCAATCTGACCAAATGGCTCGCGCAGGAAGCTGCGCGGGACAAGCTCATCATGGCAGGTTACCGTGGCCAGGCGCCCTATATCACCTTCCTGTTTGCCCGCATGGTCGCTCCGATCGTGCTCTTGATCGGCTCGGTCCTCTACGTCTTCGTGATCGCGCATATGCAGCAAGCGATGCCGATCAAGATCGGCATCTGCGTCGGCGCCGCCTATCTCGGCCTCCAGGCGCCGATGTTGTTCCTCAGGAATGCGATCTCCAAGCGCCAGCTCTCGATCAAGCGCGCCTTTCCCGACGCGCTCGACCTGCTCCTGATCTGCATCGAATCCGGCATGTCGGTCGAGATGGCATTCCGGAAGGTTGCGAACGAAATCGTGAGCCAGTCGATCGCCCTGTCGGAGGAGTTCACCCTGACCACGGCCGAGCTGTCCTATTTGCAGGATCGCAAGGTCGCCTATGAGAATCTGGCACGGCGCACCGGGCTCGAGGGCGTCAAGTCGGTGTGTCTGGCGCTGCAGCAGGCGGAACGTTACGGCACGCCGCTCGGCCATTCCTTGCGCGTCATGGCGCAGGAGAATCGCGACATGCGCATGAACGAGGCCGAGAAGAAGGCGGCCGCTCTGCCGCCGAAGCTCACGGTGCCGATGATCCTGTTCTTCCTGCCGGTGCTGTTCGTGGTCATTCTCGGACCGACCGCCATCAAGGTCACCGAGATGCAATGAGCCGGGCTGGACCACACGGTCCGCCACCAACGCCAGGACGAGCAGCTCTGATCAGTCGGGCTGGCTCAGCGAAGCGACCGGCGTCCGCTTCGACGCGCCGCGCGCGGCATCGCTGCGGCTCAGCATGTCCTTGAGATAGGCGACATTGGCCGCGGCCTGGTCCGGCGGCAGGTCCGCCTTCACGATGGTCTCCGCTTCCGCGAAGCGGCCCTGGAGACCGACGACCAAGGCGAGGTTCTGCCGCACCCGGGCACTCGCACGCGGCGAGGCGTAGGCCTGCCGCAGCGCCTCTTCGGCCTTCGGCAGCTCTCTCGACAACATGTAGGACAGGCCGAGATTGGAGAGTACGCCGGGATCACCCGGTGCGATCTTCAGCGCGCTCGCGTAATAGGATCGCGCCTCCTCATGACGGCCCATCTGGTCCAGCGCGGTGCCCTGTACCGAAAGCAGGCGCCAGTCCGGATTGTCGGGCGAATGCGCCTTCGACAGGACGTCGTAAGCCTGCTGGAAATTGCCGTTGTCGGCGAGTGCGCGGCCGTATTGGGCAAGCAGCGCCTTGTTGCCGGGATTGGCGATGGTCGCCTGCTCAAGCACGGCGGCGGCCTGGGCGCGCTGGCCGTTGGCGCGCAAGGCCTGTCCATAGGCGAGCGCGGCGTCGGCATCCCGGGGATTGGCGCGGTAGCGCTCGCCATAGACCTCGACAGCGCGCGCTGGATCGGTCAGTGCACGATCGGCGGGAGCCGCCTCCGCCCGCGGGCCGACCGAGCCCGTCACTTCGGAGAGTTTCGACATGGCCGTGCAGCCGCCGAGACCCATCGCCACCGTCGCGACCAGCGACGTGGAGGCAAGTAGCCGGGTAAGACTGATCCGTTGACGCATGACGCCTTGACTCTCGAGCCGCTCGACCGAGCCGAACGCGCCAGCAATAGAATGTTAACCCTAACGGCCGGTTAACGCCCGTCTCGGGCCTACTGCTCTCACGGCGGCGATTGCCACGGCGGCGCTTCACCGCCGAGGTCCAGATCGAGGCCGAGCGTCTTCACCTGTTCGTCCAGGTCGCGCAGCAATTGCAGCCTCTGCCGCGCCCGCCGCTGAACGTCGACGCCCTCGCAAGGCAGCCGCGGCAGTCGGCGCAGGAAGTCGTCACAGTTGATCAACCCCCTCCCGCAGAGCTCATCGAGCTGAGCGCGATCGATGCCGAGCACGTCGGCGGATTGCTCGATCAATCGGCCGAGCAGCGTTCTCACCCTGGCGAGCGTGTCGATGTCAGATCTCGGCCCGGACCGCGCGACCTTGCCTTCGAGCTCCGCCCAGGCATGCGAGGAGACGACGTAGGTGTTGAGCGCATCCGCCCAGTTCGGCTCCGCTTCATCGTAAAAGCTGCGGCGCATGAATAGCCGGCGGGTAATCGCCGCGACCTGATCCCGCTTCAGCGAGCCGGATGAGGCGACCTCGATCGCCGACTGGACGGCCGGATCACGGGAAAAGTCCCGCCCCGCCGGCAGCCTGATGACGCCGTCCGGCAGGTTCGAATCGAGCGGCCCGAAGGCGGAATCGTTGCGCAGCCTCGAATAGCGGGTGATCGCGAAACGGTGCTCGGTGCGCCCGGCACGGGACGCGGGGCCGAAATGGATGAGGTTGAAGCCGGCAGCGTCGCCGGCTTGCCCGGTCGAGGATGGGCAGGAGAGCACGTAGATCGTGCGCCAGAACGCCTCCCCGCTCTCGCTCGAGGTCGCGCGCGGATCGGGGATGGAATAGCGGGTCAGTCCCTCGACATGGCGATGACCGTGCAGAACCAGATCGACGTTGAGCGAGGTGGCGGCCTCGAGGAAGGTCGCGGGTGCGGCGAGATACATCAGCGGTTCGTCGGGCACGCCGAGAAAGCGCTTTCCTTCGCCGGTCGCCTGCGGCAGCGGATGATGGTGCAGGGCCAGCACACGCACCAGGTTCTCCGCCGGCTCGGCATAAACGGCACGCCCCGCAGAACCCATGCTGCCCGCGAGCTCGGCGCTCAAGCGGGCGGAATCTGCGACCATCGCCTTGTAGGTGCTCTCGTCGATCTTGCCGCCCGCGAGCGTCATGAGGCTTGCGCGATTGGAGTCGAGCAGCACCAGGTCGAGGCCTGCCTGCCGGTAATAGACACTCTTCGAGGTCCGCGGCAGGTGCAGATAATCGTAGGCGTCGTGACGGCCCGCACGCTGGCTCGGCCGCTTGACATCGCGATTGCCGGCAACGGCCTGAATGTCGGTGAACAGCCCGGTCTGCCGGAAGGACGCGATGACGGCGAGCGCCTCGTCGAGCGCGCGCGGTGTCGGGTCGTCCACCAGATCCCCCGTGATCAGCAGGATGCGATCAGGGACATCCGTGACGCCCGCCATCTTCTCGCGAATCGCGGCGGTGAGTGTCTCGATGGCCGGGAGCAGCCGGCCCGCCCCGTCCAGATGCAGGTCGGAAATCTGCGCAATAACGAACGATCTATCCATTTTGCGCCGCTCATCTGCAAATGCTGCGCCGCCCAAACGATGAGAGAAATGCTTCGACCAACAGATTCAGGACGTATCAGCCAAGAATGAACCTGGACAGATATCAACCACGTGCCGCGTGTCTGCGTTCGGAGCATGCAGAGCGAGCAACACAATCTAAAATGTTCGCCAATAATGCCACAACCGAAGCGCTAGTAAAGCCCTGCGGTGGTGTCCTTGCGAAGGCAGTTCTCGGCGTGAGATACGAGATCCGCCCGAGGACGGTTTCGTCTCGCCAGGTCAATATTCGATGGCGAGCCGCTTGCGGATCTCGTCGACGCGCTTGTCGAGCGCATCGAACCGCGCATGGATGGAGCGGTCGTGGAGATAGAAGACGTAACCGCCGGCAAGGAACGCGAAGATCCAATGGTGATGCTCGACATAGCCAAAAATCACCTCGACGGCCTGGCCGATGAATGTGACCACGCTCCACACGAATTCCATCGCATTTCCTCCCGGCGCTTCCTCGTCGGTCGCCGGCGATCTCCACATCTGGCGGCCGCTCCCCGGAACGTAGCATGGCCTCCTTGCGGCGAGTAGCGGCTCGCTGAACGGTGACGGCAAAGCCGATTGCAGCGGCGACGAAACTCTGCGAAGTCTCGTCCGTTCGCATGACCCGCTTGATCTGATGATCCGGACCCGCCAATGCCTTCTGTCTTCGAGACGTCAACCACCGCCACCCCGATCACCTTCGTCACCAAATCGAGCTGGGATCAGGTCGCCGAGACGCTGCCGCCGGCGCAACGCCAGTTCGCGAGCGCCAGCGCCTTTGCCGCCAAGCCAGGCAGCTATCTGGCACTGCCCGCGCCCGACGGCGCGATCGCACAGGTGCTGTTCGGTCTCGAAGACGCGGGCGCCAAATCGCGCGACCTGTTCCGACCCGGCGCCCTGCCCGGCCTGCTGCCGCCGGGCACCTATCGCTTCGCCAATGCGCCGCACGATGCGCGGCTGGCGGCGCTCGCCTTCGCACTGGGATGCTATCGCTTCGCCCGCTACCGCAAGGCTGATCGCCCCGAGGTCCGGCTGGTGCCGCCTGACGGTGTCGACCCGGCCGACATCGAGCGGATCACCGATGCCGCAATGCTGGCGCGCGACCTCATCAACACACCCTCCAACGACATGGGTCCGGAGGAGCTCGCCGCAGCCGCGCAAGCGCTCGCCGCCGAGTTCGCCGCAAGCTTCGCCTGCACCATCGGCGAGGATCTGAAGACGAACTTCCCGCTGATCCACGCGGTCGGCATGGCCTCCAGCCGCGCGCCGCGGCTGATCGACATCGGCTGGGGCGATCCTGATCACCCCAAGGTGACGTTGGTGGGCAAGGGCGTGTGTTTCGACACCGGCGGGCTCGACCTGAAACCGTCGAGCGGCATGCTGATCATGAAGAAGGACATGGGCGGCGCCGCCAACGTGCTGGCGCTCGCGCGCATGGTGATGCACGCAAAGCTGAAGGTGCGGCTGCGCGTGCTGATTCCGGCGGTGGAGAACGCCGTCGCGGGCAATGCCTTCCGCCCGCTCGACATTTTTACGTCTCGCAAAGGCATCACGGTGGAGATCGGCAATACCGACGCCGAAGGCCGGCTCGTGCTCGCCGACGCGCTGGCGCTGGCCGACGAGGAGAAGCCGGATCTGCTGATTGACCTCGGCACGCTGACCGGCGCGGCCCGCGTCGCACTGGGCCCGGATCTACCGCCCTTTTACACCAATGACGAGACGCTGGCCGCCGATGTCGCGCGCTGCGCGGTGAAGGAGAACGATCCGTTGTGGCGCATGCCGCTATGGCCGCCTTACGATGCCTGGCTGGACTCCAAGACGGCGACCATCACCAATGCGCCGTCGGGCGGGTTTGCCGGCTCGATCACCTGCGCGTTATTCCTGCAACGCTTCGTCGAGCACGCCAGGAGCTGGCTGCACGTCGACATCTTCGGCTGGACGCCGTCGGCGAAACCGGCACGGCCCGAAGGTGGCGAGTGCCAGGCCGCACGCGCCATCTACGCATTGCTGAGCGAACGCTATGCATGATCCGCGAATAACACCGGCGCGCGGCGACCTCGCCGCGAAATATCTCGAAGGCAAGGTCGCGGCGGAGCGCTTCGTCGCCGGGGAAGAATTCGAGGTGATCGACGCGATCGCCCCGATGCGCGAGCAGCCATCCCCGAACGCGATGCTGATGACGGAGGCGCTGCGGGGTGAGCGCGTCACGGTCTACGACCGCAACGGCGAAGGTTGGGCCTGGGGCCAACTCAATGACGATGGCTACGTAGGCTGGCTTCCCGATGCGGCACTCTCGAAGCCGACGGCCGCGCCGACACACAAGGTCAGCGTACTCCGGACGCTTGCGTTCCCCGGCCCGTCGATCAAGCTGCCTCCGGCTGACGCGCTCCTGCTGGGTTCAAAGCTCACAATCGTGCGCGAGGATGGGGCCTTCGCGGTCACCCGTGAAGGGATGTTCTTGCCCAAGACGCACCTCGCCCCACTCGATCATCGCGAGCCAGATTTCGTCGCCGTCGCCGAAAACTTCGTCGGCACGCCCTATCTCTGGGGCGGCAAGAGCAGTTTTGGCATCGACTGCTCGGGCCTGGTGCAGGTCTCGCTGACATCCGCAGGCATCGGCTGCCCGCGCGACAGCGACATGCAGCAGGCCGGCCTCGGCCGCACGCTGGAGCCGCATGAGCGAGGCAGCTTGCTGCGCGGCGATCTGATCTTCTGGAAAGGCCACGTCGCCATCGTCCGCGACGCCAGCACCATGGTTCACGCCAATGCGCATCACATGGCGACGGTGATCGAGCCGATCGAGCCGGCGATCGCGCGGATCAGGCAAGCCGGCAGCGAGATCGTCGCGATCAAGCGGCTGTGACGGACGTTACGTCGCCACCGAGCCGTTCCCGGCCGTCTCCAGCCGGAACGCCGCGGCGAACAGCGCGCGGGTGTAATCCGTCTTCGGATTCCTGAACAGCTGGGCCGCTTGCCCCTCCTCGACCACCTTGCCGCCGCGCATCACGATGAGATGGCTGGCGAGCGAAGCGACGACGCGCAGATCGTGCGAGATGAACATGTAGGTGAGGTCGCGCTTGCGCTGGAGCTCGCGCAACAGATCGACCATCTGCGCCTGGAACAGCATGTCGAGCGCGCTGGTTGGCTCGTCCAGCACGACGAAATCCGGCTCCAGCACCACCGCTCGCGCGATGCTGATGCGCTGGCGCTGGCCACCGGAGAATTCATGCGGATAGCGGAAGCGCGTATCCGGATTGAGCCCGACATCCTCCAGCGCCTTGACGACGCGCGCCTCGCGTTCCTCGTGCGACAGCTTCGGCTGATGCACGGACAGCCCTTCGGCGATGATGTCGGCGACCGACATGCGCGGTGAGAGCGAGCCGAACGGGTCCTGGAACACGATCTGCATGTCGCGCCGGAAGGGGCGCATCTCCTTGAAGCGCAGGCCCTGGATGTCGTTCCCTAAGAACACGATGCGCCCGTTGGAGGAGATCAATCGCAGCAGCGCGAGCCCCAGCGTGGTCTTGCCCGAGCCGGACTCGCCGACCACACCGAGCGTCTCGCCCTTGCGCACGGCGACGCTGACGCCGTCGACAGCCTTGATGTGGCCGACCGTCTTGCGCATCAGGCCGCGCCTGATTGGAAACCACACTTTCAAATCATTGGCCGACATCACCACCGGCGCGTTCGGCTGCGGCGGCGCCGGATCGGGCTTCGGCTCCGCCGCGAGCAGGTCGCGCGTATAGGGATGTTTCGGCGTCTTGAAGACCTGCTCGACCGGCCCCTGCTCGACGATCACGCCGCCCTTCATGACGCAAACCGTGTCGGCGATGCGGCGCACGATGCCAAGATCGTGGGTGATGAACAAGAGGCTCATGCCGAGCCGCAAACGGATCTCGGCGAGCAGCGCCAGGATCTGCGCCTGCACGGTGACGTCGAGCGCCGTGGTCGGCTCGTCCGCGATCAACAGGTCCGGCTCGTTGGCGAGCGCCATCGCGATCATCACGCGCTGGCGCTGGCCGCCGGAGAGCTGGTGCGGATAGCTCTTCAGCCGCGTCTCTGGCTCTGGGATGCCGACCTGCGTCAGCAATTCCAGCGTCCGCTTGCGCGCCTCGGCATTGCTGGTCGGATTGTGCAGCTGGATGATCTCACCGATCTGCGCCTCGATCGTGTGCAGCGGATTGAGCGAGGTCATCGGCTCCTGGAAGATGATGGAGATATCGCTGCCCCTGAGCTCCCGCATCTGCTGCTCGGATTGGTCGATCAGCTCCTGCCCCTTGAAACGGATGCTGCCCGAGGGATGCGAGGCGTTCGGGTACGGCAGCAGCTTCAGGATCGAGAGCGCACTGACCGACTTGCCGGAGCCGGACTCGCCGACCAGCGCCACGCACTCGCCGCGCTTGATCTGGAACGAGACCTTGTCGACCGCGAGCGTGGTGGCGCCGCCCTGGTGGAAGGCCACCGAGAGTTCGCGTACGCTGAGCAGAGGCTGGTTGATAGCGTCCATCACGCCCTCACCTGAACGTCTTGCGCGGATCGAACGCGTCACGCACGGCTTCGCCGATGAAGATCAACAGCGATAGCATGATCGCGACAGAGAAGAAGCCGGAAAAGCCGAGCCAGGGCGCCTGCACATTGGCCTTGGCCTGCGACAGCAATTCGCCGAGCGAAGGCGATCCCGGCGGCAGGCCGAAGCCGAGGAAATCGAGGGCCGTCAGTGTCATCACGGAGCTCGACACGATGAAGGGCAGGAACGTCATGGTCGCGACCATCGCGTTCGGCAGGAGGTGGCGGAACATGATGACGGGGTTGGAAACGCCGAGCGCCCGCGCCGCCTGGATGTACTCGAAATTGCGGCCGCGCAGGAATTCGGCCCGCACGAGACCGACCAGCGAGACCCAGGAGAACAGTAGCAGGATGCCAAGCAGCACGAAGAAGCCGGGCACGAGCACCGAGGACAGGATCAGGAGCAGGTAGAGCGAGGGTATAGCCGTCCAGATCTCGATGAAGCGCTGGAAGATGAGATCGACCCGGCCGCCGAAATAGCCCTGCACCGCCCCCGCTGCGATACCGATGACGGACGAGACGATGGTGAGGCAAAGTCCAAACAGCACCGAGATGCGGAAGCCGTAGATCAGCCGCGCCACCACGTCACGCCCCTGATCGTCGGTACCGAGCCAGTTGTATTCAAGATCGCGGCAGCTCTTCAGCCCCTTCTTCTCCACCACCGGCTGGCACTGCTTCTCCGTCAGCATCCAGGTTGGCGGCGACGGCGCGGGCGTCGGCAGGTCGAGATTGTGCGTGTCGTAGGAGTAACGGATCAGCGGCCAGACAATACTGCCGCCCTTGTCCTTGATCAGCTTCTGCAAGTACGGGTCGCGATAGTCGGCCGCGGTCTCGAAATCGCCGCCGAAGGTCGTCTCCGAATAGGTCACGAAGGCCGGCCAATAGAGACGGCCGTCGAATTTGATCAGGAAGGGCCGGTCATTGGCAATCAGTTCCGCGAACAGCGAGACCACGAACAAGCCGATGAAGATCCAGAACGACCAGTAGCCGCGCCGGTTGGCTTTGAAGTTCTGCCAACGCCGCCTGTTGAGTGGCGAAGGCGCGAAGGACTTGCGCGTGATCGGAACGGCATCGCCGAGCGGCGACTTCGCTGTGGTTTCAATCGGCGTCGGCGCGGTGATCGTCATCAGACCTCCCGTGCCTCGAAATCGATGCGGGGGTCGATCCACATATAGGTCAGGTCGGAGATCAGGTTGATCACGAGTCCGACCAGCGAAAAGATGTAGAGCGTGCCGAACACCACGGGATAGTCGCGGTTCAGCACGCTCTCGAAGCTGAGCAGCCCGAGCCCGTCCAGCGTGAAGATGGTCTCGATCAGAAGCGAGCCTGAAAAGAAGGCGTGGATGAACGTCCCGGGGAAGCCGGCGATCACGATCAGCATCGCGTTGCGGAAGACGTGGCCGTAGAGCACCCGGTTCTCACTGCAGCCCTTGGCGCGCGCGGTCATGACGTATTGCTTGCGAATCTCGTCCAGGAACGAGTTCTTGGTCAGGAAGGTCATGGTGGTGAACGCACCCAACCCCATGGCGATCAGCGGCAGCGTCAGATGCCAGAAATAGTCGAGGATCTTCCAGTACCAGGGAAACTGCGACCAGCCGTCCGAGGTCAGTCCGCGCAGCGGGAACCAGTTGAAGAACGAGCCACCGGCAAACAGGATGATCAGGAGGATCGCAAACAGAAAGCCGGGAATCGCATAGCCGAGCACGAGCACCGTCGACGTCCAGGTGTCGAAACGCGCGCCGTCACTCACCGCCTTGCGAATGCCGAGCGGGATCGAGATCAGATAGGTCAGCAGCGTCAGCCAGATGCCGAGCGAGATCGAGACGGGCAGCTTCTCCTTGATGAGCTGGAGCACGCTGACGTCGCGAAAATAGCTCTTGCCGAAGTCGAACCGGGCGAAATTCCACACCATCAGCAGAAAGCGTTCCGGGGCCGGCTTGTCGAAGCCGAACTGCACCTCCAGCTTCTTGATGAAGTCAGGGTCGAGCCCCTGCGCACCGCGATATTTCGAGTTGATGGCGTCGCCGCCGGCACCGACTTGCCCAGGTGCGCGCTGCGCAAAATCGCCGCCGCCCGAAATGCGCGACGTGCCGCCGGTGTCGGCGCCCGAAAGCTGCGCGATCACGCGCTCGACCGGGCCGCCCGGCGCGAATTGCACGACGACGAAGGACACGAAGAGGATCCCGAGCAGCGTCGGGATCATCAAGAGAATGCGGCGGGCGATATAGGCGCTCATGGCTATTTCGCCTGCTCGAGCTTGGCCGCCTTGGCGGGTTCATGCCACCAGATGTCAGGCGCGCCGACACCGTTGGCATAACGCGGCAGCTTATGCGGATGGCCGAACTGATCCCAATAAGCCAGCCGGTGCGTCTTGTTGTACCATTGCGGCACCCAATAGCGGCCGGCGCGGAACAGGCGATCGAAAGCGCGACAGGCGACGGTCAACTCTTCGCGGCTGTCAGCCGCCATGATCTTCTCGATCATGGCATCGATCGCCGGGCTGGCGACGCCGGCGAGATTGTATGAGCCTTTGGTGTTCGCCACCTGCGAGGAGAAGAACGCACGCATCGCATCGCCCGGCGTCGCCGACATGCTGAAGCGCTGGATTGTCATGTCGAAATCGAAATCTTCCTGCCGCGCCTTGTGCTGCACGGCATCGACCAGGCGGACGCTCGCCTCGATGCCGAGCGTCGCGAGATTCTTGATGTAGGGCGCATGATGCGGCTGGAAGGAAGGCTCATCCAGCAGGAACTCGATCCTGAACACCTCGCCATTCGGCAGCACCCGCTTGCCATCCTTGATCGGCACGCCGGCTTCGTTCAGCAGTTGCTGCGCCTTGCGCAACAGGCTGCGGTCTTGCCCGGAGCCGTCTGTGACCGGCGGCGTGAACGGCGCAGCGAAAACGTCGGCCGGAACTTGGCCGCGAAACGGCTCCAGCAGCTTCAGCTCTTCCGGCGAAGGCGGCGCATTGCCCGCCATGAGGTCCGAATTCTGGAACGGCGACACCGTACGAGCATAGGCGCCGTACATGATGGTCTTGTTGGTCCACTCGAAATCGAAGGCGTTGATCAGGGCCTCGCGCACCCGCGGATCCCTAAATTTGTCGCGCCGCGTGTTGATGAACCAGCCTTGCGCGCCGGACGGCGTGTCGTCGGGCACGACCTCCAGCTTGACGCGGCCATCCTTCGCGGCCGGGAAGTCGTAGCGCGTCGCCCAGATGCGCGAGGTGAACTCCTCGCGATAGAGATAGCTCTTGCCGGTGAAACCCTCGAAGGCGACATCGCGATCGCGATAGAACTCATAGCGCACGACATCGAAATTGTAGCTGCCGCGGCAGACCGGGAGATCGGCCGCCCACCAGTCCTTGACCCGCTCGAACTCGATGTAGCGATTGACCTCGAACCTGCCCACCTTGTACGGACCCGAGCCGAGCGGGATCTCCAGCGACGACTCGTCGAACGGGCGGGAGGCGTAATAGGCCTTCGAGAAGACCGGCAGGCCCGCGACATAGAGCGGGACGTCGCGCGCGCGTCCCTTGGCAAAGGTGACGACCAGCGTCGCGTCATCGAGAGCCTCCGCACTGACCATGTCGCGCATCTGCACGATGATCAGCGGATGTCCCTTGGTCTTCAGCGCCGTCAGCGAAAAGGCCGCGTCGTGCGCGGTGAGCCTGGTCCCGTCGTGGAATTTCGCCTCGGGCCGCATGGTGAAGCGATAGACAAGCTTGTCCGGCGAGATCTGCACGGATTTGGCGGCAAGCCCGTACATCGCGTCCGGTTCGTCATTTGCGCGCGCCATCAGCGGCGAGAACGTCATGTCCATGCCTTGCGCGCCGTCGCCTTTCAAGATGAAGGCATTGAGCGAGTTGAAGGTCTGATAGGACTGATTGTAGGCGCGCACCGACGGGATGAGCGAGAATGCGCCGCCCTTCGGCGCATCGAGGTTGACGTAGTCGAAATGATGGAAGTCTGCGGGGTATTTGAGGTCACCGAAGGCGGAGATGCCGTGGGCCTCGACCGGCCCTTCCGACGCCGCCGCGCGGCGCGACAGGGCGACGCCGAGCGCACCGCCTGCACCCAGGACCAGCACATGCCGGCGTGAAAGCTGCGTCATGCGTGAAATGTCCTTCACGACTTCTTTGCGATCCGCGCCGCCTTGTCTGCGTCGTACCACCAGATGAACGGGAAGCCGGACGCGCCATACCTCGGCAATTCCGCTGGCCGGCCGTACCGATCCCAGCGCGCCGTTCGCACCTTCGGATAGTTCCATTGCGGCACGACATAGTGATTCCACAGGAGGACGCGATCCAAGGCCTTTGTGGCCGCAACAAGATCACCACGATCTTTGGCGAAAATTACTCGCTCGATCAACTTGTCCACGGCGGGATTCTTGATACCGGCCATGTTGCGCGAGCCGACCGTATCGGCTGCCTTCGAACCCCAGAACTCGCGCTGCTCGTTGCCCGGCGAAGGCGACTCGCTCCATGACGCAATCGTCAGGACATCATAGTCCCAGTTGCGAAGCCTGTTTTCGTACTGGATCGAATCCACGTTGCGAACAGAAACCGAAATACCGATCCGCTCCAGAGAAGGCTTGTAGAACAGAGCGACACGTTCGAAAGCGGGATCGTCGGTGCGGGACAGCAACTCGATCGTCAGCGGCTCGCCACTTGCAATGCTAACGAGCTTTCGATCACGAACCTCAAAGCCCGCCTCCTTCATTAGCCTGAGCGCCTCACGCAGGTTTTCACGCACTGCCTCCGCGCTGCCGCCGACCGGGTTGGTATAGGGCGTCGTGAATACCTCCGGTGGGACCTCGGAGCGGACGGCTTCTAGAGTTTCCAACTCCTTTCCCTGCGGCAAGCCCGTGGCCATCAACTCATCAATGCCATCGAAATAACTGTTGATGCGCTTGTATTGCCCAAAGAAGATCTGCTTGTTCATCTCCTCGAAATCGAAAGCACAGTTCAGTGCACGGCGCACGCGCGGATCGCTGAACTTGGCGCGTCGCAGATTCGGCACGAAGGCTTGCATGACGCCTGAGCTGCGATTGGGAAACTCTTCCAGGATCACACGCTTTTCGGACACGGCCGGGAAGTCGTAGGCAGTTGCCCAGTTCTTCGCGCTGTTTTCGGTACGCCAATCCACCTGATCGGCCTTGAACGCCTCGATCGCGACGGTCACGTCCCGAAAATAGTCGTAGTGCAGCTCGTCAAAATTATTGCGCCCAACATTGACGTTGAGATCACGCGCCCAATAATCCTTCGCCCGTTCGAGCACGACGCTTCGACCAGCGACAAAATCCTTGATCCTGTAGGGACCGGAGCCCAGCGGAATCTCAAGCGTGGTCGCTGTAACGTCGCGCTTCCGGCCTTGTGCGTCCGTTCCCTCCCACCAATGCTTCGGAAGAACAACGAGTTGACCGACAATCTGCGGCAACTCGCGATTTCCAGGTGAATCGAAGGTGAACTTGATGGCGCTATCACCTATCTTTTCGACACCGACGACATGCCTGTAGTAGGCTGAGTAGAACGGATGGTTCTTCTTCAGCACATCAAGCGAGAAGATCACGTCGTCTGGCGTGACAGGTTTGCCGTCGTGCCACTTTGCTTCCGAACGCAGTCGATAGACGACAAACGAAAAATCCTTCGGATGGCTGAGAGCTTCAGCCAGCAGCCCGTATTCGGTCGATACCTCGTCCAACGAGCTGGTTGTCAGGGTATCATAGATGAGGGGAACTGGCGCGGCGAGCGCACCCTTCACCCCCGAGACCACATAATTGAAATTATCGAAGGTCCCAACCGCAATCTGTCTCACGACGCCGCCCTTCGGCGCGTCCGGATTGACGTAATCGAAGCGCTTGAAATCGGCGGGGTACTTGATGTCACCGAACAGCGACAACGCATGGCGCCAAGGCAGCTCACTCGCTGATTGCGCCTGCGCGGCACCAATGATCGGAATGCCCGCGACGGAACCGAGGGCGGGAAGCGCTGCGACAGCAGTGCCGGTGAGCAGGAGATCGCGTCGGGTAATGGCCAAATCAACATCCCTGTCTTGAAGGAGGCTACTCCTTTAAGGTCCCAATATAGGCGAGGTTTCGACCGAATATGTTGCTTTTTCCTCATCTTGGAAGCCCCGGCAGCTTATCGGATGCGGCCAAACGCCCCGATAACGTCATCGCGAGGCCCGGATAAGGAAACGGCCAGGCTTTTCAGCCTGGCCGCACATTTGCGAAATGGGTTCTGGGGGCCTTACTTCGACGCGGTCGGCAGCGGCTGCGGATGCTCCGACAACGAGTTCAGATAGGCGATGACGTCGGCGCGCTCGGAGTCCTTCGGGATGCCGGCGAAGCCCATCGCGGTGCCCGGGATGAAGCCCTTCGGATTGGCGATGAACTTGTTGAGGTCGTCGAACGTCCAGGTGCCGCCCTTGGCCTTCATGGCAGCCGAGAAGTTGAAGCCGCCGCGGCCCTCGCCCCTCTTCTCGCCGACAACGCCATAGAGGTTCGGACCGACGCGATTCGGGCCGCCCTTCTCGAACGTGTGGCAGGCGCCGCATTTCTTGGCGGCGGCAGCCCCCTTCTCGACGGAGGCCGTCTGGAGCAGCTTCTCGATCGGCTCGGACGAGGCTGCGGCGGCGGCGCCACCTTCCTTGCCATGGCCGGCATCTTCCTTCACCGCGATCTCGAAACCCGGCTTTTCCGGCATCTTGGGGGAGAACAGCGCACTCGCGGTGAAGCTCGTCACCAGCAGAACGAGACAGGTGCCGAGCACGGCACCGAGAATCTTATTGAGTTCGAAAGAGTCCATTTCCGGCCAGGCCCCACCGCAAGAAGGAAACAGCGGCCCAAATGGCCGCAAGGACGAGCCTCGGGAGAATCAAAACGTTCCTTATTGTTTCCCCGAGTTTTGCCATTGAGATATCGGTTTGCCCGGGGTCTGGCAACCCGTATAAGCGAGCCGGCTTTCAGCCCGTCCCCACCGCATTTCTCGGCGCGGAAAGCGCCCCGTTTCCAGGCTCTTGACCCCAAGAATTTGAACCCATGACCGATCCTCGCATCCTGGTGCTGATCCCGGCCCGCATGGCCGCCACCCGCCTGCCCGGCAAGCCGCTCGCCGATATCGCGGGATTGCCGATGATCGTGCATGTGCTGCGCCGCGCCGAGGCCGCTGCAATCGGCCGGGTCGCGGTCGCCACCGACACCGACGAGATCGCCTCGGTGGTGACCGCCCATGGCGGCGAGGCTGTGATGACCCGCTCCGACCACCCCTCGGGCTCCGACCGCATCCACGAGGCCATGCAGAAGCTCGACCCCGAGGGCAAGGCCGAGATCGTGATCAATCTCCAGGGCGATTTCCCGACCATCACGCCGCAGACCATCCGCGAGGTGCTGCCGCCCTTTGACGACCCCGCTGTCGACATCGTCACGTTGGCCTCGCAGATCCACACGGAGGAGGAGGACCTCGCGCCGAGCGTCGTGAAGGCGATCGGCTCGCCGATCGGGCCAAAGCGGTTGCGGGCACTTTATTTCACCCGGGCCACAGCCCCTTACGGCAACGGACCGCGATACCACCACATCGGCCTTTATGCCTATCGCCGCGCGGCACTGGAGCGGTTCGTGTCGCTGCCGCCTTCCCCCCTGGAACGCCAGGAGAGCCTGGAACAGCTCCGGGCCGTGGAGGCCGGCATGCGGATCGACATCATGATCGTCGACAGCGTGCCCCGCGGCGTCGACACGCCGCCCGATCTCGAAACCGCGCGCAGCATCCTTTCCAAATCCTGAGCCGCTGCTACAAGGCCGAGCATGAGCAAGATGAAAATCGCATTCCAGGGCGAGCCCGGAGCCAATTCCCACATCGCCATCGTCGAGGCCTATCCCGACGCCGAGCCGATGCCCTGCGCCACCTTCGAGGACGCGCTGTCGGCGATCTCATCGGGCGAAGCCGACCTCGGCATGATCCCGATCGAGAACTCGGTCGCGGGCCGCGTTGCCGACATCCACCATCTGCTGCCGGCCTCCGGCCTCTTCATCATCGGCGAATGGTTTCTGCCGGTCCGGCATCAACTGATGGCGGTGAAGGGCACCAGGCTCGAAGACATCAAGAGCGTCGAGAGCCATGTGCATGCGCTCGGCCAGTGCCGGCGCATGATCCGCAAGCTCGGCATCAAGCCGATCGTCCACGCCGACACCGCCGGCAGCGCCCGCGACATCTCCGAGCGCAAGGACAAGACGGTCGCTGCGATCGCCTCGCGCCTGGCCGCAAAGATCTACGGCCTCGACATCCTCGCCGAGGACATCGAGGACGAGGCGCACAACACCACGCGTTTCGTGGTGCTGGCGCGCGAGCCGAAATGGGCGCCCCAAGGCACCGGCCCGCTCGTCACCACTTTTGTCTTCCGCGTGCGCAATTTGCCGGCGGCGCTCTACAAGGCGCTCGGCGGCTTCGCCACCAACGGCGTCAACATGACCAAGCTCGAGAGCTACATGGTCGACGGCAATTTCTTCGCCACGCAGTTTTATGCCGACGTCGAGGGCCACCCCGATGACAAGGGCCTCGCCTTCGCGATCGAGGAGCTGAAATTCTTCTCGCGCGAATTCCGCATCGTCGGCGTGTATCCGGGACATCCGTTCCGCGCGACGTTCAGCGAAGCGCAGGATTGACCCGCGTGTCCCGGACGCGCGAAGCGCGAGCCGGGACCCAGGGGCCACGAATACCCTGTCGCGAGATGGGCCCCGGCTCAGCAGCGCACCGCTGCACCGGACGATGCTTCGCATCGCCGGGGAAGCGCTGCGCTGCGTCCGGGGCACGAGAGCGGCTTACGCCGCCTTCACCAGCCCGAACGCCTCCGCCAGCAACGAATACGACTTCTTCCGCGCCTCGTGGTCATACACCGCCGTGATCACCATCAGCTCGTCCGGCTTGCTCGCGTAGATCAAGGGCTGCAGCTTCTTCTGCACCGTCGCGGGGCTGCCGACGAACAGGCGCGAGCGGTTGCGGAGGATCGAGGTGCGCTCGGCCTCCGTATACGGATAGGCCATCGCCTCCTCGACGCTTGGCAGCGGCAGATATTGACCGCGGTCGCGGCGAAGGCGGTTGAGGTCAAAGGAAGAGGCGAGCCTTTCGGCCTCCTCGTCGGTGTCTGCCGCAATGACGGCGACCGCAAGAATCGCATGCGGGCTCGCACGCCAGGCAGAGGGCTGGAAACGATCGCGGTAATGCACCATCGCATCGATCGCGTCGTGGGACGCGAAATGATGGGCGAAGGCGAAGCCCATGCCGACCTGGGCGGCCAATTCCGAGGAATAATCGCTGGAGCCAAGCAGCCAGATCGGCGGCAGCCTGGTATCGTCGGGCATCGCGACGACATTGTTGTAGGGGTGCCCTGCAGGGAATTCGCGGGTCTCCCACAGGATCAGCTCGTGCAGCCGCTCCAGAAAATCGTCGCCCTCGCGACGGTCGAGCCGGCTTCTGAGCGCATAGGCCGTGGCACCATCGGTGCCCGGCGCGCGACCGAGACCGAGATCGATCCGGCCGGGAAACAGCGCCTGCAGCATCTTGAAGCGCTCGGCCACCACCAGCGGCGCGTGATTGGGCAGCATCACGCCGCCGGAGCCGACGCGGATGTGCTTTGTCACCGCCGCGATCTGCCCGATCATCACGTCGGGCGCGGGGCTCGCGACGGAGGCGAGGTTGTGATGCTCGGCGAGCCAGTAGCGGACATAGCCGAGCCCATCGACGTGGCGCGCCAGATCGATGCTGTTGCGCAGCGCCGCGGCGGGCTTGGTGCCGGTGGTGACCACGGAGAGGTCGAGGACGGAGAGCGGGATCATGGCGGCTTAAGGTAATGGAGGCCGGCGCGGCGGCAATGGGCAGGCTGCGCAGGTCTGACGTGTGCAGGTGGAGCGGCCACGTGCCTCGGCGGAACCGGAGTGGTGGGACAAGGGGCAGCCACAATCACGCAGATTCACACAGCCCACAAAGAGCAAGGACACTCAAGGTCGAATCAGGTTCAGCTCAATACACTGATTTTATATAGTAATTTAGGTCGCATCAACTTCCCACCCATATCGATATACGCTCAATAATTCAGAGATTGTTGGCGTAAGTGGGCCACTTCCCATCACTGATGGGCTGTCGATCGAACCGGCTTTGCCCTATCTTAGGCCTCCCGGAGCTAGGTGCGGCCGCTGGCCGCCGTGGCTGAGCGAGAGCCTTGGAGTGAGTGGTGCCATGACCGATCCGACGACGCCTGCCCAATCCGACGGGCAAGACGGGCACCTGAAGCGGCCTGCGATCTCCTTTGAGTTCTTTCCGCCCAAGACCGAGGAGATGGAGCGCAATCTCTGGGACACCATCAAGCGGCTGGCCCCGCTCGAGCCGAAATTCGTCTCGGTGACCTATGGCGCCGGCGGCTCGACCCGCGAGCGCACCCATTCGACCATTGCCCGCATCCTGCAAGAAACCGCGCTGCTGCCGGCCGCTCACCTGACCTGCGTCGGCGCCTCGCGCGGCGAGATCGACGAGATCGTCGACCGCTATCACGAGGTCGGCGTTCGCCACATCGTGGCCCTGCGCGGTGATCCCGTCGGCGGCATCGGCACGCCCTATGCCAGCCATCCCGAGGGCTATCAGAGCTCCGCCGACCTCGTCGCGGGAATCAAGAAGCGGCATGGCGATATCGAGGTGTCGGTCTCGGCCTATCCCGAGAAGCACCCCGAGGCGCGCGACTTCGACGCCGATATCGACACGCTGAAGGCCAAGGTCGATGCGGGTGCGACGCGCGCGATCACGCAGGTGTTCTTCGATAACGACCTCTACTTCCGCTATCTCGATCGCGTGCGCGCGCGCGGCATCGACATCCCGATCGTGCCGGGCATCATGCCCATGCACAATTTCAAGCAGGCGCGAAACTTCGTGACGCGTGCCGGCACCACCGTGCCCGACTGGTTCGCCGCCAAGTTCGAGGGCCTCGATGACGACGCCGAGACCCGCAAGCTGGTGGCGGCGACCGTCGCCGCCGGCCAGGTGCAGAAGCTCGCCAAGCACGGCGTCGACACCTTCCATTTCTACACCATGAACCGCGCCGATCTCGTCTTCGCGATCAGCCATTTGCTCGGCATTCGCGCCAAGAGCGCGCAGAAGGCAGCGTAAGATGACCGCTCCCGTTTCTCCCAAGCGAACTGCCCTGCTGAATGCCGCGCGCGAGCGCATTCTCGTGCTCGACGGCGCCATGGGCACGATGATCCAGAATCTCCAGCTCGACGAGAAAGCCTTCCGCGGCGAGCGCTTCAAGAACTTTCATCGCGACCTGCGCGGCAACAACGACCTGTTGATCCTGACCCAGCCGCAGGCGATCGAGGACATCCACGCCGCCTATTTGCGCGCCGGCGCCGACATCGTCGCAACCAACACCTTCTCCACGACCTCGATCGCGCAGGCCGATTACGACCTCACCGACATCGTCTATGAGATGGCGTGCGAGGGCGCCCGCCTCGCCGGCAATGCCGCCCGGCGCGTCGCGGCCGAGGACGGCAAGCCGCGCTTCGTTGCCGGTGCCATCGGTCCCACCAACCGCACCGCGTCGATCTCGCCCGACGTTTCCAATCCCGGCTACCGCGCCGTCACCTTCGACGATTTGCGCAAATCCTATGGCGAGCAGATCCGCGGCCTGATCGACGGCGGTGTCGATCTTCTGCTGGTCGAGACCATCTTCGACACGCTCAACGCCAAGGCGGCGCTCTATGCGATCGCCGAGATCACCGAAGAGCGCGGCATCGACATGCCGGTGATGGTGTCGGGCACCATCACCGACAAATCCGGCCGCCTGCTGTCGGGCCAGATGCCGGAAGCGTTCTGGAATTCGGTGCGGCACGCCAAGCCTGTTACCATCGGCTTCAACTGCGCGCTCGGCGCCGAAGATCTGCGCGCACACATCGCCGATATCGGCCGCGTCGCGGACACGCTGGTCTGCGCCTACCCCAATGCCGGCCTGCCCAACGAGTTCGGCCAGTATGACGAGACGCCCGAGTACATGGCGCGCCTGATCGGCGAGTTCGCCCGCGACGGCCTCGTCAACATCGTCGGCGGCTGCTGCGGCACCACGCCGGACCATATCGCGGCGATCGCTGCCGCGGTCGCCCCGCACAAGCCACGTATCGTGCCGGAGATCGAGCCGCACCTAAAACTCTCCGGTCTCGAGCCGTTCGTGCTGACGGACGCGATCCCCTTCGTCAATGTCGGCGAGCGCACCAACGTCACGGGTTCGGCCCGCTTCCGCAAGCTGATCACCGCCGGTGATTACACCGCCGCGCTGCAGGTCGCACGCGACCAGGTCGAGAACGGCGCGGTAGTTATCGACGTCAACATGGACGAGGGCCTGCTCGATTCCGAAGCGGCGATGGTGACCTTCCTCAACCTCGTCGCCGCCGAGCCCGACATCGCCCGCGTCCCCGTGATGGTCGATTCCTCGAAATTCTCGGTGATCGAGGCCGGCCTGAAATGCGTGCAGGGCAAGCCGGTCGTCAACTCGATCTCGATGAAGGAAGGCGAGGAGAAGTTCATTCACGAGGCCAAGATCGCTCGCCGCCACGGCGCGGCCGTGGTGGTGATGGCGTTCGACGAGGTCGGCCAGGCCGACACGTTCGCGCGCAAGACCGAGATCTGCAAGCGCGCCTACGACATCCTGGTGAACAAGGTCGGCTTCCCGCCGGAGGACATCATCTTCGATCCGAATATCTTCGCGATCGCGACCGGCATCGAGGAGCACAACAATTACGGCGTCGACTTCATCGAGGCGACGCGCTGGATCCGCCAGAACCTGCCCGGCGCGCACATCTCCGGCGGCGTCTCCAATTTGTCGTTTTCGTTCCGCGGCAATGAGCCGGTGCGCGAGGCCATGCACTCGGTGTTCCTGTATCACGCCATCAAGGCCGGCATGGATATGGGCATTGTCAATGCCGGGCAGATGATCGTCTATGACGACATCGATCCCGAGCTGCGGCAGACCTGCGAGGACGTCGTGCTCAACCGTGACGCGGGCGCGTCCGAACGGCTGCTGGCGCTCGCCGAGAAATTCCGCGGCAAGAAGACCGAAAGCAAGGAAGCTGATCTGGCCTGGCGCGAATGGCCGGTGGAGAAGCGGCTGTCGCATTCGCTGGTGCATGGCATCACCGAATTCATCGAGCAGGACACCGAGGAGGCTCGCAAGAATTCATCGCGTCCGCTCGACGTGATCGAGGGCCCGCTGATGGCGGGCATGAACGTGGTCGGCGACCTCTTCGGCGACGGAAAAATGTTCCTGCCGCAAGTGGTGAAGTCCGCGCGCGTGATGAAGCAGGCCGTTGCTTACCTCATGCCGTTCATGGAGGAGGAGAAGGCGCGCAACCTCGCCAGCGGCATCGGCACCGAGGGCTCCTCCTCCGCCGGCAAGATCGTGCTCGCGACGGTGAAGGGCGACGTCCACGATATCGGCAAGAACATCGTCGGCATCGTGCTCCAGTGCAACAATTTCGAGGTCATCGATCTCGGCGTGATGGTTCCCGCCGCCAAGATCGTCGAGACGGTGAAAGCGGAGAAGGCCGACATCGTCGGCCTCTCCGGCCTGATCACGCCCTCGCTCGACGAGATGGCATTCTTCGCCGGCGAATTGCAGCGCGAAGGCTTGAAGTTGCCGCTCTTGATCGGCGGCGCCACGACCAGCCGCGTACACACGGCTGTCAAGATCGACCCGAGCTATCGCGCCGGCCCCGTGGTCCACGTCAACGACGCCAGCCGCGCCGTCGGCGTCGCGTCCGCGCTGCTCTCGCCCGAGAAGCGCGAGGCCTATGCCGCCGAAGTGCGGGCCGAGTACGCAAAAATCTCGGAGGCGCATCTGCGCGCGCAGGCCGACAAGAAGCGGCTGAAGCTCGCTGATGCACGCGCCAACCGCGTACCGATCGACTTTGCTGCCAACCGGCCGGTGAAGCCGACCTTCCTCGGCACCCGCAGCTTTGACGCATACGACCTCGCCGAGCTCGTGCCTTATATCGACTGGACGCCGTTCTTCCAGACCTGGGAGCTCGCGGGGCGCTTCCCGGCCATTCTCGACGACGCCAAGGTCGGCGAGGTCGCGCGCTCGCTCTATGACGATGCGCGCAAGATGCTCGACACCATCGTCAAGGAGAAATGGTTCCGGGCCCGCGCGACGATCGGCTTCTGGCCGGCGAACGCGCAAGGCGACGACATCGTGCTCTATGCCGACGAAAGCCGGACCAAGAGCATCGCGACGCTGCACACGCTGCGCCAGCAGCTGGAAAAGCGCCAAGGCCGCTTCAACGCGGCACTGTCCGACTTCATCGCACCCGCCGGCGTCCCCGACTATGTCGGCGGCTTCGTCGTCACCGCCGGCATCGGCGAGGATGCGGTCGCTGACCGCTTCAGAAGCGCGAATGACGATTACTCCTCGATCCTGTGCAAGGCGCTGGCCGACCGCCTCGCCGAGGCCTTTGCCGAGCGCATGCATGCCCGCGTGCGCCGCGAGTTCTGGGCCTATGCACCTAGCGAGGCACTCACCAACGAGGAGCTGATCCTCGAAAAGTATCAGGGCATCCGCCCCGCGCCCGGCTATCCCGCGCAGCCCGACCACACCGAGAAGGCAACGTTGTTCGCGCTGCTCGATGCCGAAGCGACCGCCGGCGTGAAGCTGACCGAGAACTTTGCGATGTGGCCGGGCTCGTCCGTCTCAGGGCTCTATTTCGCGAACCCTGCGAGCTATTATTTCGGCGTCGGCAAGATCGAGCGCGACCAGGTCGAGGACTACGCGGCACGCAAGGGCATGACAGTGGCGGAAGCCGAGCGCTGGCTTGCGCCGGTGCTCAACTACATCCCGTCGCAACGGGACAAGGCCTTCGCGGCGACGCCCGCGAACGACGAGATGCCGAAAGACCTCGCCTCGCATCCGCCGGGCTGCACCTGCGCAGTGCACCTCGTCTGGCAGAAGAAGCGCGCGGGGGCGGGATAGGCGCGCCTGCAAAACAAAAAGTGAGAAAACAACCCCATGCACAGTAGCGATGGGGTTGAAAAGGCGGGACAATTTCGGTCTTGCCGAAACGAGTTGCGGCGTCGGGCAAAACAGGGGTATTGTTTCATCATCGGCTGCTGCGCCCAGTGACGTAACGCCGGCGGATGTGTCCATTCGCTCTTCCGACACGCACGATGCCCATCCTCCCCTGGAGGGGGAGGATCGGTTCGCATGCAGCGCAGCGGAATGCGGACCGAGGTGGGGTGAAGCCACGAACGAGACCCCGCTGAGAGCCTCCAGACCGCGAACAGAAGCAGCGAGATCGCGGATGGTCTGTCACCCCGCCCCGCTCGCGCTGCGCGCGATCGACCCTCCCCCTCCAGGGGAGGGTAAGAGATCTCACCCCTTCGGCGGCGCGAGCGGCTGCACGATTTCCTTGAACGGGGCGAGCCCCTCGCAGCGCTCGGCATGCCCTGACAAGGCCGGATAGCGTGACGCATCGAACAGCTGTGGGTGCGCCTCGCGGGTGAAGCGGACGACGCAGGCCACCGCGATGTCGGCATGGCCGATGCGCATCCCCAGCCAGTACGGCGTCGTCACCTTGGCCCGCTCGGCCTCGAGCACCTTGAGCACGTCGCCGATCTGAGCCTGGCAACGCTCGACCCACAGCGCGAGCTGCTCCTTCCGCAGCACGCGCTCGTAGAGCAGGCTCACCGCCTTGTCGCCGAGACCGGAAGCGAGCGCACAGATGCGCAAATGCCTGCGCCGCTCGGTGCCGTTGCGCGGCAGCATCGCCTTCCCCTCGCCGACGAGCTCGTCGAGATAGTCGAGGATGATCATGCTCTCGATCAGCGCCTCGCCGTCGTCGAGCACCAGCGTCGGCACGCGCCGCAGCGGATTGTACGGCGCAATCTTGTCGGCATCGCCGAAGGTCGACCACGGCCTGTGCTCGAAGGCGAGCCCGTAAAGCCGCAGCGCAATCGCGACACGGCGGACGAAGGGGGAATCATATTGGCCGATCAGGAACATGGTTTTCGCTCTTCTCAAGGGGTGGGAAATCGCAGGGCCGTCCAGTCTCCACGGAACGAGCGGCGCAGCGCAAGGAAGATCTTGGAAATGGAGCATTGCGCCGGCTGCAACGACGTCCGACAGCCTGACGCGCCGCGCGCTCAAAGACCGTCCTGGATCGAGCGCTTGATGGCGGCGATCGCGGTCTCGTTGCGCTTGTACATCGTCCACTGCTTGATGCGCTTGGCGCGCACCAGCTTGGCCGCCGTCAGCACCCGCATGTGCTCGCTCACCGTCGGCGCGCTGACGCCGAGCTTCTCGGCGATCAGCAATCCGCAGACGCCGTCCTCGACCAGGTCGCCGTCGGCCTGCTCGCGAAAATGCTTCCGCGGGTCCCGCAGCCACTCCAGGATCTGCAGGCGACGCTCGTTGGCGAGCGCACGCAGGGCGACGGCAAATTTCATTTAGCCATTTTGCTAATTTCCTAATTGATGTCAACGCTCCGATGCGCTATCAGGGACGGTATCATGACAGCGACAATGGACATCACGCGGGAGCGGATTGCGGCGACCGAGGCGGTCATCCGTCCGCATATCAGGCGCACGCCGCTGGTTCAGGCCGATCTCGTCGATTTCGGCCTGCCGGCCCTGCCGGTCACGTTCAAGCTCGAGATGCTGCAGCATTCCGGATCGTTCAAGGCGCGGGGCGCTTTCGCCAATCTCTTGCTGCGGCAGGTGCCGCAGGCCGGCGTCGTCGCCGCTTCCGGCGGCAATCACGGCGCGGCGGTGGCCTATGCGGCGCAGCGGCTCGGCATTCCCGCGACGATCTTCGTGCCTGACATCACCTCGCCGGCCAAGGCCGAGCGCATCAGGGGTTATGGCGCGAAGCTCGTGATTGCGGGCAGCCGCTACGCCGATGCGCTCGCCGCGAGCGAAGCCCATGTCGCGCAGACCGGCGCGCTTGCCGTCCATGCCTACGACCAGGCCGAAACCCTGCTCGGCCAGGGCAGCGTCGGACTGGAGCTGGAGCAGGATGCTCCCGGCATCGACACGCTGCTGGTGGCGGTCGGCGGCGGCGGGCTGATCGGCGGGATCGCAGCCTGGTTCTCAGGCCGAACCCGAATCGTAGCGGTCGAGCCGGAGCAATCGCCGACGCTGCACGCCGCGCTCGCGGCAGGCGCCCCGGTTGATGCACCGGCTGGCGGCCTTGCCGCGGACAGCCTCGCGCCAAAGCGCGTCGGTGAATTGATGTTTCCGATCGCACGGGCCCATGTCGAGCGGGTCGTCCTGGTCAGCGATGAGGCGATCCGTCAAGCGCAAGCCGCCTTGTGGTCAAGCCTGCGCTTGGTCGCCGAGCCCGGCGGCGCGGCCGCCTTTGCCGCGCTGCTCTCCGGCCGCTATCGTCCCTCGCCCGGCGAAAGGATTGCGGTTCTGGTCTGCGGCGCCAACACCACGGCGGTGACTTTCGACAGCTAGTTTGAGGGTGACATGATCGGGCCGCGCGCATTGATCCTGATGGCGATCCTGCTGCCGGTGACCGGCGCCGCACACGCTCAGGACCGCCCGATCGGCTTTCTGACCCCGTCGAAGAACATCGCCTGCCAGTTCTTCACTGACAACGGTCAGGGCCTGCTCCGCTGCGACATCATGAACATGGAGACTCGCCCGCGCCGCCCCGCCGATTGCGAGCTCGATTACGGCCACGCCTTCGAGATGAGCGCCAAGGGAACTGCGGGGCGCATCTGCGCCGGCGACACCGTGATGGACGCGTCACTGCCGGTGCTGGCCTATGGTGAAGTGTGGCAACGCGCGGGGTTCACGTGCCGGTCTGAGCAAGTGGGGCTGACGTGCTTCAATGCCGTGCAGCGGGGGTTTTCGCTGGCGCGGGGGAAGCAGGACGTGTTTTGAGGCAGCTAAGAACCACCCTTTGAGACCGAGATACGCCCTGCCACGACGTCTTCGGAGATGCCATGTGCAACTGCACTCAGCACAACTTCAGCCCAGTGCAAGTATTCTTTGTCGACGAATGGATGCCCATCGAGATATTTCAACTTCTTTGACGCTTTGAGCACTTCTGTATCCTTCCCACCTTGATGTGCCAGAAAATTCCGGACCTCTCTTATTTCTTCTAGATCTCTGAATCTAGACGTGGCGGTATTCCCCTTGTCTCGATAGGATCTTCGATAAAGATCTTCAGGCCAGACAAAGACTGACTTAAGAAGGTTGATAAGACCCGCCACACTGCGCCCACCTGACTCCGCTTTCGCAATCTCAGTGTTGATGAGTAACTCCCGAAGAGACGAGATGTCCTGTAGTCCGCCAGTCTGAACTACGAGATCTGCATAAGAAATTGAGAGTTTCCTCCAGTCCGGCAGAGCCGCGAGGGCAGCTGGGAAGCTTCGCAATAGTTCGCCAAAGCAATCCTTGACGAATATCTCGAAGCTCGACCAAAGATTTAGAAAACAACCGCGATAGAAGAGATCACTTACTTCCCGATATACTAAGTCTGGTTCCCCAAGATCACGACCCAAATGAACCAGCGTAGCATGCGCTTGATCTAATGAAGCTTCATCGTCGGCCTCGAATTCAATGCCAACAATTGCTTTGGGTTCACGAACCTCCACCGCCCAATTGCTCATTCCTACCGTTAGGTTTTGAGCTTCAACCGATCCCGACTTACTAGACGGCCAAATAACGACGGCCGACCCAGACTTCGGATGCTTCTCGACCCGACCCAACTCGCCTCTTTCGAGGCGCCGCTCAACATCACCAAGCGGCAAGCCCTCAAGTTCGGAATATTCCTTGAGAGTGACCCATCCATATTCACGCTTGATCTTCCGCACTCCAAAATCAGCTTTCGAAAATGTCTCGGCTCGCTCGAGCCTAGCGGGCTCGGATGCCTTGAATCGAAGATCGCTAAGAGTACACACAGTAAGCGCGTAGGCGATATCGGTAGCTCGAATATGCTTGGTTAGAGCTTCACGGTTTTCCTGATATCGCCTGAAGGGTACGAATTTTTCGGGATCGATGCGATCGGCCGGCTTTTTGGATTTCACTGATCCCTCCAAGCAAATTTACGCTTCCCCATCATGGACCAGTTGACGAATCAACGAATGACCGAGCTTCTTTCGATATAGCCTCGTGCTGTACATCACTCCCCCTCATCGCTCGCCAGCACGCCCTTCACCGCCCTCGCCCACCCGGCGAGCTTTCGCTCGCGCGTTGCTTCGCTCATGTTCGGCTTGAAGCGGTGCTCCAATCGCCAGTTGTCGGCGAACTTGGTCGGCTCGGGATAAACGCCGGCGTTGAGGCCGGCGAGATAGGCGGCGCCCAGCGCTGTGGTCTCCTGGATCACTGGACGGTCGACCGGTGCATCCAAGAGATCGGCGAGGCGCTGCATGGTCCAGTCCGACGCGGTCATGCCGCCGTCGACGCGGAGCACGACGCTGGCTGTTTCCGAGCTCGGCCAGTCCGCGCGCATCGCGGCCCAGAGGTCGAAGGTCTGGTAGCAGACGCTTTCCAGCGCGGCGTGGGCGAGCTCGGCGGGGCCGGTGTTGCGGGTGAGGCCGAACAGCGCGCCGCGCACGCGCGGATTCCAGTAGGGCGCGCCCATGCCGACGAAGGCGGGGACCAGATAGACGCTCTGCATCGAGTCGGATTGATCGGCGAGTGGGCCGGTCTCGGCGGCGTGCTTGATGATGCCGAGACCGTCGCGCAGCCATTGCACCGCCGAGCCGGCGACGAAGATCGAGCCTTCGAGCGCGTAGGTGCGTTTTCCCCCGAGTTGATAGGCGACGGTGGTGAGCAGCTTGTTCTTGGAAACCACGGGCGTCGTGCCGGTGTTGAGCAAGGCAAAGCAGCCGGTGCCGTAGGTGGACTTCATCATGCCCGGACGGAAGCAGGCCTGGCCGATGGTGGCGGCCTGCTGGTCGCCGGCGATGCCTGAGATAGCGATGGCACCGCCGAACAGGTCCGGCGTGCTCTCGCCGAAACGGGCGGAGGAGTCCTTCACCTCGGGCAGCATCGAGCGCGGCACGCCGATGATCTCCAAGAGCTCGTCGTCCCACTCCCCGGTGTGGATGTTGAACAGCAGCGTGCGCGAGGCGTTGGTGGCGTCGGTGGCGTGGACCTTGCCGCCGGTGAGGCGCCAGAGCAGATAGCAATCGACGGTGCCGAACATCAATTCGCCGCGCGCGGCACGCGCGCGGGCGCCGGGAACGTGGTCAAGGATCCAGGCGACTTTCGTTCCGGAGAAATAGGGATCGATGATCAGGCCGGTCTTCTGCGAGATCACGGGCTCGCGGCCGTCGGCCTTCAGCTTGGCGCAGATATCGGCGGTGCGGCGGTCCTGCCAGACGATGGCGCGGTGCACGGCCTGGCCGGTGGCACGGTCCCACACCACCGTGGTCTCGCGCTGGTTGGTGATGCCGATCGCGGCGATGTCCTTGGCGCTGATGCCGGCATGCTCGATCGCCTCGCGGCAGACCATCACGGTCGAGGTCCAGATGTCCTCCGGCTCGTGCTCGACCCAGCCCGAGGCTGGAAAGTGCTGCGGAAACTCGGCCTGCGCCTTCGCCGCGATGGAAATGTCGCCGCGAAACACGATCGCGCGCGAAGAAGTGGTGCCCTGGTCGATGGCGAGGACGAAAGACATGGCGGCTACCTTGGCGTTATCCCTGATGGGGTCGTTATGTCGCGCCAAAGGGAGCGGATTAGGGCGGCAAGGTCAAGATTGGTCTCGCTTACCCTCCCCTGGAGGGGGAGGGTCGGCTCACATGGAGCGCAGCGAAATGTGAGACGGGGTGGGGTGAAGGTCTCTCCACCTCGAATAGTGCCCGTGTGGAGAGATCACCCCACCCCGCTCGCGCTACGCGCGATCGACCCTCCCCCTCCAGGGGAGGGTAAGAAAGAGCACAGCCCAGCTCAGGTTGACGTTCTCCGCTTGCGCCAGTGCTCGAGCCGCAAGGCTTCCACCTCGCGCGAGCCATAGAGCTCCACATAGATGCGCTCCATCACCGCTGTCAGATCGCTCGTGATCTCCGAATTCCAGAAGCGGATGACGCGATAGCCTTCGTTCTCGAGCTAGCACTGTCGTTCGAGGTCCCGCGTGGCGGTGTCGTCTTCATTGTGATGCCCGCCATCGAGTTCGATGATGAGACGTTTAGCTGGACAGAAAAAGTCGACGACGTAACGACCGATTGGCGCCTGGCGGCGGAAGTGCGAGCCTTCGATCGGGAGCTCTTTGAGGGCGCGCCACAGAATTCGCTCGTGCGGCGTGGTATTCGCCCTCAGCTTCTTCGCGGCGGCGCGTCGGATCGATGTTGAGACCATTTGTGCGGCTTCACCCCACTCCGCTCGCGCTACGCGCGAGCGACCCACGGGCGAGCTACGCTCGTCCCGAACCCCTCCAGGGGAGGGTAAGCGAAGCGTCACCTCGATGCAATTGTAAGTGGTGAGCGGCTACACCGCCGCCGTCGTCACGCCGCCGTCGATGACGATGGTCTGGCCCGTCATGAAGCTCGAGGCATCGGAGGCGAGGTAGGCGACGGCGCCGGCGATCTCGTCGGGTTCGCCGATGCGGCGCAGCGGCGTGGTGGCGGTGCGGCGCTTCAGGTTGGCTTCGTCTTCCCAGAGGGCGCGGGCGAAGTCGGTCTTGACGAGGCCGGGCGCAATGCAATTGACGCGGACGCCTTTGGGGCCCCATTCGCCGGCGAGCGAGCGGCACAGCGCGAAATCGGCGGCCTTGGAAATGCCGTAGGCGCCGATCACGGTGGAGCCGCGCAGGCCCCCGATCGAGGAGATGATGATCACGGAGCCGCCTCCGCGCTCCGCCATTTGCGGGATCGCGAGCGCGGAGAGCCAGATGTTGCTCTTGACGTTGCTCCCCATGATCTTGTCGAAGGCTTCATCGGTGATGTCGAGCAGCGGGCCGTAATAGGGATTGACGGCGGCGTTGCAGACGAGGATGTCGATCTTGCCGTAGTGCTTGGTCGCACCCGCGATCAGCGCCTCGACCTCGTTCTTGCGGGCGATGTTGCAGGGGATCACGATGGCATCGCCGCCAGCCGCATTGATGCCGTCGGCGACGTCCTTGCAGGCGTCGGCTTTGCGCGATGAAACCACCACCTTCGCGCCGAGCTTTGCGAGCAGCTCGGCCGAAGAGCGGCCGATGCCGCGGCTGGAGCCGGTGACCACGGCGACCTTGCCGGTGAGATCGAACGGGGTGTTTTTCATTGTTGTTGGGTTTCCCTGCGTCCACTTGTTCGGTGTCATCGCCCGGCTTGACCGGTTGAATTCGCCCAGTATTCCAGAGGCGGCGCGGCTGGAACCGAGAGGCCGCGGCGTACTGGGTCCCCCGCCTTCGCGGGGGGACGACAGTCTTCGTGTGGTTAGATCAACTCAGATCAACCCGCCCGCGTCGGCGACACGGCGCTGGTGGTAGTCGGTGTCGCCGAAGCTGTTCTCGATCATGGTGAGGCGCTTGAAATAGTGGCCGATCTTCGCCTCCATGGTCATGCCGATGCCGCCGTGGAGCTGGATCGACTGCTGGCCGACGAACTTCAGCGACTTGCCGATCTGCACCTTGGCCGCGGCGATCGCATTGCTGCGCTCCTTGGCGTCCTCGAAGTCGCTTGCCATGGTCGCGAACATCGACATCGAGCGCGCCTGCTCGGCCGCGACGAACATGTCGGAGGCGCGGTGCTGCAGCGACTGGAACGAGCCGATCGCGACGCCGACCTGTTTTCGGGTCTTGATGTACTCGACCGTGGTCTTCAGCGATTCGTCCATCAGGCCCACCGCCTCGGCGCAAAGCGCAACGCGGGCTTCATCCACCACGCGCTCGATCAGCGCGAGCGAATCCTCGGGGTTGCCGAGCACGGCGTCCGGGCCGACCTCGACGCCGGTGAGAGTGATGTCGGCGGCGTGCAGGCCGTCCTGGGTCGGATAGGACTTCTTCGCGACGCCCTTGGCATTCGCGGGGACCAGGAAGACGCCGATGCCGCTTCGGTCGCGGCGATCGCCCTTGGTGCGGGCAGTGACGACGAGCGTGTCGGCATTCTCGCCGTTGAGCACGACGAACTTCTCGCCGTCGATGATCCAGCCGTCACCCTTCTTCTTCGCGGTCGTGGTGACGTCGAACAGATCGTAGCGCGAGCTCTTCTCGAGCTGGGCGAAGGCAAGCGTCTTGCTGCCATCGATGATCCCGGGCACGTGCGCAGCCTTCTGCGCATCGGTGCCGGCATGGCGCAGGAAGCCGCCGCCGATCACGATCGTTGCCAGATAGGGCTCCAGCACCAGCGCCTTGCCGAGCGCCTCCATCACGATCATGGTCTCGACGCCGCCGCCGCCGAAGCCGCCGTCGGCCTCGCTGAAGGGCAGGCCGAGCAGGCCCTGCTCGGCGAGCTTGAGCCAGACCGTTTTGCTCCAACCGCCCTTCTCCTTCATGTACTTCTTGCGGCTCTCGAAATCGTAGGAATCGGTCAGCAGGCCATCGATGCTTTCCTTGAGAAGCCGCTGCTCCTCGTTCAGGTCAAAATCCATTTCTTTGGTTCCTCGTACCCGGACTTATTTGGCTTCGTCATTCCGGGATGGCCCGAAGGGCCAGGCCCGGAATCCATTTCGCCTCAGCGTATGCGGCCCGATGGATTCCGGGCTCGCGACTTCGTCGCGCCCCGGAATGACGGTGGAAATATTGCCCTCCCCGCCTCCGCGAAGAGGATCACGTCAAAGCCCCAGCACCGCCTTGGCGATGATGTTGCGCTGGATCTCGTTGGAGCCGCCGTAGATCGAGACCTTGCGGTTGTTGAAGTAGCTCGGCGCGATCTGCGCGGTCCAGTCCATGGCTTCGTTCGAGCCGTCGTCGCCGTGCACGTCGTAAGGCGCGGCGAACGGACCGATCACTTCCATCAAGAGCTCGGTGGTGGTCTGCTGGATCTCGGAGCCCTTGATCTTCAGCACCGAGGACGCCGGATTGGGCTTGCCCTTGCCGTGCTTGCCCTCATCGGCAACGACGCGCAGCTGGGTCAGCTCGAGCGCCTTCAGCTCGATCTCGCAGGCCGCCAGCTTCTCGCGGAACGCGGCATCCTGGATGATCGGCTTGCCTGCGGATTCGACCTTGGAGGCGAGATCCCTGATGCGGCGGAGCCGCTCCTTGGAGACGCCGACGCGGGCGATGCCGGTGCGCTCATTGCCGAGCAGGAACTTTGCGTAATCCCAGCCCTTGTTCTCCTCACCGATCAGGTTCTCGTAGGGAACCTCGACGTCGTCGAAGAAGACCTCGTTGACCTCATGGCCGCCGTCGATGGTCTGGATCGGGCGCACGGTCACGCCCTTCGACTTCATCGAGAACACGATGAAGGAGATGCCCATCTGCTTCTTGGCGTTGTTGTCGGTGCGGCAGAGGCAGAAGATCATGTCGGCGTGCTGGGCGAGCGTCGTCCAGGTCTTCTGGCCGTTGATGATCCACTTGTCGCCCTTGCGCTCGGCCTTCGTCTTCAGCGAAGCAAGGTCGGAGCCGGAGCCGGGCTCCGAAAAACCCTGGCACCACCAATCGTCGACATTGGCGATGCGCGGCAGGTACTTCTTCTTCTGCTCCTCATTGCCGAAGGTGTAGATGACCGGGCCGACCATGCTGACGCCGAAGGCGAGCGGCTGCGGCGCCGGATAGGACTGCAGCTCCTCGTTGAAGATGTAGTGCTGCACGCTGGTCCAGCCGGTGCCGCCATATTGCGTCGGCCAGTGGCTGACGCCCCAGCCCTTCCTGTTGAGGATGCGCCACCACGTCACCATCTCGTCCTTGGTGAGGTGGCGGCCCTCGACCAGCTTGCGCCGCGTGTCCGGCGGCACGTTGTCGCGGAAGAACGACCGCACTTCCTCGCGAAACGCCTGCTCTTCTTTCGTGAATGCGAGATCCATCGGATCCTCCTGTGAGCTTCCCTTCGTCGTCCCGGCGTTCGCCGGGACGACAGCAATTACTACTGCAACACCTCGAACAAGCCGGCCGCGCCCATGCCGCCGCCGACGCACATGGTGACGACCGCATACTTGGCCTTGCGGCGGCGGCCTTCGATCAAAGCGTGGCCGGTGAGGCGCGCGCCGGACATGCCGTAGGGATGGCCGACCGCGATCGCGCCGCCGTCGACGTTGATCTTGTCGGGGTCGATGCCGAGCTTGTCGCGG
Source organism: Bradyrhizobium forestalis (assembly GCF_002795245.1). Classification (GTDB taxonomy): domain Bacteria; phylum Pseudomonadota; class Alphaproteobacteria; order Rhizobiales; family Xanthobacteraceae; genus Bradyrhizobium; species Bradyrhizobium forestalis. The sequence goes on along the minus strand of NZ_PGVG01000030.1, from coordinate 2,784 downwards.
CAATACAGCACCTGCACCGCGAAGGCTTCGTTCAGCTCCCAGAGGCCGATGTCATCGACGGTGAGGCCGTGGCGCTTGAGCAGGCGCGGCACCGCGAAGACCGGACCGATGCCCATCTCGTCCGGCTCGCAGCCGGCGGAGACGAAGCCGCGGAAGATGCCGAGCGGCGCAAGGCCGCGCTTGGCGGCTTCCTTGTCGCTCATGATCACGGTGGCACTGGCGCCGTCGGAGAGCTGGCTGGCATTGCCGGCGGTGACGGTGAACCCCTCGCCGCGCACCGGCTTGAGGCCGGCGAGGCCTTCGGCGGTGGTCTCGGGACGCGGGCCCTCGTCCTGCGACAGCGTGACCTCCTTCATCGAGACGGCACCGGTCGCCTTGTCGGTCACCGCCATCTGCGTCGTGATCGGCGCAATCTCCTCCTTGAACTTGCCGGCCTGCTGGGCCGCAGCCGTGCGGCGCTGGCTCTCGAGAGAATACTCATCCTGCTTCTCGCGCGAGATGCCGTAGCGCTTGGCGACGACTTCGGCGGTGTCGATCATGGGCATGTAGACCTCGCCCTTGATCTTGAGCAGCGCCGGATCCTGCGCATGGAAGCCGTTCATCTTGTCGTTCTGCACCAGCGAGATCGACTCGCCGCCGCCGCCGACCGCGATCTCGACGCCGTCGAAGATCACCGAGCGCGCGGCGAGCGCGATCGCCTGCAGGCCCGAGGCGCACTGCCGGTCGATGGTGGTGCCGGCGACGGTGACGGGCAGGCCGGCGCGGAGCAGCGCCTTGCGCGCGATGTTGCCGCCGGTCGCGCCCTGCTGCAGGGCCGCGCCCATCACGACATCCTCGATCTCCTTCGGATCGACTTTTGCGCGCGCGACAGCCTCGCCGATGGCATGGCCGAGCAGCGTTGCGCCCTCGGTGGCATTGAGCGCGCCGCGATAGGCCTTGCCGATCGGGGTGCGGGCGGTGGAAACGATGACGGCGTCGGTCACGAGCGACCTCCTGATGCGGTTTTGGTGGATTGTGATGGTTTCTGCTGCTGGCGCAATTCGTGGCGCGACAATTTTCCGACCGGCGTGCGCGGCAGGTCGGCGACGAACTCGACCGCGGCCGGCAATTCATGCTTGCCGAGCTTGCCGGCAAGCTGCGCGCGCAGCTCGTCGAGCGTGAACGGCTTTGCGCCGGGCTTGAGCTTGATGAAGGCCTTTGCGGCTTCGCCCCGGTACTGGTCGGGGATGCCGAGCACGATCACCTCGTGCACGCCTTGAATGGTGTAGATCCCCTGCTCGATCATCTGCGGATAGACGTTGAAGCCTCCGGAAATGATCATGTCCTTCTTGCGGTCGACCAGGAAGAAATAGCCGTCGGTGTCGACATAGCCGATGTCGCCGGTGAGGAAGCGGCCGTCGACGAAGGCCTCGGTCGATCCCTCGGGCTTGTTCCAGTATCCCCTGGTGACGTTCGGACCCTTGATGCGGATCTCGCCGACCTCGCCCGGCGGCAGCACGCGCTTGGGATCGTCGAGCGCGACGACGTCGAGCTCGATGCCGGGCAGCATCAGGCCGATCGAGCCGGGCTTGTCGGGGCCGGTGGGCGGATGGCCGGTGCCGGGTGAGCAGGTTTCGGTCATGCCCCAACCGCTGCGCAGCTTCTTGCCGACCTTGCGCTCGAAGAAGCTCGCGATCTCGACCGGCAGCGGCGCGCCGCCGGAGCCGATCGTCGCCAGCGAGGAGAAGTCGCGCTTGTCGAGGTCAGGCAGCGCTGCGATCGCGATCCACATCGTCGGCACGCCCGGGAAGTAAGTCGCGCGCTTGACCTCGATGTCGCGCATCACGGCTTCGACGTCGAAGCGCTGGTGCAGCGAGATCAGATTGCCGCGGCGGAGCGAGGACAAGAGCACGACGGTGAGCGCGTAGATGTGGAACAACGGCAGCACGCAGATCACGCGCTCGATGACATCGCCGCGCGCGGCGCGCGCCGGCTTGCCCCAGACGTCGTAGATCGACACCGCCGAGGTGAGATTGCCGTGGGTCAGCATGGCTCCCTTGGGCAGGCCGGTGGTGCCGCCGGTATATTGCAGCAGCGCGACGTCATCGGCAGTCACGGACGGCCACTGTGCCGGCGTGGTGGCGCCTTCGACGAAGCCCTTGAAGGTGACGATGCGGGGATCATCGGGGATGGCCGCCTGCGGGGTGCCGACCTTGCCCCAATTGTCGTCCTCGCAGACGACGAGCTTGTCGATCAGGCCCTTCTCCAAAAATTTCAGCGCGGTCGGCAGCAGCGCCGCAAGGTTGGAGGTGACCAGCAGGCGCGAGCCGGAATCGGAGACCTTGTGCGTCAGCGCGATCTCGCCGTCGAGCGGCGACAGATGCGCGACGCGGGCGCCGGCCCTCAGCGCGCCGAAGAAATTGACAGGGTGATCCGGCGTGTTGCCGAGGAACAGCGCGACGGAAGAGTTCCTGCCACAGCCGGCGCGCAGGAACGCCGCGGCGGCGCGCTCGGCCATGGCGGCGAGCTCGGTGTAGGTGATCGGCCGTTCGCGGAATTCCAGCGCGGTGCGCGGGCCATAGTCGGCGGCGGCTTTCGACAAGAGGTCAGGCAGCGTGCCCTGGACGATGGCGTCGTCCCAATGCACGCCCTCGGGATAAAACTGTTCGCCGGGATGGGTCATAGGCGATCGATACTCTGCAAACGTAAGGCGGGCACGGACGGACGGGCTCCCTTCCCCCTTGCGGGGAAGGGTTGGGGAAGGGGGCGCCACGAACTCCGACCTCCCCCGGGGCTACCCCCCTC
>NZ_PGVG01000002.1 GCF_002795245.1 Bradyrhizobium forestalis | reverse complement strand
CCACCGGGAGGGCTGTGGGCGCAGTTTTACCTGGTGAGATGGCGCGCTATAGAGCGCCATTGCGCCCAGAAGAAGGAAAATAGGGGGCCGCCCGGGAGCCGGGCAAGCCCCGGCCGCGCGCCACCGCCCCTGCCCTGGACCCCCCTACCACTTCGGCGGGCCAGGCGGGCAGCCCCCGGCAGCGCGGCCGGCCGGCCCGCCACCAAAGAGCTGCCCGCCTGGCCAGCCGAAGTGCTAGGAGGCTCAAGGGCAGGGGCGTTGGCAGGCGACAGGAGCTTGCCGGCGTCCCGGGCGGCCCCTTATTTCCTTGCTTCTGGCCGAAATGGCGCTATATAGCGCGCCATCTCACACGGAAACATGGCTCACAAGGCCGTCCGGTGGCAGCCGGGGCGAGAACGCTCCGTTTTGCTCACACGTTTCCGGAGGAACCAACCGGAGAACTAGAACGATGGCACTACCCGATTTCACTATGCGTCAGCTCCTTGAAGCTGGCGTGCACTTTGGTCACCAGTCGCACCGCTGGAATCCGAAAATGGCTCCGTTTATTTTCGGCACCCGCAACAACATCCACATCGTCGACCTCGCCCAGACCGTGCCGATGCTGCACCAGGCCCTGCAGGCCGTCAGCGACACGGTGGCCAAGGGCGGCCGCATCCTGTTCGTCGGCACCAAGCGCCAGGCGCAGGACGGCGTTGCCGATGCTGCCAAGCGCTGCGCGCAGTATTTCGTCAATTCGCGCTGGCTCGGCGGCACGCTGACCAACTGGAAGACGATCTCGGCCTCGATCAAGCGCCTGCGTCACCTCGACGACGTGCTCTCGGGCGGCGAAGCCAATTCGTACACGAAGAAGGAGCGCCTGACGCTTCAGCGCGAGCGCGACAAGCTCGACCGCTCGCTCGGCGGCATCAAGGACATGGGCGGTCTGCCCGACCTGATCTTCGTGATCGACACCAACAAGGAAGACATCGCGATCCAGGAAGCCCAGCGGCTCAACATCCCGGTCGCCGCGATCGTCGATACCAATTCGGACCCGAAGGGCATCACTTATGTGGTCCCCGGCAATGACGACGCCGGCCGCGCCATTTCGCTGTACTGCGATCTCATTGCGCGCGCGGCGATCGACGGCATCTCGCGCGCCCAGGGTGATTCGGGCATCGACATCGGCGCCTCGGCCCAGCCGGCCGCCGAAGAGCTGCCGGCGCCCTCGTCGAGCGGTTTCCAGGGCCTTGCGGGTCCCCGCGGCACCGCCGACGACCTCAAGAAGCTCCCGGGCGTGTCGGGTGCGATCGAGAAGAAGTTCAACGACCTCGGCATCTTCCACTACTGGCAGCTCGCCGAGCTCGATCACGACACCGCGCACACGATCGGCGAAGAAGTCGGTCTGCCCAGCCGCGCGGATGCCTGGGTGGCCAAGGCCAAGGCGCTGACCGCGGAAGCGGAATAGTCAAAAAGAGCGATGGGTTGGCCGGATAGGATCCGGCCACCATTTCAGTTGACGCGAATTCCTGAGATGGACCGCGGCGGGGCGTTTTTGGATGCCACGCTGCGGCAAACCGGCAGGCACAAAGGATCTTCAACGATGGCAACGATCACAGCTGCGATGGTCAAGGACCTGCGCGAGTCGACCGGCGCAGGCATGATGGACTGCAAGGCCGCGCTGACCGAGAACGACGGCAACATGGAAGCGGCGCAGGATTGGCTGCGCAAGAAGGGCCTGTCCAAGGCCGCCAAGAAGTCGGGCCGCGTCGCGGCCGAGGGCCTGATCGGCGCGCTCACCAAGGGCACCAAGGGCGTCCTGGTCGAGGTCAACTCCGAGACCGACTTCGTTGCGCGCAACGGCCAGTTCCAGGGGCTGGTCAAGATGATTGCCCAGGTCGCCTTCGACGTCGGCGCCGATGTCGAGAAGATCAAGGCCGCCAAGGTCGGCGACGTCACGATCGAAACCGCGATCAATGATGCGATTGCCACCATCGGCGAGAACATGACGCTGCGTCGCGCCGTCCAGCTCGAAGTGAGCCAGGGCGTGGTCTCCCACTACGTCCACGGGGCCGTCATCGAAGGCGCCGGCAAGATGGGCGTGATCGTGGCGCTGGAATCGCCGGGCAAGGCCGACGAGCTCGCCGCGCTCGGCCGTCAGATCGCGATGCATGTCGCGGCCACCAACCCGCTGGCGCTCGATCCGTCCGGCCTCGACCCGGCCGTGGTCAAGCGCGAGAAGGACGTGCTTGCCGACAAATACCGTCAGCAGGGCAAGCCCGAGAACGTGATCGAGAAGATCGTCGAGTCCGGCCTCAAGACCTACTACAAGGAAGTCTGCCTGCTCGAGCAGGCCTTCATCCACGACACCGGCAAGTCGGTGGCGCAGGCGGTGAAGGAGGCCGAGGGCAAGGTCGGCGGCGCCGTGAAAATCGCGGGCTTTGTGCGCTATGCTCTCGGCGAGGGAATCGAGAAGCAGGAAAGCGACTTCGCGGCCGAGGTCGCCGCGGCCAGCGGCAAGAAGTAAGCGCCGGAACACCTCCTTCCGGCGTGCCGCCGGAGGCGGCGCCCGGACAAGGAAAGTGCTCATGACTGATCCGGTCTATCGTCGCGTCGTGATCAAGCTGTCCGGCGAATATCTCGCGGGACAGCAAGGCTTTGGCATCGATCAGCCGACCGTCGACCGGGTTGCGGACGATCTGATCGCGGCCCGCCATCTCGGGACCGAGGTCGCGGTCGTGATCGGCGGCGGCAACATGGTCCGCGGCGTCGAGGTCTCCTCCCGCGGGGTGTCGCGCACGACCGGCGACACCATGGGCATGCTCGCCACCGTGATGAACTGCCTCGCGCTGGAAGCGGCGATCGAGCGCAAGGGCACGCCGGCACGGACGCTGTCGGCCTTCGTCATGCCCGAGATTTCCGAGCTGTTCACCCGCGCTGCGACACACAAATACCTGGCCGAGGGCCGGATCGTGCTGCTCGGCGGCGGGACCGGCAATCCGTTCTTCACCACCGATACGACCGCGGTGCTGCGGGCCGCCGAGATCGGGGCGGAGGTGGTCCTGAAGGCGACCAATGTCGACGGGGTCTACTCGGCCGACCCGAAGAAGGATCCAACCGCCACGCGGTTCGACCGCCTGACGCATTCCCAGGCGATCGAGGGCGGCTACAAGGTGATGGATGCGACCGCCTTCGCGCTTGCCCGCGAGACATCGCTGCCTATCATCGTATTCTCGATCGCGGAGCCGGGGTCGATCGGCGCGATTCTGCGTGGCGTCGGCCACGGAACCATCGTCGCCGGCTGACAGCTCGTCTGGCGCGCCCGAAAGGGAAGGGCGCAGAGCGGTCGCCGGGATTTTGAAGGAGAAACGTGATGCCCACGGGTAATTTCGACCTCAACGAAGTGAAGCGCCGCATGCAAGGCGCCGTCCAGTCCCTCAAGCACGAGCTCGGCGGCCTGCGCACCGGCCGCGCCTCCGCCTCGATGCTCGATCCGGTGCAGGTCGAGGCCTATGGCAGTCACATGCCGCTCAATCAGCTCGCCACCGTCAGTGTGCCGGAGCCCCGGCTGATCTCGGTGCAGGTCTGGGACAAGTCGATGGTCAAGGCGGTGGAGAAGGCGATCGTCGATTCGAATCTCGGCCTATCGCCGGCGACCGAGGGGCAGGTGCTGCGCCTGCGCATCCCCGAGCTCAACGAGGAGCGGCGCAAGGAGCTGGTGAAGGTCGCACACAAATATGCCGAGGCCGCCAAGGTCGCCGCGCGCCATGTCCGCCGCGACGGTCTCGACGTGCTCAAGAAGCTCGAGAAGAATCACGAGATGTCGGAGGACGATCAGAAGCGTCACGCCGACGAGGTGCAGAAGGCGACCGACGGCACCATCGCCGAGATCGACCAGTTGCTGGCCGCCAAGGAAAAAGAAATTCTCACCGTTTAAGGCATCGCCTTCATGTCCAACGCCGCCGCGCCCGCAACGGAAGGGCCTGACAGGTCCGAGGCGCCTGCGCATGTCGCCATCATCATGGATGGCAACGGGCGTTGGGCGGCCGCGCGCGGCTTGCCGCGTGCGGAAGGACATCGCCGCGGCGTGGACGCGCTGCGCCGCGTGGTGCGCGCCTCGCACGAGCTCGGCATTCGCTATCTCACCATCTTCTCGTTCTCCTCGGAGAACTGGTCGCGCCCGGCGAGCGAGATCGGCGACCTGTTCGGCCTGCTACGGCGCTTCATCCGCAACGATCTGGCGAGCCTGCACCGCGACGGCGTCAAGGTTCGCATCATCGGCGAGCGCGAGGGGCTCGATAACGACATCTGCACGCTGCTCAACGAGGCCGAGGAGCTCACGCGCGACAACACGCGCCTGACGCTCGTCGTCGCCTTCAACTACGGCTCGCGGCAGGAGATCGCGAAAGCGGCGCAGAAGCTCGCCCGCGAGGTCGCGGAGGGCAGGCGCGATCCTGCCACGATCGACGCCGAGACCCTGGGCGCGCATCTCGACGCGCCCGACATTCCCGATCCCGATCTCATCATCCGCACCAGCGGCGAGCAGCGCCTGTCCAATTTCCTGATGTGGCAGGCCGCCTATAGCGAGCTCGTGTTCGTGCCGATCCACTGGCCCGACTTCGACAAGGCGGCACTGGAAAGTGCGATCGCCGAATTTGCCAGGCGCGAGCGCCGTTTCGGCGGCCTGGTCGCGAAAACCGCCTCGTGAGCGAACCCGACGCCGCACCGGCGGGCTCTCAGCCTGCCCCGAGCAATCTCGTGCTGCGAGTCCTCGCAGCTCTGGTGCTGGCGCCGCTTGCCATTGCGCTCGCCTACGCCGGCGGCTGGCTTTGGGCACTTCTCGTCACCCTGGTGTCGATCGGGCTGTTCGCGGAATGGCTGACGGTGGTGGGCGCAGGCTCGGCCGCGCTGACCGGGGCAGGGACCGTGGTCATCGCCATGATGGGGGCTTCCGTCGCTTTCGGTGCGCTCAAGACTTCCGTCATCGTTGGCTGTATCGGCGGCGCGATCGTCACGCTGATCGCGCGCGGCAAGTTCGTCTGGGCTGCCACCGGATTCGCGTATGCAGCGGCGGCGCTGCTGGCCTCGATCCTGGTGCGGAAGGATCTCGTCAACGGCTTCTCCGCGCTGATGTTCGTGCTGCTCGTGGTGTGGGCGACCGATATCGGTGGTTATTTCGCCGGCCGCAGCATCGGCGGGCCGAAGCTGTGGCCGCGCGTGAGCCCGAAGAAGACCTGGGCCGGAGCGCTCGGCGGCTTTGCGGCGAGCCTTGCGGTTGCGGCCGGCTTTGCCGCGGGTGGGATCGGGAAGGCGGTTCCACTGCTGCTCGTCAGCGCCGTCCTCTCGGTGGTCTCGCAACTCGGCGATCTGTTCGAATCCGCGGTGAAGCGGCGCTTCGGTGTCAAGGATTCCAGTCACTTAATTCCCGGCCATGGCGGGCTTATGGACCGCCTGGACGGTTTTGTCGCCGCCATCCTGGCGGCATGGATTATCGGCTTTGTCCGCCATGGTGTGCATAGCGCCGGAAGCGGTCTTATGGTTTGGTGAGGATATGAGCGCGGTCCCATTGCGTAACAACAAACTTGCTGCGTCCGACGTCCGCAGCGTCACGGTTCTCGGCGCCACCGGCTCGATCGGCGACAGCACGATGGATTTGCTGCGCGCTTCGCCCGAGCGCTACCGTGTCGAGGCGCTGACGGCGAACGGCAATGTCGCAGCGCTGGCCAAGCTCGCCAGGGAATTCTCCGCGCGCTTTGTGGCGATCGCCGACACATCCAAGCTCGCCGAGCTCAAGGCCGCACTGGCGGGCACCAGCACCGAATGCGGCGCCGGCGAAAGCGCGGTGATCGAGGCAGGCGCGCGTCCGGCCGACTGGGTGATGGCGGCCGTGAGCGGCGCTGCCGGACTGAAGCCGGCGCTGGCAGCAGTCGACCGCGGCGCCCATGTCGCGCTCGCCAACAAGGAGTGTCTGGTCTGCGCCGGCGATTTCTTCATGCAGCGCGCGGCAAAGGCGGGCGCCTGCATCCTGCCGGCCGATTCCGAGCACAATGCGCTGTTCCAGGCGCTGAGCTCAGGCAATCGCGACGAGCTCGTCCGTGTCATCATCACCGCGTCCGGCGGCCCGTTCCGGACCTGGAAGCCTGCCGACATCGAGCAGGCGACGCTCGAGCAGGCCCTGAAGCATCCGAACTGGAGCATGGGCCAGAAGATCACGATCGATTCCGCCTCGATGATGAACAAGGGGCTCGAGGTGATCGAGGCATCCTATCTGTTCGCGCTCTCGCCGGACGAGATCGACGTCCTCGTTCATCCGCAGTCGATCATCCACGGCATGGTCGAGTTTTCCGACTGCTCAGTGGTCGCCCAGCTCGGCGCGCCCGACATGAGGACGCCGATCGCCCATTGCCTCGGCTGGCCCGACCGCATCAAGGGACCGGCGGCCAAGCTCGACCTCGCCAAGATCGGCCAGCTGAGCTTCGAGGCGCCGGACTTCGAGCGCTTCCCCGGACTTCGCTTGGCTTACGATTCGCTCCGGATCGGGAAGGGCGCGACCACCGTTTTCAACGCCGCCAACGAGGTCGCGGTCGCGGCCTTCATCGCCGGCAAGATCCGGTTCGGCGCGATTGCCCGGCTGGTCGAGGCGACCCTTGACGACTGGGTCAAAGGCGGGAACCAGGCCCCCCTGACGTCCGCCGACGATGCAATCTCCGTTGACCATGTTGCTCGAAATAGGGCTGCCGCCCTATTGCCTCAAATTGCCTTAAAGGCATCCTAGTTGGTTCGGGACCAGGGCCTTGCGGCGCTGGGTGAGAGAAATCGATGATCGACTTTTTTGTCCATAGTTTCAATACGTTGAGCCATGGGCTCCTCGGCTACGCGGTTCCCTTCCTGTTCGTCCTGACCATCGTCGTGTTCTTCCACGAGCTCGGCCATTTCCTGGTCGCGCGCTGGGCGGGCGTGCGCGTGTTAACCTTTTCGCTCGGGTTCGGGCCTGAGCTGGTTGGTTTCAACGACCGCCATGGCACCCGCTGGAAGATCTCGGCCATCCCGCTCGGCGGCTACGTCAAGTTCTTCGGCGACGAGAGCGAGGCCTCGACCCCGTCGGCCCAGACGCTGGCGGCCATGACGGCCGAGGAGCGCGCCGGCAGCTTCCACCACAAGAAGGTCGGCCCGCGTGCGGCCATTGTCGCGGCCGGACCGATCGCCAATTTCATCCTGGGCGCGCTGATCTTCGCCGGCATGGCCCTCTATTACGGCAAGCCGAGCACGATCGCGCGCGTTGATGGTGTCGTCGCCGATGGCGCGGCGGCTGTGGCCGGCTTCAAGGTCGGGGACATCGTCGTCCAGATCGACGGCAAGCCGATCGAGAGCTTTGCGGACATGCAGCGAATCGTTGCGATGAACGCTGGTTCGGCGCTTACCTTCCAGGTGAAGCGCGACGGCGCCGTCGTCTCGCTGACCGCGACCCCGGCGCTGCTCGAGCGCAAGGATCCGTTCGGCAACAGCCATCGTCTCGGCGTGCTCGGCGTCGAGCACAAGTCGCAGGCCGGGGAGGCCTCGACCACGCCGGTCGGCATCGGTGAAGCGCTCAAGATCGGGGTCGACCAGGTCTGGTTCATCATCACCAGCACCTTCAAGTTCCTGGGCTCGCTGTTCGTCGGGCAGGGTAATCCGAATGAGGTCAGCGGCGTCCTGGGAATCGCGAAGATGTCGGGGCAGGCGGCCAGCGCCGGGTTCCAGTTCGTGATCAACCTCTGCGCGGTGCTGTCGGTCTCGATCGGCCTGTTGAACCTGTTCCCGATCCCGCTGCTCGATGGCGGCCACCTTATGTTCTATGCGGCCGAGGTGGTCCGGGGCCGGCCCTTGTCCGAGCGGACTCAGGAGATGGGGTTCCGAATCGGGCTCGGCTTGGTGCTGATGTTGATGGTGTTTGCGACCTACAACGACATCCTGCGGATGGCCGCTTCCTGATAGGGGCTTTTTTGTGGCGTTGCTGTTGAGCAACGTCTTGGAATGAATTTGAAATTACGGCGCTTTCGGCCGTTTGCGGCGTCGGCGAAATTGGCTACAAGCGGCCTGAACTTGGGGAATCTCCGGACCGGCGTTGGGGTTGGGTCTGGCACGGAATGATAAGGGCGCGTTGCGCGATGAAGTTTGGACTGCGACTCCGGGGGGGCTTGCTCGCAACCCTGATCTTGTTCGGCGCGCCGGTGGTTGCCCCGGTTGGGGCTGTTTTGGTGTCTTCGTCTGCGCTTGCTCAGACCGTTCAGTCGATTTCCGTCGAAGGAAATCGCCGCGTCGAGGTGGAGACGATCCGCTCCTATTTCAAGCCGGGTCCGGGCGGCCGCCTGGATCAGGCCGCCATCGACGACGGCCTCAAGGCGTTGATCGAGACCGGCCTGTTCCAGGACGTCAGGATCAATCGCGGTTCCGGCGGCCAGCTCATCGTCTCCGTGGTGGAAAACCCGGTGATCGGCCGCATCGCCTTCGAGGGCAACAAGAAGATCAAGGACGAGCAGCTCACCACTGAAGTCCAGTCCAAGGCGCGCGGCACCTTCTCCCGCGCCATGGTGCAGTCCGACACGCTGCGAATCGCCGAAATCTACCGCCGGTCCGGCCGCTATGACGTGCGCGTCACGCCGGAGATCATCGAGCAGCCGAACAACCGCGTCGACCTGATCTTCACGATCGAGGAGGGCGCCAAGACCGGCGTCAAGTCGATCGAGTTCGTCGGCAACAGTGCCTTCTCGTCCTACCGCCTGCGCGACGTCATCAAGACGCGTGAATCGAACCTTTTGAGCTTCCTCGCCAGCGGCGACATCTACGATCCCGACCGCGTCGAAGCCGATCGCGACCTGATTCGTCGCTTCTACCTCAAGAACGGCTTCGCCGACGTCCAGGTGGTGGCCGCGCTCACCGAATACGATCCGGAAAAGAAGGGCTTCAACGTCACCTTCAAGATCGAGGAAGGCGCGCAGTACCGCGTCGGCGCGGTCGACTTCCGCTCCAGCATTCCGAACTTCGATCCGTCCACGATGCGCGCCTATTCGCGCGTCAATGTGGGCTCGCTCTACAACGTCGAATCGGTCGAGAAGTCGGTCGAGGAGATGCAGATCGAGGCCTCGCGCCGCGGCTATGCCTTCGCCGTGGTCCGGCCGGGCGGCGACCGCAACTTCGAAGCGCACACCGTGTCCGTCGTGTTCAACATCGACGAGGGCCCGCGCACCTATATCGAGCGCATCAATCTGCGCGGCAACACCCGCACCCGCGACTACGTGATCCGCCGCGAGTTCGACATCTCGGAAGGTGACGCCTACAACCGCGCGCTGGTCGACCGCGCCGAGCGGCGCCTGAAGAACCTCGACTATTTCAAGAGCGTGAAGATCACGACCGAGCCGGGCTCCTCGAGCGACCGCGTCATCCTGATCGTCGACATGGAAGAGAAATCGACCGGCGACTTCTCGATCTCGGGCGGTTACTCCACCACCGACGGCGCGCTGGCCGAAGTCTCGATCTCCGAGCGCAACCTGCTCGGCCGCGGCCTGTTCGCGAAGGCGTCGGTGACCTATGGCCAGTACGCCCGCGGCTACTCGCTGTCGTTCGTCGAGCCGTATCTGCTCGACTACCGCGTCGCGCTCGGCCTCGACCTCTATCAGCGCCAGCAGCTGTCCAACAGCTACATCTCCTACGGCACCAAGACGCTCGGCTTCTCGCCGCGCCTCGGCTTCTCCTTGCGTGAAGATCTGGCGCTCCAGCTGCGCTACTCGATCTACCAGCAGGAAATCACGCTGCCGTACTACCTGGCGAACTGTAATAACAACCTGGGCACCTCGGCGTTCAACCCGAGCCCGGCCTTCGCTGCGTCGCAGACGCCGCCGATCGACCTGACCTCGACCGGCGGTCTCGGCTGCTACAGCGACGGTGAAGCCTCGCTGCCGGTGCGCAAGGAGCTTGCCAACGGCAAGACCCTGACCTCGGCGCTCGGTTACACGCTGACCTACAACACGCTGGACAACAACAAGAACCCGACCGACGGTCTGCTCATCGACTTCCGGCAGGATTTCGCCGGCGTCGGCGGCGACGTCTCCTATCTGAAGTCGGTCATCGATGCGAAGTACTACACTCCGCTGGTCTCCGACATCGTCGGCCTCGTGCGCCTGCAGAGCGGCATGCTGAACAAGATCGGTAGCGATCTGCGCATGCTCGACCACTTCCAGATGGGCCCGAACCTCGTCCGCGGCTTTGCCCCGAACGGCATCGGCCCGCGCGACCTGAACCCGTTCGGTACGCAGGACGCGCTCGGCGGCACCAAGTACTGGGGCGCTTCGCTCGAACTGCAGATGCCGTTCTGGTTCCTGCCCAAGGAAGTGGGTCTGAAGGGCGCGGTCTATGCCGACGCCGGCGGCCTCTACGATTACAAGGGACCGACGAGCTGGACCGCCACCAACGAGGTCAATGCGCCGGGCTGTATCCCGTCGACCATCAATCCGTCGAGCGCGGGGACCTGTACCGGCCTCGTGTATGACGACAGCAAGGTGGTCCGCTCCTCGGTCGGTGTCGGCCTGATCTGGCAGTCGCCGTTCGGTCCGCTGCGCTTCGACTACGCCGTGCCGCTCAGCAAGGGCAAGTACGACCGTACCCAGGAGTTCCGGTTCGGCGGCGGCACCACGTTCTAGTTCGATCAGCACGGCACGATCCGGATCACTGGAGCCGGTTTCCGAAAGGGATCGTGCCAATCCAAGACATGGGGCATGATGCGGCCTGACCGCTTCATGCCGAAGCCGGACCGCGACGGGGTGGAATGGCGCAGCCGACCTTCTTCACAAAGCCGCCTGCCACAGCGTTGGCCGAGATCGCCACGCTGACCAAGGCGCAGCTGGTCGACCCCGAGAGGGGCGGCCACGTCATCACGGGCCTTGCTTCGCTCGACGAAGCGGGCCCGATGCATCTGGCATTTTTCGACAACCTCAAATATGCCGATCAGCTCAGGGCGACCAAGGCGGGGGCTTGTCTGGTCAGCCCGCGCTTCGAGGCCGAGGTGCCTGCGCATGTGGCGGTGCTGCGGGTGACGCAGCCGTTCCGCGCCTTCGTCCGGATCGCGCGGGAGTGGCACGGCGACGCGCTGAGGCCGCAATCCTGGGTCGGCAATGACGGTATCGCCCCCTCGGCGATCATCGACCCCTCGGCCCGGCTCGAGGACGGCGTGATCGTCGATCCCCTGGCCGTGATCGGCCCGGAGGTCGAGATCGGCAGCGGCACCGTGATCGGCGTCGGAGCGGTGATCGGCCCCGGCGTCAAGATCGGCCGGGATTGCAATGTCGGCGCCCGCACGGCGATCCAGTGCGCCCTGATCGGCAACAATGTGCTGATCCATCCCGGCTGCTCGATCGGCCAGGACGGCTACGGCTTCATCTTCTTCGGCCCCGAGGGCCATCTGAAGGTGCCGCAGACCGGACGGGTGCTGATCCAGAACGATGTCGAGGTCGGGGCCAACACCACGATCGACCGTGGCTCCTTGCGCGACACCGTGATCGGCGAGGGGACCAAAATCGACAATCAGGTCCAGATCGGCCACAATGTGACGATCGGCCGGCACTGCCTGCTGGCGGCCCAGATCGGCCTCGCCGGCAGCCTGACCATCGGCGACAACGTGGCGCTGGGAGCGAAGGTTGGCATCAACAACCACCTCAAGATCGGTGACGGGGCTCAGGTGACGGCGATGAGCGCGGTCAAGGACGACATTCCGCCGGGCGGCCGCTGGGGCGGACATTTCGCCAAGCCGACCAAACAGTGGTTCAAGGAGATCATCGCGGTGGAGCGCCTGGTACGCGACAGCAAGGCCGATCCGAAGGACGAGGGACGGGAATGACGGCGGAATCACCTGTTAAGTTCGAGCTGGTGGATATCAACGCGATCCTCCAGACCCTGCCGCACCGCTTTCCGATGCTGCTGATCGACCGCGTGATCAACATCCGCGCCGATTACAGCGGCATCGGCATCAAGAACGTCACCTTCAACGAGCCGGCCTTCCAGGGGCATTTCCCCGAGCGCCCGGTCTATCCCGGCGTCATGATGATCGAGGCGATGGCGCAGACGGCGGGCGTAATCGGCATCAAGTCGGTCGAGGGTACCGAGAAGCCGCGGGCGGTGTATTTCCTCACCATCGACAAGTGCAAGTTCCGCAAGCCCGTGCTGCCCGGCGATACCATCGAGTATCACATGCGCTCGCTGGGCCGCCGCAAGTCCATGTGGTGGTTTCACGGCGACGCCAAGGTCAACGGCCAGGTCGTCGCGGAGGCCGACGTCGGCGCCATGCTGACGGACTGAGCGGGCTCAACCGTTCTGGACCGGCTCGCGCGTCGGGCATGTGTAGCGCCCGGCGGTCGTCTCGCGCTTGATATTCCGGTTGAAGAACTGGCCCATCGACGGCGCGCCCAGGAGGCGTTCGACCGTCTCGGCCGTCACGCCGCAATAACGGTCATAGGTGCCATTGCTCGCGACAATCAGGTCCTGCCGCGCGCGATCGTAACAGACGCGCTGAAGCACCGTGCTGCGGGTAATGTCCCGGCATTCGAATGGCCCGAGATCGACGAGACTGTGTTCGGCCGTCTCGACCGTCTCCGACACGATCGGCGTAGCCGCGAGCTGTGCAATCAGAAGGACCAGGGCCCTGACCACGACCGTTGAAGCTCCGCATGAACTTGTTGATGGGCGGGGACGGCCGCCTCATCCAGCACTTGAAACACGGCGAGATGATACGTCACTGGACAGATCGGGCATAGTCGCGCTAACCAGCCGAAAACCAAGCGACTTCAATACATAACCAGACCTTCTTGACGAGTAAGATTGGCTTGATGAGCAAGATTGATCCCACCGCACGGGTCGCGGACGGCGCCGTGATCGGCGAGGGCACCGAGATCGGACCTTATTGCATCATTGGCCCGAACGTCGTGATCGGCGAGAACTGCAAGCTGATCGGACAAGTCACCGTCATCGGCCACACCACGCTCGGCGATGGTTGCGTGATCTCGCCGTTCGCAGTGCTCGGCGGCGCCCCGCAGGACCTCAGCTACAAGGGGGAGCCGACCCGGCTCGAGATCGGTTCTGGCTGCACCATCCGGGAAGGTGCGACGATGAACGTCGGCACGATCAAGGGTGGTGGGCTGACGCGCGTCGGCAGCGGCGGCTACTTCATGAACAACAGCCATGTCGGCCATGACTGCATGGTCGGCGACAACGTGATCTTCGCGACGTCGGCGACGCTCGGCGGTCACTGCGAGATCGGCGATGCCGTTTACATCGGCGGCCTGTCCGCGGTGCATCAGTTCACGCGCATCGGCCCCTATGTCATGGTCGGAGGCGTGTGCGGCGTGCGCGACGACGTCATCCCCTATGGGCTGGTCAACGGCCAATATGCGGTGCTGGAGAGTCTCAACCTGATCGGCATGAAGCGTCGCAAATTCACCAAGCAGCGGCTCGCGACCGTGCGCGCTTTCTACCAGAGGCTCTTCCACGGGCCCGGCACCTTTGCCGAGCGGCTGGAGGCGGTGCGGCCGCTTGCGGGCGAGGACCCCGCCATCGCCGAGATTCTCGACTTCATCGGCAAGGGCAAGCGCCCGCTCTGTCTCCCTGCCATTTCGAAGTGAACCTGGGATGGCCGCGGGCATGACATCGGCGGCTGCGGAGATCTCATCGCCGGTCGGTATCGTCGCCGGCGGCGGCGCCATGCCGTTCGCGGTTGCCGAGTCGCTCGTCGCGCGCGGCATCACGCCGGTGCTGTTTCCGCTGCGCGGGGCCTGCGATCCGGCGCGGGTGGAGCAGTTCCGCCACCGCTGGATCTCGGTCGGCCAGCTCGGCCGCGCGATGCGGCTGTTTCGCCAGGAGGGCTGCCGCGACCTGATCTTCATCGGCACCTTGGTGCGGCCCTCGCTGTCCGAGATCCGTTTCGACGTCAAGACGCTGCGCCTGCTCGGCAATGTCATCCGCGCCTTCCGCGGCGGCGACGATCATCTGCTGTCGGGGGTCGGGCGCATCCTCGAGCAGGACGGCTTCCGCATGGTCGGCATCAAGGATGTCGCACCGGATCTCCTGATGCCCGAGGGCTGCATCAGCCGCGCCTGGCCGAGCGACACCAGCAAGACCGACATCGAGCGCGGCCGGGCGGTGCTGACCGCGCTCGGTCCGTTCGACATTGGCCAGGCTGCGGTGGTTATCGACGGCCATGTGGTCGCGGTCGAGGACATCGAGGGCACCGACGCTCTGCTCGCGCGCGTCGCACGGCTGCGTGAGGAGGGTCGCATCCGTGCCGCCACGGGACGTGGCGTGCTGGTGAAGGCGCCGAAGAGCGGCCAGGATCTGCGCTTCGACCTGCCGACGATCGGCCCGCGCACGATCGAGGGCGTCGCGGCCGCCGGCCTTGCGGGCATCGCTGTCATCGCCGGCAACACCATCGCCGCCGAGCCGCAAGCGATGATCGCGTTTGCCGACGCAAAATATCTCTTCATCATCGGCCTGCCCGCGTGATGAAGGACCGAGATCCCAAGCGCAAGATCTTCCTGATCGCGACGGAGGAATCCGGCGACAGGCTCGGCAGCGCCTTGATGAAGGTGCTGCGCCAGCGCCTCGGTGACGGCGTAGAGTTCGTCGGTGTCGGCGGCCGCACCATGGCGCGCGAGGGCCTGGACTCGCTGTTTCCGATCGAGGAGCTCTCGATCGTCGGGTTTGCCGCGGTGGTGCAGCAACTGCCGAAGATCCTGCGGCTGATCCGAAAGACGGTTGACGCCGTGACCGAGGCCGCGCCCGACGCGCTCGTCATCATCGACAGCCCCGACTTCACCCACCGCGTCGCCCGCCGCGTGCGGGCTCGCAGTCCCGCGATCCCGATCGTCGACTACGTCTCGCCGCAGCTCTGGGCATGGCGGCCGGGACGGGCGCGGACCATGCTCGGTTATGTCGACCACGTGCTCGGCCTGCTGCCGTTCGAGCCGGAGGAATACCGCAAGCTCGGCGGGCCGCCATGCAGCTATGTCGGCCATCCCCTGATCGAGCAATTGGGCTCGCTGCGTCCGAGCGCGGAGGAGCAGAAGCGCCGCGACAGTGAGCCGCCGGTGCTCCTGGTGCTGCCCGGCAGCCGCCGCAGCGAGATCAGGCATCACCTCGAGGTGTTCGGCGCAACGCTGGGCCGCTTGCAGGCGGAGCGGCGCGCGTTCGAATTGATGCTGCCGACCATGCCGCACCTCGAAGCCACCATCCGCGAAGGCATCGCGCATTGGCCGGTCAAGCCTCACATCGTGATCGGCGAGAACGAGAAGCGTGCCGCCTTCCGCATCGCGCATGCCGCGCTGGCCAAATCCGGCACGGTGACGCTCGAGCTCGCACTGTCGGGGATTCCGATGGTGACGGCCTATCGCGTCGGCGCGATCGAGGCCTTCATCCTGCGCCGCGCCATCCGCGTCTCCTCGGTGATCCTCGCCAATCTCGTAATCGGCAAGGATGTCATTCCGGAGTATTTGCAGGAGGAGTGCACGCCTGAGAAGCTGGCGCCGGCGCTCTCCGCGCTGCTGACGGATTCGCCGCTCCGCCGGGAGCAGGTCGAGGCATTCGCCAAGCTCGATCAGATCATGTCGACCGGCAACAAATCGCCGAGCGTGCTCGCTGCCGACATCGTGCTCGCGACCATGCGCAAGGGCAGGCGGGCGAGCTAGGGCGAGTACTTCTAAATTCCGCTTGCGACAGCCCAGCGGAAGTCACCTGGCTTGGCCGCGATCGGCGGCTCATGGACCCGGAAGGGGCTTTTGGTCGGCGGCAGGTGACCGCTAAGCCCCGGGCTCGAACGCGAAGTGCGGAGCTGGCCACTTCTGGGCGCCACGCAACTCACCACCGACACCGAGCGCATCGCCAAGTGTTCTATTTCGGAGGGCTGGTCTGGCCGCCCGCACCCGTGGTTTGCTCACTTCCCGGTCGGCCCGGAGGATGCGCAGACGCGGCCGGCTTGTCTTGATCGGCCACGTATCCGGACTCTCCGGAGTTGCGGGTCTTGATCCCTTTGTCCGCATCACGCTGCATCTGCTCGTTGGGCTCGCCAGCCTTGAGCCCTTGGTCTACATCACGGTTCATCTCCTCCTTGGTCTGCTCACTGGGGGCGGCCTTTTGCTGTTGGGCCGTTGCTTGGAACGTAATTGCGCTTCCGGCAACTACAATCAACGCGAGAATAGCTGTTCGCATGGTTCTCCTCCACGGCATGCTCCGGCCCCTAAACGCGCGAACTTCACAAGGTTTCCTAGTTCCAATCGCTATTCTCGAAAGGCACGTCTTGCGATCAGCTGGGCTGCGCTCAAGCCGCCGATTGGCCCTCACCCTCGGTGAGCAACGCGGACCCAAGCGATTTTATGAGCACACGCCCTAGCCGAGGCCCGCGTCGACCCGGAAACACTGGCTGGTGATACGCTGGCTCTCGTCGGAGGCGAGGAACAGCGCCATGTTCGCGATGTCCTCGGGCGTCACCGCATCGGGAACGGCCTGGCGCGCGCGCATCTCGGCGATGAGCTGCTCGTCGGGATACCACATCCGGCGCTGGCGCTCGGTGATCACCATGCCCGGCGCAATCGCGTTGACGCGAATGCGCTTGGAGCCGACCGACCGCGCCAGCGAGTTGGTGAAGCCGACGATGGCTGCCTTCGCCGCGGCATAGACCGGCAGCGCCGGCGCGCCGCGCATCCATGCGATCGACGACATGTTGATGATCGAGCCGCCGCCGCGCGCCTGCATCTGCGGCACCACCGCTTGCGCCGCGAAGAAGACGTGCTTGAGATTGACGCCGATCATCCAGTCGAACTCGGCCGGCGTCACCTCGGAGAGAACCTGGCGCTGATCGTTGGCGGCGTTGTTGACGAGCACCGCGGCGTCACCAAACGAACGATGAACCTCTGCCATCGCGCTGCGCAAGGCATCGATGTCGAGGAGATCGCAGGGCGCGAACAGCGGCGCCGTCCCGCCCGCGGCCGCTATCTCCCTCACCAGCGCTTCGCCGGCGTCCGTCTCGATGTCGAAGAAGGCGACCCGGGCGCCCTGGGCCGCGAAGGCCCGGACGAAGGCGGCGCCGATGCCGCTCGCGCCTCCGGTGATCAACACCACGCGGCCTGCAAGGCCTGAATAGGTCGTCTTCGTCATGCGATCAGTCGCTCCGTCTCGGGGTCGAATAGGCAAATGCGGCGTGTGTCGAGCGCGAAGGCGGCGGAGGTGCCGGGCGCGGGGCGGATATCCGGCGAGATCCGCGCCATTGCGGGCTCACCTCCGAGCCGCAGCAGCACCATCGTCTCGGCACCGGTCGGCTCGACCAGCTCCACCGGCGCCTCGACGCGGACAGGCGCGTCGCTGGAGAACGTGCGGCTGCCCTCGGCAATGCATTCCGGCCTGATCCCGAACACCACCTCTCGCCCAACAAAAGGGGCTGCGGCGTCGTATCCCCTGAGGCGCAGACGAACCTCGTCGGGCCGCCCCGCGCCGACCACGACCACCGGCCCGTCACTCGCGGCCTCGAGCCGCGCCGGGATCGTGTTCATCGGCGGCGAGCCCATGAAGCGCGCCACGAACAGATTGGCGGGATAGCGGTACACGGTATCGGGGTCGGCGAATTGCTGCACGCTGCCTTGATGCATCACGGCGATCCGCGTCGCCATCGTCATCGCCTCGATCTGGTCGTGGGTGACATAGACAATGGTGGCGCCGATGCGCTGGTGCAGGCGCTTGATCTCCATCCGCATCTCGACGCGCAGCTTGGCATCGAGATTGGAGAGCGGCTCGTCGAACAGGAAGAGCAGGGGGTTGCGCACCAGCGCGCGCCCCATCGCCACGCGCTGGCGCTGGCCGCCGGACAGTTGCGACGGCTTGCGGCCGAGCAGCGGTTCGATCTGGAGCAGCTTGGCCACGTTCGCGACCGCCTTCTCCTGCTCAGCCTTGGCGACGCGTCGGCATTCCATGCCGAAGGTGATGTTCTGGCGCACCGTCATGGACGGATAGAGCGCGTAGGACTGGAACACCATGGCGATGTCGCGGTCCTTGGGCGCGACGTCGTTGACGACGCGTCCGCCGATCTCGACCGTTCCCGCACTCGGGTGGTCGAGCCCGGCGACGATATTGAGCAGCGTGGACTTGCCGCAGCCTGACGGTCCGACCAGCACGGTGAACTCGCCGCTCTCGATGTCGAGATCGATGCCCTTCAGCACCTCCAGATTGGCGTAGCGCTTGGACAGGGCGCGAATGCTCAGTGCTGCCATGATGGCCTCATCATTT
Source organism: Bradyrhizobium forestalis (assembly GCF_002795245.1). Classification (GTDB taxonomy): domain Bacteria; phylum Pseudomonadota; class Alphaproteobacteria; order Rhizobiales; family Xanthobacteraceae; genus Bradyrhizobium; species Bradyrhizobium forestalis. Next base: position 433,491 of record NZ_PGVG01000002.1, on the reverse strand, counting down.
CACGGCCCCGGCGGTGAGGCCGCGGACGAAGTACTTGCCGCCGAGGAGGTAGATCAACAGAGTGGGCAGCGCCGCGATGATCACCGCAGCGCTCTGTACGCCGTGCTGCGGGATATCCGCGACTGCGGCTGATAGTGCGATCAGAGCCGCCGTGACCGGCTGCTGCTGGCCGGTCGTGAATGTCACGCCATAGAGAAACTCGTTCCAGATATGCGTGAACTGCCAGATCACGGTGACGATCAGGATCGGACCCGAGAGCGGCAGGATGATGCGCCAGAAGATGCGAAAGAAGCCGGCGCCATCGATGCGCGCGGCCCTGATCAATTCATGGGGAATGGCGACATAATAGTTCCGGCAGAACAGCGTGGTGAAGGAGAGCCCCTGGATGGTGTGAATCAGCACGAGGCCCGTCAGCGTGTTGATGAGACCGATGTCCCGCAGCACGATGGTCCAGGGCAAGAGGCGCATCTGCTGGGGAAGGAACAGGCCAAGGGTCACGATGCCGTAGATCCAGTTGTCGCCGCGAAAGCGCCAGAGCGACACGGCGTAACCGGCGATCGCACCCAGCAGCGTCGAGAAGATCGTCGCGGGGATCGTGACGAGCGCGGAGTTCAGCATGTACGGCCGGATGCCGGCGCAGGTCTCGGCGACGCAGAAACCGCTCCAGGCTGCGGCGTAATTGCTCCAGGCCCATTGTTGCGGCCAGCCGATCATCGAGCCCTGCGCGATCTCCTCGTTGCTGCGGAGCGAGTTCAGCACCACAACGACCAGCGGCGCGAGCCAGGCCGCGGCGATCAGCGAAACGGCGAGATAGATCAAAATCCGGCTTGGTGCGAAGCTGCGGTCAGGCATGATTGGCCCGCCGTCGCTGGATATATCGCCACGCCGCATACGGCAGCAGCACCGCGAGAAGGATGAGCAGCATCAGCACCGCCGCCGCCGCGCCCCGGCCGAGCAGGCTGCGCTGGAACATCAGGTCGTAGACGACGAGCGCCGGCAGCTGGGTCGCGATTCCCGGGCCACCGTTGGTGAGCGCGCGCACGAGGTCGAAGGTCGAAATCGCGAACTGCAACTGGATCACGACGACAGTGATGGTGATCGGCCAAAGCGATGGCAGAATGATGCGCCGGTAGATTCGGACCGCTCCCGCGCCGTCGATCTGCGCGGCCTTGATGATGTCGGCGTCGACGGACCGAAGGCCGGCAAGGAAGAGCGCCATGGCGAAGCCGGAGGATTGCCAGATCGCGGCGATCACGATGGTCCAGATCGCCATGTCGCGGTCGATCAGCCAGTCGAACTTGAAGGAGGTCCAGCCGAGGTCGTGAACCAGCTTCTGGATCCCGAGGCCAGGATTGAGCAGCCAGCTCCAGACCGTGCCCGTGACCACGAAGGACACGGCAAGGGGGTAGAGGAAGATGGATCGCAGCACGTTCTCGGCCCGAATGCGCTGATCGAGCAGGATCGCAAGGATGAGGCCGGTCGCCGCGCTCAGCAGCACGAAAGCGCTGCCAAACAACAGCAGATTGTCGAAGGCGATCTGCCAGTTCCGCGATGCCGCGACCGCCGTGTAGTTGCGCAAGCCCACCCAGCCCGAGACCGGGACCAGAGTGGACGGCGTGAACGATATCCAGAGCGTCCACAGCGAGAACGACACGAGATGCGCGGCAGACAGCAGCAGCGGCACCCAGATCATCAGATATTCGGGCAGCCGGCGCACCAATTCGGTAGCCGCCGACCGCCCCGGTCTTGTTAGGACGGCACTGGTCAACGTGCGCCCTCGACGGCCTCGGCGAGGCGGGTGGCCGCTTGCTCGGGCTTGATCGTCTTGTTCTTCACGTACTCCGTGATCACGTCGATCATCGCCGCGGTCATTCCGTTTTCCTGCGCCATGTTGTGCGCAAGGCTCAGGACCGCCTGATTGCTGGCGATAGCGTCTTTCAAAGCTGCTGCGGTCCGCCGCTGACCGTCCGACCAGCCTTCGCCGGAAAGGTCGACATCGGTGCGCACGGGGATCGATCCCGTGATCTGCGAATACATCGTCTGGATCGCCGGATCCATGACGAGCTGGGCCATCAGCGTCTGGCCGGCTTGCAGGTCGGGCTCCTTGCGCTGCCAGAAGATGAACGCATCGGCATTCAAAAGGAATACCGGCTTGCTGTTGTCGCTGGGGCCCGGCGCAATCATGAAGTCCTCGAACTTGAAGCCGGCGTTGCGCAACACGCCCTGCGCCCAGCCGCCCATGATCATCATGCCCATGTCGCCGTCGACGAAGCGCTTCAGGTTGGTCGAAAAATGTTGGGCGCCGACGTTGGGGTCCATCCAGTCGGCGATCTTGCGCACTTGCGCGAACGCGGCCTTGATCTCGGGACCGTCAAGAGCCTTCTTGTCGAGATTCATGATGGCCGCGCGGTATGCGAGGGGACTGATGCCGGCCAAGGCGGCCTCGAATTTTTGCCCGTCGTCCGGACGGGTCCCACCGTTGGCGACGGGATAGGCGACGCCAGCCGCCTTCATCTTCTCGGCAAGGTCATTGAAGTCTGCCCAGGTGACGGGAACCTTGTCGGCCTTGGCCTTGTCCATCGCGCGCTTGGAGAGAAACAGCATGTTGGTGCTGTAGATCTGCAGCGGCAGTGCAATCCATTTGCCTGCCGGCTTGTGCAAGCGCGCAAGATCGGGAGCGACGACCTTCTCGTAACCGGCGGCTGCGACGACGGCGTCGAGATCGACGGTCGGGGCAATCTTCGACCAGGCTGCAATCTCGGGACCCTTGAGTTGCGAGCAGGCCGGCGGATCGCCGGCCATGATCTGCGCGCGCAACTTGTTCATCATCTCGGTGGTGAAGCCGGGGACGGGCGAGTGCTGCCAAACGCCGCCTTTCTCCTCGAACTTCTTGCCGAGCGCCGTGATGGCCGCCCCGTCGCTGCCCGCCGACCATTGCGAGATCGCGGTCAGGCGCGGCTTGACCGCGCCCTGCGCGCGGGCAAATGCCGGCAGCGCGAGTGCGGCAGCAGATCCAGCGAGCAGACGACGCCTTGTTGTTGTGATCGGCATGGCAGGTTCCTCCCGGTGTGAAGTACTTTGCGCAGTTCTTGACGCAGTTTTTTGGCGCATTCAGGCCGCGCGGCTCAGGGCATGTCAGGCAGCCTCCGTCGAGGTGGCGGGCATGCCGCCGCGGCTGGCGAGACAAAACGCGGCGAAGGCAAGGGCGGCCTGCGGATCGTTGCCGGTCGAGGGCGGCACGAAGGCGAGGGATACTTGCGCCAGTTTGCGTCCGCCCAGCAGGCAGGCGTCGATGCCATCGACCACCGCCTTCCGATCTTCTTCAGAGAGAAGCGACGGCCAGCCGCTGATCGCGACGCCTCCGCACGGCTTCACGTTCAGGGTGTTGCCGATCGCAAGGCCAAGCCGGAACAACCGCCGCCGCAACTCCTGGCGCACGCGCGCCGAGAGCGGGATCGTGTGGACCCATTCGTTGCCGAGCTGGAGCAACTCGGCGCCGGACACGCCGAGGAGCTCGGCCAGAGCAGGAAGCGAGGTATAGGCCTCGACGCAGCCGTGATGGCCGCAGCGGCAGCGCGGTCCATCAGGCCCGAACACCATGTGGCCGAGTTCGATCGGTTGCAGGGCATCGGCCTCGACCGGATCATCCATCCACGCGCCGGCAACGCCGTGGCTGACGAGGACGAACAGATGCGTATCGCTGAACGGATAGTTTTGCGTGCGGCAGCGGTGAAAGGTGGCGTGCGCCACCACAGAATTGGTGAATTCCAGCGGCACGCCGGCAAACATCTCGCCGATCATGCCACTGAGGCGCCCGACATCGCAGGGGATAATCGGATTGCCGGATACGGTGAGCCGGCCAAGGCCCGGAATGGAGACGCCGATCTGTGAGAGCGTGATGTGGCGGCGGCGTGTCCAATCGCGCAGCAATGTCATCACCTCGCCGAACACGCGGCCGACCGTTTCGACCGTGGGCGCCTTCGGCAATGGCAGACGCTCGGTGTAGTGCAGTTCGCCCGAGAGGCTACCGACGCCGACGCTGAGCCATTGCGCGGTCAGCTCGACGGCGGCGAGCGCCACCGAGCCGTCGAGTGCCACCAGACCGGTCGGGCCGCCGACGTAAGGGGCAGGGCGCCGCACTTCCTCGATCAGGCCCTCGGCCTTCAGGTCGAACAGGATGCGCGACAGGCTCGCTTCCGACAGGCGCACGGCCTTCGCCAGCGGCGGACGAAATGAGCCGCCCGACTGGAGCAAGTGAGTCAAAATGGCAGCGCGCGTCTGCCGCCGACTTCTCGGCCGCTCCGGCATTTCCATCCCTGTCGTCATTCTTACTTAGTGTAAGAATTTGCGCGCGAAGCGTTTCGGCTGTCAAGCGGTGGCCGGCGCGATGTTCCAACTTGTTGTTGTGCACGGCAGCACGGTTGGCGGTGCAACCGCCAAGGAAATCGGTGGGCAGCTGCGCTTTGCCCATCCGACGGGGTCCCCGCAAACAAAAACGGCGCCATCATGAGATGGCGCCGTTTCGAAAGCTGGACCGTTGCGCTTAGCGCTTGTCGATCGGCACGTAGTCGCGCTTGGCGACGCCGGTATAGAGCTGGCGCGGGCGGCCGATCTTCTGATGCGGATCCTCGATCATCTCGCTCCACTGGCTGATCCAGCCGACGGTGCGGGCGACCGCGAACAGCACGGTGAACATCGAGACCGGGAAGCCCATCGCCTTCAGCGTGATGCCCGAATAGAAGTCGACGTTCGGGTAGAGCTTGCGATCGATGAAGTACTGGTCGCTGAGCGCGATCTTCTCGAGCTCCATCGCCACGTTCAGCATCGGATCGTTGCCATGGCCGGTCTCCTCGAGCACGGCGTGACACATCTTCTGCATGATCTTGGCGCGCGGATCGTAGTTCTTGTAGACGCGATGACCGAAGCCCATCAGGCGGACTTCAGAGTTCTTGTCCTTCACCTTGGCGATGAACTCGGGGATCTTGTCGACCGTACCGATCTCGTAGAGCATGTTGAGCGCGGCTTCGTTGGCGCCGCCGTGCGCCGGGCCCCACAGGCAGGCGATGCCCGCCGCGATGCAGGCGAACGGGTTGGCGCCCGAGGAGCCGGCGATGCGGACCGTCGAGGTCGAGGCGTTCTGCTCGTGGTCGGCGTGCAGGATGAAGATCTTCTCCAGCGCGTCGGCGAGAACCGGGCTGACCTTGTAATCCTCGCAGGGTACGGCGAAGCACATGTTCAGGAAGTTCTCGGCAAAGCGCAGCGAGTTCTTCGGATAAACGAAGGGCTGGCCGACGGTGTACTTGTAGGCCATCGCGGCCAGCGTCGGGATCTTGGCGATCATGCGCATGGAGGCGACCATGCGCTGCTTGGGATCGTTGATGTCAGTCGAGTCGTGATAGAACGCGGCCAGCGCGCCGACGGCCGCCACCATGATCGCCATCGGATGGGCATCGCGACGGAAGCCCTGGAAGAAGCGGGCCATCTGCTCGTGCACCATCGTGTGATGGGTCACGCGATAGTCGAAATCCTTCTTCTGCGCGGCGGTCGGCAGGTTCCCGTAGAGCAGGAGATAGCAGGTCTCCAGGAAGTCACCGTGCTCGGCGAGCTGCTCGATCGGGTAGCCGCGGTATTCCAGCACGCCCGCATCGCCGTCGATATAGGTGATCTTGGACTGGCAGCTCGCGGTCGAGGTGAAGCCCGGATCGTATGTGAAAAGGCCGGACTGGGCGTAGAGCTTGCCGATATCGACGACATCAGGCCCGATGCTGCCGCTGAGGATCGGGAGATCGTAATTCTTGTTTCCGACCGTCAGCGTCGCGGTCTTTGAGCTTGGTTTTGCGTCCATCAGAGGTCCCCGATGTGTGGTGAAACGGGCCGGAGCCGGAGGCCCCTAGGGAGATCATGGGGGCAGGCCGGATGTTCCAGAATGTACGGGGGAGATGGGTATATTATTGCTATGTGCGCTGCAAGATCGCCGCACGCATGGTCGACTTACGTCGTAGACTGATCCTTAAGCCGGGCGAGGCTTTCCTGGCGGCCCAGGACGTCCAAAACCTCAAATATGCCAGGCGATGTCGTCCGCCCGGTGAGCGCCGCCCGCAAGGGCTGGGCGACCGCGCCGAGCTTGAGACTATTTTCCTCGGCAAAGGCGCGCAGCGCGGCCTCGGTGCTGGTGCCGCTCCACGTCTCGGCTTTCTCCAGCGCGGAATGAAGCTGGCCGATCAGCTTGCGGTTCTCGGGTGTCAGCAACCCCTGCGCCTTGGGATCGAGCGTCAGGGGCCGGTCGGCGAAGATGAAATGGGCGCCATCGATCAGCTCGATCAGCGTCTTGGCGCGCTCCTTCAGCGCCGGCATGGCCTTGAGGAGCTGCGAGCGCGTGGCGTCGTTTAATTTGGCCTTAATCTCGTCGCGGCTCGGCACGATGTGGTCGAGCACGTCCTCGAACATCTTCACGAGCGATTGATCGTCGGCGTGGCGGATGTAGTGGCCGTTGAGGTTTTCCAGCTTGGCGAAATCGAAGCGGGCGGCAGCGCGGCCGACGCTGGCGAGGTCGAACGCCGCGATCATCTCCTCGGTCGAGAAGATCTCCTGGTCGCCATGGCTCCAGCCGAGCCGGACCAGATAGTTGCGCAGCGCGGCCGGGAGGTACCCCATGGCGCGGTAGGCATCGACGCCCAGCGCGCCGTGCCGCTTCGACAGCTTCGAGCCGTCCGGGCCGTGGATCAGCGGAATGTGGGACATGCTCGGCAGCGCCCAGCCCATCGCGTCGTAGATCTGCTTCTGGCGCGCAGCATTGATCAGATGGTCGTCGCCGCGGATCACATGGGTGACGCCCATGTCGTGGTCGTCGACGACCACCGCGAGCATATAGGTCGGGTTGCCATCGCCGCGCAGCAGGACGAGATCGTCGAGGTTCTCGTTCTGCCAGACCACGCGGCCCTGGACCTGGTCCTCGATCACGGTCTCGCCGGTCTGCGGCGCGCGCAGGCGGATGGTGGGCTTGACGTCGCTCGGAGCCGTGGCCGGGTCGCGGTCGCGCCACATGCCGTCATAGAGGCGGGTGCGCCCTCCCGCGCGCGCCTTCTCGCGCATGGCGGCGAGCTCCTCGGCCGTGGCGTAGCAGCGGTAGGCCTTGCCGTCGGCGAGCAACTGCTCGGCGACCTCGCGATGGCGGGCGGCACGGGCGAACTGGTAGATGACCTCGCCGTCCCAGCCGAGCTCGAGCCACTTCAATCCGTCGAGGATGGCGCCTATCGCAGCCTCCGTGGAGCGTTCCCGGTCGGTGTCCTCGATCCGGAGCAGCATCTTGCCGCCGTGCTTCTTCGCATAGAGCCAGTTGAACAGCGCCGTGCGGGCGCCCCCGATATGGAGGAAGCCGGTCGGCGAGGGGGCGAAGCGGGTGACGACGGAATCGGTCATTCTTGGCAGGGCCTATGCATTGGAGGCGGTGGTGTATAGCAGGACCGGAGCATAACTAAAGCCCGACCGCGGACGGCTGAAGGTCGTACTTAAGCCCTTGGCGCGGCCACGCGAATTTGGCAGAAGAACCGCTGATTTCCCTACAGGATTTTCGTAATGACAGAACCGGTGGCAGCTGAGGTTGGGCGCGATTTCATTCGTGACATCATCCAGGCCGACCTCGATCAGGGCAAATACAAGGAGATCGTGACCCGGTTCCCGCCGGAGCCGAACGGCTATTTGCATATCGGTCACGCCAAGTCGATCGCACTCAACTTCGGCATCGCCCAGGAGTTTCCGGGCCGCTGCCACCTGCGTTTCGACGACACCAACCCGGTCAAGGAGGAGCAGGAGTATATCGATTCCATCCAGGCGGACGTGCGCTGGCTCGGCTTCGACTGGGGCAAGAACCTGTTCTTTGCCTCGGATTATTTCGACCGCCTCTACGAATGGGCGGAGCAGCTGATCCGCGACGGCCTTGCCTATGTCGACGACCAGACCCAGGAGGAGATCCGCCTCTCGCGCGGCACGCTGACCGAGCCCGGCAAGCACTCGCCGTTCCGCGATCGCAGCGTGGAGGAGAACCTCGACCTGTTCCGCCGCATGAAGGCGGGCGAATTCCCCAACGGTGCGCGCGTGCTGCGGGCCAAGATCGACATGGCTGCGGGCAACATCAACCTGCGCGACCCCGTGCTGTATCGCATCCTGCATGCGCACCATCCGCGCACCGGCAACGCATGGTGCATCTATCCGAGCTACGACTATGCCCACGGCCAGTCGGACGCCATTGAAGGCATCACGCATTCGATCTGCACGCTGGAGTTCGAGGACCACCGGCCGCTCTACGACTGGTTCATCGAGAAGCTGCCGGTGCCCTCACAGCCGCATCAGTACGAGTTCGCGCGGCTCAACCTGACCTACACGCTGCTGTCCAAGCGCGTGCTGACGCAGCTGGTCCGCGACGGCCATGTCGCGGGCTGGGACGATCCACGCATGCCGACCATGGCGGGGATGCGCCGCCGCGGCGTGCCGCCGGCCGCTCTTCGCGAGTTCGTCAAGCGCATCGGCGTGGCGAAAGCCAACAGCGTGGTCGACGTCGGCATGCTCGAGTTCTGCATCCGCGAGGAGTTGAACCGCACGGCGCAGCGGCGCATGGCGGTGCTGAAGCCGCTGAAAGTGGTGATCGAGAACTATCCGGAAGGGCAGACCGAGGAGCTCGAGGCGATCAACCACCCGGACGATCCGTCGGCCGGCACGCGCAAGATCACGTTCGGCCGCGAGCTCTATATCGAGCAAGACGACTTCATGGAGAACCCGCCGAAGAAGTTCTTCCGCCTGTCGCCGGGCAATGAGGTGCGGCTGCGCTATGCCTATTTCGTCAAGTGCACCGGCGTGATCAAGGACGACAAGGGCGAAGTGGTGGAGCTGCGCTGCACCTACGATCCCGCGACCAGGGGCGGCAACGCGCCCGACGGCCGCAAGGTCAAGGCGACCATGCACTGGCTGCCGGCGGCGGCATCGAAGCCGGCTGAGATCCGCATCTACAACCAGCTCTTCTCGAACCCGAGCCCGGATGCCTCGAACTTTGCGGCCGATCTCAATCCGCAGTCGCTGGAGATCCTGGCTGATGCCCGGGTCGAGGCATCGGTCGCGGAAAGCAATTCGATGGAGCCGATGCAGTTCGAGCGCCAGGGCTATTTCGTGCGCGACAAGGATTCGACGCCGGGCAAGCCGGTATTCTCGCGGACCATCGGCCTGCGCGACACGTTCGCGAAGGAAGTCGCGAAGGCGTGAGCTTGGACATGGGCAACGAAGCCGACGCCATCGTTTCCGCCATCATCGCGAAATGGTGCGCCGGCTTCGCCAGCCTCGACGCGGCGGCGCTTGCCTCGCTGTATTCGAAAGACGCGTTCTTTTTCGGCTCCAACCCAAAGCTCTATCGCGGGCGCGATGGCGTTGCGGTCTATTTCAACGACCTGCCGCGCTGGCGCGCTCCGAGCGCCGTGTTTTCCGAGGTGAGGGTGGCGCCGGCCGGCCCTGACATCCTCAACATGGCCGCCATCATCTCATTCGATCTCGCCGGCGAACGCCCGCCGCTCGAGGTCAAGATGAGCTGGGTCATCATCCGCGAGGACGGCGACTGGAAGATCGCCAATCACCATGCCTCGTCACTGGAGCCGTTGATCTAGCCGATTTTGCGCCTACCGCCTGTCCCACCACGTTTCGTGACCCATTGTCGTCATTCACGGGAACGCGGACTCATGCGCTCAAGCCATGCGGTGAGCCTTGATCTTTCCCGGACCAAGCCGTTCTGGTTGAAGTGGTGAACACAAAAATGCGCCCATGAATCTTCGAACGCCATCTCCATATCACCCGTGATCGAGGTCGTACCCAGCCCGATCTCGGCATAGGTAAACTCGAAACTGCCACTGGGCCGCGCCAGCGCAATGTGGAATGGTTGACCGTTAAATTCGTTGATCATCGGCCTGCCGATGCTTCGCATGATCCCGGGTATATCTACGCTGGCGGTTCTGAGCTCCAAGTCCGCTTCAAGATGAATCGGCAGGAACAATGTCTCGCAACGGTCAGAGCATGTCGAGGCGAATACGGAGAAGAGATTGCTCAATGGTTCGCATGCGCCGCCCGAAATGATCGCCTCAAGCGCGATCCGTTGAGCTTCATCCGCACGCTCGTCGATGACTATCTGGCGCCGGCCGCTTCCGTCCTTGATTTCGCCGGGCCATTTGTACAGCGCCGCCCAGTTCAGGCCTGCGATCGGGGTACCGTCGAAGTGGCCTTCAACAACGTTGCCAACGAAAGCCGACTGACAATAGCCGTGGGTACTCGGCAAATTGAACTGGCAACCACAATTCATAGCGCAATTGCAGTTATCGTAAGTCTCGCTCTTGAATAGCCATTGATCAGCCATCCCTCCGGTCCTCCCAAAATGCGACACGATTTGTCGATGTGAGAGGCAGCTCTTCACGATGAGCACCTCGATGTGGCCATCGTGGCTGCTTCATCCTCTCGAATGGGGCCGTCTCTGACCGGCTGCGTCTGCGGCCAAGCTCCGCCCTACGCGCGCTTCGCTCAGGGGACGCGCTCCTACCTTGGGTACGGAATAGACGAAAGCCTAGCAGGGTTGGCATGTGACTTCAACGGGGACCCGGATTCCGGTTATGGCTTTCGAATGGTGCGACGAATGCCGCGCTCCTGTCGACAGAGCTGCATGTTAGGCCGCCTGAAGTGATTGCAAGCAGCACGGGTGGCCGGTTTCGTTCCTTACCGCGATGGCCCCACCCGATATTTGCTCGTGTAGTGCTTGCCGAGAAGCTTGCGGGTCTGATCGGCCAGCCGCTTGTTGCCAGTCGCCGGCGGCTTGGCGTGGCGCGTCTGCGGCTTTGGCCAATCCGTTCCTGATCTCTGCTTTCTTGGCGCGCGCATAGCCGCAGACCACGTTGCGACATATCTAAGGGACAATCTCAACCGGGCTGCCGGTCGAAAGGCCAAGATCGCGGTCGGCACGGCCTTGGTTGACGGCGATTTCGGCGAGCCCGTTCGAATTCTCGTACCAGAAGGCTGAGCCTGGCGGCCGATCGCTGAAGGTTCTCTCGCGCTCCAATATGTGACCCGCCAAGGCAAGCCTGGCGTTGGGCGGGAGCACGGCGGCTCTCAATCCAGTCATAGCATTGCCGAAGTGGTCGACGTAAACGATCTCGCAGAGGTCGTCGGGCCAGTCTGCGCGGCGATCCCTGTCATCCGCTCGCGGCTGGCCGGGCGGGGGCTCGCCGCGCGCCAGCATGGCTGCGACCGGTGCGAAGAGGTCGCGCCCGTGAAAGCTGGCCGAGAGGCGCTCCGGCCTCCAGTCGATGTCCCAACTGCGCGTCCTTGTGGCACGGCGCTGGACCAGCTCAAACAAGCCGTTGCCGGGGCCGACATACCACCGGCCGTCGGCCTCGAGCACAATGGCCGGGCGCGTCCCGCCGACGCCGGGATCAACGACGCAGAGAAAGACTGTTTCCGGCGGAAACCAGGCCGCATAAGCCGCCAGGAGGTACGCCGACGCCTTGGGATTGCCCATGGGCGCATCCGTGAAGAGGTCGAAAGCGGGTATGCTAGGCGCCATCTGGTGCAGCACGGCCTTCATCTGGCCCGTATAGGGGCCGTGCAATCCGAAATCCGTGAACAGAACAATCATGCCAGCTGCTCCACGCTATGACGGCGCCGCCGCCCGGGCCGCTTCGTGGAACCGGCGGACTCGATCCAGGTCCTTGGCATGCGATCCGTCCTGATCCGTTCTCGTCTTGGAATCAACACCGGCTGGACGGACGGTTCGGATCGCTTCTGCGACGTTATCCGGTCCGAGGCCGCCGGCAAGGACAACAGGAACAGGGGCGAGGTCCACGATCCGGCGGCTGATGCCCCAGTCGTGCGTCACGCCGAGCGCGCCGATCTGCTTGTCCGTGGGCCGATAGCTGTCGAGAAGCAGAAAGTCTGCAATGCCAACGTAGCTGCGGGCAATCGCGACGCTCTCCTCGCCGAACACCGGTATGCTTCTCATCACGACGATCCCGGGCAACATGCGTTTGAGCGAAGCAACGTCTTGCGGGGAAAGCAGCTCGGCGCTGGCTCCCAAATGGACGATCGAGGGGGTGAGGTCGCGCGCCCATGATGCAATCAAGGAGAGATCGCAGGTCAGAAACAGTGCTGAGAACTTCGATGGCGGTACAATCGCCCCGCCGATTTCGGAAGCTGCCGAGATCGGCAACTCGCGCGGAAATCGGCCGTCTCCGACGAGCACGCCGATATGATCGACACCAATGGCTGAAACAGCGGACGCCTCTTCGATGGTGGAGATTTCATAAACCTGGGTCAGCATGGGGCATAGCTCCCGCGGCGGACATTGAGCATAAGATATCCGAAGGCGGCGTTTGGAAAAGCCTCAGCGTGCTCGCCCAGAGCGGACATTGCGTCGGTTTCAAGCCTCTCGTTTCTTGACGAAGCCAAAATACAAACAGAGCAAGAAGAGAACAAAATGGACGATGGATCGGCCACCGCTGATCTGAGGCGTTTCGACGAAACCTGTCCCCAATAAAGGCACCGAAACATCGGCGAGATAAAGATAGAACAAAATGCCCGATGACACGAAGAACGCGCCTGCCGCTAGGGTCGGGAACGGCTTCAGCCCAGCGCCCGCTTCTGGCGGCCCTTGGCTGCCATCGTGACCATCGAAGATTAGGTCAGCTGCCGGGCGGGAAGCAGTCCCCGCTGCGCTGGCACGCCAATTTGATCGGGGAGTGCTTGTTACGAGGGCCAGGTCATTGCCTCTGCGCGACGCACGCAAGCTGCTGTTCGGATTCAAAAATGACCTTCGTTCCGAACGGCCGGCATTCCCTATCCAGGGTTTGCCGGATCCATTCAATGTCGCGCCGCGATGGAATGGAGAGACGAAAGTTCTTGATCTGCATGGGAACCAGTCTGAGCGCATGGAGGCTTCCGCTGGTTGGATCCAGGTCGGCGAAATACATCAACGCCAGGTCGTCGCGGTAGCACTCGTAACCACGGATCCCCTCATAGTCGTTTAGAAAATCACCGCAGCCATAGAGTATGAGGCGGTCTCGATAGATTTCGATCGCTCTCGGATGATGCGAAGAATGCCCGTGAACGATCGACACGCCTGCTTGGTCGATCAGGGAGTGGGCAAAAATCCTTTGCTCATCGGGAATGTGATATCCCCAATTGGATCCCCAATGGATCGACACCACTGTGAGATCGCCCGGCCTTCTGGCCGCCATGACCTGGTCAGCGACCTCGAACGCGCTCGCACTGCTGAGGTCAGGTAGCAGGTTGACGCCCGGAGTGTCTGACGCCGCAGCCCACTTGAACGGGATTCCGCTCGATGTCGATCCGAACGCAAAGATCAGGAGCCGGGCGCCGTCAAGGTTGAGCACTGCGGGTGCGCGCGCCTCCAGATCATTGCGGCCTGCGCCCGCCGCCCTGATGTTGAGCTTCTGCAAAATCGTCAGCGTCTCTACCAGGCCGGCGCGGCCATAATCGAGGACATGGTTGTTGGCCAATAGGCAGCAGTCGATTCCCGCAGCCGCGAGACAGTCTGCGTTCTGGGGGCTCATGCGGTAGTTGATGCCCTTGGTCGCGCGGTCGTTGCTGCCCGTGACAGCCGTTTCGAGATTGATGATCCGCGCGTCCGGCTGCATGGACTCCAATTGGTCCAGCCCAGCGCCCCAGACGTAGGACGATCCATTGCACCGCGGAATAGGCCCGTTCGCCTGCTCGGCGAGCAGCACATAGCCCGTCGCCGATCGCATGTAATCTTCGTAAATCTCGGGGCTACAGGGGTGTGCCAGCACCTGGTCGATGCCGCGGCCGCACATGACATCTCCGCATAGGAAGAGCCGCACCGGTTTCCGATACCCAGCTGGCAGATGTCGCTCCTTGGACATGACTTTCCTCTCAGGTCCTGCCGCTCAGGTCTTTGCGTCAGGCGCGAGATGCGCCGAAGGCCGCCATCACCTCGGCCAGCATCCGCTCCTGTTCTCCCGCATAGCGCGGGGAGAAGTGAAAAGGCTCGACGCGGCGTACATTGGCTTGCCGCGCGATTTCTCCGGCAGCCGTGGTTGTAAGATGGGCACGCTCCCTCGCCAATACCGAGTCTGCCCCCGCAAACGTCGCCTCGATGAAGAGGATGTCTGCGTTCTGAATCAGCGCCGCGATCGCGGCACGATTGGCCGGCGTGTCGGCGGCATCGGTTACATAGGCAATTTTCTGGCCGGCAGTGACCGTCAGGAGATCGCGCAGGCTCGCGAGCGGAACGAGGCGATCCGACGGTGCCGCTTCGTCGATACGGATCAAGTGATCGTCGGCGCGACGCTCGACGACGGCCTTCTTGAGGGAGTGCAGCCAGGGACCGACGGGCAGTCCGCGTTCCAACAGCCGGTTCTTCCATACGTTGACATGGGCCGCCTCCTGCAGCGCGAACGCGAGGCAGGGCGTGCCATGTTCGAGGATCGCGGCTGACACGCGATGGGTCGGCTCATCGCAGAGTACACCGGCAAAGGTCTTGCGAGACACTGATGCCTCTGCTGCGAAAGCCTTCCTCAGTCGGAACCGCGTGGTGGATATGGAATCTGTCGTGCCGAGTTCGCTGACGTCGAAAACAAGATCGCATGGATATTTCTCGACCAGGTTCCAGCGATAGGCCTGAAGCTTGTGAAAGACGCGCTCAGCAAAGCCGGACGGACCGAAGAGCTGCACCGATTTCTCGTGGCCGATGAGCAAACGAAGCAGATGGTCGAAACCAACGAAGTGATCGAGATGGGCATGCGAGACAAAGACCTGGTCGACGCGCCGTATCCTCCGCGGCGACAGTGAAGCAATCTCTCCGATATCGAACAGCAGACTTCGCCTTTCGAATAGCGTCTCCACATAGACTGTTGGGTCGCCGTAGCGACCGTTGACCAGGCTCGGATGGAAGATCGGCCGCATGGCGAACTATTCCGCTGCAATAGCGCCCGATGGATTTCCTCCATTTAGACAAGGTCGACGGATTCCGCACCGGGCAAGATCGAGCTAGAATACCCCAATCGGATCGAGGAGAGAGCCATGAAACTCGTTTCAAGCGCCTTCGCCGATGGTGCCGCAATTCCGCGACGGTTTACCTGTGATGGCGAAAATCTTTCGCCGCCTCTGCAATGGAGCGACGCGCCGGAGGGGGCGCGGAGTCTTGTCCTGCTCTGCGACGATCCCGATGCGCCCGCCGGCAAATGGCATCATTGGGCAGTCTACGACATTCCGCCGGCGGTCACGGAATTTGCGATCAACGCCGTGCAGAACGCCAGAATGAAGCAAGCCGTCAACGATTTTCGGAAGGTGGGCTATGGCGGCCCGTGTCCGCCGCATGGCCATGGGCCTCATCATTATCATTTCCGACTGCTTGCCCTCTCGATGGAGGGCCTGCCGGCAAAGGCCAATGCATCCTGCGCCGACATCGAGCGAGAGGCGCGCAAGCACGTGATCGCGGAAGCGACCCTCGTCGGTTGGTATGAGAGGTAGGCGAAAGAATGCCCTAGATGTCGTAATACAAATGGAACTCGTAAGGATGCGGTCGCAGCCGGATCGGGTCGACCTCCTTCTTGCGCTTGTAGTCGAGCCAGGTTTCGATCACGTCGGCGGTGAAGACATCGCCTCGCTGGAGGAATGCGTGGTCGCGCTCGAGCGCATCAAGTGCCTGATCCAGCGATCCCGGCGTCGACTTCACCTCCTTCGCCTCCGCAGGCGGGAGGTCATACAGGTTCTTGTCGATCGGGCTGCCCGGATCGATCCGGTTGTCAATGCCGTCGAGGCCGGCCATCAGCATCGCGGCAAAGGCCAGATAGGGATTGCAGGATGGATCTGGCGTACGAAACTCGACGCGCTTTGCGCGTGGGTTTGGCGAATACATCGGAATCCGGCAGCAGGCTGAGCGATTGCGCTGGGAATAGACCAGGTTGATCGGCGCTTCATAGCCCGGAACCAGACGCCGATAGGAGTTCGTGGTGGGGGCGCAAAGCGCGCACAATGCCCAGGCATGACTCAATAGCCCGCCGATATAGTAGCGGCCGAGCTGGCTCAACTCGGCGTAGTCACCTTTGTCGTAGAACAGATTGGTCTCGCCATTCCACAGCGATTGGTGAACGTGCATGCCCGAAGCGTTGTCCTCGAACAGCGGCTTCGGCATGAATGTCGCGGTCTTGCCGTGCTGGTGCGCGGTGTTCTTCACCACGTATTTGTAGATCATCAGATTGTCGGCCATGCGGGTGAGGGTGGTAAAGCGCATATCGATCTCGTTTTGGCCGCCGGTCGCGACCTCATGGTGATGGGCTTCGATCTGGATCTCCAGAGCTTCCATCGTCAGCACCATTTCGGTGCGCAGCGCCTGCATGCTGTCGGTCGGCGGAACGGGGAAGTATCCCTCCTTCGGGCGCGGTTTGTGGCCCAGATTCGGTGCTTCCTCCGTGCCGGTGTTCCAGCTGCCTTCGCTGGAGTCGATTTCGTGCATGGCGTAGTTGATGCCCTGTCCGTAACGTACGTCGTCGAAGACGAAGAACTCCGCTTCCGGGCCGAAGTAGCTCGTATCGGCGCGCCCGGTGCCCTTGAGGTAGGTTTCGGCTTTCTGGGCGATGTAGCGGGCATCCCGGCTATAGGATTGGCCGGTCACCGGGTCTCTGATGTTACAGATGAGGACCAGGGTCTTTGCCTGGCTATAGGGGTCGACGAAGGCCGTCGCCGGATCTGCGACAACCAGCATGTCGCTTTCCTGGATCTCCTGGAAGCCGCGGATCGATGAGCCATCGAATCCAATGCCCTCAGTGAGGGCGTCGGCATTCACCGCGCTTGGCGGCACGGAAAAATGTTGCCACACCCCCGGCAGGTCAGTGAACCGCAAATCGATCATCTGGACGTCGTCGTCCTTGATCGCCTTCACGAGGTCTTCGGCTGTCGCACATTTTGGAAACATGGCTCGCTCCCAGCATCGTGGAGATACTTGCGGGTCGCGTTGCCGTTCAGCCGCAGCCGAACGGCCTGCGACGGATTGTGGTCCACACTCTGTGTTGCCGCCCCTCCAGCCTCAATCCGGCATGGCGGCATTTTCGGTCAGGCGCCGGCTGCTTCAGCTTTGGTGAGGCCCGCGCATCATCTTCATGGCGTCTTCGATATGCCGCCAGGTCTTGGCGAGCTCGAGCTCGCCCTTCTGCTCGAGATCGATGGCGTTCTGGGCGGCTTCCGCAATGGCCTTGGGGCCATGTGCTTCCAGCAACTGCCGCGCATAGTCGTGGATTTCCATTTCTCGCATGGCGTCATCTCCCTCTTGTCCCGGGCGCGAACTGGGTGGGCCGGGAACGGTAGACATTGACACCTGTCAAGCTCCGACAATCTGCATCCTGGTGCGCCGCACTCGCAAGGGCCTTTCCAGGGCATTGGCGGCCAGGATTGATCGCCGGCGCGGCAACACAACGCGGGCCGGAGGGATGATTCTTCAACGGTGCGCCCCATATGAATAACAGAGGGGAGGTGAGCATTATGCGCATCCAACATTGGCAGGACGCTGCGAGCCTGTTGGTGGGCGTGTGGCTGGTCCTGTCGTCCTTCGTCCTCGGCTTGTCCGGGGCAGCCGTCTGGTTCACCATCGCGCTCGGGCTCGGCGTCATGCTGTTTGCCGTAGAAGGCTTTGTCATCCCATCCTACCTGGAAGAGTGGGGCGAAATGCTGCTGGGCCTGGCGCTGTTGCTGGCGCCTTGGACCGTCGGCTATGAGTCCGCATCGGCCACGGCGAGCAGCGCATTGTCTGGCATATTGGTGATCTTGTTCGCTGGCTGGGAATTGATGACCGATCGCGACTTCACCGCTTGGTGGGACGATTACTGGCATCACCGGCCCGGCTGAGAAGAGACGTCGCCGGCTTTTCTCCGACCGCCATCGGCTGGCGGTCGGAGGAGAGATGATTATGTCACTAAGCGGCTCTGGGTTCGACACCATCACTTCATCGACAAGAGCCTCGTCGCCGACGTCGAAGGCAACAAGGTCCCGCCTGTCGGCCAAGGCGTGGGTGGCGGTGACGATGGAAGAGGAAAAGTAGGGCTCGCCCGACCTCGTTCCTGATTTGTGCCGCTATTCGCACATCAGCACGTTCCGGTAGCCTCCGCACCCGTCGCGTATCGTAAGGTGCAGGGGAATGGCGGAGCCGGGGCGGCAAGTACGCTCCCAGGGAGTTGCCGGGACGTGGCCGGTCGGCCGCGCCGCTCCGGCTGGCGGCTTTGCGCCGGCGGGCTTTGGCATCTGGCCGGCAATCGTCGAAACGCTGCGCGAATGGGCGCGCGCCGAGGCCGGGCCTGGTCGGCTGTTGCCGTGGGTGCCGGTCGCCTTCGGCGGCGGCATCGCCCTTTATTTCGCTGCCGATCATGAGCCGGTGCTGTGGGTGGTCGTTGCGACCGCCGCCGTTCTCGCGCTTGGCGCCGTGCTGTTGCGACGGAGCCGGCTGTTCGCCCCCGCGATCATGATCGCGGCAGTCGCGGCCGGTTTTGCCATAGCGACCTGGAAGACGGCGCGCGTCGCTCACCCCGTGCTGGCCAAGCCACTCTATTCGGTGTCGCTGTCGGGCTTCGTGGAAGCGCGCGACATCCGCGAGCGCACCGATCGTTTCGTGCTGCGCGTCAGCGCGATGGAGGCGCAGCGCAGCGACGTCAAGCTCGAGCGCGTCCGCCTCTCGGTGCGCAAAGGCACGGCGCCGGAGGTCGGCAGCTTCGTGCAATTGAAGGCGCGGCTGTTGCCGCCGATCTCGCCGGTGCGCCCCGGCAGCTATGATTTCTCGCGCGACATGTTCTTCCAGGGCATCGGTGCCTCCGGTTTCGTGATGGGCGCGATCACGGCTTCAGTGCCGCCGGATGCCGGCGGCTTGCGGCTGCGCTACGCGGCCTTCATGCAGGGCCTGCGCGATGCGATCGACGCGCGCATCCGCTCAACGCTCGAAGGTGACAATCGCGCGATCGCGACCGCGCTGCTCACGGGGCGGCGCGATGCGATCACCGCACCTGTCAACGACGCGATGTTCGTCTCGGGGCTCGGCCATGTGCTGTCGATCTCCGGCTACCACATGGCGGTCGTGGCCGGCGTCGTCTTCTTCGCGGTGCGCGCGCTGCTGGCGCTGATCCCGGGGCTCGCAGCCGGCTTTGCGATCAAGAAATGGTCGGCGGCCGCCGCGCTGGTCGCGGCTGCGTTCTACCTGCTGCTTTCGGGCGCTGAGGTCGCAACGCAGAGATCGTTCTTCATGACGGCGGTGGTGCTGATCGCCGTGATGGTGGACCGCCGCGCCATCACTTTCCGGACGCTGGCGGTGGCCGCGCTGATCGTGCTCGCGGTCGCGCCCGAGGCGTTGGTGCATCCGAGCTTCCAAATGTCCTTCGCCGCGACGCTCGGGCTGGTGGCGCTGGTGCAGATCGGCATGCCGAACCTGCTCGCATCGCCTGATCATTCCGCGACGGCGCGGATCGCGCTGTGGGGCGGCCGCGAGATCGCGATGCTGTTCCTGGCCTCGTTGATCGCGGGGCTTGCGACCACGCCCTATGCCGCCTTCCACTTCCATCGCGTGACGCCATACGGCGTGCTCGCCAATCTCGGCGCGATGCCGGTGGTCTCGGCGCTGGTGATGCCGGCGGGGTTGTTGGGACTGCTCGCGGCTCCCTTCGGGCTCGACGGCGTGTTCTGGGGACTGATGGGGATCGGCATCGACTGGATGGTCGCGGTCTCGCGCTGGGTGGCGGCTCTGCCGGGCGCAGTTGGCCGCATTCCGGCGTTCGGGATCGCGCCGCTGGTCGTGGCCAGCCTCGGGATCATCGTGATGGGCTTGTTGCGCACGCCCTTGCGCTGGTCGGGTGGCCTGGTGCTGCTTGCAGCGCTCCTCTGGGGGCTGTCGGTGCGGCAGCCCGATATCCTGATTGCCGGGGATGGCGCGAGCGTCGCGGTCCGAGGCGGGGATGGGCGCCTGCATGTGATCCGCGCGAGCAAGGATGGCTTTCTGCTGGGGGAGTGGTGGGCCGCCGATGCCGATCCGCGCGATGCCGGCAACGCCTCGTTGGCGAGCGGCGTGTCATGTGACGAGTCCGGCTGCGTGGCGCCGCTTGCGGACGGACGACTGGTCGCGCTTTCTCTACGCATCGACGCGCTGGCTGATGATTGCAGCCGCGCCGCATTGGTGGTGACGGCGCGGCCCGCGCCGCCCGATTGCGCGGCGATGGTGGTCGATCGGCCGCGTCTTGCCAGTCAGGGCGCGCTGGCTCTGACGCTGAACGGGAAGGGTTTCTCGGTACAGGCGGTGAGGGCCAGAGGCACGAGCCGCCCCTGGCTGCCGGCCGGCGCCGGCGAGGGGGATTTCGACGGCAGCCTTGCGCCGAAGACGGCCGTGCCCCGCAACCGGGACGCAACGCCGTCGGAGGCCGACCTGCAGGCTGACGATTGAGGATAATGCGAGGGATGCCGGTCCGACGGGATTCCGTAGGACGCAAACCATACCATCTCGCCGGCCTCGGCCGGCGATGGCATTTCAATCCTGGCCCTCGACCCATCGGCCGGGGGCGACGACGTCAGCCGATCGGCAGGCGCGTGATCGTGGACCGCGTGTCGGCGACAATCTGCGGCTTGTGCTCGCGCTCGCCGAGGGGCTGGGTTACCGGCAGTTGCAGCACGGTCGCGCGCTGGCCTTCGACGAGCTGCGTCACCAGCACGTATTTGCCGTCGGGAAATTCGATCGCGTCATGATGGCGATCGGGAATGTGCGGGTCGATCTTGCCGAACTTGCCGACGCGGGAGTTGACGGTGCGCGTCCAGATCCAGCGGTTGTCGTAACGGACGTTGTCGGCGAAGGCGAGCTCCGTTCCCGGCAGCAGGCAGACCGCGACGGAGAGATCGGCTTCGGAGGCGAAGCCGCGTGTCGAGGTGCCGCGGAAGGTTGTCGTGACGATCGTCTCGCCAACTTCGGCGGGACGCGTTGCGACGGCATGCAGGCTGTAGTCACACATCGGGTGCTCCTCATGCGAAGATTGCGAAGATAGCGACCCGCACCTCCTTTGGAGGCGCAAGCCTCTATCAGGGTGGAAATATGCAACGCTCTGCTTGGTTGTAGGCAAATCTGCGGCTGGGCTCCGCAAACCACGATCACATTATCTTTCCCGGATTCAATAGGAACAAAACCGACGTCTGTGCATTTAGAAGGCGCATGTCAGCGCTCCGCGGGCGCCGACCACCCCGAATATTGCCAGCTCGATTGCAGAGGCCGCGCGATTGCATTCCGCGCGTTGCGGATATGCTCGTTGGTCGCCCATTGCTCGCGCGCATGGCGGTGCCATCGTGTGGCGCCGACTTGCGACGCTGATGCTGCGATCAGCGCGGCAATGATTGTCCATGAAACGATCTGGCGCATGGCGTCTCCTCGAACTCTCATGCCGCGAAGCGATGTCGCTTCGCGCGGCGTGCCGAGGATATAGCGCCCGAGGAGGGGCCGGATAATCTGAGCAGAACCGGAAAGACCATCCAGCCGGAGCGGATACTGATCCGCTCCAAGAGGTATCGAACGACCGCAGGAGCGCTCAGTACTTCCGGTAAAGCCCGATCAGCTTGCCCTGAATCTTCACGCGGTTCGGCGGAAGAATGCGCACCTCGTAGGCGGCATTGGCGGGCTCGAGTGCGATCGAGGCGCCGCGGCGGCGGAAGCGCTTGAGCGTGGCCTCCTCGTCGTCGATCAGTGCCACCACGATGTCGCCGGTGTCGGCGCTCTCGTTGCGCTGGATCAGCGCCATGTCGCCGTCGAGGATGCCGGCCTCGACCATCGAATCGCCGCGCACTTCGAGTGCGTAGTGCTCGCCCGAGCCGAGCATGTCGGGCGGCACGCTGATGGTGTGGCTGCGGGTCTGCAATGCCTCGATCGGCGTGCCGGCCGCGATGCGGCCCATCACGGGCACCGCGACGGGGCGCTCGCCCTCGTCCACAGGCGGGCTGGAGCTCGCGCGCACCTTGCCGAGATTGCCCTCGATGACGCTCGGCGTGAAGCCGCGCCGATTGCCGGCGGCGGCCTGGAGCTCGGGCAGCTTGATCACCTCGATGGCACGGGCGCGGTTGGGCAGGCGGCGGATGAAGCCGCGCTCCTCGAGCGCAGTGATCAGGCGATGAATGCCTGACTTCGAGCGCAGGTCGAGCGCATCCTTCATCTCGTCGAAGGACGGCGGCACGCCGCTTTCCTTCAGACGTTCGCTGATGAACCGCAGAAGCTCGTATTGTTTGCGCGTCAACATCTCGACCAAAGTCCCCCGGTTGATGTCGTTCGATTCCGAGACGATGAATTCAGCGATAAGCCGCTACATCCTCGAAACAAATCATGAACGGACACTATATGTTCGATATGTGTTCCGCAACTGCTTAATTTACGGTGAACAGAGCGAAACTCGCGGAATGCGTGTGGCGGCGCGGCTCAGACGGGGAGGCGCAACATCTCGCAAGGCGTGCCGGCCTCGGCCTTCGGCGCGAACGGTGCGCGCACGAG
Source organism: Bradyrhizobium forestalis (assembly GCF_002795245.1). Lineage (GTDB taxonomy): Bacteria > Pseudomonadota > Alphaproteobacteria > Rhizobiales > Xanthobacteraceae > Bradyrhizobium > Bradyrhizobium forestalis. The sequence goes on along the minus strand of NZ_PGVG01000002.1, from coordinate 410,948 downwards.
AAGTACCTGTGCCGCAGCGAGATTCGCAAGCAGGGAGGAGTCCTGATGGTTGACGGGAACGACGACGGGCGTGCCGTCGCCGCGCAGCTCCAGGCGCGCGCGGAGATAATCCTCGCGCTGGTCGTTGGCGGCGAGATCGCGACCCAGCACGGCGCGCTCGCGGAGATGATGAATCGCTGAACGGCCCGACAGGGCGCGAATCAGCGGCACCATGAACAGGAAGGCGCACACGTATGATGATACGGGATTGCCGGGCAGGCCGATCACGCGCATTGCGCCGAGCCGTCCGTGCATCATCGGCTTGCCAGGCCGAATCGCGATCTTCCAGAACGCCATCGAGATGCCTTCGCCCCTGAGCGCCTGCTGGACCAGATCGTGGTCACCGACCGACGCTCCGCCGGTCGTGATCAGGATGTCGGCACCGCTCTCGCGGGCGCGGCGGATGCCGGCGGAAGTGGCCTCCAGCGTATCGGCGGCAACGCCGAGGTCGGTGGTCTCGGCGCCCTCGCTGCGGGCGAGCGCGTGCAGCGCATAGCCGTTGGAATAGACGATCTGGCCGCGACCGGGCGCGGTGCCCGGCATCACCAGCTCGTCGCCGGTGGCGAGGATCGCGACCTTGGGACGGCGGCAGACGGCAAGCTGCGGGTGGTTCATTGCGGCGGCCAGCGCGAGATCGCGCTCGGTGAGACGGGTTCCTTTGCGCAGGAGCACGTCGCCCTCCCGGAAGTCGACGCCGGCGGGGCGGATGTGCCGTCCCGGAAGCGCGGCTTCCTTGATCGTGATGTGCCTGCCGTCTGCGACCGTGTTCTCCTGGATCACGACTGCATCGGCGCCGTCGGGAACGACGCCGCCAGTGAAGATCCGCACGGCTTCGCCGGGGCCGACCGTTCCCGCGAACGGCCGGCCGGCCGCGACCTCGCCGACGACCGTCAGCCTGGAATCGATCGTCGCCGCGTCGGCCGCGCGCACGGCATAGCCGTCCATCGCCGACATGGCCTCCGGCGGCTGCGTGCGCCGCGCCGCGACGTCGTGCGCGAGCACGCGATGGTAGGTTTGGTCGAGGGCGACCGTCTCCTCGGCCAGCGGCTCTGCGCCGGCGAGCACGGCGGCAAGCGCGTCGGATACCGGCATCAGGGCCACGGCGAACTCCCGCAACAAATCGAAGGACTCGGACTCGGTCCGGTTCTAGCCGAGCGGAGGAGCTGAAGCAAAAGGCCTCCTCAAGCCAGCGAGAAACCACCCTTCCTTTCGGCCCCAGCTCGGCTTATCTTCTATCGATGACAAAACTGCTCGAAAAGGCCCTCAAGGCCGTGCGGCAGCTTCCTGCGGATAGCCAGGACGAGATCGCGCGCGCGATGCTGGCTCTGACCGGCAATGGAGGGGAGCCCGAGGAGGTTGATTCCGGCCATCTTCCGGCGGTCCTTGAGGGGCTCGCACAAGCGAACCTCCGGCAGTTTGCGTCTGATGCCGAGGTCGAAGCCGCGTTCCGCCGCTTCGAGCGATGAAGCTCAGAATTCACACAACGCGCGGCCCACGATCTGATTAGCATTGCAGACCATGTTAGGGAGCACAGCCCGCAAGGCGCCTTGCGCGTGCGCGCTGCAATCCTTGAATCGCTTCAAAATCTCATTCGCTTTCCGCGACTTGGGAGACCACAGAAGGTCGAGGGCGTACGCAAGCTGGTGACGCGGCGGTACCCTTATCTGGTTTATTACCAGCTAGATGAGAGGGCTGGCGAAATCGTCATTCTCACAATCCAGCATCCCGCGCGGGAACGCGAGCACTCGGACGCCTAAGGAGGCTCAAGTCCGCCGCGGCATGATCCGGAAGGCGAGACAGACCGGCACGAGGACGGCCATGGCGAGCACAAGAAGAACGAGCGCCACGGCCAGCATCGGTCAACTCCCGCTCGGTCGGTCCGGGCCGTCGTCCAGTGTGACGTCGGGAGCTTTGGGACCTTGGTCCTTGTCGGGCAGCGGATCGGCCTGGGATTTCAGGTCGGCGGCCTTGCGGATCAGCTTGGCGGAAAGGTCAGAATCCGAGGTGGTTCTGGCGAATTCAAGCAGGAGTGAGGCTTGCTTGGTGAGATAGGTTTTGCCCAGCACGTCGATTAGCCCGATGTAGAAGTCCCAACGGACTCATGAGTCCGAAGGGTGGTAGTCCGTTCCCGGAGCTTGGTACAAAAATGCACAAAGTGATTGGGTTCCTCAGCTTCTGAAAGAATTGGGCTCCGGGAACCGCCGCGCGGGCTTCTCGCGGCCGGTTGGCCTCAGATGCCCAGCGCCTTCAACGCGTTCCCGACATCGCGCGGTGATGTGACATGCACGGCAGTCAAACCGCGCGCCCGCGCTCCCTCGACGTTCTCGGCGAGGTCATCGAAGAATACAATGCGCTCCGCCGGCACGCCGATCCTCGCGACGACATGGTCGAACGCCTCCGCATCCGGTTTGCGCAGGCCGATGCTGGACGACAAATACAGCTCGCGGAAATGGCCGAGCAGGTCGGCATATTCCTTCGAGAAATAGTCGACGTGCGGCCGATTGGTGTTGGAGAAGGCATAGAGCGGCATCTGTTTCGCCGCGCGCGGCAGCAGCTCGGCGATATCAGGCATCTCACCGGCGAAGATCGCATTCCAGCCCTCCAGGAACTGCGCGTCCGAGATGCCGATTCCGAGCGAGGCACGCAGCGAGGCGAAATAGTCCTCGTCGCTGATCTTGCCCATCTCGTGCAGCCGGTAGGCCTCGTCACGCACATAGCGCGCGACGATGGCCTCGGGCCGGCAGCCGGCATGCCCCGCCCAGCAGGCGATCGCCTTGGAGAAGTCGATGTCGAGCACCACGCGCCCGAGGTCGAACAGCAGCGCATCGGCGCTGCCGGGAGAGAGCGATGTCATTGCGTCCTTTTCACTTCAGTATCGGCGTCAGTAGCGATAGGGCTCATGGTCGAACAGCGGGAACGCGCTGAACACGCTGGGCGCGTTGGTGGCGGTCGCCGGATGCAGGCAGGATTTATCGATCTCGGCGAATGAGGTGGCGCCCAGGAGGCCAAGGCAGCGCAGCACCTCGTCCTCGATCAGCTCCAGCATCCGCGTGACTCCGGCTTCGCCGGCGGCCGCCAGCGCCCAGCATTGCAGCCGGCCGATGCCGACGAGGTCGGCGCCCGCCGCGATCGCCTTGACGATGTCGGTGCCGCGGCAAAAGCCGCCGTCGACCATGATCTTGGCGCGGCCCTTCACGGCATCGACGATTTCCGGCAGCACATGCATGGCGCCGCGGCCGTGGTCGAGCTGCCGGCCGCCGTGATTGGAGACGTAGATCCATTCGACACCGTGATCGACCGCGATCTCGGCGTCTTCGGCGGTGGCGATGCCCTTGAGGATCAGCGGAATCCTGAACTTGTCCTTGATCATCTTCACGGTCCGCCACTCCAGGCCCTTCTGGAAATCGCCGCCGGTGGCGCGCAGGCGGCTCTCGCGAACGTAGCGCTTGGCGATGTCACGTTCACGACGGCTGTAATGGGCGGTGTCGACGGTCAGGCAGAAGGCGGCATAGGCGTTCTTCTCGGCCCGGCTGACGACATCGGCGACAAAGGCATCGTCGCCGCGGACATAGAGCTGATAGAGCCGCAGCGCGTCGGGAGCAGCCTCGGCGGTCTGCTCGAGGCCGGGCTCCGACACCGAGCTCAGCATGTGTGCCGCACCGAAGATGCCGGCGGCGCGTGCCACGCTTGCCGCGCCATCCGGATCGAAGATCTCGAGGGCACCGACCGGGGCGAGCACCACCGGAAGGCGCATCCTGCGGCCGAGCTGCTCGACGGAACCATCGACCTTGCGGACATCGCGCAGCACGCGCGGGCGGAAGGCGATCTCGTCCAGCGCCATGCGGTTGCGGCGCATCGTGGTCTCGGTCTCGGCGGCGCCGACGATGTAGTCCCACGCATTTTGGTTCAGATTGGCGCGCGCCTTCCGGATGAACTCGTGCAGGTTCTGGAACGGCTCGTTGCTGGCGCCGAGTTCGACGTTCCGTTCCGGCCGGATGCGGGGCGCTTCGTTCATCGTTGTCCTCCCGAGAATTTGAAGTCTTATCGCCATCGCCTATCGCGTCTGGTCCTCCAAAACCATCCTAAAATCGCATAGCTGCGAGGCGTGGACGGCCCGACCGGCTTCCGCTTTGCGCGAAACAGTTTCGGAACGTTGCCAAAAGTTTAGCCCAAGGCGAAGGGATTTCTTCGGCGCAGCCGCCAGGTTCTGGAACGGTTCGGCGGCATCCCGGCCTTGAAGAAACCGGAATGCTATTGTGAGAAGCGGGCTGGATCGCCATTTGCATGGCGCTTCCCAGCCCCAAGAGAACCGCCAAGCAAAAGGCTACCTCACCCATGCGGAAAAACCTGCTGTTCCCCCTGGGCGCGCTCACCGGAGCGTGTCTGACCCTTCTGGTAGCCAGCCCGCACGGCGGAGTATGGGCGGCGCGGGCGGCAGCGAGCGCGGATGATGCCTATTCCCAGCTCAACTTGTTCGGCGCGGTGTTCGAGCGCGTCAAGGCCAGCTATGTCGAGAAGCCCGACAATGCCAAGCTGATCGAGGGTGCGATCACGGGCATGGTGACGTCGCTCGATCCGCATTCGCGCTACATGAATGCCAAGGCCTGGACCGAGATGCAGGAGACCACCTCCGGCGAGTTCGGCGGCCTCGGCATCGAGGTCACGATGGAGGACGGCCTCGTCAAGGTCGTCTCACCGATCGACGACACGCCGGCGTCGAAGGCCGGCATCATGTCCGGCGATCTCATCAGCAAGATCGACGGCGAGGCCGTGCAGGGCATGACGCTCGAGCAGGCGGTCAACAAGATGAAGGGACCGGTCGACACCAAGACCAAGCTCACCATCGTGCGCAAGGGCGCGGACGCGCCGCTCGACGTCGCGATCACGCGCGAGATCATCCATGTGCGCCCCGTGCGCTTCCACGTCGAGAACGGCGACATCGGCTATATCCGTATCACCTCCTTCAACGAGCAGACCACCGACGGGCTGAAGAAGGCGATCGCGTCGATCTCCAAGCAGGTCCAGCCCGAGAAGCTCACAGGCTACGTGTTGGATTTGCGCAACAATCCGGGCGGCCTGCTCGACCAGGCCGTGTCGGTGTCGAGCGCCTTCCTGCAGCGCGGCGAGGTCGTCTCGACCCGCGGCCGCAGTCCGGAAGAAACCCAGCGCTTCACCGCGCATGGCGGCGATCTCACCAAGGGCAAGCCGCTCGTGGTTCTGGTCAATGGTGGCTCGGCTTCGGCCTCGGAGATCGTGGCCGGTGCGCTGCATGACCACAAGCGTGCCACGATCGTCGGTACGCGCTCGTTCGGCAAGGGCTCGGTGCAGACGATCATTCCGCTCGGCTCCGGCAACGGCGCGCTGGCGCTGACCACGGCGCGCTACTACACCCCGTCGGGCCGCTCGATCCAGGCGCAAGGCATCGCGCCCGACATCGAGATCCTCCAGGACGTGCCGCCCGAGCTGAAGGGCCGCATGGACACCATGGCGGAGTCGCAGATGCGCGGGCATCTGCAGGCCGCCGACGGCACCGAGCAGACCGGCTCGCAATCCTATGTCCCGCCGGAAGAGAAGGACGACAAGGCCCTGCACGCGGCCTACGACTTCCTCCACGGCGTCACCGCGAATGCGGTCGCCGCCAAGCCCGCGACGAAGGCTGCAGTGCCGAACTAGACCTTACGAGATCCAGATCTGGATCGCCCGGGAGCGGATGACCGCTTCCGGGCGAATTCGTTTGTTGCGCTGTCTCGTAGACCTAACCGGCCTCGCGGCGGCGGCTCTCGCTGCCTTCGCGTCGGGCGAGCCGGCTGCGATGCAGAGCGAACAGCTCCAGCATCTTGTCGGCCGGCTTGGCGGCGCTGAACAGATAACCCTGCATCTCGGCGCAGCCGAGCGTGCGAAGCAGGCGCTGCTGCTCCTCGGTCTCGACGCCTTCGGCTGTCGTGGTCATGCGGCGGGCGGCCGCCAGATTGACGACGGCCTGAACGATGCTGGCGGAGCCGTCGGGGCGGGCGATGTCGTCGACGAAACAGCGGTCGATCTTGATCTTGTCGAACGGGAAGCGATGCAGATAGCTCAGGGATGAGTAACCGGTGCCGAAATCGTCGAGCGCGATGCGCACGCCGATGGCACGGAGCTGGTGCAGGATCGCGAGCGCGGCATCGTCGTCGCGGATCAGGACCGCCTCGGTGATCTCGAGCTCGAGCCGGCTCGCCGGCAGGTTCGACGCAGCGAGCGCGGCCATGATCTTCAGCGCCAGCGTACCGCTCTTGAACTGCACGGGCGAGACGTTGACGGCGAGGCGGATGTCGTCGGGCCAGCTTGCCGCGTCGCGGCACGCGGTCGCCAGCACCCATTCGCCGATCTCGTTGATCAGACCGGTGTCTTCAGCGATCGGGATGAATTCGGCCGGCGAGACCCAGCCGCGCTCGGGATGGCGCCAGCGCACCAGCGCCTCGCAGCCGGTGATGCGGTCGTCCTTGAGGCCGAGGCAGGGCTGGTAATAGACCTCGAGCCCGCCTTCGAGACCCCCTTGGACGATGGCGTGGCGCAGGTCGCTCTCGATCTGGCGGCGCTCGCGGACCTTGGCGTCCATGTCCGGCTCGAAGAAGCGGTAGGTGCGGCGTCCGGCGGACTTCGCCGCGTACATCGCCATGTCGGCGTTCTTCAGGATCTGGTCCAGCGCCGTGCCGTGTTCCGGCGCGAGCGCGATGCCGATGCTGGCATCGGCGGTGAGATGATGGCCCATGCAGTCGAACGGCGTGCGGATGGCTTCGAAGACCCGTGCGACGAGCTCGTCGACCTGGTCCAGCGACGTCACCGCGCTCTGTACGATGGCGAATTCGTCGCCGCCGAGCCGCGCCACGAAGTCCGCCGGGCCCGCACAGCGGCCGAGGTTCGCCGCGACCGATTTCAACAGCTCGTCGCCGACGAGATGGCCGAGCGCGTCGTTGACGCCCTTGAACTCGTCGATGTCGATGTAATGCACCGCGATCTGCTCGCCGCCGCCGACCGCGGCCAGCTCGTGCCGCAGATGCTCGTGGAACATGGCGCGGTTGGGCAGGTCCGTCAGTGCGTCGTAATGGGCGAGGTGGGTGATGCGCTCCTCGATGCGACGGCGCTCCGTGATGTCCTCATGGGTCGCGACCCAGCCGCCATCCGCGAGCGGTTCGTTGAGGATCTGGATCGAGCGGCCATCGGAGGTGTCGATCACCATGGAACTGCGGACGTGGATGTCCTTCAGCACGAGCGCGACGTAAGCGTCGACGTCGCCTGTGAACGAGCCGGTTGCCTTGCGATGGGCGATGATGTCGCGGAAGCTGGAGCCGGGCCTCACGATCTGTGCCGACAGCCCGTAGATCTCGATGTAGCGGTGGTTGCAGACCACGAGCCGCCGCTCGGCGTCGAACAGCAAAAGGCCCTGCGTCATGTTGTTGACGGCGCGGTCGAGCCGCTGCTTTTCCAGCGTCAGCCGCTCGCGCGAAAGGCGGTGCTGCTCCAGCAGTTTGCGCACGACCGCGATCAGCACGCCTGCGATGGCAAGCGCGGACGAGGCCGCGACCGAGATCAGGATGCCGATCTGCTCGCGCCAGTCCGCCAGGGCCGCCGCGCGCGTCGTGGTGGCCATCATCAGGATCGGGAAGTGGGGCAGGACCCGCGAGGAGATCAGCCGGTCCTCGCCGTCGACGGGGCTCGTGAAACGGCCGGCGAAATGATCGAGCCCGAACACTCTCTGATGCTCGAACGGACCGGTCTTGAAATTCCGTCCCATCAAATCGCTGGAATGGGGATAGCGCGCGAGCAGCGTGCCGTCCCGATGCAGCATCGAGATCGTCGCGCCTTCGCCGAGCACGACGGAGGCGAAGAATTTCTCGAAATTGGCGGGTTCGATCCCGCGTCCGACGACACCGAGGAACTCGCCGCTCGGCCCGACGATCCTCCGGGCCACCAGAATGGTCCATGCGCGGGAGATGCGGCTATGCAGCGGCTCGATCAGGACGTCGGGCGAATGGGGATCGTATTTGAAGGTGCGGAAGTAGGCGCGATCGGCAACGTTCACTTTTGGAGCCGGCCACGCCGTCGACGAGTTGATCAGATTGCCTTCGGCATCGATGATGTTGACGCCGCCCATGTAGGGCAGCGCCTCGATCTTCGATCGCAGCATCCGGTGGACGTCCTCGCCCGACAGGCGCTTGCGATAGGCTTCTCCGGTCGTGATACCGGTCGCGCGGACGTAGTCGACGAAATCCTTCTGGATGACGGCGAAGTCCTGCAATTGCTGATCGAAATGATGAGCGAGCAGCAGCACGGTGTTTTCCAGCTCGCGGCCGGAGTTGCGCAGCGCCCGCTCCCGGAAATTCTGCGCCATCAGGACCGAACCTATGGCGATGGCCGCGATCAGCAGCGTGCCGCCCACCACCAGCCAGCGGATCGGTCCGCTGCGCACGAAGACCTGGTCAAAGAGACGACTGCCGAATTTCATCTTCATGCTGGATCATTGCCGCGCACACGTCAGGATCAATTCATGAGCCTAAGAACACCCGCTGGTTTACGGGGACGGTGTGGAGGCAAAGTTAGGAAGCGCGGTTAACGCAACGTGAATGGCCGCGCACAAAAGCAATCGATGCGCGCGCTCGCAAGGGCGGTTCGTTGAAGCAAGCGCGCTTCAGGCGCGGTAATGGCCGGACTTGCCGCCGAGCTTCTCGACCAGATGGATGCCCTCGATGCGCACGCCGCGCTCGACCGCCTTGATCATGTCGTAGATGGTGAGGCAGGCGACCGAGACGGCCGTGAGGGCCTCCATCTCGACGCCGGTCGGGCCCGTGACCTTCACGCTGGCGCGAACGAGGCAGCCCGGCAGTTTTGCATCCGGCTCGATGTTGACCGTGACCTTCGACAGCGCGAGTGGATGGCAGAGCGGGATCAGCTCGGAGGTGCGCTTGGCGGCCATGATGCCGGCGATGCGCGCGGTGCCGAGCACGTCACCCTTCTTGGCGTTGCCGGACACGATCAGGTCGAGCGTTGCCTTTGTCATGACGACGCGGCCTTCCGCGACGGCGAGCCGCTCGGTCGCGGGCTTGTCCGAGACGTCGACCATTCGCGCCTCGCCGGAGGCGCCGATATGGGTGAGGGCGGGGCCGGCCTTGGATTTGGCCGTCTTCGTCTTCGCTGGCTTGCGCGCCATGTCAGCGCGTGCCCGTCGCGCGCGCCGTCGTCTTGCGCGCGAGCAGCGCGCGCGTCGCCGCGGTGACGTCGGCCTGCCGCATCAGGCTCTCGCCGACCAGGAACGTCGACATGCCGACCCGCTCGAGCCGGGCGAGATCTTCCGGCGTGAAGATGCCGCTCTCGCCGACCATCAGCCGGTCGCCCGGAATCAGCGGAGCCAGCGCCTCGCTGGTCGCCAGGGTGGTCTCGAAGGTGCGCAGATTCCGGTTGTTGACGCCGATCATCGGCGAGCGCAGCTTCAGCGCCCGATCGAGTTCGGCCCGGTCGTGGATCTCGATCAGCACATCCATGCCACAGGCGAGGGCGGCGTCTTCGATATCCCTGGCAGCGGCATCATCGAGCGCAGCCATGATGATCAGGATGCAGTCGGCGCCATGCGCGCGCGCCTCGACCACCTGATAGGTGTCGAACATGAAATCCTTGCGCAGCACCGGCAGCGACGTTGCCGCGCGCGCCGCCACCATGAAGTCGAGATGGCCCTGGAACGACGGTGTGTCGGTCAGCACCGAAAGGCAGGCCGCGCCGCCTGCCTCATAGGCTCTTGCGAGGGCCGGCGGGTCGAAATCGGCGCGAATGAGACCTTTGGAGGGCGAGGCCTTCTTCACTTCCGCGATCAGCGCGTAGTCGCCATCGGCGAGCTTGCTCTTGATCGCATGCAGGAAGCCACGCGGCGCGGACGCGGCCTTGGCTTGCGCCTCCAAGGTGGAGAGCGGGCGCGTCCGCTTCGCTGCCGCGATCTCCTCGCGCTTATAGGTCTCGATCTTGGTCAGGATGTCGGACATGCGCAATTCAGCTGTTGGAGACCGTGACCAGGTGCTTCAGCTTCGCCTTGGCCGCGCCGCTGTCGATGGAGCGGGCGCCGATCGCGACGCCTTCCTTGAGGTCCTTGGCACGGCCGGCCACGACCAGTGCGGCGGCGGCGTTGATCAGCGCCACGTCGCGATAGGGACTCGGCTTGCCGTCGAGCACGCTCTGCAGCGCGATCGCATTGGCGTCGGCGTCCCCGCCCTTCAGAGCCCCGGCCTCGCAACGCGAGAGCCCGGCTTCCTCCGGGGTCACCTCGAAATTCCGGATCTCGCCATTGTGGAGCGCGGAGACGAAGGTCGGGCCGGTGAGGGTGATCTCGTCGAGACCGTCGGAGCCGTGCACCACCCACGCGGATTCGGAGCCGAGATTCTTCAGCACCTGTGCCAGCGGCTGCACCCATTGCCTTGAGAACACGCCGACCATCTGCCGCTTCACACCGGCCGGGTTGGACAGCGGGCCGAGCAGATTGAAGATCGTGCGCGTGGCAAGCTCGACCCGGGTCGGGCCGACATTCTTCATGGCGGGATGGTGGGCGGGGGCGAACATGAAGCCGATGCCGCATTCGCGCACGCAGCGTCCGACCTGCTCCGGCTTGAGATCGATCTTCACCCCGAGCGAGGCCAGCACGTCGGCGGCGCCCGAGCGCGACGACAGCGCGCGGTTGCCGTGCTTGGCCACGGGCACGCCGGCGCCCGAGACGATGAAGGCGGCGCAGGTCGAGACGTTGACCGAGCCGGAACCGTCGCCGCCGGTGCCGACGATGTCCACGGCGTCAGGCGGCGCCGTCACGGTCAGCATCTTGGAGCGCATCGCCGCGACAGCGCCGGTGATCTCGTCCACGGTCTCGCCGCGCACCCTGAGCGCCATCAAGAGGCCGCCCATCTGCGAGGGCGTGGCCTCGCCGGACATCATGGCGTCGAAGGCGGAAGCGGCCTCGTCACGCGACAGGCTGGCGCCGGTCGCCACTTTTCCAATGATCGATTTCAGGTCGTCCATCGCGTGCTTTCAACTCACTGGTTCGCGCCGGTCACCTGCGCGAAGGCGGCCTGATTAATGGTGGTCCCGATGTCGGTTTCAAGCTTGTTGACGTAGGAAGCGACCTGCTCTTCGGTCTGGGCCCGGTCGAGGCTCTCCTTCAGCTTCTTGACCGGGTCGGAGGCGAAGTCGACCGCGGGATCGACGATGTCGGTGACGCGGAAGACGATCACCTCGCTGCCGCCGCTCACGGCCGTCTGTCCGACGCCATCCTTGGCAGTGCGGAACGCGGCCGCCACGACAGTGCCGGGCACGCCGGCGGGCGAGTCGTCGCGCTTGACGCCGGTGGCGGTCTCGACCTTGGCGCCGACCGCGGCGGCCTCGTCAGCGAGCTTGCCGCTGGCTTCGAGCTTCTGCACCATCTCGGTCGCCTTGGCCTTCAGCTTTGCCGCGATCTGGTCCTGGCGCCAGCGCGCCTCGACCTGGTCGCGGACCTCGTCGAGATTGCGGTCGCGCGAGGGGGTGATGGCGAGCACGTCGTACCAGACATAGCCGCCCTTGAATGAGATTGCGTCGTTGTCGACGCCGACATCGGTGTTGAAGGCCTGCGACACCACGTCGAGGCCCTGCGGGATGTTGGCGACCGGCTGGCCGTTCGGGGCGCGGCCGGAGCGGTCGACGGCGTCGATGGTCACGGCGGTGAGGCCGAGCTTCTGCGCCGCGTCGATCACGCTCGAGCCGCCGCCGCGCTCGTCTTCCATCTTGTCGCGGAGGTCGGCGACCTTGACGCGCGCACGGTCGGCCGCGATCTCGCGCTTGATGTCGCCGGCAAGCTTCGCGTAGTCGGCCTCATTGCCCGGCTCGATCTTGTCGACCTTGACGATGGAGGTGCCGAGGGCGCCCTGGATCGGCTGGCTGATCTCACCGACGGGAAGCGCAAAGGCGGCGTCGCCGACTGCGGAATCGAGCGAAGACTTGGTCACGAGGCCAAGGTCGACGTCGGAGGCACTCAGCCCGCGCTCCTTGCCGAGATCCTCGAACGACATTCCGCCGGCGAGCCGCTCGCGCGCGGCCTGCGCCTCGGCGGCATTGGGGAATACGATCTGATGGATCTGGCGCTTCTCCGGCGTGCCGAGCCGGTCCTTGCGCTGCTCGAACACCTTCTTGGCGTCCTCGTCGGAGACCTCGGTCCACTTGCCGATCTCTTCCGGCGAGATTACGACGAAGGCGATCTTGCGGTATTCGGGCGCGCGGAACTGGACCTTGTGATCCTCGAAATAGGTGGCGAGGGCTTCGGGCGAGGGCGCGTCGATGGTGCCTGCCTGTGCGGCGTCGAGCTTGACGAATTCGATGGCGCGCTGCTCGTTCTGGTAGCGTGTCAGCACGTCGATCATGGCCTTCGGCGGCTCCAGGCCGGCGCCGATCGTGCCGGTGATCTGGCGGCGCAGCGACACCTTGCGCTGCTCGGCGACGTAGCGCTGCTCGGTATAGCCGAAATTGCGGATCACGGCCTGGAAGCGGTTGGCATCGAAATTGCCGCCGACGCCCTTGAAGTTGGGATCGTTCATGATGACTTGGCGGATCTGCGCGTCGGACTGGCCGAGCCCGAGCCGGCGCGCCTCTTCGTCGAGGGCAGCTTCCGCGATGGTCTGCTGCAGCACCTGGCGGTCGAGGCCGAAGGCGCGCGCCTGGTCGGGCGTGAGCGGGCGGCCGAACTGGCGGCTGATCTGCTGCAGGCGGTCGGTGTAGATCTGCCGGAACTCGTTGAGCGAAATCTCGGTGCTGCCGATCTTGGCCACCGTGGACTGCCCGAAGCCGCGGAAGATGTCAGCGATGCCCCAAATGCCGAAACTGACGATCAACACGCCCATCACCACGGCCATAATGGTCTTGCCGAGCCAGTTTGATGAGGCCTTGCGCATTCCTCGAAGCATTTGGTCCAACTTGTTTGGTCAGGAGGGGAACGGGAGCGCGTCTTAATGCAGATTCCGCAAAAGCGCGTCACCAAATTGATAGATCATCATAAAGTGGCGGCTTTCCCCCCGCAACCTCGCCTCATGCGGCGGCGAGAAGCTGCGGTTAAATGCCCCCTGGTCTCTGGAACTGCAGGAGCACCTCTGCTAGCGCATGCACAAACCTCATATCGCTGGAATTTGACATGACCGACGCCATCCGACCGCTGATCGCCGGCAATTGGAAAATGAACGGGCTGAAGGCCCAGGCTGCCGAATTCGACGCCATGCTCAACGGCGCGGCAGACGTGGCTGGCAAGGCCGACCTGCTGGTCTGCCCGCCGGCGACCCTGATTGCGGCGTTCGCCGAGAAGGCGCGTGGCAAGAAGGCCGCGGTAGGGGCCCAGGACTGCCACCCCAAGGTCTCCGGCGCCCATACCGGCGATATCGCCGCCGAAATGCTGACGGATGCCGGGGCGACCGCCATCATCGTCGGCCATTCCGAGCGCCGCGCCGACCACGGCGAGAGCGATATCCTGGTCAAGCAGAAGGCGGAGGCCGCCTGGCGCGCCGGGGTGACGGCGATCGTCTGTATCGGCGAGACGCAAGCCCAGCGCGACGCCGGCCAGACTCTCGAGATCCTGCGCGGTCAGCTCAACCTCTCGCTGCCGGACGCATCGACCGCGGCCAACCTGATCGTGGCCTATGAGCCGGTCTGGGCGATCGGCACCGGCCTGACCCCCACGGCCAAGGATGTCGAGCAGATTCATGGCTTTATCCGGGAACTCCTGACCTCCAGGTTCAAGGACGAGGGGGCCAGGATGCGGATTCTCTACGGTGGTTCGGTCAAGCCCTCGAACGCAGCCGAGCTGATGGCGGTGAAAAACGTCAATGGTGCGCTGGTCGGTGGAGCCAGCCTGAAAGCGGCCGATTTCCTTGCCATCGCCAAGGGCTGCCCCTAGCTAACCCAAACCGTTGGTTCGGACCCGATCGGGGGTGGCAATACCCCCTCCGATCGTGTAACACCGCGCAACTTCAGGAAAACCCGCGAAGCGCGATCGGCCGCCGTCAGGCGCCGCCCGCTTGTGACGGAAGGATATTATGCAAACCGTTGTCATCGTCATCCACCTCATGATCGTCGCCGTCATGATCGGCGCCGTGCTGCTGCAGAAGTCGGAAGGCGGCGGGCTTGGCATGGGCGGAGGCGCGGGCTTCATGTCGAGCCGCGGCACTGCGAACCTTTTGACGCGGACCACCGCGATTCTGGCCGTCGGCTTCTTCCTCACCAGCCTGTTCCTGTCCTGGTATGCCGGCTACGACCGCAAGCCGTCGTCGATCATCGGCCAGCCGTCGCAGACCCAGCCGGCCGGCGGCTCGCCGATCGCGCCGCCGACCTCGGGCGGCATCCTGGATTCGCTGAAGAAGGTCGACGAGCAGCAGCAGAACCAGGCGCCATCGGGCCCGCAGGTGCCGCGCTCACAATAAAGCAAGGGGGCCATGCAGGTCGGCTGCTACCGTCCTGCATCAAAAATCCCCATCAAGGCACTGTTACCACTCTCAGTTCTGGATCACCCACAGGCCCGCAAAATCTTTGGGGCGGAATACGAATCGTTTTGGCGAATCGTATTCGAGGGATTAGAGGTTAAGTCCCATGGCGCGGTACATATTCATCACCGGCGGCGTGGTTTCCTCGCTCGGCAAGGGTCTGGCTTCGGCGGCACTGGGTGCCCTGTTGCAGGCCCGGGGCTACAAGGTCCGCCTCCGCAAGCTCGACCCTTATCTCAACCTCGATCCCGGAACGATGTCGCCGTATCAGCACGGCGAAGTGTTCGTGACCGACGACGGCGCGGAGACTGATCTCGATCTCGGTCACTACGAGCGCTTCACCGGCCGGCCGGCGACCAAGGCCGACAACATCACCACGGGACGCATCTACCAGGACATCATCTCCAAGGAGCGCCGCGGCGATTATCTCGGCGCGACCATCCAGGTGGTTCCGCACGTCACCAACGCGATCAAGGAATTCGTCCTCGACGGCAATGACGATTACGACTTCGTGCTGGTCGAGATCGGCGGCACCGTCGGCGACATCGAGGGCCTGCCGTTCTTCGAGGCGATCCGCCAGCTCAAGAACGAGCTGCCGCGCGATCACGCCGTCTACATCCACCTGACGCTGCTGCCCTACATTCCGAGCGCTGGCGAGCTCAAGACCAAGCCGACGCAGCACTCGGTCAAGGAGCTGCGCTCCATCGGCATCCAGCCGGACATCCTGCTCTGCCGCACCGATCGCGAGATCCCGAAGGAAGAGCGGCGCAAGCTCGGGCTGTTCTGCAACGTGCGCGAAAGCGCCGTGATCGAGGCGCGCGACGTCGACAACATCTACGCGGTGCCCGAGGCCTATCACAATGCGGGCCTCGATGACGAAGTGCTCGCGGCCTTCGGCATCGCCTCGCGGATTCCGCCGGAGCTGCGCAGCTGGCAGGAGATCAACGAGCGCATCCGCAACCCCGAGGGCAACGTCACCATCGCCATCGTCGGCAAATACACCGGCATGAAGGATGCGTATAAGTCGCTGATCGAGGCGCTCTCGCATGGCGGCATCGCCAACAAGGTGAAGGTCAATCTCGACTGGATCGAGAGCGAGATCTTCGAGAAGGAAGATCCGGCGCCGTTCCTCGAGCACGTCAACGGCATCCTGGTCCCGGGCGGTTTCGGCCAGCGCGGCGCCGAAGGCAAGATCAAGGCGGCGCAGTTCGCGCGCGAGCGCGACGTGCCCTATTTCGGCATCTGCTTCGGCATGCAGATGGCGGTGATCGAGGCCGCGCGGAACCTCGTCGGCATCGAGGACGCCAACTCCACCGAGTTCGGCCCGACCAAGGAGCCGCTGGTCGGCCTGATGACGGAGTGGCTGCGCGGCAATGAGCTCGAGAAGCGCTCGCAGGCGGGCGACCTCGGCGGCACGATGCGGCTCGGCGCCTATCCGGCAACGCTCAACCGCGGCAGCCGCGTCTCGCAGGTCTATGGCGGCGCGACCGAGATCTCCGAGCGTCACCGCCACCGCTACGAGGTCAACACCGCCTACAAGGACCGTCTCGAGCAGCACGGCCTGAAATTCTCAGGGCTGTCGCCCGACGGCGTGCTGCCTGAAATCGTCGAGTACGAGGATCATCCCTGGTTCATCGGCGTCCAATTCCACCCCGAGCTGAAGTCGCGTCCGTTCGAGCCGCATCCGCTGTTTGCGTCGTTCATCGAGGCGGCGGCGAAGCAGAGCCGGCTGGTCTGACGGCTCAGCGCGCGGCAGAATAGTCGCGCGCTTGATGCATCGGCTCCAACGCGGCCCGCGCTGATGGTTCAGGCGCAAGCGATCCCGTGATCAGCTTCATCTGTGGTCGCCGCGTCAGCCTGTACACGGCGGCGGGCGGTACGTTCAGCAGGGCGCGATCCACGAGCTTTGCGCGCAGGCCCAGCCGGTCGAGCACGGGCCGCGGCACCGGGCAGCTCATGCCATAGGTGAACTGGTAGAAGGCGCCACCGGGACGGACATAACTGAACGCGCCGCTGAGGATCGAGATGACCTTGCGCCTGGACATGTTGAGCAGCGGCAGGCCGCTCACGACCGCGCCGACGGGGGCGCCGTCATAGAGGCGCTCGGTCGTCAGCCGGCCTGCGTCCATCCACAGCACGCGTGCGCCGGGAAAGCGCAGTTGCAGCAGCTTCACGAAGTCGGAGCCGTATTCGATCAGCGTGAGATCCTGCGGCCGGACGCCGCGTTTGAGCAGCTTGTAGGTGAACGCGCCGGTGCCGGGCCCGAGCTCGAGAATCGGCCCCGTCGATGCGCTGATCTCGCGCGTGATGAGATCGGCGAGCGCCGCACCCGATGGTGCGACAGCTCCGACCCGACGCGGGGACGACATCCAGGACAGGAAGAAGGAAAGGAAATCGTTGGGCATGCGCACTCCGGCATCTTGGTTTGCACCTCCGGAAGAGCAGAGGTGAGACGGATGCAGTGTCGCGGAGGCGCATTGCGACAGCATTGCGCTGTCGGAAGCGGATGCGGATTGAATCAAGCCTGCCGGACCGGCGGCAGCGTCATCCGGAAACAGGCGCCACCTTCCGGCCCATCCGCCACCGAGACGTGGCCGCCATGCAGCTGCACGATCTCGCGCACCATGTTGAGGCCGAGGCCGGCACCGCGATCGAGCGGCGTCAGCCGATAGAACGGTTCGAAGATCTGCTCGCGCTGATCGGCGGGAATTCCGGCGCCTTCATCCGTGACCTCGATGTTTGCAGGCCTGCCGACGCGTATCCCGATCGTGCCGCGGCGAGGGCCGTGCTGGATCGCGTTCTGCACGAGATTGGTCAGTGCGCGCTCCAGGGCCGCCGCATCGCCGATCGTCTCGACCGGTGTCGACGGCGCATCGAGCGCGAGCTCGTAGCCGGCCGCGATCGCCAGCGGCGCGAGGTCGGCGGCGACGCTTTGCGCAACGGCGGCGAGATCGACGCGCGTGAAAGGATGGCCGCAGCGGTCGAGGCGCTGGATATCGAGCAATTGCTCGGCGAGCGTCGCCAGCCGCGCCGCATCCTCCAGCAGGCGATTCTTGTCCGGCCCAGGGGCAAGTGACTCCAGGCGCGTGTTCAGGATCGCGATCGGCGTGCGCAACTCATGTGCGGCGTCCGCGACGAAGCGCTTGTGGCGGGCATAGCCCTGGTCGAGCCGCGCCAGCGCGTCGTTGATCGCGGTCACGAGCGGCACGACCTCCAGCGGAATCCGTTCTATCGGGAGCCGCGCGCCGCGTTGATGGATATCGATGCGCCGCGCTTCGTCCGCCGCGGTATCGAGCCCCCTGAACGCGCGCCGTACGATCATTGGCGTGGCAATGAAGGTCGCCGTTCCCATCAGGAGCAGGCCGGGCAGGGCGATGCCGAGGAACGCAAGGGATGTCGTGAACAGTGCCTTGGCGCCGGTCAGGCGTCCTTGTGTCGCCGTGATGATTTGCACATTGCCCGCATCGGTATCGACCCGCTTCATCCGCGCCGCCGGCTTACGCGGATCGTCCTCGAACATCTGCCAGCCGAGCCGCGCCTGGCTGATCTGGTCGAGGCCACTGCCGATCGCGGCGAATTCGGCCGGTACGGTGCCTTCGCTGAGAAAACGACCCTGCCGGTCGCGCACCAGGAACCAGAGGTCCGGCGTCTCGCTGCGCAACTGCTGCAGCTCGGCCGTCGCCCGCAAGGCCAGTCCGCCTTGCGCCTCGCGCGTGAGCGCGCGCTGGACGACATCGATGACGCGGTCCTCGTCCCTCTCTGCCAGCACGAAGCCGGAGGCGCAAAGCCCGGCGAGGACGACTGCAACCAGCGCGACCAGGATCGCGGCCTGAAGCGAGAGCAGGCGCCAGCTCAAGCGCGAGCGCAGGCAATAGGGATCGTCGTGCTTGCTCATATTGGCGTCTTCAGGCTGGCAGCTTCTTGAGAAGATAGCCGACGCCGCGAATGCCGTGGATCTCGATACCCGCGTCGGCTTCCGCGAGCTTTCGCCTGAGACGCGAGACATGCGTGTCGAGCGCGTTGGACTGGATCTCGTCGTCGAAATTGTAGACCGCCTCTTCCAGGGCCGAGCGCAGCACGGTCCGGCCCATGCGGCGGACCAGGGCTTCGAGCACAAGGAGCTCGCGGCGCGGCAGCTCGAACGGCTGGCCGTCGATGCTGGCTTCGCGATGACTGAGGTCGAAGGCGAGGCGGCCGGCGCGGATGATTTCGGGGGAGAGGCCGGCGGGCCGCCGCAGCACGGCGCGCAGCCGCGCCAGCAGCTCCTCGACCGCGAACGGTTTTGCCAGATAGTCGTCGGCGCCGCCGTCGAGCCCGGCGATGCGGTCGGCGAGCTCGCCGCGCGCAGTCAGGACGATGATCGGCACGCCGTCGGCGCGCGCGCGGAGCTTTGGGATCAAGGCGAGGCCATCGCCGTCAGGAAGCTGGCGGTCGAGCAGGACCGCGGCATGGACGTCGGCGGAGATGGCTTCCTCCGCCTCGGCGAGCGTCGGGGCGTGGTCCACCACCATGTCGTAGCGCTTCAGCGCCGAAGCCAGCGCACCGGCCATTTCCGCTTCATCCTCGACGAGCAAAATCCGCATGTAAGGGCACCTGAACCGCAACTGAGCCCTTCTAGCGGCCCGATCATTGCGGCAGCATTGCGGGAGTCTGGCAGCCCCGGAAGCTTAAGCCATGCGCAGAACGCCACAGGGGCGAGCGAGCGGCGCTCAAGACACCGTCCTGGCCAGCCGTTATAACCGCCGCGCCTGTCCAGGGAGGAACACGAATGATTTACGAAATGCGTCAGTATCGTTGCGTGCCCGGCCGCCTGCCGGCCTTGCTCAAGCGGTTCGAGACCGCCACGCTCAAGATCTGGGAGAAGCACGGCATCAAGCAGGCCGGGTTCTTCACGACGCTGATAGGCGAATCCAACCAGGAGCTGACCTATTTCCTCGCCTGGGACTCGCTCGCCGAGCGCGAGAAGAAGTGGGGCGCGTTCACGACCGATCCGGACTGGCACGAGGCGCGGGCGAAGTCGGAGGCCGATGGCCAGATCGTTGCCAACATCGTCAGCCAGATTCTGGCGCCGACCGCCTTCTCGGCGGTGAAGTAGCGGGGCGGGCACCGGGCAGGGAACCCTGGCGCAACCCTGATATTCGAACACCCGGGTGAAATAGGGTTGATCCGACCCTCATGGCGGCTATGGTCGCGCCGAAACGAGGGATTTGCCTTGAGCTCTTCGACGTCAGCGGCGCCGGTCGTCACCATCGGCAGCGTCAAATTCGGCAATGATCTGCCGATCTCGATCATTGCCGGGCCGTGCCAGCTCGAGAGCCGCCAGCATGCGCTGGAGGTCGCGTCCGCGCTGAAGGAGATCGCGGCGCGGCTGCACATCGGCCTCGTCTACAAGACCTCGTTCGACAAGGCCAACCGCACCAGCGCATCCGCGGCGCGCGGGCTGGGCCTGGCGCAGTCGCTGCCGATCTTCGCGGAGATCCGATCCTCGCTCGGCCTGCCGGTGCTGACCGACGTGCACGAGGCCACGCAATGCGCCGAGGTGGCGCAGGCCGTGGACGTCTTGCAGATACCCGCCTTCCTATGCCGGCAGACCGATCTGCTTCTTGCTGCGGCCGCGACCGGCAAGGTCGTCAACGTCAAGAAGGGCCAGTTCCTGGCACCCTGGGACATGGCCAACGTCGTGACCAAGATCACCAGCACTGGCAATCCCAACGTGCTCGTCACCGAGCGCGGCGCCTCCTTCGGCTACAACACGCTCGTCTCCGACATGCGCGCATTGCCGATCCTGGCGCGCACCACCGGCGCGCCCGTGATCTTCGACGCCACCCATTCGGTGCAGCAGCCGGGCGGGAAGGGGACCTCGTCGGGCGGCGAGCGCGAATTCGTGCCGGTGCTCGCCCGCGCGGCCGTCGCCGTTGGCGTTGCCGGCGTCTTCATCGAGACCCATCCCGATCCCGATCGCGCGCCCTCCGACGGCCCCAACATGGTGCCGCTGCGCGAGTTCGAGGGGCTGATCCGCAGGCTGATGGCGTTCGACACGCTGGCAAAGAATCCGCGCTGATGCAGCAAGGCGAGGCGCGGCCGCACGATCACGGCTTGCCGGCAGCGCTCTACGTCATATCAGGCGCAAGCTTCGCCGCGGCTCTGTCGGCGCGCGCGCTCGATCCGGTGCTGCCGCACGTCGCCGAGGATTTCGGCGTCAGCATCGCCACCGCCGCCGGCTTTGCCGCGGTGTTCGCCTTCACCTTCTCGATCATCCAGCCGATTATCGGCGCCGCCGCCGACCTGTTCGGCAAGACGCGGCTGATGATCGGCTGCCTCGCGCTGCTCGGCCTCGCCAACATCCTCGGTGCGCTCTCGAGCTCGTTCTCGTTGCTGTTCGTGACTCGCATTCTGGCTGGTATCGGCTCCGGAGGCGTGTTTCCGGTGGCGCTCAGCCTCACCAGCGATCTCGTCGGGCCCGAGAAACGCCAGGTTGCGATCAGCCGCACGCTTGCAGGCGCCATGACCGGAAATCTGCTGGGCGCCTCGGCCTCCGGCCTGATCGGCGATTTCCTCGGCTGGCGCGGCGTGCTCGCGGTGCTCGGTGCGCTCGTGATCGTCGCTTCGATCGCCGTTGCGGCCGGCTTCCACGGCGCCAGGGTCAAGCATCCGCCGAAGACGAGCCTGTCGGCGCTGAAGGCCGGCTATCGCACCATCTTCACCAATCCGAACGCCTATGTCTGCTACTCGGCCGTGTTCATCGAGGGCTGCTGCGTGCTCGGCCTGTTTCCCTACATCGCCTCGTTCCTGTTCGAGCTTGGGCAGACCTCGCTGTCGATCGCCGGCATCGTCATCGCGGGCTTTGCGGTGGGTGGCCTGTTCTACACGCTGACGGTGTCGCGCATGCTGCCACGGCTCGGCGTCAAGGGCATGATGATCGCAGGCATGACGCTGGTCGCCTCGCAGCTCGTCGCGGTCGCCTTCGGCCCGCGCTGGGAGATCCAGGCGCTCAACCTCATCGTGATGGGCTGGGGTTTCTACATGGCCCATGGCTGCCTGCAAGTGTTTGCCAGCGAGCTCTCGGTCGAGGCGCGTGCCACCGCGATGTCGCTGCATTCGTTCTTCTTCTTCATGGGGCAGACGGTGGGGCCGCTCGCCTACGGCTTTGGCCTCCAGCATGGCGGCAAGCTGCCGACACTGCTTGTGAGCGCTGCGATCATGGTGGTGCTGGGGCTCGTCTGCGCCCGGCTGCTCAAGCCGCGTGCACCGGCGGATGCGCGCTGACGTGCATTCGGTGACTTCAGCGGGCGTTGCGCCCCACCACGACACCATCGGCCCGGTATACATGGCACATGAATTGCTTCGATTCTGGGCAAATCGAGGTGTGAGACCGTGGACGTCCAGACCAGTCATTCGGCCGGCGCAGCCGGTACGGCCCATTCGACCGGATATCTCACCAAGCCGCCGCTGCGGCGTTTCCTGGCCGATTGCCACGCCGAATTCCGGCTCGACAATTCCGGCGAGCTTGCCGACTACATTCCCGAACTGAAGCGCGTCAACCCCGATCATTTCGGCATCGCGCTCGTCACCATCGACGGTCATGTCTACGAGGTCGGCGACAGCGCCGTGCCGTTCACGATCCAGTCGGTGTCAAAGGCCTTCGTCTTCGCGCTGGCGCTGGAGATGGTCGGCGAGGCGCGCGTCGCAGCCACCATCGGCGTCGAGCCGAGCGGCGAGGCGTTCAACTCGATCCGGCTCACCAACGACAACCGTCCCTTCAACCCGATGGTCAATGCCGGCGCGATCGCCTGCTCGGGCCTGATCTATGGGGTGGACGGGAAGGGCGCTTTCGAGCGCGTCCGCACCAAGCTCGGCGAGTTCGCCGGACGCGAGCTCGGGGTGGACGAGGCCGTGCACGCCTCGGAGACCGCGACCGGCAATCGCAACCGCGCCATTGCCTGGCTGCTGCGGAATTACGCGGTGCTACCCGACGACGTCGACGCCGTGCTCGACGTCTATTTCCGCCAATGCGCGATCCTGGTCACCGCGCGCGACCTCGCGGTGATGGCGGCAACGCTCGCCAATCGCGGCATCAATCCGGTGACGGGCGTGCAGGTGATCACGCCGCATATCGTCGCGCGCACGCTATCGGTGATGACGAGCTCGGGCATGTACGACTATGCCGGCGAGTGGACCTATCGCGTTGGCATCCCCGCCAAGAGCGGGGTCGGCGGCGGCATCGTCGCGGCGCTGCCCTCGCAACTCGGACTCGGCACCTTCTCGCCGCTGCTCGACAGCCACTTCAACAGCGTGCGCGGCCTGAAGGTCTGCGAGGCGCTGTCGGCACGGTTCGACCTGCACATGCTCAATCGCAACGCCGATGTTCGCACCAGTATCATGGCGGATTACGATGTCTACGGCATCTCTTCGCGCCGTAGCCGTCAACCCCATGAGCAGCAGATTCTCGACGAGCGCCATCGCGACATCCGCGTGCTCGAGCTGGTCGGCGCAATGAATTTCGGCACGATCGACTACGTCACGCGGAGGCTCACCAGTGAGCCGCCGAACGCGCCGCTCCTGATCATCGATTTCCGTCGCGTCCCCGACGTCACCGCGGCCGGCGCGGAGCTTCTGGGCGAAACGCTGACCGCTCTTGGCAATGCCGGCGTCACCGCCATTCTATCCGGTTTCGAGGAGGCGTCCGCGGTGTGGACCGCGATCGCCGCGCGCACGGCCGATCCGCGCCGGCTGCGGCGCTTCGCGCTGCTCGACGATGCCATCGAATGGGCCGAGGACCAGGTGATCTACCGCTTCGGCGGCTTCACCGACGTGAAGGAGAATGCGCATCTCCACGAGCAGGCGCTGCTCGCCGAGCTCGACGCCGAGGAGATCGCTGCCATCGTTGAGCTGTCGACCACGCGACACTACGCGGCCGGCCGGCGCATCATTGCGGCCGGCGAGCCCGCCAGCTCGCTGTTCTTTCTCCAGAGCGGCATGGTGAGCGTGAAGCTGCCGAGCGGCGTGCGCCTCGCCTCGCTTGGCCCGGGCATGGAGTTCGGCGAGATGGCGATCCTGGAGCAAAGCCGCAGCGCCGATGTCTTCGCCGACACGCCCGTCACTTGCCTCGAACTGCCGCTCGACAGTTTTGCCGACTACCGCCGCCTGCACCCGGAAACGTCCCTGAAGATCATGCGCAACCTCGCCGCGATTCTGGCGCGACGGCTGGTGCTGGCGAACACGAAAGTCGATCTGCTGAGCGCGTATTAGGGGCTGGGCGCATCGACGCGCCCCACGGCTGACCGAAATTCCAGTCAGATCTCCCCGGGTGCCTGGTAAATATGCAACCCTCTGTTGCCCTACAATCACACCGCAGAGGAAATCGCCGGCTCATCCGGCGACGAACCCGATCATCGATGGTTCGCCGGTGGCGAAGCAGCTAGATATTTCCCGTTTGAAATAACTGGCAATCAAGGGCAGCGCAGGGCCCCAGCGGAATTTTCAATGATCCGGGCGGACGGGGTTGGGCCCACGCGTGGGGCGCTCTTGAGCAGGGCTTTTCTGGCCGGCACAGCTCTTGCGACAGTTCTGTTGTTGCCGTCCCTGGCGCGAGCGCAGGTCTGGCAGGATGGCGGCGTCGCCAACGGCAATTACAACGAGCCGACCAATTGGTCGACAAACACCGTCCCCGACACCGCCGGCGAAACCGCGACCTTTTCCGGCACGGGCACGGCGGCCGTCACGGTTACCCTTGGCCCCATCTCACCCCAGTCCTGGACTTTCGATGCTGCGTCCCAGGGCTACACGATAACCGGTCAGGCGGTGAATTTCGTCAGCGGCATCACCAACAATGCCGTCGGCGTCGGTACTTTCATCTCGATCAGCAACAACATGACGGGCACGACGATCTCGCAGGCGGGGTCCAGCCGGTTGACGCTGTCCGGCACCAATTCGTTCACCACCACCAGCGTTACAGCCGGGACCTTCGTCAACACCGGCACTCTGACGACGTCGCTGACCGTCAGTGCGATCGCGAGCAATCAAGGTACCCTGATCGGCGACATCACGACCACCAGCGGCTTCTCCAACACCCCGTCCGGCATCATCTCTGCGACGACGATCGCCAACAATGGTGGCACGTTCGGCAATAATGGCTCGATCACGACGACCGGCGGCACGACCAATGCCGCGGGCGCTACCTTCAACACGACGGGCACGGTCAACGGCGGGCTGACGAATTCGGGCACGGCCAACGCGAGGGGCGGGTTCAATGACGGCATCACCAATCAAGGCAGCGGCGTCTTCGCGCTGATCAACGACCTCACCACCAACGGTGCGGTGACCAACAACGCGACGTCGAGCCTGGCCGTGCAGTTCGGCAGCTTCACCGGCATTACGACGCTTACGAACAATTCGACCTCGGCCACCGCGGTCCAGGTCTCGACCGGCCGGACGCTGAGCGCGACCAGCATCGTCAACAACGCCGGCACGTTCACCAACGGCGGTACGGTGACGACGACTGCCGGGACGACGAACGCGGCCGGCGGCACCTTCACGACCACTGGAACGGTCAATGGCGGACTGACGAATTCCGGCACGGCGAACGCAGCCGGCACGATCAACGGGAACGTCGATCATCAAAGCGGTACTTTCACGGTGACCGGTGCGCTCACCGTCAACGGGACCCTGACGACCGGTGCAATATCCGACCTTTTTGTCTCAGGCGGCGATCTCACCGTAACGACGCTGATCAACCAGTCCAGTGCGATGATTCACGCCACCTGGGTCGACGCCGGCCGGACGGTCAATGCGACGACCGTGACCAACGACGGCAATCTTGGAGTCACGGGAACGCTGAATGCGACAAACACCATCAGCAACGCCATCGGCGCCAATATCGTCGTCGATCCCACCGGGACGATCAATGGATCGATCAACGCCGCCGGCGGATACACGCAGCTCTATGGGACGATCAACGGCAACGTGACACTGTCCGGCAGTCTCGCTTCGATGAACACCTATGGCGGCAGCGTCACGGGGCGGGTGGACATGACGGCTGCCGGCGCGAATGTCTACTCGACCTCCGGCGGCGCGACCTACGGGTCACTCGCCGGCGTGGCGGGCACCCAGCTGAATACGGGCGCGTTCGCCGCGACGGTCGGGGGCGACAATTCGACGTCTCTGTTCGCCGGATCTATCATTGGCACGGGTAGCTTCGTGAAGACCGGTTCCGGCGCCCTGATCCTCTCGGGCAATAGCGGCACCTACACCGGGAGCACCATCGTCAACGCTGGTGCCCTGGTTGTCGATGGGTCGCTTGCGTCGTCAGCCCTCACCACCGTGAACGCGAATGGCACGCTGGCCGGCAGCGGCACGGTGGGCGCCACCCAAGTCAACGCGGGCGGAGCATTGACGCCGGGTGGCATTACGCCGGGAACGTCCATGACCCTGGCCAGCCTCGCGATGCAATCGGGGGCGACGTATTATGTCTACGCGAATCCCGCGACCTCGACATTTGCCAACGTGACCGGCAATGCCACCCTTGGCGGTGCCAGCGTCGTCGCGTTCTTTGCAGCCGGTTCCTACGTTGCCAAGCAGTACACGATCCTGAATGCCGGCAGCATCACCGGTACATTCGATCCGACGGTCTCCAATTCGGGCCTGCCGTCCGGCTTCCACACCAGCCTGAGCTATGACACCATCGGGGGGCATGCCTATCTGAATCTGGCGCTGGATTTCGTGCCACCGTCCGGCAACCTCAACGGTAACCAGCAGAACGTCGGCAACGCGATCATCAACTACTTCAACAGCAACGGCACGATCCCGATCGCGTTCGGCGGCCTGACGCCCACCGGTCTGACCCAGCTCTCCGGCGAGGTCGGCAGCGCGCCGCAGCAGGCGACCTTCAACGCCATGAACCAGTTCATGGGCGTGATGACGGATCCGTTCATCGCGGGGCGCGGCGAGCCGATCAGCACCGACGGCGCACCGAACGCTTATGCCGACGAGAGCCTGGCTTATGCGGCAAAGAACGCCGGTCGCAGCAAGAGCGAGCGCGATGCCTATGCCGCGATCTACACCAAGGCGCCGGTTGCGCCCTCGTTCGCGCAGCGGTGGAGCGTCTGGGCAGCGGCGTTCGGCGGGGCGCAGCAAACCGACGGAAACACCACCATCGGTTCGAACACCACCACCAGCAGCCTCTATAGCACCGCTGTCGGCGCGGATTATCGCATCTCGCGCGATACCCTGGTCGGCTTCGCGCTTGCCGGCGGCGGCACCAACTTCACCGTGGCGAATGCACTCGGCGGCGGCCGCTCCGACCTGTTCCAGGCCGGCGCCTTCTTCCGGCACATCATCGGGCCTGCCTACATCACCGGCGCGCTGGCCTATGGCTGGCAGGACATCACCACCGATCGCACGGTGACAGTTGCCGGCGTCGATCGCCTGCGCGCCGAGTTCAATGCCAACACCTATTCCGGCCGGCTCGAAGGCGGCTATCGCTTCGTCACGCAGGGCGTCGGTCTCACGCCTTATGCCGCCGCGCAGTTCACGACGTTCGATCTGCCGGCCTACGCCGAGCAGGCCATCGTCGGCAGCAACCAGTTTGCGCTGGCCTACAATGCGAAGAGCGTCACCGACACCCGCACCGAGCTCGGCTTGCGCACCGACAAGGCCTTCGCTCAGGCCGACGGCATCGTCACGCTGCGCGGACGGCTTGCCTGGGCGCATGATTTCAGTCCGGACCGCGCCGTCGGGGCCACATTCCAGACGCTGCCCGGCGCGAGCTTCGTCGTGAACGGCGCGGCGATGGCCGCGGATGCCGCGCTGGTGACGGGATCGGTTGAGAAAAAGTGGCTGAACGGCTGGTCGGCCGCCGGCACGTTCGAGGGCGAATTCTCCGGTGTCACGCGCTCCTACGCAGGCAAGGGCGTGGTGCGGTACGCGTGGTGAACCGGATATGTGTAGGACCTAGCCGCGCCCCCGATAGGGCGCGACGCCCTGTTCTGGCACCCACAGTCCCTTGGGCACGCGGCCGGTCTGCCAGAACACGTCGATCGGGATGCCGCCGCGCGGATACCAGTAGCCGCCGATGCGCAGCCATTTCGGCTTGATCTCGGAAGCGATGCGCTTGCCGATCATCACTGTGCAGTCCTCGTGGAAGGCGCCGTGGTTGCGGAAGCTCGCGATGTAGAGCTTGAGGGATTTCGATTCCAGCAGCCACGCACCCGGCGCGTAGTCGATCATCAGATGGGCGAAATCCGGCTGGCCCGTGACCGGGCAGAGCGAGGTGAATTCCGGCACGGTGAAGCGCACCAGGTAATCGGTGCCCTTTTGCGGATTGGGCACGCGGTCGAGCTGGGCTTCTTCCGGTGTGTGCGGCCACTCGACCGCGCGGCCGAGCTGGAGGGATTTCTTCGCCATCGTGACGTCCTTTCAAGACGTCGGGATGGACGCAATTTTTGCCGTCGTCAACCAGCGGCCATCGTCTGAATCAGCACAATGCGGTCGTTGCCGGACTCGCAGCCCCACAGCTCGCCCGGCCTGCCGTCGAGCTGGCGCACAGCGGCATTGGCCTTGTCGCTCGCGAAGACGTTGAACCGCTCGGTCATGGGATCGAAGCGGACGATGGCGTTCGCAGAGAAATCGCTCAGCCAGACCTTGTCCTTGTCGTCGACGAAGACGGCGTAGGCGCGGGGGCGTTCGCCCGGGAGCTTCCAGGTCTTCCAGGAGCCGTCGGCGGGATCGTGCACCGAGACGTGGCCGCTGTTCCATTCGCTGACCCAGATCCGGCTCTTTGAATCCGACCAGACCCGTCGCGAGCCCGCGCCCGGCGTCGGCGGCTCGACCACGCCGGCGTTGCCCGTCGCGCGGTCAATCTTCGCGATGTAGCTGCCAGAGAGCGAGGCGTACCAGACATCGCCCTTGGGCGTGACCGTGATGCCGTAGGGGCCGACGCCCTTGGGCGCCTTGAAGACGTTCATCTCGCCGGTCTTCGGCGTGAGCCGGCCGTAATAGCCGGACTGGCCGGTGAACCAATAGGTGCCGTCCTTGTCGAACACGCCGGTGTTGAGATTGGCGGAGGCAAACTTTTCCGGCAGGCGGAACAGCGTCACCTTGAGATCGCCGGGATCGACCCGCGCGATCGCGTTCTGGCCGCCCTCGGTGATCCAGGGCGCGCCGTCGGGGCCGACAGTCACGCCGTGTGGGGCAGCGCCCTGGCCGAGGCTGACCGTCTTGAAAGTGCCGTTCTTCGGATCGAGCCTGCCGAGCAGGCCCTTGCCCTGTGCCGTGAACCAAATCGCGCCATCAGGGGCGGGCGTGAGATCGTGCAGGCCGATGCCGGCGCTGATCGGGAAATATTTTGTCCGGAACGGGCCTTCCTGGGCAAAACTTGGGCGGACCGCCAACAGGGCGGCGCTGGAGGCAAGAAACTGGCGGCGATTCATGGCGTTACCCCGACTGTTTGAGATTGAGGTTGGACGCGCAGATCCGGTGCCGTCGAGCATAGTCTGAGGCGCTTCACGCGTCAGTCGAAGCGGCTCGTCCAAGCGTTCACATTTGCTTGCGGCCCGTGTAAGACCCGCGGCACCGATCAGCCCTAACGAACGGAAGTGCACATCATGACCGCCATCATCGACATCATCGGCCGCGAAATTCTCGATAGCCGGGGCAATCCCACCGTCGAGGTCGATGTCGTGCTGGAGGACGGCGCGCTCGGCCGCGCCGCGGTGCCGTCCGGCGCCTCCACCGGCGCCCATGAGGCCGTGGAACTGCGTGACGGCGACAAGGCCCGCTATCTCGGCAAGGGCGTCTCCAAGGCGGTCGGCGCCGTCAACGGCGAGATCTTCGAAGCCCTGAGCGGCCTCGATGTCGAGCAGCAGGCCCAGATCGACCAGATCATGATCGACCTCGACGGCACCCCGAACAAGAGCCGGCTGGGCGCCAACGCCATCCTCGGCGTCTCGCTGGCCTGCGCCAAGGCGGCCGCGAACTCGCTCGACATGCCGCTCTATCGTTACGTCGGCGGCACCTCCGCGCGCCTGCTGCCGGTGCCGATGATGAACATCATCAATGGCGGCGTGCACGCCGACAACCCGATCGACTTCCAGGAATTCATGATCCTGCCCGTCGGCGCGTCCTCCTTTGCCGAAGGCCTGCGCTACGGCGCGGAGGTGTTCCATACGCTGAAGTCCGAATTGAAGAAGGCCGGTCACAACACCAATGTCGGCGACGAGGGCGGCTTCGCCCCGAACCTGCCGTCGGCCGACGCCGCGCTCGAATTCGTGATGAACGCGATCGGCAAGGCCGGCTTCAAGGCGGGCACCGACATCATGCTCGGCCTCGACTGTGCCTCGACCGAGTTCTTCAAGGACGGCAAATACGTCTATGAAGGCGAGGGCAAGACCCGCTCGATCTCCGAGCAGGCGAAGTATCTTGCAGACTTGGTCGCGCGCTATCCGATCGTGACGATCGAGGACGGCATGTCGGAAGACGACATGGATGGCTGGAAGGAGCTCACCGACCTCATCGGCAAGAAGTGCCAGCTGGTCGGTGACGACCTGTTCGTCACCAACGTCAAGCGCCTCGCCGAAGGCATCAAGACCGGCCGCGCCAACTCGATCCTGATCAAGGTCAACCAGATCGGCACGCTGACCGAGACGCTCGCCGCCGTCGAGATGGCGCACAAGGCCGGTTACACCTCGGTGATGTCGCACCGCTCGGGCGAGACCGAGGATTCCACCATCGCTGACCTCGCGGTGGCCACGAACTGCGGTCAGATCAAGACCGGCTCCCTTGCGCGGTCCGATCGCACCGCCAAATACAACCAGCTCCTGCGCATCGAGCAGCAACTCGGCAAGCAGGCGCTCTATGGTGGCAAGGCGGCATTGAAGGCGCTGGCATAAGCCGGCGCCTCGGCCGGCAAAAAAGATGGACAGGGGAGGATCGAGATGAGCGACGGCAAGTCGGGACTGGAATTGCGTTCGCTGCTGAAGAAGAGCGGCGAGCTGGAATTGTCTCTCGTGAACGTCCCGACGCCGGAGCCGGCCGATGATGAGGTCGTGGTTCGCGTCGAGGCCACCCCGATCAACCCATCCGACCTTGGTCTTCTGATCGGGGCCGCCGACATGTCGGCCGCCAAGGCCTCCGGCACCAAGGAGATGCCGGTCATCACCGCCAAGATGCCGGAAGCGGCGATGCGGATGATGGCGGCGAGGTTCGATCAGTCGCTGCCGGTCGGCAACGAGGGCGCCGGCACGGTGATCCGGACCGGCTCGTCGGATGCTGCGAAAGCGCTGATGGGCAAGACGGTGTCGATGATCGGCGGCGCGATGTACACGCAGCACCGTGTGCTCAAGGTCCGCGACGTCATGGAGCTGCCGGCGGGCACCACGGCCGCGGACGGTGCGTCCTGGTTCGTCAATCCGCTGACCGCGCTCGGCATGACCGAGACGATGCGTCGGGAGAACCACAAGGCGCTCGTGCATACGGCCGCCGCTTCCAATCTCGGCCAGATGCTCAACAAGATCTGCATCAAGGACGGCATCGGCCTCGTCAACATCGTGCGCAGCAAGGAGCAGGCCGACATCCTGCACAAGATCGGCGCCAAGCACGTCGTGGATTCCAGCGCGCCGAGCTTCATGGACGATCTCACCAACGCACTGGTCGAGACCGGCGCCACCATCGCCTTCGACGCCATCGGCGGCGGCAAGCTGGCGAGCCAGATTCTGACCGCGATGGA
Source organism: Bradyrhizobium forestalis (assembly GCF_002795245.1). Classification (GTDB taxonomy): domain Bacteria; phylum Pseudomonadota; class Alphaproteobacteria; order Rhizobiales; family Xanthobacteraceae; genus Bradyrhizobium; species Bradyrhizobium forestalis. The sequence continues at coordinate 379,685 of NZ_PGVG01000002.1, read as the reverse complement.
AATTGCAGCCAACAAGACCGCGAAGGAATACAGCCGCTACGGCTCCAACGTGTACAAGCAGATCTATATCTACGGCAGCCTCGACAATCGGCCGACCGAATTGAGCCGCTCGTTCGGTCTGACCTGGGGAGTCGGTGGCTGGCTGCTGACGCCGTTCCTCCAGAAGATCGGTCCGGCCGAGATCGGTCGCCTGCGCCAGCGCGTGGCGTCCGAGCTCAAGACCACCTTCGCCAGTCACTACACCAAGGTGGTGTCGCTGGCCGAGGCGCTCGATCCCGCCAACATCGCCGTGTACGCCAAACGTGCCACCGGCGAAAAATTCCTCATCAACCCAAATAAATAATCATGATGTGTGACGGCACGTCACCGAAAGAAGGACTTGCCTTCTGAGCGAAGCGGGGGATTATTCCCGCCGCCGTTGTAAGCGGAAAAACCGTAGGGCGCTCAGAAGGGGACCTCTCCATGACTGATCTCAATCGCCGTCATTTGCTCACAGGCGCCGCCGCCTTCAGTGCGGCTGCCGTAGCCGGCTTTCGGCCGACCACGGCCAATGCCTCGGTGCCGCCGACAGGCACGCAGGCGCCGGGCTTCTACCGCTACAAGGTTGGCAGCTTCGAGTGCACCTCGATCAATGACGGCGCGCGCACCTTCCCGATGCCGGACAAGTTCGTCGCCAACATTCCGAAGGACGAGGCGCTGGCGGCGGGCGAGGCGGCGTACATGCCGAAGGGCATGGTCACGGTGCCGTTCAATCCGCAGCTCATCAACACCGGCTCCAAGCTCGTGCTGATCGATACCGGCAACGGCGTCGCCAATCTCGAGCCGAGCAAGGGCGCCGTCGGCCGCACGCTGCAAAACCTTGCCGCCGCCGGCGTCGACGCGAAGAGCATCGACGTCGTGCTGCTGTCGCATCTGCACCCCGACCACACCAACGGCATCCGTCTCGCCGACGGCGCACTGACCTTCCCGAATGCGGAGATCATGGTGCCGGGCAAGGACTGGGAGTTCTGGACCAGCGAGGACAACGCCGCCAAGGCCGAGTCCAACCCGATGATGAAGAACTACTTCGCCAACGTGAAGAAGACCTTCGCCGGCCTCGAGTCCAAGGTGACCAAGTACGAATGGGGCAAGGAGGTCGCGCCCGGCATCACCTCGATCGCGACGCCGGGTCACACGCCGGGACACACCTCGTTCGCGGTCGCATCTGGCGATGCCAAGGTGCTGATCCAGTCCGACGTCACCAACATCCCGGAATTCTTCCTGCGCAATCCGGACTGGCACGTGATGTTCGACAACGATGCCGCGATGGCGCAGGCGACGCGCCACAAGTTCTACGACATGGCGGCGGCGGAGAAGGCGACCGTGATCGGCTTCCACTTCGCCTTCCCCTCGGTCGGCCATGTCGAGAAGGACGGCGCCAAATATCGCCTGATCCCGTCGGCTTGGAATCCGACGATCTGATCGGGGTTGCAGAGTTGCCGAAAACATCAGGCCGCCGCTTGGCGGCCTGATTGTTTTGGGACGGTCAATGTCGGCCGACGACATGCGACACGACGGGCTGCATTTGCGAAACGCAGCGTTTCCAAATCGAGCCAGTTCATGCACTTGCATCTATTGGTCTGGATAGCTTAAGTGCCTTGGCGGCATTTCCGCTCAAGCCCTCAAGGACAATCCATGGCCTACAACATCGTCACCATCGCCGGCAGCCTGCGCAAGGACGGCTTCTCGCTCAAGATCGCCAATGCGCTCGCCAAGCTCGCGCCCGGCTCGCTCAAGCTCGAAGTGATCACGCCGGCGGGCATCTCGTTCTTCAACCAGGACCTCGAGGGCGCGCCGCCCGCGGACTGGCTCGCCTTCCGCGAGAAGCTGCAGAGGTCGAACGGCGTCCTGTTCGTCACGCCCGAATATAACCGCTCGATCCCGGGCGCCCTCAAGAACGCCATCGACGTCGCCTCGCGGCCCTATGGCAAGAGCTCGTTCCTCGGCAAGCCGGTCGGCATCATCTCCAACTCGCCGGGTCCGCTCGGCGGCGTCAGCGCGGCCAAGCATCTGCAGACCATCCTGCCTGGCATTTCCGGTCCGATCCTTCAGCAGCCGGAAATCTATCTCAACGGCGTCGGCGACGCCTTCGATGCGGACGGCAGCCTGACCAAGGACTCCCTCAAGACCGTGCTGCAGCAGTACATCGACGCCTTCGCCGCGCATGTGGCGAAGAATCAGGGGTAAGGTCGAAGCCAAGGCTGCTCAACTCTCCGTCATGCCCGGGCTTGTCCCGGGCAGCTACGTTCTTCGTTATCGCAGGCAAAGCACTTGGATGGCCGGGACAAGCCCGGCCATGGCGCGCGCAGGGCAGGGGCAATTAGCACTCCCTTAACCAACCTGTCCCATCTTCCCAGGATGGTCTCCCGCGCCCGCCTGAAATCGATCCTGACTGGCCTTGCCCTCTACGCGATGGCGGCGGTGATCGTCGGCTATTTCGGCGTCAACGCCTATACCGGCAAGTACGGCCTCAATGCCCGCCAGGAGCTCGACCAGGAGATCATCGCGCTGACCAGCGAGCTGGCCCAGCTCAAGCGTGAGCGCGCCAGGAGCGAACAGCGGGTGTCGCTGCTGCGGACGTCGAGGATCGACCCCGACATGCTGGACGAGCGGGCGCGCTACCAGCTCGACTATGTCAATCCGCGCGATCTCGTTCGGATGATCCCGGCGAACTAGCGTTTTCCGCAAGCCTCGAAACCGGCAAGCGAAAGCCGCTGCCGAATTCCGACCACTGTGCGCTTTCTCCTGCGAAGGTCGTAAGCCCGGAACCCGCCGGTTGCCTTGACGGCAGCGCCGCGGCGGGGTCATGGCTTCTGTGGCGCTCGCCGAAGTTGACGCAGATCAAGCGGGCGGCACCGGCACGCTCTAGCCTGTCTTCCGGAGGAAACAGTGGTGAATGGGTCAATGCCCCGGCATCACGCGGCCCGCGTTGAGGCCGCCATCGCGTCTGGCCAGGCGGCTCGGTCCGCGCTCGTGGCCTCGTGGCGCCGTTCCTCGCGATTGCATCATCTCGATCCCGGCGGCCACACCGCGCCGATGCGGCTGACCGAAGCCGAGCTGCACCAGGCGCGCGAGCGCATCGCGCCGTTTCTGGCCGCCGCGCAAGGCGCGATGGACCGGCTTTATCAGGCCGTCGGCGCCGCGGGCTGCTGCGTGCTACTCGCCGACCGCGATGGCGTGCCGGTCGATCGCCGCGGCACGGTGGCCGACGACGCGACGTTTCAGTCCTGGGGCCTGTGGACCGGTGCGCTCTGGAGCGAGGAGCATGAGGGCACCAACGGCATCGGCACCTGCCTCGTCGAGCAGCGTCCGCTGACGATCGATCGCGACCAGCATTTCTTTGCCCGCAATACGCTTCTGAGCTGCACCGCCGTTCCGATCTACGACCATGAGGCGGCGCTCGCGGGCGTGCTCGACGTCTCCTCCTGCCGCGCCGACCGCACCGACGCGTTCGCCAGCCTGATCGCGCTCGCGGCAGGCGAGGCGGCCAAGCGGATCGAGGCCGACCTGTTTCGAAAGGCTTTTGCCCATACCCGTATCGTGCTGACGCAAGCTGCGGACGGAAGTTGCGGCGGCCTCGTTGCGGTCGATGCGGACGACCTCGTGATCGGCGCCACCCGCTCCGCCCGGGTGGCGCTCGGAATCGCGCCCGGCCGGGCCTTGCAGCCGGTGCCTGCCGCCGACCTTCTCGGCGGCGATACCGCGCGCGATCATCTTGTCGACGGCCAGCGCGCGGTGTTGCAGCGTGCGCTGCTGCGCGCCGGCGGCAATGTCTCCGCGGCCGCCAAGGCCCTCGGTGTCAGCCGCGCCACGCTGCACAGGAAGCTGAAGCGGTTCGAGCTGAACCACTGAGCTGCGCTGCTTAATCGAAACTCCGATCTCGTGCCCCGGACGCAGCGCAGCGCGTCGCTCCTGCGACGTGGTGCGCTGCCGAGCCGGGGCCCATGTCGCCGCATTCTTCAGTGCCGCCTGGGTCCCGGCTCTGCGCAGCAACGCGAAGAGCGTTGCGGCGCGTCCGGGACATGATGGTGATGCCTCGTCCGCGACTGTCGCAGAACTGCGACAGGTCGGCCCCGCCATCGCTTCCCGCCGGGCTGACAGAAAACACCTCCCGCGACATCGTCGGCGCAAGTCGCGACCAGGCGACGAATTGCGCAAACAGCAAACATCGGGAGTGATCAATGAACAAGGTGGAATTCCTCAATCTCACGAAGAATCCCTTCGCCGCGAGCTACGACAATTTCATCGGCGGCACATGGGTGGCCCCGCGTTCCGGCAAGTACTTCGACAACGTCTCGCCGGTGACCGGCCAGGCCGTCTGCAAGATCGCGCGCTCCGACGCACAGGACGTCGAGGCCGCGCTCGATGCGGCGCATGCGGCCAAGGGCGCCTGGGGGCGGACCAGCGTCGTGGAACGCGCGATCATCCTCAACAAGATCGCCGATCGCATGGAAGAGAACCTCGAGCGGCTCGCGATCGCCGAGACTTGGGACAACGGCAAGCCGATCCGCGAGACCCGCGCTGCCGACCTGCCGCTGGCGATCGACCACTTCCGCTATTTCGCCGGCGTCGTGCGCGGCCAGGAAGGCACGATCGGCGAGATCGATGATGACCCCGTCGCCTACCACTTCCACGAGCCGCTCGGCGTCGTCGGTCAGATCATCCCCTGGAACTTCCCGCTGCTGATGGCCTGCTGGAAGCTCGCGCCCGCCCTCGCTGCCGGCAACTGCGTGGTGCTCAAGCCGGCCGAACAGACACCTGCATCGATCCTGGTCTGGGCCGATATCATCGGTGACCTCCTGCCGCCCGGGGTCCTCAACATCGTCAACGGCTTCGGCCTCGAAGCCGGCAAGCCGCTGGCGTCGAGCCCGCGCATCGCCAAGATCGCCTTCACTGGCGAGACCACGACGGGCCGGCTGATCATGCAGTACGCCAGCCAGAACCTCATCCCCGTCACGCTCGAGCTCGGCGGCAAGTCGCCGAACATCTTCTTCAAGGACGTGATGGCCGAGGATGACGATTTCTTCGACAAGGCGATCGAAGGCTTCGTGATGTTTGCTCTCAACCAGGGCGAGGTCTGCACCTGTCCGAGCCGGGCGCTGATCCATGAGTCGATCTACGAGCGTTTCATGGAGCGAGCGCTCAAGCGCGTTGCCGCCATCATCCAGGGCGACCCGCGCGATGCCGCGACCATGATCGGCGCCCAGGCCTCCAGCGAGCAGTTGGAGAAAATTCTTTCCTACATCGACATCGGCAAGCAAGAAGGTGCCAAGATCCTGGCCGGCGGCGCGCGTGCGAACCTCTCCGGCGATCTCGCCGGCGGCTTTTACGTCCAGCCCACCGTGTTCCACGGTCACAACAAGATGCGGATCTTCCAGGAGGAGATCTTCGGACCGGTCGTGTCGGTCACGACCTTCAAGACCGACGAAGAAGCGCTGTCGATCGCCAACGACACGCTCTACGGTCTCGGGGCCGGCATCTGGAGCCGCGACGCCAACCGCTGCTACCGCTTCGGCCGCGCCATCCAGGCGGGCCGGGTCTGGACCAACTGCTACCACGCCTATCCCGCGCACGCGGCGTTCGGCGGCTACAAGCAGTCGGGCATCGGACGAGAGACCCACAAGATGATGCTCGATCACTATCAGCAGACCAAGAACCTCCTGGTCAGCTATAGCCCGAAGAAGCTCGGCTTCTTCTGATCGGGTAGCAGGGCGGCGCAGTCCATTCTCCCATTGCGCCGCCCGCGTACTGACGGGGCACGGCTCATGCACGACAAGGTCAGCGCCACGGACGCAGCACTCGAGCTCCTGGCCGAGATCTGTGCGGATCACGGCCCCGTCCTATTTCATCAGTCCGGCGGTTGCTGCGACGGCTCGTCGCCGATGTGCTATCCGGCCGGCGAGTTCGTCATCGGCGAGACCGACGTACTGCTTGGTCAGATCGGCGGCATGCCGGTCTATATCAGTGGCCCGCAATTTGAGGTCTGGAAGCACACCGACCTCATCATTGATGTCGTTGCCGGGCGCGGCGGAATGTTCTCATTAGACAACGGACGGGAAAGGAGGTTCTTGACCCGGTCCCGAATCTGTTCGTGCGGCGGCGGCGCATAGATTTGTTGCCCGATCAGCGCCAAAGATTGTCCAATATTTCGATCACGTTGCAGTGCGGCATAATGAAAGTCGTGCCATGCCGCCGCGGTGCTTTCGCACGCGATTGACTTGGGTTAGAGAGGGCGAAAGTTTTCTCTGACCCGGAATTCCTATGGCCGCACCCAAGAAAGCCGCCGCAAGCACCCCACAGGACAAGACCGACGGCGGTTCGCCCCCGGAATTTACCAGGGAGCAGGAGCTCAAGGCGCTCCGTGACATGCTCCTGATCCGGCGGTTCGAGGAAAAGGCCGGCCAGCTCTACGGCATGGGCGCGATCGGCGGCTTCTGCCATCTCTATATCGGCCAGGAAGCCGTGGTGGTCGGCATGCAGATGGCCCTGAAGGAGGGCGATCAGGTCATCACCGGCTATCGCGATCACGGTCACATGCTCGCCACCGGCATGGACGCCAACGGCGTCATGGCGGAGCTCACGGGCCGCCGCGGCGGCTATTCCAAGGGCAAGGGCGGCTCCATGCACATGTTCAGCAAGGAGAAGCACTTCTACGGCGGCCACGGCATCGTCGGCGCCCAGGTCTCGCTCGGCACCGGCCTCGCCTTCGCCAATCACTATCGCGGTAACGGCAATGTCAGCGTCACCTATTTCGGCGACGGCGCGGCCAACCAGGGCCAGGTCTACGAGAGCTTCAACATGGCGGAGCTCTGGAAGCTGCCGGTGATCTTCGTGATCGAGAACAACCGCTACGCCATGGGTACCTCGGTCTCGCGCGCCTCGGCGCAGCAGGATTTCTCCAAGCGCGGCGCGTCCTTCAACATCCCCGGCAAGCAGGTCGACGGCATGGACGTCCGCGCCGTCAAGGCCGCGGGCGAGGAGGCGGCGGCCTGGTGCCGCGCCGGCAAGGGTCCCTACATCCTGGAGATGCAGACCTACCGTTACCGCGGTCACTCGATGTCCGACCCTGCAAAATATCGCACGCGCGAGGAGGTCGAGAAGGTCCGCCACGACCAAGATCCGATCGAGCAGGTGCGCAACCGCCTGCTCGCGGCGAAGGTCAGCGAGCAGGATCTGAAGGCGATCGACGCCGAGGTGCGCGACATCGTCAATGCCTCCGCCGATTTCGCCCAGCATGATCCCGAGCCGGACGTCGCCGAGCTCTGGACCGACGTTTACCGCTGAACGCGCGCAAGCTTTCTTTTGGAGAAGATATGCCAATTCAAGTGCTGATGCCCGCGTTGTCGCCCACGATGGAGAAGGGCAACCTCGCCAAATGGCTGAAGAAAGAGGGCGAGACGATCAAGTCCGGCGACGTCATCGCCGAGATCGAGACCGACAAGGCGACGATGGAGGTCGAGGCGACCGATGAGGGGACGCTCGGCAAGATCCTGATCCCCGAGGGCACCGCCGACGTCGCGGTGAATACGCCGATCGCCACGATTCTCGCTGACGGCGAGAGCGCGGCCGACCTCGCGAAAGCTCCTGCTCCGGCCGCGAAGGCTGCGGAGTCGGCGCCGCCCGCCGCAGCAAAGGCCGAGGCGCCTGCGCCGAAGGCTGCGCCTGCCCCGCAGGCCGTTGCCGAACCTGATCCCGAAGTGCCTGCCGGCACCGAGATGGTGACGCAGACCATCCGCGAAGCGCTTCGCGACGCCATGGCCGAAGAGATGCGCCGCGACGCCGATGTGTTCGTGATGGGTGAAGAGGTCGCTGAGTATCAGGGCGCCTACAAGGTCACCCAGGGCCTGCTCCAGGAATTCGGCGCCAAGCGCGTCATCGACACCCCGATCACCGAGCACGGCTTCGCCGGCGTCGGCGTCGGCGCCGCGATGACGGGCCTCAAGCCCATCGTCGAGTTCATGACCTTCAACTTCGCCATGCAGGCGATCGACCAGATCATCAACTCCGCCGCCAAGACGCTCTACATGTCCGGCGGCCAGATGGGCTGCTCGATCGTGTTCCGCGGGCCCAACGGTGCGGCCGCGCGCGTCGCCGCCCAGCACAGCCAGGATTACTCGGCCTGGTACTCGCATATTCCGGGCCTCAAGGTGGTTGCGCCGTATTCGGCGGCTGATGCCAAGGGTCTTTTGAAGGCCGCGATCCGCGATCCCAATCCGGTGATCTTCCTCGAGAACGAGGTGCTCTACGGCCACACCGGCGAAGTGCCCAAGCTCGACGATTTCATCATTCCGATCGGCAAGGCCCGCATCGTGCGCTCTGGCAGCCATGTCACGATCGTCTCCTGGTCGAACGGCATGACCTACGCGCTGAAGGCGGCCGACGAGCTTGCCAAGGACGGCATCGAGGCCGAGGTGATCGACCTGCGCACGCTGCGGCCGATGGACACCGAGACCATCATCAACTCGGTCAAGAAGACCGGCCGCGCCGTCACGGTGGAAGAGGGCTGGGCGCAGAGCGGCGTCGGCGCCGAGATCGCCGCGCGCATCATGGAGAACGCCTTCGATTATCTGGACGCGCCGGTTGTGCGCGTCTCCGGCAAGGACGTGCCGATGCCCTATGCCGCCAACCTGGAGAAGCTCGCGCTGCCCTCGGCGGCAGAAGTCGTCGAGGCCGCCAAAGCCGTCTGCTACAGGTAGATCATGGCGGGCCCGAAGGAGCAGCCACTGCCGCCCGACGTCATGACCCGCGACGACGCGGTCGAGATCCTGCGCGTGTTCGTGCTGGACGGTGGGCTGTCGATGGCGTTCCAGCGCGCCTTCGAGGAGCCCGACATGTGGGGCCTCCTGCTCGTCGATCTCGCCCGCCACGCCGCGCGCGCCTATGCGCGCGAGAGCGAATACACCGAGGAGGACGCGCTGAACCGGATCCTCGACATGTTCCAGGCTGAGATCGAGCGTCCCACCGACACAGGTACCACGACGCCGCGCGGCAAGGGGCACTGACCATGGCGATCGAATCCTATCACTTCGATTTCATGCTCGAGGCGATCCGCGAGGCGGAAACCTCGATCGCGCAGGGCGGCCTGCCGATCGGTGCGGTGCTGACGCGCAACAACAAGATCATCGCCCGCGGCCACAACAACCGCGTGCAGGAGAACAACGTGATCCTGCACGGCGAGATGAGCTGCCTGCGCGAGGCCGGCGCGATCAAATTCCACGACACCGTCATGTACACCACGCTGTCGCCATGCTCGATGTGCGCCGGCGCGCTCGCGCTGTTCAAGGTCAAGCTGGTGGTGATCGGCGAATCCGTCACCTTCGAGGGCTCCAAGGACATCCTCGACAAGTTCGGCATCCCCTGGATCGACCTTGCCGACGACCGCTCCATCACCATGATGAAGAATTGGCGTTCCATCCCAGCCAATGAGCGCCTGTGGCAGGGCGACATCGGCAACTAAACCTGGTCTGTTCGTCTTCGGCTGTCGAAAGACGACGTTTTGCAAAGTTTCTTCTTGAGGTCAGCATGCCCATCAACATCCTGATGCCCGCTCTCTCGCCGACGATGGAGAAGGGTAACCTCGCCAAATGGCTGAAGAAGGAGGGCGACAAGGTCAAATCCGGCGACGTCATCGCCGAGATCGAGACCGACAAGGCGACCATGGAGGTCGAGGCGATCGACGAGGGCACGATCGCCAAGATCCTGGTGCCCGAGGGCACGCAGGACGTCCCGGTCAACGACGTGATCGCCGTGCTCGCCGGCGAGGGCGAGGATGTGAAGGCTGCAGGTAGCGCCAAGCCCAGCGCTTCGGCCGCGCCTCCAAAGTCTGCTCAAGCTCCCGCTGCTGCGCCTGCGCCTGCTGCACCCAAGCCTGTTTCGCCGCCCGCTGCTCCTGCGCCGCAGCCCGCCGCTCCGGCCGCGCAGGCCAACGGCCATGGCGGCCGCGTGTTCTCATCGCCACTGGCGCGCCGTCTCGCCAAGGAGGCCGGCATCGATGTTGCGATGGTTAGCGGCACCGGCCCGCACGGCCGGGTGGTCGCGCGCGACGTCGAGCAGGCCAAGTCCGGCAAGGGCCTCAAGGCGCCTGCCGCGGCGCCGTCAGGCGCGCCCGCGATCGCGCCGACCATGTCGGACAAGCAGATCCTGTCGCTGTTCGAGCCTGATACCTACGACATCGTCCCGCATGACGGCATGCGCCGCACCATCGCGCAGCGCCTGACCGCCTCGATCCAGAACGTCCCGCACTTCTACCTCACCATCGACTGCGACATCGGCAAGCTGCTCACTGCCCGCGAGGAGATCAACGTCGCCGCGCCGAAGGACAAGGAGAAGAAGCCGCTCTACAAGATCTCGGTCAACGACTTCGTCATCAAGGCGATGGCGGTCGCGCTGCAGAAGATCCCGAACTGCAACGTGAGCTGGACCGAAAGCGGCATGGTCAAGCATCACCATTCCGACGTCGGCGTCGCCGTGGCGATGCCCGGCGGCCTGATCACGCCGATCATCCGGAAAGCGGAGACCAAGACGCTGTCGACCATCTCCAATGAGATGAAGGATTTCGCCGCGCGCGCCCGCTCGCGCAAGCTCAAGCCCGAGGAATACCAGGGCGGCACGACGGCCGTGTCCAACCTCGGCATGTACGGCATCAGCCACTTCACCGCCGTGATCAATCCGCCGCATGCGACGATCCTTGCGGTCGGCACCAGCGAGGAGCGCCCCGTGGTGCGGAACGGCAAGATCGAGATCGCGAACATGATGAGCGTGACCTTGTCCTGCGATCACCGCGCCATCGACGGCGCGCTCGGCGCCGAGCTGATCGGCGCGTTCAAGCAGCTGATCGAAAACCCCGTCATGATGATGGTGTGACGGCGAGGGTCGCTTGAAATGCGCCACGTGGTCGCTGGTTGTGGTTTCTTGCTGACGCTCTACCTACCATTCTGGTGGAGCATCCCTTCCACGCATCCGAGTCAAGACGTCGGAGTGGTCTTCTTTCCATTCCTGCTGACGGTCTATGGCGGGCTGGCGATCGCAGCTCTTGCCATGTACTACGCCCTGTTTCGCGCTAGCGGTCCTGCAATGCTTCTGCTCGCCGTCCTGCTCTTCGCTGTTGTGACGTGCTGGTCTCTTCGTTGGATCGACGGAGTCACTAGTCTGGAAGCCGGTGCGCTTGCTGCCGCGATGCTGGCTCATCACTTGATCCTCAAAACCTTTGGCGCAACGTCGCCTGCCAGACAGATCTGACCCGGGAGCCGACATGGCCGATACATCTTTCGACGTCATCATCATCGGCTCCGGTCCCGGCGGCTATGTCACCGCGATCCGCGCCGCCCAACTCGGTTTCAAGGTCGCGATCGTCGAGAAGTCGTATCTCGGCGGCATCTGCTTGAACTGGGGCTGCATCCCGACCAAGGCGCTGCTGCGTTCGGCCGAGATCTACCATTACATGCAGCACGCCAAGGACTACGGTCTGTCGGCGGAGAAGGTCTCGTTCGATCCGAAGGCGGTGGTGCAGCGCTCACGCGGCGTCTCGAAGCGGCTGAACGACGGCGTCGGCTTCCTGATGAAGAAGAACAAGGTCAGCGTGATCTGGGGCGCCGCCTCGATCGACGCACCCGGCAAGGTCACCGTGAAGAAGTCCGACGTCGAGGGCCCGAAGGGCGCGCTGGGCGAGGGGACCTATCAGGCCAAGCACATCATCGTCGCGACCGGCGCACGGCCGCGCGTGCTGCCCGGGCTCGAGCCCGACAAGAATCTGGTCTGGACCTATTTCGAGGCGATGGTGCCGGACCGGATTCCGAAGTCGCTGCTGGTCGTCGGCTCCGGAGCCATCGGCATCGAGTTCGCGTCCTTCTTCCACACCATGGGCTCCGACGTCACCGTGGTCGAGGTGCTGCCGCAGATCCTCCCCGTGGAGGACGCGGAGATCGCAGGGCTCGCACGGAAACGCTTTGAGAAGATGGGCATGAAAATCATGTCCTCGACCAAAGTCACGAAACTCGAGAAGAAGGCCGACAGCGTCGTCGCCACCATCGATGACGGCAAGGGCAAGCCCGTCACGACCGAGTTCGAGCGCGTGATCTCGGCCGTCGGCGTCGTCGGCAATATCGAGAATCTCGGGCTCGAAAAGTTAGGGGTGAAGACCGACCGCGGCTGCATCGTCATCGACGGCTACGGCAAGACCAACATTCCCGGCATCTACGCGATCGGCGACGTCTCCGGCCCCCCGATGCTCGCCCACAAGGCCGAGCATGAGGGCGTGATCTGCGTCGAGGCGATCAAGGGCCTCAACCCGCACCCCATGGACAAGAATATGATCCCGGGCTGCACCTATTGCCATCCGCAGGTGGCATCAGTCGGTTTGACGGAAGCCAAGGCCAAGGAGAGCGGCCGCGAGATCCGCGTCGGCCGCTTCCCCTTCGTCGGCAACGGCAAGGCCATCGCACTCGGTGAGGACCAGGGCCTCGTCAAGGTGATCTTCGACAAGAAGACCGGTCAGCTGCTCGGCGCCCACATGGTCGGCGCGGAGGTCACCGAGCTGATCCAGGGCTATGTCGTCGCCATGAACCTGGAGACCACGGAAGAAGAGCTGATGCACACGGTCTTCCCACATCCGACGCTGTCGGAGATGATGAAGGAAGCCGTGCTGGATGCGTATGGACGGGTGCTGAATATTTGAGGGAAGAGGGACTGCGCGGCGGCGCGCGCCGCCAGTAGTTTCGTCATCCCTGCGCAAACGGCGAAGCCGTTTGTCGCTGGAGGTGCGAGGCCAGCGGTGCGGAGCACCGTTGACCGAGCCTTGAAGGATGAACGGACGAGATGCAGCAGCCGGGCTCGTCGCCCTTCGAGGCTCTTCACACGGCGCGTTGCGCCGTATGAAGAGCACCTCAGGGTGACGGGTCTGATAGTGAAACACGAAAACAAGAATAGGGACGAACCCATGCACGACAACGACAATCTCACCATCGAACGCCCGACCTTCGTCACCCATCTCGAATGCGCGATGGAAGGCGATCATTACGCCGCCGACCAGGTCCACAACCTCTCCAAGGCCGGCAAGCCGCTCTTGGTGCGCTACGACCTCGCCGGCGTGAAGAAGGCGCTGACCAAGGACGCTCTGGCGCAGCGGCCCGGCGACATGTGGCGCTATCGCGAGCTGCTGCCGGTGCGCAAATGCAAGGATATCGTGTCGCTCGGCGAGGTCACGACGCCGCTGATCCGGCTGCCCAAGCTCGGCACAAAGCTCGGCGGCGGCGAGATCATCGTCAAGGACGAGGGGCGCCTGCCGACCGGCTCGTTCAAGGCGCGGGGCCTCGTCATGGCGGTGTCGATGGGCAAGGCGCTCGGCATCAAGCACATGGCGATGCCGACCAACGGCAATGCCGGCGCGGCGCTGGCGGCCTACGCGACGAGCTGCGGCATCAAGACCACGATCTTCTGCCCGGCCGACACACCCGAAGTGAATGTCAGCGAGATCGAGCTGCAGGGCGCGACCGTCTACCGCGTCAACGGCTATATCGACGATTGCGGCAAGATCGTCGGCGAGGGGAAAGCGAAAGTCGGTTGGTTCGACACCTCGACCTTGAAGGAGCCTTACCGCATCGAAGGCAAGAAGACGATGGGCCTGGAGCTCGCCGAGCAGCTCGGCTGGGACGTGCCCGATGTGATCTTCTATCCGACCGGGGGCGGCACCGGCCTGATCGGCATGTGGAAGGCTTTCGACGAGCTCGAGAAGATCGGCTTCATCGGCTCCAAACGCCCGCGCATGGTTGCGGTGCAGGCCTCGGGCTGCGCGCCGATGGTGCGCGCTTACGAGGCCGGCACCGAGCATGCGACGCGTTGGGAGGACGCCCACACCATCGCGTCGGGCATCCGCGTGCCGCAGGCAATCGGCGATTTCCTGATCCTGCGCGCGGTGCGCGAGAGCAAGGGCTTTGCCATCGCGGTCGACGACGACAAGATCTCGGCGGCGCTGAACGAGGTCGCGCGCGAGGAGGGGCTCTTGCTGTGCCCCGAGGGCGCGGCCACCTATGCCGCTTACAAGGAGAGCCTCGCCGACGGCCGCGTCTCGAAGGGTGACCGCGTGATGCTGTTCAACTGCGCGACCGGCCTGAAATATCCGCTGCCGCCGGTCACCCGGACGCTCGACCGCCACAAGCCGATCGACTATTCGCAGTTCTGAGCGAGACCAACCCGGCGGAGCGCGATGGTCGTGCTCCGGCGCGTCGTTTCGTCTCTTCACGAACGATCCCTCTTCCCGTACGCGGGAAGAGACAAGAACAAAAACGACACGCTGGGGAGAAGACAATGACGAAGGCCGTCTGGGCTGCGCTGTTTGCTATTCTCGCTGTGACCGGCGCCGCGCGCGCCGATGACTATCCCACTCATCCCATCACCATCATCGTGCCCTTCGCGGCCGGCGGCCCGTCGGATGCGATGGCGCGCGTGCTCGCCGAGCGGATGCGCACCTCGCTTGGGCAGCCCGTCGTGATCGAGAACGTCACCGGGGCGGGCGGCTCGATCGGCGTCGGCCGCGCCGTGCAATCGCCGCCCGACGGCTACACCATCTCGTTCGGCCACCTCGGCACCCACGTGGCCAACGGTGCCGTCTACAAGCTCAAATACGACCTCGTCGCCGATCTCGAGCCGGTGGTGCTGCTGCCGAGCAACCCGATGATCGTGGTCAGCAAGAACGCGGTGCCCGCGACCTCGCTGAAGGAGCTGATCGCGTGGCTCAAGTCACGGCCGTCGCCGCCGACCGCAGGTACCGCCGGCGCGGGCTCCGGCAGTCACATCGCCGGCGTCTATTTCGAGAACATCTCCGGCATCAAGCTGCAATACGTGCCGTATCGCGGCACCGCGCCCGCGCTGAACGATCTCATCGCCGGCCAGATCGACCTCATCCTCGACCAGACCTCCAATTCCATCAATCAGGTCCGCGCCGGCACCATCCGCGCTTACGCCATCACCGACGACAAGCGCCTCGCCTCCGCACCCGAGATCCCGACCGCGGAGGAGGCGGGTCTCAAGGGCTTCAACATGACGCTATGGTCCGGCATGTGGGTGCCGAAGGGGACGCCGAAAGAGATCGTGACCAAGCTCAACGCCGCGGCCGTGGAAGCGCTGAACGATCCGGCGGTGAGGAAGCAGCTTGAAAGCCAGGGCCTGGAGATGACACCCAAGGATCAGCTCGCGCCCGAAGCGCTTGGCACCCGTCAGAAGGCCGAGATCGCCAAATGGTGGCCGATGATCAAGGCGGCGAATATCAAGGTGGATTGAACCCGGGCGGCGTATGCCTCGTGGTGCGTCGCCAGGTTCTTCGACCCATTCTGAGCAGGCCGGAACGCGGCTACCTCGCGAGAAGCGGGATTTGCCCTGCTCGCTGTCACCACCGCGTTTGCTGGCCGCCGGGCGCTCACAGCATGGTTTCGTGACCTGCTGCCAGCGCGCGGTTCAGGCATTGCATCAGATCCGAGGCGGCGAACGGCTTACCGAGAAAACAGATTGCGCCGGCATCTAGCGCACGCACACGTACACTCTCGTCCGGGAAAGCTGTGATGAAGATGAACGGCGTGGCCGAGCCCTGCGCGCGCATCTGCGTCAACAGATCGATTCCGGTCATCACCGGCATCTGCACGTCGGCGATCACGCACGAGGTGTCATTCGAATCGGTCGAGCTCAAGAACTCCTCGGCCGAGGCGAATGTGTGGACGACGTATCCACGCGATTCCAAGAGATTGTTGATCGCGGCCCGAACGTAAGGGTCGTCGTCAAGCACCGAGATGACCGAAGCCACTGACAAGACGTCCGCTCCTCGCCGGGAATTACGCTTGCCGTCGCCACGGCTACACATAAAGACGCAAGGTGGACCTGCCAGTCACGATTGGAAACTCATACTTAGGTTTGTGCGTCGGACTTGTTGGAGCCAATCCCGAGCGCCTCGCTCATTCTCACCAGATCGGCCAGCGACTTCGCGCCCATTTTCCGCATGATCTGGCCGCGATAGATTTTCACGGTGATTTCAGCCAATCCGAGCCGGGCGGCCACCTGTTTGTTCATCAGGCCGGACGTCACCAGTGACAATACGTCACGCTCCCGCGAGGACAGTGACTCGAAGCGTGATCTGACGGTCGAGACCGTCCTGTTGAGGTCGCGGCGCTTGCGGTCTCGCTCGATCGCGGCCTGGACTGCGTCCAGAATGTCCTGGTCGCGAACCGGCTTGGTCAGGAAATCGATCGCGCCGCTCTTCATGGCCCGAACCGTCATGGGGATATCGCCATGACCGGTAATGAAGATGATGGGCGTATGGATATTTGCCTTCGCGAGGTCGGCCTGCAGGTCGAGACCGCTAACTCCCGGTAGGCGGATGTCGAGCACGAGGCAGCTGGGGACGTCGGGCGGCTTGGCCTGCAGGAGTTGCGGAGCCGAGCCGAATGCTTCGACCTTGAGGCCGACCGATTCGAATAGATTGGTGAGCGCACGGCGCATGGATGCGTCGTCGTCGACGATGAAGACGATCGGCTGATCGCCATCCTCCCTGGGCGGCGAAGGCTGCGCGCGCTCGGTCACGATACGCCCTCGCGATGGAGCGGCAGGGTGATCTGAAAAGTCGCGCCGTGCTCCCGGTTCGGCATGGCGGAAAGTCGTCCGCCATGGGCCTCGATAATGGAGCGGCAGATCGACAGGCCCATGCCCATGCCGCTGGACTTCGTGGTAAAGAACGGCATGAACAGACGGTCCATTGCCTGTTCGTCGATGCCGACGCCGCAGTCGGATACGCTCACCAGCACTGCGCCATTGTCGTCGGCCACTGAACGGATCGCCAGCTCGCGCGGGCGGTCATCGACGCCTTCCATGGCCTCGATCCCGTTCTTGATCAGGTTGATCAGGACCTGCTGCAATTGAATTCGATCCCCAAAGATCCTGGGCAGTGCCGACGACAGCTCCATTCGAACCGACACGGCGTGGCTAGCCATCTCGCGCTGAACGAGCGCCACAGCCTCGCGCATGACCACGCTGATGTCGAGTGGAGCCATCTCGATGTCGGAACGCTTGGCGAGCGCCCGAACGTGACGGATCACGTCGCTGGCACGCTTGCCATCCTCGATAATCCACTCCACGGAGCGACGTGCTGCCTTGAGGTCGGGCGGACTGCGCTGCAGCCAGGCGAGGCAGGCGTCGGCGTTTGCGATCACTGCGGCGAGGGGCTGATTGATTTCATGGGCAATGGAAGCGGTCAGCTCACCCAGTGTCGTGACGCGCGTGACATGGGCGAGCTCGGCCTGGGCCTTGCGCAGCGAGTCTTCGGCTTGATTGGCCCGGATGGCCGCGGTTACGTCTGTGCAGACGCCGCGATAGCCCAGGAAAGTGCCGTCGGCGTCAAAGAACGGCTTGCCGCTGGTCCGGACGTAGATCGGCTGCCCGTTGCGGTCTTTGCTGCGATACACCAGGTCGCGGAACGGGACATGGGCGTCGAGCGCCGCCCGATGTTGTCGCCATTTTTCGGGTTCGAGATCGGCGTCCGGAGCGATGTCCCAGCGCGTCAATCCGATCAGGCCGACAGGGGCGGTGATGGTATCGGAGTGCTCCGATATCTGGGTGACGCGATGGTCTGGACCCGTTTCCCAGAACCAGTCAGACGCGGTTTCGGCGTAGTCGCGAAAGCGCTGCTCGCTGTCACGCAGCCTGCGCTCTGCCTCCTTGGTCGCCGTGATGTCGGATATCGATCCGACGAACTCCACGCGACCGCTGGAATCTCGCGTGGCCCGGGCCACCGCTCGGACGTACTTGATGGAGCCGTCGGGCATCACCAGCCGGTATTCGTGATCGTAATCTTTTCCCTCTTGGGCGGCCCGAGCCGTAGTCTGTTGCACCGCGAGCCGGTCGTCCGGATGGATCCGCTGGAGCATGAACGAGATCTTTGGCTTGGTTCCCTCGTCGCACTGGAAGATGCGATAGGTCTCCTTGGACCACGTGATCTCGCGGTTTGCGGCCTTCCAGCCGAAACTGCCGGTGTGGCTCAATTCCTGCGCCTGGGCGAGATAAGCCTCGCTCTGTCGGAGCGCATTCTCCGCTTCCTTGCGCTCGGTAATGTTCTCGCAGGCGACCAATACGATTGGTCCGCCATCAGCGCGCAGCATGGTCTTGGCATTCTCGCGCACCCATAGCACCGAGCCGTCCTTGCGAACCTTCCGGATTTCCCAGGTGTGTGACTGATCAACGGTCTCAAGGCACAGCGCGACACACGCGCGGACAGTAGCGCGATCCTCCTCGAAGAAGACATCCAGCACCGATCGGCCGATCAACTCCGCGGGCGTATAGCCCAGCTGCGCGGCGCCGAACGTGTTCACGTTGATGACAGTTCCGGCCGGGTCGACCATGAAGTACATGACCGGGTTGTGCTCGAAGACTTGCTGCCACTGCTTGACCGCCTCCAGCAGACCGGCATCACCGGGCTCAATGCGCGGCTTAGCAGTAACAGTGTGCCTGACGCACCCGACGAGGTATTGCGCGGCTGACTTCCCGAACGCTACTGCCCGGCCCGGCTTCATCGCAGACGCTCCCGGCGCTCTCTGCGTGAACGCAAGTAGAGCACGTTGCCGCGAGAGGGGCAATTCCGGCCAAGGTCGGATGGGCGGTTACGACGGTCGCCTTGGAATGGACTGCTCGCCGCCTTGTTCATTGCGGCGCATCAAGCACGCCGCGCCGGGCAAGTTTCTCGCGGTGACCGTGCAGCCAGCGCGTCGTGCACTGTCTCGTTGAACGCCGGCCGGTGCGAGAGTCCATCCGGGCAAGTACGGGACAAACCTAGGTATAGCTTCTCCAATCCTAGTCATGTCGGCGATTTACCTCCGTACAATTGAGCGCTTCGTGCCCGGCGGACTAGCCTCGTGACCATCGGGAGTGTCGACCGGCCAATCGCAGCGGTCGTACGGGTAGCGGGTCTCAGGCCTGCGGGCCTCTCACCGACGCGCATCGACCGAGCACAAGGCCGGTTCATTTCTCGACAGGCAGCTGCGATCGCGACAATTCACGACCCGTATGAGGTCGAACTGACAAAAGCGCAGGCAACAGAGGGAGACAACAATGTGCGATACATCGGTACTTCCTGAGCGTCGCCTATCGGAGTCCGAACGTTGCTCTTCAATCAACGGCTGTGCAGTGTGCGGCGGCAGGTTCGGCCTGATCCGCCACTATTCCTGGCGCACCGCGCTCTGCTCCAAAAAGTGCGTCGATCGCTTCCGCACACGCCGCGAGCGTGACCGCCGGTGGTTGTTCCAGGTTCAGGTCGCGTGAGGCCGGGCTGGAGAGCTGACATCGTTCCGAAGGTCTGATCCGGGAGCCCGTGCGTTGAACCGCTCATTCAAGCTCTTGTGCTCGATGGTTCTCCTCGGCTCCATTGCGACGGTCCAGGCCCAGGAGACGGGACACGGCGCCGTTCATCGCCAGCACCCACCCCAGGACCAGGCGCTGCACGAAAAATTCTATTCCACCTGGCACATGCCGGATAATCCGAGCCTCAGCTGTTGCAACAGCGCCGACTGCTATCCGACCGATATCAAGTACATCGACGGCCAGATCTATGCACGGCGCCGGGAGGACGGGCGATACATTCTGATCCCACCGCAAAAGGTGGAGCGAAACAGGGATAATCCGGACGGCCGAAACCATCTTTGCGCTCCACCGCCCGCACTGTCTCCGCTCGACAGCGTTTACTGCTTCTCCTTGGGAGGTGCCACATGAGATTCGCGTTCGTGCTGGTCAACGGCCGGACCCCGTTCCGGCAGACCTGGTGCATGCAGTGCTGTGAGCCAATCAGCGGCGGCTATCTCCGCGAGATCGCGACCCGTCTGCCTTACTGCGACCATCAGTGCTACGCGCTGTTCTGCGAGGCGCTCGCGAAGGATGGCGTGAGAGCGGTTTCATGAAGTTCGTGCTGGTCAATCACGAGCCTCCGTTGCACGCGGCCACGTGCAGCACATGCTCGCGGTTGCTCCGCTCCGGCTATGTCCGGCATGCGCGGACGCAGCGCCGCTACTGTGACTACGATTGCTACCGGCGCGACGAGCTCGTCACGTTGTTGATGCAATGGTCGGTGCCTGGGCGGACAGGGCCGGCCGCCGGGAACGTCGAGCTTGCCGCTGGCAACATGATCGAGACGCTGACGGTCCTGAGTGCCGTCTGGTGCTGGAGCTACACGATCAACGCCTGGACCTTCGCGAGAGCCTTGACCGGCGCATATTTGGACGGCCGCGATCTGATCACGATGGAAGGAGGTGACACCTAGCTGCGCGACTGCACTCGCGCGGAGGCCGCAGCGACGCAACCTTGCAGGCGCCGTGTCCAGCCCCGGCGGCGCCGCTAGGGAGCGGGTGCTGCGGCCGCCACGGGTGCTGCCGCACCGGCCTCGTGCGTGACCACGCGCTGGTCGCTCTTGCCTGCGACCATGCCGCTGCCCTCGAACCTTGCGCGGTAGACCAGCACGTTCTCCATCACGCGCTGGACGTAGTTGCGGGTCTCCGACAGCGGAATGCGCTCGACCCAGTCGACCGGATCGACGTTGGGATCCCTGGGATCGCCGCGCGCCTGCACCCATTCGCGCACCCGGCCGCGGCCGGCATTGTAGCCGGCGAAGGCCATGATCTGGTTGCCGCGATATTCCGACAGAAGCGCGCTGAGCTCGGCCGCGCCCATCTGGGTGTTGTAGACGGGATCGGAGACCATCCTGTCCCAGTCGTAAGCCAGGCCGAAGCGTTTGGCGGTGTCGCGGCCGGCTTCCGGCGTCACCTGCATCAAGCCGACTGCATTGGCCGGCGACTTGTCGCGCTGGTCGAACGAGCTCTCGGTGCGCGCCACCGAATAGATCACGCTGGTCTCGATCGCGGGCGCGACCTGCTTGTGCTCGGGAATACCGATGGTCGGGAAGGCGTAATGGTCGAGCGCGAGCCCGCGCGCCAGTGCGGACTTGCCGACCTCCAGCATCACGCGCGCATCGTTGCGCCGGCCGGCAAGCTCGCCGAGCGCTTCGAGTGCCGCGACGTCGGTGCTCTCCTTTGCAAAATCCTCGGCGTAATAGAACACCATGTCGCGCTCGCCGATGGCGTAGAGCATGTCGGCTGCGCGCACGCGTTCGTCCGCGGGGGACGTATCGGCCGAAGCCGGCACAGGCGAGGGCGCACGCAGCTCGATCCGGTCAAGCCCGAGCCTTGCGCGGGCGAGCTGGCCGTAATAGGCGGTCTGATAGCGCGCCGCCGCCCGATAGCTCATGCGCGCATCGGCCATTGCCCCCATGGCCTCGGCGGCGCGGCCGCGCCAGTAATGGGCCCGCGACAACGCGATTGGATTGGCCGAGCCTTCGTCGATCGCGGCGAAGTGCATCATCGCCGTCTTGGGATCGTCGAGAAAGCGCAGCGCGATCCAGCCGCACATGAAGTGGTAGTCGATGCGATAGACTTCCTTGTCCGGCACCGCGGCCGTGCGCACCACATCATAGGCGGTCCTAGGCTTGCCCTGGTCGAGCAGCTTGCGCGCGAGCAGGCGGCGCTCGCGCCACCAGGCATCGGTGTCCTGGGCGGCCATGGTGTCGGGTGCGGCAGCGAGGATCACCTCGGCAGCGTCGTCGATGCGGTCCTTCTGGAGATGCCATTGCGCGCGGCACAGCACGTAGCCGAGATCGCGGCGGGCGTCAGCGGAGACGTCATCGAGATAGTCCTTGGCCTTGTTCGCCTTGCCGGTGACCGCGGCGCAGGCCTTGACGATCGCGAGCGCATCCTCGCCGAGCCGTTTGGCGGCGCGCCTGGCGCCGGCGTAGTCCTTGGCGCCGAGGCGCTTGTCCATGCGGGCCCGATGATCGTCCGCCGTGAGGAGATCACGGAACGCCTCGTAAGCGTCCTCCTCACTGCGCTCCGACAATTCGTCGGTGCGCCAGGCGTCGCGCACGAGCCGCGCAGCCCTGTCGGCCTCGCCCTCAGTGAGCA
Organism: Bradyrhizobium forestalis; assembly: GCF_002795245.1. Taxonomy (GTDB): domain Bacteria; phylum Pseudomonadota; class Alphaproteobacteria; order Rhizobiales; family Xanthobacteraceae; genus Bradyrhizobium; species Bradyrhizobium forestalis. The sequence goes on along the minus strand of NZ_PGVG01000002.1, from coordinate 357,675 downwards.
GCGCGCGGGCGAGTGCGAACTTGCCCTTGGCGCTGGTCGGCCGGTCCATGGTGAACTTGTGCACAGTGGCCGCGTCGGCCTTCTCCTGCCACAGCCGCGCCTCCGCGCGGCGGCGGAGCAGGGCGCTGCTCGGCCAGTCCGGATTTGCGGCGAGGAAGGCGGCGTAGCGCTTGAAATTCGCGGTGCTCTCGGAATGGCGCAGCATGAACCAGTCGGCGAGCTTTTGCCCGGCGGGGTCGCCAATGCGGTCGCGCGCGGCGCTGGCGTCATCCGTCTTGCCCTTGCGCGCGAGATCGATGGCGTCCTTCAGCACGGCGAGATCGCCGGTCAGCGGCGGCGGTGCCGGCTTGTCCGCGGGCTCGTCGACCGTCTTCTTCGACTTGCGCTTGGCCTCGGCGTGCTTGCCGTGTCGCGCTTTGCCGGCGGAGGCATGGCGGTGCTTGCCGGCTTTCGCCTCATGCATCTTTTTCGGCGCGGACGATTTGTGACTGCTCTTCGCCGCCAGCTCAGTGGGAAGGAAGGCCATCGCGGCCACGGCAACGACACACGCGAGCGAGCGTAGGCACTGGTTCATTCGATGGTCCCCCTGCGAAACCACTACAAACCAAGGTCCGCGACGACATGCGGCTTGCGAATCAAAGCATCGAACGATGCATCAGCATCGTGTCGCATCCTCAAGCTGTCGCAACAATGCGGCAAAATACGGATTGGAACTCGGGAACTTCCGAAATGGCGGGGAGGGGTGGCGTCGTTAATCTTCGTTAACGATCAAGGCTCGCGCGACGGTAGTGCACGGTTCGGGACGTCAGAGCGGCCAGATTGCGCGTGTTCCCACGACCAAATCCGGTGTATGAGTTCCCTCGCTTCATCCTTTCAGCCTTTGCCTCCGCACCTATGCCGATTTTCAACCAGTCGATCCGGCGCAAGATCGTCGGGATCGCCCTCGGATTGATCGTCCTGATGCTGGTCACCGCGATCCTGTCGATGGTGATGTCGAGCCAGGTCGGCGTCCTCCTCGACGAGCTCACCAACCGTTACATCCCGGCCTATAGCCATCTGGCGCGTGCCAACATCCGCTCGCTGGAGCGGGGGCTGGCGTTGCGTCGGATGGTCATGACCAGGATGGAGGCTCCGTCGGACGAGGAGGCCTATGCGGCGCGCCTTCGCGACTTCGAGGCCTCGGACCGCAAGATCGAGGAGGAGGCGGAGGCCGCGCGCAAGCTCATCAACGCGATCATCGATGACCCCAGGACCTATTCCGACAATGCTGCGCTGGGGCGGATCGATATCCGCATCGAGACCGCCGTCGCTGAGCTGCGCCGCGACCTGAGCGAGGACCATGCGAAGCTCCTCAAGCAGGTCGACGCGAGGCAGATGACCGAGGCCCGCGGCACGCTGGAGCACATCGACGTGCTGCGCGACCAGTTCAACCGGAAGATCGATGCGATCCGCGCCGACATGCTGACGCAGGTCTTCTTCTCGACATCGCAGGTCATCAGCCGCCAGCATCAGGCGATCATCATCTCGGGTATCGTGACCTTGCTCGCGGCGATCGTCGGATTTGTCTTTGCGCTGCTGGTGAGTAGCGGCATCACGCGCCCGGTACGGCTGCTGCTGGCCGGCACCCGCGAGGTCGAGGCGGGCCGGTTCGACAAGCCCATCACTGTCTCGACGCAGGATGAGATCGGCGAGCTCGCCGCGGCCTTCAACCGCATGATCGAGCAGTTGCGGCAGAACGAGCGCATTCGTGAGACCTTTGGCCGCTATATCGATCCCAAGGTGGTGCAAGGGTTGATCGACCGGCCGGAGGTCGCCATCGACGGTGAGCGCCGGGTGATGACCATCATGTTCTGCGACATGAGCGGCTTCACCTCGATGAGCGAAGGCATGACCCCGCGCGGCCTCGTCAAGGTGATGAACCACTATTTCACCGTGATGTCCGCTCCCATCAGGAGCAATCGTGGCGTCATCGACAAATATATCGGCGACGCCATCATGGCCTATTGGGGGCCGCCCTTCATCGAGGAGGACGAGCAAGCGCTGCTCGCCGGGCTTGCCGCCGTCGAGATGGCCGACCAGGTGCCCGCGCTGCAGAAGCAGCTGCCGGATCTGCTCGGCATCCGCGCCATGCCGGCGCCGTGCGATCTGCGCATCGGCATCGCCACCGGCGAGGTCCTGACCGGCAGCATCGGTTCCGAGCTGATGATGAGCTTCACCGTGATGGGCGACGCAGTGAATCTCGCCTCCCGGCTCGAGGCCGTCAACAAGGTCTACGGCACCCGCATCCTGATCTCGCAGGCGACTGCGGATGCAATTGGATCGCGCCTCGAATTGCGTGAGATCGATCGTCTGGCGGTCGCGGGTCAAAGCGCCCCGCAGGCGATCTTCGAGGTGATGGCGAGACCGGGCGCACTCACCGATGCGCAAGCGAGCCTGCGCACGCACTATGCCGAAGGTCTCGCCGCCTATCGCGCCCGGCGCTTCGACGAGGCCCGTGCCGCCTTCAACGCGGCACTCGAGGCGATGCCTGGCGACGGCCCCTCGCGCGCGATGCTCGGGCGCATCACCCAGTTCGCGCCCAATCCGCCGGATGCCAATTGGGATGGCGCCTGGCGGCTGGAGCAGAAATAGCCGTGGCTGCGGTCCGGCATGCCGGACCGGAAAAAACGATTCTACTCCATAACGATGTTCGCCGTGACCTATTTCCCGGGCTTAGGTTTGACGTCCCTCAGGCGTCTTATGGGGACACGCCGATGACACATCTCGAGGACAGGCTCGAACGGTTCGAGACGCTCACCGCCGAATGCGAGCTGATTGCCAAGCTCGCCACCGACAGCACCAAGCGCGAGTTCTATCTGAGGCTCGCGGAGCAGTACCGCCAGCTGGCGGCAGATATGCGGCACGCGATCGCGACCAGGGCTGCGGCCTGAGCCGGCCTGCAATCCGTTCTTAACGTTTGGCGCGCATCCTTGAAGCATGCGGGCGCCGCTGATTCGCGATTGCTCGTTGTGGGAAGGCCGGGGTTCGCTGCAATGCAGCGCGCCTCGCGAGTGTCGCTTGCCATGCCTGACAGGGCAATCCCATGCGCCTCGTTGCAGTGATCATATTCGCGCTCATGACGGCGGCCTGCGATCAGGAGCAGGACATCACCGGCACGACGAATTCGACCTGTCCGATGCGAAACTACAGCTACAATCCACGCGACATGAACCAGTGCGTCAACGCCTGCAAAGCGTGCGACCGCGGCACAACGGTCACCTGCACGACCTCCTGCACCCTCAAGGGGGCTCGCTGAGCCCACCGCCTTGCCTTGCGGGAATCGCAACCGTGCGACGAGTCGGTGAGGTCGCAGCGCAATCGCCCACGAGACCTGACGCTTTGCGGATGCGGGGAACCGATAGCGGCCCCGAGGTCAAAGGCTGGCGGTGCGTGGGCACCGGAACGATTCACATGGATTAGTCATTGAATGAGGCGCGCAGGACGCGGAGTCCGATGGAATGGGTATGCTCGATCCCGGTCGATTTCTGGTGTCGTGCTCGCATTGCGATGCTTGGCCGATGGCCGCGAACGTGAGGCGGTCGAACTGGTCGGCGTTGCCGCAGGAGGTCCGCTTCGTCTGCACGCGCTGCCGCCGCGAAGAGACCGCGATCGTCTCCGCCTCCGGCGAATTGACACCTATCAAGCGCGTCGATGTCCCGCCGCACGATGTCGCTGTCGCCTGGGCCCAGGCCCAACGTTTGCGAGGGCGGACCTGAGCGGCCGGCAGCCCTCACATGGACCGGCATTGGCCGGTACGTTGATGCCAGACGCGGCGGTGACAATGGCCGCCGGTCGATTGACTCTCTGCTCCGGCGCCCCGTAGATTGGCTGCTGACGGTTCTCCTTTCGGAGATCAAAAGGGAACGTGGTGCGAGATTTCCCAACGCGGGGATCTTCTCAATGCCATGGCTGCCCCCGCAACTGTAAGCGGTGAATCTCTCGTCCTGTGCCACTGGGAATCTCGGTCCTGGGAAGGCGACGTAGAGGTAACGACCCGCGAGCCAGGAGACCTGCCGTCAGCCGTGGTCACACGCGAAGATGTCGGTCGGGGAGTACAGACATTAGCTTCACCGGAGCAATCGATCGCTCCGCCGTAAAGCCTCGTTCGCTGTGACGTGCCACTGACGTCATGCCGAGGTTAGAATTGTGTCCCGTTTTGTCATTGCCGCCAGGCGCTGCTGCGCCGGCATCGTTGCGGCCGTCTCCTTCCATTTGCTCGATCTCTCCGTTACCCACGCACAGCAGGCCGTCGCCGAGCAACTGCCGCCGGTCGAAGTGACGAGGCCCGACGACCAGAACCGTACGCGTGCCAGGGCGACCGGCGATGGCGATGCGGGGAGGCGCCGGGCGACGCCGAGCGGGACCGGCTCGTCCGGCTCTGGCAGCGAGGCGGTCGCCAACAATGGCGGCATCATCGGCGCGGCCACGACCGTCATCACGGCCGCGGACATCGCGCATGCGCCCTCGCAGACGCTGGCCGAGATCGTCGCGGGCCAAGTCCCGGGCGCCCAGATCACGACGTTCTATGGCGGCCAGATCGGTGCCAAGACCAATGTCGATCTGCGCGGCTTCGGCGCGTTCGCCACTGCCAACACCCTGGTGCTGGTCAATGGACGACGGCTGAACGACATCGATATGGCGCAGGTGGATCTGTCCACCATCCCGCTCAATTCGATCGAACGCATCGAAGTCACCCGCGGCAATTCCGGTGCAGTGCTCTATGGGGACAATGCGGTCGGCGGTGTGATCAACATCGTCACCAGGAACGGTGTCGGCGGCCCGCCCGCAACAGCGCGCATCGAGGCCGGTTTCGGCTCGTTCAAGACCAGGCTGGGCAACGTCTCGACCTCGCTCAATTCCGGTCCATGGTCGACCTCGTTCTATGGCAACGCCGTCGGGACCGATGGCTATCGCGACAACAATCGCTACTCCCAGGAGAACGGCGTCGGCAATCTGAACTACACGACGCCGGGCCTGACTGCTTTCCTGACCGTCACCGGTGACAATCAGGAGCTGCGACTGCCGGGCGGCCGCACGGTCGATCCGTCGATCGGCGTCGACGAGCTCGCGACCAACCGGCGAGGGACCAGCACGCCTTTCAACTACGCCAACCAGCAGGGTTTTGGCGCGACGGCGGGCTTCACCAAGACCCTGGTTAACGGCGTCGATCTCGTCGTCGACGGCGGACTGCGCGACAAGAGGCAGCAGAGCGCGTTCTTCTCGAGCCCGACGCCGGTCCCGGCTTTCTTCACGTCGACCTATGTCGACGCCGATCTGACGACATGGTCGATCACGCCGCGCCTCAGCGTGAAGAGCCTTCTGCTCGGGATGCCGTCGCAGCTCTTGACCGGCGTCGACTATTACGATGCGAGCTTTCGGCAGAACCGCGGCGCCGGCCAGGGCCTCGCTCCCTGGCACAATTACGACCTCAGGCAGCGGACGGTGGCGGGCTATATCCAGCACACGGTGGGCCTCGCGCCGACGACCGACGTCTCCTACGGCGCACGGGTGCAGAACATCAATCTCGCGGCACGCGACAATTTTGATCCGAGGGCTCCGTTCAATGCCGACATCGGCGCGCTTCCGCTGAGGACCGATGAGACTCAATATGCGCTGCACCTCGGTGCCGAGCATCGTCTCAGTGACAGCGTCGCGCTGTTCGGCCGGGCTGCGCGCGCCTTCCGCACGCCCGACGTCGACGAGCGGGTGTCGTCAGGCCCATCATTCGACCCGTTCTTCAATCCGCTTCCGCAGACGTTCCAGCTCAAGACCCAGACCTCGCAGGACATCGAGGGCGGGCTGCGCATCAGAGCGGGCGGACTGCAGATGCAGAGCAGTCTTTATCTGATGGACCTCGCCAACGAGATCCATTTCAATCCGGTCCTGTTCTACAACACCAATCTCGATCCGACCCGTCGTTACGGCTCGGAGACCAGTGTCTCCTATCGCATCAACGATGCACTGCTGCTGCGTTCCGGCATGGCCTATACGCGGGCTGTCTTCCGCGAAGGCATCTGGGCGGGCAACGACGTGCCGCTGGTGTCGCGCTACACCGCGAGTGCGGGCCTCACCTGGAACGTCTGGCAGAACTATCTTGTATTCGATGCCACCGCGCGCTTCTGGAGCGAGCGCCGCATGGACAACGACCAGGCCGGAACCCAGAAGCCGATCCCTGCCAATGGCACGATCGACCTCAAGCTCAGTGGTCAGTACGAGCGGTACTTCTGGTCGCTCAGCGTCAACAATCTGCTGAACGCGCTCTACTACGACTACGCCATCGCAAGCACCTTCACGGACGGACGCTTCAGCGCCTATCCGCTGCCCGGTCGCAGCTATCTGCTCAAGGCCGGCGCCAAATTCTGATCAAGGCTTTGACGTCAACGGGGCTGTCACTCGTCCCCAAATGAACTAGAATTCGAAAAGAAGGAGATCACCTATGGCTCTCAGCATCCTGCCGTCTCATACCGACGGTTTCCGGCTTCACCCGGTCGCGCCGCGCCTTGCGCCGATGTTCTGCTTTGTGCTGTTGACGGTGTCATGCGCGCTCGCAAGTCTTGCGTTCGCCTGCGCGACGCCGTTCGCGGCCTTCGCCGTCGCCGCGGCCGCGATGCTGTCGCTGCGGCCCGCGCTGCTCGTCGTCACCGGGGCCTGGCTCGTGAACCAGGCCATCGGCTTCGGCGTGCTGCATTATCCCATTGACGGCAGCACCATCGCCTGGGGTTTTGTGATCGGCGCAGCCGCGCTGCTGTCCACCGTGGCAGCGTCCGTCGTGCTTCGCAAGCTGCCGCAGGGCCGCACGCCAATGATGCTCGCGGTCCCGCTCGTCGTCGCCTACGCGGCCTATGAGATCGCGCTGCTGGCTGCAACGCCTTTCCTCGGCGGCGAGGGCGCCTTCACCGCCGCCGTCGTCACGCGCATCGGGCTGACCAGCGCCGCCTGGCTCGCCGGCCTCGTCGCCGCCTGCGAAATCGTCCGCCTGGTCGATCCGTTCGGGCTACGGCATCTTGCTGTGTCGCCTCCTGTCAATCCCATCGCATGAAAATATTCCGCTTTACCGAAATTCGGAAATATCGTATATCCCGCCCATCCCGGCTCATTCTTGAGGGGCGATCATGTGGTCGTCATTGTCGCGAGCTGGGCTTGCGGTGGACGCGGCAGCGTCGTGTGCGAGATGTCAAGCGCAGGGCGGATTGCTCTCCGTGAGCCCGAAGGCTTCGTGCGGACGAGCGGCGCTGTCAGGTTCGTCTCGTTTGTAAGTTTCCGGCTCTGTCGACGGGGCTGGGAAAACTGCGGCGAAATGGCGGGCCGTGCGTACGGCAAAACCGTGTGGTCCTGGCCGTCGTTGCTACGGTCAAGCTCTTGGCGGATGCGGCAGTCGCGTCAACCGGCGCGAAGGCTGGTGAATTTCGCAAGGGCGAGGGAGGCCAGAAGGAACTCGGCTCCCGGGAGAGCGCGGCATAAGCCGTCCGACCATCGCGCAGGGAAGGCCGAGTGATTGGCACCACCTGTATGCTGCTGTGCGGTTCTTCCTGCGTGTGCTCTCGCGCAGCGGACCGCGGGTGCGAGGTCAGCACCCGGTCTTCCCTGCGCCCTCTTGGACGAGAGGGCGGCGAGATCAAGCAAAGCTCGGGCGAAATCAGCCGCGAGGCTGCGAAGGCATGTCTGCAACACACACTCGCTGTCATCGCCCGCGAAGGCGGGCGATCCAGTACTCCGAGACGGTAGTGATTGAATCGAGAGGCCGCGGCGTACTGGATTCCCCGCCCCAGTGCGCGATTGCGCACAAGGCGGGGAATGACAACGATACTTGGAGGGCGAGCCGTCGCCTCATATGCCGTCATTGCACAGCAATGACGATGTTGAGAGAGCGCGCCTCAATCTCCTCTCGTGCCCCGGACGCGGCGCAGCGTCACTTCGACGGTGCGCTGCTGAGCCGGGGCCTATCTCTCCGAGAGTAATCCGTGTTGCTGTCTGGATCCCGGCTCTGCGCCGCAACGCCGAAGGCGTTGCAGCTTGTCCGGGACACAAGAGCTATCGGTGATGCAAAGGGCGGTGCCGACTCAGTCGTGCTGCCGTGTCGTCATCGCGGGGCGCGCTGCTGGTGCTATGAAATCAGAGATTGTGGATTGTCATCTTCGCGAGGTATCAAGGTAGGCCAACCCGTGTCTTCCCGGTAACGATTGTGCTGCTTGTGCAACACCCATCCCGGATTTAACCCTCATCACCGGCGGTTCGCATCGCCGCCGCTTTTTGGCCACACCCGATCATGAATAAAATCACTCTAATGTTTTGAGAGGCAGCGGCGGTCTTCGAAGGCGACGAGAAAATCCCAAGGTCGATTCAAATCTTGGCTCTGATTTTTCGGGTCTGAAAGGGTTGGCCGGGGAAACTGGTTGCGATGAACGCGAAGATTGACAAGCAGAGGCTGCCGAGCCGTCACGTGACGGAAGGCCCTGCGCGCGCGCCTCATCGCTCCTACTTCTACGCCATGGGTCTGACCACCGAGCAGATCCACCAGCCCTTCGTCGGCGTCGCCTCGTGCTGGAATGAAGCCGCTCCCTGCAACATCGCGCTGATGCGCCAGGCCCAGGCGGTGAAGAAGGGCGTGGCATCGGCTGGCGGCACGCCGCGCGAATTCTGCACCATCACCGTGACCGACGGCATCGCCATGGGCCATGACGGCATGCGCTCGTCGCTGCCGTCACGCGAATGCATCGCCGACTCGGTCGAGCTGACCGTGCGCGGCCACGCCTATGACGCACTGGTCGGGCTCGCCGGCTGCGACAAGTCGCTGCCGGGCATGATGATGGCGATGGTCCGCCTCAACGTGCCCTCGATCTTCATCTATGGCGGCTCGATCCTGCCCGGCAACTTCCGCGGGCAGCAGGTCACCGTGCAGGACATGTTCGAGGCGGTCGGCAAGCACTCGGTCGGCGCCATGTCGGACGAGGACCTCGACGAGATCGAGCGCGTGGCCTGCCCCTCCGCGGGTGCCTGCGGCGCGCAGTTCACCGCCAACACCATGGCGACCGTCTCCGAGGCGATCGGCCTCGCCTTGCCGTACTCGGCCGGCGCCCCGGCGCCTTACGAAATCCGCGATGCCTTCTGCATGACCGCGGGCGAGAAGGTGATGGACCTGATCGCCCAAAACATCCGGCCGCGCGATATCGTGACCCGCAAGGCGCTGGAGAATGCGGCTGCCGTGGTCGCGGCCTCCGGCGGCTCGACCAATGCTGCGCTGCACCTGCCGGCGATCGCGCACGAGGCCGGCATCAAGTTTGACTTATTCGACGTCGCCGAAATCTTCAAAAAGACACCATATGTCGCGGATTTGAAGCCCGGCGGCCGTTATGTCGCCAAAGACATGTTTGAAGTAGGTGGCATACCGCTTCTGATGAAGACGCTGCTCGACAACGGCTTCCTGCACGGTGATTGCCTTACCGTCACGGGCCGCACGATCGCCGAAAACCTCAAGAGCGTGAAATGGAATCCGCACCAGGACGTGGTGCACCCGGCAGACAAGCCCATCACCGTGACAGGCGGTGTGGTCGGTCTGAAGGGCAATTTGGCGCCAGAAGGTGCGATCGTGAAAGTCGCGGGAATGTCCAACCTCAGGTTTACCGGTCCGGCCAGGTGCTTCGACCGTGAGGAGGATGCTTTCGAGGCGGTCCAGAACCGCACCTACCGCGAAGGCGAAGTCATCGTGATCCGCTACGAGGGGCCGAAGGGCGGTCCCGGCATGCGGGAAATGCTCCAGACCACGGCAGCGCTGACCGGCCAGGGCATGGGCGGCAAGATCGCGCTCATCACCGACGGCCGCTTCTCCGGCGCCACCCGCGGCTTCTGCATCGGCCATGTCGGGCCGGAGGCGGCGATCGGCGGCCCGATCGGGCTGCTCGAGGACGGCGACATCATCGAGATCGACGCGGTCGCCGGTACCCTTAACGTAAAATTGAGCGACGCCGAGCTCGCCCAGCGCAAAACCAAATGGAGCGCCCGCGCGACTAATCATACGTCGGGTGCGCTCTGGAAATATGCTCAGCAGGTTGGACCAGCGGTCGGGGGGGCAGTGACCCATCCGGGCGGCGCGCACGAGAAACAGTGCTATGCGGACATCTAGGCGTGCCACAGTTGCGTTTGTGTTGGGGGCGGCTGCGCTGGCCGCGCCGGCGTTCGCCTTCGACGGCGCGCCGGTCAATCCGAAGGACGCGACCATCCCGGTCGTGACCACCTTGCCCGGCGCGGCAGGGGCGGTGCGCACCAAGGTTCCGCCGGCGGTCGCAACCCAGGAAACCTCGCTCAGCGCCCTGCAATATGCTGCCGAGGGTGGCCACCCCATCGCGCAGTGGAAGCTCGGCCGCATGTACGCCAACGGCGACGGCGTCGCCCAGGACGATTTGCGTGCCTTCGAATATTTCAGCCGGATCGCCAACGCGCATGCCGAGGACAGCCCATCGGCGCCGCAGGCGCAGATCGTGGCCAACGCCTTCGTCGCGCTCGGCCGCTACTATCTGGCCGGCATTCCGAATTCGAAGATCAAGGCCGATCCGGACCGCGCGCGGGAGATGTTCTCCTATGCCGCCTCCTATTTCGGCAATGCGGACGCGCAGTACGACCTCGCCCGTCTGTACCTGAAGACCCCGGACGCCTCGCGCGAGGACTTCCGCTACGGCGCGCGCTGGCTTGGCCTTGCCGCGCAGAAGGGCCAGCACCAGGCGCAGGCGTTGCTCGGACAGATGCTGTTCAACGGCGACCGCCTGCCGCGGCAGGCCGCGCGCGGCCTGATGTGGCTGACTTTGGCGCGCGACAGCGCAGGTCCGGAGGAGGTCTGGATCAAGGAAAGCTACAACCGCGCCTTCGCCAAGGCCTCCGACGACGACCGCGCCATGTGCCTGCAAATGCTGGAGCAGTGGGTGCAGGGCCGCCGGGAGTAGGTACAGGGTGGGCAAAAGCGCCTTGGCGCCGTGCCCACCATCATCTCGCCCCAGGCTACGCCGCCTCCAGATCCAGATCCGCCCATACCGGCACGTGGTCCGAGGGCTTTTCCCAGCCGCGCACATAGCTGTCGATGCCGACATTGGCGAGCCGGTCGCTGGCCTGCGGCGACAGCAAGAGATGGTCGATCCGCAGGCCCTGATTCTTCTGCCAGGCGCCGGCCTGGTAGTCCCAGAAGGTGTAGAGCCCGGGCTCGTCGGTGACGGCCCGCAAGGCGTCGGTGAGGCCGAGGCCGAGCAGGGACTGAAAGCTCTCCCGCGTCTCCGTCTTGAACAGGGCGTCCTCGGTCCAGGCGGCCGGATTGTGCACGTCGCGGGCATGCGGGATGACGTTGAAGTCGCCTGCGAGGATCAGCGGCTCCTCCGCCTTGAGGCGCTCTTTCGAATATTCAAGAAGCCGCGACATCCATTTGAGCTTGTAGGGATATTTGTCGGTGCCGACCGGATTGCCGTTGGGCAAATAAAGGCAGGCGATGCGCAGCACGCCGGACTTGAGCGTCACCACGCCCTCGAGGAAGCGGGCATGCGCATCCTCATCGTCCCCGGCGAGCCCAGACTTGGTCTCGTCGAACCTGAGCTTGGAGAGCAGGGCGACGCCGTTGAACGTCTTCTGCCCGTGCGTCACCACGTTGTAGCCCAGCGCCTCGATCTCCAGCCGCGGAAAGGCCTCGTCGACGCATTTGATCTCCTGCAGGCAGACGATGTCGGGCTGGCACTCCCTCAGCCAGGTCAGGAGCAGATCGATCCGCTGCCGGACCGAGTTCACGTTCCACGTAGCTACTCTGATGGGCATGTCGGCGGGCTCCGGGCAGGGGCCATGGTTAGAACAAACTGCAAACGCGCCCGTCAAGGACGCCGCAAAATCTCCCACAAAATTAACCCGGTCTAAGCAGGCGGCGGGCCATTGATCGTCAAAAGGTTCCGCGGATGGGATGGCCGGACAAGTCGATGAAGCGAACTCAGCCGCGTGACGGCCTGATCGGCGCGTTCCTGTATTGGCTCGGCGGCTTCGAGATCGAGGACGGCCTGACTGCCGATCTCAGCGAGCGCGAGATCGGCCGCATCCGCGCCAAGCAGATCGACGCCGTGACCCGGCTGATCCCGGTGACGATGGCGGTGACGATGCTGAACGTCGCCATCGTGCTGATCCTGTTCTGGGGCAGGGGCTGGAACGACTTCCTCGCGATCTGGGGCCTGACGCTCGCGGCCACCGCCTCGCTCGCGGTGCGCGCGTGGCACAAGTCGCATCAGAACCCGCCGCAGGAGGCTTCGCCCCGCGCGGCGCGGCAGATGCTGCGGCAGGCATTTTTCCTCGCCGCGATCTGGAGCACGCTGCCGCTCGCCTTGTTCAGTCGCATCGAGCCGACCAGCCAATTGATCCTGGCCTGCCTGATGGTCGGCATGATGTCGGGCGGCGCCTTCACGCTCTCGACCTTCCCGCGCGCCGGCCTCGTCTATCTCGCCACCATGACCGTCGCCTGCGCCGGCGCGCTGCTCTTGTGCGGCACCGGGCCATATCTGGTGACCTCGGTGTTCCTGCTGCTGTTCGCGTTTTTCATGGCGCGCAACATCGTCTCCCAGGGCAATCTGTTCCTCGGCAATCTCAAGGCCCAGCTCGAGCTCGAGCGCCAGACCGAGATCATCTCGCTGCTGCTGAAGGACTTTCAGGAGAACGCCAGCGATTGGCTGTGGCAGACCGATGCCGACGGGCGTCTGATCGACGTGCCCCAACGCTTCGCGGACGTCGCGCAGCTGCCGCTTCCGCTGCTGAAAGGATCGCAGTTCGCCGACGTGCTCGATATGCTGTGCCCCGAGGACAAGTCCGCGGCCTACAACATCGTCGGCCTGATGGAGCATGCCGAACCGCTGCACGAGATGAATCTCAAGGTCATCGCCGGCGGCGAGGCGCGGTTGTGGTCGCTGACGGCGAAGCCGGCCTATGATCGCGAGGGACAGTTCCTCGGCTATCGCGGCTTCGGCCGCGACGTGACCGAGCGGTGGCGCGCGGAAAAGGCCGAGGCCGAGAGCCGCGCCAAGTCGGACTTCCTGGCGGTGATGAGCCACGAGATCCGCACGCCGATGAACGGCGTGCTCGGGCTTGCCAGCATGCTGCTCGAAACCAGGCTTGATCCGGAGCAGCGCGAAGCCGTCACCACGATCCGCGAGTCCGGCGACAATCTCCAGCGTATCCTCAATGACATTCTCGACCTGTCCAAGCTCGAGGCTGGCCGCTTCCAGTTCGAGGCGATTGACTTCGCCCCGCAGGCGCTGGTCGAGACGGTTGCGACCGTGGTGCGGGCGAGCGCCAAGGGCAAGGGGCTATCCGTCAAGGTCGAGCTCGATCCGGCCCTGCCGCCGACGCTGCGCGGCGACGTCGCGCGTATTCGCCAGGTGCTGCTCAACCTCGCGTCCAATGCGGTGAAGTTCACCGACAAAGGCGAGGTGACGATATCAGTCATCTGCCAGGCGCGCCGCGACCTGCTAGCGACCGTCGAATGGACGGTGACCGACAGCGGCATCGGCATTGCGCCCGAGAAGCTCGGCCTGCTGTTCAGCGACTTCGCCCAGGCCGATGCCTCGATCAGCCGCCGCTTCGGCGGCACTGGCCTCGGCCTTGCGATCTCACGGCGCATCATCGAGCAGATGGGCGGCACGATCGGCGTCACCTCGACGCCGGGCGAAGGCTCGAACTTCCGCTTCACGCTGGTGCTGCCCTGGAGCCAGGCGGAGGCGTCCGATCAGGCAGGCGAGCGCGACGAAGCCGACGATCTCAAAGCCCGGATCGCCGGCCTCGATCGGCCGCTGAAGGTGCTGGTCGCGGAGGACGATGCCGTCAACCGCATGGTCGTGAGCAAGATGCTGGGGGCCTTCGACGTCGAGCTCCGCGTGGTCACCGACGGCGTCGAGGCCGTCGCGGCGGCCTCCGAAGGCGATTACGATCTGGTGCTGATGGACGTGCGCATGCCTGACATGGATGGGCTTGCTGCGACCCGAGCGATCCGCGCGCAAGGCGGGCGCTTCGCAGCCTTGCCGATCATCGCGCTCACCGCCAATGCCTTCCCCGAGGACATCAAGATCTGCCGCGAAGCGGGCCTGTCGGACTTCCTCGCCAAGCCGCTGCGCAAGCCGGCGCTGATCGCGGCCCTCCTGCGCGCGCTGGACGGCCATCTCATGTCCGAGGACGCGCCGCTCCAGCCGGAGCTGATGCCGGGCGACGTGGAGTGGACGGACGAGGAAAGGCAGATAACCGGCGCCTAGCCGGGCTAGACCGAGAAGCTGGTGCCGCAGCCGCAGGATGCGGTCGCGTTGGGATTGTTGACGCGGAACGAGGCGCCGATCAGGTCGTCCACGAAATCGACCTGCGAGCCCGCCAGGAACGGCTGCGAGGCGGAATCGACCAGCACCACGGCGTTGTCCTGCTCGATCACGAGATCGTCGTCGGTGCGGGCGCGGTCGATGTCGAACTTGTACTGGAAGCCGGAGCAGCCGCCGCCCTCGACGGAGATGCGCAGCATCGCGCCAGACCCTTCGCCCTTGAGGATCTCCCCAATCCGGCGTGCGGCCCGGTCACTGATGGTCACGGCAGTCGTCATTGCTGGTCTCCGATAGTCCCGCGTCATACCAAGTTCACTTGCCCAATTCATTTGGTATCCCGCATCCGACATAGTTAAGTGCCACCATACGCAGAATCAAATGGATAGGGACTAAATTCGCCGTGTCCGTCGGAATGGCAGCCCCCCGCGCGCCCTATGCCTGCGACCCCGATCGCAGCCGTGGCCGGCTGGTCGCCGAGCCCCCGAGCCGGACCCGCAGCCCGTTCCGGCGGGATTGCGACCGGGTGATCCATTCCACCGCGTTCCGCCGCCTGAAGTACAAGACCCAGGTGTTCGTGTTCCACGAGGGCGACCATTACCGCACCCGGCTGACCCATTCGCTGGAGGTGGCACAGATCGCTCGGGCGCTGGCCCGGCAGCTCGGACTGGACGAGGACCTCACCGAGACCCTCGCGCTCGCGCACGATCTCGGCCATCCGCCGTTCGGGCATGCCGGCGAGCGGGCCTTGGATGCCTGCCTGAAGGAGTTCGGCGGCTTCGACCACAATGCCCAGACGCTTCGCGTCGTGGCTTCGCTCGAGCACCGCTATCCCGAGTTCGATGGGCTCAACCTGACCTGGGAATCGCTGGAGGGCATCGTCAAGCACAACGGCCCGCTGACTGACCGCAGCGGCGCTCCGGTCGGGCGCTATCGCGAGCACGGCGTACCCGTTGGGATCGCCGACTACATCAAGACCTATGACCTCCAATTGTGGAGCTTTGCCTCGCTGGAAGCGCAGGTCGCCGCGATCGCCGACGACATCGCCTATGACGCGCACGACATCGATGATGGCCTGCGTGCCGGCCTGTTCCACCTCGACGATCTCAAGGCGATGCCGCTGACCGCGGAGATCATCGCCGAGACTGCGGCGCATTATCCCGATCTCGAGGACGTCCGGCGCGGTGCCGAGCTGGTGCGCGAGCTGATCTCGCATCTGATCGGTGCGGTGTTTGCGGAGGCGCAGAAGAACCTCACCGCCGTCAAGCCGCAATCGGCCCAGGACGTGCGCCAGCAGAGCCGGGCGCTGATCGCGTTTCCGGTCGAGGTCGCGGAGGAAGAGGCTGCTATCAAGACCTTCCTGTACCAGCACATGTACCGTCACGAGCGGGTGATGCGGGTGATGGGTGAGGCGGAGCAGATCCTGTTCGACCTGTTCGCAAAATACCTGACATCCCCTGGCGAGCTGCCGCCGGAATGGCTGCTGGGGGCGGAGGCGGACAATGAGGGCGACCGGGCACGCCGGATCGGCAATTTCATTGCCGGAATGACCGACCGTTTCGCCCTGACCGAGCATCAGCGGCTTTTTGACTCGACCCCGGATTTGCGTTAGGCGGCGGCCATGCCCCAGACATCCTCATCCCTGCATCTGTTCGCCGATGTGCTCGCACGAGTGCACGCCGCCTGCCGTGCGCTCGCGGCGGACGCCAATTGGCCCGAGGGCATCGATTTCTCGCGCGTGGTGGTCGAGCCGCCGCGCGATGCCACCCATGGCGACATGGCGACCAACGCCGCCATGGTGCTTGCGAAAGAGGCAAAGGCAAAGCCCCGCGATCTCGCCGAGCAGATCGCCGAGCGGCTGCGTGCCGACGCGCTGATCGCGAAGGTCGACGTCGCCGGTCCCGGCTTCATCAACCTGACGCTGAAGCCCGCCGCCTGGGCCGAGGCGCTGCGCACCGTGCTGCGTGAGGGCGCCGATTACGGCCGTGTCCTCGGCGGCTCCAAGGTCAATGTCGAATACGTCTCGGCCAATCCGACCGGGCCGATGCATGTCGGCCATTGCCGCGGCGCCGTGTTCGGCGACGCGCTGGCGAGCCTGCTCCAGTTCGCCGGCCACGACGTCACCCGCGAATATTACATCAACGATGCCGGCGCCCAGGTCGACGTGCTCGCGCGCTCCGCCTTCCTGCGATACCGTGAGGCGCTCGGCGAGGATATCGGCGCCATCCCGGAAGGCTTCTATCCGGGCGACTATCTGAAGCCGGTGGGTACGGCGCTGGCGACCGAGTACGGCGAAAAGCTGCGCGCGATGAGCGAGGCCGAGTGGCTGCCGACCGTGCGCGCAAAGGCAATCGCGATGATGATGGACGAGATCAGGGACGATCTCGCCGCCCTCAACATCCGCCATGACGTGTTCTTCTCGGAACGCTCGCTGATCGAGACCGGCAACAACAAGGTTGCCGAGACCATCGATTTCCTGAAGGCCAAGGGCGACATCTACGAGGGCCGCCTGCCGCCGCCGAAGGGCGCGCCGGTGGAGGACTGGGAGGACCGCGAGCAGCTGCTGTTCAAGGCGACCGCCTATGGCGACGACGTCGATCGTCCGCTGATCAAGTCGGACAATTCCTACACCTACTTCGCCTCCGACATCGCCTACCACAAGAACAAGTTCGACCGTGGCTTCGCGGAGATGATCGACGTCTGGGGCGCCGACCACGGCGGCTATATCAAGCGCATGCAGGCGGCGGTGAAGGCGACGACCTCGGGCAAGGGCGAGCTCGACGTCAAGATCGTCCAGCTGGTGAAGTTGCTGCGCAACGGCGAGCCGGTGAAAATGGGCAAGCGAGCCGGCAACTTCGTCACACTTCGCGATGTGGTGGATGAGGTCGGTCAGGACGCCGTCCGCTTCATGATGCTTTACCGCAAGAACGACGCGGTGCTCGACTTCGACCTCGCCAAGGTTATCGAGCAGTCGCGCGACAACCCGGTGTTCTACGTCCAGTACGGCCACGCCCGCGGCCACTCGATCTTCCGCAACGCGCGGGCGGAGGTGTTCCCGGAACTACCGGAGGACGCCGGAAAGCGCATCGCATGGCTCAGTGAGTCGGCGGTGGAACGGCTGTCGGACCCCGTCGAGCTCGACCTTCTCAAGCGCCTCGCAATTTATCCGCGCATGCTGGAAGCGGCCGCCAGCGCCCATGAGCCGCACCGAATTGCCTTTTATCTCTATGATTTAGCCAGCGAATTTCACGCACTTTGGACGAAAGGGCGCGATTTGCCCTATTTACGCTTCATTATCAATAATGATGCAGATCTTACAAAGGCGCGGCTGGCCATGGTCCAGGGCGTCGTCTCGGTCCTGGCATCGGGCCTCGCCATCCTCGGCGTCCATGCTCCGGACGAGATGCGGTAGTTTGGGGCGAACTACTTAAGGGGAATTCGGGGGTAACCGGCAGAAGCCGGATCGCTTAGACTTGGTTGAAAGCCTTGTGGGTCGAAAGCCGTGCCTTGGTCGAGGGGCGCGCGGCTTTCCCGAAGGGACGCATCATCACGATGGCCGAACGATATCAGGACAGACCGTTTCCTTCCGATGACTATGGTCGCGGTGGCGATCAGCATGGGAAGGCGGAAAATGATCCCTTGGCCGAACTCGCCCGTTTGATCGGACAGACCGATCCGTTCGCAACGCAGGGGCGACCGACTGCGCGTCCGCCGGCGGCGCCCGCCCAGAGCTATCATGAAGACGATTATCGCCGGGACGATGATCAGCAGGACTACGCCGAGCAGGCGCCGCCGCCCGGGCCGCCCTCATGGATGCGGCGCGCCAACGTGCAGCCGCAACCGGCACCCGCGCCGGAGCCTGACTATCCCGTCTCGGTCAGCCCGGTGCATCCGTTGCATCGCTATTCAGCCAAGCCTGCTGTGCCCGAGCCTGATGTTCATCAGCCGCAGGCCTATCAGGATCAAGGTTTTCAGGATCAGTCCTACCAGCAGCATGGCCAAGCCTATCAGGAGCAGGCCTATCAGGAGCCGTACGCGCAGCCCGACCCGTCGCGCTACGACGATGCGCTCTACGGCCGGCTGGAGGCAGGCGAGCAGGACTATCAGCGCGAGCCGGCGTATCCGGACGACCCTTACGCCTACCAGAGCGACTATCCCGAGGAAGAAGTCGAGGAGCCGAAGAAGCAGCGCGGCGGCATGATGACGGTCGCGGCGATCCTGGCGCTTGCCGTGGTCGGCACCGGTGCGGCGTTCGCCTACAAGACCTATATCGGCTCGCCCCGCAGCGGCGAGCCGCCGATCATCAAGGCCGACAACACGCCAACCAAGATCGGGCCAGCGCCGACGGACTCCGCGGCCAGGGGGCCGGACCGCATGGTCAGTGGTGACGGCACTGAAAAGATCGTGCCGCGCGAGGAGGGGCCCGTCGACGTCAACGCCAGGGCGAGCGGGCCCCGCGTCGTGTTCCCGCCGCTGAACCAGAATGCGAACCCGCCGTCGGTGGCCAGCGTATCGCCGTCTGCGGTGCCCCCGCCGAGCGCGGGTCCGAGCCCGAGCAACGGGACGCTGCCGAATAATTCGCCGCGCCCGATCAGGACCGTGGCCGTGAAGGGCGATCAAACCGATAGCGCCACCCCGCAGTCGGCTGCCGCCAAGCCAGTAGCGGCGCCGAAGCCCGTTGCCGCGCCGCCCGCACCGATCGCGTCGCGCAATCCGCCGACCTCGGCCAATGCCAGCGTCAACCAGCCCCTTTCGCTCGCCCCGCAATCGGGAGCGACGGCCGAGCCTCCGCAACGGATGGCTGCGACCAATCCGACGCAAATCGCGCCCACCAGCAGCGGCGGCGGCTACATCGTGCAGGTCTCCTCGCAGCAGAGCGAGGACAGCGCCGCCGCGTCCTACCGGGTGCTTCAGAGCAAGTACGGCAGCGTGCTCGGCTCCCGCTCGCCGGTGATCAAGCGGGTTGATCTGACCGACAAGGGCAAGGGGGTCGTCTACCGCGCCTTCGCTGGTCCCTACGCTTCGGCCGAGGAGGCGACGCAGGCTTGCAACAGCCTGAAGTCCGCAGGCCTGTCTGCCTGCTTCGTCCAGAGGAATTAACGGCCGTTTCCTTGACCCCTTCGCGGGGCAGGGTTAATCGGCCGTTATGAGCACGCGGGCCTTCATTACCGGCGTATCCGGAACGGAACTGACCGCCGCCGAGCGGGAGTTTATCCGCGTCCAGCGCCCATGGGGCTTCATCCTCTTCAAGCGCAATGTCGCGACACCAGCTCAAGTTGCTGCATTGGTTGCGGAATTGCGCGCGGTGGCGGATGCTGCCGACGCGCCTGTCCTGATCGATCAGGAGGGCGGACGGGTGCAGCGACTGGGCCCGCCGCACTGGCCGGTCTATCCGCCGGGGGCCGTATTCGCGAATCTGTACGACACTGATTCGGCGCTTGGGCTCGATGCCGCGCGCCTCAGTGCCCGCCTGATCGCGGCTGACCTTGCCGAACTCGGCATTACCGTGGATTGCCTGCCGCTGGCTGACGTGCCGGTGGCGGGCGCTGATGCGGTCATCGGCAACCGGGCCTACGGCACCGAGCCGGGCAAGGTCGCGGCGATCGCCCGTGCGGTCACCGAGGGACTGGAGCAGGGCGGCGTGCTGCCGGTGCTCAAGCACATTCCCGGTCACGGCCGGGCAACCGCCGACACCCACTTCAAGCTGCCGACCGTCGACACGCCCCGGGACGAGCTGGAACGCACCGATTTCGCCGCGTTCAAGCCGCTCGCGGATCTGCCGATGGCCATGACTGCACATGTTGTGTTTAGCGCGGTCGACCCCGCCCATCCGGCGACGACATCTGCGACAATGATTGCTGACGTGATTCGCGGCGCAATCGGGTTCCAGGGTTTGTTAATGAGTGATGACGTGTCGATGAACGCGCTGTCGGGGAATATCGCTGAGCGGACTCGCGCGATCTTCGCGGCCGGCTGCGATATCGCCCTGCATTGCAACGGCAACATCGAGGAGATGCGCGACGTTGCCGGCCAGACACCTGAACTGTCCGGCAGGGCACTGGAGCGGGCGGAAGCCGCGCTCGCCGCACGCAAGCCGCCGCAGCCATTCGACCGTGTGGCCGCGCGCGCCGAACTGGACGCATTGATCGCACGGGCAAACACGGCATCGGCATGACCGCAGAAATCCTATCGTTTGAAACCGGGCGGCCCGCAGAGCTCGCCGAGGGTGAGCCGGCGTTGGTGGTGGACGTCGAGGGCTATGAAGGCCCGCTCGACCTGCTGCTCGCACTGGCGCGGCAGCAGAAGGTCGACCTCGCCAAGATTTCGATCCTAGCGCTGGCAGACCAGTACCTCCACTTCATCGAGGCCGCGCGAAAGATCCGGCTGGAGCTTGCCGCTGACTACCTCGTCATGGCGGCCTGGCTCGCCTTCCTGAAGTCGCGCCTGCTGCTGCCGGAGCCGCCGAGTGCGGAAGGCCCGAGCGCGGAGCAGATGGCGACGGCGCTCGCCAACCGCCTGCGCCGGCTGGAAGCCATTCGCGAAGCCGCCAACCGGCTCATGAACAGGCCGCAATTGCAGCGCGACATCTTCCCGCGCGGCGAGCCCGAGCAGATCGCCGAGATCAAGCATCCGAAGTACACCGCAACGCTCTACGACCTGCTCACGGCCTACGCCGCGCAGCGCCAGTCGCGCGTGCTGGCGAGCGTGCATCTGGCCAAGCGCACGGTGTGGTCGCTCGCCGAAGCGCGCGCCACGCTCGAGCGGCTGGTCGGCAGCATCACCGAGCAGGACGACTGGGGCGTGCTCGACGACTTCCTGATCCGGCACGTCGCCGATCCGACACAGCGCGCGACGGTGTTCGCCTCGAGCTTTGCCGCCGCGCTCGAATTGGTGCGCGAAGGTCAGCTGGAGCTGAACCAGAAAGAAGCGTTTGCGCCGATCTATTTCCGGAAGGGGCGCCCAAAACCGGTCCCGGACGCAGCTCCTGCGCCCGATGCGCCGGTCGCTTAAGTGCAAGAAGGAGAATCTGCCATGGCAAGCCTGGCTGAAGTGCGGGTAGAAGAGGCCGAGCCGATGGAGAACGAATCCCAGGCGCGTCCCGAAGAATTGCGGCTGCTGGAAGCGCTGCTGTTTGCGTCGAGTGAGCCGCTGGATACCGCGACCCTGGCCAAGCGCATGCCCGAGGGCGTCGACGTCAAGGCTGCGCTCGAGCAATTGCAGGCCGATTATGCCTCACGTGGCGTCAACCTCGTCCGCGTCGCCAACAAATGGACGTTCCGCACCGCCGGCGATCTGGCTTGGCTGATGACGCGGGAGAGCACCGAGACCCGGCGCCTGTCGCGCGCCGCGATCGAGGTGCTGGCGATCATCGCCTATCACCAGCCGGTGACGCGGGCCGAGATCGAGGAGATCCGCGGCGTCGTCACCTCAAAGGGCACGCTCGACGTGCTGCTGGAGACCGGCTGGATCAAGCCGCGTGGCCGCCGCAAGACGCCCGGCCGTCCTTTGACCTTCGGAACCACCGAGGAGTTCCTGTCGCAATTCACCCTGGAACAGCTCGGCGACCTGCCGGGCCTGGAAGAGCTGAAGGGCACGGGCCTGTTGGATTCGCGCCTGCCCACCGGATTTAGCGTGCCGACGCCGTCCGATGACCCGGCTCTGCGCGAGGATGAGGATCCGCTGGAACCGGGCGAGGACCTCGATCTCGCGCTGGCGCCTGCGGTTGAGCCTGAGACGCCTGAGGGCGGCGGCGA
The DNA here is from genome assembly GCF_002795245.1 of Bradyrhizobium forestalis. GTDB lineage: Bacteria > Pseudomonadota > Alphaproteobacteria > Rhizobiales > Xanthobacteraceae > Bradyrhizobium > Bradyrhizobium forestalis. The sequence continues at coordinate 335,576 of NZ_PGVG01000002.1, read as the reverse complement.
GGGTGGCAGCGAAGGCGGCAGCGAGGAGTGACGCCCGTTCGTCTACGGGGCCTGCGACCGGTTAACACTAGCAAGATTGCGTAGCGCCGACAGCGAATTGGCGCTGCCTTGGTCCTTGTTTTTGAGCCCTGCCAAGCCTAGGTTTCGGTAAAGATCGGCCGGGTCCCCGGCCATGCGCGTTTGGAGGGTTGCAGGATGGGTTCACTCAGCATTTGGCACTGGATCTTGGTGATCGCAGTGGTCCTGCTGCTGTTCGGCCGCGGCAAGATTTCGGATCTGATGGGCGACGTGGCACAGGGCATCAAGGCGTTCAAGAAGGGCATGCAGGACGACGACAAGCCCGCCGAGAAGCCCGAGCCGGCCAAGTCGATCGAGCACAATGCTGCGCCGACCGCGGCACGGTCCGACGTCGGCAGCAAGGCCGTCTGAGCCAGAGAGCACGCGAGACACGGGTGGCGGCCCCGATCCTGCGCGCGAGGATTGGGCCGGCTCCGGCTGGCGTGAACGGAAGACCTCATGTTCGACATCGGGTGGAGTGAACTGGTCCTCATCGGGGTCGTGGCCCTGATCGCCATCGGCCCGAAAGAGCTGCCGGGCGTGTTGCGCATGGTCGGACAGTGGATGGGCAAGGCCCGCAAGATGGCCGCCGAATTCCAGGGCCAGTTCCAGGAAGCGATGCGCGAGGCCGAGATGGCCGACCTCAAGAAGAGCTTCGACGAGGTCAAGGAAGCCGCCACAGGGTTCAATCCGTTGACCTCGCTCCAGAAGGACGTCAGCGACGCGCTCCGCGTCGATGCGCTGGACAAGCCGGCAGAGACGCCGGCCGCCACAGCTGTCGAACCTCCTGTTACTCCGACCACTCCGGAAGCGCCGCCGCCCGCGACCTTCGTCGAGGCCGAGGCGCATGCGGCTGCGAACGAGCCACTCGCCATCACCCGTGAGGTCGAGCAGGCAAAGGTCGCGCAGGACACCGCACCATCCGAACCGATCAAGGACGCCAAAGCGTCATGACCGACGCCGATATCGAGGCCAGCAAAGCCCCGCTGATGGACCATCTGATCGAGCTGCGCTCGCGGCTGATCAAGGCGTTGCTCGGCTTTGGCGTGGCCTTCATCTTCTGCTTCTTCTTCGCCAAGCAGATCTACAACGTGCTGGTCTGGCCGTTCGTGTGGGTCGCGGGGCCGGAGAATTCCAAGTTCATCTACACCGCACTGCTGGAATATTTCATCACCCAGCTCAAGCTCGCGCTGTTCGGCGCCGGCTTCATCTCGTTCCCGATCGTGGCAACGCAGATCTACAAGTTCGTCGCGCCCGGGCTCTACAAGCACGAGAAGCAGGCCTTCCTGCCGTATCTGGTCGCGACCCCGTTCTTCTTCGTGCTGGGCGCGGCGCTGGTCTATTTCGTCGTGCTGCCGATGTTGGTGCGCTTCTCGCTCGGCATGCAGCAGGCCGGCAGCGACGAGACCGCGCAGATCCAGCTGCTGCCCAAGGTCGGTGAATATCTGTCGCTGATGATGTCGCTGATCTTCGCCTTCGGCATCGCCTTCCAGCTGCCGGTGATCCTGACGCTGCTCGGCCGCATCGGCATCGTGACCTCGAAAATGCTGCGCGAGAAGCGGCGCTATTTCATCGTCATCGCCTTCGTGATCGCGGCCGTGCTGACGCCGCCCGACGTGCTCAGCCAGTGCTCGCTCGCGATCCCCTTGCTGGCGCTGTACGAGGGCTCGATCATCGCGGTGGCGATGGTGGAGAAGAAGGTGGCAGCCGCGCAAGCGACCACCGGCACCGACGTGTCGACACCGGCCAAGCCGGCGGAGTAGGGCGGCCAAGCCCACCGCTGTCATTCCCCGCGAATGCGGGGAATCCAGTGCGCCGCGGCCTATCGTGGAATCACCGCCGTCTCTGGAATACTGGATCATCCGCCTTCGCGGATGATGACAGCTGTGCTAGTGGGAGCGGCCATTTGCATGCTTGCATGAATGCAAATCCACGATTTGCAGGCTTGCAACAAGCCCCAGGACCACAGCCATGCACGACATCAAATCGATCCGCGACAATCCGCAAGCCTTCGACGCCGGCCTCGCACGGCGCGGTTTGAAGCCGATGTCGGCCTCGCTGCTGGCGATCGACGAGAGGCGGCGTGCGGCGATCCTGGCTTCGGAGCAGGCGCAGGCGCGGCGCAATGCGGCCTCCAAGGAGATCGGCGACGCCAAGAAGGCCAAGGACGAGGCCCGCGCGGCCAAGCTGATGGCTGAAGTCGCCGAGCTCAAGACCACGATGCCGGAGCTCGAAGCGGCTGCGAAAGCCGCCGACGATGAGTTGACGAAAGAGCTGTCCGCGATCCCGAACATTCCGTTCGACGAAGTGCCCGACGGCGTCGACGAGCACGGTAACGTGCAGCGCCACGTGTTCGGCAACAAGCGCAACTACGGTTTTGCGCCGAAGCTGCACGACGATCTCGGCACCGCGCTCGGCTACATGGATTTCGAGGCGGCAGCAAAGCTCTCCGGCGCGCGTTTCGTCGTGCTGAAGAAGGGGCTGGCGCGGCTCGAGCGCGCGATCGGCCAGTTCATGCTCGACCTGCACACCACCGAGCACGGCTACACCGAGATCAATCCGCCGCTGCTGGTGCGCAACGAGGTGATGTTCGGCACCGGGCAATTGCCGAAGTTCGAGGACGACCAGTTCTGGGCGATCAAGGGCGAGCTGCTCGCCTCGCCCGACCATGAGCGGTTGAAGACCGAGCGCCTCGGTCTGATCCCCACCGCTGAAGTGTCGCTCACCAATCTCGTGCGCGAATCCATCCTCGACGAGAAGCAGTTACCGATGCGGCTTACCGCGCTGACGCCGTGCTTCCGCGCCGAGGCGGGCGCTGCGGGGCGCGACACCCGCGGCATGATCCGCCAGCACCAGTTCACCAAGGTCGAGCTGGTCTCGATCACGACGCCGGAAGTGAGCAAGGACGAGCTGGAGCGGATGCTGTCCTGCGCCGAGCAGGTGTTGCAGAAGCTCGACTTGCATTATCGCGTGATGACGCTCTGCGCAGGGGATATGGGTTTCTCGTCGCAAAAAACCTACGACATCGAGGTCTGGATGCCCGGGCAGGGTGAGGGCGGCATGTTCCGCGAGATCTCGAGCTGCTCGGTCTGCGGCGACTTCCAGGCGCGGCGCATGGATGCGCGCTCGCGCGGGCCCGACGGCAAGCCGCGCTTCGTGCACACGCTGAACGGCTCCGGCACTGCGGTCGGCCGCGCGCTGATCGCGGTGATGGAGACCTATCAGCAGGAGGACGGCTCGATCGCGGTCCCCAGCGTGCTCCAGCCCTATATGGGCGGGCTGAAGGTAATCGCGCGCGAGTAGGGTTGCGAAGATCGGGCGGCCGGCTATCCTGCCGGCCCCTCAACGCGAACCCCACCGTTCATGGCCTTGCACCGCGATATCTTCTGGGTCGGTAGACAATGGGCGGTGACGGGTGACGGCATCCAGGCCATCGATCAGCGCCTGCGCGGCGTGCTCGACATCGAGATCGCGCGGCTGTGGGACGAAGATCTCGTGCAGAGCCGACGGGCCAAGCCCGGAGTCAACGCTGCAGACTTCGACAAGGCGCTGACGGTGGCGCGCGAACGCTTTCCGCAGGCACCGGGCTCTGATCCGTTCGTCGCGCAGCTGGAGGCGCTCGGCGTCATCGAGGCTCCCGTCGTGAGTCCGGTTGTGCCGGCGATGCAACTGCGTGCGGAGGGCCGGCTCGCGCGCTTCCTGCCGCAATGGCGCATTCGCCGCTAGCGGGACCAGGCCGGGAACCTGCCGCTGGACCGCAATCGTCCGGTTTGCCTGATCGGCCACGGCCGGATATGACAGGTCAAACGGCTTCTGGGATCGACCTTTCGCATGCGCATTCTCTGCACCAATGACGACGGCATCCACGCTCCCGGCCTCAAGGTCGTGGAGGAGATCGCGCGCGCCTTGTCGGACGACGTGTGGGTGGTGGCGCCCGAGCTTGACCAGTCCGGCGTGTCGCATTCGCTGTCGCTGAACGATCCCTTGCGCCTGCGCGAGGTCGGCCCGCGGCACTTCGCCGTGCGCGGCACGCCGACGGACTGCGTCATCATGGGAGCCCGCCATATCCTGGGCGCCAAGCTGCCCGATGTCGTGCTGTCCGGCGTCAACAAGGGCCGCAATGTCGCCGAGGACGTCGTCTATTCCGGCACCATTGCCGGCGCGCTGGAGGGCACCATCCTAGGATTGCCGTCATTCGCATTGTCGCAGGAGTTCAGCGTCGAGACCCGCGAACGGCCGCCGTGGGACACCGCGCGCAAATTCGGGCCCGACATCCTGCGCAAGGTGATCGCCGCCGGCGTTCCGAAGGACACCGTCATCAACATCAACTTCCCGTCCTGCGCGCCGGAGGATGTGCTGGGCATCCGCGTCACGCGGCAAGGCAAGCGCAATCTCGGCTTCCTCAGGATCGACGAGCGCAGGGACGGTCGCGGCAATCCCTATTTCTGGATCGGCTTCGAGCGCACCGCGATGATGGATACGCCCGCCGACGGCACCGATCTCGCGGCGCTGCGCGAGCGCTACGTCTCGGTCACCCCGCTCAGGCTCGACCGCACGGACGAAGCGTTTTCGGAAGAGCTGAGCCTCACGTTGAAGTAGGGCTAGCCGCCGCGAAGCGCGGCTTCGATGGTCTTGCCGAGCGCGTCGAGCTGAAACGGCTTTTGGAGTGCCGGCCGGTCGCGGTACTGTTCGGGCAGGCCGGAGGAGCCGTATCCGGTGGCGAAGATGAACGGGCAGCCCTTCGCCCTGATGACATCGGCGACCGGCGAGATGACCTTGCCGTTGACGTTGACGTCCAAAATGGCGAGGTCGAACTCGGTGGATTGCGCAAGCCGCATGGCCTCGGTGATATCGCCCGCCTCGGCGGCAACCTTGTAGCCGAGCTCCTCCAGCATGTCCGCGACCATCATTCTGATCATGACCTCGTCCTCGACGAGGAAAACAGAGCGGCCCGAAAGCCCTGTCGCAGTCATAGGTGAGTCCTTGCCCATACTCGCGAACGTTCGCAGATAAAGATAAGCGACGCAATGCGCGTTTCGGCGAACCCAAACCTGCAAATGACTTAGCGCGTTGATAGCTCGACTGTGGTCAAATGCTGCACCGAAAGGCTATCATGAGTTCCTGAGCCGGAACAAGATTCTCGTCTCGGGTTCTTGCGGTGCAGTACGGCGATCCGCCAGCCGAGATCAGCAATAGCAGCAGCAATGACGTCCCATCAGCACCCGCCGGAGAAGATGATGTTTCAGCTGACGCTGAGGCGTCGGGGCATCAGCGATCAGGCCGTGCTGCGGACCATGGAGGAGGTGCCGCGCGAGCTTTTCGTCGACGAGGCCGATCGCGACGGTGCCTATCGTGACAGCGCGTTGCCGATCGCCTGTGGGCAGACCATCAGCCAGCCGTTCGTCGTCGCCTACATGACCGAGCAGCTCCAGCTCCAGAAGCAGCATCGGGTGCTCGAAATCGGCACCGGCTCCGGTTATCAGGCCGCCGTGCTATCGCGGCTCGCGGGGCAGGTGCTCACGGTCGAGCGCTACCGCAAGCTGGCGGATACGGCGCGCGCCAGGCTCGAGAAGCTCGGCTGCCACAATGTCGAGGTGATGCTGGGCGACGGCCTCAATCTGCCTCCCAATATCGGCCCGTTCGACCGCATCATCGTCACCGCCGCGATGGAGCAGATTCCGGAGAACCTGGTCGAGCGGCTGGAGGTCGGGGGCATCCTGATCGCCCCCGTCGGCCCGCATCAGGGCGTGCAGACGCTGACCCGCCTGACCCGCACAGAAGCCGGGATCGAGCGCAAGGAACTCGTCGAGGTCCGCTTCGTGCCGGCACTGCCCGGCGTGGCGCGGGAGCTGTAGAATCCCGGATTGGCTGTGCCGCCAACATCTTATTGGGAGGGTTAAGCCGTTATTTACTCGGCGCGTGTTTACTTAAAACATCAGTTCTGTTGCGTACGAGTGAGTAACCATGTCCGCTGTCGTCGAGTTGCTTTACTCGCGCCGCGTGCCGCAGGTCGCGGTGCTGGCGCTGATCTCCTTCAGCTTTGCTGGGTGCAGCGCCGACATGTCGTCGCGGCTGTCCCAGTCAAATTTTTCCAATCCCTTCGCTTCCGAACAGACGGGGTCGGTGCAGCAGGCGCCGCCGCCGCAGCGTGAGCTGCCGCAATATGCGCGGCCGCAGACGCAGCCCGGTTACTACCAGTCGCAGCCTCTGCCTCCCCCCGCGGTATCCGCCCCGCAATCCTATCCCGTTGCCTCTGGCGGCGGAGTGTCCGGCGGCGGACGCGGCGTCAGCTCGTATGCCCCTCCGGCTCAGCCGCACCTCGAAACCACGGCCACGGTGCCGCCGCGCTCGGTCGCGGCCGCCCAGCCGGCCGGCGGGACCAAGATCATCGTCGGCACCAGCGACACGCTCGACGTGCTCGCCAAGCGCTACCACGTCACGCCGCAGGCGATCCTTGCCGCCAACGGCTACAAGGGCCCGCGAGCGCTCTCGCCCGGCCAGCAGCTGATCATCCCGCATCCGGCGGCGGCCGCTGCACCGGCGCCCGCGATGGCTCCCGTTGCGGCAGTGCCTGCAGCGAAGCCGGTTGCGGCCGTCGCTGCACCGTCGAGCACGCACTTCGTGAACCGCGGCGACACGCTCGCCAGCATCGCCCGCAAGAACCATATCCCGGCGGCTGAACTCGCCCGTGCCAACGGTCTTGATCCGTCTGCAAAACTCAAGCTCGGCACCAAGCTGACCGTACCCGGCGCCAAGACCGCGGCTGTCGCGGCGCCGGTTGCCGCGGCTCCGGTCGGGGCTGCTCCGGTGGCCGGAACGCTCCAGCCCGTAGCGGCCGCTCCGGCGCCCGTCACCAAGATGGCCGCTGCTGCCGCGCCCGTGCAGAGCGCGCGCCTGGCTCAGGCCACGGCCAATGTCGAAGAGAAGCCCGCCGAGACGCCGGCGAAGGCCGCGGAGGCCACCGGCGCGCTGCCGACCTTCCGCTGGCCGGTGCGCGGCAAGGTGGTCACGAGCTACGGCGCCAAGACCAATGGCAAGTCCAATGACGGCATCAATCTCGCGGTGCCCGAGGGGACGCCGGTCAAGGCGGCTGAAGACGGCGTCGTTGCCTATTCCGGCAACGAGCTGAAAGGTTACGGCAATCTGGTCCTGGTTCGGCACTCCAACGGCTACGTCACCGCATATGCCCATGCGAGTGAGCTGTTGGTGAAGCGCGGCGATACCATCAAGCGCGGTCAGGTCATTGCCAAGTCGGGTCAATCCGGGGAGGTGGCGTCGCCGCAGCTCCACTTCGAGATCCGCAAGGGATCGAGCCCGGTTGACCCGCTTCAATTCCTGAATGGGGCGTGAGGCCGGCGCAGTCTCCGCACTGACGCTGTCGTCGTCCGGCTTGACCGGGCGACCCAGTATTCCAGAGACAGACATTGTTGAGCCGATAAGCCGCGGCGTACTGGATTCCCCGCCTGCGCGGGGAATGACAGTTGTGTGTGGGGCGATAGTGTTCGCTACGTCGCCGTCAGCTTCACGCCGAGCCGTCCGGCCAGCTCCTGCACGAACTGCCAGGCGACGCGGCCCGAGCGGGAGCCGCGCGTCGTCGACCATTCCAGCGCTTCGCGCTCCAGGGCCTCGTCGTCGATCTTGATGTCGAAATGGCTGCAATAGCCGCGCACCATGGCGAGGTATTCGTCCTGGCTGCAGCGGTGAAAGCCGAGCCAGAGGCCGAAACGATCCGACAGCGAAACCTTCTCCTCGACCGCTTCGCCCGGATTGATCGCGGTCGAGCGCTCGTTCTCGATCATCTCGCGCGCCAGCAGATGGCGGCGATTGGAGGTGGCGTAGAGGATGACGTTCTCGGGCCGGCCTTCGATGCCGCCTTCGAGCACGGCCTTGAGCGACTTGTAGGAGGCGTCGTTGCCGTCGAAGGAGAGGTCGTCGCAGAACACGATGAAGCGGAAGGACGAGGCCCGAAGCTGCTCCATCAGTGCTGGCAGGCTCTCGATGTCCTCGCGGTGGATCTCGATCAGCTTGAGCTTGTCGGCCGGTTTGCGCTCCGCGTTGAGGCTGGCATGCGCCGCTTTCACCAGCGATGACTTGCCCATGCCGCGCGCGCCCCAGAGCAGGGCGTTGTTGGCCGGCAGGCCATTGGCGAAGCGCTCGGTGTTCTCCATCAGGATGTCGCGCATCCGATCGACGCCCTTGAGCAGGAACAGCTCGACGCGGCTGACCCGCGGCACGGCCGCCAGGCGCCCGTCGGGGTGCCAGACATAGGCATCCGCCCGTTCGAACGACTCGGGCTCGAGGGCCGGGTTGCCCTGGGCCGAAAGGTGCGCCGCAATAGTCTCCAGCGCGCGGACGATGCGCTCTTGGGAGAGGTCCGGGGCTGTCTTGGCGATTGCTTTTGAGGCTGCCGTGGGGCGTTTTGCCGCGACGCGGGCGGGCTTCCTGGCGGGGGTGGGGAGGCCTTTGCCGGCCGGGCTTTTGTTTGGTTTTTTGGGCATGTCCGAAGTTCCTGAGAACGCAGCCTTATCGGGCCTCACGGCGCGCCGCAAGGTGGCCCAAAAGGGCGGTCTGGCAGCGTTGCAATTGGGGCAATGGCCGCTATAGTCCGCGCGAATTTGACCGAACCGGTCGCCCTCGAGGGCCTGACCGGCTTTCCCCCGTTCTCACGAGGATCGTCCGAATGCTGATTACCCCTGCGTATGCCCAGGCCGCGGGCGCCGGCGACACCAACAGCATGTTGATGTCGCTGCTGCCGTTCGCCCTAATCTTCGTGATCATGTACTTCCTGATTCTGCGTCCGCAGCAGAAGAAGGTGCGCGACCACGCCGAGCTCGTGAAGAACATCCGCCGCGGCGACACCGTCGTGACCTCGGGCGGCCTCGTCGGCAAGGTCACCAAGGTCGTCGACGACGACCAGATCGAGTTCGAGATCTCCGACGGCGTGCGTGTGCGGCAGATGCGCCAGATGATCTCGGGCGTGCGTGCCAAGGGCGAGCCGGCGAAAGAAAGCTCGAAGGAAAGCGCCAAGGACGACACCGCGGCGAAGTGAGAGCTTCACCGCGAGTCGCTCAAGTCTCCTGATCTGACAGGTCCAGTCGATGTTGTATTTCACGCGGTGGAAGGCGCTGGGGATCATCCTGACGGCGCTGATCGTGTGCCTCTGCGCGGTCCCCAACTTCTTCCCTGAGGCGCAGGTCAAGACCTGGCCCGCCTGGGCGCAGCGCCGGCTCGTGCTCGGCCTCGATCTCCAGGGCGGCTCCTATCTGCTGCTCGAAGTCGATTCTGCCTATGTGAAGAAGGAGCGGCTGGACCAGATCCGCGACGACGTTCGCCGGACGTTGCGCGACGCCAAGATCGGCTTCACCGGTGGCGTCACCGTGCGCAACGACGCGGTCGAGGTTCGCATCACCAAGGAGACCGATGCGCAGGTCGCACTCGCCAAGCTGCGGGAGCTGTCCCAGCCGCTGGGCGGCCTCATGGGATCCAGCGGTCAGCGCGACCTCGAGGTGGCTGATGCCAGCGGCGGCGTGATCCGCCTGAGCATCCCGCAAGCCGCGATGCTCGACCGCATGCGCAAGACCATCGAGCAGTCGATCCAGATCGTCGAACGCCGCGTCAACGAGCTCGGCACCGTCGAGCCCGTGATCCAGCGCCAGGGCAACGACCGAATCCTGGTGCAGGTCCCGGGTCTCCAGGACCCGACGCGCCTGAAGGAGCTGCTCGGCAAGACCGCGAAGATGGAATTCCGCATGGTCGACACCTCCGTGCCGCCGGATCAGGCGCAAGCGGGCAGGTTGCCGCCGGAGTCCGAGCTGCTGATGAGCGCATCGCCGCCGCCGACGCCCTACGTGGTCAAGAAGCAGGTGCTGGTCGCCGGCGGCGACCTGACCGACGCCCAGGCGAGCTTCGACCAGCGCACGGGTGAGCCGGTCGTCAGCTTCAAGTTCAATACGTCGGGCGCGCGCAAATTCTCGCAGGCCACGCAGGAGAACGTGGGGCTGCCGTTCGCGATCGTGCTCGACAACAAGGTGATCTCGGCGCCCGTCATCCGCGAGCCGATCACCGGCGGCCAGGGCCAGATCTCCGGCAATTTTACCGTGCAATCGGCCAATGACCTTGCCATCCTGCTGCGCGCCGGCGCGCTGCCGGCGCCGCTCACGGTGGTCGAGGAGCGCACCGTCGGTCCGGGCCTCGGCCAGGATTCGATTGAGAAGGGCGAGCTCGCCGCCTATGTCGGCTCGATCCTCGTCATCGTCTTCATGCTGTTGACCTACCGCCTGTTCGGCGTGTTCGCCAACATCGCGGTGGCCATCAATGTCGCCATGATCTTCGGCCTGTTGTCGCTGCTCAACGCCACGCTGACGCTGCCCGGCATCGCCGGCATCGTGCTCACCGTCGGCATCGCGGTCGACTCCAACGTGCTGATCTACGAACGCATCCGCGAGGAGCTGCGCGGCGGACGCAATGCGATCTCGGCGATCGACGCCGGCTTCAAGCGGGCGCTCGCGACCATCCTCGATTCCAACATCACCACCTTCATTGCCGCCGCAGTGCTGTTCTACATCGGCACCGGCCCGGTGCGCGGCTTTGCCGTGACGCTCGGCATCGGCATCATCACCACGGTGTTCACCGCCTTCACCCTGACCCGGCTGATCGTGGCATGGTGGGTGCGGTGGAAGCGGCCGCAGAGCGTGCCGATCTAGGAGCCTGATCGTGATTCACACCGTTCTCATCGGGCTCGGCGTCCTCATTGCCATTCTCACCGTGGTTGCGGCCCTCGGCCTGCTGCCCTCGTTGCGCATCGTCCCGGACGACACGCATTTCGACTTCACGCGCTTTCGCCGCATCAGCTTCCCGATCTCGGCGGCGCTGTCGATCGTCGCGATCACGCTGTTCTTCACCCATGGCCTGAACCTCGGTATCGACTTCAAGGGCGGCACGCTGTTGGAGGTGAAGGCGAGGTCAGGCACCGCCGACATCGCGGCGATGCGAACCACGCTCGACGCCCTGGGTCTCGGCGAAGTCCAGTTGCAGCAGTTCGGCGGCCCCGAGAACGTGCTGATCCGCGTTGCGGAACAGCCGGGTGGCGACGCCGCACAGCAGGCAGCCCTGCAGAAGCTTCGAGGCGCGCTCGGCGACAGCGTCGACATTCAGCGCACCGAGGTGCTCGGTCCGCGCGTCGCCGGCGAGCTCCTGGCCTACGGCATGCTCGGCCTGATGCTCGCGATCGTCGCGATCCTGATCTATCTCTGGTTCCGCTTCGAATGGCAGTTCGCGCTTGGCGCCATGATCGCCAACGTGCACGACATCGTGCTGACGATCGGCTTCATGTCGATCAGCCAGGTCGATTTCGACCTGACCAGCATCGCCGCGCTCCTGACGATCCTCGGTTATTCGCTCAACGACACCGTCGTCATCTACGACCGTATCCGCGAGATGCTGAGGCGTTACAAGAAGATGCCGATGCCGCAGCTGCTCAACGAGTCGATCAACTCGACGCTGTCGCGCTCGATCATCACTCACTTCACGGTGACGCTGGCGCTGCTCGCGCTGCTGTTGTTCGGCGGTCATGCCATCCACAGCTTTACCGCGGTGATGATGTTCGGCGTGGTGCTGGTCGGCACCTACACCTCGATCTTCATTGCGGCCCCGATCCTGATCTATCTCGGCGTCGGCGAGCATCGCGAAGATGCGCCCGATACCGCTACGCCGGCGAAGAAAAGCAAGGCATGATCCGAACCTCATGCCCTCGCAGGAGTTTGCGAGGGCAGTAAGCCCATTCGGACGAAGCTCATGGCCGGCGATCCCAACGCTCCGCATTTCCCGCGCTCGGCGCCGATCGATGCCTATGGCAAGGGCGGCTTCGCCTTTGCCGGCATGTCGCATCGTGGATCGCTGCTCTGCCTGCCGGACGCGATCTGGGCCTGGGACGTGACCGACCCCCAGAAGATCGACCGCTACTCGCTGGATCGGGTCTTCACGGCCGCCAACAGCATCGACACGCTCCTGGTCGGCACCGGAACCGGGCTGTGGCTGCCGCCGCCGGAGCTGCGCCAGGCGCTCAAGGCGGTGAGGGTGGTGCTGGACACGATGCAGACCGGCCCCGCCGTGCGGACCTACAACATCATGATCGGCGAGCGACGGCGGGTTGCTGCTGCGCTGATCGCCGTGCCATGAGCAACCCTGGGCCGCCGCCCGACTCCGTTGCCTTCTGCGCCGATCTCGTGCGCAGCTACGACTTTCCGCGCTACGCCGCGACCCTGTTCCTGCCCGCTGCCGAGCGCCGTGCGTTGCTGGCGCTGTATGCCTTCAACGTCGAGATCGTCCGCGTCCGCGACCAGGTGAGCCAGCCCTTGCCCGGTGAGATCCGCCTGCAATGGTGGACCGATATGCTGTCGGGCCATGCCCATGGCAGCGCCGAGGGCAATCCCGTGGCAGCCGAGCTGCTCCGCGCGATCCGCGACTTCGACCTGCCGGTCGAGCCGCTGTCGCTGCTTGCCGAGGAGCACCAGTTCGATCTCTACAACGATCCCATGCCGACCATGGCGGCGCTGGAGGGCTATCTGGCCGCGACGTCATCGGCGTTGTTCGGTCTGGCGGCGCTGGTTCTGGGACCGCCGTCGGAGGCGGTCGAGCATCTCGCCCGCCATGCCGGGCTGGCGCAGGGCATCGGGCAGGTCATCGCCAATTTGCCGCGCGATGCCGCGCATGGGCAGTTGTTCCTGCCGCAGCAGGTGATGGAGAGGCACAATTGCAGCATGGAGGATGTCTTCGCCGGCAAGGAGACACCCAATCTCCATGCAGTGCTGGAGCAGCTTGCGGCTGAAGCGCGGCAGCATATGACGGCGGCTTCGTCGCTGCTGGCGCAGGTGGCGCCGTCCGTGCGGCCGGCGTTTCTGCCGTTGAGCCAGGCGCAGGCCGATCTCAAGCGCCTGTCGCGCCCGGGACGCAATCCGTTTGCGCTGCAGCCGCCGTCGCGGCTGCGCACGCTCTGGACCCTGTGGCGCGCCTCGCGATCGCGTGAATTTACCAAATAGCGGCTGGCTTATCGCCTGGGCCGGCCAAATGCTCTATGCTGGCCTATGGCTGACTTGTCCCAAAGCACGTCCGATATCAGCGGCTTTCCGGTCGCACCGAGTGACATTCATGCCGCCGCCGAGACGATCCGGGGCGCCGTCATCGAGACGCCCTGCAACTACAGCCGCACGCTGAGCAGCATCTGCGGCTGCGACATCTGGCTCAAATTCGAGAACCTCCAGTTCACCTCCTCGTTCAAGGAGCGCGGCGCGCTCAACAGGCTCACCGCGCTGACGCCGGAAGAGCGCGCGGGGGGCGTGATCGCAATGTCCGCGGGCAACCACGCGCAGGGCGTCGCCTACCACGCCAAGCGGCTCGGCATTCCCGCCACCATCGTCATGCCGATCGGCACGCCCATGGTGAAGATCGAGAACACCAGGCATCACGGCGCCGAGGTGGTGGTCACGGGCGCGACGCTGGAAGAGGCGGCGGCCTTTGCGCGAAGCCACGGTGAAGCGCGCGGCATGATCTTCGTCCACCCTTACGACGATCCGCTCGTCATCGCGGGGCAGGGCACGATCGGGCTGGAAATGCTCAAGGCGGTCCCGGAGCTCGACACGCTGGTCGTTCCGATCGGCGGCGGCGGTTTGATCAGCGGCATTGCCATAGCCGCGAAGTCGATCAAGCCGTCGCTGCGGGTATTGGGCGTCGAGGCCTGGCTCTATCCCTCGATGTACAATGCCATCCATGACGGCAATCTGCCGGCGCGCGGCGACACGCTCGCCGAGGGCATCGCGGTGAAATCGCCGGGCAAGATCACCACCGAAATCGTCCGCCGCCTCGTCGACGACATTGCGCTCGTCAACGAAGCCGAGCTCGAGCGCGCGGTCGCGACCCTGATCTCGATCGAGAAGACTGTGGTCGAGGGCGCCGGCGCTGCCGGCCTTGCCGCGTTGATGTCCGATCCGTCCCGCTTCGCTGGTCAGAAGGTCGGCCTCGTCCTGAGCGGCGGCAACATCGATACGAGGCTGATTGCCTCCGTCCTCACACGCGAGCTTGCGCGGGAAGGGCGCCTGACCCAGCTCTCGCTCGATATTCCTGATCGCCCCGGGCAACTCGCAGCGGTGGCGGCGCTGCTGGCCGAAGCCGGCGCCAACATCATCGAGGTCTCGCACCAGCGGACCTTCTCCGACCTTCCGGCCAAGGCGACGCTGCTGCAGCTCGTCATCGAGACCCGCGACAGCGCGCATCTCAACGAGGTGATGGCGAGGCTCAGCGCATCCGGACTGAGCGCGCGCTGCACGTGAGTGACGTAAAGCGAACCTAAAGCCATTCCGCTCTAGCTATCGCGGCGCCAGCTCCCGTAGGTGACCGATCAGCCGATCGATCTCGGCTTCCGTGTTGTAATAGTGCGGGGACGCCCGCACGAGCAGCGGCAGCGCGCGGAGTTCGGCATCGATGCGGGTGCTCGCAGGATCTGAAGCGCCGATCGTGATGCCGTCGCCAGCGGCGCTGCTGACAATCGCATCCGCGTCATGCCCATCCATCGTGAAGCTGACGATGGCGCCCGGCGAGCGGCCGAGGTCGCGAATGGTGATGCCGCGAATGGAGGCGAGGCCGTTGCGAAGACGGCCCGCAAGCAGGCGGCAGCGCTGCTCGATGGGACCGAGGCCGATGTCGAGCGCATAATCGACGGCGGCGCCGAGCCCGAGCCGGGCCGCGTAGTTGTTCTCCCAGGTCTCGAAGCGCCGCGCATCGTCGCGCAGCCGATATTCATTGCGCGAGACCCAGGGCGCTGCGAAATGGTCGAGCATCGGTGGCTCGAGCTGCTGCAACAGGGCGCGGCGGACGTAGAGAAACCCGGTGCCGCGCGGGCCGCGCAGGAATTTGCGGCCCGTGGCGGACAGCATGTCGCAGCCGATGGCCTCGACGTCGACCGCCATCTGCCCGACCGCCTGGCAGGCGTCGAGCAGATAGGGAATGCCGTGCGCCCGCGCGATCCTGCCGATTGCCGTGGCGGGATTGACCAGCCCACCATTGGTCGGAACCCAGGTGATGGCGATCAGCTTCACGCGCTCATCGATCATGCGCTCGAGCGCGTGCACGTCGAGCTCGCCGCTGGCATCGCTGGGCACGACGTCGATCGTCGCGCCGGTTCGTTTCGCGACCTGAAGGAACGCGACATAGTTGGCGGCATATTCCGCCTCGGCTGTCAGGATGCGGTCGCCCTTGCGGAACGGCAGCGCGTAGAACGCCATCTGCCAGGCAACCGTTGCGTTCTCCACGAGCGCGATCTCGTCGGGGGCGGCATTCAGCAGGCGCGCGATCGAGCCATAGACCGCGTCGAGCCGATCGGACTCACGGTCGGCAGCGGCATAGCCGCCAATTTCGCTTTCGAGGTCGATATGCTGCTTCATCGCCGCGATCACGGGCGCCGGCATCAAGGCCGCGCCGGCGTTATGGAGATACGCGAGCCGCGAGGCGGCCGGCGTCTCGGCGCGTATCTGGTCGATGTCGATCACTTGCGCCTCCGCTTCTCGCGATTTTCGTGCAAGAATTAGACGCGTCGGGGACTGCGAGCAAGACAGCCCGGTCCTGCCTCAGATGCAGAGGCTGAGCAGCTTGATGTGGCAGCCGCTGGACTTTGGCTTGTTGGCAGGCGCCGCCTCGCGCTTCACGGCAACCAGCGGCTCCTTGTCCTTCTTGCCTTTGCCCTTGCCCTTTGGCTCGTAATCGCCGGCGATCACCATGGCCCAATAGGTGCGCTTGCCGCTGGCATTCTTGGCGCTCGCTATGCCGACGCGGGAGGCGTTGTGCAGCAACAGGTTCTTGCGGTGCCCGGAGGAATCGATCCACTGGCCCAGCGTCTTCTCGAAATTGTCGTAACCATAAGCGATGTTCTCGGCGGCGCGCCCCGCGCCCGCCGGTGCGACACGGCGGTTGAACGGGCCTAGCGGGTCGTGGCTGAGATCATCCTTCGCTGCCATCGCTCGGGCCTGGTCCATGGCGATGCGGTCGAGGGTGGCATCGCGGACGACGCGGACCTCACCATGCTTGAGACGGAAGCTGGAGATAAGCTCGGCCGGAGATTCGGCCATGGCTGGCACAGCCGTCAGCAGCAGGAAGCCGGCGATCAGGCCGCCAACCACACGATGCATCATCGTCCCCCGAGTCCCCATGATCCCGCCAAGCCCGAATGATCCGACCGCTTCTCTATCGCCAATGTGGAGGCTTCAAGGCACGGACCGCCACACTAGCTCGCCGGCAGGTTCGCCTCGAAATTGAAGCGGTCGCGCAGGTTCTTGCGCTGCTCCAGAATGTCCTTGAGGAAGGCACGGTCCTGCTCGTTCTTCATCATCGGCTCGATCAGGTCGAGCTGGTTCATGGCGACCAGTTGCAGGACCTCGGTACGCGGCTTGCCGCTGGTGTTGCGTGGCAGGGCGTGCACGACCTGGATGTGCTCAGGCGGCTTCGGTCCGTTGGCGGCGGCAAGCTCGCTGCGGAGCTGGCCTTCGAGCGCGGCCTGGTCGGCTTCGACGAAGGCATAGAGCCCGACGCCGGAGCGGCGGTCGGCAAAGGCGACGATGGCGGCGTCGCGCACGGCAGGATTGCGGCGGATCAGTTCGGCCAGCACCGGCGCGTCGTTGACGAGCCGGCGGCCGCCACCCTCGCGGTCGGTGAAGTTGAACAGGCCGCGGGTGATGGCGCGATAGACCTTCTTGCCGGTGGCAAGCCACAGGCTCGCGGCGAACGACTTCTTCGCCAGGATCCTTCGCTCCCGCGGCGTCAGCGTCTCCGGCGCGTAGGAGCGCTTGTGTTTGAGCAGATGCCGGAGGTCCTCATAGGCGAGGATGCGATAGAGCCGGCCGCGCCGGTTGAAGCACGCGGCGAGCTGGAAGTCGGTCACGTAGGCCCGGCCGTCGCGGCCAACCAGCCAGTTCTGCTCCTTGGCGAGATCGTTGTGGCAGATGCCGGCGCGGCGCAGCCGACGCAGCACGGCTTTGGCCGACCGGAAATAGGCGAGATCGCCATGGGGCTTGGCCAGATGCAGTGCGACGCCGTCGACGAAGCCGCGCGCCAGAGCGCGGCGTCCAGCCCACAGCAGCTCGGGACCGACGTTGAGGCCTTTGGCGCGGACCAGCGCATGCTTCTCGCGGGCGAACAGATGGCGTGCCAGTAGGAACGACCACCATGGCACCTCGTCGAGCCGGCGCAGCACCGCGTCGATCTCGCCGCTCTCGCTGCGGAAGCGGCCGCGCTCGACAGTCGAGAACACGTCGCGCTTGAGCAGCACGCCTTCGGTCCAGCGCGCCGACAGCTCTGCGGTGTCGTCTTTGGGGAGGCTCATCGAAAACTCACGCAGCGGCGGCAATGCGCAGGTGGTCGGCGATCCAGCGATCGAGGTCGGCGAGCGCTCGCGCGCTCAGCGCCTGCTTCTTGGCTACCGTTTTCTCGTTGCCGCGCAACCGCGTGCCGTCGGGCTTCTTCGTCGGTACCGCCGCGAGCGGCGGGAACAGGCCGAAATTGATGTTCATCGGCTGGAACGAGCGCGTGCCCGGCTCGACGGTCTCGATATGGCCGCCGGTGATGTGGCCGAGCAGCGATCCGAGCGCGGTCGTGCCCGGCGGACTGACGAGCGTCTCACCGCGCGCGTCCGCTGCGGCATAGAGACCGGCGACCAAGCCGACGCTGGCGGACTCCACATAGCCCTCACAGCCCGTCATCTGGCCGGCGAAGCGCAGCCGCGGCTGTGCGCGCAGGCGCAACTGGCCGTCGAGCAGCTTTGGCGAATTCAGGAAGGTGTTGCGATGCAGGCCGCCGAGGCGGGCGAACTCCGCGTTCTCCAGCCCGGGAATGGTGCGGAAGATGCGCTGCTGCTCGCCGTACTTCAGCTTGGTCTGGAAACCGACGATGTTGTAGAGCGTGCCGAGCTTGTTGTCCTGGCGCAGCTGCACGATCGCGTAAGGCTTTGTGGTCGGATCGTGCGGGTTGGTGAGGCCGACCGGCTTCATCGGGCCGTGGCGCAGCGTCTCGGGACCACGTTCCGCCATCACCTCGATCGGCAGGCAGCCGTCGAAATAGGGCGTGTTGGTCTCCCATTCCTTGAACTCGGTCTTCTCGCCTGACATCAGCGCGGCGACGAAGCCGTCATACTGCTCCTTGGTCATCGGGCAGTTGATGTAGTCGGCGCCGTTGCCGCCGGGGCCGACCTTGTCGTAGCGCGACTGGAACCAGGCCACCGACATGTCGATGGACTCGCGATGCACGATCGGCGCGATCGCATCGAAGAAGGCGAGCGCGTTTTCGTCGGTCAATTCGCGGATGGCGTCAGCAAGCGGCGCAGAGGTGAGGGGGCCGGTTGCAACGATCACATTGCTCCAGTCGGCCGGCGGAGGGCCGGCGACCTCGCCACGTGCGATCTCAATCAGGGGATGGTCGTTGAGGGCCTTGGTGACGGCCGCCGAGAAGCCGTCGCGGTCGACCGCCAGCGCGCCACCAGCAGGCACCTGATTGGCATCGGCCGCGCGCATGATCAGCGAGTCGAGCCGGCGCATCTCCGCGTGCAAGAGGCCGACGGCGTTGTTGGCGGCGTCGTCCGAGCGGAACGAATTCGAGCAGACGAGCTCGGCGAGCCCGTCGGTGCGGTGCGCCTCGGTCATGCGGGTCGGCCGCATCTCATGCAGCACCACGGGCACGCCCGATTTCGCCACCTGCCAAGCAGCTTCGGAACCGGCGAGGCCGGCGCCGATCACGTGTACGATGTTGGATTGGGGTCCTGTCATGGGGCGGACAGGTAGCGCTTTTCGGCGGAGAGTGGAATCGCCGAGATCGAGTTTTCTGCCACCAGATACGACAACGCCCGCACAAGGCGGGCGCTATCGGTTGGTCCGGTTGAGGGCTGAACGGTATCAGCCCTGATACTGACCGGCGGCAACGCGCGGGATGTCCGAGCGATCGAGGCCGATATCGGCCAGTTCGCGATCGCTGAGCTGGGACAGCTCGGCAACATTGCGCTGATAGTCCCGGAAGGCCTGGATCATGCGGATGAGCGAGAGCAGCATTGGTAGTCTCCTGTAGTTCGATTCAGCCCTTGCCGGGCGGCATCGTTGAAGTGAATATAGATGGGAGTGGTGCAGTGCGAAAGTTCCTATGTTGCGATGCAGCTAGGCGCTGAGTGCATGGCGCGGGTAAGATACACTTAACCCTTTGGCGGTTGGCCCGGACGCGCGAGTAGATCCGGCGCATCCAGCGGATAAATATCCGTGGAATCATGGTGTTAATGCAAACTGAGTGATGTCAACCATCGCCGGAATATATTGCCGATGAGTGGATCCGGCAGGCGACCTATCAGCATCTAAACTCAAGTCTTGCCTGCGTGATTCGCATGGATGGAAAAATACTAAAAATGAATTTGTATTCATTTTTAGTATTGGCCGCTGATGTCTGACCTGACCTTTGATGGTCAGTCAGCCGAGATCGCAGCGAGGTACATAGACAGATACGTCATCGCCTCTGGCGAGGCTGCCGAGCGGTCTGGAGCCAGGTGCAGCCCGTGGGCTTAAGGGGCGTGAGCGAGCTGGGTTGCGAAATAGGCGACGGTCTTGGAATAGACCTCGCTCTTGTTCCACTGCTGTAACACCGCAAAATTCGGGCTGCCCGGCTGCCAATCCTTGCCGCGCTGCCAGCCATAGCCCGCGAGATAATTGGCCGTGGAGGCGAGCACGTCGGGCGCGTTGCGTAGCAGATCGCGCTTGCCGTTGCCGTCGAAATCGACGGCGTATTTCATCCAGGAGGACGGCATGAACTGGGTCTGGCCGAGCTCGCCGGCCCAGGCGCCTTTCATGTCGGCTGGCGCAAGATCGCCGCGCTGGACGATGCGCAGCGCATCCATCAGCTCGGCGCGAAACTGCTCGGAGCGCCGGCAGTCGTAAGCAAGCGTTGCCAGCGAGCGGATCGTTGCGAACTTGCCGGTGTTGACGCCGAAATCGGTCTCCAGACCCCAGATCGCAACCAGGACCTCGCCGGGCACGCCATAGGCCTGCTCGATGCGCGACAGCACGGAGCCGTATTGCTTCATCATGTTGGAGCCGCGCTGCATGCGTGGCGGCACCATGCGGCCGGAAAACTCCTCGAAGGTTTGGGTAAAAACCTTCTGCGATCGGTCGCGGTTGAGCACGCTCTGATCGAGCGTCACGCCGGCCAGCCCGGCGGTGATGGCCTGCTGCGAGATGCCTTTCGCCGCAGCGTCGGTTTTGAGATCCGCAAGCCAGGCGTCGAAATTGCCCGAGCCGCAGGCAACAGCGGCGAGCGCTGGCTGGGCTGACAGGATTGACGCGGAGAGGGCGAAGGCTGCGAGAGCGAGACGAGAATTCGTCGGGGTCATTCGAGTAAATGAATTCCGTGAAGCGATCTGACCGGCGGGGCAATCTCGGTCGGAACCGCGGCCAAAGCAAGGCGCACGACAAGTGGCGATCCTGCCCCGAAGCAGGGCAGGACCGCATGTCACGATATCGTCAGGTGTCCGTGCGGTTTCGCCAAGGGAAGAGGTTGGCCGGGAAGTCGGCGGCCGGCTTGCGCGGACGATGCGGCGGAGGCGGCACCGGACGTGCCCCGGGCTCCGAGACGATCACCTTGCGATAGAGGTGCCAGGTGGCATGGCCGAGCAGGGGGATCACCACGGCAAGGCCAAGGAACGCCGGAATCGTGCCGAGCGCGAGCAGCACGGCTACGATCAGGCCCCAGGCCGCCATCGGCACCGGGTTTCTTGCGACAACGCGCAGCGAGGTCACCATCGACTCGAACGCGCCGGCATGACGGTCGAGCATCAAGGGGAACGACACGACGCTGATGCAAAGCGCGGCGAGCGCGAACAGGAAGCCTGTGCCGCAGCCAACCACGATCAGCCACCAGCCTTGCTGTGTCGTCAGCACGCGCATCATGAAGTCCGAGAGTCCGCTTACGCCCTCGTAGCCGAACGCCGCGACATAGATCGCCTGCGCGGTCGCAACCCAGGTGACGAACAGGGCGAGCAGCAACGTGCCGAGGCCGAGCATCGCACCGAACGAAGGCGAGCGCAGCACCTCCATGGCATCCCAGGCACTGGCTTCTTCATAGCGCTCGCGCCGGCTGGAGAGCTCGTAGAGCCCGAGCGCCGCAAAGGGTCCGATCAGGGCGAAGCCCGCGGCCAGCGGAAACAGCAGCGGCAATACGGAATAGCCCATCACCACGCGGGCGAGCACGAGACCGAGCACCGGGTAGATCACGCAGAGGATGATGGCGTGGCTCGGAACGGCCTTGAAGTCTTCCCAACCGCGCCTGAGCGCGTCGTGCAGATCGGACAGTTGGATGGTTCGGATCACCGGTCCAGCCGCATCCGCGGGCTGGGCCACCGTGGGGACATTGCCCTGGTAGAACGTAGCCATGGTCGCTAGCTCCCTTGCCAAGCGGCCGTAATCCGGCGCCGGCAAACGGCGCAAGCGGCCGCCATTCTCTGAAATCTCGCGATCCCGACCAGAGGCGAATTCCGGATGGCATCGCGAGTTGGATGGCAAGCATACCCCCAAGTCCGAGTCCTGTCCCCCACGCCTAGGTGAAATTCGATGCCGCGGCGCAACCACGACGATGTCATTCTGTCGTCATTTCGCCGCAGATAAGCTGATGCTGGTGGTCGTTCGCGGAACTTCGCGGGCGCGACGCAGTAACTTCGTCTATAAGTGCCACTCAAGGCCCTTCCAACGGATCCTTTTCGGGGAGCAGACATGAGCATTTTCGGGAAAATCATGAGCGCGATCTTCGGCAGCCAGCCGGCCTCCGCCGCGCCCCCCGGTGGCGCCGCTTCACCCGGCGCGCCCGCGGGGACGCCAGGTGCTTCGGCGCCGGCCGCCGCGCCCATGGCCGCGGTCGACGTCGCGGCGATCGTCGACAAGGCGGCGGCTGCACATAAGGGCGAGAAGCTGGAATGGCGCACCTCGATCGTCGATCTCATGAAGGCGCTCGACATCGATTCCAGCCTCGCTGCGCGCAAGGATCTCGCCAAGGAGCTGGGCTACAGCGGCGACATGAACGACTCGGCCAGCATGAACGTCTGGCTGCACAAGCAGGTGATGTCCAAGCTCGCCGCCAACGGCGGCAAGCTGCCGCCGGAGATCAAGCACTGATCGATCGCCAGGTCGTACTGCAAGGGCCCGCCATCCCGCGGGCCCTTTTGCGTTCAGGCCAGGAGATCCGCATCCTCCGGATGCCTGTCGAGATAGTCGACGACGAAGCCGCAGCCGGCGATCACCTTCTTACCGTCGCGGCGGATCAGGTCCAGCGCGCCCCTGACCAGCTCGGAGCCGATGCCGCGGCCGCGCAGCGCGCGCGGCGTCTCGGTGTGGGTGATGATCACGGCCGACGGCGTCAGCCGGTAGTTGGCGAAGGCGATGTCGCTGCCGAAATCGAGCTCGAAGCGGCTCCTGTCCTTGTTGTCGCGTACCGAAGCCGCCATGCGGGATCCTTCCGAAATGCAGATTGCCTCCTGATCTAGGAGACTAACTCCGCCCTTGCCAAGGTGAGCCCAAGGGGGATTGGTGCAGAGGAGACATCTGCAAATGCGCGTCGCTGCGACCGCAGTGCAGTATGGACATCGCGCCTTGCGAGCATGGTGCGGCGACCGCAAATAATCCCCGATTCCGCTCTTGCAAGCCGAGCTTCGGTTCCCACGTCCTAGAGAGGACATACGCCCGAATGCGGCCGGCAGGGTCGCTAGACATTCGGAGTGTCATGATCGCCAGCCGCAGACGTATGCCTCTTGTGTAGGAGGGTACGATGTCGGATTCTGGTTTCTTGAATACTCATCGAACATGGGAGGACTGGTGCGGGATGCTGCTTGGCGCGGTGATCGTGGCTTCGCCGTGGTTTCCGTTCCAGGATCAGGCGATCACCGGACACCAGACGGCCATCCTGAACACGGTCGCGATCGGTCTGGTCGTGTTTGGCATTAGCCAGCTCGAATATGTCGCCTTGCAGCGCTGGCAAGAGGTGACGACGATCCTGGTCGGACTGTGGCTCATCGCCTCGCCATACGCGATCGGCTATTCCGGTGAGGGCTTTCTCCGTATCTATCACACGAGCCTCGGTGCGGTGGTGGTGCTGCTCGGCATACTCCAGCTGTGGCAGGACTGGGATATGAGCGATCAGGACTTGCTCAAGCACGGACAATAGGCCGTAGATATCGGCAGGCCCGCCGGCCACAGGCGGCGGGCCTGCGCATTCATCGGGTCACGAGATCCGCATAGTCCGGGTGCTTGTCGATCCACGCCTTCACGAACGGGCATTGCGGGATCAGCTTCAATCCGCCGGCACGGACCTGGTCGAGCGCGCCTTGCACCAGCTTCGAGCCGATGCCCTTGCCTCCGAGCTCCTTTGGCACGTCGGTATGTTCGAACGTGATGACATTGCCGTCGAGCTTGTAGTGCTCGGTCGCAAGATGACCCTCCACCTCGAGCTCATAGCGGTGATGGGCTTCGTTGTTGACGACATCGCTCATGTTGTTGCCTTGCAGCTGCGCGCCTCGCGCACGAGGTCGTAACGCGCGGTGCGGTCGGCGGTTTCCGATCTGAAGCCGTTCAGTTCAATCGGTCGCTCTGGCCAGCCTGGAATCTTCGGCCTGAGGCTGCCGGCGGAGGCAGCCCTGGCAGATGACCAGGGAGCGGTTGACCCTGGCGTCCTGTTCGGCCTCGGTGCCGTCCTGCGCCTGCCACCATTCCTTGGAATAGGGCTGAAGCCCGGCTTGCGATCCGCCGCGCTCGGAATGTGCAGCGGTCCGTGTTGGCTGTGAGGGAGCGCGCGGCCGATTGGGATCCTCGCCGGCGCCGTCCCAGGCATAACGCGCAGGCTTGAAGGCGGGATCCGAAGCCAGATGCGTCTGCGGCGCCACGGCACATCCGGCGAGCGCCAGCGACAACAGGAGGAAGGCGGGCGCGTTGACCATGATGCGGCACTCTGTACGCGAGAACTGAGCGAGGTTGCGCCGATCATGTTTAAAATTCCCTGAACGATTGCTCTTGTGGCTGCGACCAACGCCAATGCGATATCTGATCCTCCTGCTCATCATCGCCCCGCCGGTGAAGCGCGGCGCCGCGCGCACCGTCCGCTTCGATCTGCATGGCAGCTTCTGCGGCGGCTTTGGTCCGCAAGCCTGCTGGAAGACGAAGGCCATCACGGCGGCGCCGTTTGCGTTCAAGCAGCCGTAGGGCTGGTCCGCGGCAGCTGGCCTTGCAGGGGCGCTGGCGTTGGCGATAAATGGGCTGCAATGAGCGGGCGGCTCGCGTGCCGCCCGCCACCCAAGAGGAAGCCCGATGCAGCCCCTGCGCATGTCCCGCCGCGTCATGAATCTCGCCTACATGCTGACCCAGAATGCGCGGCGGCATGGAGCGCGCCCCGGCTTCGTCTGGGGTGAGAAATCCTGGACCTGGCGCGAAATCGATGCGCAGGTCTCGGCGCTGGCCGCGGCGCTCGCCGCGCGCGGCATTGCCAAGGGGGACCGCATCCTCGTCCATTCCAAGAATGGCAACGAGATGTTCGTCTCGATGTTCGCCGCGTTCCGGCTCGGCGCGGTCTGGGTGCCCACCAATTTCCGCCTGATGCCGGATGAGGTCAGCTATCTCGCGCAGGCCTCCGGCGCGAAGGCGTTCCTGTGCCACGTCGATTTTCCCGAGCACGCCGCGGCGGTGAAGGGCGGAACGCTGGAATTCACCTGGAGCATCGACGGCAGGGCACCATTCGCGGGTACGTCGGTTGGCGAGGCCATGGCCTCGCAGGCGGGAACGGCGGTCGAGAACGTGGCTGTCGAGCACGACGATCCCTGCTGGTTCTTCTTCACCTCCGGCACCACCGGCCGCTCCAAGGCGGCGGTGCTGACCCACGGTCAGATGGGATTCGTCGTCACCAATCATCTCGCCGATCTCACCCCCGGCGTGACGGAAGCGGATGCCTCGCTGGTGGTGGCGCCGCTGTCGCATGGTGCCGGCGTGCATCAGCTGATGCAGACCGCGCGCGGCGCGCGCACCGTGCTGCTGCCGACCGAGAAATTCGACATCAACGAGGCGTTTCGCCTGATCGAGGCGCATCGCGTCAGCAATCTGTTCACGGTGCCGACCATCCTGAAGATGATGGTCGAGCATCCCGCCGCCGACAAATACGATCACTCCTCGCTGCGCCAGGTCATCTATGCCGGCGCGCCGATGTATCGCGAGGATCAGAAGGCGGCGCTGAAGAAGCTCGGCAAGGTGATCGTGCAGTATTTTGGCCTTGGCGAGGTCACCGGCAACATCACCGTGCTGCCGGCCGCGCTGCACGATCCCGAGGACGGCCCGCATGCGAAGATCGGCACCTGCGGTTTCGAGCGCACCGGCATGCAGGTCTCGATCCAGGACGACGAGGGCCGCGAGCTCAAAGCCAACCAGAGCGGCGAGATCTGCGTGATCGGGCCAGCCGTGTTCGCCGGCTACTACGACAATCCCGAAGCCAATGCCAAGGCGTTCCGCAACGGCTGGTTCCGCACCGGCGATCTCGGCCACATGGACGAGGAAGGCTTCGTCTACATCACGGGGCGCGCCTCCGACATGTACATCTCCGGCGGCTCCAATATCTATCCGCGCGAGATCGAGGAGAAGATATTGACCCATCCCGCGATCGGCGAAGTGGCCGTGCTCGGCGTGCCGGATGCGACCTGGGGCGAGGTCGGTGTCGCCGTCTGCGTCGCCCGCGAAGGCGCGAAGCCGGTGAGCGAAGCCGAGATGGCGGCGTTCCTGTCGCCAAAAGTGCCGCGCTACAAGATGCCGAAGCGGTTCTTCTTCTGGGAGGCGCTGCCGAAATCCGGCTACGGCAAGGTGCCGAAGCGCATGGTGTGCGATGAGCTCGAGGCGCGCGGTCTGCTCGATCTCGATAAGAAGCAGGCGGGCTGAGCGTACGAGATGCGGAGCATCAAGCAGCCAGGCCCGCCCGCCGCCGAACGAATTCAATGGGTGGAGGCGAGGGGACGTGCTTTCACGTTCACGCTTCAGGCAGGTGTGCCGCTGCTGGAGGCTGCGCGGCGCGGCTTTGCCGCGGAGGGCTTTGCCGGCGGCGTGCTGAATTTTCGCCGCGGCGCGCTCGGGCCGTTCGCCTATGTCATGCCGGCACTGTCGAAGACCGGTGAGAACGCGGCGTTCTACAGCGACACCTATCGGCCCGACGGCGTGACGCGCTTGAGGCTCGGCAGCATGACGCTCGGCACACGCGACGGCGCGCCGTTCTTTCATTGCCACGGGCTGTGGACCGAGGCGGACGGCAAGACGAGCGGCGGCCACATGCTGCCGGACGAGACCGTCATCGCCGAGCCGTTCGAGGTGGAGGCCTTCGGTCTCGATGGCGCGATGTTCACGGCCGCCCCCGATCCGGAGACCAATTTCAAGCTGTTCGGGCCGGTCGCGGCTGCAAGCACCGGCGCGCGCACGACGAGCCGGGCGTTTGCGATGCGGCTGCGGCCGAACCAGGATTTTTCCGAATGCCTCGAAGCGTTCTGTCGCGCGCATGGCATTGTCCGCGCCAAGATCCACGGCGGCGTCGGCTCGACCATTGGCGCGCGCTTCAGCCATGGCGGCGTGACCGAGCCGTTTGCGACGGAGCTGGCAATAACGTGCGGCGCGATCGAGGTCGGTCCGTCTGGCACGGTCGAAGCGGCACTCGATGTTGCGCTGGTCGACTACACCGGCGGTATCGCGGAGGGCCGTCTGATCCGCGGCGACAATCCCGTGCTGATGACGATGGAGTTGATGCTGGAGGTCCTGGGCTAGGGCACGACCGAAGCTTGCGATCTTCCGCAGATGCCACTTCCGTGTGGCTGATGTTCCTGATACGTTCCTTTGCGCATTTTGGTGGAGAGGGGCTGGAGCATGGGCCGGACAAGACGCCGTCAGACCACGTTGTGCGCGCCTTATCTCCGGCGCGTCTGGCTCGATCGCTCGCGCGTCGAGGACTGGGAGGCTTATCCGTTCTGTCTTCCCGTGTTCAGGGACGAGTTCGATCAGAGCTTCGATGCCGCGGTCACGATCATTGTCGGCGAGAACGGGACGGGCAAATCGACCATCCTCGAGGGCATCGCCGGGCTGGCCGGCTTTGCCAGCACCGGCGGCCGCAAGGGTTTTCAAGAGATCGACGGCGGCGGCATCGAGATCAGCGGCGATGAACTGTCCTCTGCGTTGCGGGCTGCCTGGGTGCCAAAGGTGACCGACGGCTGGTTCTTTCGTGCCGAGACATTCTTCTCCATCGCGCGCTATCTGGACCGCTCGGCCGTGGACGCTGCGCACGCCATGGAAGGCGTGTTCGGTGCGAGCGTTCAGGAAGCGCCGGACTATCTCTCCTTTTCGCACGGCGAGGGCTTTCTGGTTTTCTTCGAGGAGCGCTGTCAGAAGCAGGGCATTTACATCTTCGACGAGCCGGAATCCGCGCTGTCGCCGGCGCGGCAGATGGACTTTCTCAAGCTCCTGCATCGCATGGATCTCTCTGGGAATTGCCAGGTGATCATGGCGACCCACGCGCCGCTGCTGATGGCCTATCCCAATGCGCAGCTGCTGCGACTCGGGAAATACGGTTTGGAGCCCGTTAC
The DNA here is from genome assembly GCF_002795245.1 of Bradyrhizobium forestalis. GTDB lineage: Bacteria > Pseudomonadota > Alphaproteobacteria > Rhizobiales > Xanthobacteraceae > Bradyrhizobium > Bradyrhizobium forestalis. The sequence goes on along the minus strand of NZ_PGVG01000002.1, from coordinate 307,873 downwards.
GGTGGAGCAGACCGATCATTACCGGGTCATGCGTGAGTTCTGCGAGGATCCGCGCGGGTTCGTGGAGGCCTCGCTGGCGGAGTGAATGCACCATCCATTGTCGTTCACCGATTTCCGTAGTATGTCTTTGCCGTGATCAGGTCGTGGCGGAATTCGGCGAGCCGCAAGATCTGGGATGGCGAGCGTCCGAACCAGTTTCGCGGGCTCGATTTCGAGGCAGCGGCTGAGCTGTTGCTCGCGCTGAACGTCGCGAAATCGCTCGGAGACTTGAGTCCGTTGAAGAGCGTCGGATTGCACAAGCTGAAAGGCGACCGCAGGGGACAATGGGCAATGACGGTCAACGAACGTTGGCGCATTTGTTTCGAATTCAGCAAGGGCGATGCCTACGAGGTTGAAATCGTCGACTATCACAAGGGGTGACATCCATGGCTCCACTCGTTCATCCTGGACGGTTGCTCAAGCGCGAATTGGTTGCGCGTGGGCTTAGCGCCAACAGGCTTTCGCTCGACATCGGCGTTCCCTCGGGGCGGATTACCGACATTTTGAACGGGCGCCGGGGCATTTCGGCGGATACCGCAGTGCGACTTGGTCGCTATTTCGGCAATAGCCCTCAGTTCTGGTTGGACTTGCAGGGGCAGTACGACATCGGTGTCGTTGAGCGGGAGAAAGGCGCTGAGATCGCTCGCCGGGTAAGACCGGCCGACGCGGCTTGATCGAGTTTCGGTTGGAGACTTCATCGTTCGTGGCCCGAGAAGCGGGAGGCGCGCGCAGGCATGCTCGCGGCACCTCGTGCCCGAGCTTTGCTGCATTCACCGCCCTCAGAAGTGCCGAGGGCGCAGGGAAGGCCGGGTGCCGGCTGGCACCCGCGGTCCACTGTGCGAAAGCGTGTGCTAAAAAAGCTGCACAGCGGCATACAGGTGAAGCCAAACATCCGGCCTTCCCTGCGCAGTGGTTTGACGGCTTATGTCGCGCTCTCCCCGGGGAGCGATGCACTATTGCCCCCGTCGCCTTGCGGATAAATGATGTGCGCGCCCGGTCGGGCACCACGCATCACCGCAAGCCTTGGCGCACAGACCCCGGGCGCCAGGACCACACGATTTTGCCGTACGCAGGCTGCATCCGTCGTATGCGCGCCTTGCCTGCTCACGGAGTGACCCGCCCTGCAAACCGACTGCGCGCGACGCTGCCTGCGTCCACCACGTCCCATCCCGCGTTCGTGACGATCGCGATCCGCCCCTCGGCCCGGGTTGGGATGACGGAAACATGCGATAATTCCGAATTCGAGTAAAGCGAATTGTTTTCGTCTGCGGGCGTTGACCCTGGCCTTGTGTGTTTTGCCCGTCGGGCACCGCAAGGGATGGTGTGAATGCGGAGGCGCCCCCGCCACAGCCGCGCCACGAACCGGTCGCCCCACGGTCCAAAAATGCGCTACGATGGTCCCAGCGCGCCTCAAGTCGCGCGGAATCAAGAGTGAGGAAACGGTATGAGGATGAGAAGCGGAACGGCGATCGCCGGGGTGGCGGCGCTGGCGGTGGCGGGGATGGCTCTGACGGTCGCTTTCGAGCCGGTGTGGGCCCACGGGCCGACCCGGCAGAAGGTGCGGGAATCCATCGAGATCAGTGCGCCACCGGCCAAGGTGTGGGCCGCGATCTCCAATTTCCAGGACATGAGCTGGCTCCCGATCGTCACCAAGACCGAGGGCCAGAAGGGCAACGAGATCGGCGCGACGCGGACGCTGATCCTGACGGGCGGTGCGACCGTCGAGGAGGAGCTCTACAAATACGAGCCCGACATGCAGAGCTATTCGTACCGGATCACCAAGGTCGACGTGAAGGTGTTGCCGGTGACCAATTACTCCTCGACCTTGACGGTATCGCCCGCGCCGGATGGCAAGGCGAAGCTGGAATGGGCCGGCGCGTTCTACCGCGGTTTTCCCAACAACGATCCGCCGCCGGAGCTGAGCGACGAGGCTGCCAAGACCGCGGTGAGCGGGCTGTACAAGGCCGGGCTCGAAGCGCTGAAGAAGAAGATCGAGAGCGGTAGCTGATCGTGCGAGCACTGGTCCTGGCGGCGCTGGTCTTGGCGGCGCTCGCCGCCAGCCTTTGCTTTGCCGGTCCGTCGCACGCGTCCGCCGAAGAGGCGTTCGTCACCAACCAGCTCAGCGATGATCTGATGGTCGTGGACCTCGCGACTGCGCGCGGCGTTGCGACCATCCCGATCGGCGGCAAGCCGGCGGGTGTCGCCGTCAGCGCGGACGGACGCTTTGCCTATGTGACGAGCCCCGACGCCAAGGCCGTGACGGTGGTGGATGCGGCCACGCGGCAGGTCGCCGGCCGCGTCGAGGTCGGCGGCGGGCCGCTCGGCATTGCGGTCGCGCCCGATGGCAAGACGGTCTACGTCGCCGACTGGTATGCCGCCGCGGTACGGGTGATCGATACGGCCTCGCGCAGCGTTGTCGCTAGCATCGCCGTCGGCGCCTCGCCGTCCGGGCTGGCAGTGACGCCCGACGGCAAGCTGCTGCTCTCGGCCGACCGCGACGACGACAGCATCTCGGTGGTGGACACCGCGACGCGGCAGCGCAAGGCGACCATCAAGGTCGGCACGCGTCCGTTCGGCGTCACCATCGATGCCGGCGGCAGGCGCGCCTACACCGCCAATGTCGGCTCCGACGATGTCTCCGTGATCGACATCGCTGAGGGGCGCGCGATCGGCCGCGTGCCGGTCGGAATGCGGCCCTATGCGGTGGCGCTGACGCAAGGACGGGGCTTCGTCACCGACCAATATGGCGGCACCGTCAGCGTGTTCGATATTGCGAGCCTGAAGCCCATCAAGCGCATCAACGTCGGCGACTATCCCGAAGGTATCGCCGCGACAGCGGACGGCAAGCGCGTCATCGTCGCCTGCTGGGAGAGCAACACGCTAAACATCATCGACGCGGCCGAGCTGAAGGTGATCGGCGAGATCAAGACCGGTGATGGCCCAAGGGCGTTCGGGGCGTTCTTACGCAAGACGGAGTAGGGGGACGACGCCTTCGTAGCCCGCATGAGCGGAGCGATATGCGGGACAGCGCCATCCTCATCTATCGGCGTTCCCGGATATCGCTCCGCTCATCCGGGCTACGGCACCGGGGCATAGCGTCGACGTAATCTCCTCCATCCGCTCGAACACGTGGTCCGGCCCCAGCGCCCGCAGGGCGGCCGGCGCCGCATAGCCCCAGCACACCGCACCGCAGGCAATGCCGACGCCCCGCGCCGCCTCGATGTCGCGGACCTCGTCGCCGATCGCGATGACCTTGCCTGGCTCGACGCCCGCGCGCCGGATGACCCGGCGGAATTTCGCGGGCTTGCCGAACAGTGACGCAGAGCAGTCGAAATGCGCGAACAACGACGCAGCCGGCCCAAGCTTCTCGCGCGCATTGGCCTCGCTGTCGGATGTCACCAGCGCGAGCTGCACGCCGTTGTCAGCCAGCGTCCGCAGCATCGCCTCGACACCCGCAAACAGCGCAATGTCAGCTGCTGCCTCCGCCTTCAGCCGCCGCGCATGCCGTGCGATCGCCGGCAGCTTCCACAAGGGCACCTCGAGCCGCGCGAGGATCTCGCGGCTGGACGCATGCCGCAGCTCTTCGATCTCCTCGTCCCGCACGCGGCGAAAGCCAAAGTGGTCGGCAACATCGTTGATGATGCGCAGGAACCACGGAAAGCTGTCGGCGAGGGTGCCGTCGAGGTCGAAGATGACGAGGGAGTAGGGCATGTGGGAGAGGTGCCGGGTGGACCTGCGCATCGGGTCCAGCCGGCGACGCGCTGACAGATGCGATCGGAGATGCTATATTAAGGTCCAGAGGTGACAGATGTCGGAGTTACTGGCAAGGATTACGGTCGATCCGCAGCGTATGCACGGACGCCCCTGTATTCGCGATCTGCGCATCACGGTTGCCGACATTCTGGGATTGTTGTCCGCGGGACAGTCGCGCGAGAGCATTCTCGAAGATTATCCATATTTGGAAGAGGCCGACATCGACGCGGTGCTTGCTTATGCCGCCCGTCAAGTCGACCACCCGATCATAGCGGCCAAATAGCTTGCCATACTTGATCGATGCTCAGCTTCCTCCGGCACTCGCCGAAGCCATGCGTCGCGCTGGATACGACGCGGCTCATGTGGCCGAGTTCGGGATGGCAAACGCGATCGACGGGGTGATTTGGAACGAAGCCATTTCTCGATCGGCCGTTCTCGTCACCAAGGATCGCGACTTTTCGCTTCTCCGCGTTGCGAAGAGTCAGGGACCGATCGTGCTATGGGTGCGCGTGGGCAACATCGACAATCGCGCGCTGATTCGCCGGTTTCTGAGCGCCATGCCGCAAATTGCCGAAGCCGTCGCGCGGGGCGAGGCGGTGATTGAATTCGTCGGCAGCTAGCGGGACCGCAACCCACGGACGTGAACATTGATGTCGAGATCGATGTCGCTGACGCAGGACTGAGTTGTCCGATGCGAGCGGCCCTCATGCCAGCGGCCATCCCGCGCCCGGGCACCGCTGACATTGGCCAGCTTCAGGCACCGCCATTGCGGCAGCGGACCGCTGCTCTCGCCGGCAAATTGCCAGGCCAGCACAGCTTCCTCGCCGCTCTTGCTGGTGCCGATAATGTGCGGGCAGAGCTCGCGGTAGCGGCCCTCGTAGACGCAAGTCACCTGTTGTTCGGCGAGGATGGCGCTCCGAAATAGCGTATAGGTCCGGCTTGGCATGGAGATCCCTCCACCTCGCCTTGATTCCGGCTGCTGAAGGCAGCGGAGTTACTCCGCCGCCTCGCTCGTGCTCCGCCGCTTCGGCTTCCGTGCCTTCTTCAGCACCGGCTCCAAAAACTTTCCCGTGTAGCTCCTTGGCGCCTTCGCAATATCCTCCGGCGGGCCCCAGGCGACGATCTCGCCGCCGCCGTCGCCGCCTTCGGGGCCGAGGTCGATGACCCAGTCGGCGGTCTTGATGACTTCGAGATTGTGCTCGATCACGACGACCGTGTTGCCCTGCGCGACCAGCTCGTGCAGCACCTCCAGCAGCTTCTTGACGTCGTGGAAGTGCAGGCCGGTGGTGGGCTCGTCCAGGATGTAGAGTGTGCGGCCGGTGGCGCGCTTTGACAGCTCTTTTGCGAGCTTGACGCGCTGCGCCTCACCGCCGGACAGCGTCGTCGCCTGCTGGCCGACATGGATGTAGTCGAGGCCGACGCGGTGCAGGGTCTGGAACGTCTCGCGCACGCGCGGCACCGCCTTGAAGAACTCGGCGGCTTCCTCGACGGTCATGTCGAGCACGTCGGCGATGCTCTTGCCCTTGAACAGGACCTCCAGCGTCTCGCGGTTGTAGCGCTTGCCCTTGCAGACGTCGCAGGTGACGTAGACGTCGGGCAAAAAGTGCATCTCGATCTTGATGACGCCGTCGCCCTGGCAAGCCTCGCAGCGGCCGCCCTTGACGTTGAAGGAGAAGCGGCCCGGCTCGTAGCCGCGCGCCTTGGCTTCGGGCAGGCCGGCGAACCATTCGCGGATCGGCGTGAAGGCGCCGGTGTAGGTCGCAGGATTCGAGCGCGGGGTGCGGCCGATCGGCGACTGGTCGATGTCGATGATCTTGTCGATGTGCTCGAGGCCCTCGATACGGTCGTGCGGCGCGGCGCCCTCGCTGGCGTTGTTCAGCTTGCGGGCGATGGCGCGGTAGAGCGTGTCGATCAGAAGCGTCGACTTGCCGCCGCCGGAGACGCCGGTGACGCAGGTGAACAGGCCGAGCGGAATTTCCGCGGTGACGTTCTTGAGATTATTGCCCCGGGCATTGACCACCTTGATGGTGCGGCGATGGTTCGGCGGGCGCCGCTCCGGCACCTCGACCTCGAGCTCGCCGGTCAGGTACTTGCCGGTCAGCGATTTCGGGTTGCGCATGATCTCGGCGGGCGTGCCTTCGGCGACGATGTTGCCGCCATGCATGCCGGCCCCGGGGCCGATGTCGAGCACGTAATCCGCAAGGCGAATGGCGTCCTCGTCATGCTCGACCACGACCACGGTGTTGCCGAGGTCGCGCAGCCGCTTCAGCGTGTCGAGCAGGCGGGCATTGTCGCGCTGGTGCAGGCCGATCGAGGGCTCGTCCAGCACGTAAAGCACGCCCGTCAGGCCCGAGCCGATCTGCGAAGCCAGGCGGATGCGCTGGCTCTCGCCGCCGGACAGCGTGCCGGAGGAGCGGGACAGCGTGAGATAGTTGAGGCCGACGTCGAGCAGGAAGGTGAGGCGCTCGCGGATCTCTTTCAGGATGCGGCCGGCGATCTCGTTCTGCTGTTTGTTCAGCGCATCGGGCACGGTCTCGAACCACGCGCCGGCCTTCTTGACCGACAGCTCCGAGATCTCGCCGATATGCTTGCCGCCGACCTTGACGCAGAGCGCCTCGGGCTTGAGCCGAAAGCCGCTGCACGCCTCGCAGGGCACGTCGTGGAAATACTTCGCCAGCTCCTCGCGGGCCCACTCGCTCTCGGTCTCGCGATAGCGGCGGTTGATGTTGGTGATGACGCCCTCGAACGGCTTCTTGGTGTCGTAGGAGCGCACGCCGTCCTCGTAGGAGAACTTGATTTCATCGTCACCGGAGCCGTAGAGAATCGCGTCTCTCGTCTTCTTCGGCAGATCCTTCCATTTGGTGTCGAGCGTGAACTTGTAGTGCTTGCCGAGCGCGGTCAGCGTCTGCACGTAATAGGGCGACGACGATTTGGCCCAAGGCGCGATCGCGCCTTTGCGCAGCGTCAGATCCTTCTCGGGGATGACGAGATCCTCGTCGACATGCTGCTCGACGCCGAGGCCGCCGCAGGCCGGGCAGGCGCCATAGGGATTGTTGAACGAGAACAGGCGCGGCTCGATCTCGGGGATGGTGAAGCCGGAGACCGGGCAGGCGAACTTTTCCGAGAACAGGATGCGCTCGGGCCCGCTCTTGTCGTGGATCTTGGCGGTCTTCTTCTTTTCCTCGACGGGCGCGGCCGCCGGAGCGTCGGCGAACTCGACGACGGCAAGGCCCTCGGCGAGCTTCAGCGCGGTCTCAAAGCTCTCGGCGAGGCGCTGGCCGATGTCGGCGCGCACCACGATGCGGTCGACGACGACGTCGATGTCGTGCGGGAATTTCTTGTCCAGGGTCGGTGCTTCCGCCAGCTCATAGAAGGTGCCGTCGATCTTGACGCGCTGAAAGCCCTTCTTCAGCCATTCGGCGAGCTCCTTCTTGTACTCGCCCTTGCGGCCGCGCACGACCGGCGCCAGCAGATAGAGGCGGGTGCCTTCGGGCAGCGCCAGCACGCGGTCGACCATCTGCGAGACGGTCTGGCTCTCGATCGGCAGGCCCGTGGCCGGCGAATAGGGAACGCCGACGCGTGCCCACAAGAGGCGCATGTAGTCGTAGATCTCGGTGACGGTGCCGACGGTGGAACGCGGGTTCTTCGACGTCGTCTTCTGCTCGATCGAGATCGCCGGCGAGAGGCCATCGATCTGGTCGACGTCAGGCTTCTGCATCATCTCCAGGAACTGGCGGGCATAGGCCGACAGCGATTCGACGTAGCGGCGCTGGCCCTCGGCATAGATGGTGTCGAAGGCAAGCGATGATTTGCCGGAGCCGGAGAGGCCGGTGAACACCACCAGCTTGTCGCGGGGAATCTCGACGTCGATGTTCTTGAGGTTGTGCTCGCGCGCGCCGCGGATCGTAATTGCGCGCAGGCTCGAGCCCGCGTTCTGTTGTTGGCGCTTCGCCCTGATCACTTCATCCATCCGAGTTGCCCTCAAGGAAGCCCAAAGGTGCGCGATCGCGCCAACAAAAAAGGCGCGCGTCGCCCGGAACCGGGATCGGCGCCACTGGGTATGGCAGCGAACGTAGGAAGAACGGAGACGGATTTCCAGAGGGAGTTGCGAATCGTCAACGGAATGTTGGCGCGCTGGCGGCACCTGGCAGCAGCGGCCGCGCGGAACTGCTCTGGAACGTGCCGCCCAAACAAAAAGGCCGGCGCGAAGCCGGCCTTTCGTGACGATGTGACGTCGGTAGCGATCAGTACTGGTAGGATCAGTACTTGGCGACGATCGGGCCGCCGAAGTGATAGTTCACGCCGACCTGCACGGTGTGGAGGTTGAGCGTGCCGGTGGGAATGGCGCCCGAGAAGTAGGTCTCGCCGCCGAGGCTGCGATAGAGGTACTCGCCCTTGACCGACCACTGCGGAGCGAAGAACGCCTCGATGCCCGCACCAACGGTCCAGCCCGAGTGCCACTTGCTGTCGGAGACCGAGGCGGCGCCCAAGGTGGCGGTGAGCTTGTTGTCGATCCAGGCGTAACCACCGGTGCCGTAGAACAGCACGTTGTTGACGGCCCAGCCGATGCGGCCGCGCACGGTGCCCATCGCGTCGGTCTTGGAGGTCAGCGAGGCGGGGATGCCACCGACGCCGGGGACGAAAACGACACCCGCGGCTGTCGCGCTGACGTCGGCCCAGGCGCCATCGGCCTCGATGCCGAACACGACGTTGCCGGTCTGCCAGTTGTAGCCGGCGGTGCCACCGACGAAGCCACCCTTCATCTTCGGGTCACCCGAACCGTTTTCCCAAGCGCCGCCGCCGACGATACCGAGATAGAAGCCGGTCCAGTTGTAGACAGCAGCGACCGGAGCGACCGGAGCCTTGGTGTACGGGCGGGCCGCGAGGTCAGCGGCCGAAGCCGGAGCAGCGAGAGCGAACAAACAGGCCGAAGCCAACAAAACCTTTTTCATCTTCAACTTAATCCCAGTCCCAGTTTCTGTTGTTGCCTTCCGTGACGGAAGGGCAGCGGACTCAACGGCCCAACTGACGCTGCATTTACACCACCAAAGCCGCAAGTTGTGTCTCCGAAAAGCCACAACAACTCCAAAAGGTGATGGTTACTGACTTATAGTTCTCAGACGAATTTGCGCCCGAACAAGAAAGGCCGGCGCGAAGCCGGCCTTTGATTTCCAAATGATATCAGCGAGATATCAGTATCTCGCGATCACCGGACCACCCCAGCGATAGTTCACGCGGATGAGGCCGATATCGACGTCCTGGCTGATGCGCTCGGAACGCGTGACAACACCGAGCGGGGCAGGGCCGAAATTGCCGGATCCGGTGAAGTTGATCGTGCGGTTGCCGAGGAAGATGTGATCGTACTCGAAGCCGACCGACCAGTTCGGCGCGAACCCGAATTCGATGCCTGCACCGACCGTGGCACCCCAACGGGTCTCGTTGGCCCGATCGAATTCGAGACCGGTGACGACGTCGTAACTCCGATAGCGATCGCCGACCACGGCGCCGCCGCCCTTCACGTAGAGCAGCACGTTATTCCATGCGTATCCGACCTGACCGGTGAGCAAACCGAAAGCGTTGATCTTGGAGCGATCGCGCAGGCCGGTCAGCGGGCTGATGTTGTCGCCGGAAAAGTCGGCCCAGTTGCCCTGGCCCTCTAAGCCGAACACCCAGTTCGCCGACTGCCAGCGATAGCCGACCTGGCCGCCGACCGTGCCGCCTGTCGCGTTATGGCAGCCTTCACCGACCAGCACGCCGCCGCCAGCATCGAAGTCCCAGCACTTGTGGCTCGTGCCGCCGCCGCCGTTGATGCCGATGTAGAAGCCGCTCCAGTCGTAGATGGCGGCGACCATCGGCGCCGGAGCCTTGGTATAGGGACGCGCCGCGAGATCCGCCGCACTTGCAGGAACCGACAGCCCCAACGCCATTGCACTGATTGCACTAAACAGAATCTTATTCATTGCAGTCTCCCCAGTTTCGTCCGTCTCGAAGTCCCCGAAGCGGCTGATCAGGCGCGACGCCCATATGAACTAATTCCAAGGCAACCGTAGCCTAAGGAAAGGGCAGAGTCCGTCTCCGAAATGCCACACTCGGCGACCGACAGAAGTGGTTCCAACTTGATGAATGTTAAGCGGTTTTCATCGTTCGCGGGAACCCGAAAAGGTTCCATCGGAGGACTGCTTTTTCCACCGGCGCATGGCCGAATGTTTTGGCGCGTTGCCGCGAAGAACAAATCTGGAACAGAGCCGAGGGCGATGCTATATGTGGGGATAACCTTGGGGGTGGCGGGCTGATTGGTGCCTGCAAGCGTATAGGGTCGCCTCGACAGGGCGCAGAGGAACGCGGGCAGCGGGTTCGCCCTTTTGAAATTCAGTGGCATTCGGAGTGGAGAGCGGCGATGGCGGGAAGCGTCAACAAGGTCATTCTGGTTGGAAATCTCGGCAAGGATCCTGAAATCCGCCGCACCCAGGACGGGCGGCCGATCGCGAATTTGAGCATCGCCACCTCGGAGACCTGGCGCGACAAGAACACCGGCGAGCGCAAGGAAAAGACCGAGTGGCATCGCGTCGTGATCTTCAGTGAAGGGCTCTGCAAGATCGCCGAGCAGTACCTGAAGAAGGGCGCGAAGGTTTACATCGAGGGCGCGCTTCAGACCCGCAAATATACCGACCAGAGCGGCGTCGAAAAGTACTCGACCGAGGTCGTGCTCCAGGGCTTCAACTCGACGCTGACGATGCTTGACGGCCGCGGCGGCGGGGGAGGCGGCAGCTTCGGCGACGAGCCGGGCAGCGATTTCGGCTCCTCCGGTCCGGTCAGCAGCGCACCGCGCCGTCCGGTCGCCGCGGGCGGCGGCCGCAACGGCGACATGGACGATGATATCCCGTTCTGAGCGGGCGGGACCGGAGGGCGCGCCGGCAGGGCTTCGGTGGCGCTTCCCGTGTCGGGTCAGCAAACCTTACTAATTGGCGGGGCGGGCTCGGATTTTCCGGGCCCGCTTCACGTTTAGGGTGAGGTCCGTGCTGCGCCACGCGAAGCCGGCTGACAGGGCCGCCTCCCGCGTGATCAGGCCGGCGTTGCCGGCGGTTCCGGAGGGCCGATTCCGGGGCCGTCCAGGGCGCTGCTCCAGAGCCTTAAGTTATTGGAAAAATAAGCGGAAAAAGCGCTTTCCGAGGGGGCTGCAAGGGTGGTTATCCGACCCCGGATGCGCTATATGATTCCCAGATAAAACCTCACCGGATTTCCCCTTGGCTGACGACGACAACAAGCCCGGCGACCAGCCGGCGCAACCCTCGGATATTCGCCCCGTCTCGATCTACGAGGAGATGAAGAAGTCCTATCTCGATTACGCCATGAGCGTGATCGTGTCGCGTGCGCTGCCCGATGCGCGCGACGGGTTGAAGCCGGTGCATCGCCGCATCCTGTTCTCGATGAACGAGGAAGGCTACACGCCCGACAAGAAGCACAAGAAGTCGGCCGGTATCGTCGGCGACGTCATGGGCCAATACCATCCGCACGGCGACCAGGCGATCTATGACGCGCTGGTGCGCATGGCGCAGCCGTTCTCGATGCGCGAACTGCTGGTGGACGGGCAGGGCAATTTCGGCTCGGTCGACGGCGATCCGCCAGCGGCGATGCGTTACACCGAGTCCCGCCTGACCAAGATCGCGCTCAAGCTGCTCGACGACATCGACAATGAGACGGTCGACTTCCAGGACAACTACGACGGCTCGACCAAAGAGCCGGTGGTTCTGCCGGCGCGGTTCCCGAACCTGCTGGTCAACGGCGCCGGTGGCATCGCGGTCGGAATGGCCACCAACATCCCGCCGCACAATCTCGGCGAAGTCATCGACGCTTGCCTGGCGCTGGTCGACAATCCGTCGCTGACGATCGACGAGCTCATCAGCATCATTCCGGGCCCGGATTTCCCGACCGGCGGCATCATTCTCGGACGCCAGGGCATCCGCAGCGCGTACCATCTCGGCCGCGGCTCCATCGTGATGCGGGGCAAGGTCACGTTCGAGACGATCCGGAAGGAGCGTGAGGCGATCGTCATCACCGAGCTTCCGTATCAGGTGAACAAGGCGACGATGGTCGAGCGCATCGCCGAGCTCTACAAGGAGAAGAAGATCGAGGGCATCTCCGATCTGCGCGACGAGTCCGACCGGGACGGCTACCGGGTCGTGATCGAGCTCAAGCGCGACGCGGTGCCTGATGTCGTGCTGAACCAGCTTTACAAGTTCACACCGCTGCAGACCTCGTTCGGCGTCAACGCCGTCGCGCTCGACAGCGGCCGTCCGCAGACGATGAACCTGAAGGACATGCTGACGATCTTCGTCGGCTTCCGCGAGCAGGTCGTCACCCGCCGCACCAAATACAAGCTGCGCAAGGCGCGCGAGCGCGCGCATGAGCAGGTTGGCCTCGCGATTGCGGTCGCCAATATCGACGAGATCATCAAGGTAATCCGGACCTCGCCGACACCGGCGGCTGCGCGCGACACCCTGATGACGCGCGACTGGCCCGCACGGGATGTCGAGGACATCATCACGCTGATCGACGATCCCCGCCATCGTATCAACGAGGACGGGACCATTCGGCTGTCACTGGATCAGGCGAAGGCCATCCTCGAATTGCGACTGGCGCGCCTCACCGCGCTTGGCCGCGACGAGATCGGCGATGAGCTCTCCAAGCTCGCTGGCGAGATCGGCGAGTATCTCGAGATCCTGCACTCGCGTGCCCGGATTCTCGACATCATCAAGACCGAGCTCGCCGAGGTGAAGGCCGAGTTCGCCACTCCGCGCCGCACCGTGATCATGGAGCAGGAGGGCGAGGTCGAGGACGAGGACCTGATCCAGCGCGAGGACATGGTCGTCACCGTCTCTCACGCCGGCTATGTCAAGCGCGTGCCGCTGTCGGCCTACAGGGCGCAGCGCCGCGGCGGCAAGGGCCGTTCCGGAATGCAGACCCGCGACGAGGATTTCGTCAGCCGCCTGTTCGTGGCCTCCACGCACACGCCGGTGCTGTTCTTCTCCTCGCGCGGCCAGGTCTACAAGGAGAAGGTCTGGCGGCTGCCGATGGCCGCGCCGAACGCACGCGGCAAGGCCATGATCAACATCCTGCCGCTGGAGCAGGGCGAGCGCATCACCACCATCATGCCGCTGCCGGAGGACGAATCGACCTGGGGCAATCTCGACGTGATGTTCGCCACCACGGGCGGCAACGTCCGCCGCAACAAGCTGTCCGACTTCGTCGACGTCCGCCGCTCCGGCATCATCGCGATGAAGCTCGACGACAACGAGGCGATCGTCGACGTGCAGATCTGCACCGAGCGCGACGACGTGCTGCTGACCGCTGCCGGCGGCCAGTGCATCCGCTTCCCTGTCACCGACGTGCGCGTGTTCACCGGACGCACCTCGATGGGTGTGCGCGGCATTGCGCTTGCCGAAGGCGACAAGGTGATTTCGCTGGCGATCCTGCGCCATGTCGAGACCACCTCGGACGAGCGTTCGGCTTACTTGAAGATGCGCCGCGCGGTTGCGGGCGAGGCCGCCACGGAAGAGGCGCCGGCGGACGCCGAGGCCGAGGAGGCCTCAGGCAGCTTCCAGCTGCCGCAGGAGCGGTATGTCGAGATGTCGGCGCAGGAGCAGGTCGTGCTGACGGTCTCCGTCAACGGCTACGGCAAGCGGACCTCGTCCTACGAGTACCGCACCACTGGCCGCGGCGGCAAAGGCATCGTCGCGATGAGCGTCAACAACCGCAACGGCAACCTCGTGGCATCCTTCCCCGTGGAGGAGGCCGACCAGATCATGCTGGTCACCGACAAGGGCCAGCTGATCCGCTGCCCGGTCGAAGGCATCCGCATCGCCGGCCGCTCGACGCAAGGCGTGATCGTGTTCGATACGGCCGAGGACGAGCATGTCGTCTCGGTCGAGCACATCACCGAAGAGGCGGAGAACGGGAATGGGGCGAACGGGGAGTAGCGTCAGCCCCGTAGCCCGAATTGCGCTGCACTCGATCCGGGCTGCGAACCGCTTTGCTGACACGAATTCGTCAGACCCCGACTATGGCGTGCGGTCAGCGGTCACGAGGCGAGCCTCGCGCACACTGGCCTTGCTGCCGGCGCGGCGCAGGCAGGACACCTCGAAATTCGGCCAGGCCTGCTCTGAGCAGTCCTTTCCGATGCTGCGGATGTCGAGCCGGTCGCTCTTGGCCAGCGGCTGCGGCACGCTGGCTTCGACGGTCGGGGCAAAGCCGGGCAGGAGGGTGAGGGCTGCGGCAACACACGCAGCGAGTGCGATCGCTGAAATGGTCTTGATCATTGACAGTCCCCTGTGATGCGGCCGCTCAACGCCCAGTGTGCGGCCCGTCATTCGTTGGCCGGATTAGTAACCATGGCCAGTTTCCGGACGTCTTCGCGGATGCTGGAAATGGTTTCGTTCGCGCTCCGTTTTGTTTCGTGGCTGCCCCAAGGACGAAACAAAACGGCCGTTGCCGACGTCCGGTGAGGCATTTTCCGGGCGAAGGGTCCGGAAACGGGCAAGGAACCTGCCCGGCTTGCCGGCCCGGGCCGGGCGCGGTAGGACGGGGCCATGCCGCGCATTGCCTTCTACCCAGGTTCCTTCGACCCCATCACCAACGGCCATCTGGACGTGGTCCGGCACAGCGTTTCGTTGTGCGACAGGCTCGTGGTCGCGATCGGGGTGCACCCCGGCAAGAAGCCGCTGTTCTCGACCGAGGAGCGGCTGAAGATGCTCGATGACGTCTGCGGTCCGATCGCGGCCCAGGCCGGCTGCGTGCTCGAGGCGACGACGTTTGACGATCTGTCGGTGACCGCGGCGCGCAAGCACGGCGCGACCATCATGATCCGGGGCCTGCGCGACGGCACCGACCTCGATTACGAGATGCAGCTCGCCGGCATGAACGAGGCCATGGCGCCCGAGGTGCATACAGTCTTCCTGCCGGCCTCTCCCATGGTCCGCCCGATCACCGCCACTTTGGTGCGCCAGATCGCCGGCATGGGCGGGGATGTCTCGGCCTTTGTCCCGCCGCAGGTCGCGGCACAACTCAAGGCCAAATTCGCCGGATAACGGCCCGCTTCCTTTCTCATCCTGACCGGAGTTGTCATGATCCGAATTCTCGCAGTTCTTGCCGCGCTTGTGTTCGCGGTGCCGGCGGTGGCGCAGCAATTGCCTGCAAACCTCGACAAGGCCAACGCCGTCGTCATCGATAGCACCAAGGGCCGCATCGTCATCAAGCTCAGGACCGATATCGCGCCGCAGCACGCCGAGCGCATCAAGCAGCTCGCCCGCGAGGGCTTTTACAACAACGTGCCGTTCCACCGCGTGATGGACGGCTTCATGGCGCAGACGGGCGACGGCCAGAACGGCAACGGCACCGGCGGATCGAAATATCCGAACCTGAAGCAGGAATTCTCCAAGGTGCATTTTGCCCGTGGCATCGTCGGCATGGCCCGGCGCGGCGACAGCGTCGACAGCGCCAACTCGCAGTTCTTCATCATGTTCGCCGACGGCGGCAGCCTCGATGGCCAGTACACCGTGATCGGTGAGGTCGTGCAGGGCATGGACGTCGTCGACAAGCTGAAGAAGGCGTCCCCCGGCTCGGCCGGCGGCTCCGTCACCGATCCCGACAAGATGGTGAAGGTGCAGGTCGCATCCGACATCAAGTAGGAAAACGCGATGGCGCGCTGCGGCATCAGGCTTCTGCTCGCTGTCGCGGTGCTGCTGCTCGGTGTCTCAGGCGCGAAGGCCGAGGACGCACAGGTCAACACCATCCAAGACATCTTCCGGCACTTGCGTACCTGCTGGAGACCGCCGTCGCCGGCCAAGGCGCGCCCCCTCGACATCACCGTCGTCGTGAGCTTTAACCGGGCCGGAAACATTCTGGGCCATCCAAGGATTACCTATGAGTCCGCGGAGGCCTCCGACAATGACCGGCTGCAATACCGAATCGCGGTGATGGAGGCGTTGCAACGCTGCACGCCGGTGCCATTTACCGAGGCAATGGCCGGCGCCGCCGCGGGACGTCCATTCGCAATCCAGTTCCGCAGCCGGAAGACTTCACCCCCAACGCAAGAGAGACGAGCATGAGCGTCACCGAAAACACCCTGATCCTCGAGACCACGCAGGGCCCCGTCACCATCGAGATGCGGCCCGACCTCGCGCCGAACCACGTCGCGCGCATCAAGGAGCTGGTGCGCGAGGGCTTCTATGACGGCATTGTATTCCACCGCGTGATCGAGGGCTTCATGGCGCAGACCGGCTGCCCGCACGGCACCGGCACCGGCGGCTCCGGCAAGAAGCTGAAGGCCGAGTTCAACAAGGAGCCGCATGTGCGCGGCACCGCTTCGATGGCCCGCGCCGCCAATCCCGATTCCGGCGACAGCCAGTTCTTCATCTGCTTCGACGACGCCCGCTTCCTCGACAACCAGTACACGGTCTGGGGCAAGGTCACCGAGGGCATGGAGAACGTCGACAAGATCAAGCGCGGCGAGCCCGTGATGAATCCGGACAAGATCGTCAAGGCGCGGATGGCTGCTGACCAGGAATAAGCGGCTTTGCCGGTGTCATGCCCCGCGCAGGCGGGGCATCCAGTAATCACCAGCGGTGGTTACAACAAAGATCGTGAGTACTGGATCGCCCGCCTGCGCGGGCGATGACAAGTTCTGGGTATGCGCACCGACCTCTTCGACTTCGATCTGCCGCCCGAGCGCATCGCCTTGCGCCCGGCGAGCCCGCGCGACTCCGCCAAGATGCTGGTCGTCGAAAACGGCGCGCTGCGCGACCAGGCCGTTTCCGACCTGCCGCAATGGCTGAAGCCCGGCGACCAGCTCGTCGTCAACGACACCAGGGTGATCGCGGCGCAGCTCAAGGGCCGCCGCATCGGCCGCGAGACCGAGCCGAAGATCGAGGCGACCCTGATCAAGCGGCTCGACGGCTCGCGCTGGCAGGCGCTGGTGAAGCCGGCCAAGAAGCTCGTTGCCGGCGACCGCATCCGCTTCGGCAACGAGGGCAGGGTCTGCCTGCTCGGCCATCTCGACGCCGAGGTCGAGGCCAAGGGCAGCGAGGGCGAGGTGACGTTGTCGTTCTCGTTCTACGGCCCGGCGCTCGACCAGGCCATCGCCGATCTCGGCAGCCCGCCGCTGCCGCCTTACATCGCCTCCAAGCGGACGCCCGACGATCAGGATTTTGCGGATTACCAGACCATGTTCGCGGCGAACGAAGGTGCGGTCGCGGCTCCCACCGCAGGCCTGCATTTCACGCCGGCGCTGGAGCAAGCGCTGCGCGCGCGCGATGTCGGCCTCAACCGCGTCACGCTGCATGTCGGGGCAGGGACGTTCCTGCCGGTCAAGGTCGACGACACCGAAGGCCACAAGATGCATGCCGAGTGGGGCACGATCTCGGCCGAGACGGCGGAGCGGCTTAACACGGCGCGAAAGAACGGCGGCCGTATCGTCGCCGTCGGCACCACGTCGCTTCGGCTGCTCGAGAGTGCAGCCGGCGAGGACGGCACGATCCGGCCGTTCGCGGCGGAGACGGCGATCTTCATCACCCCCGGCTATCGCTTCCGCGCCGTCGATCTCCTGCTGACCAATTTCCATTTGCCGAAGTCGACGCTGTTCATGCTGGTGTCGGCGTTTTCGGGGCTGGAGACGATGAAGCAGGCCTATGCGCACGCCATCGCGAGCGGGTATCGGTTCTATTCGTATGGCGACGCGTGCCTGCTGTTTCGGACGCGCTAGAAGCACGCTCGACTCTATCACCGTCACCCTGAGGCGCTCGCCTCTTCGGCGAGCCTCGAAGGGCGACGGCCCCGCTGCGACACCTCGGCCGTGCATCCTTCGAGGCTCGCTCAGCGGTGCTTTGCACCGCTGAACTCGCACCTCAGGATAACGGGTCGAGAGTTCGTCCCGCGTGCTACGCCATCACCCGCTGCGGCAACAGCTCGGCGATCTGCACCGCGTTCAGTGCCGCGCCCTTGAGCAGCTGGTCGGCCGCCACGAACATCGAGATCGAGTGGCCGCTAGCGTCGCTGAGATCCTTGCGGATGCGGCCGACCAGGACGTCGTCCTGGCCCGAGGCGTCGATCGGCATCGGGAAGTAGTTCCTGGCGCGGTCGTCGATCACCTTCACGCCGGGCGCCTGGGCCATGATGGCGCGGACCTGGTCCTCGGTGATCGGCTTCTCGCATTCGAAGGTGATGGCCTCGCAATGGGCGCGCAGCACCGGCACGCGCACGCAGGTAACGCCGACAGCGATGGTGTCGTCCTCGAAGATCTTGCGGGTCTCCTTGATGACCTTGGTCTCCTCGTCGTTGTAGCCGGTGTCAGGGTCGATGGCCGTGTTGTGGTTGAAGAGGTTGAAGGCGTAGGGGTGCGGCATCACCTTGGGCATATAGACCTGCCCGTTGAGATTGGCGCGGGTGGATTCGACGAGCTCCTCCATCGCGGCGGCGCCGGCGCCGGAGGCCGCCTGATAGGTCGAGATGATCACACGCTTGATGCGGTTCTTCCGGTGGATCGGCCAGAGCGGCACCAGCGCGGTGATGGCGGCGCAGTTCGGATTGGCGATGATGCCCTTGTGGTCGCGGATCCTGTTCGCGTTGATCTCGGGGATCACCAGCGGCACGTTGGGGTCCATGCGGAAGGCGGAGGAGTTGTCGACCACGACGGCGCCGGCCTTGACTGCGATCGGCGCATACTTCCTGGAGATGCTGCCGCCGGCGGAGAACAGGGCGATGTCGACGCCCTCGAAGGCGCGCTCGGTCAATTCCTCGATCACGACGTTCTGGCCCCGGAACGACACCGTCTTGCCGGCGGATCTGGCGCTGGCCAGGGCCTTCAGCTTGCCGACGCGAAAGCCGCGCTTGTCCATGGTGGCGATGAATTCGGCGCCCACCGCACCGGTGACGCCGACAATCGCGACGACGGGATCGTTACTCACTTTGTCCTCCATTCCATTTCAGTTGAGCATGATCTTGTCGGAAAACCGGATTCCACTTTTCCGGATCATGCGGTTGAGATTCAGACAACAAAAAAGCCCCGGACCATCGAGGGCGGGGCTTCGGTCAAGCTGATGCGTTTAAGTCGACGACCTACGCGCGCACGCCTCCCCGGGCCCCTGGGGCCGTGGTGGTTTTGGTCGTGCGTTTGGTGGTCGTGAACATGGCGGCGACTTATGCGGGAGAGTCTTGCGGCCGTCAATGGCTTTTCGCCCCGGTTGGCGCCGGGCAGCGGGCCACCGCTATTTGGCAGTCGCTATTTCGTCCTGGCGCCCGGCGGCTCCAGAATGACCTCCTTGAGGTCGTCGCCGCTGATCACGACGATCGCAAAATTGAGCCGGCCGCGTTCGCGGACCAGTCCGCCGCTGATGGCCTTGCCCGAGGCTGCGCGCTCGGCGACGCGTACGGCATCGGCGAGGCGGTGCCTGATCGCACCGAGCGCTGCGAGGTTGCTGCGGTCCTCATGGTCGAGCTCAGTGAGGGGGAGGGCGGCTTCGCCGCCGACGAGCTCCCCCGTCGCGGCATTGATGGTGTGGCGCCAGATCCGGTCGTTGTGCAGGGTCTTGACCCGGTAGACCGGCACGCCCGAGCCGCCGTCGAAGCTCACATCCGCCGTCCTGGCGCCGGCATGGCGGGCCTCCGCAATCGCCATGGCCTGGCTGATCGTGATCGACGATGAGCGGAATCGTTCGATCTCGCGGCTGACCGCCTGGCGATCCGCCTCAGCATCACCATCTGTGTCGCTGTGAAGCGCGGTCGGTGTGCCCGTGGTCACGATTGCCTGTGCCGGCGCGGCGATGAGCAGCGCGGGCAAGGCGAACGCAAGCAGTTGCGAGGTCCATCGTTTGGCTGTCGTCATGCTCGAAACCCTCGGCCAGCGAGTGTGCCGGATGATCGTAAAGAATTCGCGGCCGGCCTTGGGCATCGGCCGGCCGCGGAGCGCCGCGGCGGGCTGGACCCGCCGTGACGATCGAAGCGGTCCGGACCTCTTTGGGGCTGGTGAAAAAGCGGCCCGTACCGACTTATAACTAAACCATACCGTATCGTTTTATTTTGGTCAATGCGGCCACGCCGTCCGCTCTGGGGAAAGTCCGCGCGCTCACGGAATTGTCAGCGGGAGGAGCGGCGCCGCGGCGTGACTTTGGGGGCGTCCTGGACGCGGTCGGCTGGCCCCAGCGCGCCGGCCAGGAACAACTTGATCGCCGCACGCATGCGCTTTTCTGCGGCCTTCAGCTCCAGCGCCGTTCCGAACGTCGCCATGCGGTGGGTGTGACCGACGACGACGTCGAGGAACACCTCGGCTGCAATGGTGGTGTCTTCGACATCGAGCGCGCCTTGTGCCACCAGGTGGTCGAAGAAGCGTGCGGTGGTGGCGACGGCCTTGAGCCAGCCTTCCTCCTTGCCGAGCTTGGCGACGTCGGGGAAGTTGATGGCCTGCGACGTCATCATGCGGCTGAAGGCGACGGCGTCGGGACCGCAGGTGAACGTCAGCATCTCGCGTCCGATCTCGACCAGCCGCTGCTCGACCGAGATGTTCGAGGCGCTGGAGAGCTGCGTCTCCGCCGCCGCCGAGAGCGGCGCAAGCCAGCGCGCGATCTCGCGCCTCAGCACGGCCGCAAACAGCCCGCGCTTGTCGCCGTAGCGGGAATAGACCGTGGGCTTGCTGACCCGCGCCGCTTCCGCGACCGCGTCGAGCGAGGTGGCGTCGAAACCACGATCCAGGAACAGGCGGGTGGCGACCTCGATCAGCCGCTGATCGCGCTCGATCGCGGCTGACTTCGTCGGCCGGCCGCCGCGCGATTTCGGCACCTCGCGCCGTGGCGCTGCCGGTCTTGTCCTGGTCGCAGTCAATCCCATGCCCAATGATTCCTGCGCGTTTCTGACGTCGTCTTTGCTCTATAACGCGCAGCCACCGGGGCGTCATCGCGAATCTGGCCGAATTGGCCGTATCGTCAACGGTCTCGATACGGCCTCGTTCCCTTCACGCCCGCTTACGGAAGCGTCGAGGTCCAGGCCTGGCCGGATGCAGCCTTCTCGTAGCCGTACTGATACAGCGCCCGCATATAGGTGGTATCGAACCCTTCCGAGGGCGGGGCGGGGTAATCGCGCGCGATGTAGGAGAGATGGAAGCCCAGTCGGTTGCGCTTGGCGAAATCGTAAGTCGAGAAGATGATCGAGCGCGTCTGCGATTGGGTGATCGCCGACAGGCTCCGTGAGGCAACGTCGATGGTGCCGTTGGAGACGAGCTCGAAGTTGCGTTCGATCTTCTTGTTGACGAGGATGTAGATGTCCATCTTCGCGTTGCCGGGCAGGCGGCCGCTCTGGAACAACAGGGCTTCCGGCAAGGTCAGCACCGGGGCCGTCACGCCGCCGTCGACATGCATCTCCTGAAACTTGCGGCCCTGGCCTTCGGCGTCGATCATGATCGGCGGAAACACCAGGGGAATGCTGGCGGAGGCCGCCATCACGTCGCGAAACAGCTTCAGGGCCTCGGGCGTTCCGACCGCAGCGATCTTGCCCATGTCCCAGATCGCGGTCCGCTGGGTGTCGAGATCGGTCGTCACCACCAAGAGCTTGCGGCCTTTCGCGTGCTCGCGCGCGACCTGCACCATGATCTCCGGACCGACATAGCGTGCGACGAGCTCGCGCAGCCTTGTGTTGCCGAACAGGCCTGATCCGAACAGCACGCGCATGATGCTGGGATCGTTCAGGAGGCTCTCCGCGATGCCGCTGGTGTAGACCTCCTTCAGCGTGTCGTCGTATTGCGAGCCGAGAAACGCAAAGGGCGCGATCAGGCCGCCGGTGCTGACGCCCGAGACGACCGAGAAGGTCGGACGGGTTCTGGCCGCGGTCCAGCCGTTGAGCACGCCGACGCCATAGGCGCCATCGGCGCCGCCGCCGGAGAGCGCCAGATAGGTTTTCGTCGCGGTGCTGGTGTCCTTCTCGAAGCTGAATTTCGTGACGGGTTCGTCAGCGTAGCGCCGGAGGCCGTCGATATCCAGCACGCGCGATGTGCTGGCCTCCGTGGCCGTGTAGGGCGTGCGGGGCAGGGAGGTGCAGGCGCCGAGCGCCAGGCTGCACATCAGGACCAGCAATTCGATCAGGCCGACGCCTGTCTGCCTGATCCGGTCACGCGAGGAGACGGATGCGTCGGTCGAACACGAAGGATACGGCATTGTCGGTGGCTGGCGATCACGCATCTACCGCCGCCGGCAAATTCGCCGCGGCATCTCGTCCAGCCCCCAAAGAAAAAACTACACTGTATCGTTTTGTTTGGCAAGGGGGATAGTCACCATCCTCACGCTGGTTGGTGTCCCAGTCTGAAGCACAAACCGGCCAGACCGCGGCCTGGCGGGTTCTGGCGGGTTGATCGGCCTGCTCCGACACGCAATAAGCACCGCCATGAATCCCGACAATGACGTACCCAATCACTTTGAATTGCTCGCCACCGATGGCGCCGCGCGCACCGGGCGGCTGACCACGCCGCACGGCGTGGTGCGGACGCCGGCCTTCATGCCGGTCGGCACCGCCGGTGCCATGAAGGGTATGCACTGGCGCGATGTGCGCGATGCCGGCGCCGACATCGTGCTCGGCAACACCTACCACCTGATGCTGCGTCCGAGCGCCGAGCGGATCGCGGCCCTCGGCGGCCTGCAGCGGTTCACCGGCTGGAACGGGCCGATGCTGACGGATTCCGGCGGCTTCCAGGTGATGTCGCTGTCGGATCTGCGCAAGGTCAGCGAGAACGCCGTGACCTTCCGCTCGCATATCGACGGTGCCAAGGTCGAGTTGTCGCCGGAGCGCTCGATCGAGGTGCAGCGTTTGCTCGGCTCCGACATCGCCATGCAGATGGACGAATGCGTGCGGCTGCCCGCCGAGCGCGCCGACATCGAGCGCGCGATGCAATTGTCGCTGCGCTGGGCCGAGAGAAGCAAGCGCGCCTTTGCGAGCGCCCCGGACGGCTACATGCTGTTCGGCATCGTGCAGGGCGGCGACGTGCCGCAGCTTCGTCATGCTAGTGCCAGAGGCCTGGTCGCGATCGGCTTCCACGGCTATGCGATCGGCGGCCTTGCCGTCGGCGAGCCGCAGGCGGTGATGCTGGCGATGATCGATGAGACCGCACCGCTGCTGCCGAGAGAGCGGCCGCGCTATCTGATGGGCGTCGGCACGCCGGACGACATCCTCGAAGCGGTGAAGCGCGGCGTCGACATGTTCGATTGCGTGATGCCGACCCGCAATGGCCGGCACGGCGTCGCGTTCACGCGCTTCGGTCAGGTGAATTTGCGCAATGCGCGCCACGCCGACGATCCGCGTCCGCTCGATGAGGAGAGCTCATGGCCCGCGGCGCGCAACTACGCGCGCGCCTATCTGCACCATCTCGTCAAGGCGGGCGAGACGCTGGGGGCGATGCTGCTGTCCGAAATCAATGTCGCTTACTACCAGTTCCTGATGCAGGGCATCAGGGACGCGATCGCACAGGGAAGGTTCGACGAGTTCTACCAGCGCACGCGCGAGGACTGGGCGAGGGGCGACATCGCCCCGCGCTAGATCAGTTGCACAGGAAGCGCCGCTTCACGGCGTGCTTGGTTACGAAGCCGTAGCCGCAATTGTCGCAGGTCCAGAGATAGCTGATCATATGGTCCGAGACATAGGCAGAAGCTTCGGCGGCGACCATGGAGTCGGCGCAGACGGGACAGGTAGGCAACTCGCTGCAACGCGGATCGCGGTTGGTCGCGACGGTCGGCAACACTTCAGCAACTGCTGACATCGTGGTGACCTCCCTGCTTTGAGACCTAAGTCTAACATAAGCAGAATCAGTTGACGAGGTCGCAACACAAATGCGTTGGTTTTCTGATAATTGCAGCTCACGCGATTTTGCGATGCAGCGTATTTAACATGTGCCGCATTGTCGCTTGCGTGCCGTCACAAGCTGTCTGTAACTGCGCGGGAGCCGCGGCAAACGCGCAAATCGTCGCCACAGGGAGTTCAGCATGGACGCATCGTCCAACACGGGTGCAGCGCACCAAGCCGGCCGCGGCCGGATCTATGACTCGATCGTCGATGCCTTCGGCAACACGCCCATCGTGCGCTTGCGCCGGCTGCCCGGCATGCACGACGTGAACGCGACCATTTTGGCAAAACTTGAATATTTCAATCCGGCCGCAAGCGTGAAGGACCGCATCGGAGCGGCCATGATCATCGCGATGGAGAAGGCGGGCATCGTCAAGCCCGACACCGTGCTGATCGAGCCGACCTCCGGCAATACCGGCATTGCGCTCGCCTTCGTGGCGGCTTCGCGCGGCTACCGGCTGAAGCTGGTGATGCCGGAGTCGATGTCGATCGAGCGGCGCAAGATGCTGGCTTTTCTCGGTGCCGAGCTGGTCCTGACGCCGGCAGCCCAGGGCATGAAGGGCGCGATAGCGGCCGCCGAGGAGCTGTTGAAGACGACGCCGAACTCGGTGATGCCGCAGCAGTTCAAGAACCTAGCCAATCCCGAGGTGCACCGCCGCACCACCGCGGAGGAGATCTGGAACGACACCGGCGGCAAGATCGATTTCTTCGTGGCCGGCGTCGGCACCGGCGGTACGATCACCGGCGTCGGCCAGGTGCTCAAGCCGCGCAAGCCGTCGTTACGGGTGATCGCGGTTGAGCCGGAGGAGAGCCCGGTGCTGTCGGGGGGACAGCATACCCCGCACAAGATCCAGGGCATCGGCGCCGGTTTCGTCCCTGACATCCTCGACCGCTCCGTGATCGACGAGATCGTGAAGATCAACTCGACGACAGCGATCGAGACCTCGCGCGCGCTGGCGCGGCATGAGGGCATTCCGGGCGGCATCTCCTCGGGCGCGGCGATCGCGGCCGCGCTGCAAATCGGCAAGCGCCCCGAAGCTGCGGGAAGGACGATCCTGGCGATCGTACCGTCCTTCTCCGAGCGGTATCTTTCAACGGCTCTGTTCGAGGGAATCTAGGACATGGCGGATCAACCGAGACGACCGCGCACGCTTGGCGATGCCAGAACGGAAGCCGAGGCGGCGTTCAAGAAGGTGACGGCGAAGGTCGCCGCAGCACCACCCAAACAAAACGCCGTTCCCAGCATCAAGGAGCAGGTCACGCTCCGCATCGACCAGGATGTGCTGGAGTTCTTCCAGGAGGGCGGTCCCGGCTGGCAGGACCGCATCAACGAGGCGCTGCGGAAAGCAGCGGGGAAGTAGCCAACCTCGTCATTGCGAGCTACCGGGTTCGCGCGAAGCGCGGCCCGATGACAGGCTCCGCGAAGCAATCCAGAATCTCTCCGTCCGTGTCCCGGACAAGCCGCGACGCATGAGCGTTGCGGCGCAGAGCCGGGGCACGAGAAGCAGGGAGTAACACGCACTAATCCCGCAATGACGGAGCACGCGGCAACACCGTCGTGCCAACGAAAAAGCCCGGCGCGAGCCGGGCTTTTGTTTTGAAGTTGCCGTCGCTCTCAGCGGCGGAACATGCCGCCCATCATGCCGCCGACGACACCGCCGACGAAGGCCGCACCGGCAGCATCGCCGGGGCTGCTGCGTTGTTGAGGAGCGGGCGCCGGCGCGCTGCTCGGAGGAGCGCTGGCGGCGCGGCGAGGGGCCTTCTGGCTGCCGTCGCTGGCCGTCGCCGGAGCAGCCACGACTTCCGAGAGCAGGGCCTTGTGCTGATGCTTGTTGAGGTAGCCGGACGACGGATAGCCGCGCGCGGCCTGCCAGCGCTTGATCACCACGCGGGTCTCGTCGCTGAACACGCCGGTCTGCTTGGTGTCGAAGCCGAGGCCGGTGAGGCGGCGCTGCACGTCGCGGCGCCCGGTCTTGTCGAGGCCGATCTGGTCCTCGGTGACCTGGGTGGCCTCGTCGGTGAAGGTTGCGGGATCGACGCCGGCGTTGAGCGTGCGGGTCGCGGTCGAGGGGCCGCTCTTGATCGCCGCGAGGCGAGCCAGCGCCAGCGCCTTGAACTGACCATTCGGATAGGCGGAGAGATAGGCGTTGAGCTCCTCCGGCTTGTTGGACTCCTTCACAGAGCGCCAGTATTCGAGCTCGACACCGTCCGAGCTCCCGGTCGCTGCCGGCACGACGCCGGAAGCGGTCGGGGCCGCGTTGGCGACCTGGGTGGTCGGGGCCTGATTGAGATAGACGGAGCCCGTCAGGTTGGTGTGGCCCCAGGGCAGCTGGCCCTTGCGGGTCTCTTCATTGACCTGGGCGCGCACCGACGTCATCGCCTGCTGGATTTCGACGCCGGGCTTGGTGATGTTGTCGATCAGCGCGCGGGTGAACGGGCTGTTGTTGCCCTCCTGGCCGTCGAGCGCAGTCTGGCCGGGGCCGGTCGCGAACGCGATCAGCGTGCCTTCGCCGGACTTCATCTCGGCGAGACCGCTCTGGACGTTGACGCTGCGGGTTGCCGAGTTCGACTTGATCTTGGCGGCGAACGGATTGTCGCGGCAGGCATCGAGGAAGACCAGCTTGACCTTGGCATCGCCCATGGTCTGCTCGAGCGTCAGGTCGATGTTGATCGCGGCCCCGAGCTTGACGTCCATCTCCGACTTGATGTCGGCATCGACGGGCAGGAGATAGTTGGTGCCGCTGACGGCGATGCCGTGGCCGGCATAATAGAACAGCGCGATATCGGAGCCCTGCGCCTTGCGGCCGAAATCGAGCAGCTTCTCCGTCATCTGGTCGCGGCTGAGATTGGAGCCTTCGATCACCTCGAAGCCGACATTGCGCAGCGTGGCCGCCATCGCCTTGGCGTCGATCGGCGGGTTCGGCAATTGCGCGACGTTCTTGTAGGAGCCGTTGCCGACGACGAAGGCGACACGGCGGTCAGCCTTGGCGGCACTGATCGACAGCGCCATGCACATCAGCGAAGCGAGGAGGGTGAGATAGCGCATTCTGAAATCCCCAGAATCGAATTGCAGGCAGCAACAAATTGGCAACGAACCTACACGAAGTGCCCGACTTCGCGCCACCAAAACGGCAGTCCGCTGCGTCAACCCGCTGCTATGTGGCCGAATGTGCACGATGGAGTGGTCCTCCAACGTGATCCAAATCACACGGCCACTTCGTTTTGTCGCGCGAGGCGGCGCGAGGTTCACTGCGCGGGGGCAGGAACCGGCGACGCTGGCTTCAAATTCAGGAGATTGCCGAAAAGGATCAGCGCCGCGCCGAGCACGGTCCAGGCGTCGAGCCGCTCGGAATACAGCAGCCAGCCGGCAGTCGCGGTCAGTGGAACCCGTAGGAAGTCCATCGGAACGACGATCGTCGCGTCGGCGTAGCGCATCGCGCTGGCGAGGCAATAATGTGAGAATGTGCCGCAGATGGCGATCACGCCGACCCAGGCCCAGACATAGGCCGATGGCCAGGTCCAGACGAACAGCGTCGGCACGAAGCCTGCGACCGATTGCACCACCAGCATCCAGAACAGGATCGAGAGCGCGCTTTCAGTGCGGGTCAGCGATTTGACCAGCGCCATCGAGACGCCAAATCCCATGGCGGCCCCGAGAGCGATGAGCTGCCCCGGATTGATCTCCCCGGTCGCGGGTCGGACGATGACGATCACCCCGACGAGTCCGAGCACGATGGCGGCGATCTTCCATGACGTCATCCGCTCCGACAGGAAGCTTGCCGCGAGGAGGGCCGTCCAGATCGGCATGGTGAACTCGATCGCCACGACCTGGCCGATCGGGATCAGCGTCAGCGCGAAAAACCAGCCGAGCTGGGCAATATAGTGCACCAAATTGCGCCCGACATGTTGCGGCATGCGCGATGTCTTGAGCACCTTCAGGCCGCCAGCGCGGAAGATGATCGGCGAGAGCAACAGGAAGCCGACCAGCGACCTCACTTCCATGATCTGAAAAACATTCAGCTCGCGCGTGGTCTCGCGTCCCGCAACCGCCATGACCAGCATCAGCGACAGCCAGCCGGCCATCCACAGGGCAGCCATCGTTTTGGACGGTGTCGCGCTCATTGGGGCAGAATGCCGGAGGATGGAAATCGGAAGGGACGGCCGGTATCGGCGACATCGTCGGCGTTTGCAACGGTCAAATCTGCGGATGCAGCGATGCAGGATGTCGTGCTAGGCATCTCTGGATAACGAGGAGATCGGGAGAGCTTCGCTCATGCATATCTTGCAGCCGGCCGAGTGGAAAAAACCGCGCGGCTTCTCCCATGGTGTCGTGGCTGAGGGGCCGGGCCGGTGGGTGGTTCTGGCCGGCCAAACCGGCGGCGACGAGGCCGGCAATTACGCGCCCGACATGGCCGCGCAGGTCGCGACCGCGCTGAAGCGGATCATCAAGCTCCTGGGCGAAGCCGGCGCCGGCCCCGAGCACATCGTCCGCCTGACCTGGTACCTGACCAGCCGCAGCGAATATGAAGCGGCCGGTGCTGGCATTGGCGCGGCCTGGAAGGAAACGCTCGGACGCAATTTCCCGCCCTCGACGCTGCTCTATATCGGTGGCCTCGTCGACGACCGGGCCAAGGTCGAGATCGAGGTCACGGCATTCGTGCCGGACGCATAAAAAAGACCCGGCGAAGCCGCCGGGTCGATTTGTCGTAACTGCGGTTCGCCTTAGCGCGTCATCGAGATGCTGGCGCCGCGGAACTGGCTGTCCGCGCGCATCGTGACGGTCTGCTTGTTGCCGCTGGTCCTCAGCGCGATGTTGGCGTTGAAGCCTGCGGCGGAGGCGACCACCTCGAAGTTTCCGCCGCCGCCGCGGCCCTGGAGCGAGCCGGAGATGTTGCGGCTGGCCTCGGCCCAGCTTCCCGAAATGGCATTGCCCGCCGACTGAACGTTGGCGGAGAGGATGAACTTGTAGGCGTCGCTGGCACAGGTCAGCGTCATTTCCATCGTGGGCCCGATGGGAGCATATTTGGCGCGGCAGCGGATGCGTTCCGTCGATCCGTCCTCGAGGCTGACGGTGCCGCCGCCGCTCCAGCTCCCCGCCATCGGAGCGAACGGACCGGATTGCGCCTTGCTTTCGGAATTGGCGGCTGCGGCCGCAAAAAAACCGGCGGCCGCGATCAGCAACCGCCGGTTCCGGGCACGAACCTTCGTTGGTTTATTGGCGCGATGCTTCCCAGCGCCCGCTGCACGGTATGCCTGCTGATGCTCCATTCCACTTCCCCGATCCGGCGTTGCCGTTGAGTTGACCGTTGGCATATGCACCATTGATCGAAACTTTCACAAGTCCCCCGCTACCGATGGTGCCGGAAACGTTAGCGCCGGGCGCAGTGATCTTGCCATCGGCAACCGTCAGCATGGAGCTCGCGGTCGGTTCGCATGAACCGCTCTTGGTCACGATGGTGACGTGCCAGTTGCCGTCATAGGGGCTCTGGGCAAAGGCGGGGGCGGCGAGGGTGCCGGCGAAAACTGAGGCGGCACAGAACACCGCAATGCGACCAAAACGCATGAATTCGTCCTTGAATGTGTCTGATATGCTGACGGTTATTCGGTCGAAATGTGACGGAAATTTGTTGCAATGCCAAAGCGAAAATTGTTCCTGTGGGAACAATGGTTTATTTGCGCTTTTGGCCCCAATTTTCGAAGTGGAATCAAGGCGCCCTCACGTTAAGGGTAAACGTCAGGGCGACTCAGGAAAGGCTCGACTCAGGAAAAGCCGACTCAGGAAAGGCTTGGCGCGGAGGTCGCGAACTGTTCGTCCTGAGTCTTGGCGGGCAACGCCTTGTGGACCTTGACGTAGTCGATCACGTCGGCCAGCAGCTTGAGCCCGAGCGGCGCCAGCGCGCGCTCCCAGAGCTCCCGTGCGGTCTCGCCCTTCTTGACGAAGCACCAGTCCTGGGCGGCGATCGCGCCGGCGTCCATGCGGTCGGCGAGATGGTAGATCGTGCCGCCAGCGACCGGATCGCCTTCCTTGATGGTCCATTCCACCGCGGCCTTGCCACGATGGCGCGGCAGCAGCGAGGGGTGATAGCCGATCCCGCCGAACTTGGCGGCAGCGAGCGCGTCCTTGCCGATGCGGGCGTGGCTGTGCGCGGTGATGATCAGATCGGTGTCGGGGGCAATCTCGGACGCCACCACCAGTTTCGGATTGGCCTGGACCACGACCTCGATGCCGGCGGCCCTGGCTGTCGCGGCGAGGCGATCCTCGGCATCGGTCACCACGACCCGGACGACCGCGATGCTGTGCTCCCGCAGCATGTTCAGGGTGGTCACGCCGAAATGGCGGGAGCCGACGAGGGTAATGCGCATGGGTGTCCGATCCGTCTCGCAACTGCGTCATCCCCCGATAACACGTCCGTACGCCCTGTCACCACCCGCGCGGCGTTTGCGTGGGTTATCAACAATGCGCCGTGTGGCTGCGGCGAACTCAGGGATTGCGCAGTCGATCGCTCCGGTGCTTCCATGCGGGTATTGCACCGGCTCGGGAGCGAGCGCATGCGCAGCGTCCGGTTTTTCGTTTTCGCGACACTGATGGCGGCCACTTCGGCCCATGCTGGTGGGCCGTATCCGGCGGTCCCGCCCGAGACCGGGGTCGCGCCGTTCGTGGGGCCGACCTGGGACGCCTATCGTTGCGCCCAGGGGCCGGTGATCAATTTCTATCATCGCGCCTATTACGGCGAGGAGCCGCCGGCGCTCTATCGCGGCTATGCCTACCGGCCATATTACCGCTACGGCGCCTATCGCAGATTGCCGCGCACCTATTTCTGCGTCACCGACTAGCGTTAACCTGGTTTTGGCCGCTGGCGTGATCGCCGGCGGGCTTTTCATACCGTGCATCACGAAATCATCGGACGGTAACACGATCTCAACCAGCTAGGCGTATCGACGAATCCGTCGCGGATTTGTATTGCGTACCGCGACACGAAAACGTCCGCCGGCGTGGGCGCGCCGCCGGGCCTTTTCGCCGGGACAGATTTCATGCCGAGCGCAATCGAGCAGATCGTCGACGCCTATGTGCGTCTGAAGAACCGCCGTGGACTCGACGAGCTGATGATGCACAGGCAGCGGCTCGCGGTCGACCTGAAGAGCAGGTCCGGCTATGATTTCAGCCTGCCGATCGGCCAGATCAACGAGGAGATCGCGATCATCGAGGCGGGGCTCAACCGGCTCAAGGCGGAGAATTCCAAGGCGATCTAGAGGTCTGCGTCGTTGCGCGGGATCGGGGGCCGACGCATCGTCGCAGTCCGAGCCTGGTTCATGCACGGTTCAGGCCTGCCGTGTCTCAATCGTCAGATCGTTTCGTGGGACACGAATCCTGATAGGCTTGTCCCCGTGATTTGGAGGAGTCGTCATGATCGAGCTTGCGCTGGCCGGCCTGCTTGCGTTCGCAACCGTGCCTGCGGCACCGCCGGCGCCCATGGTGGAGCAAGTTCAGTTCAGAGGTGGTCCGGGCGGACAATGTCCGCACGGCTATGATTTCAACCACTCGAACGGCCGCTGCTATCCCAATGACTATCACGCGCCGGGTGTCTACACCCGGGATCCCGGGCCAGGCTACGGCTACGGGGGCGGCGGCCTCTGTCCGCACGGTTACGATTACAATTACGCGAATGGCCGTTGCTATCCGAACAGGGCGCATGCGCCCGGCGCTTACGGCGCTCCCGAATACTACGGACGACGCGGCGGGCTGTGTCCGGACGGCTACGATTACAACTATTCGCGCGGACAATGCTATCCGAACAGCGCACGCGCTCCCGGCATGTACGGGCGATAATCGATCGCCGTGCCAAGGCGGGCGCGCTCAGTCGCGCCGGCCGCCGTCAATCACCGTGAACAGCGGCCGCGCCGGCGTCGGCTCGACCAGCAGCTCCTCCACCAGTGCGGTTGCCGCATCGACATATTTGCGGGTCGGCTTGTCGAGAGGGCGCTTGGCCTCGTCGTCGAGCGCGACTTTTGCGGCTTCGACCAGCTTGCGCATGCGTGCCGCATGGTCGTCGCCCGCGGTCAGCGTCGCTCGCGCCAGCGAGCGCAGCACGAACAGCTCGCCCTCGAGGCGGAGCAGGCGGTCGTTAAGCCTGGTAAGGACGGCGTTGAGGTCGGCCATGGGGTTCGACGCGGAGGATCCATGCTGATCTAGCGGCGATCGGTGAACGGAGTCCAAACGGCGCCGGTGCAATTCGGCCGATCCTGTGACGCCGTGGACAGCTTACCACTCGACGTCCGCCCAACGCCTCCCGAACACAGGCGGCCTCGTCTTCACGGCTTGCCAGCCGAAGAAATGATGCTTGCCGGACCAGGTGTGCACGACGCCGCTACAGATGCCGCATTTGAAGCTGCCGGTGTGGGCCTCGCTGTGCTCCTCTCGGGTCGCGGTGTAGTTCATGCCGCAACCCGCACAGGTGAACTCTTCGATCGTCCAGATGCTGTTGGCCATTGCCCAGAATGTGTTTCGGTGACCTCGGTCCACAGTAGGCGCCAGCGTTTGCGGCGGGGTAAACTGGCGCGGGGAAATCCGGTTAACGGGCATTAGCCAAGCCGGGCTGGAGCGCAGGCGATGCGATATCCGCCGGCCCACCAGAGTCACGGGCAGGGGCGTCATCGTCTCGGAATGCGGAATGGCCCGATCTGTTCCCAATCGGGAGCATGGTCAGTTCCAGTCGCCTTGACGCAGGATGAGTTGCTGGCAATAACGGCTGGGCCTCGCAAGCGCCGGAAGTTGCGTTCATGCCGCAAGGAAAGCTGTGCCCGTGAAAAGCCTCCGTCAGCTCCTGACGGGAGAGGACGTCATCCAGCTCGTGATCCGGCTCGGCCTGCTCGCCCTGCTGATCATCTGGACCTTCCTGATCATCCGTCCGTTCGTGCCGATCCTGGCCTGGAGCGGCGTGCTGGCGGTCGCGTTCTATCCGGCGTTCAGCTGGGTTGCCAAGATCCTCGGCGGCCGGCCCAAGACCGCAGCGGCGATCCTGACCCTGATCACGCTGGGCATCGTCATTGGTCCGGCGACCTGGCTCGGCATCAGCGCGGTCGACGGCGTGCGCGAGCTGGCACACCAGCTCGGCACCGGTGACCTCGTGCTCCAGTCGGCGCCGGAGCAGCTCAAATCGTGGCCGCTCGTCGGCCCCTGGCTCTATGAGCTCTGGGACCAAGCCTACAATAACGTTCGGGCGGTGGTGCGCGAGGTGGCGCCGTATCTTCAGCCGCTGGCGGGTCCGCTGCTCTCGCTCGCGGGCGACGCCGGCGTCGGCACGCTCCAGTTTCTCGTCTCCGTGTTCGTCGCCGGCTTCCTGTTTCCGCATGGGCCGCGGCTGGTCGCGGCCGGGCGCAGCTTCCTGTTTCGCATCGTGCCGGAGCAGAGCGAGCATTTCCTATCGCTTGCGGGCGCGACCATCCGCGCCGTGGCGCAGGGCGTGATCGGCGTCGCGATCGTGCAGGCGCTGCTCGCCGGCATCGGCTTCAAGCTCGCTTCGGTGCCGAGCGCGGGCCTTCTCGCCTTCATCGTGCTGCTGCTCTCGATCGTGCAGATCGGTGCTTTCCTCGTGCTGCTGCCGGTGATCATCTGGATCTGGACCGCCAAGGACGTCACCACGGCGCTGCTCCTCACCGTGTTTCTCGTCGTCGTCGGTTTCATCGACACCATGTTGAAGCCGCTCGTCATGGGGCGCGGCCTGACCACACCGACCATCGTGATCTTCGTCGGCGTGATCGGCGGCACCCTGGCCCACGGCATCGTCGGACTGTTCATCGGACCGATCATCCTGTCGGTGGCCTGGGAAATGATGATGGCCTGGATCAGGACCGAGGATCGGGTGGAAGTCGGGAAGGACTGATCTCGCGCCCCGACGCCGCGGTCTGCCGGCCGTGCCAAGGCCCCGGTGGCTGGCGTCCTGTGATCAAGGCGTCCTGTGATCAAGGCGTGCCGCGAACTTGTCTATCCGACTAGACAAGTTACGATTGGCTCGATTCTGTTTTCGATGACGGCAGCAATGGCGAGGTCTTCCAAGCTGGTCGCCGCCAGGCGCGGCAAGGTACTGTTGGTCAGACGCCGGTCGGATGGCCTGTGGATGTTCCCGGGCGGCCGCAAGCGTGCGCGCGAGTCGGAGAAGGACTGCCTGCGGCGGGAGATCAAGGAGGAGCTGCCCAAGCTGAAGCTCGGCAGGATCAGCCTTTGGAAGGAAGTGAAGGCGAGGAACAAGCGCTCCGGCCGCAAGATGAGTGACGCGATCTTCATCGCCAAGTCCGCCAAGGGCAGGCTGGCGATCGGCGACAAGAAGGAGATCGACCGCGCCGCCTGGCAGAAGCCCCGCGGCATCCGCCTGACGCCGACCTCGCGCTACATCCGCGACCGCCTGTTTCCGAGGAAGCGGCGGCGGAGCTGAGCTAGTCCTCCCGCTCCGCCGATCGCGTTCGCCCGGCGAATGACCTCGACCGCCGGGCCGGGTGCAGCTCCGGAGCCGCGAGCCTGACGGCCTCGGCCTCCCGTATCTCTTTGCGGACCTTGCGCGCATTGCGCATCGCGCGCTTGATGAAGGGATGTTGGGAGTCCTCGGCGAAGAACAGCACCACTTCGCAACTCGGACATTGTCTGGAATAGCCGTCCTGCAACCGCCCGGCGCGATCGCGAAACACGTTCTTGCACCGCGTGCACTGAATCTGGACCGAACTCATGCGCGGACAACGATGGCTTTGAAAATGGATCGTCAGCTGATCCCAAATGTCTGAAGAAAGCTTGAATGCCTTCGTGGCTGGATGCTGGCGGAACGCGCGCGGCCGACCGCCACCGGCCGGCGACGGAAGACGCCAGTTGGAACAGTCAGCCAGCCGCTATTGCTTGGCCGCCATCGTCTCCAGGCAGTGGTTGAGAAAGGCGGTACGATCCCTGGGCAGCACCTTCTCGAGATCCGCTTTCAGCGCGCATTCACGCTGGCGCAACTGCTCGGCCCGGCGCTTCTCGGCTGCCTCGCGATATTCGGGAGCAACCTTGTTGGGATCGACCAGCGTCTGTGCGTGGGCGGGGGCCGTCGCAAGCAGCGCGATGGCGCCGATGAAAATGAATGGTTTCAAATGAGCCTCCGTCAAAGGAGGCATCCTAGCGCGCTGCTTGCGCAAGCCCAAACCGGAAGGATGTGGTACCCCGTTCCTGATAGATCGAGCCGACATTGCGCCGACCGCGCCGGCGGACTTCCCGCCCGTCTGCCTGGAACGACTCTGCGCCTCGTGCGTAGATTCTTGGCTCCCGGCCCATCCCCAACCCCAAAAGCCCCCGGGCCGCGAGAAAACCTTCCCCACAAAGGTTGGCGACCTCAGGGCCTTCGCACTGAGGTCGTTTGCGCACGCGTGTGAACTAGTTCACAAGCGCGCGGCGAAACCGCTGCTATGAAGACGTCATTGCTTAACCGCTTCATTTTGAACGAATGCCCCAGCGTGGCTCCAAGCGCTGGGGCTTTTTCGTGCCTGCTACTGCGGAGAGCGCCGCGATCGCATTGACCTTCGCATCGAGAGCACGGGCCGCATTTCACGCGCCGGAACGGAGCCAGTTCCGATGTGCTGGGCGATCGATGGCCAAGCTGGCGGGATCGCAATGGCGTCCCCGGACGTTGCCCGCGAGGGGTGCGTTCGCGGGGCAAATCCCATATGCATGGCGGCGAGCTGCCGATTCGAGATCAAGGCGGCTCGCATTCAGTTTGCGACGCTTCAAGAGAAACGGGTTCAAGTGAGGCTTTCCAAAAAGGCAGGGGTGGCCAAGAAGGCGCCGAAGAAGAGCAAAGGATCGCAGCGCGCCACGATCTCGTCCTCGTCGCCCCTCGGCATGATGGCCCTCCATCTGCTTGCGCAATGGAAGCAGTCCGGACGCCGTGGCATCGTCTTTCTCGCCGAGAACGAGAACAGGGCGGAGCGGCTGGGCAGCGTCATTCACGCGCTCGACCCATCCTGCGAGGTGCTGGTGTTTCCGCGATTGAACACTTTGCCGTTCGATCAGCTGGAGCCGTCGCACGAGCTCGCGGGGCGCAGAGCCTCCGTGCTGAGGCGCCTCGCAAGATCCAAGAACCCCCTGTTTCTGGTGTCGACCGCGGAAGCCGTGATGGAGCGCCTCCCGCCGCCGGCGAGCCTGTCGCGCCTGAGCCTGAGCTTGAAGGTGGGTGGCACGTTCTCCGAGCGGGACCTCGAGACCCGCCTCGAGGCCCTGGGATACGATCTCGACGATGAACCGGACTATCCAGGCGGGGCGCTGTTCCACGGGCAGACCTTCGAGATATTTCCCGCGGGCGCGCTGGGGCCATTCCGGATCGAGCATTCGCAACATGCGATCAAGCGGATCGTGGCGTTCGACCCGCATGAGCACAGGATCATCTTCGAGACCAGGGAGCTGCTCGTCGATCCCATGTCGGAGCGGCTTGGCCTTGCCGGCAAACGCGGCAAGCGCGCGAGCCTGTTCGACTATTGCGGGGGCGCGAAATGGATCGCGGATGCCGGGGTCCCGCTACACGCCGACGGATGGCTTGATACGATCGAGGAAGCCGCAGGCCGGGCGGAGCGGGAACGCGAATATCTCGGACGGCGCGACTGGAAGCAGCTCTCCAAGGGCATGAAGGTGCTGCCGCGGACGGCGTCCTTCCAACCCATCCCGGAGTTTTCGAAGCTGACGTCCTCCAGGAAGGCGCTGCGGGCCTTTGTCGAGGAGACACGCCGGGCCGGATCGCGACTGATCCTCGTCGCCGCGCACGAGGACGATCTGCGCGTGATGGAGCGGATGAGCGGCCTCAAGGCGGAGCGCTGCGAAGACTGGGACGAGGCGACGCGCAAGCGAGGCGGCGAGGCGGCGCTGCTGGCCGATCTCGATGCCGGCTTCGTCGTGCCAGGGAAGAAGCCCCTGGTCGTGGTGACGGCGTCCGACGTGCTCGGCAGCCGCGCGCATCATCCGCAGCCGATGGCGCGGGCCTGGAGTGCGGCCTTCGACCATGCCGATGTGCCCGAGCAG
Organism: Bradyrhizobium forestalis; assembly: GCF_002795245.1. GTDB lineage: Bacteria > Pseudomonadota > Alphaproteobacteria > Rhizobiales > Xanthobacteraceae > Bradyrhizobium > Bradyrhizobium forestalis. The sequence continues at coordinate 271,185 of NZ_PGVG01000002.1, read as the reverse complement.
GGCACGGTGGTGGTCCATCTCCAGCGCGGCCTTGCCGTGCTCGACGGCTTGCAGACCGTCAACACCGGCGGCGGCGCCATGCGCGAGATGATCCGCCTGAAGTTCACCGGCGACAACGCGGTACTGGTGCCACCGCCCGATCTCGCCTTGATGTGGCCTTACGCAGCCGAGCTCGGCAAGCTGACGCTCGACAAGGCGGACGGCAGCACATGGTGGGCGCGCCGCGGCGAGGCCGAGCGCGAAATCCAGAGCGCCGGCAAGGTGCTCGCCAAGCACATCAGCCAGCGCCGCCGGCGGCGCGGCGAAAAGCTGGTGCCGCCGGGATCGGCCTACGAGAAGTTCGTCGCGCGCTTCCCTTACTTCACGACGATCGACCAGGCCAAGGCGATCAACGACGTGCTGGACGATCTTGCATCCGGTCATCCCATGGACCGGGTGATCTGCGGCGACGTCGGCTTTGGCAAGACCGAGGTGGCGCTGCGGGCCGCGGCCGCGGTGGTGCTGTCGGGCAAGCAGGTGGCGGTCGCGGTGCCGACGACGGTGCTGGCCCGGCAGCACGTCGCGACGTTCCAGAAGCGCTTCGCGCCGTTCGGCATCGAGGTGGGCAACCTGTCGCGCGCGACATCGGGCGCTGAGCTGCGGGAGACCAAGGAGGGACTGCGCAGCGGCCGCATCAAGGTCGTGATCGGCACGCAGGCGCTCACGGGCAAGGACGTCAAGTTCGACGATCTCGGCCTCGTCATCATCGACGAGGAGCAGCATTTTGGCGCGGCCGAGAAGGCCAAGCTCGCCGGCCTTGCCAAGAACGTCCATGTGCTGATGATGAGCGCGACGCCGATCCCGCGGACGCTCGCCGCCGGCCTTGCCGGCTTCCGCGACCTCAGCGTGATCGCTTCGCCTCCGGTGCACCGGCTTCCGGTCGCAACCAGGATCGCGCCGCTATCGGACGCGGCCATTGCCTCCGCACTGCTGCGCGAGCAGCGCCGCCACGGCCAGAGTTTTCTGATCTGTCCGCGCATCCATGATCTCGATCCGATGCTGGCTCGGGTGCAGGCGGTGGCGCCTGACCTGCGCATCGTCTGTCTGCATGGCAAACTGCCTGCCGACGAGCTCGACGACCGCATGATGAGCTTCGTCGAGGGCGGAGCCGACGTCCTGCTCGCGACAAACATCGTAGAGAGCGGCTTGGACATTCCCCGCGCCAACACCATCGTGGTGTGCTGGCCGGAAAAGTTCGGCCTTGCCCAGCTGCACCAGCTGCGCGGACGCGTTGGCCGCGGCGGCATCCGCGCCTTCGCACATCTCTTGACCGAGACGGAGTCCGGACAGTCCGAGAAGCGGCTCGCCGTGCTCGAGGAGTTCAGCCGGCCGGGCGCCGGCTTTGCCATCAGCGAGCGCGACCTCGATCTCAGGGGTGCGGGTGACCTGTTCTCCGAGCAGCAATCCGGCCACGTCCAGGTGTTCGGGCCGGTGCTCTACAGCCACCTCCTGAAAATGGCCTCCGAGAAGGCGGACGAAGAGCGCGCCGCAGTGTGGGTGCCCGACCTGAACCTGCCGGTCGGGGACATGTTGCCCGAGAGCTATGTGCAGTCCGAGCCGGTGCGGCTCGAGCTCTATGCGCGCGCCGCACGATGCAGCAGCGATGACGATCTCGACGACCTCGAGGAGGAAACCTCCCGCCGCTTCGGGCCCTTGCCGAAGGTCGCGCGCGACTTCTTCGCCGCGGCCAAGCTCAGGATCGAGTGCAAGCGCAGAGGCATCATCCGGCTGGACGTCGGCCCTGAAGCTGCGGCGGTGACGTTCCTGCCCGGACGCTTGCGGAAGTCGCGGGGCAAGTCGTTGCAGCGCGACGGCGACCGCGTCGTTTATCACAGCCCGATGCGCCATGCGCCGTTCGAGCGCGTGGAGGAGCTGTTCGAGCTGCTGGATGAGGGGTGAGGGGCTCGCGCCTTCGTCAGCGCGGATCATTGCGAATTCGTAGCGGGAACCCTGTTCCACGATTATAGTCAATTGGGCGTGGGCGAAGGAGATTGTCCGATGTCCCATGTCATCCCTCCGGTCATTGTCGCGATTGTCGCAAGCTCATGTCTGTTGGCTCTGGCGCAAGCAGGCGGCGCAAATGCCGGGTCCGCAGGAGCGGGCATGGGAACGGGGCCGGGTAGCGCCGGCGGCTCGGCACCTTCTGGAATGGGAACGAGTGCGGGCAATGCAGGTCCCTCAGCGCCTCCGGGCATGGGGACGAAAGACACCGCCATCGGCGGAAACCTGGGCACCAACAACGAGCCGATCAATCCGAACGTTCAGCCCGCCACGCCCGCGAGGTCGCGGGCGGCAGCCCAGGCCGCGAGAAATGCCGGGGTTGGTCACGCTCAAAATGGCCTGCCGATCGGCGCGATTGGAAGCGGCACCAGCAATGAGGACCAAATGGCCACTGGTTCGGCGGCCTCCCAAAACAGATTCCGGCCGGCAGCACAGGCTCAAGGAAACACCGGTGCTGGTTCAGAAAGTCTGTCCGGGAGAGGCTCGAGCCTTTCGGATCAGATCAGTCAGCCGCGAGCCGCACGAGCTGGAGACAAGGTGCTGGATGCCAAAGCGCAGGTCGACCGACGAACGAATGTGTCGCCCAGGCGCGTTCCGAGCCCGATAGGGCCAGGTCTGTAATCTGCGAGCGAAGGGCGAACGGACAGGCTCGGCGCAATGGACCATCGCGCGCTACCGCAGCCCGATGGGGAACGCGCGGCTCGAGCGGAGGAGGAGCTGTTCGAGCTGCTGGATGGGGGCAGGGCGCATCAAAATGCGAAAACAACCCCATGCACAGTAGCTAAGTGCTTCTGTCATAATGTCTTCTCCAGTGCGGGAAAGGCCGGCCGGGACCAATGGCGTGGGCCGAAGCGAATGCGGCCCACGATCCGGATCAGGTCCAGCTGCTCACGTCGTGTCGCGTCTCTGGACGACGGACCTCCGACACTTTGACCTGCAACGCCTGGCCCGTTTGACCCGTCGGGCAAAACAGTGGCATTATGCCAACTTCGGAAAATCCGTCGAGCGAAGGTTGCCGAGCAAGACGGGGTGACCCGCGGGCCGGGTGCTCGGTGGTGCAACGTAGCGTGCAGATCCGTAATCGACCGGGGTCGCCGGGTCGGTCAGCCGGCCGAGCCGCTAACGTGGAATTAATCCGAAAAGACCACAATTTTAGGCAGTTGGAGATGGGTGCTGCGTAAAGGAGCTGTCGCGAGGACGTTCCGGCGACGGCTTCCTGTTGCTCGCTCATTGGGGTCAAGAACGTGACCACGACCTTCGAAACGCCAAGCTTCGCCGAAGAACTCGACGCCGTAGCCCTTGCTGCCGCCGCAGCAGCGCACGAACCCGCAGGCCCGGAAGCTCCAGCGCCGATCAAACGGCCCAGCCGGAAAACGGTCCTGCTGCTAGCGGTATGTGCCCTGGCCATCAACGGCGCGGCGGCCATCTATACGTTGCCGTCCGGCTTGCCGTCGCTGAATGTCACCAGCCTGGCTGAGCTGCTTCCGCGCCAGCAAGCGCCCGCGCCGAAGCCGGATCCGGTTGCGGCCGCCTTGAAGGAGATCCAGTCGGCCCAGCAGCAACACACGGCTTCGCTGCAGGAGAACAATCAGGCCTTGCAGCAAAATGCAGCCCTGCTGCAGCAGGATTCAATGGTGCTGCTGTCCCTGCGGCAGAGCATCACGGACGAGCGGGTCGATGTGAAGAAGATCTCCTCGCAGCTGTCCACGCTGATCGCGAAGGTCGACTCGCTGCAGAATGTGATGATGTCGGACGTCACGTCCTCCATCCGACGAGCGAATGCCCGCTATGGACTGTCCGCAGCGATGCGCAAACGGCTGGTTCGGCAGCCGAAACCGGTAGGGCCGGTTTCGGTGGGAGGGGCACCGCTGAGCGTGCCGGCTGCGACGTCGGCGCCGGAAAGCTGAAGGGACGTCAAGCAAAGCAGCGCGTAGGATGGGTTGAGCCCTTGCGAAACCCATCGCCGGCAATCTGGTCGATCATTCCGCGGCAGTTTGACGGTTGCTCCGAATAATCGATCGCGGATCAGGGTGGCGCTGATCGCAACGAGTGAAGGGTTTCGCAAAGGGCTCAACCCGTCCTGCGTGGCGGGCTTGGTGCAATGTCACCGGCATCGAGGGCTTCAGTTGTTGGGCCTTAACCTCCAGCCGTATTCCTGATGCGAAATCGTGGCGGTGATGTCGGCCTCCTTGTCCGCTGAGAGGCGCCAGGCTGCCACTCCGAAGCACAGCGTCAAGATCAGGGCCGTCGCAAGCAGAAGCATCGAGACGAAATGGCTCACGCGCGTCACCAGCAATTTTGAAACTACGAGAGAGCGAACACGAGTTACCGATTCGGAAAATACAGACGCGCTGACCTAAAGGCCTGATTTCCACACCCAGTCACACAGGACCAAAGGCGCTCACGATCCCGATCGTGATCGGGACCAGCGCGACGATTGTCCATAAGGCGGGCGAGCTGGAGGATAGGCCGGCGAAGAAGATCAAGAGACCGAAGCCCACGAGGGCCGCTGAGATGGCATAGGCGAGTGCTTTTTCCATCGTTCGATCCACGAGGAATACCGGATGGATTTTGCCTGTAGGACTCAGGGCCGGTCGAAACGTTCCTATGCCCGCATCTGGATCAAGCGGTGCTCAGCACCCTTGATCCGTTTGAGTATGCTTTCGCGGCCAGAGCTTAGCCGGCCGTCGCCCGTCGCAAGTGTGAGGGGATGGGACGATGGTCTTCCTCGGCAGCCTCAATCCAACACGCGATCGCATCCTGAACATTCTGCGCCGCCGATTAAATATTAAAATGATAAGCTAAAATTAAATAGATTAAATGCTGGACGAGATTTAAATTTGGATTAAGATGAGAACGCTTGGCGCCGGACGAACGCGTCAAGGACCTCCTAGAAGCGGCCCCATCATCCTGCTCCTGCTTCCAGCCCTAAAGGATGCAGGGGCCGCTTCTAGGGCAAATTGTGAGGCGAATCATGCAGTTCCTGTCACTAGGTGATTTGTTTCTCATCTCAGCAGCAACGGGTACACTCCTACTGGTTGAGATCGGAGTCTTGATCATTGTGGGCGTGATCTGAGCCGGACGTTCTTCGGTCAATTTCAGCACTCCCTCAGCGCTCCCAATGTGATATCTCCGGGTTCGCGCCTGCGCCTTTGGCTGTATCCACCCGGGTTGAACACACGTCAGTTCCCTTAACTTTTAATGGAACCGCAAACTCGTTAGCGTGCCAAAGCCCGGTTGCACTCTCGCTGGAGAGGAGGAGGTGCAATGTGATCAAGCAGCCTCATTTTGACTCGTATTCAATACCGGCACGCATCTGTTTTGGCATTGCGATGTTTGGCGGCGCTGCGCTCGTCTTATTGACTATTACGAGCATGTATTTCCTGCACGACTGATCCTGGAACCGCTAACAAGCCTCGCCATTGGACCGGAATGCCTAGGCAAGTTGCAATTGCCCTATGGTCTCTAGGTGCCGCGTGCGTCGTCGCATTCGGTATAGCGGCGCTTGTCTCTCCTCATTAGCCCGGAACGGATCGCCTCAGTTGGCGGCCTCTTTCACGCCTATTTTCGCAAGTCGTGGGTTGCCCCGATCGAAGTTAGGCCGAACGTCAGAGCCGCGGCTTCCACAAGCTACGCAGACGAACCGCGGCTCGATATCAGACAGCCGCATCTCATCAGCCCAACGATTGGCATCCAAACCAACGTGATGACCGCAGTGGCAGTAGACCAGGATGCCGTGCACGCCCACGCTGCGCATCTCGCCGAAGGTGATCTTGATCAGCCGGCCGTCGGCGTGCGTAGGTGTGTAACGTCGAGGAGGGCGAGGCATCCAGCATCGAAGCGCGACGCCGGCCAGAGTCACATTATCAATCCCTCAGCGAATGGGATTACGCGTCCTTCCTTCATAACCGTTCAGTCGTGCGTTTCAGGAATTTGTGACTTGTTGCGGCGATGTCCGCATCCCAATTCCAGAATGTGCGATCAGATATGCGGAGTAGGAACAATGCGTATGTTGTTGGTGGCGTTCCTCACGGTGGCTTCGATTGCCCAGGCCCATGCGGAGGCGAAGACGAACGTCCCGGATGCCTCGTGTAGCTATACGTTGTCGAGCGGGGAAACGTACAAGATACCAGCGGGACAGAATCTCTGCTGGCGCGTCCCTCCGCCTTCTTACAAGGTGTACACGCTCCTGCGTTGTGATCCCCCATTTCAGGAGCTCAACCGGGTGCGCCTGGGTGATGGCCAATGCAATAGGTACGAGGAACGCCAGTAACCGCGGCCGGATAGGCAATCCCGGCTCGCGATTCTCTCTCGTGCTCGTGAAGTCGCTGTCGTTGTGGCGAACCGATCGGCGCATCAAGTAAGCGCGAGCGATTGCTCGATTGGAACTGGTGCGATGCGTTCTCTTCTTGCCATGGGTCTATTGCTCGTCCTCTGCACTTCGGCAAATGCCGCAACGGTGCATCACGCCCGCGCACGCCATCCGGCGGTGGACCGGACCGGCACGAATACCAGTCCGCCGGTGCGCTTCGCGGTCCCAGGCTGGAGCGACGAGGCAACGCAACGCTGGCTCAACAACGCCTCGTCAAACGTCGGCCGAGGCGGATAGCGGCGGAAACCGGCGCCGGCAATCATTTGGAATGGCCCCAAAGGACCGGGTGGCTAGTAAGTGCCTAGGATGGGTTGAGCCCTTGCAAAACCCATCGCCGGCAGCCACCGCAGAATTTGAATTGCATTGCTGCTATCAAGCTTAACCTCGACTTAAAGACTCCATCTGATTGCGTTGGTGCGCGTAAAGCAGGATCATACCGAGCGGTTATACGACGCTGTTCGAGAGGAGCCTGCCATGACACTGCAGGATGCTTTGGCGGTCTACCTGTATGCTTGGATGAGGGACAAATCTCTCGACGAGGGCCACGAGCGGGGCGTCGAGGCGGCGGTGAGGATCATCGAACAGCAGGCGCGGAAAGCACTGGCAGCGCATTCGCAGAGCGACGAAATGGAATAGCGCCGCGCGTGTGGTCGCCATACCCGGCGGTGCTGTAACGCGCAGGGCGGCCCCGCGCCTCGGCCCGGCCCACCGCGCTCCATCCCCCCTGAGGACGCCGACCTCCGCAGCTCGTAGTATGGGTTGAGCCCTTGCGAAACCCATCGCCGCAATTCGGTCGGTCGCTCCGCGGGCCTTTGAGGATTGCTCCGATTATCGATCGCGGATCGCGGCGGGCTGATCGCAAGACGCGGCCTCCCGCAAGTGCCATCGCCAATGGATTAGCCGGCCGCCGCTCGTCGCAGGTGCGAGGGGACGGGAACGGGACGATGCTCTTCCTCGGCAGCCTCAATCCAGCACGTGATTGCGTCCTGCACGTTCTGCACCGCCTCGAATTCGGTGGCGCCGTCGGACATGCAGCCGGGAAGGTCGGGCACGGTCGCAACAAATCCGCCGCCGTCTTCCTCCGAAAGCGGCTCGATGATGATCTTGTAGTGCGGACGCTCGCCCATGTGATCTCAATCTCGCAGGAAGGCTACCAGCTTCTTGATATATATTGGCTTAGTGGGCCGCTTGAAAGTTCGTAGGATGGGTTGAGCCCCTTGCGAAACCCATCGTTACTTCGCGGTCTTTTGAGGATTGCTCCGATGATCAATCGCGGATCGCAGTGGCGCCGATCGCACCGAGTGATGGGTTTCGCAAGAGCTCAACCCATCCTACGTGCTGGTGGTCGACAATACGAAGATCGAACCGGGACTGTGGACGCGCTACGACGGTAGCGCGGTCTGGGTGGGCACCCTGAGCTCCGTTCGGTGCGCGGGTGATCGGGCCAAAAGGCTGCCTTCTCAACGCTTTACGGCTGGGGCCCTATGGGGCGGTCCATTTCGTCGGCGTCGCCGCTAAGATGTACCCAGAATCAGGAGTAACTCGCGAGATGTGAGATGGGCGCTTCCGGCCCTCAACCCCACGTAGTAGGCTTTGAGCGTTTTGAGTGAGTCTTATTGTCGAAAGGTTTTCCATGGCGCCTTCTGCAAAGCGGCCAGCTCGGCTTGATGAACCTGTTCCTACCGGCAATTATCTTGTCCAGTTCGAGAAGGGACTCAATGTAAAGGACGAGATCAAGTTGCTTCATCGAGGCAACGGGCGCGTGGCCACGGCGAGTGATTTCAAGGAGGTGGAAATCGACATGGGACCTCTCGTCCAATATGGAGAAGCCGTGCTGCTTGACCATATTGGCGTGGCAGTGCTGCGTGGCGACGAAGGTGACAAGAATCGCCAGCTCAGCATCTTGGAGAAGAAGTCCGGTGTTCGGCGCATCTATCCAGAGTTCTATATCTTTGCGCATACCGACGTAAGCGAAGACGATTCTGGGACGCACGAAGATTCGTTGTCATGCACTTGGGGTATTGAAGCCGTCGGCGCGTGTGCCTCCAGGTATAGCGGTCGTGGAATAAAGGTTGCTGTGCTTGATACAGGGTTCGACCGGCGGCACCCCGATTACGCGGGGCGTTTGATCAAGTACTGGAGTGCATTCGGCTGTGATGCGAGAGATGTTCGTGGCCACGGCACGCATTGCGCCGGCACCGCGGCAGGTCCACGTGCCGCACACAATCGCATGCGCTATGGCGTTGCGCCCGAAGCCGACTTGCACGTGTACAAAGTACTCGACGATGGTGGAACTGGCGGCGAGGGTCAGCTGTTGCTTGGGATCAACCAGGCAATGGTCGATGGCTGTGACATCATGTCGATGTCTTGTGGTAGGAGCGCGGGTTCAGCGACTACATCGAACCCGATCTTTGACGATATAGGACAAGCTGCTCTCGACGAAGGGCGGCTGATGATCGCGGCCGCCGGCAACTCAAGCAGTCGTGATATCGGATACATAGCTCCGATCGACTTTCCGGCTAATTCGCCGACGATTATGTCAGTAGCAGCGGTTGATAGCCGGTTAGGCTTGACTAACTTCTCCTCCGGCGTTCCAGTGGGAACCACTGGGATCGACATCGCCGCGCCAGGGGCGGGCGTTTTCTCGTCCGTTCCGATGCCGCGGAAGTATCAGAGACTGCGAGGTACCAGCATGGCCGCTCCTCACGTCGCCGGTTCCGCGGCACTGTGGGCCGAGTCGGATCCGTCGCTCCGCGCGACGAAGCTCTGGGACAAGCTCGTTTCGAACGCGAAGGCGCTCCCGCACCACCAACGCGACGTCGGAGCGGGGCTAGTTCAGGCGCCTCGATGAAGGAATTTTGCCCCTTAACCAGGCGTTTACCATGATCTGGCAAGAGATTTATCATCATCCTTCGGTGTTCGTTCAGGAACTGGCTGGCATCCTCCTTAGCCCTTTGAGAAGGAGACGATCGGTGCAGATCGAGGTGACTGTGCTGCTACGCAACAGGGCCGCGGCCGAAGATGCCGGTGTCGTAGAGAAGCTCAAGCGGCTCGGTTTGCAGATCGAGCAGATCCTTCCCCGCCTTTCAGTCGTTTCGGGGAAGATTCACCGTTCGGAAATGGCTCGCCTGCAGTCGCTTCCCGAAGTGAAGGCTGTACGAGAGGCGGGATCCTATCACGTCGATCCCGTCGAAGGATAATCGTCTGGGTATTCGCGGTGGCGGCGCGACCGGACTCCATTCGTCGAGTCTCTTTCCTCGAGCCGAGCTGTGCCCCTCGGCGCATGCGAGCGTCTTCCCCAGCACCACATTCGCTGGCACCATGGCTGCCAATTCTGCAATCAACCTATCCACTTCGCTTTGGTGAGCGCGCTGGGGCTCGAACCCAGGACCCCGTGATTAAAAGTCAAAATCACCTTATTCTCCTAACCCATTGATCGAGAGTCGCTTTCCCGTGTCTGCACAGAAAACAGCAAGAAAATCAGTGATTTTGACGCCTGCCTCTTGATCTTTCGATCAGGTCGGTTGAGGCTCGCATCAGGTTCGATGTGCAGACATACTGCAGACACAGAGGGCGGGCAATGCCGAACATCAGCGAAAGGATCGTCGCCGATCTGGCGCCGAAGCTCGACAGCCGTGGGAAGCCGCGACCGAGCACGCTGCATTACTTCAGCGGGGCGACGCTGCAGGGCAAGAAAGCGCCGGCGGGCTTCGCTGTACGCGTCACTGCTGCGGGCACCAAAGCGTTTGTCTTGTTTCACCGGAAGGGTGGAAAGGGCTATCTCGAGACGCTCGGACGTTGGGACGCTAATGCCCAGGGTGGAAGCCTGACCGTCCGGGACGCGATCGTGAAGGCCGACAAACTGGTCAAGGACCTCGCCAGGGGCAACCGGGAGGACCCGAGGCCCGAGCGCACCAGGCGGATGGAGGACGGTGACAATCCCGAGGGCCTGAAGATCGGCGGAGCGTTCGATCCGGACGCGGATCCGTCCGATCGCGAGCAAAAGCACCCGGGCTTGCTCGACATGTTTGTCGACCGGTACTGCCGCAAGGAAGCGAAGCTGAAAAGCGCGGATCAGTACGCGAGCACGTTCCGACGCCTCGTTGCGCCTGATATCGGAGATTTGCCCGTGTTCGGTGAGGGACGCCTCCGACGCTCGCATATCGTGGACATGCTCGACGCGATCGAGGACGAAAGCGGGCCGGTCATGGCCGATCGGACGCTGGCTTACCTCCGCAAGGCATTCAATTGGTTCCAGGCCCGCGAGGAGGATTTCACAAACCCGATCGTGAAGGGGATCCGACAGGTCGGCACAAACTCGCGAGACCGTATCCTCAGTGACGAGGAATTACGCGACCTTTGGGCGGGACTGAGTACCGTCGAGGACGTGCCGGATTGCTACCCACGCTTCGTCAAGTCGCTGCTTCTGACGACTACCCGACGTACGGAGGCCGCGCTGATGCACTCCAGCGAGATCGACGGCGCCGACTGGACGATCCCGGCCGACCGCTACAAGACCGGTATTGACCATCTGATCCCAATGAGCGAGGCGGCGCGGGCACTGCTCGGCGAGAAACCCGCCGGCGCCAAAGGCAATTCGTGGTTCATCTTCACGACGACCGATGGCGCCAAAGGCTTCAGTGGCTTCAGCAAAGCGAAGCGCGAGCTCGACAAGACGATCGCGAAAATCCGATCGGAGGCCGGCCGCGAGCCCATGCCCCATTGGGTTCTGCACGACCTCCGACGCACGGGCCGTTCGCTGATGTCCCGTGCCGGCGTTCCTGCTGATCATGCCGAGCGCTGCCTGGGGCACGTGATCGGCGGCGTCCGTGGTGTTTACGATCGTTACGCCTACCTCGATGAGAAGCGCGCCGCGTTCGAGAAGCTGGCCGACCTCTTGGCGCTCATTCTCAGCCCGCAGCCGAACGCCACGGAATTGAGGGGCGCAAAGCCATGAGCAATAGTGATGAGGATCTGGCTGCATCGCTGAAGCGCGACGGTTATTTGCTCGAGCCAGGACCTTCACCGAGGTCGGACGCTGAGAAGATGGCCGACGAGTCCGCGGCTATCCGCCTGCTATCCGGCTACGATGTGGACCTTGGAAGGAACGTCGACAGCCCGAGCCACTTCAGCGCCGATGAGAACGAGATGCGGGCCGCGCTGGCACGCACTATTCGAGATCAGATGAAGGGCATTTCTGCAGAGCTCCTGGCGCTCGCAATCGATCCTTTTACCCCGTCGCCGTGGCCAACGATGCGGCCGACGGCGAAAGTCTATTTCATGCGCCAGGGCAGGCCATCGTCGCTGATCCTTGAGAGGCAGGTCGTGGACTATATCCGCCAGCTTCGCGCACGCAGCGAGAAGCCACAGGGTCAAAAATTCTACATTCAGTCCGCGATTGCAGAATTCAAGAAACGAGGCGTGACCCTCGGCAAGAGTAGGGTGCACGCGATCTGGACTGCCTATGAGCGGATGATCGAGGAAGACAATTCCAAGAAATAGGCCGGATATTCTGGACGGCCTTTTACTGCAAACGGCACGGCGTTCGCTCAACCTCCATGCAACTGCAACGCATGGACAGCGAAGATGCACGAGACGCAGAATGACTACCTCACCCGCAAGGCGCTAGCGAAGAAGCTAGGCGAGCAGGTCCGCGGCAAACCCTATAACGAACGCACGCTGATCGATTGGGAGCGGGACGGCAAGGGGCCGCCGGTCACGCGCGTCGGTCGTGATGTCACCTATTACTGGCCGAGCGTTGAACGCTGGCTGCGGTCGCAAGAGCGCACGCCTAGCCAGGCGGCCTGATCATGGGAGCCCGCAAGCCTGAATTGGCCGAGCCGGTCGTTGTCGACCAGTTTTGGGCCAACCGCCGTCACGACGCGATTGTCGTCGACCTCTCCACCTACCAGGGCCACAACTTGGTCAACGTGCGCAAGCACGCGATGGATCGCGACGGTAAGCTCAAGCCAACCCCGAAGGGCATCGCCATCAAGGTCACCCGGCTGCCCGATCTCGCCAAGGCCATCAACAAGGCTGTGGAAAAGGCGCGGGAGCTTGGCCTGCTCGATGGGGACGACGAATGAGCAGCGTCCCCGAATTCGAAGAGCTTTGCCGCGATTACGTCGGTTGGTGGCAGGGCGGCATCTTGGAGAAAGCCGCCGCCGTCGACTGCGTTCAGCATCACGCCGAGCTGTGGAGCATCGTTGCCGAGATCGGCCAGGACGAAGTCCAGGCGATCATGTCGGCCGCCTTCGCTCCGCCACAGGAACGGCCCTCGGAATATGCCTCGCAGCTTCTGATGCAGTGGGAGCTTGCCGATCCGCGGGACCGCTGGCGTTGGACCGGTGAGTTGCCGCCGGCGCCGGAAGTGATGCCGATCGCGAAGCCAGCCTATCGCCCGGCGCAATCCACCGTGGACGCCTTCCACTTCGTCCTGCGCGCGGGCGACCCGGAGCGGCTTGCAACGTGGCTCCGCAATCATCCGGACGATGCACCGGCCCTGCTCGAGATCCTGGAGGCAGCGTGATGCTGAAAATTCCAAATCGAGAGATGGGCCTGAGTGTGTTCGAGGACCTTGGCCTGCGAAGCAGCTTCCAATCCACGGAAGACGATGGCCGGCCGCTTGTCGACTCCTTCGACGCGTTCGGCGGTCGGACTATCGAACCCGAAGCACAGACAGCAGAGCCAGCCAGGGCCGCATATGCCGCAATCACGCCGGCGGTATGGAAAGGCATCGAGCAGGAGCAACAGCGCTGGCTGGCCTCCGCGCGCGTTCCGAGCGGCGATTTGACGATCATGTCGGGGAACGGGGGCAGCGGGAAAACCGAGATCATCACCCAGCTCCTGGTTTACGTCGCTGCCGGGCTGCCGGACTGGCTCGGTTGCACGATCGAAGGCGGCCCGGCGTTTTTCCTGAGCTGTGAGGAGCCGGAGCATAACATCCGTGACCGCGTGGAGCGCATCTGCAAGCACCGCTGCCTCGATCCCTACAATCTGCCCAGCCTGCACATGGTGTTCCCAGACCTGGAGAGCACGTGGCTGGTGCACGCCAACAAGGACGGTCGCCTGTCGCGCGCGCCGCTGTTGGACTGGCTGGAGGCCTGGATCATCGAGCACAAGCCGCGCCTGGTCGTGATCGACAACGTAGCCGCGGTTTTCGATGGCGAGGCAATCGCCCGCCGGCAGGTTCGCGCTTTCCTCGCAATGCTGCGCAAGATCGCGCGCGAGCATGACACAGCGATCGTGCTGCTCGACCACCCCTCGGTGCGCGGCATGGCCGACGGCAGCGGCACCGCCAATTCCGTCGACTGGCGCAACTCGGTGCGCTCGATGATGCATCTCAGCGACCCCGACAAGGACGACCAGGACGTCCGAACGCTCACGGTCACCAAATCGAACTACGGCCGCACCGGCGAGAAGGTGACCCTTCGCTGGGGCGGATTGACCTTCACGACCGCGATGGTCGGCGAGGCGTCGCCCTACCGCGTGGCGGCCGATCGGGACGTAGAGGAGCTGTTTCTGCGCCTGCTCGACAAGCGCAATGCACAGGGACGAAGGGTCAACCCTCATTCGGCAAAGGGCAGCGCTCCATCGGAGTTTGCAAGCGACCCCGAAGCCGGCGGCGTCACCGCAGAAGCCTTCCGGCGCGCCATGGAGCGCCTATTTACCCGCGGAGCGATCAGGACGGTCGAGACGGGCCCAGGCAGCAAGCGCCGTCAGCATGTCGAGAGGGGGCTCGGTTGACCTTCCAACACCCCTACCAACGCTCCTCTGCGCCTTCCAACACCCCTGCCAACTTGGGTGCCAACACCTATTCCAACATCTTCCAACACCCATTCCAACGCCTGTTCTCCAACCCCCCATACCCCCCAGCGTTGGAAGCGCCCAACGCCGCCTGTGGGGCGGCTAGGCGCTCCCGCCGCTTTGGAAGGGAAGGGCAGAGGGGAGCTCGTTTGACCCATGTGCGACGTAACCGCGAGATGCTGGCTTGCGACGTTGCATTATGCCCGGGCCCGGCTGACGACGTAACCGTTACGATCGCGATGTCCGCCGACATATTGCAGACACCGTTGCTTGCGGGTCAGCAGTGCATTGAAAAAGCGCTTGTTTGTGCCGTCGACTCCGTGACTGAAAATCACGGGGAAGGGATTTCGCGCGCGGGTGCCAACTCAGTCTTTCACTCTGTTGAAGCAGACCACGTGCGCGCGAGCGTGCCGATCACCGGCGAAATAGCTGAGCTCGCCGAAAAGGCCGGCTTGCCAAGCAAAAAGACCGGGGGTGGGTGGGGGTGGGGGCAAATCCAAACCCCGCGTGCTTTTTTGAAGGTCCCCGGTCTTTTTCGCGGCCTGCCCCAAAAATTCCGGTCCACCTCGTCGATCATCGTTATCGGGGGAAAACCGTGACCCCGAAGAAAGCGACATCCATGGCCGAGCTGGTCGAGGCCTTGCGTCAGCGGCGTGATGACCTGGACGTGAGCAACGAGACGATCGACGCGATCGCCGGCTTTCCGGAGCGCTACACCTCGAAGCTGCTGGCCCCGCGCGCGCCGCGGAATCTGTCCTACAACTCGCTGGGGCTGATCCTTGGCGCGCTCGGGGTTGCGCTGCAGGTGGTCGAGGACGAAGAGCAGATCAAGCGCGTGAAGGGGCGCTGGCAAAAGCGGAAGCCACAGGGGCCGCGGTACAAATCTCCGTTGTGCGTAGAAGATCGCGAGCATGTGCCGCAAACTGCCTTCAACTTCGAAAACCAAGAGAGCGTCCATGTCGATGGTGCAGGTCGGGGCGAAAGTCCCCTCGGAATTGAAGGACCAGATCGCAGCCCTGGCGGCGAAGGATCGGCGGAAGCCATCCGATTGGATGCGCCTTCGCCTGGAGGAAGCAGTGGCGAAGAGCCGCGGCGCCGAAGCGCCTGCGACTGAAGCGGCCTGAGGTGATCATGCTTGGGCAGAAGTCGGAGACCGGTTCAGAGACAGTTGGTGCGAAGCTCGCCGGCGCCATCGAGGTGCTCGCCGCGCTGGAGACCGAGCAAGCGGATCTCGCTTTGGCGGCGGTGCAGCGCCAGTTCGGGGCTGCTGAGAAGCTGACCGCGCATCGCGCCAAGGTGGCCGCTGCGAAGACCGCGGTGGAGGAGCTGCAGGCCGCTCAGGTCCGCGCTCAGGAGCTCGAGCGGATGGGGGCGTCGGCTCGCGTGATCGAGCTGCGCAATTCCGATGTCGACGACCTGCTCGTCGGTATCAGCGCGATTGACTGCTGCGAAGGCTGCTCAGCGAACGAATGCGTAATAGGCCCCGGGGTAGGTCGGTGCTGCCATCCGAACAAAGGTGGCTTGCCGGTGGCGTTCACGAACGATGAGACGTTGCGCCGCTTTCAGCAGGCCGCGCGCGCGGAAATCGTGGCCCTTGAGCGGGGTGACGTCGACGACGAAGACGACAGCGAAGAGGAGATAGCGTGATGCCCAGCAACGACGGTTCCGGCTCAGCCACGGTCGGCGAACTGCTGTTCGCGCAGCACGAGGCCGCAAATGCGGCCGCCTCGGCAGCTCTTGCGAAGGAGGCGCCTCCTGATCTGGTGATACCGACGGATGTCGGCGAGGCCGAGGCGCGGCTGAGTGCGGTGAAGGCCGATCCGAAGTGGCGAGATGAATATCTCGCGGGCAACCCGCGCCATGCCAAAGAGCTGCGCGAGCTGCAGGCGGCCGTCGACAAGGCGAAGAATACGCGGGTCGAGATGGCCGTTGCGGGCCAGTTGTTCGACGGAATTCAGCCGAGCGGCCATCTCGCAGCGGTTGGCGGCGCGCAGTACCTGAAGAACATCGGCCTGGGCGAAGCTGAGGTGCGGCAGGGCATAACGGGCGCCGCTGTCACCCCAGAAGAGCACGCGGCCGCGGTCGCGACAAAGGCACGGCTGCTCGAGGATCCCGACTTCGTCGCGAAATACATGAGCGGCGATGCTGAGGCCCGGCGCACTGTCACCCGGCTTAACATCATCGTCAGCGCGGGCCCCGTCAGGAGCGCAGCATGATTTCGCCGGCGGGGGCCGCGCTCGGAAGCACTCTTGGCCTGGGGGACAACCTTGCTGCCCAGGTGAAGGACGAAACCGAGGAAGTGCGGCGCAAGCGCATAGTAGCGGCGAAGACCGCGGGGTTCAGTCCGGCCGGCCAAGCGCTCGCGATCGATTTCGGCACGATGAGCGTGCCTGGTGCAGTGGCGTAGAGCGTAACGATCCCCGTAAGGGCAAGATCGACAAGGCGACGTTCGGGTCCCCGCGAGGGCAAGACCCCAATAATCGGGCCCCCGCCAAGGACAAGGCCGCAGAATTTCGAGCTCCAACGGCTCTGCGAAGCAGCCGGTGTCATCTGCGGCATGGCCGGGACCGCGGGGAGAAAAATCCCGGCCCGCTACTGGACGCAAGGAAAGTCGATGATCTTCCGTTCTATCGCTACCACTGGGCTGCTGATCGCGGGATTTGCGCCGGCATTGGCCGACGAACCTATCGTTCTTGGCCTCACGCCGGCGGAAGCCGTCGCGATCGTCCGCGCTATGGATCGATGGCCGATCAGTGAGCGCACGCCGCCCGGCTTCTTCGAGGTGCAGATCAAGATCGGTCGCGCGCTGGACCAAAATCCAAACCGTCGTGAGGAAGTCAAAGAATTGGAGCGCTCGCGATGAAACTCTTCGCCCGTTTTGCGCTGACGCTCGCGTTGGCCGCAGGCATTTCCTCCGCATCTGCCCAGCAGTTCAACACCATCCGCGACCAATCGGTGATCGGGCGCATCGGCTCCGGCAGCGGGTCGGGCCCCTCGCAGGCGATCACGTTCGATCAGCTCGCCGGACAGCTTGCGCTAAAGGGCTCGGTTTCCGCTCCGCTTGCGCGAGTGGCAAGTGCGACCGTGGCGTCGGCCGGAAGCTGCGCCGCCAACGGCGACTATACGGCCACTACGACTAGCGGCGCCGGAACGCAGGCAACCATTTCAGTTCATGCCACGGGCGGCCAGGTCACGTCGGTCAACTCGGTCGTCTCGCCCGGCGCCTGGTATCAAAACCCGCCATCGCCGAATGCGGTAACTATCGCGGGCTGCAACGGCGTCACATTGAATTTGACGTTCACCGGCGCCACTTCCGGCAACGCAATCGTCATCGGCGCAACACAGGGCACGCTTGCCGACGCAGGCGCGCCCCCGGCCTTGACAACGACCTCGATCAGCGCCGCTGCACCACTCGCAGGTGGCGGCACGCTTGCGAGCTCGCGCACGATCGGGTTGGCCGCCGGGACCCTCGACACCGTCCTCGGCTATTGGAATTCGACCACCGCGTCGGCGAGCGCGATACCCAATTGCAGCGGTGCGCTGACCTACTCGACGACCACGCACGCGATCGGTTGCAACGCCGGCGCGGGCACCGGCAACGTCGTCGTCTCGGGCACACCGTCTGCTAATCAGCTAGCGCAATGGACGAGCTCGACGCAGATCCAAGGTGTTGGTTTCGGTACTCTGCAGCTCACGAGCACTCATCAAAGCGCAACCCCTGTGAACCCGGGCGGCACGGCCAGTACGACGGGCGTGATGATTGGCATCGGAGCAACTTGCAAGGTCACACCGGCAACGACCGGCCGCGTCAGGTTCACCATCATTGGGAACGTCACGAATAACAACGCATCCAAGTTAACAACGATACAGGGTCGCTACGGGACGGGGTCGGCACCGAGCGGCGGCGCAGCGCTGACGGGAACACTATTCGATAACGGGCGCTCATACACGACCACGGTGGCTGGAAGCCCACTATCCGCCTTCATTGTCGAGGGGATCATCAGCGGCCTCTCGACTGGCGTGCAGGTCTGGTACGACGCGTCGGTCGCGACCAACGATTCCGGCACGACATCTTCGATATCGAGCATCCAGTGCCTGGCACAGGAGTTCTGAGCGCCGAAAGGGCGTCGTACCCACGTCGCCGGCCCCGCTCCATCGCAATGCTTCTAGCGGCCAGGAAACCGGCATGCTGCTTGAGGCGACGTATCTGGGGTGAGGAAGCCCTGGCCAAGCGCGGAAAAGGCAACCCGCCGAGCTTTCGCCGGGCGGGTCGTAAAAGAACCCTAACTCGCAGCCCTGAACTTCGGAGGCTTGCGGGCTGAGCCAATCTTCGGCCGGTGTGGCGGTAGCAGCTTCGGCAGATGCGGGAGAGCGGCGGGATCCCGAGTTCTGAAGTATTCCTCTGAATGTTTCGGTATCCAGACCTTGTCGACGAACTCGATATAAAGCGGCAGCATCGAGTTCGGATATTGCCGCGCCTCGCCCTCCCATTCGGGGGTGGTGTGCTGATAGTAGCTGATGTTGCCACACAGATCGGGATGCTTCTCCTTCAGCCAGTCGGAGAATCGACGGCCCACAGCGGTGTCAGGCCTGATTTCCTTGCCGTCAGGGGCCCGATCGGCCATCACATACCCGATCTGCTCCAGGCGACCCCAAAGCCGGACCGTCAGCTCGTTGATGACGGAGAAATATCCGCTGTTCACCCGGTCCCAATTCGCATTGTAACGACGGATAAAGGCCGGGACCTTGCTGCCGTAGCCACCCGTTTTGCGGATGGATGGCAGTACCTCGGATGTCACCCACTTCTTGAAACGCTTTGCTTCCGGCTTGTTCGATCGGAGGATGATCGAGTACAGGCCCGACTCGTTGATAATTACACGCTTTTGGCTTCTGCCGATGGTATCGGTAAAACCGAGAACATCTTTTTCATCATCATCAAGGCGAGACGCGGCGTCGCTTGGATTGGCAATTTCAAGCTTTGCGCAAACCTCGTTCAGGACGAACCAAGGCTCGCCGTCTCGATTGATGACGCTAAATTTCTCGTGCTGTTCGTATTCAAAAACCTGCATTGCGTATTGCATCGTAGTCGCATCTCCAGTGATTTGCGACCCTGGCGCTCTGGACATTTTGTCCTGTAGATGTACAACGACTCTTGTTAGGGGGAGTCGGAGCACGGTTCGCGCCGAGGTCTAGGCTTCAACATGAAGGGCAGCTTCCGGTGAGACGGGGCTGCCTTTCGGCTTTAGTGCTCAGTGACTGATCTGAAAGCAGTTACCGGACCGTTCCTCAGGCCCCTTTCGAATCAGCGCGAGCACATGACGATCATTGGACACCCGGGTGCCAACTCGACGCAACGCACAACGTAGGCACTTCGGGAGTTACGAACAGGCACATGCCCGTAATTTGTGCGAATCTTTGTCTATCTTGGCTCACTTCCGGCAAATGTCACGCGCCCGCAACATCCGGGCATTGCCGGGGGCGGCTTACGCCTCACGCCCCGTACGAGCCGAACTCACCTTGCAAAGTTCGGGCTGGTTGACCGGCCCGATTGAGGCTGGCGCCGGCGAGCCTGACAAGTCATCGGATTGACAACCGATCGCCCTTGCTCTGCCCCGACTCAGGCGCGCCCTTCCGCAGCGCAATTCTGCGCTCAGCGGAGGGTTCGATGGGTTTGAAATTCCCGCAAGAATTCATGTCTCGCTTGGAAGCCGGCTTTTCACTCGCGGCTGCCGTTACTGGAAGATTTACGCCAGATCGAAAGAGGCGCCGCGGCTCTGGTAGTCGGGAGGGGTTCGAAGCGCATTGCCGCGAATTCCCAGAGTGGGGCCAGCGCGCTAAGGAGCTCGTCGCGCGAAACGCCGTGTTGGCCCAAAACCGCAAGAGTGAGCTGCTGACGCGAACCTACTGTAGGCGTGGTCATCTGCTGGCGGGTGACAACATCGGGATAAAGCCTGTCAATGGTGTGCCTTATCGACGTTGCAAGCTTTGCCATCGGTGGCGAGAAACGTTCGCTCCTACTCCAATGACGCCGCGGCAAGAGCGGCGAGTGATTGAAGCCGCTGAGGCGGGCCTGACAATCAATCAGATAACACGCGGGACTCCTTCCCGACCTGCGATCTGCAGCTTCAACACCCTCAAGTTTAGGCGGATTGCCAATCCGGAGTTGGACCGGCTCATCATTGCGAACGCGAGAAATCCCTTGGCACGTAGTCAGTTGATGCGCTTCCGGATCGTGCCGGCGAACGCTCAGTTCTTCAATCTGGCGGAAACTCGCGCCGAGATCCCACCGTTCGAAATGCAGCCTGGCGATTACGATTGGATATTATCTCTCATCAGCTACGCCTATGACTATCAGATGCGGATGGACATAGCGCAGGACGTCCTAGAAGCCTTGGTACGGCGCGCGATAGGCCGTGAGCAGGTTTCTGGTCGAATAGTCGACTTCATCAGCCGGCACCGGCGCACCGTGGGCAACCCTCTCCACGATGAGGGCCTAGATGCCACCCTAAAGCCCGGCGGGAAGAAGACGTGGGTTGATGTGATTTCCCTGGAGCAGTGGAAGGCAGGGCGGGACTAAAGCGCGCCACGGCGCCCCCGGAAGGGGTTGGGATTTTAATTGCCCGGTAACCGCAAATCAGGGAAGCTGTCCGCTGGGCCTTAGAACCCGGACCTTGAGAAGGCGAACCTCGCTTGGCGGCGGGATCGACCTGCGCGACGAGCCTTGGCGGGCTCTGAGCGCGATGGCTGCACCTTGGCGGGTGCGCCGACCTGGCTGTGACCTATCACGGCCGGGGTGGCGTAGCAATGCCGAGGGCCGCCAAGCCCGCGGCTGATGTCCAAGGGGAAACCCCAAAGGCTGCGCCGCGAGTCCTCAAGGCTCGTTCTAAGACCCCGGCTTTGCCGTCCGTCACGGCAAGCGGCCCTTAGAAGCCAAACCTTGAGAGCACCACCATGACCATCGATAGACCCACGTTTCCGCCGCGAGCGGAGTCCGTGGATTCGTTTTCAGTCCGACCCACTATCCGACAGCGGCGACGCGCAAGCCCCCTCCGCGACCTCGCCAGACTCAGGAAAGAGGCGTCAGCTCAGATCGAGCGGCTGCTCGCCTTCCTCGACCGCACCGAACCGGATCCTGACCTGGAGCCATCGCTTGGCAGCCTCGGAGAGCATCATACCGACCAAAGGCGATGGGCAGCCGGTGATCGGCGCGACCTTGAGCAAGACCCCGCCGAATCTGGCGTCGGTGATCTTGACGGCTTGCTCGAGCAGGTTGGCTCGCAGGACTGGCAGCAAGGGGGAATGACATGAGCAACGTCATCGCTTTTCCCCGCGGCGGCTGCGTCTTGCGGCCGTCAAATGTCACTCCGATCGAGGTCCGCGTCGAGCGTGGCCGCCGGCGGACCGGTCCGAATATGCATACCTTCGTTTTCCGCAGCTATGAGCTCATCCTAGCCTCTTCCGAGGCGGATCTGGTCCGCGATGTCCGCTTCGACCTTGAGAAGGCTCAGACCAAACTCAAGACTATCCAGCAGCAACTGGAGCGGGACCGGGAGCACGCCGCCGCGCGCGCCGATCTCCTGAGTAGAGCGGAGGCTAGGCTAAGCGCTGCGATCGCCGCGGCCCATATCCCTGTGGATGTTTCCCACCGAATGCCAGCGGACGAGGCCTCGGCAACGAACCGCCAACGCGCAAGCCGCCGCCGCAATCCTCTTCGGCATCCGTGTCACAGCGTCGACCATGCCGTCACAGTGATCGGCATGCTGTTGCGGAGAGATCCTTTGCCAGAAGGTATCGACGGCCGAGCCATCATCCGAAAGGGCGCAGCTGCAGCTCGACACCTTGCTGAAGAACTGGAGCGGGTTGATCGGGGGGCAACCACATGAAGCGCCTCCGACTGCACAGAAAGCGCGACCGGCAGCAGCTGATGCCCCACCGCCGGCGGCTCGAGCGATAGGAATGAGGCCCGCCGGTTCGCGCTGACGGGCCTATCCATATTGGTCTATGTGACCGGTTGATTTCGCCCAGCGGTTGCGATTGGATACAGGGCGTTTCGTCCTTGGGGGAACAGTTTAATGCGCGTTGTCGTGATCTTGGCACTTGGCTTGTCTTTGGGCGGGTGCCTCACCGGCGAACAACTCATTGCGGAACGTAATGCCAAAGACGATCAGAAATGCCAGGGCTATGGGGCCCGGCCTGGCACTGATGCCTACGTTAATTGTCGCGCTCAATTGGACAGCGCGCGTACAACGGCAAGGGCCATTGACAACGCGACCCCGGCTCAAACGACAGTAGTTGTGCGATCTCCTGATGTGCCGACACCTATGCCCTCCACAGTCCCGGGACAGCGCTGTACGTCGCGCGGTCCATTTTGCTGAGCAGCAAAGATCGTCGCGTTCATCTAGGCTTGGTCGGGCCGGTTGATGCTGGCGGGCCCTATTTTATTTGTCCGGACGGCGTGTCGACCGGGGTTTGTTGGCCTCCTGCTGGGGCTGCTGGCGTTATTGGGCCAGGGACTACGATGGCAGGCGGCTGCTTTTTCCTCTGGCGAAGCGCCCAGCCATCCAGCTTTTTCTTCCAGCGCTTGTTGAGATCCAACATTGCGATGTACGCGGAAAGGTCGTCCGGATCCGATCGGCTGAAGTCGATGATTTCAGCTGCATCTTTGCAATGCCCGACGAGGGCACCCGACCAGTAGTTGTAGGCAACTTTCTCGTCAAAGACCTTGTTGTGGATTCCAACTGCGATGAGTTCATGGATATTCAAGCAGGCGTGTACTGTTTTGTATTCGGGGCTCTTGACGATTTCCTTGAGCGTCTTTCCTCCCCTGATTTCCTTGCTCACTGCCTCCACGTGATCATCGAAGGATTGGAACAGCTTAACAATCGAGCTGTCCACTTCGGTCTTTAAAAAGAAATCTATAGTCGCGCGTCTGCGCGCGATGCTCCTTGTTACGTGAATGGAATAAAACGCGATGCACCCTGCGATTATGCCGACTAGCGGCGTAATCAATGGCGCGTACGGCAAGAGCTTCCTCGCCGCGAAGTGGACAGCGTCGTACGCTGCCCAACCCCACAACGCGATCGCTTGACCGCCCATTGAACCCTGGCCTCAGTATCGCGGCGTTCTATGCCCTGTGGCTCCCGTGTAAGGGTTTATGTTGCCGCTCGTGCCGAAGTTGTCCCGCTGGGTCCCATTAGGATTGGTCGCAACGTAAGGCGCCACATAGGTGCCATTGCTACGAGTGTAGCCCGATGAGGTGTGTGTGCTCGGATTGGATCCGGTGCCGCTCAGATACTGCGCCTGGGCGGCAGTTGCGGTGAGTACAAACGCGATTGCAAAAGCGATGATCTTCATTTCCCAGCCTTTCCCCAATTGGTTTTATGAAACGCCTGATGCAACCACGGCTTATCCGCGGAGTCGAGTCCGACGAAGGAATGCCGGACAATCGTACCAGCCTTCGGTTGTTACCGACAAATTACCATCGCCGTCGAAGCGGCGCCGGCGAGAGTCAGATTATCAATCCATTGGGCCACGGAACCCGAGCAAGCCACAGGAGCTCGTGGATGTGAAAGAGTTGGACGAGTCGAATCAAGAAGATTTTTGATATACCGAATTTCGCTTGCTCCGTCGGGCAAAACAGGAGTTTATAGGGCGCTGGCTCAACCAAAAGAGGACCAGCGCAATGGCCGACGAAGTCGAGACTTCCGATCTGTCCAAGATCGCCAAGCTCAACGGAGACTTCAAACGGAACTACGGCCCGCTACTCGGTGCCTTTCTATATCTCCGTTCGATCAGCGCCGCTCGCGGCCGGTCCTGGTTTTGGTCTGGCTTCGCTTCAATCATAGGTTCACTTCTGCTTGGGTGGCTCGCGAAGTATGGTCCGTCTTGGTTTTCGGGTTGGTTGGGCTAGGCTGGACGTGGCCCAACGATAGGGGCGTTCCATGGGAACTGCGCTCACTGTCCAGAATGCCAGATTGCTCCGACGACGCGAAACTGAGCTCCGGGCGGCGCAATACATCCGAATGTCGACAGATCGACAACAATACTCGATCGCAAATCAGATGGCTTTGATCGCGAGCTACGCAGCCGAGCATCGGCTCGAGATCGTGCGCACGTATCTCGATGAGGGCATTAGCGGGCTGAGGATTAATAATCGCAAGGGGCTTATCGATCTGCTCAACGACGTGCAATCGGGAGCCGCTGACTTCGCCAACGTCCTTGTGCGCGACGTCAGCCGCTGGGGACGGTTCCAGGACACGGATGAAAGCGCCTACTATGAGTTCATCTGCAAATTGGCCGGCGTGAAGGTGATCTATTGCGCTGAAATCTTTGAGAACGATGGAAGCCCGATGTCTGGCCTCTGGAAAAGCATGAAGCGCCTGATGGCGGCCGAGGACAGCCGCGACAAGTCGGCAAAGGTCTTTGCGGGACATTGCCGGATCGTCGGGCTCGGCTATAGGGTCGGTGGTCGGCCGGGCTTTGCACTGCGCAGAGAACTGATCGACGCAACGGGCAAATCGAGGGGCTTTCTCCAGCCTGGCGAGCAGAAGGCATTGCACACCGACAGAGTGTTGCTACGGGCGGGGTCCAACGATGAGATCGCGACTGTGCGATGGATATTCGAGAGCTTCGTTGGCGGGAAAGGGGAAACCGACATCGCTCACGAGCTGAACGCAAGGGGCACAATCAACCATCGCGGCGTCCCGTGGAATCTCCAGATGATCGGCCGCATCCTTCGCAACGAAAACTACATCGGCAACGCCGTCTATTATCGGACGTCGAGCTACCTGCGGCAGCGTCGCGTCATCAACGGAAAGGCCAAGTGGATCCGAAAAGAGGGCGCCCTTGAACCAATTGTACCTCGCAACTTGTTCGATGACGCTCAGCGGATTATCGATCGTCGAGTGCGACAGCATCTGTCGTCCGATATGTTGCTCAAGAAGTTGCGCGTTCTCCAGCTCCGGCTAGGTACTTTGTCAGCCGATGCGATCAATCGGGCCAAAGGGGTACCCTGCGCCTCGATATATGAACGCCGTTTCGGCAGTCTTCGCAAAGCGTATGCGGCAATCGGTTTTGCTCCTCCGGGAGACTACAGCTATATCGATACGCATGGCGAACGCGTGAGCCTGATGCAGCAACTCGCCGCGGGAATTGGTGCTGGCGTGCCTAGCGTGGGCTCCGATCTCATTGCTGAGAGAGCGGGAGGCTGCTTGGCCGTGAAGGATGGGTCCTTCATATCATTGCGCGTCGTCCGATGCTGGCAGCATCCCCAACGGCACTGTCAGGTCTGGACGCTACGACGTAGCTCCAAGCAGCGTCCGGGTATCGCCGTTGTGGTCAGGCTGGATGAGCAGAATAAGGAGCCTCTCGACTACATCCTGACGTCGAGAGACCGCATTCCGGAGCGGCCGCTGATAATGACCGAGGCGGTCGTGAGGAAACGTTATCGAAACAGGTTTAGGCGCTCCACCGACTTGATCCGCGCGTTGAAGCGCCGACTGAACCGCTAGGTTAGGGGGCGAGCTACTGCCTGTCGTGGGTGGAGAGCTCATCCCGGCGGCTTCTGCCGGCGCTGCCGCCAGCCTGCGATCAGCATGGCAGCGACCGCCGCCAGCGTCACCATCAATCCGATGAGCTCAGTCTCCGGCGTGCCGCCGTCGATGCCGAGGCCCCAATCGGCAATCGGTTTGCAGACACGCTGCAGACACGCAGCAAATTCGAAGTTTGATATGCCCGCTGTAAGTACTTGATCCGGTTTGGTGAGCGCGCTGGGGCTCGAACCCAGGACCCCGTGATTAAAAGTCACGTGCTCTACCGGCTGAGCTACGCGCTCCCATGGCCGCTGATGGCTTTGACGAGATCGCCATCGTCGTCGGACATTCGAGAAGCATGTCTTGCCGCTGCGCTTAAGCTTGCGTCGCGGGGAAAAACCGGCTGTTTCCGGATCATGCCTTCGGCCCGCGCTGTGTAGGGGGAGTGGCTGCTGAGGTCAATAGTGCGGGTGGTTGCTGAAACTCGCGGCAGGAGCGGGGATTTGCTCGACGTCTCTACGGCTTAGGTCGGGATTTTCAAGCCGATTGGCGGCCGTCATCCACGCCGAACTGCTGGGGAGGGCGCCGGACGAGCTCGGCCTGCATGTTTCGCCCGGCGATGCGTAGCATCGTCCGGAGACGCCCGCTTTGACGGGCTCCTCACCATGAGGGTCTGACAATCTCGCCGCAGACGCGACCTCATCCCGAGGACCCGCCGCAGGCGGGCGTCTCGAAGGATGGCGAGCTACAGCTGGTCAGTTCGCCTCCCGCCGCACCTCGCTCGGCACCGGCTGCGGCGTTCCCGCCGGGGTCGGCAGGGCGACCGGGCGCAGGCCGATCAGCTCGGCGGTGCGGATCGCGCTGTCGCGCCAGAACTGGAACGAGTTGATGCGGCTGAGCTCGAGGATCGCGATGGCGACGGCGGCGAGGAACGGCAGGCTTTGCAGCACCAGGACGCCGGCGAAGATGTAGATCTCGGTGATCTGGCGGAAGCTGTTGGAGGCGATCAGGACGCCGGCGCCGATCACCAGCAGCGTGCCGATCACGGCCTCCCAGAATGCCTGGAACTCGATCGACATCCGCGACAGGCCGCCCTTGGAGGTGCGGGCGAAGGCGATGTGCTCGGTGATCAGGCCCTGCGCCACCGCGCGCGAGACCGTCCACTGCACGCTCATCGCCGCGATCATGGCGCCCAGCATCTGGCCGGGCCTGATCGCGACGCGGGCGCGGTACATCGACAGGAAGTGCGCCAGCGAGACGACGAAGGCGCCGATGATCGGCAGCGTCAGGATCTTGTCGGGGATGGCGATGTCGGCGAAGGCGACGATCGGCACCCAGACGAGGTTGAGCAGCGCCACGACGACGCCGAGGCTTTCGGCGCCCAGCCAGTTCAGCCAGCCGAGGCCGTATTCGCGCTTCTGGTCGGGCGTCAGCCGGCTCTTGCCGGGCAGGAAGTTGCGCCAGTGCTTCTTGACGATCTGGAGGCCGCCATAGGCCCAGCGGTGACGCTGCTTCTTGAAGGCTTCGTAGGTGTCGGGGAGCAGGCCCTGGCCGTAGCGGTAGCGGGTGTAGTGGGTGGTCCAGCCGAGCTGCTGAATCGATAGGCCGAGATCGGAGTCCTCGCAGATCGTGTCGGACGACCAGCCGCCGGCCATGTCCATCGCGGCGCGGCGGATCAGGCACATCGTGCCGTGCACGATGATGGCGTTGGCCTCGTTGCGCTGGACCATGCCGATGTCGAAGAAGCCGGCATATTCGCCGTTCATGATGTAGTGCATGATCGACAGATCGCCGTCACGATGCTCCTGCGGCGCCTGCACGAGGCCGACCCGCGGGTCGGCAAAGGCCGGCACGAGGTCCTTCAGCCAGTCGGGATCGACGACATAGTCGGCATCGAGGATGCCGATGATCTCGGCATCCGCCGCAGTGCGGTCCATGGCAATCCGGAGAGCGCCGGCCTTGAAACCCTGCACCTTCTCGGCGTTGATGAACTTGAAGCGTTCACCGAGCGCGCGGCAATGGTCCTGGATCGGCTGCCAGAAGGCGGGGTCGGGCGTGTTGTTGATGATGACCACGCATTCGTAGTTCGGATAGTTCAGCCGCGACAGCGCATCGAGCGTCTGCTTGAGCATGTCGACCGGCTCGAAATAGGCCGGGATATGGATCGAGACCTTGGGGCAGTAATTCTCGGGCACGCTCTCGACCGGCTTGTTCTTGGTGATCAGGCGCTGCGGCGGCCTGCCGAAGGCGACCGCGGCGATCTCGTCGATGCGCGCCATCGCGATCAGGACCAGCGGAACAAGGAGGATCATGCCGAGCGTCAGCGCGAAGGCCGAGCCGAAGATGAAATAATGTCCGTTCCAGAACGCGAACACGGTCGCGGCCCAGGCGCCGACGCCGTTGGCGGTTGCCGACAGCAGGAAGGCCTGTCTCGCGGTCGCTTTTTCAATCCGCAGGATCGGCAGTGACAGCAGGATGCCGACCAGCAGCGCGATGCCCATCAGCTTCCAATAGTCGGGATTCTCCACCGGGCCGGTCCAGGCGAATTTCGGCTCGCGGCTGGCGTTGAGGATGCCCCAATACGGACCGACGCCGCCTTCGAAGAACTTCCAGGGCTGATCGATGGCCTCGACGATGTTGTATTCCATGCCGATGGCTTCGGCGCGGGTGACGAAGTTGCGCAGGATCAGCGCCTGCTGGAACGGACCCGGGTCGGCGTTGCGCAAATTGTAGCCCTGGCTCGGCCAGCCGAACTCGGCGATCACGATGCGCTTGCCGGGGAACAGGTTGCGCAGCAGGTTGTAGCGGTCGACGGCCTGATCGACCGCCTGGTCCGAGCGGAAGTTCTCCCAGTAGGGCAGCACGTGCGCGGCGATGAAATCGACGTTGGAGGCAAGGTCCGGATTGTCGCGCCAGATGTTCCAGATCTCGCCGGTGGTGACGGGCACGCGGACCGAGCCCTTCACCTTCTTGATCATGTCGATGAGGTCTTCGACCTTCTGCTCGCCGCGGTAGATCACCTCGTTGCCGACGACGACGCCGACGACGTTGCTGTTCTTGCGGGCAAGCTCGATGGCGGCCTTGATCTCGCGCTCGTTGCGATCCTTGTCCTTGTCGATCCAGGCGCCGACGGTGACCTTGAGGCCGAACTCGGCCGCGATCGGCGGCACCAGTTCCACGCCGCCCGTGGACGAATAGAGGCGGATCGCGCGCGTCATGGTCGACAGCGTCTTCAGGTCGGCGCGGATTTTCTCGACCGTCGGGATGTTGTCGATGTCGGGGTGGGCCGAGCCTTCGAACGGCGCGTAGGAGACGCTGGGCAAGAGGCCCTTGAAATCAGGCGCGGGTTCCTTGTCGCGCAAGACCCCCCACAGCCCTGCATGAAGCGCAGACACGAGCAACAGAACGGCGGCGACAACGCGCATCGCGGCTAAACCAAAAGGGGCTGAGGTGGCAGGGAAGCGGATCCGACCCCGAGATCCGACCGAGTCCGCGGCAAAGGGAGCATACCTCTGCCGCGCGGTTTCACAACTGTCATGGCCTCATGTCCTTATGAGGGCATGGCCTTTTCGAACGACGCGCGGCAGTGCCAACCGCGTCTATGGCCGATCGTTCCTGAACGACAGCTGAAACGATCGCGGCTATTTCGAGGGCGCAGGGGATGGGCTCGCCGCAGGCGAGGGGCTTGCGGCCGGCTGCGGTGCCGGCGCATTGCCTGCTGCCGGTGCCGCCGGCTGGGAAGCCGCGGCCGACGCCTGCTGCGGCTGGGCGGCCGGATTGATCCAGCACGCGTGCACGCGGCTATCCAGGGTCTCAGCCACCTTGGGATCGATCTGGCCGCCGAATCGGGTCAGGCAGCGGAAGGCGGCCTGGATGTGGCCGCCGGGACAGCCGAAGCGGTCGTAGAGGTCGAGATGGCGGAACGCGGTATCGAGGTCGTCGCGCCACATCAGCCGGACCACGCGGCGGCCGAGCCAGACGCATTCGGGGTTGCCGGCCGGGCCGTTGATGACCTGGGCCGCTTCGGCGAATTCGTCGGTGCGGCGCTGGTTCTGGGCGGCATCCTTGGCGGCGTCGGCGGGCTGGGCGGCCGCCTTGCCCTGGTCAGGGGCCGGTGTGCCGCTCTGGGCGGAGGCACCACCAACACCCATCAGGACGAGCAAGGAAGAGACGGCCAAGGTGGCGGCGAACTGCCGCAGGACCGCATTTCGTGACTCGAACACCCGTTGCCGCATGAATTCCCCAATGTATCCGCTGGCCGTCCGCGTCAGGATCCCGCGGACGCGCCGGTGATGGCGTCCAAATGGGTCTCCAATGCGGCGGAAAAGTCTTTCGGAGTCCATGACCTGTATTTCGAATTTTGTCCAGCAAAGTCACAATCCTAGAGCACGATCGAACGGCCGCAGCCAGATTCCTTTGGGGGGAGGAGCGGATCCGCAGAGTGGATCGGCATTTGGACACCCGCTTGGACCCCCCTTGGCAGATGGCGTGCGAGCAGGTAATCGACGGACCCTTCGCGGAGGACGGAACCGATTTCTCTTCGTACGCCACTGGCGCTTCTGCTCGTTTCGTTGGGTGCGATCGCTGCCGTGTGGTGGTGGCTTGCCACGCCGATCACGCTCGCGCGCGCTCCGATCGACCCCGCCGACAAGGTCCAATGCGTCTCCTACGCGCCATTCCGCGGCGAGCAGTCGCCGCTGGACGCATGGACCCATATCGAGGCCGACCAGATCGAGCAGGACCTGCGCCAGCTCAAGCAAATCACCGACTGCATCCGCACCTATTCGATGGAGAACGGGCTCGACCAGGTGCCGGCGATCGCCGCCAAGGTCGGCGGGCTGAAAGTGCTCCAGGGCATCTGGCTCTCCAGCAACCGCACCAAGAACTTTGCGCAGGCCGCGCTCGCCGTTCGCCTCACCAAGGAATTCCCCGAGATCATCACCGCGGTCATCGTCGGCAACGAGGTGCTGCTGCGCGGCGAGATGACGACGGCCGACCTCGTCTCGATCATCCGCTCGGTGAAGGCGCAGGTCAGCGTGCCCGTCACCTATGCCGATGTCTGGGAATACTGGCTGAAGAACCGCGAGGTCCATGACGCCGTCGATTTCGTCACGATCCACATCCTGCCTTATTGGGAGGATTTCCCCGTGAAGGCGAAATTCGCCTCCGCCCATGTCGAGGCGATCCGCGAGCGCATGGCGGTGGCGTTCCCCGGCAAGGAGATCCTGATCGGCGAAACCGGCTGGCCGAGCGAGGGCCGCATGCGCGACGGCGCGTTGCCGTCGCGCACCAATCAGGCGCGTGTCGTCTCGGAAATCCTGAGCCTGGCGAAGGCGCAGAAGTTTCGCGTCAATCTGATCGAGTCCTACGACCAGCCGTGGAAGCGCAGGCTGGAAGGCACCGTCGGCGGCTATTGGGGCCTGTACGATTCGGTGCGCCGGAGCCTGAAATATCCGCCGGGCGAGCCGATCAGCAATTTCCCGTACTGGAAATGGTACATGGGGGCGGGTATGGGCCTCAGCGTTCTGGTGTTCACTGTTGCGCTCATCACGCTGCGTCGGCGGCCGTGGACGCCGCGCTTCTCGG
This sequence comes from Bradyrhizobium forestalis, assembly GCF_002795245.1. GTDB lineage: Bacteria > Pseudomonadota > Alphaproteobacteria > Rhizobiales > Xanthobacteraceae > Bradyrhizobium > Bradyrhizobium forestalis. Next base: position 239,850 of record NZ_PGVG01000002.1, on the reverse strand, counting down.
CCTGGCTCGGCGTCGGCATCTCGGCGACCTCAGCGGGCATCCTGCTCGGGATCGGCGCCGACAAGATGTATTACGAGAGCTACGGCATCGGCGGCTGGCTGCTCTGGGGCGCGCTGCTGCTTGCCGGCATCCTGTCGCCGATCTTCTGCGCGCAGGCGATGGTGATCGGCCGCAGCCTTCCGACCTTCCTCGACCTGCTCGGCCCGCGCGGGGGCCGGAAATGGTCGAAGCTCACCGCGGTGCTCGGCCTGACGCTGGCGGTGACGGCGGTGATCGCGGCGGCGACCGCGCTCGGCTTCGTGTTCGACCCGCGCTACAAGGATTTTCCCTACGCCTCGCTGACGATGGCGGTGGTGCCGTTCGCGCTCTTGATGCTGAACCGCCCGCAGATCGGCCAGCGTCCGATCGCGGAAGCGGTGTTCGCGGGTGTGCTGGCGCTGTCGGCCGTCTTTGTGCTCTTCAACGAAGGCCGCGACAATTGGCAGTCGCTGTGGACCTGCGCGATCTATCTCTTGTTCGCCCTCACGCTGTGGCGGGCGCGGGCCGAGCAAACCCAAGAATGAACAGGCCGATCGCCAGGCCCGACAGCACGACATTGTAGAGCACGATGCCGAGACCGGCGGCGACGATGCCGACGGTGAGCAGCACGATCGACGGCCGCATCAGGTTCAGCGTCGCCACCACCAGCGCGACGATGCCGAACACCGAATTCTTGAACAGGACGGTCGCGACCGAACGCGCCTTGCAGATCGCGGTCTGAAGGCCGGCGTCGCAGGCAAGCGCAACCTGCGACAGCTCAATCGCGAGATAGCGCACATAAAGCGCATAGCCGACGGAGGCGAAGCCGACGACGATCAGGAACTGCACCTGGTAGGGCGTGAGGCGGAAGGGCTTTTTTGTCATGGCTGCAATATGGTCGGGATGGCGCGGGCAGGCAACAGGGCAGGTGACGTTTCCGTCGATCCGGCGCCCCAAGCCCCGAGGAACACGCGAGGACCAGGCTTGTTCTAGGCATTGTGACGCCAGGCTAGCGCGTGTTGCGTCGTGGATGAACGCAAACCTGCTGCGAAAGGGCAGCCCAGGTCCAAGTGTCCGATCGCCGCATGCAAGCAGCTTCCGTCCAGGGCAGGGCGCCTTATCGCCTGAAGAACGATGACAGCGTCGATCCTGCGGACGCTGACGCCGCCTCCGGTTTCGCCGGCGCCGGCGCCGGCTGCACCGCGGGAGCGGGCACGGGCTCCTCGCGCTTGGAGCGCTTCGAGGAGTAGCTGCGGCGGCGCTGCGGCTTCTCGGGCTTTGCGCTCGGCGCGGGCGCGGTTTCGGCTTGCGGGCCCGCGTCCTGGTTCTTCTCAGAACTCTTCTCTTGAACCCTGTCTTGAGTCTTCTCTTGCGCCTTGTCCTGACCCTTGTCCTGGCCGCCGCGCATCGACAGGCGCTGGCCATCGAATACGGTGGTCTCGCAGTGACGGTCGCTCTCGGCGAGGCTCGCGCAGAATTTTGCCGCGGCGGCGGCGTTGACCAGGGGGCCGGCCCCCAAGCGGAGCTGCATGCCGAGGCCGGTGGCGCCTTCCTTGATCATGATGATCGGCCGCAGCGCCGCGATCTCCGGATTGGACTTGGTCAGGCTGCGCCAGAGCGCGCGCAGGCCGTCGATCGAATTGGCGCCGCCGAGATCGATCGCAAAGCGCGTCTGCTGAACCGCGATCGCAGGGGATTCGCTCTCGGTTGCGTCCGCTGGCTTTGCTGCTGCCGCGACGACCTCGGCCGCGCCGGGCGCCGGCTCGGCCTTCTTCTCGGCAGCCTTCTCAGCTGCTTCGGGTTGAATCAGTTTCGATGCGGCCGGATCCGGCGGCGCCATGAGCGACTTGGACGGCACCAGCGGAATGGTCGGCAGCGCCGAATTCATCGCAGGCGCCTGTTGCACGAGCGAGGCGGCGGCCGCGGTCTGCGGCGGTGGGCTCGCCGGCTCCTTCAACGATTCCTTTGGGGTGTCCTTCTGAGAATCCCTGGCGGCTTCGGTGCGCGGCTTCTCGCTCGCCGGGGTAGGGGTCGAGGCGACTGGCGCGACGCTGGGAGCTGTGGGGGCTGGCGCTGCGTCCTGCGGCTTCGCGCCCTGCGGCGTGGCGGCTTGCTTGGCAATGGCTCCGGTGACGGAATCGAGCCCTTGCTCCAGCACGGTGACGCGCGAATACAGTCGGTCGCGGTCGCTGTTCAGCGTCTCGATGGCAGCGGCGAGTCGGCGCGCCTCGTTCTGGCTCTCCTTGGTCAGCAGCTGGAGCCGGTCGGCCTGGCGCGCGAGATCGGCGGACGCAACCTGGTCGCGCCGCCAGCCAAGCTGGGCCTGGTTGGCCATCACGGCAACGACGACGGCGCCGACCGCCGCCACGCCCCACGAGCCCAGCCGCCACATCATGCGCCGGTCGAAGGCGTTTTCCTCGGCCAGAAGTCCGGAGAACAGCCCGCCGGTCTCCTTGGTGCCGAAGGCATCCGCCAGTGGGTCGGAATCCTTTGCCATGTACGTTAAGTGCCCAGCCCTGTCCGGCTTCCCCGAATCAATCAGGGAACATTAACAGGAAATGCGCGCCGCACTTGAATTCCGGGCGTTTGCGGGGGTAGCAAGGCGATAGCTTCTGGGGGGCTCGCTGCCCGTTGTGCCAATTGATTCGACTATATCTGTCAGGATTTCGATGACCGCCCGTTCCAGCCTCACGATCGTGCTCGCCGCCGGCGAAGGCACGCGCATGCGATCGAGCCTGCCGAAGGTGCTGCATCCCGTCGCTTCCCAGACATTGCTCGCCCATGTGCTCGCGGCCGCACCCAAGGGAACCGGCACCGCGCTCGCCGTCGTGATCGGCCCCGATCACCAGGCGGTCGCGGATGAGGCAAAGCGCATCCGCCCCGACGCGCTCACCTTCGTGCAAGCCGAGCGGCTCGGCACCGCGCATGCGGTGCTGGCGGCGCGCGAGGCGATCGCGCGAGGCGCGGATGATCTCCTCATTGCCTTCGGCGACACGCCGCTGATCTCGGCCGAGACCTTTGCGCGGCTGCGCGCGCCGCTCGCGAAGGGTGCCGCGATTGCCGCGCTCGGCTTTCGCGCCGCCGATCCCACCGGCTATGGCCGCTTCATCGTCGAGGGCGACCGCCTGGTCGCGATCCGCGAGCAGGCCGACGCCAGTGCGGACGAGCGCAAGATCGATCTGTGCAACGCCGGCGTGATGGCGATCGACGGCCGCCGCGCGCTCGACATCCTCGAGCACATCGGCAACGCCAATTCCAAGGGCGAGTATTATCTGACGGACGCCGTCGAAATCGTCCGCAAGCAGGGATGGGAGTCCGTGGTGATCGAGACCAGCGAGGACGAGGTGCGCGGCATCAACACCAAGGCGCAGCTCGCGGAAGCAGAAAGCGTGATGCAGGCGCGCTTGCGCAAGGCGGCGATGGAGGCCGGCGTCACGCTGATCGCGCCGGAAACCGTTTATCTCTCCGCCGACACCGTGTTCGGCAAGGACGTGACGATCGAGCCGTTCGTGGTGATCGGCCCCGGCGTGTCGATCGCGGACGGCACCGTGATCCATTCCTTTTCACACATCGTGCAGACCACGCTCGGCAGGAACGTCTCGATCGGTCCCTATGCGCGGCTGCGTCCCGGCACCTCGCTCGGCGATGGCGCGCGCATCGGCAATTTCGTGGAGACCAAGGCGGCGACGCTGGAGGCCGGCGTTAAGGTCAACCATCTCTCCTACATCGGCGATGCCACCGTCGGCGCCAATTCCAACATCGGCGCCGGCACCATCACCTGCAACTACGATGGCTTCAAGAAGCACAAGACTGTCATCGGGCAGGGCGCCTTCGTCGGCACCAACTCCTCGCTGGTCGCACCGGTGACAATCGGCCGCGGCGCCTATATCGGCTCCGGCTCGGTGATCACGAAGGACGTACCCGACGACGCGATGGCGCTGGAGCGCAACCAGCAGACCATCCGGGAAGGCGGCGCTGTGCGCTATCGCGAGATGAAGACGGGCGGCAAGAAGCCGGAGAAGTGAGCGCCATTTCTGTTGTGTCGCAGCAAGCTTCGCCCTCATCGTGAGGGCCCGCTGAAAGCGGGCGTCTCGAAGGATGGCTGCGGGCGAGATGCGGGCCTTCATGGTTCGAGACGCGCTTCGCGCTCCTCACCATGAGGGTCTTCTTACTTGGTGGCTATTCGTCGTCGGCGAATTCGGAGAAGATCGCGCGGGTCAGGCGCCAGCCGCGCGGCTTAGCACGCTTCACCGGTTCGCCTTGTACATGCTTAACGAAGACCGGCTTGCTTTCCTTGCCGCGCTGGGGTGGCGGCCAATGCGCAAGGTGCGTGCCCGAGGTCTCGCTGGCGCGCAGATACATCGACGACAGACCCTTGCGGTCGGATGAGCCTTTCATGGCCTTGTTCTCCTGACCGGAATCGTTGGTCAAACTTGTTGACAACAAGTTAATGCGCGAGGTTTAAGGCCGGCCAATTCGACGCAGGCGAAGTAGGGGGCGCGGGCCCCGTGCTGTCTCAATCAGCAATAATTATTGAGTTTCTGGTTCCTTGGGAACTTCGCTAAAAACCGAGCGCGTCGTTTAGGCGATTTTTCGACGATTTGGGGGATAGTGATCCGCATGTGCGGGATTGTCGGCATTCTCGGGCGCGAACCGGTTGCAGAGCAACTGGTGGATTCGCTCAAACGTCTCGAATATCGCGGTTACGATTCCGCGGGCGTCGCGACGCTCGAAGGCAAGCACCTGGAGCGTCGCCGCGCCGAGGGCAAGCTGAAGAATCTGGAGAAGCGGCTCGAGGCCGAGCCGCTCAAGGGCACCACCGGCATTGGTCACACGCGCTGGGCCACCCACGGCAAGCCGACCGTCAACAACGCCCATCCGCACGCGACCGAACGCGTCGCCGTGGTCCACAACGGCATCATCGAGAATTTTCGCGAGCTGCGCGAGGAGCTCGAGGCGAAGGGCACGGTGTTCCACACCGAGACCGACACCGAGATCGTGCTGCATCTCGTCGACGATCTGCTCGCGCGCGGCAACAAGCCGGTCGAAGCCGTCAAGCTGACGCTGGCGCGCCTTCGCGGTGCCTTTGCGCTCGGCTTCATCTTCGCCGGCGACAATGACCTCATGATCGGTGCCCGCAGCGGACCGCCGCTGGCGATCGGTTACGGCGACGGCGAGATGTATCTCGGCTCCGATGCCATCGCGCTCGGGCCGTTCACCGATACGATCAGCTATCTCGAGGACGGCGACTGGGTCGTGCTGACCCGCAAGAGCGCAACGATCTTCGACAAGGACGGCTACACCGTCCAGCGTGACAAGATCAGGCACGCCGCCTCGACCTCGCTGGTCGACAAGGCCAATTACCGACACTTCATGGCCAAGGAGATCCACGAGCAGCCGGAAGTGGTTGGCCACACGCTGGCGCGCTACGTCGACATGGCGACCGAGCGCGTCGAGCTGCCGGTCAAGCTGCCGTTCGACTTCAAGAACATCCAGCGCATCAACATCACGGCGTGCGGCACCGCGAGCTATGCCGGTTTCGTCGCAAAATACTGGTTCGAGCGCTTCGCGCGCGTGCCGGTCGAGGTCGACGTCGCCTCCGAATTCCGCTACCGCGAGGCGCCCTTGCGCAAGGGCGACCTCGCCATCTTCATCTCGCAATCGGGCGAGACCGCCGACACCCTGGCCGCGCTGCGCTATGCCAAGGCTGAGGGCGTGCACACGATCGCCGTCGTCAACGTGCCGACCTCGACGATCGCGCGCGAGAGCGAAATCGTGCTGCCAACGCTGGCCGGTCCCGAGATCGGCGTTGCTTCAACCAAGGCCTTCACCTGTCAGCTCATGGTGCTGGCAAACCTTGCGATCGCGGCCGGCAAGGCCCGTGGCGAATTGTCCGACGAGGACGAGACCAAGCTGGTCCATGGCCTCGTCGAGGTCCCGCGTCTGATGGCGGACGCGCTCACCACCGAGCTCCAGATCGAAAAGCTCGCGCACCGGATCGCCAAGTCGCGCGACGTGCTCTATCTCGGTCGCGGCACCAGCTTCCCGCTGGCGCTCGAAGGCGCGCTGAAGCTGAAGGAGATCTCCTACATTCATGCCGAAGGCTATGCCGCCGGCGAGCTCAAGCACGGGCCGATCGCGCTGATCGACGAGACCATGCCGGTCGTCGTCATCGCACCCCACGACCGCGTGTTCGAGAAGACCGTCTCCAACATGCAGGAGGTCGCCGCGCGCGGCGGCAACATCATCCTGATGACCGACGCCAAGGGCGCGGCGGAGGCGACCGTCGAGTCCCTCGTCACCATCGTCATGCCGGACATGGCGGCGGCGTTCACGCCGATGGTCTATGCCGTCCCCGTGCAGCTGCTCGCCTATCACACGGCTGTCGTGATGGGGACCGACGTCGATCAGCCGCGCAACCTGGCCAAATCGGTGACCGTGGAATAGGCAGACGGGATATCGGCCGGTCGCAGTCTTCCAAAACCTGCTAGAAGACCCTAGCTTGTTTGTAGCGACCGACCTGGAACCCGAATGACCCCCCGCGACGACGCGCCTGCGCCTCTTGATCCCATTCCGGAACCGCATACCGGCCTGATGGGCCGTTTCCGCAACTACTTTCTCACCGGCCTCGTGGTGACGGGGCCGATCGCGATCACCCTCTATCTGGTCTGGTGGTTCGTCACCTGGGTCGACGGCGTGGTGCGGCCGTTCGTGCCGCTGGCCTATCGGCCGGAAACCTATCTGCCCTATGGCGTTCCCGGCTGGGGATTGATTGTCGCATTCTTCACGCTGACGCTGGTCGGCTTCCTCGCGGCCAATCTGATCGGCCGCACGCTGGTGGATGTCGGCGAGACTTTCCTGGGCCGGATCCCCGCGGTGCGCGCCATCTATCGCGGCCTCAAGCAGGTGTTCGAGACGCTGTTTTCGGGCAAGGGCTCGAGCTTCCGCAAAGTCGGCCTCGTCGAATTTCCCTCGCCGGGCATGTGGTCGATCGTGCTGATCTCGCAATCGCCGAACGAGGACATCGCGCGTAACCTGCCGGGGCAGGAGGAGCACGTCTCGGTGTTCCTGCCGTGCTCGCCGAACCCGACCACCGGCTTCTTCTTCTATGTCCCGAAGAGCAAGATCATCGAGGTCGATCTCACCGCTGAGGACGCAGCCACGCTGATCATGTCGGCCGGCGTGGTGCAGCCGGGCTCGGCACCCGATCCGAAGAAGGCGGCGGCGCTAGCCGGCGTGGCGAATGCCGCGCGTATTGCCAATGCCTCCAAGCTCCAGCCCGAGCCTGCGAAGGCGGAGTAGGGCCATTCCGTCGCGGGATGGCCGCGTTCACGCGCGCGCATTCGTCCTCTGCTATTCTCGGGTTGAACCGAGCGTGTCGCTCGGAAGTCGACCTGGAGTGCGCACGATGTCCAAGACCATTGCGATCCTCGCCCCCGGTGCCATGGGCAGCGCCGTGGCTCGCCGGCTCAGCGAGAACGGCGCACGCGTGCTGACGTCGCTGAAGGGCCGGAGCGAGGCGACGCTGAAACGGGCGGCGGACGCCGGCATGGTCGGTGCCGAGGACGATGCGATTGCGGACGCCGACATCATCCTCTCGATCGTGCCGCCGGGCGAGGCCGTCGCGCTGGCTGAACGGCTGGCCTCGCTGATCGTCAGGCGCGAGAAGAAGCCTGTGGTCGTCGATTGTAACGCCGTCAATGTCGATACGGTGCAAAGAATCGAGGAGATCATCGGCTCGGCGCAGGCGCCGTTCGTCGATGCCGGCATCATCGGCTTTCCGCCGCAGCCCGGCGGCAAGAGCCCGGCCTTCTACATGTCCGGCGAGCATGCCAAGGACGTCGCCGTGCTGAAGGATCTCGGCCTCGACGTGCGCATCGTCGAAGGCCCGGTCGGCGCGGCCTCTGCGCTCAAGATGTCCTATGCTGGTATCGTCAAGGGTCTCGCCGGCATCGGCTCGGCCATGGTGATTGCGGCCACGAAGGCCGGCGCGGCCGATGCGCTGCGTGATGAACTGGCACTGAGCCAGCCCGCGATCCTGGCGCGGCTCGAAGTCGCGCTGCCCGACATGATCCCGAAAGCCTATCGCTGGGTCGCGGAGATGCGGGAGATCTCCGGATTCCTAGGCTCGGATCATCCGGCCAGCCAGATCTACGAGGGTTTTGCGCGGTGGTTCGAGCATCTGGCGGAAGATGCGACGGGCGAGGCGGTGGAGGCGGAATTGATGAGAGCATTTGCTGCGCGCGTCACGCAGAAGAAACCCTAGTCGTCCGCATCCTCGAAGCAATCCAGAGTCCCTCCGCGGAAAGATTCTGGATGCTTCGCTGCGCTCGCAATGACGGGGAGAGAGCAAAGCGCATCAAACTCAGCCTTGTGCCCCGGACGCAGCGCAGCGCTTCTTCAGCGGTGCGCTGCAGAGCCGGGGCCCATGCCATAGCGTTCAGTGCGGCTTCCTGGGTCCCGGCTCCGCGCTGCAACGCCTTTGGCGTTGCAGCTTGTCCGGGACACGAAAGCAGAGCGAGCATCGTTGCCGAGCGCTTCCGTCATTGCAGGTCGACGGATCCGCACGCCTGTCGCCAACTTCAAGGCAGCGGCACTACGGCTAACCCGCCCCGATCAGCGGAATAGCCTCATCCCGCTCGTACAGATACAGCAGGCACCGTAGCGCCTCGCCGCGCTCGCCCTTCAACTTCGGATCGTCCTTCAGGATGCGCAGCGCTTCGTCGCGGGCCTGGGCGATCAGTTGGCCGTGCACCTCCGGGCGCGCGATGCGGTAGCCGGGCAGGCCGCTCTGGCGCACCCCCAGCACATCGCCTTCGCCGCGCAGCTTCAGGTCTTCCTCGGCGATGCGAAAACCGTCCGTGGTCTCGCGGATCACCTTCAGCCGCGCCTTCGACATCTCGCCGAGCGGCTCGCCATAGAGCAGAATGCAGGTCGAGGCTTCCGAGCCGCGTCCGATGCGGCCGCGCAGCTGGTGCAACTGGGCAAGGCCAAAACGCTCGGCGTTCTCGATCACCATGATGGTGGCGGCCGGCACGTCGACGCCGACCTCGACCACGGTGGTGGCGACCAGGAGCCCGATCTCGTGGGCGGCGAACTGGCCCATGACCCGGTCCTTCTCCGTGCCCTTCATCTGGCCATGGACGAGGCCGACGCGCTCGCCAAAGCGCTTTTGCAGGCTCTCGAAACGCTTGGTCGCATTGGTGAGGTGCTCGGTGCCCTCGGCCTCGGATTCCTCGACCAGCGGGCAGATCCAGTAGACCAGCTTGCCGGACTGGAGCGCGCGGCCGACGCCCTCCATGACTTCTGCGATCCGGCTCATCGGCACCGCGCGGGTATCGATCGGCTGGCGGCCGGCGGGTTTTTCGCGCAGCTCGGAGATGTCCATGTCGCCGAAATAGGTCAACACCAGCGTGCGCGGAATCGGGGTTGCGCTTAGCACCAGCACGTCGACCGCTTCGCCCTTGGACGTGAGCGCGAGGCGCTCGCGTACGCCGAAACGGTGCTGCTCGTCGACGATGGCGAGCGCGAGATCATGGAAGATGACGTCATCCTGGATCAGCGCATGGGTGCCGACGAGGAGATCGATCTCGCCCTCGGCGAGCTCAGTGATGAGCTCGCGGCGCTCCTTGCCCTTTTCCCGGCCGGTGAGGATCGCGACGCGCATGCCGGCGCGCTCGGCGAGTGGCGCGATGGTCTTGATGTGCTGGCGCGCCAGAATTTCCGTCGGCGCCATCAGCGCGGCCTGCTTGCCGACTTCGGCGACCGCGGCGGCAGCGAGCAGCGCTACGACCGTTTTGCCCGAGCCGACGTCGCCCTGGAGCAGGCGCAGCATGCGCACCGGCTGCTTCAGATCCTCGGCGATGGCGGCCGAGGCGGTGCGCTGCGAGGGCGTGAGGGCATAGGGCAGGGCGTCGATGATCTTGTTGCGCAGATGGCCGTCGCCGGCATTGCGCACGCCGGCGGGGCGGCGCAGTTGTGCGCGGATCAGCGCGAGCGCGAGCTGGCCGGCCAGCAATTCATCGAAAGCAAGTCGCGACCAGAACGGATGATCGGGCAAAATGTCCGTGAGCTCGACCGGCCGGTGCACGCGATTGAGCGCTTCCGCGACCGGGGGGAAGTGGCAGCGGCGCAGCACCTCGGGGCTGATCCATTCCGGCAGAGCGGGGAGCTTCTGCAGCGCCTGCGCGATCGCGCGGCGCAGCGAGCCGAGCGCGAGGCCCTCGGTCAGCGGATAGACCGGGTCGATCCCTGAGAGCTTTGAGATCGCCTCCTCGTCCAGCACGCGATCGGGATGCACGATCTGCGGGATGCCGTCATACATCTGCAGCGTGCCGGAGACGTAACGTTTCGCGCCCATCGGCAGCAGTTTTTCGACATAGCCGGGCTTGGCGCGGAAGAAGGTGAGCACGACGTCGCCGGTATCGTCGCTGGCATAGACGAGATAAGGCGCGCGCGCGTTGCGCGGCGGGGGCGGGCGGTGGCGATCGACGGTGACCTCCAGCGTCACCATGGTTCCAACCGCCGCGTCGCGGATCTTCGGCCGGGCCCGGCGGTCGATGACCTGGCTCGGCAGATGCAGCAGCAGGTCGACCAGCCGCGGCGTCTCGCTCCGGCTGAGCAGATACTGCAGCAGCTTGTCCTGCTTCGGACCGACGCCGGGCAGGCTGGTCACGGGAGCAAACAGCGGATTGAGCAGGCTGGGGCGCATCAGACGAATCTAGGATCGTTTCGGCCCGTCATGCCCGGCTTTATGCCGTGCATCCACGTCTTTTTTCGTGCCCTGCGCTGGCGGCGGGCCAAAACAAATCAGGAGCCAAATCGAGGGCTGACACCGGGGGTCCAAGTGGCTATACCACCCCCGCCCGGCACGTCCGGGCTTTCTGCGTTTGATTGGATTTGAGACATGACGGGAACGACACGATCGAGCAGCGGGCTGGACGACCGCCGCAAGCGGCTTTTGTTCCGCTGCTGGCACCGCGGCACGCGCGAGATGGACCTGATCCTCGGCCGTTTTGCGGACGCCGAGATCGGCAGCCTGTCCGACGCCGAGCTCGGCGAGCTCGAGCGGCTGCTCGAGGTCAACGATCCCGATCTCTATGCCGCCATCACCGGCGACAAGGTGCTGCCGGCTGACGTCACCGGCGCGCTGTTTGCCCGCATCAAGGCATTTCCGATCACGGACGGCAGCGCATGAAGCAGGGGATGAAATCGCCGGCCGAGCTGCTCGCGCCCGGCCGCGCGCTGACGCTCGCCAATGTCGCGGAAGGCGCGGAAGGCCTCATTGTCTCGGATCTCGCCCGTGCGATCGCGGCGCGGCCGAAGAAGCCGGCGGTCAGCCTTGCGGTGGTCTGCCGCGACGGTCCGCGCATGCAGCAGCTCGAACGCGCGCTGCAATTCTTTGCGCCCGATCTGCCGGTGCTGACCTTTCCGGCCTGGGACTGCCAACCCTATGACCGCGTCTCGCCGCATGGCGGCATTTTGGCCCAGCGCCTGACCACGCTGGCGCGGCTCGCCTCGCTCACCGGCAGCGACAAGCCGCTGATCGTGCTGACCACGGTGAACGCGGTGGTGCAGCGCGTGCCCGCGCGCGAGCTCGTCGCGGCGCAGGCGCTGTCGGTCGCACCGGGCAATGTCGTGCCGATGGACACCGTCGTCGCCTGGCTCGAGCACAACGGCTACAACCGCTCCTCCACCGTGCGCGAGCCCGGCGAATATGCCGTGCGCGGCGGTATCCTCGACCTGTTTCCGGCCGGCCTCGATCAGCCCGTCCGCTTCGACTTCTTCGGCGACAGCCTGGAATCGATCCGCTCCTTCGATGCCGAGACCCAGCGCACGCTGCTCGACATGCGCTCGCTCGACCTCGTGCCGGTCTCCGAGTTCCAGCTCGTCACCGATACCATCCGCCGTTTCCGCATGGGCTATGTCGCCGAGTTCGGCGCGCCCGAGCGCGACGATGCGCTGTACGAGGCCGTCAGCGAGGGCCGCCGCCATCCCGGCATGGAGCACTGGCTGCCGCTGTTCCAGGACCGGATGGACACGCTGTTCGACTATCTGCAAGGCGCAATTGTTGCGATCGAGCCGCAGGCCGAGGACGCCGTGCGCGAGCGCTTCAAGCAGATCCTCGACTATTACGAGGCTAGGCGTGAGGCTATGGAGCATCCCGGTGGCGGCGCCATCTACAAGCCGCTGCCGCCCGACCGGCTCTATCTCACCGATGAAGAGTGGACCAAGCGCCTCGGCGGCGTCCCGCTGGCACGGCTGACGCCGTTCTCCGTGCCGACCGACGGCACGAGCGTGGTCGATGCCGGTGCGCGCAAGGGCCGCGATTTCGCGCCGGAGCGCAACGACACCGCCGTCAACGTGTTCGAGTCCGTCGTCGCGCACGTGATGGCGCTACAGGCCCAGCGCAAGAAGGTCGTGATCGCGCTGTGGACCGAAGGCTCGCGCGATCGCATGACTTCGATGCTGCGCGACCACAAGCTCGCCCATACCACCAGCGTCAACAGCTGGCGCACGGTGCAGGCGACCCCGCGCAACGAGACCATGCTCGCCGTGCTTGGCCTCGAAAGCGGCTTCGAGACCGACGAGATCGCGCTGATCAGCGAGCAGGACATCCTTGGCGACCGCCTGGTGCGGCCGCGCAAGGCGAGCCGCAAGCTCGACAATTTCATCTCGGAAGTGACGAGCCTTGCCGCCGGCGACATCGTCGTCCACGTCGAGCACGGCATCGGCCGCTTCATCGGCCTGCAGACCTTGGACGTTGCCGGCGCGCCGCATGACTGCCTCGAGCTGCATTATGCCGCCGAGACGAAACTGTTCCTGCCGGTCGAGAACATCGAGCTGCTGTCGCGCTACGGCTCCGACCAGACCACGGTCGAGCTGGACCGCCTCGGCGGTTCGGGCTGGCAGACCCGAAAGGCAAAGCTGAAGAACCGCATCCGCGAGATCGCGGGCGAGCTGATCAAGATCGCGGCCGAGCGCATGCTGCACGAGGCGCCGAAATTGCCGGTGCAGCAGGGCGTCTACGACGAGTTCTGCGCGCGCTTCCCCTATGACGAGACCGAGGACCAGCTCGGTGCCATCGAATCCACCCTGAAGGACCTCGAGCTCGGCCGTCCCATGGATCGGCTGATTTGCGGTGACGTCGGCTTCGGCAAGACCGAGGTCGCGCTCCGCGCGGCGTTTGCCGTTGCGCTCGAAGGCAAGCAGGTTGCGGTCGTGGTGCCAACCACGCTGCTCGCGCGCCAGCACGCAAGAACCTTCACCGAGCGCTTCAAGGGCTTTCCGGTCAACGTGGCGCAGGCCTCGCGGCTGATTGCGACCAAGGAGCTGAACCAGGTCAAGAAGGGCATTGCCGACGGTTCGGTCGATATCGTCGTCGGCACCCACGCATTGCTTGGCAAGGCCATCAAATTCCGTGAACTCGGCCTCGTCATCGTCGACGAGGAGCAGCATTTTGGCGTCAGCCACAAGGAGCGGCTGAAGGCGCTTCGTTCCGAGGTGCACGTGCTGACGCTGTCGGCAACGCCGATCCCGCGCACGCTGCAGCTGGCGCTCACCGGCGTCCGCGAGCTCTCGATCATCGCCTCGCCCCCGGTCGATCGCCTCGCGGTGCGCACCTTCGTCGCCCCGCATGATCCGTTGATGATCCGCGAGGCGCTCTTGCGCGAGCGCTATCGCGGCGGCCAGGCGTTCTACGTGGTGCCGCGCATCGAGGATCTCGCCGAGGTCAAGGACTTCCTCGACAAGAACGTGCCGGAGATGAAGGTCGCGGTCGCGCACGGCCAGATGCCGCCCGCGGTGATCGAGGACATCATGACCGCGTTCTACGACGGCAAGTTCGACATCCTCTTGTCGACCACCATCGTTGAGTCCGGTCTCGACATCCCCAACGCCAATACGCTGGTCGTGCACCGCGCCGACATGTTCGGTCTTGCCCAGCTCTATCAGCTCCGCGGCCGAGTCGGCCGCTCCAAGCTGCGCGCCTATGCGCTGTTCACGCTGCCGGCGCAGCAGAAGATCACGGCGCAGGCCGAGCGCCGGCTCACCGTGCTGCAATCGCTGGAGACGCTGGGCGCCGGCTTCCAGCTCGCATCCCACGACCTCGACATCCGCGGCGCGGGCAACCTGCTCGGCGAGGAGCAGTCCGGCCACATCAAGGAGGTCGGCTTCGAGCTTTATCAATCGATGCTGGAGGAGGCGATCGTCAACCTCAAGGCCGGCGTCTCCGAGCCCGCCGCCGACCGCTGGTCGCCGCAGATCACCATCGGCATGCCCGTGCTCATTCCGGAGGACTATGTCAGTGATCTCTCGGTGCGGCTGTCGCTGTACCGGCGGCTCGCCGATCTCGACACCGAGGAGGAGATCGAGAATTTTGGCGCCGAGATGCGCGACCGCTTCGGCGTGCTGCCGGACGAGGTGCGCTATTTGTTCAAGGTCGCCGCGATCAAGGCGTTCTGCCGCCGGGCCAATGTCGAGAAGATCGACGCCGGCCCGAAGGGTGCCGTCATCGTCTTCCGCGACAATTCCTTCGCCTATCCCGATCGCCTCGTGAGCTTCATCCGCAGCTACGGCCAGGCCGCCAAGGTGCGCCCCGACATGAAGGTGGTGTTCCTGCAGGATTGGGAGACGCCGGAAGAGCGTCTCGTCGGCACCACGGAGATCATGCGGCAGCTGGCCCAGCTCGCCGAGAGCAAGAAGGCGGCGTAAAGGCTATCGCGGGTCGGAAAGCAGCGGCATATGGCCGCTTGCGGATTGATCGAACAATCGCCATGTTCGATTCCGAGTTCGGCCGAACGAGCCTGACTCCCGATTCGTGCGAACCGCGACTGGTTTACCGGCCGCGGTTTTTTCATACCGCAAGCGGGGTGGCCCGCCGAGACAAACAGGAGAGGTCGCAAGCGTGTCTATCAATATCGGTTCGGGCCCGGACAACGACGACGAGCACGATGACGTCATGTATCCGCAGGTTCTGCCGTTCGTATTGGTCCACGCGGGATGCGTCGCGGCGATCGGGTCAGGTATCTCGTGGCAAGCCGTGACCATTTGCGTGGCCCTGTACTGGCTGCGCATGTTCGGGATCACGGCCGGGTATCACCGGTATTTCTCGCATCGCTCCTACGCGACCAGCCGGGTTTTTCAATTCATCCTCGCCTTCCTGGCCCAGAGCAGCGCCCAGAAGAGCGTGCTGTGGTGGGCCACCAAGCATCGTCATCATCATCTTCATTCCGATACGGCGCATGACGTGCATTCGCCCCGGCACAAGGGCTTCCTCTACAGTCATGTCGGCTGGATCTTCTACCGGCAACATGATGCGACGGACCTTGTGAAGGTTTCGGACCTGGCGTCCTATCCCGAGCTGATGTGGCTGCACAGGCTGGAGCTTCTGCCGGCGATCGTGCTCGCGGGGCTCTGCTTCCTCATCGCCGGCTGGTCGGGGCTCGTGGTCGGATTCCTCTGGAGCACAGTGCTGCTCTATCACGCCACGTTCTGCATCAACTCGCTCGCGCATGTTCGCGGCCGCAGGCGGTATGTGACCGGCGATGACTCCCGCAACAACTGGCTGCTCGCGCTCCTGACGATGGGTGAGGGGTGGCATAACAATCACCACGCCTATCAGGCCAGCGCTCGGCAGGGCTTCTACTGGTACGAGATCGATCTGACCTATTACGTTCTGGTGGTCTTGTCCTGGCTCGGAATTGTCTGGGATCTGAAGACGCCACCCGGGCAGGTTCTGCGCAATGAGCATCGGCTGGGATCGCGCGTGATAAGGCAAGCGGCCGAGCAGCTTGCCGCTCGGTTTAATCCCGAACACATCGCATCTGCGATCAAGACATCGATTCATGAGACCGAATTGTCGCTGCGGGACGCACTCCTTCTGTTGCAGCAGCGTGCCGACTTGCATCTGCCCAGCGTGCCGACTCGCGACCAGTTGCTGGCTGAAGCGCAGCGCATGTTCGCGAAGACGATCTCCTTGGAGGACATCGTCGAGCGCGCCCACGAACTCCTGAGCGACTCCGTTGGCTTTCTCCTGGTCACTTCCGCCCAGCCGGTCCACGCGAAGTCGACGACGAATGGTGGCGGTTAGCGCAACGAACCCCCAGGGGGAAGCTGGCGGATGACTACGATGCCGCCCGCGACGCGTCGGCGGACAGCCGCGCCAGCAGCGACCGTGCCGTATCCGACGGCGACAGCGAGTCCACGCTGACCACGGGATCGCTGCGCATCTCGTGCTTGCCGTTGGAGGTGTGCCGCATTACCGCCGAGAGGCGGCGCGCGATCATGTGGGCCGTGCGGAAGTCGGTCTCCGCGAACACGACGATGACGGAGCCATCCTTCTGCGCCGCGCCAAAATCCATCTGCCGCATCAGGCGGCTGAGGATGCGCGCGGCATCGAGCTGGGCGCGGGAATTATTGGGATCGAAGGCGAAGCGGGCGACCGACAGGCCGCCGCCGCGGGCCAGCGTCTGCTCGACCGCCTTGGCAAAGTCGCGGGCGAAGGCTTCCACCGTGAGCAGGCCACTGCGCGGATCGATCCAGCCGCCGGCGTCGATCGAGCGCAGCGTGCGGCTCAGCTGCGCTTCCATCGCGTGCTGGCGGATCAAGGGCAGCGCGTTGGCGGCGATCTTGGCCGGCTCGCCCGGGATCAGCTCGAGATTGGGCAGGTCGTAAGTTTGCGTCAGCTGGTGCGCGGTGACGACCACGGGCAGGCTGCGGAAGCGGGTATCCTCGGCGAGCACCGTGAGGAAGGCATCGGTCACGCGCGCGGTAAAACCTTCGGCGAGCACGACGCCGTCGAGGTCACGGGTGTTGAGGTGCTTGGCGGCGGCCTCGATCGAGAGCGCACCGACCACGCCGACGCGCTCACCCAGAGCGACGGAGAGCGCAGGATAGGCCGCGCCGCGACCGATCAGCAGCACGGTGGCGTCGCGTGCGGGATCGCCCTCCGGCAGCGCGACCTTCGCTTCGGGCAGCCGGCGCAGCACCGTTGCGTGCAGCGTGCGAACGCGTAGCGCGGCACGGAGCCGCGCGATCAGGCGGTCGGGATTGCCGCCGCGCGAGGAGAAGGGCAGGGCGTTGTGCGGCAGCATGCCCGCCGCATCCAGGGTCACGAAGGGAAGGTAAGGCGATTGATCGGCAATTTTCTTTGCAAGCGCCGCCACATGCGGCTCGTGTCCGGCATGCATCGCAGCGAGAACCGCGGCCGGCTGCACCGCTTCGACCGCGCGCGCCGCGCCGGCCCAATCGGTGTCGACCATGGGAAAGAGCCGGGCCTCGTCCAGCGCCGCCACGAAGGCGGGGCGGTGGGCGTCGGACACAAACAGGATCGGGCCCGCCTGGGACATCGAAAGACTCAAATCACGCAACAGATGCCGCGCAATCTAGTTTGGCCGCCTTAATGCTGCGTCAACGCAGGCGCCGAAACTGTGCCTAGGCCGCCCCGGAGCGGTCGCGAAAAGCCTCGACCATCAGGGGGTTAAGCCCGAGCTCGCTGAGCGCCTCGCGGGCGCGGGCATTGTCCTGGGCCCGTCCCGCCAGCCGGTGACCCGAGAGGCGGTCGGGCAGCGCCGTGAGCAGGGCGCCCTGGCCGAGCCGGCGCGCCCATTCCTGGAGATCGTTGGAGAGAAATCGGTAGCCACCGACGGCCATGATGCCGGAGGGCGGCGCGGTGATGCAGATCGCGCCGCTGGCACGGTCGAGCCGCGCCGCATAGCCGGTATCGACATAGTCGCGCGGTGGCTGCGCTGTCAGGGTGTCGCCGACCGGCTGCGGCGGGGCATAGGCCGCGATCGGCACCATCGCGCCGCGCAGGCCGAGCGTGCCCTTCGGCGTCAGCAGGATCTCGCCGGCGATGGAGGAGCCGGCCTGTTCGCGCGGCGCGCCGTGCGGTCCCGGCATCACGGGCACCGGCATGCCGTCCTCGCCGCGGCGGGCGCCGAACAGTCCTGCCTCGCCGAACAGATAGACGTCGGTCAGCGGTGCATGCGGCGCGATCCAGACATCGCTCGCCGCCACCTGCTCGGGCGCGCGCCACAGGCCGATGACGTTGCGTAAGCTGGGCATCCGCGCGGCGAGATCGGAATCGCCGAGGCGCAACGCGAGCTGCGCCGGCGCGATCAGCACCTCGCATTCATGCTCGTTGATCTGCTGCTCCAGCACGTCGTTCTCGAACGGATGATGCAGCGCCAGCGTGCCGCCCGAGAGCAGCCACACCGCGAGGGAGGAGGCGAGGCCCGCAAACGACATCGGCGTGAACGCCGCCATCACCGTTGCACCCTGCTTGACGTCGGCTTCGAGCGACATCGCGAGGCCGCCGGCGATCAGGCTGAAATGAGGCCGCGGCACCGGCCGAAAGCCTTCGGCGGTGACGTCGAAGGAGATCATCGCCGCCTTGCGGCCGTCCTGGATCACGGCGCGCGTGGTGCCAGGCGGGCGGGCAAGGACGTCGTCGAGCGAGGCCATGCCCTCCGGCAGGTCGTCTCCGAAGCCGTAGACATGACGGATCGAGAAGGCTTCGGCGGCGGCGTGCATCGCGAGGTCGGCATAGCCGACGCCGTCAACCGTGCTCATGGTGACGATGGCGCGCGCCGCGGTGCGGTTGAGCGCCGCGGTCAGCTCCGCATGCCGCCACAGCAGCGGCAGCACGGCGACGACGAGGCCGGCACGATGGGCGGCGAGTACGGTCAGCACGAACTCGACCGTGTTGGGCAACTGGATGGCGATGACGGAATTGGCCGGCAAGCCCGATTCGACGAAGTGCGCCGACAGCGCCTCGATGGCCGTGTCGGCCTCGGCATAGCTCATCCGCCGCGGCTGGTGTCCGGTCACGCGCGCCTTGTTGAGGGGATCGAGCAGAGCGGTCGCGTGCGGCTGCCGCATCAGCGTGCGCTGAAACAGTGTGTCGAGCGTCGGCGATACGGCTGGCTGGTTCACGGCGTCACTTTGCTTGATGAGCTTGCGGCGGCCCCTTCGACCACCAGGTCTCCGGCAAATAGCCCGAGAGCGCGGTGGCCCTCGGCCGTTCTATCCGATTCCAGCGCGCGATCCATTGCTCCGATACGTTAAACAGCGGGATTGTATAGAAGCCCGCGATCAGGGCACGGTCGAGTGCGCGCACCGCCGAGACGAAATCCGTATGTTCACGGGCCTCAAGCAGGGCAGCGATCATGGCATCGACGGCGAGATTCCTGGCGCCCATATAGTTGCGGGTGCCCGGATTGTCGGCGGCAGCGCTGCCCCAATAGAAATACTGCTCGTTGCCGGGCGACAGCGACTGGTCCCAGCGGTTCTGGATCATGTCGAACTCGTAAGCCAGCCGGCGCTGGTCGAACTGCACGGGATCGACCGAGCGCACGGTCGGCTCGATACCGGCGCGCTTGAGGTCGCGCTGGAACGCGAGCGCAATGCGCTCCTGGTCGCGGGTCGTGACCATGATCTCGAAGGTGAAGGGCGCCTTGGTCACGCGATTGCGCAGCACGGTGCCGTCGAGATCGTAGCCGGCCTCCGACAACAGTTTGAGCGCGGCACGCAGCGTGGTGCGGTCGCGCCCGGAGCCGTCGGTGACCGGCAGGCGGTAGCTGCCGTCCATGACGTCGGGCGGGATCTGCGCGGCGAAGGGCTTCAGCAGCTCACGCTCGTGCGCATCCGCAGGGCGGCCATAGGCCGACAGCTCCGAGCCGGCAAAATAGCCGGCAACGCGCGAATAGAGCCCGAAGAAGTAATTGCGGTTGACCAGCTCGAAATCGAACAGCAGCGTCAGGGCCTGCCGCACCCTTATGTCGGCGAAGATCGGACGTCGCGTGTTGAACACCAGGAATTCGGACGGCTGCGGCACGCCCGGCTTGACGGTGTCGCGGATCACCTCGCCGCTCCGTGCGGCCGGAAAATCGTAGCCGTCGTGCCAGCGCAAAGGCTCGTGCTCGACGCGGAAATCGTAGAGGCCGCGCTTGAAGGCTTCGAACTGGCCGTTGGCCTCGCGAAAATAATCGAGCCTGATCTCGTCGAAATTGTAGAGCCCGCGGTTGATGGCGAGGTCGCGGCCCCAATAATCGGGATTGCGCGTGAGCGTCACGCTGGCGCCCGGCTTCACCGTGGTCACACGATAGGGGCCCGAGCCGACCGGCGCCGTCAGCGTCGTCTCCTCGAAGGTCGCAACGTCGATCGCATGCTTCGGCAGGATCGGCATCAGGCCGAGGATCAGCGGCAGCTCCCGGTCGTTGGCCCCGGTCAGGTCGAAGCGGACGGTGAGGGGATCGGGCGCCTCGGCCTTTGCGACCTTGGCGTAATATTGCCGATGATTGGGACGGCCGTGGTCGCGCAGCAGCTGCCAGGAGAACAGCACGTCCTCCGCCAGCACCGGCCTGCCGTCGGAGAAGCGGGCGCGGGAATCGAGACGGAAGGTGACGAAGCTTCGCTCGTCATTGGTCTCGACCGTCCTGGCGAGCAGGCCGTAAAGCGTGAACGGCTCATCCTGGCCGCGTGCCAGCAGGCTCTCGACCACGTAGTTGCGGACCGGCTGCACCGCCAATCCCTTCACGATGAAGGGATTGAGGCTGTCGAAGGTGCCGAGAATGCCCCAGGTCAGGCGCCCGCCCTTTGGGGCCCCTGGATTGGCGTAGGGCAGGTGGGTGAAATCGGCAGCCATCGCCGGCTTGCCGTGCATGGCGATGGCATGGGCTTCCTCCGCCAGTGCGCCGCCCGCCGACAGCCCGAAGGAGAGAGCCAGAACGAGGGCTGGGGCGAGACGGGAAAGGCGGAATCCGGAGCCCTCGAGAAGGCGCGGGAGCATGAACATCGGCACACGGTGATTCGAGGACCGGCGGGCCTGAATCCTATCACAGGGAATTTCCCTGGGCGCAGCGGAGGATGTGGCCAAAGCCGCCTGCCGGCATTGATCTTTTCGTCGACCACGTTAAAAGGCGGGCAATCGCGCAAGAGCGCCGAGCCCGTCACTTATCCGCCTCAATTGACGGGGAGAGAGCCGCGCCCAAGGCGGCTTGGTTCGGTGCTTCGGAGCGGTTCGGGCACTTCCCGTTCAGAAAGGGTTTTCTGCAATGAATTTCCGTTACTTGGCCGCGTCCGTCCGGCCGCGCGGGCGACTTCTCGCCCTGTTGACGGCGACGGCGTTGGTCGTCCCGTTTGCCGCTGAGGCCCAAGCTCCCGCACCGGCTCCTGGCGCGCCCGCGCCCAAGGCCGCCCCGGCCCCGAAGGCCGCTCCGAAGGCTGCCCCCAAGGCTCCGGCGCCCGCAGCGTCTCCGCAGGCCCAGCAGGCTCCCGCCCAGGGCGCTCCGGCGCAGCAGGGCGCGGCTCAGCCCGCTGACCAGCAGATTCAGCTGATCTACGCTCCCTGGACCAAGTTCTGCCTGAAGGGCCAGGACGCCAACGCCAAGCAGGTCTGCTTCACCGGCAAGGACGGTCGCATCGAGTCGGGCCAGCCGGTCATCGCCGCCGTCATCATCGAGCCGGAAGGCGAGCCCAAGAAGATCCTGCGCGTGACGCTGCCGCTCGGCATGCAGCTGGTTCACGGCACCCGCATCATCGTGGACAACAATGCGCCGCTGCAGCAACCCTATGTGATCTGCTTCCAGAACGGCTGCATGTCCGACTACGAGGCCTCGCCCGAGCTCATCAACAACATGAAGAAGGGCCAGAATCTCGTTGTCCAGGCGATCAATGCCAACGGCGCGCCGCTGACCCTGCCGCTGCCGCTCGCCGGCGAATTCCAGAAGGCCTATGACGGTCCGCCGACCGATCCGAAGGTGTTCGAGGAAACCCAGAAGAAGCTCCAGGAAGAGCTTCAGAAGAAGGCCGAGGAGCAGCGCAAGAAGCTCGAGCAGGGCGGTGGTGCCCCCGGCGCAGCGCCGACCGGCCAGAAGTAATCGGACGAAAATCCCGGACACGAAAAAGGCGCTCATCTCGAGCGCCTTTTTTATTGGTGTTTCCGATGGAGCGACACTGTTCACCTCTCCCGAAGGGAGAGGTCGGATCGCATCGAAAGATGCGATCCGGGTGAGGGGTTACAGTTTCACTGTGCGCTGCGGCCCCTCACCCGGATTGCTCAGGCGCGCAATTGCGCGCCAAAGCAATCCGACCTCTCCCCGCTGGGGAGAGGTGAACACCGAGCTGTTCGTCGCGTTTTAGTTCAGCGAGGGATTGCGCGGGCGATAGCCGCCGGCCTTGTCCTTGATGAAGATCTCGGCGACCTGGGAATGCCGGACCGGCTCGCCGGAATCATCCGGCAGCAGGTTCTGCTCCGAGACATAGGCGACGTATTCCGACTCCGCGTTCTCAGCGAGCAGGTGGTAGAACGGCTGGTCCTTGTTGGGCCGCACCTCCTCGGGAATCGACAGCCACCACTCCTCGGTGTTGTTGAATTCCGGATCGATGTCGAAGATCACTCCCCGGAACGAGAAGATCCGGTGGCGAACGACCTGTCCAATCTGGAATTTCGCGGTCCGCGCTTTAATCATCCCCCGTCGATAGACCAGGATTGTGGCCGATGCTAGTGCCCTCATCTGGAATTAACCTTCGTTTCCGGGGCGGATAGCCCCCAAGCCTTCAGAAAACACTTCATCAATGGTCGATATCCTCAATCTGGCGCTGCCTTATTTCGGCTTGATCTTCGTTGGTTTCGCGTGCGGCAAGGTCAAGTCCCTCCCGGAATCGGGCCTCGCCTGGATGAACTTCTTCCTGCTCTACGTGTCGCTGCCGGCGCTGCTGTTCGCGATCATGTCGAAGACGCCGTTTTCGGAATTGAATAACCCGCCGTTCCTGGTGGCGACCACGCTGTCGACGGTTGCGGCGTTCACGCTGGCGCTGGTGGTCGGCAAGCTGCTCGGCAGGCTGACGCTGCGCGAAGCGACGCTCGCGGGCCTCTCCGGCGGCTATGGCAATATCGGCTACATGGGGCCGGGTCTGGCGCTCGCCGTGCTGGGGCCGAAGGCGGCCGCGCCGACGGCGCTGATCTTCTGCTGCGACAGCATCTTCCTGTTCACGATCGTGCCGCTCTTGATCGAGCTCTCCGACCGCGACCATCCCTCGCTCGTCCACGCCTTCGGCGTCGTGCTGAAGCAGATCGTGCTCAATCCGCTGATCATGTCGGCCTGTTTCGGAGCGGCGGTCGCAGCGCTCCATATCGAGCTGCCGGTCGCGCTCGATCGCACCATCACCTTCCTGCAGAACGCAGCCGCGCCGACCGCGCTGTTCGTGCTCGGCGTGACCGTGGCGCTCCGCCCGTTCGACCGGGTGCCGTGGGAGGTGCCGGGCGTGATCGCGGTCAAGCTGCTGATCCATCCGCTCACGGCGTTCGCTCTGATGCTGGCGTTCGGCCCGTTCGCGCAGCCCTGGGCCGCCACCGCCGTGCTGATGGCCTCGCTGCCGCCGGCGCTGAACGTGTTCGTGATCGCCCGGCAGAACGATGCCTGGATCGAATCCGCCTCGGTGGCGGTGTTGCTCGGGACCTTTGCGTCGGTGGTCACGCTGACCAGCGTGATGTGGGCGATCCAGAGCGGGCGGCTGGCGTTTCCGTGAGCGGGGTGGAGCGCAATCGAATTGAGCTGCCTGCCGCTCGGTAGGTGCGCTCCCTCTCCCGCTTGCGGTGGAGGGTTGGGGAGGGGGTCCGCGTCGGGATTATCGAAGGATGTCGAGAAAGTCTCCGCGGGGAGAAAGCCCTCACCCGGCGCTACGCGCCGACCTCTCCCGCAGGCAGGCGGGAGAGGTGTCCTCGCCGCTAACGTCGCCAGGTCGGCGTCAGGCCCTCGCGCATGGCGAAGCGCCGGAGCGGACCGATGGCGCCGAGCAGGTGCATGCCGACGGCGCGGACCGGCTGGAGCGGCAGGAAGTCGTTGAGCAGGGAGCGGTTGGCAATGTCGATCGCAAAGGTCCGGCTCAGGATGTCGGGCCGCCGCGCGCGGTCGTAGCGCTTGAGCACCTCGTCCGCGCCGGGATCCTGGCCCGCGGCGATGGCCTCGCCCGCGAGCCGCGCAATGTCGGCGGCATCGCGCAGGCCGAGATTGAGGCCCTGGGCGCCGATCGGCGGCACCACATGGGCGGCTTCCCCGACCAGCGCGATACGGTCGCGGCCAAAGGATTTCGGACGCTCGATCGACAGCGGAAACAGGTTGCGCCCGGGCTCCGCCGTCATGCGTCCCAGGATCGAATGCGACTGCTTCTCGATCGCGGCAGACAGCTCCTCATCGCTCAAGCCGCGGAGCCGTTCGGCTTCCGCAGGCGCCGAGACCCAGACGATACTGCAGCGGTCGCCGGGGAGGGGCACGAACACGCAGGGACCATGCGGCGTGTGGAACTCGGTCGAGACATTGCGATGCGGCCGGGCATGGCCGACGTTGAAGGTCAGCGCGGTCTGGTTCAGCTCGCGCCGTGTCACGGCGATGCCGGCGGCCTGGCGGCAGAGTGAGTGCCGTCCGTCGGCACCGACCACCAGGCGGGCCGAGAGAAACTGTCCGGAGGCCGTGCGCACCGCGACGTCGTCGGCCTCGATGACGACGCTTTCGGCCTCGTCGTCGAAGCGAACGAGGTTGGCCAGCTCAGCCGCGCGCGCTTCCAGCGCCAGCATCAGCGAGCGGTTGTCGATGTTGTAGCCGAACGCGTCGAGGCCGATTTCGTGACAGGAGAAGCGGACCTCCGGCGCGCGGAACAGCCGGCCGGTGTCGTCGACGAGGCGCATGACCTCCAGCGCGGCCGCCTTGTCCTTGCAGCGCGACCAGACGTCGAGCATCTCCAGCAGGTCGATGGAAGCCCCGAGCAGCGCGGTGGTGCGGTTATCGGCATAGGGCACGCGTCGCGCCACCAGCGCGGTCCGCGCGCCCGCCTGGGCCAATGCGATCGCCGCTGCGAGGCCCGCCGGTCCACCGCCGATCACGGCGGCGTCATGGAGTGTCGATGCGTCTGTCATGGAAGACATTTGACACGGCCCGCGGCAAATTCAAGCCCGCTGATTTGGCCTGATTTTATGGCGAATTGTGCGATCGTGCGCCGCAATGGCGGATGTGCAAACCGGCCGCATTCTGATAGCAGAAGCCATGGATACGCAGCAGGATTCCCTCAAGCCGAGACCGGCGATCCGCGCCGCGGCCTTCTCGGTGCACATCTTCACCGCATTCGGTGCGGCGATCGCGCTCCTGGCGATGCTCGAGGCCGTGCGCGAGCACTGGGCGGCGATGTTTCAATGGCTGGGAGTCGCCCTGATCATCGACGCGATCGACGGGCCGATCGCGCGCCGGCTCGACGTCAAGAACGTACAGCCGAACTGGTCGGGTGACGTGCTCGATCTCGTGGTCGACTTCGTCACCTATGTCTTCGTGCCGGCCTATGCGATCGTGGCGAGCGGCATGCTGCTGCCGGTCGCAGCGCCCTTGCTCGGCATCGCCATCATCGTCACCAGCGCATTATATTTCGCCGATCTGCGCATGAAGGCCGACGACAATCATTTCCGCGGTTTCCCGGCGCTGTGGAATGCGGCGGCGTTCTACCTGTTCCTGCTGCACTGGCCGCCGCTGTGGTCGACGCTGCTGGTGGCCGCGCTCGTCGTGCTGACCTTCGTGCCGTTCCACGTGCTGCATCCGATCCGCGTCGTGCGGCTGCGCTGGCTGACGATGTCGCTGATCGCGATCTGGGCGGTGCTCGGCCTCTACACGCTCGAGATGGATTTTCGCGTCGGCACCGGCGTCACCGTCGTGCTCTGCGCCATCGCGCTCTGGATCAGCTTCAGCGACGCCTTGATCCGCCTGGCGAGATCCTTGGCGAGACCCTTGGCGTGACCCTTGGCGTGATGCACCTGTTGACCAGCCCCGAAGCCTGGGCGGCGCTGCTGACATTGACGGCGCTCGAGATCGTGCTCGGTATCGACTGTCGGTGATTGTCTCGCGCATCCGGGAGCAGCAGGCGCACCGTACCCGCCAGATCGGGCTCGCGCTGGCGCTGGCGTTCCGCATCATCCTGTGATCGGCCCAGCCGGCGCCGAGTTGACAAGGCTGGCGCGATGGCTTTCGCTCGGAGCGTTTTCGAGCGAAGTGGACACCGGTTCGCGCCAAGAAAACGCGTCAAGACTGGAATCTGGAGCCCCGTTCCAATTGGCATGGGGCTCCAGGGGCGAGAAGAGGAGGTCAGGCGATGACCAAAGCCATCCGTGTGCACAAGGTCGGAGGCCCCGAAGCCCTGGTCTATGAGAGCGTCGAGGTGCCGGCGCCCGGGCCGGGCGAGGTGCGCATCCGCCAGCGTGCGGTGGGCCTCAACTTCATCGACGTCTATTATCGCACCGGCCTCTACAAGGCGCCGGGGCTGCCCTTCATCGCGGGCAACGAGGCCTCGGGCGAGGTTGTCGCGGTCGGGCCCGGCGTCACGAATTTTCATCCCGGCGACCGCGTTGCCTATTACCACAATCTCGGCGGCTATACCGGCGAGCGCAACATCCCCTGGGAGAAGCTGGTCAAGCTGCCCGACCACATCACCTACGAGCAGGGCGCCGTGCTGATGCTGAAGGGGCTGACGGTCTGGTACCTGCTGCACAAGACCTTCAAGGTCGAGCCGCATCATCGCGTGCTGATCCATGCCGCGGCCGGCGGCATCGGCCTCCTGGCTTGCCAATGGGCGAGTGCGCTCGGTGCGCATGTCATCGGCACGGTCGGCTCGCGCGAGAAGGCCGAGCTTGCTGAGGCCAACGGCTGCGACCACGTCATCCTCTACAACGAGGAGGATTTCGTCGCCCGCGTCAAGCAGATCAGCCGCAACGAGGGCTGCGACGTCGTCTATGACGGCGTCGGCAAGGCGACCTTCCCGGGCTCGCTGTCCTGCCTGAAGCCGCGCGGCATGTTCGTCTCGTTCGGCAATGCCTCGGGTCCCGTGCCGCCGTTCTCGATCGCCGAGCTCAATAATCACGGCTCGCTGTTCGCGACGCGGCCGAAGCTGAACGACTATATCGGCACGCGCAAGGAGCTGCTGGAAGGCGCCGACACGCTGTTCGCCGCCGTCATTAACGGCAAGCTGCACGTGCCGATCAACCACGCCTACGCGCTGAAGGACGCCGCCAAGGCCCATATCGATCTCGAGAGCCGCAAGACCACGGGCGCGTCGATCTTGAAGCCGTAGTTTTTCCCGCGACATTGCAATTCCGTGTCCCGGACAAGCCGCAACGCCCAAGCGTTGCGGCGCAGAGCCGGGACCCAGTGCGATGCACGATGCGGCGAAATGGGCCCCGGCTCTGCAGCGCACCGCTCCCGGACGATGCTTCGCATCGCCTTGAGAGCGCTGCGCTGCGTCCGGGGCACGGAGAGAGTTAAGCCACACGCCGTGCCGCACCCGCCTTGGTCAAGATCCCGTCGAGACAATCGATCATCTCGGCGATCTCTCCCTTCGTGACGTTCAGCGCGGGCATGAAGCGCAGGGTGTCGACCTGCGGCGCGTTCAGCAGCACGCCGGCTTCGAACGCCTGGGCGACGATGCCTGGTGCGATCGGCAGCTTGAGGTCGAGCGCGAGCAACAGCCCGCGTCCGCGGACGCCGCCGAGGCCGTGCCGGGCCGAGACCTTCTGCAGCTCGCTTTCGAGCAAGAGGCCGGTCTCGGTGACCGCCTTCAGGAAGTCGGGCTTCTTGACCTCCTCCAGCACCGCAAGTCCTGCCGCGCACATGATCGGGTTGCCGTTGAACGTGCCGCCCTGGTCGCCATACGCGAAGCAGGAAGCGCGCTCGGTCGCGAGCAGGGCGGCGAGCGGCACGCCGCCGCCGATGCCCTTGCCGAGCGTCATGATGTCGGGCGCGATGCCGGTGTGCTCGTAGTGGAAGAGCTTCCCGGTCCGGCCCATGCCGGTCTGGATCTCGTCAAAAATGAGCAGCAGGCCGTGCGCCTCGGTGAGTACGCGCAGCTCTTGCAGGAACTGGTCGCTCGCCGGCCACACGCCTGATTCACCCTGAATCGGCTCGATCATCACCGCGACGGTGTTGTCGTTGATCAGCTTCTCGACCGAGGCGATGTCGTTCAGCTTCGCCTTCTTGAAGCCTGAGACCTTCGGCTCGAACAGCGGCTCGAACGCCTTCTTGCCCGAGGCCGACATCGTCGCCAGCGTCCTTCCGTGGAAGCCGCCTTCGAAGCTGACGATCTCGAACGCGCCGCCCTTGTGCAGGCTGCCATATTTCCGCGCGAGCTTGATCGCGCCCTCATTGGCCTCCGCGCCGGAATTGGCAAAGAACACCTGATCGAACGCACTGTTCTCGACGAGCGCCTGCGCAAGCTCGAGGCTCGGCTCGTTGTAGAAGGCCGGGCTCGGCGTCAGCAGCCGCTTGGCTTGCGCGCCGAGCGCGTCAGCGATCGCGGGCGGCGAGTGGCCGAGGCAGTTCACGGCCCAGCCCTGCACGAAATCGAGGTAGCGCTTGCGGCTGTCGTCCCAGAGGTAGGAGCCGGCGCCGCGGACGAACACGGCCTTGGGCCGTGCGGTGATGTCCATCAGCGCGTCATACGGATGGGTGGTCATGTCGTACTCCTCTGGAGGCGGGTGGAAAACGGGCGCAAAAAGCAGAAAGGCCGCACCTTGCGGGTGCGGCCTTTGCGAAAACTGGCTGAATTTTAGTGGTTCAGCGGCGTCGTCGGACATGGCGCACCCTCTCGTCGTCGCGGCAGCGACGACGGAGCATTTCGGTGCGCAGGTTGGTCCGGGCGTTGATCATGGGGCGCGTCCCTACAGCCGAATGGCAGGACTTGTCAAGCGGGCATTTTGCAAGATGCTCGCCGAGCGTGCATCGGTCAGGTCGGGTGCGCGGCTTCCTCGGCCTCTTCATCGCCCCAATCCGCGTCCGCAATCGCGGTGTCGATCAACTCGCCGCGCATCAGCTTGAGCGGCGAATTCCAGTACAGCGCGATGTTGTGGAAGGGATCGGTCAGCACCTTGAACACCCAGACCAGGCCGGTCGTGACGTCGCGCGTGGCGAAGAGCTGCAGCATGCGCGCAAGTCCGCCGCCGATGCCGATCGCGAGCCAGAGCGTGCCGACGTGCCGGATGAAATCGAGGCGAGTGGTCGGCGCATCGAACAGTCCGAACAGCGTCGGAAAGGCGAACAGCGCGAGCGGCGCGCTGCCCCAGACCAGCAGCAGCACGATCTTGCGGGTCTGGTTGTAGCCGACCTTGATCGCTTCCTTGTAATCGTTGCTGACGTCGTTGACGGCGTCATAGCCGTTCGGCTCGAAGAAGAAATGCCCGGTCTGCCGCGTCAGCATCGCGAGCCAGCCGACGATGCCGGCGATAGCGGGGTCCTTGAACAGCAGGGCGTAGCAGCCGAGGAAGATGACGGCGCTGATCAGGTGCAGCGTCTGGTTGACGGTGCTCTGGTGGTAGAAGCGGTAATCGTCGAAGCGCTGCGTGCGCAGCATGTCCGAGAGGCGGCTCATCCTCGTTCCTCGCTCGCGTTGAAAGGCGCGGGCAGAGTTAGGCCGAGTCCGTGACTCCTGCGTGAATGCATTATAGTGTCACATTGCAGTGCGCAGGCAGTCTCGCCGTTTCATCGATCGCCCCGCTGCAACCATCGGGTCGCTGGCGCGTTTGTGATCATGGAACGCGATTGGGTTCGAACCGGACCCACGGCGGTTCAGACCAAGGAAGACGGGGACCAATTAGACAGTTTTCAGCCTTGTCCGACACGCCTTACCCAATCGACCTCGACAGCATTCGCGGCGCATTTCCGCCGGGCATCGACGCGCCGCCACTGCTGGTCGATTTTGCCGCCTGGCTCGAGGGGCGCCCGTGGGGCAGCGTCGGCCGCTTCTCCTTGCAAGGCCAGTTCTCCGATTCCGCGCCGATCGTCGACGGCAGTCCGTTGCGCGACAGGTTCTCGCTGTTCATGCGCTTGCCGGATGGCTCGGCCGTCGGCGGCTGGTACGGCGCCGGTCTCGACCGCGACAATCCGCCGATCGTGGGACTGGGGTCGGAGGGTGATTACGAATTGCTGGCGCCAAGCCTCGATGCTTTGCTGGGCAAGCTCACATCGCAGGCCTTCGACAGCGCCTGGAGCGATCTCAAGCCGCATGCGGATGTGGAGTGTCAGACGGTCGAGCTTGCGCAATGGCTCGCGGGGCAGCCCGCTGGCGACAAGACAACATGTGATGACGGCGCGCCGGATCTGCCCGACTTCCGCGGCTTCGTTGAAAAATGGAGCAGGGATCGCGAGGATTATTGGGCCAATCACCGCTTGATGGCCGAACTCGGCTGGCGCCTGGCTGCGCATCTGCCCAAGGGCAAGAAGCCCTGGGACCAGACGCATTTCGAGGTCGCGATCGTCGGCAAGCAGTACGAGGCGCGCGTCCTTTCGCGCGGACCGCAGCCATTCGAGGAAGCCGCCTCGATCGAATCCCTGCTGCGCGACCTCCGCGAGGAGATGCGCCGCGCACAGCCCGAGCTTGGCCTGTGGTACGTGATGAAGTTCGGCCTCCATGCCGACGGCCGCATCATGCCGAGCTTCGAATACGATTTGCGCCCGACCATCGATGGCGAGCCGGCGCTGCTGTCCGAAGCAAAGGCCGATCTCGCCCGCGCGCCGAGGCCGGAGCGCTGGGTGCCGAAGTGGTTGGCGTGAAGATGTAGCCCGAGCGGCGGTCTGCTCCCTCTCCCGCTTGCGGGAGAGGGGTGGGGAGAGGGTGCCTCCGCAGAGAGACTCCCAATGAGGAGAAAGCCCTCACCCGGCGCTTCGCGCCGACCTCTCCCGCAAGCGGGAGAGGTTGCAGTGAGCCTGCGGCTGGACCGATCGCAACAGCGAAACGCCGTCAGAATCCCGCGACGCTGCCGTGCAGATCGTATGCGTCGGCGCGTTCAATCTTGGCCGTGACGATCTCGCCGACGCGCAAGGGGCGGCGGCTGGAGAGGTAAACCGCACCATCGATCTCCGGCGCATCGGCCTTGGAGCGGCCTTTCGCGACGGTTGGGCCGACCTCGTCGATGATGATCTGCTGGCGCGTGCCGACCTTGCGCTTGAGCCGGCGCGCCGAGATCTTCTGCTGACGGGCCATCAGCGCGTTGTAGCGCTCCTGCTTGACCTCTTCGGGCACGGGGTTCTCGATCGCGTTCGACGTTGCGCCGGCGACCGGTTCGTATTTGAAGCAGCCGACGCGGTCGATCTCGGCCTCGTCGAGCCAGTCGAGCAGATAGGCGAAGTCCGCATCGGTCTCGCCGGGGAAGCCGACGATGAAGGTCGAGCGCAAAGCGAGATCGGGACATTCCTCACGCCAGCGCTTGATCCGCGCCAGTGTCTTGTCCTGGGCCGCCGGACGCTTCATCGCCTTCAGCACCTCCGGGCTCGCATGCTGGAACGGGATGTCGAGATAGGGCAGCACCTTGCCCTCGCTCATCAGCGCGATGACCTCGTCGACATGCGGGTAGGGGTAGACATATTGCAGCCGGACCCAGGCCCCGAGCTCGCCGAGCTCGTGCGCGAGGTCGAGGAATTTGGCGCGGACCTGGCGATCCTTCCACGGGCTCTCGGCATATTTGAGATCGACGCCGTAAGCCGAAGTGTCCTGTGAGATCACCAGCAGCTCTTTCACGCCGGCGCCGACCAGCCGCTCGGCTTCGCGCAACACGTCGTTGGCGGGGCGCGAGACGAGGTCGCCGCGCAGCTTCGGGATGATGCAGAAGGTGCAGCGGTTGTTGCAGCCCTCCGAGATCTTCAAATAGGCGTAGTGGCGCGGCGTCAGCTTGATGCCCTGCGGCGGCACCAGATCGAGATGCGGGTTGTGCGCCGGCGGCAGCGCGCGGTGCACGGCATCCAGCACGCTCTCATATTGCTGTGGGCCGGTGATGGAGAGCACGCCCGGATAAGCCTGCTCGATCTGCTCGGGTTCCGCGCCCATGCAACCCGTCACGATCACCTTGCCGTTCTCGGCCATGGCCTCGCCGATCGCCGAGAGCGATTCCTGCTTGGCGCTGTCGAGGAAGCCGCAGGTGTTGACGATGACGATGTCGGCCCCGTCATGCTTGCGGGCGAGCTCGTAGCCCTCCGCGCGCAAGCGCGTGATGATGCGCTCGGAATCCACCAATGCTTTGGGGCAGCCGAGTGATGTGAATGAAATACGCGGCGCTCTTTCCATGTAATCGCCTGGAACCTGCATCTGAATTGTCGGGATATGCGATCCAACTAATTGATCTGATGATAAAATTCAACCGCTGGCGTGTTCGGGCGATGAGAAAATTTCGCGCGTTCGTGGCGACCTCGACCAGTTCCTAGGGATACAATTCGACGCCCGCGAACGTTCCACCGGCCGTGACGAGTGAAATGTGCTTAAAACCACAACCGATAAAGAGCGAACATTTGCAGATAACGATCGGTGAAAAGGAAAGATGCTGCTATCCATAGATGCATGATCCAAACACGTAACTGGATAGCGACAACCGGCGGTCCTCACCTGCTGATTGCCGATGAACAGCTCTCGCATTGGCAGGGTATCGAGCGATCGCGCGATCATAGAGATCCGGCTGACCAAAGTGACTATGCCCGTGCGTGCCGAGTAACGACGTGGCTGGGATCAATCGCCTGCCACCAGGGCCACGCTGTTGTGTTATCGGGCGATGCCGGCGACATCGCATGGTACTCCGATGGTCAGGATGACGGCGGCTTTCTCGTCCAATGGCTTGGCGTTGACGACGAACGACTCATCGAGCCTGCATTGCGCACACCACAGATGCGAGACCTTCTGGAAAGTTCAGGGGCTGAGCGGCTTGAATTTGAGACAGGTGCATCCGGTGCAATGTGGCTGATTGATGCATCGGAGCGAGGCTCCGATCTGCGCGACAATCATCAAGCTCTGACTTTACGACCAGGCAGCTACCTCGCAAAGGCTGCGTACTACTCCTCTCCCGGGCTGTCGATTGTCGTTCGCGAAATCTGTCGGATCAGTCCACCGCACGGCGATGCTAGCTAGAGTTCGGAGCCAGACGACAACCACCTCCGGGCTGTTTTGCGAATAGCCAGCTCAGAAGTTTACATTCGTAGTCTCAGGCACACCCGAGCGACACGAAGCTGACCTTGGGCGCAGCCGTCTGATCCATATCTGATCTGCCTGATTGACGGGCCTCAGCTAGTCCCAATTGCCCATAATTACAACCCTTTGCAGGGCGTTCCGGCGTGCTATGGATGAATCACCTGCCGTGAGTGAGCTATGAGCGCCGAACAGTCGCCCAAAATCGTGATCGTCGACGAAAGCCCGATCCGGGCCGCGATCCTGGAGGAGGGATTGCGGGAGGCTGGGTTCACCCAGGTCGTCCATATCCGCGAGATGCAGAGCCTGCTTGCCCGTATTTATGCGGTGGACCCCGACATCATCCTGATCGATCTGGAAAACCCCAGCCGCGACGTGCTGGAGGCGATGTTCCAGGTCAGTCGGGCCGTCAAGCGGCCGATCGCGATGTTCGTCGACCAGAGCGATTCCGCCTCGATCCAGGCCTCGGTCGAGGCGGGGGTGTCCGCCTATATCGTCGACGGGCTGAAGAAGGAGCGCATCAAGCCGATCCTCGACCTCTGCGTGTCCCGCTTCAACGCCTTTGCCAAGCTCCAGGAGGAGCTGGAGCGGACCAAGTCGCAGCTCGAGGACCGCAAGATCATCGAACGCGCCAAGGGCATCCTGATGAAGGTGAAGGGCCTGACCGAGGACGAGGCCTATGTGCTGCTGCGCTCCACCGCGATGCGCGAGAAGAAGAAAATCGGCGAGATCGCGCAGTCGATCATCACCGCGTCGGAGATGCTGAAATGACCGCCACCCTCCGCATCGGGTTCATTCCGCTGGTCGATGCCGC
The DNA here is from genome assembly GCF_002795245.1 of Bradyrhizobium forestalis. GTDB lineage: Bacteria > Pseudomonadota > Alphaproteobacteria > Rhizobiales > Xanthobacteraceae > Bradyrhizobium > Bradyrhizobium forestalis. The sequence goes on along the minus strand of NZ_PGVG01000002.1, from coordinate 206,045 downwards.
CGCCCTGATCGTCGCGGTCGACAAGGGATTTGCCGCCGCCGAAGGGCTCGACGTCGAGCTGGTGCGCGAGGTGTCCTGGTCCAACGTGCGCGACAAGCTCAATATCGGCCTGTTCGACGCGGCGCATCTCCTAGCGCCCGTCGCGATCGCGTCCTCGCTCGGGCTCGGCCACGTCAAGGTGCCGATCGCCGCGCCCTTCAATCTCGGCATCAATGGCAATGCCATCACGGTGTCGCCGGCACTGCACGCCGCGCTGATGGAGGAGATCGACGGCGATCGTTTCGACCCGATGGCGACCGCGAAGGCGCTTGCGAAGGTCGTTGCCATCAGGCGCAAGCTAGGTGCCGAGCCGCTGACTTTCGGCATGACCTTCCCGTTCTCCACCCACAATTATCAATTGCGGTTCTGGATGGCCGCGGCGGGCGTCGACCCCGACGAGGACGTGCGCCTCGTGGTGCTGCCGCCGCCCTATATGGTCGACAGCCTCAAGAACGGCCATGTCGATGCGTTCTGCGTCGGCGCGCCCTGGAATTCGGTCGCGGTCGATCTCGGCATCGGCCACATCCTGCATTTCGTCTCCGACATCCTGGTCCGCGCGGCGGAGAAGGTGCTGGCGGTCCGCCAGACCTGGGCCGAGACCCATCCAGACGTGGTCGCAAGCCTGGTGCGCGCGGCGGTGAAGGCCGCCGCGTTCATCGAGCATCCGGAAAATCGGACCGAAACGGCGCGGATCCTGGCGCAGCCCGAGCGGATCGGCGTCGATGCCGAGGTCATCCAGCGCACCCTGACGGGACGCCTGAAGATTTCTCCCGACGGCACGTTCCGCGAAAGCGGCCGTTACCTCCTGGTCGGGCGCGAGGAGGCAGGGCGCCCCGATCCGGTGCAGGCCGCCTGGCTCTATGCGCAGATGGTGCGGTGGGGGCAGACGACGCTGACTCCTGACGGCGTCAGGACGGCGATGGCGGTGTTCAGGCCTGATCTTTACGACGCGGCGCTTGGCACCACGGCGCCCAGCGAAGCGCCCGCGGCGTTCGGCGCCTTTGCCGGCCCCGTCTTCGACCCTGACAACATCCGGGGGCATCTCGAGGCCTTCGCGGTTGGGCGCTGGAAGGCCTGATTCGGGTCTGCTCTGTTTTTGAGCATGTAAGTTCGCTGGCTAATATTTGGGCTGACTGCTCGAATTTCGGGAGAGAATTCCGGCCGGTACTTCCTGGAACTTGACTTAACTAACTGAAACTACGGCATTTTTTTATTTCGATCAAGCTGGCACGCAACTTGAATGTTGCACTGCGGCCAGCTTGTCATAGGTGCCTGCTGAGCCAAGTCCCGCAGCAACGAAGCTGATCGGACCGTGGGTAACGAAGCCGGCTCCTGAGCCAGCCCTAGTTCCTCGCGGGTCGCGCCAATCCGTCGAAGCCACTCTGGTGGCCGCAGGAGCTTCGTTACCGACCATGAAAATCGATACGCTCTCAGTCGACTTTACCGACGAGCAGAAACGCTATCTCGAAGGCTTCACGACCGGCTTGCAGATCAGCCGGGTCGGCCGCGGCCTTGGTAGCGGCGCCGGCAAGGCGAGCGCCGAGCCTGTTGGTCCCGATGCCGTGCACATCAAGGCGCAGGACAAGGTGATCGCGTCGGGCAAGAAGCTCGCCGACCAGGAGAAGTTCAAGCGCGACGAGCATCCCTTCGACGCCTATCCGCGGCTGCGCCAGCAGGCGCTCGACAATACCCCGCCGAGCCCGGCGGACAATTTCCGCTGGCGTTATTACGGCATCTTCTACGTCGCGCCGACGCAGGACTCCTACATGAGCCGCCTGCGCATTCCGAACGGCATCATGAAGCACTGGCAGCTGTCCGGCCTTGCCGATCTCGCCGACGAGCTCTGCGGCCCTTACAGCCACGTCACCACGCGCGCCAATCTCCAGCTGCGCGAGATCCCGCCGAAGAATGCCGTGAAGCTGATCGAGGGCATCCAGGATCTTGGCCTGTGCTCGCGCGGCCCCGGCGCCGACAACATCCGCAACGTGACGGGAACGCCGACCGCCGGCATCGATCCGCAGGAAATCATCGACACGCGGCCGTACGCGCGCGAGTGGCACTACCACATCCTCAACGATCGCTCGCTCTACGGCCTGCCGCGCAAGTTCAACGTCGCCTTCGACGGCGCCGGCAGGATTGCCGTGCTCGAGGAGACCAACGACATCGCGTTCACGGCCTATGAGGTGCAGGACGGCTTCGGCGTCGAGCCGGGCGTCTGGTTCCGGCTCGGCCTCGGCGGCATCACCGGTCACAAGGACTTCGCGAAATATTCCGGCATCATCGTCAAGCCGGAGCAGGCGACCGCCGTCGCCGACGCCATCGTGCGCGTGTTCATCGACCATGGCGACCGCACCAACCGCAACAAGGCGCGGCTGAAATACGTGCTCGACGCGATGGGCCACGACGGCTTCCTCAAGCTGGTCGAAGAGCGGCTGAAGACGCCTTTCGCGCGTGTGCCCGAAGAGGCCTTTGCGCCGCGCCCGGCCGCGGACCGCATGGCGCATGTCGGCGTGCACAAGCAGAAGCAGGACGGCCTCAACTGGATCGGCGTGTCGCTGACGCTCGGCAAGCTCACCTGCGATCAGATGCGGGGCCTCGCCAAGCTTTCACGCGACCTCGGCGACGGCGAGATCCGCCTCACGGTCTGGCAGAACCTCTTGATCTCGGGCGTGCGCGACGAGAATGTCGCGCTTGCGATCGCCGCCATCAAGCAGATCGGACTCGCGGTCGAGGCCTCGCATATCCGCGCCGGCCTGATCGCCTGCACCGGCAATGCCGGTTGCCGCTTCGCCGCTGCCAACACCAAGCGCCATGCCGCCGAGATCGGCGACTGGTGCGAGCCGCGCGTCGACATGGACAAGCCGGTCAACATCCACGTCACCGGCTGTCACCACTCCTGCGCGCAGCACTACATCAGCGATATCGGCCTGATCGGTGCGCGTGTGCCGGCCGGGGAGGAAGACACGGTCGAGGGCTATCACCTCTTCACGGGCGGCGGGTTCGGTCCCGACGCCGATGTCGGGCAGGAGGTCTATCACGACCTCAAGGCCGAGGACGCGCCGAAGACGGTCGAACGACTGCTCAAGGCCTATATCGCCCATCGCGCGTCTCCCGACGAAACCTTCTTGTCTTTTGCGCGCCGCCATGACGGCGAAACGCTGCGCAAGCTGGCCGATGCACAGGTGTCCGCATGAACCAGATCACCCCTCCGCCGAAACTCGACCTCATTCCCGCCAGCGCCCCGTTCTCCGATGCGCAGCGTTCCTGGCTGAACGGCTTCTTCGCCGGATTGCTGTCGCCCGACGTCGCAACGCCGCTGTCGGCGGAGCAGGGCGCTGCCGTCATGCAGGGCGCCGCCGGTGACGGCGACGACGGTGAGGCGCCGTGGCACGACCAGACCATGCCGATTGCCGACCGGATGAAGCTCGCCGAGGGTCGTCCCGTCCGTCGCAAGATGATGGCGGCGATGGCGCAGCAGGATTGCGGCCAGTGCGGCTACAATTGCCACGACTATTCCGAGGCGATCGCGAGCCGCAGCGAAGCACGGCTCAATCTCTGCGTTCCCGGCGGCAAGGAAACCGCGCGGATGTTGAAGTCGCTGTACGAGGAGCTGGACAAGGCCCCAGTGGCCAAAGCGGCTGACAAGCCGGACGCTCCGGCGCCGGCTGTGACCGTGACCATCGCGGAGCCCGGCCGTTCGCGCGACAATCCGACCGAGGCGACGTTCCTGTCGCGCCGTCTGCTCAACAAGGGCAAGTCGGAGAAGGAAACCTATCACATCGAGTTCGATCTCTCCGCAAGCAAGCTCGACTACGTGGTCGGCGACAGTTTCGGCGTGTTCGCGCGCAACGATGTCGGCCTCGTCGACCAGATCATCGCGCTGCTCGGCGCCTCCCACACCACTGAGGTCAACGGCAAGACGCTGCGCGAGGTGCTGATCGACGACGTCTCGCTGTCGCCGGCGCCCGACACGCTGTTCGAGCTGATCTCCTTCATCACCGGCGGCGCGCAGCGCGAGAAGGCGCGGGCGCTGGCGCAGGGCGAGGATCCCGATGGCGATGCCGCGACCCTCGACGTCATGGCGGCGCTGCAGAAGTTTTCCGGCACGCGGCCGCATCCCGAGGCCTTCGTCGAGGCGCTGGAGCCGCTGCAGCCGCGGCTTTATTCGATCTCGTCCTCGCACAATGCGACGCCGGGAAAGCTGTCGCTGACGGTGGACTCCGTGCGCTACGTCATCGGCAAGCGCAAGCGCCTCGGGGTTGCCTCGACCTTCCTCGGCGAGCGCATCACTGAGGGCGAGAAGCTGAAGGTCTATGTGCAGAAGGCCCACGGCTTCGGCCTGCCGCAGGATCCGAAGACGCCCGTCATCATGATCGGCCCCGGCACCGGCATCGCGCCGTTCCGCGCCTTCCTGCTCGACCGCAAGGCCACCGGTGCGCCCGGCAAGAACTGGCTGTTCTTCGGCCACCAGCGCAGCGATTGCGACTTCTTCTACCAGGAGGAGCTCAACGCGATGAAGACCTCGGGTCAGTTGACGCGGCTGTCACTGGCCTGGTCGCGCGACGGCGAGAAGAAGTTTTACGTGCAGGACCGCATGCGCGAGGTCGGCCGCGAATTGTGGACCTGGCTCGCCGAAGGCGCGCATCTCTACATCTGCGGCGATGCCAAGCGCATGGCCAAGGACGTCGAGCGCGCGCTGGTCGACATCGTCGCCCAGTTCGGCGCGCGTTCGACGGATGAGGCAGTCAGTTTCGTCGCCGAGCTCAAGAAGACCGGCCGCTTCCAGGCTGACGTGTACTAACTGTCATGCTGCCGTCATCCGAGCCGGTTCCAGCTGGCTCGGAATTTAACGAATGGGATTCTCGGAACCCTCGACTCAAGAGAATATGCATCTGCGATCGGGCTTCCTAGAAGAAGCTCATTGCTATTTCTGCGGGTATCTTGCCTCCCGCCAGGGTTGAGCCTTCATACTCCCGCAAATGGGGCGTTGGAGATCGACCATGCGCGAACTATCGGCGGAAGCGAGGCTGCATTTCTACGCGCGCTCGCTCTCGCGGCGGACCGGGGCGAGCGCCCATCACCTCGCGCTGTACAGCGCCTTTGCCGTGATCGCAGCGATCGTGTTCGGCACGTTGTCGGTGCATCCGTTCTGAAGCTCTCCTAGGGTGGGCAAAGGCGCGCCTTCGCGCCGTGCCCACCGTCTCTCAACATACGAGATCGACGTGGTGGGCACGCTTCGCTTTGCCCACCCTACGGCACCTGTTGTGCCTCACGCTCCGCGCTTGAACGGCGCGACCTCGATCCCCGCTTCCTTCAACGCCTGACGCAAGGTCCGCGCGATCTCCACGGCACCGTGCGTGTCGCCATGGATGCAGACCGTATCCGTCCGCATCTTGATGACCTTGCCCGTGACCGAGACCACCGCGCCGTCCTGCACCATGCGCACCACGCGATCGGCGATCATCTTGGCATCGTGCAGCACCGCGCCGGGCTTCTTGCGCGAGACGAGATTGCCGTCGTCCTCATAGGCGCGGTCGGCGAACACCTCGTGCACCATCGGCAGGTTGGCCGCTTCGCCGGCCTTCACCAGCTTCGAATTGGCGAGCACGACGAAGATCAGGCTGGGATCGACCGCCTTGATACCGGCGGCGATCGCCTTCGCGGTCATGTCGTCCTCGCAGGCGACGTTGGAGAGCGCGCCGTGCGCCTTCACATGGGTGACCTTGTGGCCGGCCGCGGTCGCGATCGCCTGCAAGGCGCCGATCTGGTAGGCGACGAGGTTCTCGATCTCGGAGGCCTTGAGCCCTGCGATCGGATGGCGGCCGAAGCCGTGCAGGTCGCGGTAGCCGGGATGCGCGCCGACCGAGACGCCGCGCGCCTTCGCCAGCTCCACCGTCCGGCGCATGATGTCGGGGTCGCCGGCGTGGAAGCCGCAGGCGACGTTGACCGAGCTCGCCAGCTCGATCATGGCGGCATCGTTGCCCATCTCCCACGCGCCAAAACCTTCGCCGAGGTCGCAGTTGAGGTCGATCGTCTTCATGGGGTGCTCTCCGCCTCTGGTCTTGTTGCCGCTTACGGTTCTGCCGCGACCTGCCACGTCCCGGCATCGACCGCGCTGACCGCATAGCCAGCGACATTAGCATCGCTTAGCGCCTCGATGTTGAGCGCGACGGTGTCGGAGGAGCGCAGGCGATCGGGCAGGCTGCGGATCAACTGTGCAAAGTTGCGCGCCTCGTCCTGCGCCTCGGCCATGCTGACAGCCTTGTAGCGGAACGCGGTTCCCGCCGAGGTCTGGGCGAGGCGGCCGATATCGGCCGTGATCACGGTTGCGATCTTAGGGTAGCCGCCGGAGGTGCCGCGGTCCATCATCAGCGCGATCGGCGCGCCGTTGCCGGGCACCTGGATGCTGCCATTGACGGTGCCGTCGGAGACGATGTTGTGGCCATGCAGATGCTTGATGGCGGGGCCATCGAGCCGGTAGCCCATGCGGTCGGAGGTTGCCGAGATCCTCCACTCACTGTCCAGGAACAGTGCCTTGTTGGCCTCGTCGAACTCATCGTCCTGCGGACCCAGCAGCACGCGGATCGGGCCGTTCGCCGGCTTCGGCAGCTCGATGCGCAGCTCCGGCGCACCGCTGGCAGCATCGACGTTGAACTCGTCACCGGCCTGGAGCGGGCGCGGGTAGGGGCTGCCGAGGCCGGCGCGGGCGTTCACCGCGAGACTGCCGAACACCGGTTCGCCCTTGATGGCGCCTTCGATTGCGAGATAGGTGAAGGCGCCGCCGCGGGCAAAGCCGAGCGTCAGCGTCTCGCCGTCCTTCAGCGTCACCGATGCGTCCATCGCAACCGGGTTTCCGGCAACGTCCGCATTGCGCGGCGCGCCTGATATCGCCACGCGGACGGCGCCGTCGCGGGCGGTGAAGGAGGCGCCGAATGGGCCGATCTCGACGGCGGCCGCGAGCGGCTCGTTGCCGACGAGCGTGTTCGCCGCCGCAAGCGACAGCCGGTCCATCGCCCCGCTGACCGTCAAGCCGTAGCGCTGCGCGCCCAGGCGCCCGCCATCCTGGACGGAGCTTGCGGGGCCGATGCTGGCGACGACGAGCCGGCTCATGAGACCACCTGCTCGGCGATGATCTCGCCGGCTTCCGCAGCGCGGTCCATCTCCTCGAACATCTTGTGGTCGATGGCGAAGAACGTCACGCGGTCACCGGGTTCGGTGAGGAAGGTCGGATCGCGATGGAGCTGATAGGTTCTGACAGGCGTGCGGCCCAAAAGGTGCCAGCCGCTCGGGGCGGCTAGGCACTGGATGCCGGCCTGGATGCCGCCGATCGAGATCGTCCCGGCGGGCGTCAGCAGCCGCGGCGACTGCCGCCGCGACATGTGCAGGGACTTGTCGAGGCCGCTGAGATAGGACCAGCCCGGCGTGAAGCCGATCATGGCGACCTTGTAGTCGCCGCCGACATGCCGGGCGACGATGTCATCGGGCGTGGTGCCCAGCGCCTTGGCGACATCCTCGAGATCGATGCCATGCTCGCCGCCATAGGCGACGGGAATGCGCCAGCGGCGCGCCTTGGTGACCGGCGGCAGCGGCCGGATGGCGATCGGGAGGATCTTTTGGCCGAGCGCATCGAAACCGATCTTGCCGGGATCATAGTGCACCAGCAGCGAGCGATAGGTCGGCACGGTTTCGGTGATGCCGTCGATGGGCGCCGCGGTAAGCGCCTTGTCGAGCGCCAGCACGCGCTGGTTGGCCTCGTCATCGATGGTGCGGCTGAACTCGACCGTGACGGCGCTGTCGCCACTGGGCAGAAGGCGGGGCGGGGGAAGCGTCGCGGCCATGAGCTGTCGAAATCGGGCTTCTGAAGAATGCGGTCCCCGGCGTTCGAGTTCCGCTTCGTCCTGCTTCGCGTAAATGCGCTCGCAAGTCCAATAAATTAATCCAAGGGCACGCGATAAAGCCTTGTTATCGCGTCGCATAATAGCCCAGCGGCCCTGCGTAATTGCTAGCCTCTTGGCCCTTGACGCAAGGCGCCCGGCTCGCAAGATGCGCCCGTTCTTTCCTGCACCTCGGAGCTCGTTCTCGTCCATGTCGCTGTCCCCCGAAGCCCGCAAGACCCTCGCCGGCATCACCACTGCCACCATCACCACGGTCCTGCTGAAGAAGGGCCTGCGCAACGTGTGGATGCGCGGCGCACGTCCGTTGCGTCCGGGCTTGCCGCGGCTGGTTGGGCCGGCCTTCACGCTGCGCTTCGTGCCGGCGCGCGAGGATCTGGCGACGCCGGAATCCTGGTCCTCGCCGATCTCGACCCGCACCGCGATTGAGGCGATGCCGGAGGGCTGCATCGCGGTGGTCGATGCCATGGGCATCACCGATGCCGGCATCTTCGGCGACATCCTCTGCGCGCGCATGGTCAAGCGCGGCGTTACTGCGCTCGTCACCGACGGCGTGGTGCGTGACGTCGAGGGCGTGCTCGGCACCAATCTGCCGGTGTGGTGCGACGGCTACGCCGCGCCGCCTTCCGTTGCCGGCCTCACTTTCGTCGGTTGGGGCGAGCCGATCGGTTGCGGCGGCGTTGCCGTGTTCCCGAACGACATCGTGGTCGCCGACCAGGACGGCTGCGTGCTGATCCCGCAGGCGATGCTCGAGCACGTTCTCAACGAGGGCGTCGAGCAGGAGCGCATGGAAGCCTGGATCGTCAACGAGGTGAACAACGGCGCCGTGCTGCCGGGCCTCTATCCCATGAACGCCGAGACCAAGGCGCGCTACGCCGCCAGCAAGAAGTAACAGGTAAGGAAACGAGGTACCCCATGGATATCACGCTCGCCGGTGCGCGGCCGACCCGCCGCGCGCCCAATGAACACTTCACCGGCACCGTGTGGCAGGACCCCGTCATCATGGCGCCCGCGCCGGCACGGCTGAACTGCTCGCGCGTCGCCTTCGAGCCCGGTGCGCGCACCAACTGGCATCACCATCCGCTCGGGCAGACGCTCTACGTCATCTCCGGTGTCGGCCGCATCCAGTCCAAGGGCGGCCCGATCCGCGAGATCCGCCCCGGCGACACCGTCTGGATTCCGCCGGGTGAAGTGCACTGGCATGGCGCATCGCCGACCAACGGCATGTGCCACATCGCCATGCAGGAGGCGCTCGACGGCGTCTATTCGACCTGGCTGGAGCCGGTGACGGACGTGGAGTATGGGGCCGCGGTCGGCTGAGGCGTTGTGTCCCGGACAAGACGCATCGCCCGAAGGCGATGCGTCGCCGATCCGGGACCCAGAATCTTCCGAGCGATTGATACTGCTGGGTCCCGGCTCCCGCAGCAACGCTTCGCGTCGCTGCTTGTCCGGGACACGAGAAACTACATCTTCTCCGCCGTCCACGTTCCCGTGCACATGGTGCCGCGCCAGGTGCCGGCGCCGGACGTGCCGCTGAGCCGGCCGAAGCCGACCGCGCGCTTGATGCCCGTGCTCAAGGTGACGTTGATGCTGCCGGCGTCGGCGACGCGGCCCGACGCCGTCACGGCCGCGCTGCTCGATGCGATCTGACCGTTGTTGATGCCGATCGCGACGGTCGCGCCGTTGCCGCAGGCCTGGCTCGAGGAGGCAATGCGGACGTTCCATGCGCCGTCGAAGCTGCTTGTCGCAGCGGCTGCCTGCGTCAGCGGAAAGGAGATGGCGACAATGGTGGCGAAAAGACCCTTGCGAAATCCAGTCATGACACGCCCCTGTGGGTGACCATGCGGGATCGTGGCATGGACGCGGAACCGGCGATGTGAGGGCTGTCACGTGCGCAAGGGCAGTGTGAGCTTGCGCACGTCGCTATGATCTATCGCGAAAAGCAAAGGGGCCCGCTTTCACGGGCCCCTTGTCTCCGTCAGGACGCCGAATTCAATTCACGCGCGTCCAGGTCTGGCCGCCGCAGAACATGCCGCCGAAGGCGCAGCCCTGCACACGCAGCCGGTCGGTGCCTTTCATTGCGATCGTCGAATCGTAGGTCGAGCCCGAGTTCGGATCCAGGATGCGGCCGGACCATTTCTGGTCCTTGCCGGGCTTCATGTTGATCAGCACCTGCTCGCCGTTCTGGTTCGACTTGCTGTCGACCGAATAGCCGCAGAGGTTGCTGCCGCATTGCTCGATGCGGACCTTGCCTTCCTTCTCCTCGGTGAGCCAGACGCCGAGCGGCGAATTGAGATCGCGCGTCGGCGCAGCTGCCGGAGAGGGCGTTGCTGCGGCCGCCTGAACGGGAGCGGGGGCAGGCGCCGGGGCGGGTGGCGGAGGCGGCGCCGGTGCCGGTGGCGCGGCAGCCACGGTCGGAGCCGGCGGCGGCGTCACGGCGGGCGCAGCCTGCTGTCCGACCGGGGCAGGAGCCGGAGGCGGTGCGGGCGGCGGCACGACGGCCGTGTCGGCGGGTGTGGTATTGGCGGTCGTGGTCGGCGCAGGAGCCGGCGGTGGCGGCGCAGGAGGCGGCGCGACGGCCGCAGCCGCGGGCGCCTGCACCGCGGCGGGCGGTGCGGCGACGGGAGCGGGGGCTGGTGCCGGAGCAGCCGGCGCTTGCGGATCGACCGTGGCCTGCTGCGGTGCCTGCTCGTTCTTCTTGGCCTTCTTGGGCTTGCTCTGGCCGGTGTTGTCGTACACGCCGGGGATCTGCACCGTGCCGCGATCGGGATCGATGCGGATGGTGCGACCGCCATATTCGAAAGTGTACTGCGCCTGCGCAGCCGTGCTCGCCAAAAGGAATGCGGCCGTAGCCAGCAGCTTCTTCATTTCCGTCTCCTGAGCAGGTGGTCCCCGCGTCGACGCTTACGCTCCGGCCCCGTCACGTAGCGTGATCTAGATCACTTTCAAGCTATGAGTCGTCCTCTCACGGAAATTGGTTCAATAGTGCTGAACTCCGCCCGGAGTTGGGCGGGGCGGCGCCCGGTCCAAGGTGCGCGCCTGACCGGCGAAGAATCGGCGCGCCGCGTCTACTTCTGCGGACAACCCGCGTTGGCCGCCTGCTGGGCGCGGGCAAGCGCTGCGTCGTTCGCCTTATCGGTATGGATCTCGACCGAGCCGACGAGACAGGCATTTGCGCCACTGATCGCGAACACGGAGAGTTCCTGGAGCTCCTTCTCATCCTCGTCGACCCGTCGCCAAGTGCGGATCACCGCCGCCCTCGGTACGCCGCCACGCAAGATCCATTGCACCTTTTCGCCAAACGACTTGCCGGCGCCGCGCCATTGCGCGGTCGGCCCGGACACCTTCTCGATTCCGCCCCGAGGCGCAATCGTGACCGATACGATGTTGCCTTCGTCGGCAAAGCGCACCACGTAACCGGCCGGACCGGGGCAGGTCCACAGACCGAGCTCGTCTGTCGATTCATCCTTGCATGTTTGCCCGGTCGCGGGTGTGAATTTCGTCTGCGCGAGCGCACCGTGGACCCCGGTGATACCGAGCACAATTGCGAGCACTAATTCCTTTCGCATGTCAGTCGAACCAGGTGCTGTAGATTTTCTTGAAGCTGCCGTCCTCCATGGAGACATGGAGCCACTGGTCGACGAAGGCTTTCAGCGCCATGTCGCGCTGCAGCCAGTAGGCCTTCTCCGAAAAATCGAATGGCTTGTCCGGATGCACCGCGCAGAGCACGCCCGCATGCTGCTTCTGCTGGTAGCGGGTTTCGGAGGCATCCGTCATCATCAGGTCGGCATTGCCCTTGGCGATCTCGTCGAAGATCACGGTGTTGTCGGGGAACACGGTGATCTCGGCGTCCTTGATGTTGGCGCGGGCGAAGCGCTCGTTGGTGCCGCCGGGATTGACGATGATGCGGGTGCCCTTCTTGTCGATGTCGGCGATGCTCTGGTACTTGCCGACGTCGGCGCAGCGCGCGATCGGCGTCTTGCCTTCGCGCATGATCGGCATGGAGAAGAAGCCCTTCTTCTGCCGGTCGAGTGTCACCGAGACCCCGCCCATGGCGATGTCGAACTGATCGGCCTCGAAATCCTTCATCAGCTTCGGCCAGGCCGTCGGCACGAATTCGACCTTGACCCCGAGCGCCTTGCCGAGCGCTTCCGCCATGTCGACGTCGAAGCCGCTGAACTGCTGCGTCGCCTTGTCCAGATAGGTGAAGGGCTTGTAGTCGCCGGTCATGCCGACGCGCAAGGTGCCCCGCTTGACGATCTCGTCGAGGCGCGAGGGCGCCTGCTGCGCTTGGGCCGAAAGGTTAGCCAGCAACGCCACGGCCAAAGCCGCCACGAATCGAACAGCCATTCGAACGATCATCTCTTTTCCACCCCTGCGCGAGCTGTCATTGTGCAGCTCTTCGGACGTGGATTTAGACCAGATGCCCGTCGCTGGCGAGGCAGAATTGAAGGGAATCCTTGAGGTGACGATCTCGATGTACGAGGCCTCAGTCGGCCTCTTCGTACCCTATTTGGGCAACCTGTCCGCGCTGCTCGACAAGGGCGTCGCTTATGCGGAGGCCCGCAAATTCAACCCGACGGTTCTGCTCGGCATGCGCCTTGCGCCGAACATGTACGATCTGGCGCAGCAGGTCGGTGAGGCCTGCCGCCACGCCACGGTTGCTCCCGCCTTGTTGGTCGAGCGCGATCCGGTGGCGCTGCCGGCGCTGGAGCACGACATGGCCGGGCTTCAGGCGCGCATCGCAACGTCGATCGAGTTCATCGAAAGCCTGCCGCGCACGGAGATCGATGCGGCGGCGGACCGGAATGTCTTCTTCAGGTTGAAGAACGGCACCGAGCTGCCTTTCACCGGGCGCACGCTGCTGCTGACGTTCAGCGTCCCGCAGTTCTTCTTTCACGTCACGACCGCTTACGACCTGTTGCGGCACGCCGGCGTCGAGCTGGTGAAAAAGGATTATCTGGGGAGGAAGTAATTGGCTCGGTGCTCACCTCTCCCCGACGGGGAGAGGTCGGATTGCTATGGCGCGCAATTGCGCGCCTGAGCAATCCGGGTGAGGGGCCGCAGCATCCGGTGAGGCTGTAACCCCTCACCCGGATCGCATCTTCGATGCGCTCCGACCTCTCCCTTCGGGAGAGGTGTGCGGAGAGAGCAGGCCGCAAATAGCCTTACGCTTCGCCTTTGCGCTCGTAATCGGCGAGCGAGCTGCGGCCGGCGATCTCGCTGCGCAGCAGCTCGAAGCGCTTGTTCGCCTCGTCCTGCTGCGCGTCGACGAAACGTACAGCGGCCTCGCTCGTCATGGGGCCGCTGACCACGGGGGCGGACTGTTCGCCGATGGTCTCGTGGACGTAGTACTGGCCGTCATCGCCGCGATGGACCGTCCATTTGAGACGGATCGCCACCATGGGTCCCGGACCGACCTTGCTGTAGCCGTCGGCATCGGTGTGCTCCGGCACCAGCGGCTGTTCCTCGACGACAGGATGTTCGTCGGTAACGACCTGCTCCTGGGCCATCGCCTGCTCATCCGCAACCGCCGTCTCGGCCGCGGTATCGCGGACGACGAGGACGGGCTCGGGGTGCTCCAAAATGCTGGCGATGGTCGCCAGCGCATGGTCGGTCGGGTCGATCTCTGACAAGGGGGCATCCTCCAGCTCGACGCGTTCGGCCAGTCTGTCCCACTGCCGCCGCGGCCGGTCTTATTACGCGCGTTTGATTAAGGCTGAGTTGGGGCTCGATCTGCACCAAAATGGGACGCTTTCTGGCATCCCGAAGGCGGGCGGATGGGCGGGCGCGCGCCCGCCTGTCGCTCAGCCCAGCACGTCCTGATTGATGACGTTCTGCCGAATGGGGTCGCCGTCCAGCACGCTCAGGATGTTGCGCGCAGTCTGCTCGCTCATGCGGCTCACCGCCTCGACGGTGACGCCGGCCACATGCGGGGCCATGATGACGTTTGGCAGCGCAAACAGCGCGTTGCCGACCGGTGGCGGCTCCGCCTCGAACACGTCGATGCCGGCGCCGGCGAGCTTGCCGGAGACCAGGGCGTCGTAGAGCGCGGCTTCCTTCACGATGCCGCCGCGCGCAGTGTTGATGAGATAGGATCTCGGCTTCATCCGGCCGATCCGCGCCGCGTCGAACAGGCCGACCGTCTCCGGCGTCTTGGGACAGTGGATGGTGACGAAGTCGGCGTGAGGCAGTGCGGCGTCGAGGTCAGTGACCGGCTCGCAGCCGGCGGCCTTGATCTCGGCGGCTCCCTTGTAGGGATCGTAGACCTGCACCTTCATCTCCATCGCCAGGCAGCGCTTGGCGGTGCGACTGCCGATGCGGCCGAAGCCGATGACGAGCACGGTCTTGCCGTAGAGGTCGAACGGCAGCATGCCGAGCCGGTCGGCCCATGTTCCGTCCTTGACGCAGGAATGAAGCTCCTGCGCGCGCTTGGCCAGCGTCAGCATCATGAACAGCGCCGCTTCCGCGACCGAGGGCGAGTTGGCGCTGCCAGCGATCATCAGCGGCACCTTGCGGCGGGAGAGGGCGGGCACGTCGACGGCGTCGTAGCCGACGCCGATGCGGGTCACCACTTTCATGTCGCGGGCGGCCTCGAGCTCGGTCTCGCCGAAGGCGGTGGCGCCGAGGGCCACGCCGTGGACGGGGGCATGGCTCTTCAGCAAGGCCTCGAAATCCCTGGCCGAGATCAGGTTCGCAAACTCGACGAGCTCGATATCGTCGCGCTGGGTGAGGAGGGCGCGTGCCCCTTGCGACAAAGTCTGTGTAACGAAAATCTTCTTCTTGTTGGTCGCCATCGCTCCCCTGCCTGCCTGCGTTTCTTGGATCGCGGCGTCACAACACGACGCCGGTCTCTTCATTTAGCAGGTGCATGTTGTTGAGGTCCATCGCCAGGCGCATGGGTGCCCCGTCCTTGGCGCCGGCATTGGGGTCAACGCGGCCGCAGACCGGCGTGCCATCGAGCCCGAAATAGACCAGCGTCTCCATTCCCATCGGCTCGGTGACGTCGAGCACGGTCTCGAACGTCTCGACGCCCGGCCCGAAATGCGCGTGCGACTCGGTGAGATGCTCGGGCCGGAGGCCGAGCAGCAGCTTCTCGGTGCGCGGCAGCGCGTTGTAACGTGCGGCGCGGGCCGGCGGCAGCGGGAAAGCGATGCGGTCGGTAAGGCGGATCTGGAGCGTGCCGCCGACGTCCTCGAGCCGGCACGGGATGAAGTTCATCGCCGGCGAGCCGATGAAGCCCGCGACGAAGCGCGTCGCAGGCTTGTGGTAAAGTTCGTTCGGCGTGCCGATCTGCTCGATGCGGCCCTTGTTCATCACCACGACGCGGTCGGCCAGCGTCATCGCCTCGACCTGGTCGTGGGTGACATAGACGGTGGTGGTGCGCACCTTCTGGTGCACCTTCTTGATCTCGATCCGCATCTGCACGCGGAGTTTCGCGTCGAGATTGGACAGCGGTTCGTCGAACAGGAACACCTTCGGATTGCGCACGATGGCCCGGCCCATCGCGACGCGCTGGCGCTGGCCGCCGGAGAGCTGCTTCGGCTTGCGGTCGATCAGGTCGGTGATGTCGAGGAGGCGGGCGGCTTCCGTCACCCGGGCCTTGATCTCGGCCTTGGGATAGTGCTTCAGGCGCAGCCCGAACGACATGTTCTCGGCGACCGTCATGTGCGGGTAGAGCGCGTAGTTTTGGAACACCATCGCGATGTCGCGATCCTTCGGCGGCACGTCGTTGACGATGTCGCCGCCGATCATGATGTCGCCGTCGCTGATGTCCTCGAGGCCTGCGATCATGCGCAGCGTCGTCGACTTGCCGCAGCCGGAGGGGCCGACCAGCACGATGAACTCATGGTCGGCGATGTCGAGGTCGATGCCGCGCACGGCTTCGACATCATCGTAACGCTTGACTACCTTCCGCAAAGCAACGTCAGCCATGAGTCATCAACCCTTTGTCGCGCCGGCGGTCAGGCCGGCAATGTAGTAGTCCATCAGGAATGCGTAGATGATCAACGGCGGCGCGGCGCCGAGCAGCGCGCCGGTCATGATCTGCCCCCAGTTGAAGACGTCGCCCTTGATCAGGGTGGTGGTGATGCCGACCGGCAGCACGAGCTGGTCGATGGAGGTCGTGAACACCAGGGGATAGAGGAACTGCGCCCAGGATACCGTGAAGGCGAAGATGGTCGCGGCAATCAACCCGGGCAGCGCGACGGGGATGAAGATCCGCGTCAGGGTCTGCAGCCAGGAGGCGCCGTCGATGAGCGCCGCCTCATCCAGCTCCTTCGGGATCGAGGCGAAATAGCCGATCATGATCCAGGTGCAGAACGGCACCGTCAGCGTCGGATAGATGAACAGCAGGACGTACCATCTGTTGAGCAGCGTGATGCCGGTCAGGTCCTGGACCACTGCCAGCATCTTGAACAGCGGAATGAACAGCAAACTGTCCGGAATGAGATAGGTCAGGAACACGCCGGTCGCGAGCGTCGCCGATCCCCAGAACTTCATCCGCGCCAGCGCGAACGCCGCCGGGATGCTGATCAGCATGGTGATGATCACGACCACGATCGACACGATCGCCGAGTTCCAGAAGAACCGCAGAAACTGGTTCGAGGTCAAAAGTTCGACGTAGTTCGACAGAGTGGGGTGGAACACCCACCACGGGTTGGTGGCGGCCGAGATCTCCGCGCTGCTCTTGAGCGAGGTGATCAGCATGTAAAGCGGCGGCGTCAGTGAGAAGAGGGCAAATAGCACGAGGAAGAAGTAGGACCAGCGCAGCGCCCAGGCGCGGTCGCGGCTCATGCTGCCATACTTGACCTTGCGCGTCGGCCCGGCCTTGTCGATCGTGAGCGTGCTCATCAGGCTTCGTTCCCGCGTTTGCTGACATCCCGAAGGATGAAGATCGCCGCGACGGCGAGGATTGGCACCATGAACAGCGAGACGCTGGCGCCAAGCGGAATGTCGCTGCCCTCGATGCCGACCTTGAAGGCCCACGTTGCAAAGATGTGCGTCTGGTCCAGTGGACCGCCCGACGTCAGGATCCGGACGATATCGAAATTGGCGAAGGTGACGATGAGCGAGAACAGCGTGGTAATGGCGATGATGTTACGCATCATCGGCAGTGTGATGAACCAGATCTTCTGCCACCAGTTGGCGCCGTCGATCGCCGCAGCTTCATAGAGCTGGTCCGGCACGGATTTCAGCGCGGCCAGGTACATGATCATGAAAAACGGCGCGCCATACCAGACATTGACGAGAATGACCGAAAAGCGAGCCCACAGGTTGTCGCCGAGCCAGTTGATCGGTCCGATGTGAAAGAAAGAAAGCGTGTAATTGAAGGCGCTGTAGGACGGATCGAACAGCCACAGCCAGGCCAGCGTGCTCATCGCCGGTGGGATCACCCAGGGCACCAGCAGCATGCCGCGCCATTTGCGCTGGCCCTTGGCCGGAATGTTGTGCACGAAATGCGCGACGATGAAGCCCATCAGCGCCTTGAAGAACACGGCGGTGATCGCGAAGATGCAGGATTGCTTCACCACCATCCAGAACGTGTCGCGCTTGAACAGGAAGGTGAAGTTTCCGAAGCCGACGAATTTCTGCATCGACTTGTTCAACGTGGCGAGATGGATGGAGTAGACGGCGGGATAGAGCACGAGCAGCGCAATCAGGATGATCAGCGGCAGCGTCAGCAGAAACGCAACAGTTGATTTTCGTCCGAGGACATTGCGCAGGCTTGTCCGCTTGCGTGTGCCCGCCGCCCCAATTGGGCGACCTTGCTCAACGACGGCGTCGGCCATGGCGTAGGCTTTCCTTAGAGATGTCGAGTGGCGAAGCCGGCCTGTTCGGTCGGCTCCTGCGATACGCGGATGAGGTGCGGGTGCCGGGTGGTTCACGCGTGATCGAGTGAACCGACCGGCGGAAACCCGGCTAGCTTCGCATGAAGCCTTCGCACTCGCCCTCGGCCCAGGCGAGCGTCGCCTCCATCTTCTCGCCCTGGGCGTAGCGGAGCGCCATCTTGGTCAGCGTCGCCTGGAAGTAGATCTGCTGCGCGACCTTGGGCGGCGCCGGAGACGCCGCAATCGATAGCGTCTGATGATTGTAGGGGTTCGGATAGTGGTAGAGCGTCCCCTTCGGTGGGCCTTCCTCCGCCCAGGTCTTCAGCGTCGTCATGTTGGCGTAGGCCGGCAGATCGTAGCCGCCGCTCGCTGCGACGAACTTTGCGATCGACGATGGCGCGGACAAGTGAACGAGCAGGCTCTTTGCTGCCTCCTTGTTCTTGCTGAAGCTCCAGAGGCCCCAGAAGTACGGCAGGTAGGGTGCGAAGCGGCCCTTTGGGCCAGCCGGGAAGCCGTGTGTCCAGCATTGTTCGGCGACCTGCGGTGCATCGCGCTTGGCGACGGCCCACGCGCTCGGCGGATTCAGGATGAGCGCGCCACGGCCCGAGATCAGCCACTTGTTGTTCGAGGCGTCGTCCCAGGACGGAGCGTCAGGCGGCAGGAAAGCAATCAGCTTCTTGTAGTATTCGAGAGCTTGGCGAACGGCGTCGGTCTTCACTGTGACGTCGCCCTTGGCGTTGACGAGCTCCGCGCCGAACGACTGGAAGATTGCACCGGCCGTGTCCACGCTGTCTGTGGTTTCGCCGAGGCCGATGCCGAACGGGAAGCCGCCCTTCTGGCAGGCTTCAGCCGCCTTCAGGAACGTATCCATCGTCCAACCATCCGCCTTTGGCTGCGCTCCGGCCGGGTACATCTCCTGGACGTCGATGCCTGCGTGCTTCTTCATCAAATCGATGCGGGAGCAGGGTCCCTTGATCTGGCTGCCCGGAGTTGCGGGGATGGCAAGCCATTTGCCGCCCGCCTGGCCGAGATATTTGACGGTGCCGTTCACCTCGCCATTCTGCTTGATCAGCGGCTCCATGATATCATTGAGTGGCTCGAGATTTTCGGCGTAGGCATGCGGCCACCATGTCGGCATCTGCAGGATATCGTGGCCCGATTTCGCTTGGGCTTCCGCTGCGACGGTAAGCTGGATCTTGTTGTTGTTGCTGGTGATGTAATCGATCGAGACTTCGACCTTCTCCTTCTCGGCCCATTCATTGACGAGAGCGCGGGAGGCATCGTTGGCGCCCGGCACCCAATGGTCCCAGAAGCCGATCGAGAGCTTGCCGGCGGCGTAAGCGCCTCGGACATAGGGCGCTGTGATCAGCGCCGCGGAGGACATTGCAGTGGCAGCCACAAATTGACGTCGCGTCAGTGTCTTGCGTGACATCTCGTTTCCTCGCTTGGGTGTTGTTGTTGGAGTTTCCTCTGAGAGACTTTCTTTATTGCGTTCTTGTTGCTCGATTTTCTTATTGGTGCCGTCGGCCCGCGTGGGCAAATCACGCATGCCGCAGCAAATTGGTAGCGCGATCAGATCATGATTGATCGCGTCTGTCGAGAAAGCCGAATGGCTCTGCGTCTAAAACTAACGTTGTGTCCGGAAACGTCGCGACGCGTGTCGAGGCGACGCGTCGCAGGTGCAGGGCGCTCGTTGTTTTTGCGACGCACACTTCGCGCCGAACCGTCTGGAACGATCCGTGCGCATTTACGCCGCAGTTTCGAATAAGCCTGCATAACCGCTTCGCGTGAAAGACTTTTCGGGCGTGGACAGCAATCGGCCGCGTCTGGACCTCGAAGCGGCGGAAACGATAGAGTTGCAGTTGCGGGTGACGCCCGCCCGATAGGCCAGTCAGGTCGACGATGGAGACGAGAATGATCAATACGGCGCCGCCAGCGCGGCTTTACCTGCGGCGATGCTTCGCGCTGGGGTCCGTGCTTGCGCTGTTGCTCGGTGCCGCCGCGGTGGCGAATGCTCAAGGTTTGGTCAAAGGTGTTCAGGAAGGCGCGGCGGCCGGGAACAAGGCGGCGGGTCCGGTCGGTGGCGTGCTCGGCGGTGCGATCGGCGGCGTGGTCGGCGTCTTCACCGGCGTGCTCGGTGTCGGCAACAACAACGGCGGCAATCCGGCGCCGGCCGCCAAGGACTCCAGCAAGGACGCCAAGCAGCAGGGCGCGGCCAAGGACAAGGATGCCAAGAGCGCCAAGGCGGGCAAGGGCGCCAAGGCGGGTAAGGAGGCGAAGAACGCGCCGCAGGACAACAAGGGTAATAAGGACAATAAGGACGTCACGGTTCTCACCCAGACCGGCACGCCGCAGCTGACCGCCGAGCAGATCGTCGCCAACAGCGATTCCTACATCGAGCGGATCAAGACCGAGCTGAACCTCACGCCGGATCAGGAGAAGCACTGGTACGGCTTCTCGAGCGCGATGCACTACCTCGGGCATAATGGTGCAGAGCGGCTCAACCTGCGGGTTGCGCGCGCCAAGCGGGATCCGCCCGACGACATCGTCGAGCAGATGCGCAACGAGGCCCAGTTCCTGATTGATCGTGCCGCCGACCAGCGCAACGTCGCCGACGCCGCCGAGCCGCTTTATTCGAGCCTCGACGACAAGCAGAAGCAGGTCTTCATTCAGGAGATGGTGCGCCTCAGCCACGAGCGCGGATTGGATTGATCAAGTTAGATCGGTTCGGGCGGGTCTGAGTGGACGGCGCCCGCCACGAATTCGTGAATCCTCTCCGCAATTCGGTTATGGTTAGCTTCGCGAGACTGACTGCGGGGTTGATATGGCGGACGGACTCTCCGTTTTCCTGGTCGAAGACGAGGCGTTGATCCGGATGATGATCGCCGACATGGTGGAGGAACTCGGACACCACGTCGTCGCGGAAGCGGACAATGTGCGCGACGCCAGCGCCTTTGCCATGACCGCGCAATACGATCTGGCCATCCTCGACATCAATTTGATGGGCGTCTACGTCGATCCGGTCGCCGACCTGATCGAGCGCCGCGGAAAACCGTTTCTGTTCGCCACAGGCTACGGTCCGGAACTGCTGCCGTCCTTGCTCCGGCGCAGGCCGATTCTGCGCAAGCCGATCGCGATAGATCAGCTCAAGGCGATGATCGATTCGATGTTTCCGGAGCCGTCAGCCAAAATTCAAAGCTGAGCAATCATCGCTGGGGCGCATGGCCGGAGGGTGAATTCAATCGCGTCAGTTGCGACCGTTCCTCAGCACCGTGGCAATGGTATGAGCCGTCATCGCCGCTCGATCCGACGCGCGCTGGGCAGCCAGCCGGTCACGGGCCTTTTCCTCGATCAGGAGTTCGATCAGGGCCAACCGCTTGTCTTCGCTGTCGGCCTCGCGCAGCAGGCGGTGATAGCGGTGATAGTCGAAACCAAAATCCTGCTTACGCATGTCACGCCCCCGCAACTACGCCACACACGATGAGATTGTTTCTCATCTGAAACATGTACGCAAGCACGTTCCTCCCCGGGACCGGGCGTGCGCAGTAATCTGCTGTGAATTACTGGCGCCCGCGAGCAGCAGGAAGCGACCGTCCGTCAATCCGCAGTGTGGTCGGCAAACATCTTCAGGCCGACGAAGCTCGCATCAGGCTTGATCACGAGCCGGGTCGGGATGTTGCGCAGATAGTCCTGGAACCGTCCCTTTGCTTCAAAGCGTGCCCGGAACGCGGAGGCTGCGAGGAACTCGCGAAAGCGCGGCACGATTCCGCCGGCGATATAAACGCCGCCGCGGGCGCCGAAGGTCACCGCGAGATTGCCGGCGACCGAGCCAAGGATGGCGCAAAACATCTCCAGCGTCGTGCGGCTGACGGGACAACTTCCCTCCAGTGC
Source organism: Bradyrhizobium forestalis (assembly GCF_002795245.1). Classification (GTDB taxonomy): domain Bacteria; phylum Pseudomonadota; class Alphaproteobacteria; order Rhizobiales; family Xanthobacteraceae; genus Bradyrhizobium; species Bradyrhizobium forestalis. The sequence goes on along the minus strand of NZ_PGVG01000002.1, from coordinate 184,393 downwards.
GGCCTTGGTGATGGCGGCCGCATCGCGATGCGGCACCTGAACGCCATCGATCTCAGCCAGTGCTTCGTAGAGGTTCTGCAGCCCGGAACCCGAGAGCGCGCCGCGCTCGATGGAGACATGGCCGAGGCGCCGGCGCAAGCACGCAATCACGCGTTCCTCGCGCTCGTTCTCTGCCGGCAGCGTCGCGTGTCCGGCCTCAGTGACGACGGCCAGTCGCGAACCATGGCGTTCAATCAGGCAGGAGACACCAAAACCGGTTCCTGGCCCGACCACCAGCAACGGCTCTCCGGGCAAGCCGCCGCCTCCGCCGAGCGGGACCAGGTCGGCAGGCTGCAAGGCGGGCAGGGACCAGGCCACCACCTCGAAGTCGTTCAGCACATGGACGCTGTCGAAGCCGAGCGCGGGCTGCAGCTCGTTGCCGTCGATGACCCAGGGGCTATTGGTCATGACGCAGCGATTGTTGGTGACGGGACCCGCCACCGCCAGCACTGCTCTTTGGGGCTGCTCGCCGCCCGACCGGCGCGCCAGGAGGTCCGCGATGGCTTCGCGGACGGTCGGGAAGTCGGCGACCTTCACATAGTCGATCGGCCCGGTCTGGTCGCCATCGCTGGATTCGGCCTTGCTCAGCGCGAAGCGCGCATTGGTGCCGCCGATATCGGCGAGAAGAATTTTTCCTGTCTTGCCGATGCCCATGGCCCTGCGGCTTCCGCGGCCTTGCCGGCCTTCGGGAACCTTCGCCTCCCTTCCTGATCCGATCCGCAAGCACGCGGACGGCCTGAGAATCCTCGCTTGATTGTTGCTAGTCAACACGGACGAGGTCAAACCGTTGCATTCTGGACAATCCTTGGCCATCAGCGCGGTGTCGCCGCACGCGGTCGGTGGTTGCGAAGCCGCGCTGGAAGATCGACATTGGGAGGGAGCGTCCGGCGCTTGACGCCGGGCGGATCGAACGGGACCTTGCGATGAAGATTTCCGACCACGACGTGCTGCTGGTGATCGACGTACAGAACGACTTCTGTACCGGCGGCGCGCTCGCCGTTCCCAGTGGCGAGAAGGTCGTCCCCGCCATCAACAGGATCGCCCAAAAATTCGCCAATGTGGTCCTGACCCAGGACTGGCATCCGCGCGACCACGTCTCGTTCGCGCCGAACCATGCGGGCAAGCAGCCGTTCCAGATGATTGAGCTCGACTACGGCCGGCAGGTGCTGTGGCCGACGCATTGCGTGCAAGGCACGGCGGGTGCTGAATTTCATTGCGATCTCGACGTGACACGGGCGAGCCTCGTGGTGCGCAAAGGCTTTCGCCGTGACATCGATTCCTACTCGGCGCTGTTCGAGAACGACCATCGCACGCCGACCGGACTGCTTGGTTATTTGCGCGAACGCGAGCTGAAGACTGTCTTTGTCGCGGGTCTGGCGCTGGACTTCTGCGTCCGCTTCTCGGCGGAGGATGCGCGTAAGGCAGGGTTGGAGGTGGCCGTCATCGAGGATGCCTGCCGGGGTATCGATCTCGACGGCTCGGTTGCGGCGACCCATCAAAGCTTTCGGGACCTCGGCATCGCTGTCGTCAGCCTCGAGGCGTTCCTGTGAGGACATCGAGGTAGCCATGGTGGAAAAGACCGCCAAACAGACACGCGGACCAGGGCATGCTCCTGATGATCCGCGGCTGTGGCCGTTTGCGGCGGCGCAGCTTGCCATGGATGCCTGCTTCTGGTGGCTGGAGCGCGAACCCGCGGAGCAGCGTGACGGCAGCCTGCCATGGACGACACCCAACAGCGTCGCATTGGAGCTCGCAACGATGCAGCTGCGCGATTGCTCGCAGATGCGGTCCGGCCAGCCGGTGCTGGTTTGCGCCCCCTATGCGCTGCATCGGGCCCTGATCGCCGATTTCGCGCCGGGCCACAGCGTGGTGCAGTCGTTGCAAAATGGCGGCATCGACCGGGTCTATCTCACCGACTGGCGGTCGGCGACATCAGACATGCGCTATCTCTCCATCGACAGTTATCTCGGCGATCTCAACGTCGCCATCGACGAGATCGGCGCGCCGGTCGATCTCGTCGGGCTCTGCCAGGGCGGATGGCTGTCGCTGCTCTACGCGGCGCGTTTTCCAGCCAAGGTGCGGCGGCTGGTCCTGGTCGGCGCTCCCGTGGACCTGTCGATCGATTCCTCGCTCTCCCGGCTCGCCCGCAACGCACCCGAGCTGGTCTATGACCAGCTCGTCGCGCGGGGCGGCGGCAATGTCAGCGGCGAGGAGATGCTGCGCTTCTGGTCCAAAGCGCCTGATAACGACGATATCGTGGCGGCATTGCAGAGGGATCTCTCGGACGATCAGGGCACGGCGCTGCTCGCGCGCTTCGACCGCTGGAACGCCGAGACGCTCAATCTGCCGGGCACTTATTATCTCGGGATCGTCAATGGGATTTTCCGGGAGAACCTGATTGCTCGCGACAAGTTCGTCGCGCTCGGCCGCCCTGTTCATCTGAAGGACGTCAAGGCACCGATCTTCCTGCTCGCCGGGCTCGATGACGATGTGGTGCCGGCGACGCAAGCGCTTGCCACCGCCGGGCTCGTCGGCACGCCGCCGGCCTTCATTGCGGCGGCTTCCGAGCCGAGCAATCATCTCGGCCTGTTCATGGGCGCGCGCACCCACGCGCATGCCTGGCCCCGGATCGCCGGGTGGCTGCGCGGCGATCTGCCCGGCGTGCTGGCCCGCAGCGCCTGAGCTCGTCACCTTGGGCAGGCCGCTTTGCAAATCCGTTATGCATGACGGCGGATGGCTCGCACGGGCCCCGCTCGATGGGCTACATATGGTCCGGAGCTGACGGCTTCGGCAGCGAAGAGATTTTGAGGAAACTGCGCTCGATGACTTTCCACTCGATCTACGCTCACGGATTTGCGCGCGTGGCGGCCTGTGTCACCACGTCCCATGTCGCCGATCCCACGGCCAACGCGAAGGCCGTCCTGGCGGCGGCCGATGCCTGCCACGAGCAGTCGGTGGCGGTGGCCGTGTTTCCCGAGCTGTGCCTGTCCGGTTATGCGATCGAAGATCTGGTGAAGCAGGATCCGCTGCTCGATGCGGTCGAGCGCGGCCTCGCCGCGATCGTTGAGGCCTCCGCGGGGCTGATGACGGTCCTGATCGTCGGGGCGCCGCTGCGCTTTGGTCATCGCATCTACAACTGCGCCGTCGTCATTCATCGCGGCAACGTCCTCGGCGTGGTGCCGAAGTCTTACCTGCCGACCTATCGCGAGTTCTACGAGGGACGGCATTTCGCCTCCGGCGCCGGCATCGCCGGCGAGACGATCGCCTTCGTCGACCTGCACGCGCCGTTCGGCGTGGATCTTCTGTTCGCGGCCGAGGACGTTCCGGGCCTCACCATCGGCGTCGAGATCTGCGAGGACATGTGGATCCCGGTGACGCCGGCCTCCGAGCTCGCACTCGCGGGCGCGAGCGTGCTGATCAATCTTTCGGGCAGTCCGATCACGGTCGGCCGGGCGCGCTCGCGCGCGCTGCTGTGCCAATCGACATCGGCGCGCTGCCTCGCGGCCTACGTCTATTCCGCCGCCGGGGCAGGGGAATCCACCACCGATCTCGCCTGGGACGGCCAGACCTCGATCTACGAGAACGGCGTGATGCTGGCCGAGGGCGAGCGGTTCCGGCAGGGCGGCCAGATCACGTTGGCCGACGTCGATCTCGACCTGCTCAGGCAGGAGCGTGCGCTGATGGGAACATTCGACGACAACCGTCGGCAGCGCGAGGCGTTTTTCCGCAAGGTGACATTTGCCCTGAAGCCGCCGGCGGCCGATATCGGCTTCCTGCGCAAGGTCGAGCGCTTTCCGTTCGTGCCGAGCGACGAGAGCCTGCTCGAACAGGATTGCTACGAGGCCTACAACATCCAGGTCGCCGGCCTCGTGCAGAGGATGCGCGCGACCGGCACCAAGCGCGTCGTGATCGGCGTCTCGGGCGGGCTCGATTCCACCCATGCTCTGATCGTCGCCGCCAAGGCGGTCGACCTGCTCGGCCTGCCGCGTGAAAACATCCTCGCCTACACCATGCCGGGTTTTGCCACCGGCAGTGAGAGCAAGACCAATGCGCTCGCGCTGATGCAGGCGTTGCAGACGAGCTGGCAGGAACTCGACATCCGGACCACCGCAACCCAGATGCTGAAGGACATCGGGCACCCCTTCGGCAAGGGCGAGAAGGTCTATGATGTCACCTTCGAGAACGTGCAGGCGGGCCTGCGCACGGACTATTTGTTCCGGCTCGCCAACCATCACGGCGGCATCGTCATCGGGACCGGCGATCTGTCCGAGCTCGCGCTGGGGTGGTGCACCTATGGCGTCGGCGACCAGATGGCGCATTACAACGTCAATGCCGGCGTGCCGAAGACGCTGATCCAGCATCTGATCCGCTGGGTGATCTCCTCGAGACAGTTCAGCGACGACGTCAACCGGACGCTTGGCTCGATCCTGGCCGCTGAAATCTCGCCCGAGCTCGTGCCGGTGCAGCCGGGCGAGAAACCGCAGAGCACGGAAGCGTCCATCGGGCCTTACGAGCTGCAGGACTTCAACCTGTTCTACACGCTGCGCTTCGGCATGCGGCCGTCCAAGATTGCTTTCATGGCGCTCCAGGCGTGGAAGGACGCCGCCAAGGGCGAATGGCCGCCGGCGTTCCCGAGCGACCGGCGCAAGGCCTACGACTTGCCCGAGATCCGCCGCTGGCTGGACGTGTTCCTGCGCCGCTTCTTCGCCTTCAGCCAGTTCAAGCGCTCGGCCATGCCGAATGGACCGAAGGTCTCGGCCGGCGGCTCGTTGTCGCCGCGCGGCGACTGGCGCGCGCCGTCGGATTCGAGTGCGGCCGCTTGGCTCGAGGATCTCGAACGGAACGTGCCGAACTGATCGGGGCGGCGTTGGGGGAGGGACGATCTGATGTCGGCCGGGGATGGGGCGGAAACCGGTGAGGAGGCCAAGGTCACCAACGGCCTCTACATTTTCGACATCGAGATGCGCGAGGGCAAGCGCGGACAGGCCAGGGGCGTGGTCGTGCTCTGCGACGGCCGCATCATGGGCGGCGACAGCTATTTCTACTATACCGGCAGCTACACGTTCCGGAACGGCAAGTGGCGTGGCGACATGATCGTCAACCAGCACACCGAGGCGGTCGGCAGGACGCTAGCATTCGGCGGCCGGGAGGTCACCTGCGGCTTTTCCGGCGACTACTCCGCCGGCGGCGCTGAGGTCGAAGGCATGGCGCTGGTCGGCAAGACCAGCGTGACGTTCACGGCACGGCTGACGCTGAAGGACGCGATCTAAGCCGGTGTGATCTGCCTTCTTTGCGTCTCAGGAACCGTCGCGCTCAATCCGGCAAGTAGACCAATCAAGCCAATCAGACGACGCAGTCTAACACACAGGTCAATCAGCAGGCCCGGGTGGCGTGCGAGAAGCAGCCGAACCGAAATGCGACGCCTGAAACGACAACGCGCCGCCCGGCTGAATCAGCCGGACGGCGCGATGTGCGTTCAATCTGAAAGGTTTCAAGGTCCGGAGTGCCTAGGAGTCCGGACCTCGTCACCTTGCCCCAGCCTTCAATCCCCCGCCCCATGTGGTCCCCCAACCCATGTTGCGCGATCAGAGATGATGCTCGTGGAAGTGGCCGCCGATCGATGTCCGGCGATGTACGCGAAGGCTGGATAGGATTCCATTCCGGATCACTACGGACACGATAGCGCTTGCCATGTGTTCGTTCTGCATCGGTCGCTGATTGCCGATCTGCAGCGCGCGACCGACGGGATGTCCACATCTCATCGGCACCTCCCAATCTGCATTTCACGGGCCTGTCATTGAACTGGTCTAGCGCTGCTCCCGTCATCGCTGACGGCCAAGGAGCATGCCATGTCGAAGCCGGTGTTGGGCGCCGCATTGTCTATCAAATCGATCCCCGCGCATCGCGACTGGCTTCTCGAACGGCAGCGCGATCTCGAAATCCAGGATTTTTTCCGCGCCGATCTGCTCGATAGCGACTGGCGCAGCACGGCAAGCGAGATCAAGCAGATGCTGACCGGCCACACCGGTCGGCTCGGAATTCATGGCCCGTTCTGGGGCTTCAAGATCGACAGCCATGATCCCATGATCCGCCAGGCGGTGACCAAGCGCCTGCTTCAGGGACTGGACGCGGCCGAGTTCCTCGGCGCGACGCAGATGGTGATCCATTCGCCGTTCACGACCTGGGACTACAACAACCTCGACCTCTATCCCGACAACCGCGGCAATCTGGTCGAACGCGTCAAGGCGACACTCGCCGAGGTGATCGCGCGCGCCGAGACGATCGGCTGCGAGATCGTCATCGAGAACATCGAGGACAAGGATCCGCGCGACCGCGTGCGCCTCGCCAAGGCGCTCGAGAGCAATAAGGTCCGCGTCTCGCTCGACACCGGCCACGCCAATTACGCCCACATCTCCACCGGCGCGCCGCCGGTGGACTATTACGTCGAGACCGCCGGCGACATGCTGACGCATGTGCACCTGCAGGACACCGACGGCTTTGCCGACCGGCACTGGGCGCCGGGCGAAGGCAACATCCCCTGGGTCGCCGTGTTCCGCGCCCTTGGCCGGCTCACGTCGAATCCGCGGCTGATCCTCGAACTCCGCAATCACGACGACGTCCGCGCCGGCGCAGCCTATCTCGCTGCGCTCGGGCTCGCCGAATAACAGCATCATCCAGGGCAGGGGTTACCGCCATGAGTAAATTCACCCGTCGCACCATCCTGAAATCCGGCGGCGCTGCCGCAAGCACATTGCTGCTGCCGCGCTTTGCCATCGCGCAAGGCGACAACCGCCCGTCGGTGACGATCGCCGTGCAGAAGGTGACCAACGCGAACGTGCTCGACGTGCTGCGCGAGCAGTCCAACGTCGGCGAGCGCGTGTTCTTCTCCTCGATCTGGGAAGGCCTGATCTCCAAGAACTGGCGCGGCAATCTCGAAGCCGTGCCCGGCCTTGCCACCGAATGGCGCCGCATCGACGATCAGACCGTCGAGGTGAAGCTGCGCAAGGGTGTCAAGTTCCACAATGGCGATGAGCTGACGGCAGAAGACGTCGTCTTCACTTTCAGCCGCGAGCGCATGTTCGGCGAGACCGAGGCCAAGAGCCGGTCCACAATCAAGGCGTTCGAGAAGATCCCGACGCCACGGCCGGGCAAGGAGCTGCCGCCCGACGTGCCCGCGGTTGCTCGCCGGATCTGGCCGGACCTGGTGCGCGTCGATGCCGTCGACAAGTACACGGTGCGCTTCTACAACGCGACGCCCGACGTCACGATCGAGGGCCGGCTGTCGCGCTACGGCTCCGACATCATGAACCGCCGCGCCTGGGAAGAGGCCGCCAGCTATCTTGATTGGGCTCGCAGGCCGGTGACGACCGGTCCTTATAAGGTCGTCGAGCTCAAGCCCGACGTCTCGCTGACCCTCGAAGCCCACGACGAATATTGGGGCGGTCGTCCGCCGCTCAAGCGCATTCGTTTCCTCGAAGTGCCTGAGGTCGCGAGCCGCATCAACGGCCTCTTGTCGGGCGAATACCAGTTTGCCTGCGACATCCCGCCGGACCAGATCGCCGGCATCGAGAAGAACGCCGCGTTCGAAGTGCAGGGCGGCACCATCCTCAATCACCGCCTGACCGTGTTCGACAAGAACCACGCCGTGCTCGCCAATCCGCTTGTCAGGCGCGCCTTTACCCACGCGATCGACCGCCAGGCCATCGTCGACAGCCTGTGGGCCGGCCGCACCCGCGTGCCGAAAGGCCTGCAATGGGAATTCTACGGCGACATGTTCAACGCCGACTGGAACGTGCCGGCCTATGATCCCAAGCTCGCGCAGGACCTGTTGAAGCAGGCCAATTACAAGGGCGATCCGATCCCCTATCGCCTGCTCAACAATTACTACACCAACCAGGTCGCGACCGCGCAGGTGCTGGTCGAGATGTGGAAGTCGGTCGGCCTCAACGTCCAGATCGAGACCAAGGAAAACTGGTCGCAGATTATGGAGCGGGCGCCCACGCGCGCCGTGCGCGACTGGTCGAACTCGGCCGCTTTCAACGATCCGGTGTCCTCGCTGGTCGCCCAGCACGGTCCGAACGGCCAGCAGCAGCAGATCGGCGAATGGACCAATGTCGAGCTGAACAAGCTCTCGGAGTTCCTGGAGACCTCGACCGACCGCGCCGCCCGCAGGAAGGCGTTCCACCGCATGCTCGAGATCGCCGAGCGCGAGGATCCCGCCTACACGGTGCTGCACCAGAACGCGACCTTCACCGCCAAGCCGAAATCGATCAAGTGGAAGGCGGCGCCCGCCTTCGCGATGGATTTTCGCGCCGGCAATTTCGAGGCCTGAGGTGCCGCAGCTGGTCAGCATCCGGGACTTGCGCGTCGCCTTCAGCGGCGTGCCGGTCCTGCGCGGCGTCGACATCAACTTGCACAAGGGCGAGGCGCTCGGCCTCGTCGGCGAGTCCGGCTCCGGCAAGTCTGTGACATGGCTGGCCGCGCTCGGCCTCTTGCCGCGGCATGCGAAGGTCACAGGCTCGGTGCGGCTCGAGGGACGAGAGATCCTCGGCGCGCCGGCCACCGAGCTTGATCACGTGCGGGGCGGGCGCATCGCCATGATCTTCCAGGATCCGGCGAGTGCGCTCAACCCGGTACTGACCATCCGCAGGCAGCTTTGTGAAGCGCTGGCGCTGCATCGGGATCTCCAAGGCAACGCCGTGAAGGCGGAAGCGCGGCGGCTGCTCGATCTCGTCGGCATTCCCGACGCAGGCCGGCGGTTAGAGGCCTATCCGCATGAATTCTCCGGCGGCCAGGTCCAGCGCATCATGATCGCGATGGCGCTGGCCGGAAATCCCGATCTGTTGATCGCGGACGAGCCGACCACGGCGCTTGACGCCACCATTCAGGCCCAGATCCTGGAGCTGCTCTCCACGGTCCGCCGCGAGATGAGCATGGCGATGGTGCTGATCAGTCACGACCTCGGCGTCGTCGCTGAGAATTGTGACCGCGTCGCGGTGATGTATGCCGGCCGCATCGTCGAGCAGGCACCGAGCAACCAGCTGTTCGCCGACCCCGTGCACCCTTATGCGCAAGGGTTGATCGGTGCGCTGCCGCCGCTCGATGGGCCGCGGCGGCGCCTCACGGCCATTCCCGGCACCGTGCCCGATCCCGCGCACATGCCTGATGGATGCGCCTTCGCGCCGCGCTGCGCGCTGGCGGCCGAACCGTGCGGCCTGGCCGCGCCGAGCCTGGCGCCGATCGCGAACGATCGGACCGTTGCCTGTATCCGCGCCGAAGCCTCGCGCCGCGCGCTGCTCGGAATCGCTGCCGAATGAGCGCGCCGCTCGTCGAAGTGTCCACGATCTCGCGCAGCTACAGCATGCGCTCCGGAATGTTCGGCCGAGCTACGGCCGTGCATGCCGTCGACGGCGTGTCGCTCACGATTGCCAGAGGCCAAACGCTGGGTCTCGTCGGCGAGTCCGGCTCGGGCAAATCCACGACCGGCCGCATCGTGCTCGGCCTCGAGCCGCCCGATCGCGGCGAGGTACGGTTCGACGGCAAGCCGATGGCCGCGCCGGGAACGGCCGCCTGGCGTGCGCAGCGCGCGCGCATGCAGATGATCTTCCAGGATCCGCTGGGTGCGCTGGATCGGCGCCTGCCGGTCGCCACCCAGATCCGCGAGCCCCTGGATATCCACGGTCTCGGCACGCCCGCCGAGCGCGCCGAGCGGGTGCGCGAGTTGCTGCGCGCGGTCGAGCTGACGCCGGCGCACGGCGTGCGCTATCCGGGCGCACTGTCCGGCGGACAGCGCCAGCGCATCGTGCTGGCGCGGGCGCTGGCGACGAAGCCGGATTTCCTGGTCTGCGACGAGCCGGTCAGCGCGCTCGACGTCTCGATCCAGGCGCAGGTGGTGAACCTGCTCGCCGATCTCCAGGCGCAGCTTGGGCTGACGCTGCTGTTCATCAGCCATGATCTGCGTGTCGTCCGGCAGATCAGCAATGTGGTTGCCGTGATGTATCTCGGCCGCATCGTCGAGATCGGCAGCGCCGACGACCTGTTCGCGCGGCCCGAGCATCCCTATACCCAGGCGCTGGTCTCGGCCTCGCCCGCACCGGGCCGCCGCAGCGCCGGCCGTATCGTGCTGTCAGGCGATCCGCCGAATCCGGCCGCGCGCCCCAAAGGCTGTGCCTTCCATCCGCGCTGCCCGCGGGCCATCGCGCGCTGTGCGAGCGAGGTGCCGGCGCTCGAAGCCGTCGGCGGTAACCGGCAGGTCGCCTGCCATCTCGTCACCGGCGCCGCGACACGGGACGCTGCCTGATGGGACGCTATTTCGCCATTCGGATCGGGCGCGCGGCTCTGACGATCATCCTCGTCGTCACCTTCGCCTTCGTCGTGCTTCGCCTCTCCGGCGATCCCGCGCTGATGATCCTGGGACCCGAGGCGCCGCCGGAAGTGCTCGCGGCGTTTCGCAAGGCCTGGGGCCTCGATGATCCCATCTGGTTTCAGTATCTCGACTATTTCGGCGCCATCGCCAAAGGCGAGCTCGGCCGCTCCATGCGCGACGGCCGGCCCGCGATCGAGCTCGTGCTGGAGCGGATTCCGGCGACGCTGGCGCTGACCTTGCCGGCCTTCGCCTTCAAGGTCGCGCTCGGCATTCCCGCCGGCATCTACGCCGCGCTGCATCGCGGCTCGGGAATCGACCGCGCCGTGATGATGACGGCGGTGGCTGGTTTCACGGTCCCGAGCTTCGTGCTCGCGCTGCTGCTGGTGCTCGTCTTCGCCGTGCAGCTCGGCTGGCTGCCGTCGGGCGGGCAGGACAGTTGGCGCCACGCCATCCTGCCGATCGCAACGCTGAGCCTCGGCGGCGCCGCGGTGCTGGCGCGCTTCACCCGCAGCGCAATGCTGGAGGTGCTGGGCCAGCCCTATATCCGCACTGCATCCGCAAAAGGCGTGCCTTGGCGCAAGGTGGTGACATCGCACGCGCTGCCGAACGCGGCGATCCCGACCATCACCATTCTCGGCTTCATGGTGGGCACGCTGATCGCGGGCGCCGTGGTGGTCGAGAGCGTGTTTGCCTGGCCGGGAGTAGGGCGCCTGCTCGTCGTCGCCGTTGCCAACCGCGACCTCGCCGTCGTGCAATGCATCCTGCTGCTGGTCGCGATGACCATGGTGACGTCCAACCTGATCGTCGACTTCCTCTACGGCTTCCTCGATCCGCGCCTGCGCACCAAGGGAGCCCATGCATGACCGACGCCACGTTGAAGGACACAACCGCGCGCCGTCGCATCAGCCTTCCCGCAATCCCGGTCTCGGTCGCGCTCGCGATCAGCTGGATCGTCGCGATGCTGCTGATTGCGGCTTTCGCCGAGAAGATCGCGCCTTACGGCTTCACCCAGCTCGATCTGCGCAACCGGCTCTCGGCGCCCGGCAATGCCGCGCATTGGCTGGGCACCGACGAGCTCGGCCGGGACGTGCTGTCGCGGCTGCTCGTCTCGATCCGCATCTCGCTGCTGATCGCATTCGGCGCCACCACGATCTCGGCGATCGTCGGCACCACGCTCGGCTTCCTCGCCGCGCATTTCCGCGGGGCCGTGGAGCAACTCGTGCTGATGCTGTCCGACTTCCAGGCCAGCATGCCCTTCCTGATCATGGCGCTGGCGGTGCTCGCCTTCTTCGGCAATTCGCTGCCGCTTCTGATCGGCCTGATGGGCCTGTTCGGCTGGGAGCGCTACGCCCGCATCGCGCGCGGCCTTGCGATTTCCGCCAATGCGCAAGGCTATGCCGCCGCCGTCCGCCAGCTTGGTGCAACGCCGTCGCGGATCTACCTCCGGCACATCCTGCCCAACATCGCCTCGACCCTGATCGTCTCGACCACGCTGGTCTTCCCGGAGGTGATCCTGATGGAGTCCGGCCTGTCCTTCCTCGGCCTCGGCGTGCAGCCGCCGATGACCAGCCTCGGCAACATGGTCGGCTATGGCCGCGAATATCTGACCCGGGCGCCCTGGATCATGCTGGCCCCGGCCACCACAATCGTCGTGACCACGCTGGCGGTCTCGGTCATTGGCGACTGGCTGCGGGACCGATTGGATCCGACGCTGTAGTCGGGGGGCAGATCTCGTGTCCCGGACGCGCGGAGCGCGAGCCGGGACCCAGGAAGCCACATCGCTCGCTCCCACATGGGCCCCGGCTCTGCAGCGCACCGTCGAAGAGACGCTGCGCTGCGTCCGGGGCACGAGAGAGAGCCCGTGCCGGGGGCAGGGGAGCCCTGCCATGCCCAAGTTCCCGTTGCGCCCGCCCGGCGCGTGCGCTATCCGGCCGGAAAGGCCTGAGGCGGCTCCACATTTTCCCGCCCGGCCGGCAAACCCGAGGACGGAAACATGCCAGCCTATCGCTCCCGCACCACCACCCACGGCCGTAACATGGCGGGCGCCCGCGGCCTCTGGCGCGCGACGGGCATGAAGGATGCGGATTTCGGCAAGCCGATCATCGCAGTCGTCAACTCCTTCACCCAGTTCGTGCCCGGTCACGTCCATCTCAAGGATCTCGGCCAGCTGGTGGCGCGCGAGATCGAGCAGGCCGGCGGCGTTGCCAAGGAATTCAACACCATCGCGGTCGATGACGGCATCGCCATGGGCCATGACGGCATGCTCTACAGCCTGCCGTCGCGCGAACTGATCGCCGACAGCGTCGAGTACATGGCCAACGCGCATTGCGCCGACGGCCTCGTCTGCATCTCCAACTGCGACAAGATCACGCCCGGCATGCTGATGGCCGCGCTGCGGCTCAACATTCCCGCCGTGTTCATCTCCGGCGGCCCGATGGAGGCCGGCAAGGTCAAGCTCGAGGGCAAGACCAAAGCCGTCGACCTCATCGACGCCATGGTGGCGGCCGCCGATTCCAAGGTCAGCGACGACGACGTCAAGGTGATCGAGCGCTCGGCGTGCCCGACCTGCGGCTCCTGCTCGGGCATGTTCACGGCGAACTCGATGAACTGCCTCACCGAGGCGCTCGGCCTCGCGCTGCCCGGCAACGGCTCGGTGGTCGCGACCCACGCCGACCGCAAGCGCCTGTTCGTCGAGGCCGGTCACACCATCGTCGATCTCGTCCGCCGCTATTACGAGCAGGACGACGCGTCCGTGCTGCCGCGCAACATCGCCAACCTCAAGGCATTCGAGAACGCGATGACGCTCGACATCGCGATGGGCGGCTCGACCAACACCGTGCTGCATCTGCTCGCCGCCGCCCATGAAGGGCAGGTCGAGTTCACCATGCGCGACATCGACCGGCTGTCGCGCCGCGTGCCCGTGCTTTGCAAGGTCGCGCCGTCAGTGGCCGACGTGCATGTCGAGGACGTGCATCGCGCCGGCGGCATCATGGGCATTCTCGGCGAGCTCGACCGCGCCGGGCTGATCGACACCTCGGTCTCGACCGTGCACGCGCCGACCATGAACGAGGCATTGGAGCGCTGGGACATCAAGCGCACCAAGAGCGAGACGGTGCGCACCTTCTATCGCGCCTCGCCCGGCGGCATCCCGACCCAGGTCGCCTTCAGCCAGGAGCGCCGCTACGACGAGCTCGATGCCGACCGCGAGAAGGGCGTCGTGCGCGACCTCGCGCACGCCTTCAGCAAGGACGGCGGTCTTGCCGTGCTCTACGGCAACCTCGCGCAGGACGGCTGCATCGTGAAGACCGCCGGCGTCGACGCCTCGATCCTGAAATTCTCCGGTCCCGCGCGCGTGTTCGAAAGCCAGGACGCGGCGGTCGAAGGCATTTTGGGCGGCAAGGTCGTGGCCGGCGAGGTCGTGGTCGTGCGCTACGAAGGCCCGCGCGGCGGCCCCGGCATGCAGGAGATGCTGTATCCGACCAGCTATCTGAAATCGATGGGCCTCGGAAAGGCCTGCGCGCTCGTCACCGACGGCCGTTTCTCCGGCGGCTCGTCCGGCCTGTCGATCGGCCACCTGTCGCCGGAAGCTGCCGAGGGCGGCACCATCGGTCTCGTGCGCGACGGCGACCGCATCGCCATCGACATCCCGAACCGCAGCATCAGCCTGGACGTCTCCGACGAGGAGCTCGCCAAGCGCCGCGCGGCGGAGGAGGCGAAGGGCGATGCCGCCTGGCAGCCGCAGAGCCGCAAGCGCAACGTCTCGACCGCGCTTCAGGCTTACGCCGCGCTCACCACCAGCGCTGCGCGCGGCGCGGTGCGCGAGGTGAAGCGGCGCTCGAGATAGGCGCGGATCGGCACGTCACAGGCTGGATCGCCAGCTTTCGGAACGACTCGCGGCTCCACGCGAGCGCGCGGATGCGCCGTTGCAGGAACCACGGAGCCGGAACGGAGATTCGGAAAGAACGGCCCCCGCTTCCCGGGGGCGTGGGCAGTTGGGGGTGGGAGCGGGAGCCGTTTGCGAAGTGGGCACCCGACGTGCGGGCTCGCCCGCCAGGCACGGTCAACTTAGTGCATTTGTCCACACCCTGCTATTTAATTTTTATTAATTCACATTTTATTTTTGATTTAATCGTGCCATCCTAGGAAAAATCGCCGAAATCCCTTTTTCCGAATCCGGCCGAGGCGGTCGCCGTATCGAGATCCGTCCGCAACGGTCCGGATTGCCAGTAGCGGAGTTAGCCATGAGTCATTCTCCATCGCTCGTGCCGCAAATTTCGACGGACCGGGACGTCTATCTCGTGCTCGATGACTTCGGCCGCCGGCTGGGCCGCGCCTGGTGTGAGACTGCCGAGGAGGACGCCAATCGCGAGACCCTGCTCAGACATCTCGCCGAAGGGCAATATCTCCATCCCACACGTATCGTGGCCTTCAATACCGCGGAGGGGTGGTCGCGGGATGCCACCGCTGAAATCGCCGACGAGCTGCGCCGCCGCTTTGTCGAACTCGAGGAGACCGATCCCTCGCTGCTGGAGTTCCTGGAAAGAGCGGCGAGGCATTGAAGCTCGACCATCGAAGGCGGCTGAACACTGCGGATTGTGCTCGAACGCGTCCTGCGGCGATGTCCGATCGCCGGGGCAGCGCTCTCGCTCGTTATGCCGACCTCGGTGCAAACATCCCGCGCGTTAATGCGCGTGGTCAATGAGTTCTTACCGCTCCCTCGCGATCGGCCGTTCGCATTAAGGATGCCCCGACGAAGTTCGGCAAGGTAAGGTTTTGCGGCGTATACTTCGTTCGACCTTCTGATCCAAAATCCATTTCGGGCAACTGGGGCGCCACCGCAATGTCTCGTACTCTCGCCGTTGTTTTCTCCACAGCCGTCGCCGCGATTTCCATGACGGGCGCAGCCTCCGCCGGCTGCTATAATTGCTATACGCCGCCGCCGTGCACGACCTGCTATCAGCAGCAATACGTGCCGCCGCAATACCGCACCGTCGACGAGACCGTGATGGTGTCGCCGGGCGCCGTGGTCGCGCACCGCACGCCGGCGCAGTATCGCACCGTGATGGTGCCGCAGACCGTGATGGTGGCGCCCCCGGGCGTCCAGTACGAGCGCATCCCGCCGCAATACGCCACACGCCAACGCGTCGAGATGGTCTCGCCCGGCTATTCCTATTACGCCCCGGTGCAGATGGGCTGCGCGTCCTGCGGCTACTGAGCTGACGCAAGAGACCAGCTTAGAGCGGCGCTCCTCGCGGGGCGCCGTTTTCGTTTGCGGGCAGCAAAACGAGGCCCGGGCATGGAGACCAATCCAACCGGGCCTCGCAACCAGCGACACCCTGGGAGATGTCGCCGGCATCAGGATTGCCAAGGGGCTAGACTAGAGGAACAGGCTGACGCCGGCCTGACAAGAGGCTAGGGCGCCCAACTTCGCGTTGCCTTGCGCTGGCGACTGGGTTAAGCGACAGCGCTCCGGGACTGGAAGGGTGGCCGAGTGGTTTAAGGCACCGGTCTTGAAAACCGGCGTGCCCGCAAGGGTACCGTGGGTTCGAATCCCACCCCTTCCGCCAGTCTGATGCCAAGTCGTTGATCTTCCCAAAATTCAGCAGTTCCAACGGCTTCCAGTCGACGGGTGCTACGGAGAGCTGCTGCAGCGAGCCCATGGAAGACGTGGACTTATGAGAGCGACGGTGCCTTTCGTCGCGCAGCCAGCACGAGCTGCGAGGGGGACAGCAGCTACCGGGAAGCGTCTTGGGCTGATAGGCTCAGGGGACTGAGGATCGTCATCATGACTGAATGCTGTAAACAGAACAGCTCGTGCTGCAGCCCACCACCGTTGAACCTCGAACCTATCAGGCGAACCGAGCGCGGGTCCCTAGGGGCGGCATGCGGTTGTTCCGGCGGTGTCCCTGTCTTCGACGGAATGGACCCTGCGTACAAGCGCGTTCTCTGGACCGTGATCGCCGTCAACGGCACGATGTTCTTGATCGAGATGCTTGCTGGGCAGTTGGCTGGTTCGCAGGCGTTGAAGGCGGACGCATTGGACTTCCTCGGCGACACTGTGACGTATGGTCTCAGCTTGGCCGTGATCGGTGCGAGCCTGCGGCGCCGAGCGACCGCCGCCCTTTTCAAAGGTCTCTCTCTCAGCGTGATGGCGCTCTGGGTTGTCGGGTCAACTGTCTACCAGACGCTCATTCTCGGTTTGCCAAAGGCAGAGGTCATGGGCGCGATCGGCTTTCTTGCTCTCGCGGCCAATCTCGGTTCGGTCTTGTTGCTCAGGCCGTACACGGATGGGGACGCGAACGTCCGGTCTGTTTGGCTCTGCTCGCGAAACGACGCAATCGGCAACGTGATCGTGGTGGTCGCCGCCTTGGGCGTCTGGGGTACCGGCACGGCTTGGCCCGATCTCCTCGTCGCCGCCGTAATGGGAGGCATCTTCCTGACATCCTCAATCCAGATACTCCGACAGGCTTGGAGCGAGTTCAATGCAGAGAACTCCGCAAGCCAACAAACCGCTGCCGCTCGTTGACACTCGTGCTCCGAGTGGCGAGGAGAGGCCACTGTCCTGGTCCAGAGCAGTGATCGTGGTGTTGGCCCGTAGGAGGGGGCGTGAGCTACGCTTGGCTCGCGGCCGTCGTCACACTCCACACCCCGTCTCTTTGGGCATGCGACCGAAACCAGCCTTCAGCTCTTCGTATCAGTGCCCTTCAGCGCGTCCCACGCGGCTTTGTTGGCTTGATCGAACGCCTTGCGGGATTCGGCGAGGGCGGCGCTCATCACCGACCAGGACTCGCTGCCCGCTTGCTTCAGCTTCTGCAGCCGCGCTTCTGCTTCGGAGGCATCGGACTTCATCTGTTTGAGCGCGGCATCGAGGTCCGCGGTGCGGGCTGCGGCCACCTTGCCTGCGGCCTCGCGGAATTTATCCGCGGCTTCCCGCCAGGCCTTGGCCTGTGCCGCCGCAAGTTCCTTGAAGGTGGCCTGCTGCTGCTCGAGCTGTTTGCCGGCGCCTTCGAAGTAGGTCTTCACCTGGGCTTCAAAGCCGTTCCATTGCCCTTCCATGTCGGCCTTGGCATCCGCCCAAGCGGCTTCACCCGCTTGCGTCTTGGCCTTGAGCAGTTCCTGAAACTCATCGCGGCGCGTGGTCAGATCGGACAGGAGCTGATCAGTCTTCACCTTGGACTCAGCCTTGGCCTGGCCGGCCTTGACCTCGAACGAGGCCAACGCGGCGTCCATCTCGTCGATCCGCTCCTTGGCCCAGTTGAGATAGAAATGCATGCTGCTCTGCTGTGACATGGCCGCCTCCGTTGATTTGTCGAGGTCAGAATTCCAGAGCTCGGGCTTGCCCGTATTGACCTGTCTCAATGACCTTGTATGAAGCGCTGGCGTGCTTGACCACAAGGACGAACGAAAGCGCGTGAGGAACGCTATCGAACTCGAGAGATTACCCCGACAGGGAGCTTCACAGCGGGGCGTTCATGTTCTTCTTTTTCTCGAACCGGCTGGGCTGTCTCGGCTCGCTGCTGATCTCCGGCCTCATCACCGTGGCGCTGCTCTTCCTGTTCGGGATCATTCGGTTCTGATCTTCACGGGTGCCGATCCATCATCTCCGCCTTTGATGTCGTTCGCTCCACGCCAGGAACTTGGCCCCAGCTCGCCCGTTGTTCGCACTCTCGACCACACGGAGAGCATCCTTGGAAAGCACGATCATCGGAGAATTCGACACGCGCCGCGGCGCCGAGCTTGCGGTTGAGCATGTCGTGCAGGAATGCGGCGTGCCGCGAGGCGACGTCTTCGTCCAGCCCGCCGGCGATGCGAACACGGTGGGAACACGGCCGGCAGGTAGCGACGTCAAGGCTGCGCCCGCGCCGCAGGGGCGGCAGAAGCTGGAAGGCGCGATCGAGGTCTCCGTGGATTTTCACGGCGATGCTCCGGAGAAGATTGCAGACGCGTTGAGAGGCGCCGGCGCAAAGACTGTTCGAACCAAATAGCTGCGATGTGCGATTGTGCCGACTAAGCCCAGTGGCTCCAGCATTCGCACGCGCAGAACATCGTCCCTGTCTCGGGCAGGGCTGTCGCATTTGAGAGCTTTTCGCTGCGGCCATCCTTCGAGACGCCCGCTTTAGGCGGGCTCCTCAGGATGAGGGCGGAGTGTGCGGCAGCAGTTTCAACGGGCACTGACGCTTATTAGCCTCATCCTGAGGAGGCGCGTAAGCGCCGTCTCGAAGGACGAGGCGTGCGCGCAGGCTGTCGCCACGAGTCATATGCGATAGCCCTACTGTCTCGGGGTACGTGGAACCCCTTGAGCATCCAGCGCGTTTAGATGCAAACGCGAATTGCGAGGTCCACCTGCTTCAGAGTTCATCGCCCCTGATGCCCGGCGACACCGTCTGGCGGCGGTGTGAAGCGCAGCGCGTGGCGGTTCTGAACGATGCTGCCGCTTATTTCGCGGCCCTACGGCAAGCGCTGCTGGAGGCGCAGGATCTCGTCTACATCATCGGATGGGATATCCATAGTGAAACCAGGCTGGTCGGCGCTTCCGGACGAGCGGATGACGGCTTGCCGGAACAACTCGGCGCATTCCTGCGCGCGCTCGTTCATCGCCGTCCCGCCTTGCGGATCGACATCCTCGTCTGGGACTTCGTATCGTTTTACGCCTCCGAGAGGGAATGGAACTCCGCGGCGAAATTGACCGCCGAAACTTGTGGCCGCGTCCGATTTCATCTGGACGCCACGCTTCCGTTTGGGTCGGCCCAACACCAGAAGATCGTCTGTATCGATGGTTCGCTGGCGTTCGTCGGCGGGCTCGATCTGACGATCAGGCGCTGGGACACGAGTGAACATCGCGCCGTTCACGAATTGCGCTGCGACCCCGAAGGCAAGCCATACCCGCCCTTTCACGATGTTCAATGCATGGTCGACGGGGAGGCTGCGGCGTCGCTATTCGACATTGCGGAGCAGCGCTGGCGTGCTGCAGGTCAAAAGGCCCATGACCGGCGCGCGCCGAAGAGCGGTCGGTGGCCGGCCAACGTACCGGTCGAGGCTGCGCATATGCCGGTGGGGATCGCCAGGACCGAGGTCGTCTGTCCTGCAGGCTCGAGCATCAATGAGGTCGAACGCTCGTTGATTGCAGCGATCCGGTCCGCAACGAGCTTCGTTTACATCGAGAACCAGTTTACCAGCGCCATCAAGATCGCGCGTGAACTGGCGGAACAGATGCTTCGCGTGCCTTCGCTTCGGGTTCTGGTCGTCGCTCCCAAGCTGCATTCCTCGTGGCTGGAATCCCAGGCCATGCAAAACGGCCGCGGGGCCTTCATCGACTGCTTCAGTGCGGCAGGAGTCACCGATCGCGTCCGCTTCGTCTACCCGGTCTCGCGCAGCGGGGACACGGAAGCTGCCGTGATGGTGCACAGCAAGCTCATGATCGTCGATAACAGGATCTTGAGGATCGGATCGGCCAACCTGAACAATCGGTCGATGGGTGCCGACTGCGAATGTGACCTGATTTTTGAAGCCGCAACCGAGGAGCATCGGGATTTCATCGCGTCGGTCCGCCACCGCCTGATCGCCCATTTCTGCGGTCTCGACGAACAGACCATAGGGCAAAACGCGGATCGTCTTTTTGCTTTGCTGGACGACGTGGCGAGGGCCGATGGGACGAAGACGCTGCGGGACGTGGAGTCCTCGGTCCTGACCAGTACCCTGGCCACAATGGTCCAGCCTGTGGCGGATCCTGAGCGGCCCCTTCATCTGGAACGGGCGGCATCGCGCATGTGGAGCACGAAGACGATCATCGGCATCGCGTCGATAACAGTGGGGCTTTTCGGACTGGCAATGGCTTGGTCGTACACGTCCCTGAGCGATCTTGCCGACGCCGCGCGCATCTCGACGCTACTGTCTGCCTATTCGCAGTCCATCTGGGGTCCACTGTTCGCGATCACAGCTTTTGTCGTCGGCGGGCTGGTCGTGTTTCCGGTTCTCGTGCTCATTGCAGCAACCGCTGCCGCGCTTGGGCCATGGTTGGGCTTCGTCACCGCAATGGCCGGCGTCTTGCTCAGCGCCTTCGTCGTTTTTGTGATCGGACGGTCACTTGGCCGAGAACGCCTCCAGAAGTTGCTCGGCCGACGTGCAGGGCGCATCCAGGAACGTGTCGTAGGCAAGGGCATTCTGGCTGTCGTCGTCATCCGGATGATTCCCGTAGCACCATTCTCGTTGGTGAATGTCGTGGCCGGGGCGAGCACGCTGCCGCTTCGCGACTTCCTGGTCGGGACTCTGCTGGGCATGATGCCCGGGATTCTCGCCATGGCCGTCCTGGGAGCTCAGATCGCGGATCTGGCCAGGAATGCCTCCTGGAGCAACATATCGCTGTTGGCCCTGGCGTTTATGGGCTGGCTCGGGATCTGCACCGGCGCACAATTCGTCGCGACGTGGCTCGCCGGGAGGCGCTGATGGCGCCGATGCGTTTCATGACGTGGAATGTGCACGGCACGTTCAATCTCAATCCGAAGTTCGATCTGGAGGGTGTTTGCTCCATCATTCGCAAGTGGTCGCCGGATGTCGTCGCGCTTCAGGAGGTGGATTCGCGCTCGCGATCGGACGATCCGTTCGCGAAGCTGGCGAGTGTCGTCGGCGATCACGGCGTTCACGCCAAGTCGATCGTCACTGAGGATGGCGACTACGGTCAGATGCTCCTGAGCCGCTTTCCGTTCGCCGGCGTGCCCGAGATCGTCGACGTGTCGTATCGTGAGCGGGAACCACGCAGAGCGATTGCCACGGGACTGCTGACACCGGCCGGCGATGTGCGCGTGGTGGCCACTCATCTCGGCCTGAGCATCCACGAGCGCTACGCACAAGCTCAGGCCCTGGCGAGCCTGGTGAAGCCCGGAAGGACCGTCGTCCTCGGCGATTTCAACGACTGGTTCTGGGTGAAGTCGGTGCGGCGCGTGCTCGCGCAGGTCTGCCCAAACCGCACGCGGCTGCGAACCTTCCCGGCGCGGTTGCCGGTTCTGCGACTTGATCGAATCTATGCGACGGCCGACAGCCGGTTCGGGAGAGTTTGGACCGACGCAGAGGCGAGGGCCTATTCGGACCATTTGCCGGTGCTCGCGGACATCGAGATCTAGCCGCCGCGATTTTCGTGGAGGCCCCTCCGCTTGCTTGACGATTTTCCGAAGATCGCAGAATGCCAATGTTTTGCCCGACGGAGCAAGGGGCTTTTGGCCAATCGAAAAAAACTTTGTGGCAGAGTGGCTTAGCTACTGTGCATGGGGTTGTTTTCACAAAACTTGATGTCATGGCCGATGCCTTTGAACGGGACCATGCGGAACTTTCTCCTCGCCGCCCGGTTGTTTCGCCATGACTGAAGACCTTTCCTTCCGACGCAAACCCTTGACCCCCGAACAGCGCCAGGCGCGCGACGCGGCACGCCGGGTCGAGGCGGAGAAGGCCATGCGCGATCATGAAGCGGCGCAGAAGGCGTTTTACGCCAACAAGGAACGGCTGAAGGCCGAGCGCCTGGCGCGTGAAGCGGCGGCGGCCAAGGGCTGAGCGAACGCGCGCGCCGCCCAATCCCCGAACCGGCCGCTAGTGCCGCTTGGACGTGCCCTTTGGCCTCAAGGCCAGCTTGAGCGCCTGGACGGCTTCCGCAAACGCCCCGCGGGGCGATTGCGCCTCGATCGCTTCAGCCGCAATGCGACAATCGTCGGCGACCTTCAGCAGCCCGCTTCGCGCGAGGTCCAGGGTGGAGAGGGCGGCCTGCTCCAGGCAGACCCGTTCAAGCCGTCGAAACTCCCGCAGCTCTCTGTTCATGCGTCAGCTCTCGATGTCTCTGCCCCATGCGGCGCTGAGTCTGCTTAACGAACGGTAAACATCCCAAGCTTAGCCGAATTGACTGGCGCGGGGCTGGTGCGTCCCGTGCTGCTCGCCTGGGGCGCATCGGCAGGCTTGACGGCATTCGGCTTCCGGGAGGAAGCTTCAAATGATCCTAAACTGACGTGAAGCACGGAGACGTTCGCTCCCAGCAGGTCCGATCCTCATCAGCGAATCAGAATGGAGCTGACCATGACCACGTTCGACAAGCGCGAGCAGGGCTTTGAGGCCAAATTCGCCCACGACGAGGAATTCATGTTCAAGGCCACCGCGCGGTCCAACAAGCTGCTCGGGCTGTGGGCCGCAAGCCAGCTCGGGCTCAGCGGCGATGCCGCGGCAAGCTACGCAACCGCGCTGGTGACAGATCATCTGGAGAGCCGGACGATCGACGATGTCCTCCGCAAGGTGTCAGGCGATCTCGCAGACAAGGGTATCGCGCGTGAGCAGGTCGCTCAGAAGCTTCAGGAATGTCTGCACCAGGCGCTGGCGCAGCTCGAAGCGGACAAGCAATGAGGCCGTCGGACGACGGCGACGAGCGGGAGGTGGGGCGTGTCTCGGAGCGGCTTGGGCAAGTGGTCCGGCGCAATCGCATGCGCGGGCGCCATCCTGGTTGGTGCAGGCGGCGCCGAGGTCTCGGCGACGCCGCTGACGCCGTTTCGCTACGAAGCGCAGGCGCAGCGTCATTGCCCGCAGGACAGGGTGGTCTGGCTCGATTTCAGGAAAGGCGTCTACTACCGCAAGGGTCAGAAGCGCTACGGCCAGGGCTTCGACGGCAGCTTCGTCTGCCTGAACGAGGCCCGCGACAGCTTCTATCGCCGTTCGCTGTTGGGTCTGCGCTGAGCGGCGCGTATCCCCGGCTTTCGGACGCGCCGGCTATTTTTGCGCCGGCAGCCTGACCGGCACGTGCGGGAAGGTGCTGATGACCCGGGGGCTTCCATCCGGATAGGTGCGGTCGCCGCGGTGGAGCTGTGTTGGAGAAGGGGAGGTGGGGCTCAGGCAAACGCAAGAGCGACGAGGCTCGAGCAGAGCAGCACCAAGCCGCCCGCGGTCAATGCCAGGAAGCCATCGGATACGAGGTCATGATTACGCATGGGACACCTGCCGCTCTCGTCTTCGATGCTCGATCGGATCGATCAAAATTGTCCGAACGCGCTGCCTTGAAAGAGGTGATGCTTGCCGCCCGCGCGAATGCCATCAGGCCCTCGTGCGATAACCTTCAAACGCATGGGCCAGGAAGATCCCCGCGCTTACCAGACCCATCAGTGCCGAAACCGTCTCGATCATCGTTAAATTCCAAATCCCGCCCTTGCATCCGAGAGAACGCGTGCGGCCTTGCACAGTCAAAAGAATTTCGGTGAGCGGGGTGACAATGGGGGTGGAGTGAGGATTTGGCGCAACAGAATGTCCAGCCTTGGCACAGAGCAGGGCACCCAGGTTCCGTAGATCAACGGGGAGAAGCGAACCTCGCGTTTACCATCCCGGCGTGATCGCTGCGGGCTCCCCATTTCCGCCGTGTTCGGGTTGCGTTATCCTTACCACTTCCGACGCGGTGGTGGGCCGTCTCGGAATCAGAAGGACCGGACAGCGCTTCCCCGTAGCCAAGGCGGGGTGGGTACGCCTCCGGCGAAGTGGTATTTGGGGCACATGGGGATCCGACAGTCAGATTCGGTTTTGCGGGCCGCGCGCGGTGTTGCGGCGGTCGCGACGTGCGTTGTCCTCGCCAATTGCGCCTCCTCCAACAAGTTCGCCAGCCGCGTCGATCCGAAATACGGCGTGTCCTCGAGCCCCCGGGTCGTCGCCTGGGGCGATCCGGTCCCGAAGGGCGGCGGCACCTATCGCGTCGGCAAGCCCTATGTCGTGGCCGGTAAGACCTACGTGCCGGAGGAGGACGTCAACTACCGCGCCGAGGGCATGGCGTCCTGGTACGGTGATGATTTCCACGGCCGCCTGACCGCCAACGGCGAAGTGTTCGACATGACCTCGCTGACCGCGGCGCATCCGACCCTGCCGATGCCGTCCTACGCGCGGGTGACCAACACCTCGAACGGCAAGTCGCTGATCGTCCGTGTCAATGATCGCGGGCCCTATCACGGCAACCGCCTCATTGATGTCTCGAACAAGGCCGCCGAACTGCTTGAATTCAAAGGCAATGGCGTCGCCAGGGTCCGGGTCGAATATGTCGGCCGGGCGCCGCTTGAGGGTTCCGACGACCGCCAGCTTCTGGCGACCTTGCGCACCGGCGTTCCGGCGCCATCGCCCTCGATGGTCCGGGTCGCCTCGGCCAAGCCGTTCGTGCCGGAGCTGCCGTCCTCGACCCGTGGCGCCATTCGCGGCGAGGTGCCGATGCCGGAAGGGCGGCCCTATAATCTCGGCAACAGCTCGGCCGATATGGCCTCGCTCAACGCGACCTCGGAAATGTCGGCCTCGAGCCGCAGTCGGGGCCGGGCGCTGCAGAACGCCCGCGCGGTGTCCTATGACGAGGACGGCCGCTATGCGAGCGAGAGCGCTCCCTCGTCGGGCGATGGCGCCGCCGAGGCCCGCAGCATCCTGAGCGGCCGTGGGCTCTACTGAGCCGCGCTCGCCTTCAAGAACGTTATCAGCGCCGCGTTCACCTCGTCGTGCCGCTCCTGCTGCACCCAATGGCCGGCGCCGTCGAGGATCAGCTTACCCTTGAGATTGGGCAGCACCCGCTCGAGCTCGTTGACGCGCTTGGCCCCGATCAGGCCGGTGATCACTGCGTCTTTTGAGCCTGCGATGAACAGGGAAGGCTGGTGAATCTGCGCGTCCTGCCAGGGCGCGGTCAGCTCCCAATTGCGGTCGATGTTGCGGTACCAGTTCAGCCCGCCGCGGAAGCCGGACTTGCGGAAGCTTTCGGTGAAATAGGCCAGATCAGCCTCGCTCAGCCAGCCGGGCAGCGGCTCCTCGGCGCCCGCATGGCTGAGAAAGCCCTTGCCCTCCTGCACGAACATGGCCGCGGTGGGATCGGCGAGGCCCCGTCCGCCAAGGATGACGCGCATGGTGCGGGCGACGTCACGCTCGAGCTCGGCCTCGGCGACGCCGGGTATCTGAAAATACTGCCAGTAGAAATTGGTGACGCCGCCCTGGCGCAACAGGTCGAGCGGCCTGCCGCGGCCGCGGAACGGCGGCGGCACGCTCAAGCCCGCGACTGCGGTGAAGATGTCGGGCCGGAACAGCGCCGCGTGCCAGGCGACCGGCGCGCCCCAGTCGTGGCCGACCACCATTGCCTTGGTTTCGCCCAGCGCCTGGACGAGGCCGACGACGTCGCCGACCGTGTCGAAGAT
Source organism: Bradyrhizobium forestalis (assembly GCF_002795245.1). Taxonomy (GTDB): domain Bacteria; phylum Pseudomonadota; class Alphaproteobacteria; order Rhizobiales; family Xanthobacteraceae; genus Bradyrhizobium; species Bradyrhizobium forestalis. The sequence continues at coordinate 158,824 of NZ_PGVG01000002.1, read as the reverse complement.
CGAGTAAGCGTTCACATCGGGTGGCGCCGCGCTCTGGCCGTAGCCGCGCATGTCGGGGGCGACGACGTGAAACCCGGCCCCGGCGAGCGCGGGGATCTGGTGACGCCAGGAGTAGGACAGTTCCGGCCAGCCATGGCACAGCACCACCAGCGGACCCTGGCCGGCTTCGCGGACGAACAGCTCGACCCCGTTGGTCTTGATCATGCGGGTTGAGGACATTCGCTTTTCCGCCTTGTTTCAGGGGTTTGGTCGGGAAACATGAGGCGCTACGATAGGGGCGCGGCGAGAATCGTGCAATCTCAGGGGCAGGCGTCGAACCGCGTGTTGTTCGCATCTGTTCCAACTGTTAGAAGGCCTCTCTCAGGGCTTCGCCATGGCATTTCGTCTTCCTTTGCTTCGTCGCAACTGGCTCCGCGCCGGCGCGCTGGCGCGCGGGCTGATCGCAACGGTTTTGGTGGCTGGCATCGGCTGGGGCGGGGCGCTCTATGCTGCCAACCAGAGCGTCCAGGGCGCCAAGAAGGCGGAAGATGTCGGCTTCGATGGCGATGCCCCGACCGCGATCCTGATCGAAGCCTCCTCAGGCAGCGTGCTGTTCGAGAAGAACGCCGACGAGCTGCGCGCGCCCTCCAGCATGATGAAGCTGATGACGGCAGAGGTCGTCTTCAACGCCATCAAGAAGGGCGACATCAAGCTGACCGATGAGTACCGGATCAGCGAGAACGCCTGGCGCCGGGGCGGGGCGCCCTCGGGCGGCTCCACCATGTTCGCCGCCATCAACAGCAAGGTCTCGGTCGACGACCTCCTCCACGGCGCGATCATCCAGAGCGGTAACGACGCCTGCATTGCACTGGCCGAAGCCATGGCGGGCAATGAGCGGATCTTTGCCGCCGATTTCATGACCAAGCGTGCGCGCGAGCTCGGCCTCACCAGATCGACCTTCGCCAATTCCAATGGCTTGCCCGACCCCGGCAACAAGATGACGGTGCGCGAGCTCGGCATCCTCGCCCGGCATATCATTCTCGACTTCCCCGAATACTACAAACTGTTCGGCGAGAAGGAGTTCACCTGGAACAAGATCCGCCAGCCCAACCGCAATCCGCTGCTCAATTCGATGGAAGGCGCTGACGGTCTCAAGACCGGCTACACCAAGGAAGGCGGCTATGGCATGGTGGGCTCGGCCGTGCAGAACGGCACGCGGCTGATCGTCGTCGTCAACGGTCTCGATGACCCCGAGGATCGCGCCACGGAAGCCAAGAAGATGCTGGAATGGGGCTTCCGCAATTTCGAGACCCGCACCTTGATCGCGGCCGAGCAGCCGGTCGGCTACGCCAAGGTGTTCGGCGGCGAGAGCCGCTCGGTCAAGCTCGTCGCCAAGACGCCGGTGAAGGTGATGGTGCACAAGAATGGCAGCGACAAGCTGATTGCGCGCATCGTATATAGCGGCCCGGTGCGCGCGCCGGTCGAGGCCGGCCAGCGGGTCGGCGTGGTCAAGGTCTGGCGCAGCGGCAACATCGCGGTCGAAACGCCGGTCTATGCCGCCGAAGCGATCGGTACCGGCTCGACCATGCGCCGCGCGATCGACGGCGCCAGCGAGCTCGTGATCGGCATGTTCCGAGCGGGCGCCGAGAAGCTCTGATCATGAGTGAGAGCGCGGCACAGCGGCCGTCCGGACGCGGACGCTTCATCACCTTTGAAGGCGGCGAGGGCACGGGCAAGTCGACCCAGATCAAGAAGCTCGCTGACCGCCTCAAGGCGGCAAAGCTGCGCATCCGGGTCACCCGTGAGCCGGGCGGCTCGCCGGGCGCCGAGATCATGCGTCATCTGGTGCTGTCGGGCATGGGCAAGCTGCTCGGCCCCGAGGCCGAGACGCTGCTGTTTGCCGCCGCGCGCGATGACCATGTCCGCACCGTGATCCAGCCGGCGCTGAGCCAGGGCGTCTGGGTGCTGTGCGACCGCTTCGCCGACTCGACGCGGGCCTATCAGGGCAGCCTTGGCCGCGTGCCCGAGGGCCTGATCAACGCCATGCAAAGGGTCACCATCGGCGATCTCAAGCCCGATCTCACCATCATCCTCGATTTGCCGGTCGAGATCGGCCTGCAGCGCGCCGCCGCGCGCCGCGGCAGCGGAGCGCCCGACAGGTTCGAGGCCGAGAAGCTCAGCTTCCACCAGGGCCTGCGCGAGGCCTATCGCAAGATCGCGGCGGAGGATCCCGCGCGCTGCGTGCTGATCGACGCCAATTCCGACCCGGACACGGTCGCCGGGCGCGTCTGGACCGCGCTGCGCGAGCGTCTGCTCCCCACGCCTGCGTCGGTGATTTCCGCATGAGGGCGCGTCAGGCCGACCGCGAAACCGCCATTCCGCATCCGCGCGAGACGTCGCGGCTGTTCGGCCATCGTGAGGCCGAGGCCGCGCTGCTTGCGGCCTATCGCAGCGGGCGCATTCCGCATGCCTGGCTGATCGGCGGACCGCAAGGGATCGGCAAGGCGACGCTGGCTTATCGCATGGCGCGCTTCGTGCTCGCCCATCCTCAGCCGCTTTCGCCGGCCGTGCAGCGCGCCGGAGACCTCGCGATCGATCCAGACGACGCCGTGGCGCGGCAGGTGGCGGCCGGCTCGCATGGCGGCCTGCTGACGCTGGAGCGTACCGCCAACGATCGCGGCGTGATGCGCACCGTGATCACCGTGGACGAGACGCGCGAGACGATCGCGTTCTTCGGCTCGACCGCGGCGGCCGAAGGCTGGCGCGTCTGCATCGTCGACACGGTCGACGAGCTCAATCCAAACGCGGCCAACGCACTTCTGAAAATTCTCGAAGAGCCGCCGCAGCAATCGCTGTTCCTGCTGGTGAGCCACGCGCCCGCGCGGGTGCTCGCCACGATCCAGTCGCGCTGCCGCAAGCTGCGCCTGCGGCCGCTCGCCACGGATGATGTGATCGGGGCTGCCGCTTCGGCGGCCGAGCTCGATCCGAACGATCCCGCGCTGGGCGAGGCGGCCGAGGCCTCCGAGGGGAGCGTTGCACGGGCCCTGACGCTGCTCGGTGGCGACGCCTTGAAGCTTCAGCAGCGCACGGCGGCGCTGCTCGCGCGCCTGCCGCAGGTCGATCCGCGCGAATTGCACACGCTCGGCGATTCGCTCGGCGGCAGCGATCGCGTCGCGCTTGCCGCCTTCATCGACGGCATCGACCGCTGGATCGCGGAGCGCCTGCATGCGGATGAGGCCAATGCCAACCAGAACCTGCCGCGCCTTGCGCGCCTAGCTGAGGTATGGGAAAAGATCGTCCGCGCCGCGCGCGACACCGAAACCTACAATCTGGAGCGAAAGCCCTTGGTTTTCTCGGTGTTCGGCTGGCTGGCGGACGCAACGCGCTAGAGCATGATCCGGAAAAGTGCGGAGCGGTTTTCCGAAGGGATCATGCTCAAGACAATAACCTAACGCAGGTTCGTTTCCAGATTTCGAGAAAGCCGGTAAAGGAATTCGTGGTGGCAACGCGAGCTAAGAAGACCGTCAAACGCAAGAGCGGCAAGCAGGCTGCCAAGAACGCTGCCAGGAAGGCTGCGAAGAAGGCCGTGAAGACGCGCGCGAGCAAAGCCGCCAAGAAGGTCAAGAAGACCAAGAAGGCTGCCGCCAAGAAGAGCGTGAAGAAGGGCGCCGCAAAGAAGGCCGGCAAGAGGGCTGCGAAGAAGCAGGTCGTCGCCAAGAAGGCTTCGACGAAATCGGCTGCTAAGAAGCCGGCCAAGGCTCCGGCGAAGAAGGTCGCGAAAAAGCCGGCTGCGCCTGCCGTGACCGCCGCACCGGCTCCTGTCGTAACGCCGCCGAAGGCTGTGAAGCCCAAGGTATCGAAACCCAAGACCCCGCGTGCGCAAAAGCCCGTCACGGCTCCGCAAGCCGCCGCGCCCGTTGTCGCTCCCGCGCGCGACAACGTCTTCTACATCACGACCGCGATCGCCTATCCCAACGGTAGCCCGCATATCGGTCACGCCTATGAGGCGATCGCGACCGACGTGCTGGCGCGCTTTGCGCGGCTCGACGGCAAGGACGTGTTCTTCCTGACCGGCACCGACGAGCACGGTCAGAAGATGGTTCAGACGGCGGCCAGTGAAGGCATGTCCGCCTCCGCGCTCGCCGCTCGCAATGCCGGCCGCTTCAAGGAGATGGACGAGCGTCTGAACGTGTCGTTCGACCGCTTCATCCGCACCACAGAGGAGCAGCATCACCGCTCCAGCCAGGAGATCTGGCGGCGCATGGAAGCGAACGGCGACATCTATGCCGACATCTATGCCGGCTGGTACTCCGTGCGCGACGAAGCGTATTACGCCGAGGACGAGACGCGCCTGAACGAGGACGGCGTGCGGCTCGGACCGCAGGGCACGCCGGTTGAGTGGGTCGAGGAGAAGAGCTATTTCTTCCGTCTCTCGGCGTACCAGGACAAGCTGCTCAAGCTCTATGCGGATCACCCTGATTTCATCGGGCCGGACTCCCGCAAGAACGAGGTGGTGAGCTTCGTCAGAGGCGGCCTGCGCGATCTCTCGATCTCGCGCACCACCTTCGATTGGGGCGTGAAGGTGCCTGGCGATGAAGAGCACGTCATGTATGTCTGGGTCGACGCGCTGACCAACTACATCACCGGCGTCGGCTTCCCCGATGAGAGCGACGAGAACTGGCGCTATTGGCCTGCCGACGTGCACATCATCGGCAAGGACATCATCCGCTTCCATGCGGTGTATTGGCCGGCCTTCCTTCTGTCGGCCGGGATTCCGTTGCCGAAGCGGGTCTATGCCCACGGCTTCCTGTTCAACAGGGGCGAGAAGATGTCGAAGTCGGTCGGCAACGTCGTCGATCCCTTCAACCTCGCCGACCAGTATGGCGTCGACCAGATGCGCTATTTCTTCCTGCGCGAGGTGCCGTTCGGCCAGGACGGCAATTACAATCACGAGGCGATCGTCGCGCGCATCAACGCCGATCTCGCCAACGATCTCGGCAACCTCGCGCAGCGCTCGCTGTCGATGATCGCAAAGCAGCTCGGCGGCGTGCTGCCGGAGCCCGGCGACTTCAGCGACAACGACAAGGCGATCCTGGCGATGGCCGACGGCATGATCGCAGCGTCCCGTGAGGCCATGGCGACGCAGCAGATCCATCAATGGCTGAACGCCGTCTGGGCCGTGGTCGCGGAGGCCAACCGCTATTTTGCGGGCGAGGCGCCGTGGGCGCTCGCCAAGACGGATCCTGCGAGGCAGAAGACGGTGCTCTACGTCACCGCCGAAGTCGTGCGCCAGATCGCGATCCTGGCTCAGCCCGCGATGCCGACAGCCTCGGGATTGCTGCTCGACAGCCTCGGCATTCCTGCGGACGAGCGCAGCTTTGCGGCGCTCGGCGGCGCCAAGCGCATCGCGCCCGGTTCGACGCTGCCGGCGCCGACGCCGGCGTTCCCGCGCTACGTCGAGCCGGCGGCCTGAAGGCGCTCGCGCGATGCTGGTCGACAGCCACTGCCACCTGGATTTTCCAGACTTCGCGGACGATCTCGATGGGATCGTGTCGCGGGCGCGAGCGGCCGGCATCGCACGCATGGTCACGATCTCGACGCGGGTGCGGCGGCTGAAGGACCTGCTCGCGATCGCCGAACGCTACGACGACGTCTATTGCTCGGTCGGCACCCATCCGCACAATGCGGACGAGGAGGACGGCATCGCGCCGGACGAGTTGATCGCGCTGACGCAGCACCCCAAGGTCGTCGCGCTCGGCGAAGCCGGGCTCGATTATTTCTACGACAACGGCTCGCCGGAAGCGCAGGCGAGGGGCTTTCGCGCTCATATCGCCGCCGCCCGCGCCACCGGCCTGCCGCTGGTGATCCATACCCGCGAGGCCGACGAGGACTGCGCGCGCATTCTGGAAGACGAGGTGGCAAAGGGATCGTTTCGTGCCGTGCTGCATTGTTACACGGGCGGGCGTGAGCTTGCGCTGAAGGCCGTGTCGCTCGGGCTCTATATCGGTTTCACGGGAATCCTGACCTTCAAGAAATCGGACGCCCTGCGTGCGCTTGCGGCCGAACTGCCATCCGATCGTATCCTGGTTGAAACGGACTCGCCCTATCTTGCGCCGGGCAAGTTCCGGGGCAAGCGCAACGAACCCGCTTATGTGATCGAGGTCGCAAAGGTGCTCGCCGAGACTCGCGGCGTGTCGCTTGACGAAATCTCGCGCCAAACAAGCGAAAACTTCTTCCGCCTGTTCTCGAAGGTGAGAGCTTGAGACTGGGGACCACATGACGTTGACGCTGACGATCCTGGGCTGCGGCTCCTCCGCCGGCGTGCCGCGCCCGGCGCTCGGCTGGGGCGCCTGCGATCCCAACAATCCCAAGAACCGCCGTCGCCGCTGCTCGCTGCTGGTCGAACGGACCTCCGAGCACGGCACGACACGCATCGTGATCGACACCTCGCCGGACCTGCGCGAGCAATTGCTCTCGACCAATGTCGACCACATCGACGCGGTGTTCCTGACGCATGAGCACGCCGATCAGACCCACGGCATGGACGATCTACGCTCGGTCGTCATGCACATGCGCCGGCGCATCCCGACCTATTTCAACCAGTCGACCGCCAAGGACATCATGGCGCGGTTCTCCTATTGCTTCATCTCGCCGGAGGGCAGCGACTATCCGCCGATCCTGACGCGGCATTCGATCGAGGCGGGGGAGAGCCAGACCATCCTGGGGAAGGGCGGCGCGGTGACGATGACGGCCTTCCTGGTGCAGCACGGCGCCATTCCCGCGCTCGGCTACCGCATTGGGGATGCCGCCTACACGCCAGATCTCAACGACATCCCGCGCGAGAGCTGGGGCGCGCTGGAAAATCTCGAGCTCTGGATCGTCGACGGGTTGCGCTACACCGGTCATGTCAGCCATTTCAGCATCAACGACGCGCTGTCGTGGATCGAACGTTTCAAGCCGAAGCGCGCGGTCATCACGAACATGACCGCCGACGTCGACTACGAGGTCATCAGGCAGTCGCTGCCCGCTGGCGTGGTGCCGGCCTATGATGGGCTGCGGCTGGAGACGCGCTGAACCTGCGGTGGAAATTCCGGCGCCAGCCGGCATACTCCTTGCTTGCACGGGCCCCATCGTGTTGATCTAACGTCTGAAAGACAGGCGCTGGGCAGGACGATATTCAAGCTGGACCGGCACCTGATGCGCAATCGCGGGGTCGGTTGAAACGCCTCGTGTGAGGATGGGGATCGCGTTGGCAGCGGATGATGTAGCGGCTCGGGGACTGGTGCGACGCGCTCTGGATCTCCTTTATCTCGGCGCGGGCTACGCCGCCGGCATCTTCCTGGTTGCGATCTTTGCAATCATGATGGTCATGTCGGTTGGGCGTCAGTTTGCGATCAACATTCCCGCCGGCGATGATTTCGCGTCCTGGTGCATGGCTGCGATGGCTTTCCTCGGTCTCGCTCACACCTTCAAGCGCGGAGAGATGATCCGCGTCGGTCTGCTGCTGGAACGCCTGCACGGGCGGACCAAGCAGATCGCGGAGATCGTGGCGCTCGGTATTGCCACCGCCTTCATCCTCTATTTCACCCGCTATGCCGTGCAGATGACCTACGACTCCTGGCGCTTCAACGATGTGGCGCAGGGCGTCGTCGCGCTTCCGCTCTGGATTCCGCAGCTCGGCTTTGCCGGCGGCCTTGCGATCCTGTCGATTGGGCTCATCGACGAAATGGTCAATGTCGTCGGCGGCAACCGGCCGAGCTACGAGAAGGGCTCGCCGGACGAGACGCCGGAAGAATTCGTCGAGCGCATCTCGCAAGGCGGCGGAGGTTGACCATGGCCAATCTCGGCATGATCGAGCTGTCGTTCGTCCTGCTCGGCGTCATGATCCTGCTGCTGGGAAGTGGCGTCTGGATCGCGGTTTCGCTCGGCCTCGTCGGCTTCGTGGCGATGGCGCTGACGACGAGCCTGCCACTCGGCGCCGTGCTCGCCACCACCACCTGGAGCGCCAGCTCCTCGTGGACGCTGGCCGCGCTGCCGCTGTTCATCTGGATGGGCGAGATCCTGTTCCGCACCAAATTGTCGGAAGAGATGTTCCGCGGGCTGTCGCCCTGGGTTCAGTGGCTGCCCGGGCGCCTCACCCATGTCAATGTGATCGGCTGCGGCATCTTCGCGGCGGTCTCGGGCTCTTCGGCGGCGACCTGTGCGACGATCGGCAAGATCGCGCTGCCCGAGCTCGACAAGCGCGGCTACGACAAGGGCCTGAGCCTCGGCTCGCTCGCGGGCTCCGGCACGCTCGGCCTGCTGATTCCACCCTCGATCCCGATGGTGGTCTATGCTGTCACGGCGAACGTCTCCGTGCTTCAAGTATTTCTCGGCGGCTTCCTGCCGGGCGTGCTCGTGATCGTGCTCTATTCCGGCTACATCATCATCTGGTCGCTGCTCAACCCGAAGAAGATTCCGCCGCGCGATCCGCCGATGCCGTTCCGGCAGAAGCTCCGCGAGTCCGCCAAGCTCGCGCCCTGCCTGCTGCTGATCCTGGCCGTGTTTCTGTCACTGGTGTTGGGCTTCGCGACCGCCACGGAATGCGCTGCATGGGGCGTTACGGGCGCGCTGCTGCTGGCGTGGTGGAGCGGCACGCTCACGCGCAAGAATTTCCTCGAGAGCATCATGAGCGCGACGCGCCTGACCTGCATGATCATGCTGATCCTGGCAGGCGCGGCCTACACCACGGCCGCGATGGCCTATACGGGCATTCCGGCCGCGCTCGCCACCTGGGTCCAGGGGCAGCAGCTCACGCCGAGCATGCTCGCGCTGTATCTGAGCATCATGTACATCATCCTCGGCTGCCTGATCGACGGCATCTCGATGATCGTCCTGACCGCCGTCATCGTGCTGCCGATGGTCAAGCAGGCCGGGCTCGACCTGGTCTGGTTCGGCGTCTATCTCATCATTCACGTCGAGATGGCCCAGATCACGCCGCCGGTCGGATTCAATCTGTTCGTGCTCCAGAACATGAGCGGCCGCGATACGTTCACTGTTGCACGGGCGGCGTTCCCGTTCTTCGTGCTGTTGCTCGCTGCGGTCTTCATCATCACGGAGTATCCGCAGATCGTGATGTTCCTGCCAAAGCTCGCCTTCCCAGACTGAGCGTAACGAATTTCAAATTGACTGTGAGGAGAAGCCCGATGATCTCTCGTCTATTCTGCGCATCCTTGATCGCAGGCCTCGCGATGGCCGCGACACCCGCTTTGGCCCAGACCAAATGGAATCTGCCGGCGGCCTATCCTGCCGACAATCCGCACTCCGAGAATCTCGTCGCCTTCGCCAAGGACGTCGAAGCCGCCACGTCCGGCAAGCTCCAGATCACGGTTCATCCCGGTGCCTCGCTGTTCAAGGCACCCGACATCAAGCGCGCGGTGGTGACCGGGCAGGCGCAGATGGGCGAGGTGCTGCTGTCGATCCACGAGAACGAGGACCCGCTCTTCGGCGTCGACGTCGTGCCGTTCCTCGCCACCAGCTTCCCCGACGCGATGAAGCTGTATCAGGCCTCCAAGCCCGCGATCACCAAGAAGCTCGATGCGCAGGGTCTCAAGCTGCTGTTCGTCGTGCCTTGGGCGCCCCAAGGCGTCTATGTCAATAAGCCGCTGGCGACGATCGAGGACATGAAGGGCCTGAAATGGCGCGCCTACAATGTCGGGACCGCGCGCATCGGCGAGCTGGTCGGCGCCCAGTCGGTCACGATCCAGGCGGCCGAATTGCCGCAGGCGTTGGCGACCGGCGTGGTGAACTCCTTCATGTCGTCCGGCGGCACCGGCTACGATGCGAAGGCCTGGGAGTCGCTCAAGTATTTCTACGACGTGCAGGCCTGGATTCCGAAGGACTACACCTTCGTCAACAAGGCCGCGTTCGAGGCGCTCGACAAGCCGACCCAGGAGGCCATCCTCAAAGCCGCGGCGACGGCGGAAACCCGTGGCTGGAAGGCCTGGCAGGACAAGAGCACCTGGTACATCGATCAGCTCAAGGCGAAAGGCATGACCGTCGAGCCGCCGAGCCCGGCACTCAAGGCCGGCTTCCAGAAGATCGGCGAGCAGCTCACGGCCGACTGGCTCAAGAAGGCGGGGGCCGACGGCCAGGCGGTCGTCGACGCCTACAAGAAGATGTGACGACGGAGAGAGGCTTCCGCTCGCTGCATTCGGCGTGCGGGCGGAAGACTCTCCAGACTGCTCTCAGGCCGAGATCGCCTTCGCCGAGCCCACCTCGTTGCGCAGCAGGAATTTCTGGATCTTGCCGGTGGACGTCTTCGGGATCGGCCCGAACACCACCGCCTTCGGCGTCTTGAAGCCGCTCATGTGCGAACGACAGAAGGCGATGATGTCGGCCTCGCTTGCGCTTGCGCCGTCTTTCAGTTCGACGAAGGCGCAGGGCACTTCACCCCATTTCGGATCGGGTTTTGCGACCACGGCTGCGAACAGCACGGCCGGGTGCTTGTAGAGGATGTCCTCGACCTCGACGGAGGAGATGTTCTCGCCGCCGGAAATGATGATGTCCTTGGAGCGGTCCTTGATGATGACGTAGCCGTGCTCGTCGAGCACCCCGAGATCGCCGGTGTGAAACCAGCCGCCTTCGAAGGCTTCCTTGGTCGCCTTCTCGTTCTTGAGATAACCCTTCATCACGATGTTGCCGCGGAACATGACCTCGCCGATGGTCTCGCCGTCGCGCGGCACCTCCTGCATCGTTTGCGGGTTGATGACGGTGACGCTTTCCTCGAGCGGGTAGGGCACGCCCTGCCGGCGCTTCATGCGCGCGCGCTCGGCAGGCGGAAGGTCGTCCCAGCCCGGCTGCTCGGCGCAGACGGAGGCGGGGCCGTAGACCTCGGTCAGGCCGTACACATGCGTCAGCTTGATGCCGATGCTTTCGGCGCCTTCGAGCACGGCGACCGGCGGCGCGGCGCCGGCGATCAGGCCGACGACGCGGCGGGCGGCATTGCCTTTGGGCGCATCCGGCGCGTTGATCAGCGTGTTGTAGACGATCGGCGCGCCGCACATGTGGGTGACGCCGTGCTGTTTGATCAGCTCGAAGATCTTGGTCGGCTCCACCTTGCGCAGGCAGACATTGATGCCGGCAGCGGCCGCGATGGTCCACGGGAAGCACCAGCCGTTGCAGTGGAACATCGGCAGCGTCCAGAGATAGACCGGATGCTGGCCGAGATTGCCGGCGAGGATGTTGCTGACCGCGTTCAGATACGCGCCGCGATGATGGGTGACGACGCCCTTGGGATTTCCCGTCGTGCCCGAGGTGTAGCTCAGCGCGATCGCGTCCCATTCGTCCTGCGGCGTGACCGCGGCGAAGCCGGGATCGCCTTGGGCAACGGCAGCCTCATACTCGATCTCGCCGATCCGCTTGCCGCCCTTGAAGGCGGCGTCGTCGACATCGATCACGAATGGCTTTGGCCCGCTCATCTGCGCCAGTGCGTCGGTGATCACGCTGGAAAATTCGGGATCGACAAGAATGATTTTCGCCCCGCCGTGATCGAGCTGGAACGCGATCGAGGGCGCATCGAGGCGGATGTTGAGGGCGTTGAGCACGGCGCCGATCATCGGCACGGCAAAATGCGCCTCGTTCATCGCCGGGATGTTCGGCAGCATCGCCGCCACGGTGTCGCCGACGCCGATGCCCTTGCCCGCCAGATAAGAGGCAAAGCGTCGGCAGCGCTCGTGGGTCTGCGCCCAGGTGAAGCTGCGCCCCTCGTAGACCGTGCTGACGTGATCGGGATACACCGCGGCGCTGCGGGCAAGGAAGCTCAGCGGGCTCAGGGGCACGTAGTTGGCGGGAGTCTTGCCGAGGCCGATATTGTATGGGTTCTGCCGCTCACTCATCGACACCCTCCTCAAATGCGTCTCAAAGGAATCCGATCGATATCCAGGGGAAGATCGCGACGATGATCAATCCCACCAGCAGCGCCAGCAGATAGCCCCAGATCGGCCTGATGCCTTCGGCCGGATCGACGCGTCCGATGGCGCATGCGGCATAATAGCCGACGCCGAAGGGCGGGGCGAATAGCCCGATACCCATGGCCAGAATGATCACCATGGCGTAGTGCACCTCGTGCACGCCGACGGCGCGGGCGATCGGGAACAGCAGCGGTCCGAACAGCACAATGGCCGGAATGCCCTCCAGCACGCTGCCGAGGATGGTGAAGGCCAGGATCGACACGGCGATGAAGCTCGCCGCGCCGCCCGGCAATCCGGTCATGGCCGCAGCCAGCGAGCGCGAGAAGCCGGATTGGGTCAGGCCCCAGGCCATACCGGTCGCCGTGCCGATGATCAGGAGGATCGCACCCGACAGCGCCGCCGTCTCGACCAGCATCGGAAACAGCCGCTGCCAGTCGAAGCGGCGGTAGACCAGCAGGCCGACGAGAGCGCCATAGACGATGCCGATGGTGGAGACCTCGGTCGCGGTCGCGATGCCCTCGACCACGGCGTAGCGGATCACGAAGGGCAGCGCGAGCGCGGGCAGGGCGACGATGAAGGTCTTGCCGATCTCGGATGAAGTGGCGCGGCGGACATGGCTCATGTCCTCGTGGCGGTAGCGCCACCACACCAGCATGCACAGCGTGATCGCGAGCACGACGCCGGGCAGCAGGCCGCCGGTGAACAGCGCCGCGATGGAGACGCCGGTGACCGAGCCGATCGTGATCAGCACGAGGCTGGGCGGAATGGTCTCGGTTTGGGCGCCCGTCGCCGCGAGAAGCGCGACGAGATCGCCGGGCTTGGCGCCGCGCTCTTTCATCTCGGGAAAGAGCACGGGCGCAACTGCGGCCATGTCGGCGGCCTTGGCGCCGGAAATGCCGGAGACCAGGTACATGGCGCCGACCAGCACGTAATGCAGGCCACCCCTGACATGGCCGAGCAGGCTCGCCAGGAACGCCACCATGGCCCGCGCCATGCCAGTCATCTCGATCAGGAGCCCCAGGAACACGAACAGCGGCACCGAGAGCAGGATAAGGTGGCTCATGCCCTCGTCCATCCGCCCGACCAGCACCATGACGGGCGTCCGCGTGGTCAGCGCGAGATAACCGAAGATGGCGAGGCCAAAGCCGAACGCAATGGGAACACCGGCAAAGACGCAGAAGCCGGCGACGCCGACGAAGAAGATGACGAGGTTGAGATTGCCAAGCGGCCGCAGCAACGGCTGCGCCAGCCAGAACAGGCCGATCACGACCGCAACCGACAGCACGGCGGCTGCAACCATTCGGTAGTCGGCTGCGCGCAGCAGCCGGAGCAACGCAAAGGCCGCCATCAGGCCGATGCCGGCCGGCAGTGCGGCGGCGCGCCACATGTTGGAGATCTGCAGCGCCGGCGTCGTGATGTAGCTCTCTTCGTACGCATAGTCGCAGGACGGCCAGACGATCAGCGCCAGGAACGCCAGCGCCGCTGAGGTCGCGACCAGATCGAGATAGGCCCGCATCGCAGGCCTGGCGCTGGCCACGACGGCGGTCATGCGCATGTGCTCGGAGCGGCGGAATGCGACCGCCGCGCCCAGCATCGCGAGCCACAGGAACAGGATCGAGGCGAGCTCGTCCGACCAGATCAGCGGCCGGTGCAGGCCGTAGCGTGCGACCACGCCGGCAAACAGGATCACGATCTCGGCGACGACCAGGATCGCCGCCGGGATCTCGACGATGAGACCAAGCACGCGCTCGGCCGAAGCCAGCAACGAAGGTCGGCGAGGGGACTGAAACGCCGCCTCACCCACCACTTCGGTCACCTCGACATGAGCCATCCTGATACTGACCTCGGCGGCCCCAACGCGTTACGACAGCTTGCCGACGGCCTTTTCCAGGAGATCCCAGGCCTGATCGCCATACTTGCCCTTCCACTCGGCATAGAAGCCGGCGGTGCGCAGCTTGTCGCGGAATGGCGCAACAGCCGGCTGGTTGAAGGTCAGGCCCTTGCCCGCGAGCTCCTGCTGCAGGTTGGCGTTGAGCTTGGCGGTGTCCTCTCGCTCCTTGACGGCGGCGGCGTTGATGTTCTTGGCGACGACGGTGCGCACGTCCTGCGGCAGCTTCTCCCAGGCTCTGCGGTTGGCCAGGAACCAGAAGCCGTCCCACATGTGGTTGGTCAGCGAGCAGTATTTCTGCACCTCGTAGAGTTTTGCCGTCGAGATGATCGCCAGCGGGTTCTCCTGGCCCTCGACGATCTTGGTCTGCAGCGCCGAATAGACCTCGCTGAAATTAATCGAGGCGGGCGCCGCATCGAACGCCTTGAACATCGAGGTCCACAGCGGCGACACCGGCACGCGGATCTTGAAGCCCTTGAGGTCGTCAGGGCCGGTGATGGGCTTGGTCGACGACGTGGTCTGGCGGAAGCCGTTGTCCCAGATCTTGTCCATGACCTCGAGCCCGGCCTTCTTGATCTCGCCGCGGACATGGGCGCCGAGATCGCCGTCCATGGCCTTCCAGACCGTGTCGTAGTCCGGGAAGGCAAAGCCGATGCCGTTGATGGACGCCGCCGGCACCAGCGTCGACAGGATCAGGCCGGACAGCGTGAAGAACTCGACGCCGCCGGAGCGGATCTGGCTCAGCATGTCGGTGTCGGAGCCGAGCTGGTTGTTCGGGAAGATCTGGAGGTCGAACTTGCCGTTCGTCTCGCTCTTGATCGCCGCCGCCATCTCCTTGGCGCGCACGTTCAGCGGATGGGTGTCGGGCAGGTTGTTGGCGTATTTGTAGGTGAACTCGGCGCTCTGGGCGCGGGCCACATGGGGCGCACCGAGGCCGCCCAGGACCGCGGTCGCGGCGGAGGCCTTGAGAAGCGTGCGTCGGGAAAAGCGCGTTGAAAAGACCATGGGTCTGCTTCCTCGGAAGGTTTGTTGTTGTTCTGAGATGCAAACCTATACGGACGGTCGGCCTTAAGGTCATCTGCGATCTCGCGAGGCCTCGCTTATTGCAGCCGGACAAGGTCACGGCAATATCGGCTTTTGGAGAGATGGGCTGGATGCGGAATCTGCAAAACAACCCCATGCACAGTAGCCGTCAAGAGCTGAGACGACGAACCGAAAGCGGCACTCAAGTGGAGGTGCAGCAGCAGGAGTTTCGTCTAAACAATTGATCGAATTGAAGATAAAGATATTCCATAATATACCTTATGCGAATTACGGGTATGGACCTGGCGGGCAGTTCGCCAAGCTGTTTCGAACCCTACTTCAGGCCTAACATCGGGAGCCAACCGACCATCCGACTGTTAGTCGGATGGCCGCTGACAGGAATTGCAGGAGATCAAACCGCCGCAGCCATTGGAGGTTCGCCATGCAGGAGACCGTTGCCCGCGCCGCTGCCTCGCGTGCCATTCCGTTTGATGCCGCCAAGCTCGACCGTCTCATGGAGGCGGCCGGATTTGATATCCTGATCGCGACCTCCAAGCACAACGTGCAGTACCTCCTGGGCGCCGAGCGTGCGATCTTCTTCGATTATATGGATGCCTTGGGAGTCAGCCGCTATCTGCCGGTGCTGGTGTATCCCAAGGGTGCGCCCGAGAAATCCGTCTATGTCGGCCACCGGCTCGAAGCCCATCAGCGCGCCCTTGCGCCGCCCTGGGTGCCGCAGGTCCGGACCGAATCCAACGGTTCGGTGGACGCCGTCACGCGGGCTGCAGACCTGATTCGGCAATCCGGCGTGCCAATGAAGCAGATCGGGATCGAGTTTCCGTTCATGCCGATGGATGCAGGGAAGGCGCTGGCCGACGCCCTGCCCGGCGCAGAGCTCAAGGACGCCGTGCTGGTGCTGGAGCGGCTGCGGGCGGTCAAGTCGGCGGAGGAGTTGGCGAAGTTGAAGACGGCGTCTGAGCTCGTCATCGCATCCATGCTGGCGGTGATCGCCGGGCACGGTCGGGGCACGACCAAGCGGCAATTGTCTGACGCATTGCGCCTTGCGGAAGCCAATCGCGGCCTGACCTTCGAATACTGCCTGCTCGCCTGCGGCAGCAGCCACAACCGGGCGCCATCAGCGCAGCGCTGGGAGCAAGGCGAGGTGCTGTCGCTGGATTCCGGAGGCAATTATCAGGGCTATATCGGCGACCTCGCGCGCATGGCCGTGCTGGGCGAGCCCGACGGCGAACTGAAGGATTGTCTGGCCGAGATCGAGGCGGTGCAGCGCGCCGCCTTCGCCGCGGTCCGGCCAGGTGTGCTGGGCGGCGACATCTACGTCGCGGCCGAGCGGCAGCTTGCCCAGATCGGCCAGCGCGACTGCACTGAGTTCCTGGCTCACGGCATGGGTCTCGTCAGCCACGAGGCCCCGCGCCTGACCGCCAAGGGTCCCGTCCCCTACGATGACACCGACGCGCACCAGCCGCTCGAACCCGGCATGGTGGTCTCGATAGAGACCACGATGAAGCATCCGAAGCGCGGCTTCATCAAGCTCGAGGACACCGTCGCAGTCACGGCGACAGGATACGAGATCTTTGGCGAACGTGGCCGCGGGTGGAATTTGGGCGGGAGCGCCAGCGCCGTCAGCGTCGATGCAAGCACTCGTGCGGAAAGTCGTTGAATCATTGTGTCTTGGCCGGGAGCAGCTAGCGCGTCTCGGTAGGCGATCAGAAGCCGCCGTGCACTCGGCGCCGCAAGAATCTAGTCCGCCAAGAGCGAGCGCAGCCAGGCCAACCTCGAGATCGCCTGCTCGGCAAGTCGCTGCAGACTTTCGACAAGGGCCGCGTCGCCGGCACGCTCGGCGCCGTCGAGGTAACCGTCCACGAGCGCTTCGGCGATCTCCAGGGGATCCTTTTGTTCCATGGAAGCCGGAAAGCTGCCCAGACCGGCTGCGGCGTCAGCCATCTCGCTTGCCTGCTGGCGAATGTCCCGGGTCCGGACGGCAGCAGGCCCGCTCAGACGTTGTTCGAGCTCGACAAGTTGCGCAGCCAGACGAAGCTCGAGCTTTCGCGCATCGATGGGCGCCTGAGGCGCAGCGGCGGCCCCGGCGCTGCTGTGGTCGTGTTGATGATGATAGGCGCGGCGCCTCTCCTTCCGCAGAGTGGCGACATGGGCGAGTTCTTCCTGGGCCATGGCCTCGGACGCCTTCTTGACCTCGGGATCGTGCGAGTAGGCTGCGAGATAGGACCAGAAGGCGAAGGCGCGTTCCTCGTTGCGGACTGCCATGGCGAGCGCGCGATACGGCGTCATCAAGCGGGATGTCTTGACTTCAGCGGCCGATTCCGGATCGAGGGGTTCGGGCGCTTCCCAGCGCACCAGAGCGGGATCCGGGCGCTTGCCGCGGCGCGATTGAGACCACTGCGTGACGCTATCCACGTGCTCGCGCTCGGCGGCAGCTAGTCGCGTGAACACGTCCGCAAGATCAATCTTGCCCTGCCCGCGCATGTCTTCGGCAAGAGCATCATACCTATTTGCGGCCTCCTGCTCCATTGCATGCGCTAGCGCAAAGAGCTCGTCGAGAGACTCCAATACACCCGCAGGCTCAGCACTGAGCAATGAAGTGCGTAGAAATGGCATGGCAAGGTCTCCAAATGCAGACGTCTGGCTTGGTTCTGCGCGAACACAATCCTTGCGCGGGGCTTGACAGATGCGGTTGCGCGCGATGAGTTTGGCACGTCAGCGGCGACAAATCATCGACGAAGAATTTCAAGGCACGCGCGTCCCGGTTGGTCGTGCAAATCGCATTTGAAGCGACATGTCGAAGCGGTCGAACGATACCGTCGCCGGGAGGCGTGCAGCGCTAGCACGAGCGTTTGCAGGCTTGCTGCTGATGTGTCTGACTTATATTTCGCCCGCATGCGCCGCCGGTGATTTGTCGACATACCTGCCGAAGGTCGCGCCCGCCGAGTTTTTCCCGGGTGCGGATCGTTTTGGTCCACCTCAAGGCGATCCGCCGATCATTCCAGCCTACCGTGGCGACCAGCGCCAGGGATTTATCTTTCTCAACTCCGATTTCGCGAATTCAGTCGGCTACTCCGGTAAGCCGATTCACATTCTGGCCGGCATCGACCCGAATGGCGTCATCACCGGCCTCAAGCTCGTCGATCACAAGGAGCCGATCGTGCTGGTCGGTATTCCGGAAGCTCGCATCGTCGCTGCCGTGAATTCCCTGATCGGCAAGGACATGAAGCCGGTTGCAAGTGGCAGCGAGAAGCCGCCGCAGGTGGACATCGTGAGTGGCGCAACCGTCACCGTGCTGGTGATGGGCGACAGTATCGTCCGCGCGGCGTCCAAGCTCATCCGGAGCGGTCGCGTCGGTGGCGGCGACAGCGCTGCGGCTTCGGCAGCCCTGCCCCCGGTCGTCAAGACGCTCGATCTCGAGCACAGCGACGTCCGCGACTGGGAGAGCCTCGTCGGCGACGGTTCGATACGTCGGCTTCATCTCGGTATCGGCGACATCAACGACGCCTTTGCGAAGTCCGGCAGCGCGGCGGCGAGCCAATATCCCGAACCAGGTGACGCGAGCGACAGCTTCATCGATCTCTATGTGGCGCTCGTGACCGCTCCCACGATCGGCCGCAGCCTGCTCGGTGAGGACGGCTATCAACGGCTGAAGCACAGCCTGAAGCCCGGGCAGCAGGCGATCGTCGTCGCCGGCAACGGCCCCTACTCGTTCAAGGGTTCGGCCTATGTGCGCGGCGGCATCTTCGATCGCATCGAGATCCTGCAGGAAGGCAACAGCACCCGCTTCCGCGATCGCAACCACACCCGGCTTGGTGCGCTGGAGGCGGTCGGCGCGCCGGAGTTCAAGGAAATCGGGCTGTTCGTCACGCCGCCCGAATTCACCCTGGATCCGACGCAGCCGTGGCAGCTTCAGCTGCTGGTGCAACGGAGCCTCGGCGGCCGCGACAAGGCGTTCCTGACCTTCGACCTCAACTACGCCCTGCCCGACGGCTACATACGCCGCGAGCAGCGCACGGTGACGGTGCCGGAGAGCGCGGCGCCCCCGCCCTCGCAGACAAAAGCTGCGGCTGCGCCGCCAGCGGAGACAGATGAGCCGCTTTGGATACGGATCTGGCGGTCGAGCACGGTCTCGATCGGCATCACCGCTTTCATGCTGGCCGCCCTCACCGGCATCTTCTTCTTTCAGAACCTGCTGGTGCGCCGGCCCGTCTTATACACCTGGGTGCGACGAGGCTATCTCGCCTTCGTTCTGGTCTGGCTCGGCTGGTACGCCAACGCGCAACTCTCCGTCGTCAATGTCGTCACCTTCACCAATGCGCTGGTGACGGGCTTCCGCTGGGAGTTCTTCCTGGCCGCTCCCCTGATCTTCATCCTGTGGGCCGCGACGGCCGGCGGGCTTTTGTTCTGGGGCCGGGGCCCGTTCTGCGGCTGGCTGTGTCCCTTTGGCGCATTGCAGGAGCTCACCAACACGGCCGCGAAATGGCTGAAGGTGCCACAAATAACAGTGCCATGGGGACTGCATGAGCGGCTGTGGCCGATCAAGTACATCATCTTTCTCGGACTGTTCGGCCTGTCGCTCTACTCGGTCGACATGGCCGAGCGATATGCCGAGGTCGAACCGTTCAAGACGGCGATCATCCTGAAGTTTTCGCGGGGCTGGCCATTCGTGGCCTACGCAGTCGCCCTGCTCGTCATCGGCCTCTTCATCGAGCGCTTCTTCTGCCGCTACCTCTGTCCGCTCGGCGCGGCGCTTGCAATTCCCGGCCGCATGAGGACGTTCGAATGGCTCCGCCGCTGGGAAGAATGCGGGTCACCCTGCCAGCGCTGCGCCAAGGAATGCCCGGTGCAGTCGATCCACCCCGAGGGGCACATCAACGTCAATGAGTGCATCTACTGCATGCACTGCCAGGAACTCTATTACGACGATCACCGCTGCCCGCACATGATTCAGGTGCGGCTCAAACGCGAGAAGTTCGCGGCCATGTCCTCGCCCTCGATGCGCTCGGGCGGCAAGGCTGGCGGCAAGGGTCCTGCGACCGTCATCACCGCCGGCGGCAAGCCTGTCGGGGCCGCAGCCGCCATCTCTCCACCACCAAACTGAACCGCAAGCCGAGGAGGTAATCATGAGCGAGAACGAAAAGACCAAGGGCGTCAGCCGACGAACAGTGCTGGGAACGACAGCGGCCGCGGCGGGCGTGGGCCTTGCCGGCGGAGCCGTGATGAAGGACGGCTTCGTCTCGTCCGCAGACGCGCAGACCAAGACCGCTGCTCCGAAAGCGCCGGCGGCCCGGCCGGCGGTGCAGAAGACCGAAGTGGCGCCCGGTGAGCTCGACGAATATTACGTGTTCTTCTCGAGCGGCCAATCCGGTGAGATGCGAGTCGTCGGCCTGCCCTCGATGCGCGAGCTGATGCGCGTGCCGGTGTTCAACCGCTGCAGTGCGACCGGCTGGGGGCAGACCAATGAAAGCATCAAGGTTCTGACAGAAGGGATGCAGCCCGCCACCCGCGAATTCCTCAAGAACCGCGGTGGCACCTACCTGAACGGCGACCTCCACCACCCGCACATTTCGTTCACGGAGGGCACCTATGACGGTCGCTATGCCTTCATGAACGACAAGGCCAACAGCCGCGTCGCGCGGGTGCGGCTCGACATCATGAAGTGCGACAAGATCGTCGAACTGCCGAACCAGCATACCGTCCACGGTTTGCGCCTGCAGAAGTATCCACGCACCGGTTATGTGTTCGCGAACGGCGAGGATGGGGTGCCCCTGCCCAACGACGGCAAGGTCCTCAACGATCCCAAACAGTATCGCTCCATCTTCAGTGCGATCGACGGCGACACGATGAAGGTGGCCTGGCAGGTGATCGTCAGCGGCAACCTCGACAATGTCGACGCCGACTACCAGGGCAAGTATTGCTTTGCGACCTGCTACAACGGTGAGGAAGGCGTCACTCTCGCGGAAATGACCGCCAGCGAGCAGGACTGGGTCGTCATCTTCAACCTTAAGCGGATCGAGGAGGCCGTGAAGAAGGGCGACTTCAAGGAGATGAACGGCGTGCCCGTGCTCGACGGCCGCAAGGGATCGCCCTACACCCGCTACGTTCCGGTCTCGAACAACCCGCACGGCATGAACACGGCCCCGGACGGCATCCACGTCGTGGCGGCCGGAAAGCTTTCGCCCACCGTGACCGTGATGGACGTGCGCCTGTTCGACCAATTGTTCGATGACAAGATCAAACCGCGCGACGTCGTCGTCGCAGAACCGGAGCTCGGCCTCGGCCCGCTGCATACCGCTTACGACGGCAAGGGCAACGCCTATACGACCCTGTTCCTCGACAGCCAAGTCTGCAAGTGGAACATCGATCTCGCCAAGCGGGCCTTCAAGGGTGAGAAGGTCAATCCCATCCTTCAGAAGCTCGACGTGCACTATCAGCCGGGCCACAACCATACTTCGATGGGACAGACCAAGGAGGCCGATGGAAAATGGCTCATCTCGCTGAACAAGTTCTCGAAGGACCGTTTCCTCAACGTCGGCCCGCTCAAGCCCGAGAACGATCAGCTGATCGACATTTCGGGCGATCAGATGAAGCTGGTGCATGACGGTCCGAGCTTCGCCGAGCCGCATGACGCCACCATCGTCCACCGCTCCAAGATCAATCCGATCTCGATCTGGGACCGCGCGGATCCGATGTTTGCGGATGCGGTCAAGCAGGCCAAGGCCGACGGCATCAACCTCGAGGCGGATTCGAAGGTCATTCGCGACGGCAACAAGGTGCGGGTCTACATGACGTCGACCGCGCCGGCCTATGGCCTCGACCAGTTCCAGGTCAAGCAAGGTGACGAAGTGACCGTCTTCATCACCAATATCGATGCGGTGGAAGACCTGACGCACGGCTTCTGTATCGTCAATTACGGCATCAACATGGAGATCGGACCGATGGCCACCTCGTCGGTGACCTTCACGGCCGACAAGCCGGGCGTCTACTGGTACTACTGCTCCTGGTTCTGCCACGCCATGCATATGGAGATGAAGGGCCGGATGTTCGTCGAACCGAAGTTGGTGTGATCGGAGCGACTCGTGGGTCTCCTGTCACGCATGTTTCCGGCGGCGCTGGTCGCCGCCGGAATGTCCGGCTTCGCCGAAGCGGAGACCTTGACGGCTGCGCCTGGGCAGCCGTTGCAGGCGTTGCTGGATGGCGCGCGCGCTGGCGATGTCGTCAAGCTTGCACCGGGTGACTATCACGGCTCGATCCGGATCGACCGCCCCCTGCAGCTGGTCGGGACCGAGGGCGCGGTGCTCGACGGCGACGGCGCCGACAACGTCATCACCGTCAGCGCGCCCGACGTCACCATCCGCGGCGTGACCATTCGCGGGTCCGGCCGTGATCTGCAGGCGATGAATTCCGGGATCTTCCTGCAGAAGACCGCCGAGCGCGCGACGATCGAGGACAACCGGCTGGTGGGAAACCTGTTCGGAATCTACGTGCACGGCGCTCGGGGCTCCCGGGTCGCCCGCAACGAGGTCGAGGGACTACGCGGTGGCCGTCTCAGCGAGGCGGGCAACGGCGTCTCGCTGTGGAATGCGCCCGACGTCACCATCGCGAACAACACGTTCCGCTACGGTCGCGACGGCATCTTCTCGATCTCCAGCAGCAAGGATCGCTTCGTCGACAACCGCTTCGAGCAGGTTCGCTTCGCGGTCCACTACATGTACACCAACGACAGCGAAGTCAGCGGCAACGTTTCGATCGGCAACCATGTCGGTTACGCGATCATGTATTCGAACCGCCTGGTGATCCGCGGCAACAGCTCCGATCGCGATCGCGACTATGGACTTCTCTTCAATTACGCGAACTACGCCCAGATCGAAGGCAACCGGGTCACGGGCGGCCCGCTGACCCCGATAATGCAGAAGACGGAGGATGGTCCGGACGACGAGCGAGGCATGCTGCCGCAGCCGAAGCGGGAGAGCACGCTCGGGACCGGCCCGGAGAAATGCGTATTCATCTACAACACCAATCACAACAAGTTCCGCAACAACTGGTTCGAACGCTGCGCCATCGGCGTCCACTTCACGGCCGGCTCCGAAGGCAACGAAATCACGGGCAATGCCTTCGTCGGCAACGCCAACCAGGTGAAATATGTCGGCACCCGGCATCTGGACTGGTCGATCGGGGGGCGCGGCAATTACTGGAGCGACAACCCCGCGTTCGACCTGAACGGGGATGGAGTAGCCGACACGGCGTACCGGCCGAACGACCTGATCGATCGTGTGCTGTGGACGGCGCCCGCTGCGAAGGTCCTGATCAACAGCCCTGCCGTCCAGGTGATCCGCTGGGCGCAAGCACAGTTTCCGGCACTGCTGCCGGGCGGCGTGGTCGACAGCCATCCGCTGGTGGCGCCACCGAAGAGCCGCGCCTCGAAGGAAACGCGATGACCGGCACGGTACGCGTCAGCGACGTCAGCAAGGCATATGGCCAGGTCAAGGCCGTGTGCGATGCCTCGTTCACACTTGGCCAAGGCGAGCTGGTCGCCTTGATCGGCCACAACGGCGCCGGCAAGACCACGCTGATGAAGCTCATGCTCGGCTTGATCCGGCCGACCAGCGGCTCCATCGAGGTTCTTGGAGACAATCCCGCCGCCGGCGAGTTCGCGGGCCGACGACAGCTCGGCTACCTGCCCGAGAACGTCTCCTTCGACCCTGCCCTGACCGGCCGCGAGACGCAGGCCTTCTACGCCAGGCTGAAGCGGGAGCCGGTCGCCAAGGCCCTGGAGCTGCTCGACGCCGTCGGCCTGGGCGCCGCCAGCCGCCGCCGGGTCAGCACATATTCGAAAGGCATGCGCCAGCGGCTCGGGCTCGCGCAGGCGCTGCTGGGTCAGCCGCGCGTGCTGCTGCTGGATGAGCCGACCACCGGTCTCGATCCGGAGCTGCGGCAGACCTTTTACGACATCATCGCGCGGCTCGCCGCCGGGGGCGCGACCGTGCTGCTGTCGTCGCACGCGCTGACCGAGCTCGAGGAACGCGCCGGCCGGGTGATCATCATGAACCGCGGCATCAAGGTCGCGGATGGATCGATCGACGAGCTGCGTCGCCTTGCCCGGCTACCCACCAGGATCCGCCTCAGGGTCGCGGGGCTCGCTCCGAGCGAGATGCCGGGCTGGGCGCCCAAGGACGCGACCTGCCGCCGTTTGAACGGCCACATCGTCGAGATCGACGCCGCGCCGGAGCGCAAGCTCGAGCTTCTGCATCGCGCCACCGCCGCCGGCAATTCTGTCGAGGACGTCGACGTGGTCCCTCCGACCCTCGACGAGCTCTACGCTCACTTCCTTCGGCAATCGGAGCAGGCGCCATGAACGTCCTGATCATTGTCGCCAAGGAAATCCACCAGGCCATCCGCAATCGCTGGGTGCTGGCGGCAACGCTCCTGCTCGCAGGGCTCGCTTTGTCACTGACCTTTCTCGGCAGCGCGCCAACCGGGAACGTCGGCGTCCGCGCGCTGGACGTGGTCATCGTCAGCCTGTCGAGCCTGACGATCTTTCTCGTCCCGCTCATTGCGCTTCTGATCTCCCACGACGCCATCGTCGGCGAGATGGAGCGAGGGACGATGCTGTTGCTGCTGAGCTATCCGGTCGCGCGCTGGCAGGTGCTGCTCGGCAAGTTCCTGGGGCACCTCGCCGTCCTCGGCTTTGCGACCTGCCTCGGCTATGGCGCGGCCGTCGGAGCGCTGGCAGCGACGGGCAGCGACATCGACAGCGATAGTCTCCTGGCCTTTGCAGCGATGGTCGGCTCCTCGGTGCTGTTCGGAGCTGCGTTCGTCGCCATTGGCTATCTGGTCAGCGCGCTCGTGCGCGACCGCGGAACGGCAGCAGGCATCTGCATCGGGCTATGGCTGCTGCTGGTGCTGATCTATGACATGGCGCTGCTGGGCGTGCTTGCGCTCGACCAGGGACGCAGCATCTCGGCGACCGTGCTCAACGCCCTGCTGCTGTCGAACCCGACCGACGCTTACCGGCTGATCAACCTGACGGGGTTCGCCAATGTCAGCACCTTTGCCGGCATGGCCGGCCTTGCTCAAAGCACGTCGCTGACCGTGCCGGTCCTTCTGACCGCCCTGCTCTGCTGGACGCTGCTGCCGCTGGGGCTGGCCGCGCTCGCCTTCTCGCGGAGGGAGCTATGAGGCGGCTGGCTATCGCCTGCGCCTTGCTGCTGCCGCTGGCGCTCGCGGGCTGCAACGAGAAGCAGGTTGCGAAGATCCCGCCGCCGCATCGGATGACGGCGGAGGACATCGGCCATTACTGCGGCATGAACGTGCTCGAGCACCCGGGGCCGAAGGGCCAGATCTTCGCCGTGAGCCTCATTCAGCCGGTCTGGTTCTCGTCCGTACGCGACACGATCGCCTTCACCATGCTGCCGGACGAGCCCAAAGACATTCAGGCGATCTACGTGTCCGACATGGGCAACACACCGAACTGGGACAAGCCCGGGGCCGACAACTGGGTCGAGGCGCGCAAGGCGTTGTTCGTGATCGAGAGCCGGGTCAAGAGCGGCATGGGCGGGGACGAGGCCGTTCCGTTCTCGGACCGGGCGGCGGCGGAGAAGTTCGCCGGTGAAAACGGGGGCAGGATCGTCGGCTTCGACGAGGTGCCCCGCGATTATGTCCTGACATCGGCGAATGTCGCCGGCGGCGCTGCGTCCGACGAAGCGACTGAAGGCCCGCCGGGCGACCGGTCGAGGAGAACGCCATGACACAGGCGCTGACGCGACGACGCTTCATCCGGATCAGCGCCGCGGCGGCGGGGCTCGGCTCCCTGTCCCTCGGACGTCCCGTTCGTGCCGAGGTCGCGCCGGTCACCTGGCGGGGCACGATGCTGGGTGCGGTCGCGACGATGGAGATCCACCACGACGACCGCCGCCGGGCCGAGCTGCTGATATCGCTGGCATGCGCCGAGGCGCGCCGGCTCGAGCGGCTGTTCAGCCTTTACCTCGACGACTCCGCCCTGGTCGAGCTGAACCGGAAGGGCATCCTGATCGATCCCGCCGCCGAAATGGTCGATCTGCTCTCGACCTCGCAGCATTATTCCACGCTGACGGGCGGTGTGTTCGATGTCACGGTGCAGCCGCTGTGGGAGCTCTATGCCGGCCACTTCGCGCAGGACGATGCCAATCCGGCCGGTCCTGCGGCAGCCGAGATCCAGGCGGCGCTCGCGCGCATCGACAGCGGCCGGCTGTCGATCAGCCGCGATCGGATCGTGATGCCCAAGGGCATGGCCGTCACCTTGAACGGGATCGCGCAAGGTTACGTCACGGACAAGGTGGTCGACCTGTTGCGGGCGCACGGCATCTCTCGCAGCCTGGTCGACATGGGCGAGACCCGCGCGATCGGCCCGCGTCCGGACGGACGCCCCTGGGAGATCGGCATCGCCGATCCGGACATCGTGGACCATACGAAAACGGTGCTGCCGATCGTCGACCGCGCTGTGTCCACCTCGGGCGGCTATGGCTTCCGGTTCGATTCCAAGGCGCGCTTCAACCACCTGTTCGATCCGCGAACAGGCGGCTGCGCGCTGCGCTATCGCAGCGTGACGACGGTGTCCCGCAGCGCGACGGCCGCGGACGCCTTGTCGACGGCGTTCAGCCTGATGCAGGAAGACGAGATTCGATCGTTGCTGCCGCGCGTCGACATCGACCGCGTGCATCTGATCGATGAGGCCGGAAAGTCGGTCGAGTTGGTCGCTTAGTCTGTCCGGATGGGCCGCGTTGTCTGGATCGACTTGCCGACGTTTCCGCAAGTCTCAGTCCCCATCCCCTTCCGCGCCTTTGCCGCGCTGCAGGCGAACGACGTTGACCTCCGACGTTCCTGGTACGGCGCGAACGGTCACAGCGATGCTCGGGATGTCTTGGCCGACGCCGGCGACAATCTCAAACGTGTAGGTCGTGCCGCCATCGGCTGTGTGCCGCAAGGACACGGAATTGACCCGTTCGGCAACGCGTCTCAGGGCGGTTTCATACTGTGCGAATGCATCTTCGGCGCCCGTCGCCCTGACGCGCAGCGAGGGCGCGCGCGGTGTGCCGAACTTTATGCGCTCCAAAACGATCAGGAGGATCAGCACGAATACGCATCCGCCGGCGGTCAGAACGAACTGGCCGCCTCCGATGCCAACGCCTGTCACGATCGATATGAAGACGAAGGTGAACTCTCGCGTGTCGCGGACGATCGTTCGGAATCGGATGAGGCCCAGAAGACCGATCAACGCGAAGGCAAACCCCTCGCCCATGGCCCGGTTGGCGTTGTCGAACGCCGTGGCCGAGCGGATCGTGTGCATCACCAACGCTGTCAGCGGCACAATGACGACGCAGGCGTGAACGAACGAGGCCGAGAGCAACATCCCGCGGTAACCGCGCGCGTAGGCAAAGCCGATCAGCAGACCAAGCGCGATCGACAGGACCGTGGCGCCGAGAACGTACTCGATCTGTGGTGTCATCGCCGCTTATGCTCCCAAATCGACGGCCATCGATTGCAACACGGGGGATGATTGCTCCCTGGAAAAACTAGCGATAAAGTTGCAAGGCGAAAGATCCTTTATAGGGCGTGCAGGAGCCCTGCGTCGATGCCGCGCTGGCTGATCTGGCGGCACCGTGCTTTCGTAATTGTTCGAGCGTGATTTCGTCGTGAAATTGGTCTTCACTTGGCTGACGCCACCCGGCCCGGTACAGACCCTAGCGCGAAATGGCTTTAGGTTGAATCGATTGTCGCGGCTCGTTCACCTCTCCTGCTTGCGGAAGAGGCGTAGGCCGCCTCCGGCGGCCGTCATCTTAAGAAACGCCGAGGCAAAGCCTCGGCTATGGCGAAGCGCCGGGTGAGGGCTTTCTCCTCTTGGGGATTGTCCCATTGCGGAAGCACCCTCTCCCCACCCCTCTCCCGCAAGCGGGAGAGGG
The DNA here is from genome assembly GCF_002795245.1 of Bradyrhizobium forestalis. Lineage (GTDB taxonomy): Bacteria > Pseudomonadota > Alphaproteobacteria > Rhizobiales > Xanthobacteraceae > Bradyrhizobium > Bradyrhizobium forestalis. The sequence continues at coordinate 131,024 of NZ_PGVG01000002.1, read as the reverse complement.
AGCGCACCTCCGTCGTTGCGCGATCAAAGCCTCATTTCATCGCGCTTTAGCGCAGCGGCAGCAGATCCAGCTGGCTCTGTGCCTTCTTGACGGCAGCCGCGAACCAGCTCTGGCTCGGCGCTTCCCTGGCAAAGCACTTGGTGTAGGCGTCCATCGCCTGGTCTTCGCGGGCCATGGCGTCCTGCGGGGTCTTCCTGGCCATCATCTGCTTCCAGACCTTCTCGCAGGCCGGGATTTCGGCCGTCTTCACGGCGTCGGTTGCGGCAAGATAGAAGACCTTGTCGCCCTGGATCGCAACCACGCCAATCTCGCTCGGCGGCCCCTTGAGGCCGCCATTGCCACGCACGCCGAGCACCGCGGCCGAGGCGCTCGCGCCGGCGGGCTTGGTGACCGGCAGGTCCGCATATTTCGCGAAGGCGGCGTCCTGAATGGCGTAGTAGTAGAAGCGGTCCGACCTGAGCGCCGCGCCGATCTCCTGTGGCATGCCGTCCTCGCGGTGCTCGGCAAGCCAGTGCTTGAGCAACCCGGTCGTGGTCACCACCGCTTGCAGCTTGTCACCTTCGGTGGCGAAACCGAGGCCGTCGAGATGACCAAAGCCGACGTCGTCCTTGAACAGCGTATCGACGTTCGACTTGCCGTCGGCCGGAAGCCCCTTGATCGTGACCGGGCCCACCAGCGTGCGCAGCGCGGCGGCGAGCTCCCTGAGTGCCGCGTCATGCTGCTTCGAGGTATCCTCGCTCTCCTTGGCCTTCGAGAATTTGACGATGTAGCGGTCGCGCAGGTCGAGATAGTGCTGCTCGGGCGCGGCCGCATGTGCGCAGGACCCGAAGACGAGCAGGCAGAGCAAGGCGAGCGATCTCATTGCAATTCCGGAAGACTGGGAGCGATCTCCAGTCTTTGTGCCGGCGCCGGGGGCGAAGGTTCATCCCTTGAATGCGGGTGCCCTACTCTGCCGGCGTGAGTTGCTGCCGGGTCAGGCGCATCGCGGCGGTCTCGCGCACGCGGACGCGGGCGCGGCGCTTGCGCCACCAGATCACGACGCCGGTGACCGAGAGCGCGGCCACCACGAGCCCCATGACCGAGATCAGGATCCGTCCGAACAATCCGACGATGCGGCCCGAATGCAGCGGAAACTGCGCCTGCACGAAGATGTCCGCGGCGGTGCCGACCCAGGGCAGCCGCTCGCCAATGGGGCGGCCGTCCTCGCTGTCGTAATAGAGCTGAGCCGGGCCGACGCCGCCGGCGCCGTGGTCGTCGCCGGGGTGGAAGAAGGCGGCGGCATAGACGCCATGGGCCGGGCCGTAATTGATCGAACCGACCGGGGTGGACCACCCGCGCGCCTTGCCGTCCGCGGCAGCGCGCGCGGCAATGTCGGCGAAGGTGACCTTGGGCTCGATGGGATCGTCGAGATCGCGATACGGCCGCTGCTCATAAGGCGTCGGCGTGTAATTCGACACCATCTTCATCAGCGGTGAGAACACCTCGAAATAGAGGTTCAGCGAGAACGCCGTGAAGGCGATGATGAACAGCACGCTCCAGGTCCAGAGGCTGAAGGCGCGATGGATGTCGAAATTGATCCGGTAAGCGCTGCCCGAGGTCTTGATGGTCCAGGCCGGCGCCCAGCGCGCCCAGAAGCCACGCTCGAGCTGGCGCGTGACGGCGGGCGCCCGCGCCGCTTTGGCGCGCCGGCGCGAGGGCAGCGTCAGGTAGAAGCCGACGAAGCAATCGATGGTCCAGATGATGGCGATGATGCCGAGCACGCGCATGCCCCAGCGGTCGCTACCCCAGAATTCGGGGATGTGCATCGTGTAGTGCAGCTTGTAAAGGAACGAGACGAAGTTCTCGCGCGTGACGGGCCACACTGCGCCCCAATAGCGCCGGCCTAACTCCGCACCGGTGTTGGGATCGAGGAAGACCTGATTGTAGTCGAGCGGGTAACGCTTGCCGGTTGCGGGATCGATCCGCGGCATGACGAAGAACCACAGCGAGTGGCCCTGCTCCGGCGTCATGAAGAGATAAACGACGCGCGCACGGGGATCGCGCTGCTCGATCATCTTGGCGAGCTCGATCGAGGGAATCGCCGGCCCCTTGCTGCTGACGTCGAACAGATGGCTGTTCAGGACGTCGTCGATCTCGTGATCCCAGGAGATGATCGCGCCGGTGATGCCGGAGAAGAACAGGAATCCGGCCGTGAGCAGTCCCGCCCAGCGATGCAGCCTGCCGAATATCGCTCTCATCGTCTTCCACTCTCATCCAGCGGATCCGGCCCCCCAGTGCCGGACCGTCTTCCGTTCGAACTCACCAGCGATAGGTCAGCTTGCCGATCGCCTTGCGCCCCTCGGCATAGAAACAGCCCGCCAGGCTGTAGCAGGCAGCGACATAGCGCGTGTCGGCAAGGTTGGTCACGTTCAGCGACAGCCGCCAATTGTCATGGGTGTAGGCCAAGAGCGCATCCAGCACGGTCGAGGCGCCCACCTTGAAGGTGTTGGCGTCGTCGCCCCAGGTCGCGCCGACATAGCGGATGCCGCCGCCGAACTGCAGGCCGGCGAGCGGCCCGTTCTGCAGCGTATAGTCGCTCCACAGCGAGGCGCGGTTGAGCGGCACGGTGACCGGCGCCTTGCCGACATTCACCGGATCCTGCGTGACCATGGCGTCGACATAGGCATAGGCCGCGCGCAGGTTCCAGCCGTCGGCGAGCGACATTGTGCCTTCGAGCTCGATGCCGCGCGACTTCACCTGCCCGGTCTGTTCGGCAAAGGTGGCCGCAGGCACGTAGGTGACGACGTTGTCGCGCGTCAGGTCGAACGCGGCGAAGGTGAACAGCGCGTTCCAGCCGAGCGGCTGGTACTTGACGCCGACCTCGTACTGGACGCCGGTCTCGGGATTGAGCATCTGTCCGCCAAAACCGGTCGCGAGCACCGGCAGGAACGATTCCGAGTAGCTGAAATAGGGCGCGACGCCATTGTCGAAATTGTACATCACGGCGGCGCGGCCGGTGAAAGCCGAGGCGTCCTTCGCGACCGTGGTGTTGGCGATGCCGTTGTCGACCTGCGTCGTCACGAAATCCTGGCGGCCGCCGAGCTGGAATGAGAGCCGGCCGAGCTTGATCTGATCCTGCGCATAGAGACCCACCTGCGACTGCTTGACGCCGGTGTTGTCGTTCATGCCGCCGATGGTCCAGTCGTAGCTGTAGACCGGATTGAAGACGTTGATCTCGGGCGCCGACGTCGTGACGCCGAAGGCGGTGTCGCGAAACCTGGTGTTGCGGTAGTCGATGCCAACCAGCGTGGTGTGGCTGAGAATGCCGGTGTTGAACTTGCCCTGGAGCTGGTTATCCACCGCGAAGGAGTTGATGTAGGAGTTGCTGTAGCTGCCATAGCGCGCGAGCTGTCCCGCGGCTTCGTCGGTATAACCGCCGCCGTAAAACACCTTTTCCTCGTTGTGCTGGTAGGCATAGCGCAGGTTCTGGCGGAACGTGAGGTAGTCGGTGAAATCGTGCGAGAGCTGGTAGCCGGCGGTCGCGATCTCGGTATTGAACGCGTCGAAGCTCGGCACGCCCGCGAAGAACGAGACCGGGATGGTGCGGCCGTTGTTCGGCCACACCGTACCCGAGGCCGGCAGGAACTGGAGGCCCCACCCTGCCCGGTCCTTCTGGTAGTTGGCGAGCAAGGTGATTGTGGTGTCCTCGTTCGGCTTGAAGGTGACGGCGGGCGCGATGAAGACGCGATTGTCCTTGCTGAAGTCGACCTGGGTCTCGCCGTCGCGCACGACGCCGGTCAGGCGCCACAGCACGGTGCCTTCCTTGTTGGCAGGGCCGCCCATGTCGAACTGGCCCTGATAGCGGTTGAAGCTGCCACCGGAGATCGACACCTCGCCGAACTGCTGCGCGGTCGGCAGCTTGGTCACGTAGTTGAGGATGCCGCCGGTGCCGCTGCCGCCATACATGGCAGAGGACGGGCCCTTGAGTACCTCGATGCGCTCGGCACCATAGGGATCGAGGCCATTGAAGTGCACGTAGTTGCTGGAGGGAATCCGCAAGCCGTCGACGTAAAGGCCCGGCATGGTCATGTCGAAGCCGCGGATCTGGAGGCCGCCGAAGCGGGTGTCCGAGCCGCCATTGACGTCGCCGCTGACCCCGGCGGTGTAGCGCAGGGCCTCGCCGATCGAGACCGCGCCCTGGTTCCTGATCTGATCGGTGGTGATGACGGATACCGACTGCGGCGTTTCGATCAGCGGCGTATCGGTCTTGGTGGCGGTGCCGCTCCGCGTCGCGACGAAACCGCGCACCGGACCATTGGCGCGTTCGCCCGTGGTGCCATTCGATGATGCCGACTGATTCGGCGTGGCCTGCTGCGCCGGGGCGCGACGATTGGCGCGGGCGGTGCGTGTCGCTGCCGCCCTTCGCGACGAAGCAATCGCCGCCGGACGGGCGCGCTGCGCCGGCGCTTCCACGGTGACTTCAGGAATTTGCGTCTGCGCCTCCACGGAACCGAAGGGAACGACGAGGGAGAATGTGCTGACCGCCCCGAGGAAAAACACCTGAATCTGTCGACGACGCGTGTCGCCACGCGAAGAAAATTGGAAGTCGGTCACGTCTTTCGAGGCCCCACGCACTGCCGGCTTCGCCGGTATCGTTTTTGATGCCCCGCCCTAACTCAGGCGGTTTCCGAGTGCGATAGGAACGACGTTAGAATCTCTCCAGACGTGTGCGCAGCGCGTGCGGCGAATGCGCTCAGGCGTGCTTCGGAGTTTGGAATGTTTCCAGACAGGCAAAAACACAACTGCCTGTCGGCAACATCTGGAAACGGGTCAGCGATGCCGCAGCCGGCGATTGACCCGGCGCGCCAGATAATCGCCGGCGCTCTGGACGAGCTGGACCAGCGCGATCAGCACGACCACGACGGCCAGCATCATCTCCGGCATGAAGCGCTGGTAGCCGTAGCGGATGCCGAGATCGCCTAAGCCCCCGCCGCCGACCGCGCCGACCATCGCGGAGTAGCCGAGCAGACTGACGACAGCGAGCGTCAGCGCCAGCAGCAGACCCGGCAGCGCCTCGGGGATCAGCACCTTCAGCACGATCTGCATCGGCGAGGCCCCGAACGACGACGCTGTCTCGATCAGACCGCCATCCACCTCGCGGATCGCAGCTTCGACCAAGCGCGCGATGAACGGCGTCGAGGCGATGGTCAGCGGCACGATCGCAGCGGTCGATCCGATCGAGGTGCCGGCAATGAGGCGCGTGAACGGGATGATGGCGACGACCAGGATGATGAAGGGCGTCGACCGCGTCGCATTGACGATGATGCCGAGCACGCGATTGACGAGCGGCGCCGCGAACAGCTCCCCCTTCCGGCTGGTGGCAAGGAAGACGCCGAGCGGCAGGCCGAAGGCGGTGCCGAGCAGCGCCGCGATGCCGACCATGTACAGGCTCTCAAAGGTGGCCTGGATGATCAGGTTGATGAGTTCAGGCGACATAGCCGATGCGCTCCGCCGAGAATTGATATTGAGAGAGCCAGGCGAGAACCCGCGCCTGCATGTCCTCGCTGCCGGGTACACCGAGAACGAGCGAACCCACATGCCGGCCGCCGATCTCGTCGATGCGGGCCGACAGCAACGCGACGTCGAGGCCAAGCTCGCGGGCGAGCCGGGCCACCACCGTGTCGCCGGCCCCTGCCCCACGCACCTGGACGCGGATCACGGCCTGTCCGCCCGCGGACGGCTCTGAAACGATCCGGCTCGCAAGCGAGACCGGCAAGCTGTCGCCGATCACCTCGGCCAGGAAGGACTGCGTGATCGGATGCTTCGGGTGGGTGAAGATGTCGGCGACATGACCGCTCTCCACGACATGGCCGGCATCCAACACCACGACTTCCTTGGCGAGCTGGCGCACCACGGACATTTCGTGGGTGATCAGCACGATGGTCACCCCGAGCTCGCGGTTGATGTTGGCGAGCAGATCGAGGATCGCGCGCGTGGTTTGCGGATCGAGCGCCGAGGTCGCCTCGTCCGACAGCAGCACGCTCGGCCGCGTCGCCAGCGCCCGCGCGATGCCGACCCGCTGCTTCTGGCCGCCGGAGAGCTCTGACGGATAGCGATCGTGCTTGTCGGCGATACCGACCAGCGCCAGCAGCTCGGCGACACGCGCCTTGATGTCCGCCTTGGTCCAGCCGGCGATCTCGAGCGGCAGCGCGATGTTGTCGGCCGCGGTGCGCGACGACAGCAGGTTGAAGTGCTGGAAGATCATGCCGATCGAGCGCTGCGCCAGCCGAAGCTCGCGGCCAGTCAGTGCCGAGATGTCTTTGTTGTCGACCATCACGCGGCCCGTGGTCGGCTTCTCCAGCCCATTGATCAGTCGCACCAGGCTCGACTTGCCGGCGCCGGAGCGGCCGATCACACCGGTGATGGAACCGCGCGGAATCGCGAAGTCGATGCTTTGCAGCGCGTTGACGCCGGGCTTGCCGCGATAGGCCGGATAGGTCTTTGAGAGGCGCTCGAAACGCACCATGGCATCCGCCTCAGCCGCGGCGGGTGAAATCGCTTCCAGCTTGGCGATCGGCTGTCCGATGGCGAGCGATTGATGGGCATTCATGGAGGCGGCCTTCATGCACAATAGTTCGCGTTCCCGCGCCCCGGGGGGCACATGGGAACCAGGTCGCATCGAGCGACGGGGAGAGAGACAGCGGTGAGGATCCGGAACGAACGCGCTGCACCGCAGCACGCACCATCGCCTTTTCCCGTCTTTCTTGCAATTTCAGATATTTGGCAGGAGTTGGACGAAGATTTCCCGATCCGTTCCCGGAGAAGAATATTCCTTCGTCGGGTATCAGCCTCCAGCCTGGCTCAGGAGACCTTCAACCAGGGCAGCACGATCAGCAGGAGCCCCGCGAAATAGAGCAGCCCGAAGATCAGCCCAAAGGCCCAGAACTGCCCCTTCCCGATATAGCCGCTGCCGAAATACATCGGCGCAGGTCCGGTGGCGTAGGGCGAGATCACGCCCATTAGGCCGAGCGAATACATGCAGAGCATGGCAAGCGTCGTGACCGGCAGGTCGGCAATGCCCGAGCCGACCGCGAGCACCACCGGCAGCACCGCGGCGGCATGCGAGGTGATGCTCGAGAAGAAATAGTGGATCCAGAAGAACAGCGCGACCAGCAGCAGCATCGCGGTCGACGGCGACAGCCCCGCGAGCGGCTTGGCGTACTCGGTCGCGAACCATTTGATGAAGCCGATCTCGTTGAGGCCCGAGGCCAGCGTCAAGAGCGAGGTGAAATAGAAGAACACCTCCCAGGCGCTCTTCTCGCTGACGATGTCGGCGAATTCGATCACGCCGGTGACCAGCATCAAGGAGATCACGATGAAGACGACCGTGGTGGCGTTGACGAAGTTCGAGCCGAGCACGGGCACGTGGATGTCGGGGCTGGACCCCGCGATCCACAGGAACATTGCGAGCACGATCAGGCCGAGCATGATCCACTCGTTGCGCGACATCGGCCCCATGGCCGTCAGCTCCTTCGCCGCCCATTCGGAGATCTCCGGGCTGCGCTTCACCTCGGGACGGCAAACCAGGTAACTGAGCAGCGGAACGAGAACCATCAGGAGGATGCCGAGCGGCGCAAAGCCTAGGAACCACTGGCCCCAGCTGACCTCGACCCCGACGGTCTTCTTGGCGATCGCCAGCGCCGCCGCATTGGGCGCGAGCGCGGTGAAGAACAGTGAGCTCGTGACCGCAGTCGCGGCGAACGCGGTCCACATCACGTAGGTGCCGATCCTGCCGGCGGTCGGCCCCGGCTCGGAGCCATAGATGCGCGGGATGTTGCTGATGATGGGATAGACGATGCCGCCGCTGCGTGCGGTGTTCGAGGGCGTCGCTGGCGCGAGCAGGAAATCCGACATCGCCACCGCATAGCCGAGGCCGAGCGTGTTGCGGCCGAGCCGCTGCACCAGCACCAGTGCGATGCGCCGGCCGAGTTGGCTCTTGCGATAGCCGATCGAGAACACGAAGGCGCCGACGATCAGCCACACCGTGCTCTCGGCAAAGCCCGCCAGCATCCAGCGCAGCGACTTTCCGGGATCCGCGTCGATATAGCCGGCGACGCCGGCGACCGTCAGGCCGATAAAGCCGACCGCGCCGACCGGCATCGATTCCAGGATGAGCCCGGTGATGACGGCCGCGAATACGGCGAAATAGTGCCACTGATTGACGTTGAGCCCTGATGGCACCGGCCACAGATAGATGGCCAGCCACACCACAAGCGGCGCGACCAGCTTCCAGCGAAACCCTCTTGCTTCAGGCGCCTGCGAACCAGCGGCCATGGGCCCTCCCCCTCGAATTGTCGTCGCATGTGCGGCCCGTGGGCACAGCCAGTTTTGTCCCTGATCGGCGTATACGGATTGTCCGTGAGGCGATCAATGGCCAGTTCATTGCCGTCTTGAAGACGATTTCGTCAGGCCACCGGTACAGATGCTAGCGTACAAACGCCGTCACGAACACGTGGCCGGATTGCACTGCAACGAACGCTCGACAGAAACCGACCGTTGCGCCTATGTTTGCCGCCATGAGCCACGATCACGACCATCACCACGATCACGACCATTCCGAGCTGTCCGAGACCGAGCTGCGCGTGCGCGCGCTCGAGACGATCCTGACCGAAAAAGGCTATGTCGAGCCGGCCGCGCTCGACGCCATCATCCAGGCCTACGAGACCAAGATCGGCCCGCACAACGGCGCGCGCGTCGTCGCCAAGGCCTGGACCGATCCGGCGTTCAAGAAGGCGCTGCTGGAGGACGGCAGCAAGGCGATCAGTAAGCTCGGCCATGTTAGCCGCGTCGGCGATCATCTCGTCGTGGTCGAGAACACGCCGCAGCGACACAACATGGTCGTGTGCACGCTGTGCTCCTGCTACCCCTGGGAAATGCTGGGGCTGCCGCCGGTCTGGTACAAGGCCGCGCCTTATCGCTCGCGCGCGGTGAAGGATCCGCGCGGCGTGCTCGCCGATTTCGACGTCAGCCTGCCGAAGGACATGGAGATCCGTGTCTGGGACTCCACCGCCGAGACGCGCTTCCTGGTGCTGCCGATGCGTCCCGCGGGCACCGAGGGCTGGAGCGAGGAGCAGCTCGCCGAGCTCGTCACCCGCGATTCCATGATCGGGACCGGATTCCCCAAGACGCCGGGAGCGCCGTCATGAACGGCGTGCACGACATGGGCGGCATGGACGGGTTCGGCAAGGTCGAGCCCGAGCCGAACGAGCCGATGTTTCACGCCGATTGGGAAGCGCGTGTCCTCGCCATGGTGCGCGCGATGGGCGCGGCCGGCGCTTTCAACATCGACACCTCGCGCTTCTATCGCGAGACCTTGCCGCCGCACGTGTATCTGGCGAGCTCCTATTACAAGAAATGGTTTCTCGGCCTGGAGGAGATGCTGATCGACAAGGGCTACCTCACTCGGGAGGAAGTCGCCGCCGGCCATGCGATGCAGCCGGCAAAGGCGCTCAAGCGCGGCAAGTTCGACCTCGCCAATGTCGAGCGTGTGATGGTGCGCGGCAAGTTTGACCGCCCTGCCCCGGCTCCGGCGAAGTTCAACATCGGCGATCGGGTGCGCGCCAAGAACATGCATCCGGCGACGCACACAAGGCTGCCACGTTACGTGCGCGGCCATGTCGGCGTGGTCGAGCTGAACCATGGCTGCCACGTGTTTCCGGATTCGGCGGCGATGGAGCGCGGCGAGAATCCGCAATGGCTCTACACCGTGGTGTTCGAAGGCCGCGATCTCTGGGGCGAGGATGGTGATCCCACGCTGAAGGTGTCGATCGACGCGTTCGAGCCCTACCTGGAGCCGGCGTGATGAGCAGCGCGCTTGCCGCCGCGGCGACGGCGGCGATCCCGAGCATTCCGCGCGATGACGACGGCCCGGTGTTCCGCGCACCCTGGGAGGCGCATGCCTTCGCGATGGCCTTGACCCTGCACGAGCACGGCGTGTTCACCTGGCCCGAATGGGCCGCAGCGCTCGCCGACGAGATCAAGCGCGCGCAGGCCGCCGGCGACCCAGACACCGGCGAGACCTATTACCTGCACTGGCTCGCCACGCTGGAAGGCCTCGTCGCGCGGAAAGGCGTCGCCTCGATGGAGACCCTGCACCGCTACCGCGACGCCTGGGACCACGCGGCGGACAGGACGCCGCACGGCAAGCCGATCGAGCTGCGGGAAGAGGATTTTGGCTAGCTCGGTAATTGGCGCGCTAGTGCCAAGCCCACCGCTGTCATTCCCCGCGAAGGCGGGGAATCCAGTCCGCCGCGGCCTCTCGGCTCAAGCACGGTCTCTGGGATACTGGATCGCCCGCCTGCGCGGGCGATGACATCGAACTTGTAGCACTACCTTCCCGCCACATACTCCCGCCACCCCTTCGCCCGCAGGCTGCACGCCGGGCACTCGCCGCAGCCATAACCCCAATCATGCTGCGCGCCGCGTTCGCCGAGATAGCAGGTGTGCGACTGCTCGCGGATGAGATCGACCAGCCCCTCGCCGCCGAGATCATGCGCCAGTCGCCAGGTCGCGGCCTTGTCGATCCACATCAGCGGCGTATGCAGCTCGAAGGGCCTCGCCATGCCGAGCGAAAGCGCCGTCTGCATGGCGCGGATGGTCTCATCGCGGCAATCGGGATAGCCGGAATAGTCGGTCTCGCACATGCCGCCGACGATGTGGGTGATGCCGCGCCGATAGGCCAGCGCCGCGGCGAAGGTCAGGAACACGAGGTTGCGGCCGGGCACGAAGGTGTTGGGCAGCCCATCCGCGCCCATCGCGATCGCGACATCGCGCGTCAGCGCGGTCTCGGACACGGCCGCGAGCGTCGGGATCGACAGCGTGTGGCTCTCGCCGAGTTTCGCGGCCCAATCCGCGCGCAGCCCCTTGATGCCGTCGAGCAGGCGGTCGCGGCAGGCGAGCTCGATGGCATGGCGCTGGCCGTAGTCGAACCCCAGCGTCTCCACCCGCGCGAAGCGGCTCAGCGCCCAGGCGAGGCAGGTGGTGGAATCCTGGCCGCCGGAGAACAGCACCAGCGCGGTTTCGGGGGAAAATGCGTCACTCATGGCCCGCGCTTTAGCACTGCGCGACCTGCCCGCCAATTGGTGGAAATCGGTCTGTTCCGCAGCGCCCCGCTGGGAACGGCGGCCAGCTTTTGGCATAAGGCTTTTGACCCTAGGAGACTGCCCCGCAATGACCCCTTCCCGCGACATTTCCCGCCTGATCGAGATCATGGCGGCGCTGCGCACGCCGGTGACCGGCTGCCCCTGGGACCTCGAGCAGAATTTTGCGACCATCGCGCCCTACACGATCGAGGAAGCCTACGAGGTGGTCGATGCCATCACCCGTGGCGATCTCGATGATCTGCGCGAGGAACTCGGCGACCTGCTGCTCCAGGTCGTGTTCCACGCCCAGATGGCGTCGGAGCAGAACGCGTTTGACTTTGGTGGCGTGGTCGAGGCCATCACGCGAAAAATGATCCGCCGCCATCCCCACGTCTTCGCCGACAAGGACGGCAACCTCGCCTCCTCCCACGTCAAGGAGGTCTGGGATCGTATCAAGGCCGAGGAGAAGGCCGAGCGCGCCGCGCGCCGGCCGCCGGAAGATTTGCCGGCGCACAAATCGCTGCTGTCGGGCGTGAAGGCCGGCCAGCCCGCTTTGACGCGCGCCATGGAGCTGCAGCGCAAGGCCTCCACCGTCGGCTTCGACTGGAACGACCCACGCGCGGTGCTGCAAAAGATCCGCGAGGAGGCCGACGAGATCGAGGCGGCACTCGATCGCAACGACAAGCAGGAGATTGCGGAAGAGACCGGCGACCTGATGTTCGCCCTCGTCAACCTCGCCCGCCATGTCGATGCCGATCCGGAAGCCGCCCTGCGTGCGACTAACGCAAAATTCGAGCGGCGCTTTGCGTTCATCGAGCGCGCGCTGGAGGCGCAGGGGCGGACGCTTGGGCAGGCGTCACTTGCGGAGATGGACGCGCTGTGGAATGCGGCGAAGGGTGATGAGACGCCGGTGTCAGAAGGACGCAAGGAAGCCCGCCGCTAATTCCGCCGTCATCCCGGACAAGCGCGCCTCAAGCGCGCGCAGATCCGGGACCCATAGCCCCAGGGAGAAGTGTGGCGCGAGCTGGCAACCACAGGTCTTCGCCAAACGGTGTCCTGTGGCTATGCGCTTCGCTGCGCTGGTCCGGGACGACAGCGGTTTATGTGGAAAGTGCGATGCGGGCTACGATGCTTTCTAAGAGATACATTCAGTGACGAGGGCACGAAGTGGAAATCAGACAGGACGATCCCAAGGCGCCGCACGTCGCCGATCTGCTTGCACATCATCTGGAGGAGCTCCGCAGCGTCATGGGTGAGCACGCGCAGGCGCTGGATGCGAGCGGTCTTTCCGCTCCGTCTGTGACGTTCTGGACGGTTTGGCACGGCGACGTGCTGGCTGGCTTCGGTGCCCTGAAGCAGCTGGATGAGGCACTGGGCGAAGTAAAGTCGATGCGCGCCGCGCCGGCCGCGCGTGGGACCGGGGTCGGTCGCGTTATCCTGCTCCACATCATTGCCGAAGCCCGCAAGCGAGGCTATTCGCGTCTCAGCCTCGAGACCGGCACGGCGCCGCTGCACGTTCCCGCCGTTGCGCTTTACCGCAGCGTCGGCTTCGTATCCTGCGAGCCGTTCGCGGACTACCAGGCGAGCCCGCACAACCAGTTCATGAGCCTCGACCTGGCCGAGTGAACCCCTGATCTGCTACCCGCTCTCCTACTCCGCCGCAATTAGCTGGCGGAGCCAGTCTGCGAATGAGCCGGCGATGAATTTCGGGGTTTGATCCGGACCTGCCTCGTGGTTCCAGAAAACGATGCGCTGCTCGCCATCAACAACGTAGCGGGTATCGAGACAGTGCTGGTTGCCAAAACCGTCATTGTAAAAGGCAACGAGGTATGACGGCAGCGGAGGGTACATCTCCGTTCGCTCGCTCAGCGTCATTTCTTTGAGCCGGCGCCACAACCCAATCTCTGCGCCGAGGCCGTAAATCTCGTTCGTACCAACGCTTAGCCAGCCATACGATTGCAGGTAATCGGCAAAGCTTCCGGCAAAACGAACGCCGAGCTGGCGCTCGCAATCGGCAATCTCTTCCGTTGTTGCCCCCGATCCGTGCTCAATCTGACCATGGAAGTCCTGCAAGATGGTGCGGATCACGCCTGCGGACATCATCACTCCGTTTTGCCGGATCTCTGCTGCCTAAGCCGACAGACGCGGCACCGCATCGAACCTGGACATCACGATATCCCGCTTGGTCTCGTCCACCCGCACCGTCATGTCGAAGCGGCCGTCGTGCAGCTCCTTGGCCAGCACCTCGGCATTGCGGTGCAGCCAGGAGATGCCGGCGCCGTCGGCGGCGTCGATGGAGAGATCGAGCGTGGTGCGCTTGGCGGCCAGGCGCTGCTCGATCGCGGCGAGCAGAGCATCGATTCCCTCGCCTGATGCGGCGGACACCAGCATCGCCGGATGATCCTCCGGCCTGCGCGCGGCGATATTGAGCAGCTCTTCGCGTTGCTCGGGGTCGAAACGGTCGATCTTGTTCCAGACTTCGATGATGCGGCCGGAATCGTCGGGGTTGATGCCGAGCTGGCGCAGCACCGCGTCGACGTCGCTCTGCTGCGCCTCGGCGTCTTCGTGCGAGATATCGCGCACATGCAGGATGACGTCGGCCTCCAGCACCTCCTCCAGCGTAGCGCGGAACGCGGCGACGAGTTGCGTCGGCAGATTGGAGATGAAGCCGACGGTGTCGGACAGCATCGCCTTGCCGCCATGCGGCAGGTTGAGTGCGCGCAAAGTGGGATCGAGCGTCGCGAACAGCATGTCGGCCGCCTGCACGTCGGCGCGGGTCAGGCGATTGAACAGCGTCGACTTGCCGGCATTGGTGTAGCCGACCAGCGCGACGACGCGATACGGCACGCGCTGGCGGCCGGCGCGATGTAGACGCCGCGTCGCCTGCACCTTCTTCAATTCGCTCTCGAGCTTGGAGATGCGCTCCTGAATCAGGCGGCGGTCCGCTTCGATCTGCGTCTCGCCGGGACCGCCCATGAAGCCGAAACCGCCGCGCTGGCGTTCGAGATGGGTCCAGGAGCGCACCAGGCGCGAGCGCTGGTAGTTGAGATGCGCAAGCTCGACCTGGAGCGCACCCTCCCTGGTCTTGGCGCGCCGGCCGAAGATTTCCAGAATGAGCCCGGTGCGGTCGAGCACCTTGGCTTGCCATTCCTTCTCGAGATTGCGCTGCTGGATCGGCGCCAGCGCGCAATCCATCACCACGAGCTCAACCTCCAGGCTCTTGATCAGCCCGGCGATCTCCTCGACCTTGCCCTTGCCGATATAGGTCGCGGGCCGGATCTGGCTGACCGGAGCGACGATGGCGTCGGCAATCACGAGATCGATCGCACGCGCGAGGCCCGCGGCCTCGTCGAGCCGGGCCTCAACGTCACGCAGGACATAGCCTTCCGATTGCGCGTCGGCACTGCCCGTGCGCAATCGCAAATAGGGGCCGATGACAAGCCCCCGCCCCGTCTGCGTAGCCCCTGCCGACCGCGGACGGTCGGCATCCCCGTCGAAATTCCGGGGTTCCAATCAGATCACTCTCAAGCCGGCTGGTCCTCGCCGCCTTCGAACAGCTGAATCGGAGCGCCCGGCATGATGGTCGAGATCGCATGCTTGTAGACAAGCTGCGAGTGACCGTCGCGCCGAAGCAGCAAACAGAAATTGTCGAACCAGGTCACGATGCCCTGGAGCTTCACTCCGTTGACCAGAAAGATCGTCAGTGGCGTCTTGGTTTTGCGAACGTGATTAAGGAAGGTGTCCTGTAGGTTTTGTGCGCGGTCTGCCGCCATTGTTTTTTTCTCGCTTTGAGTTTCTTTTTATTGCGCCGGATGCGGCCCTCTTTGTCGAGTTCGGGGCCTCCTCCGGTTGCCGTTCCTCATGAGATCCCCCTCGGAAGGAACAGCGGTTCGATTAGAGGACAGGTCGGGATATTAGGCAAGCCGCTTCACGCGGCAGCCGACGCCCTATTGCCCCGAAAAACTACGGAAATCGATGATTTTCCTCGCCTATTGCCGAGGGCGACTGCGACGTCGGCCTTAGCCGACGCCGAGCGCCTTTAGCTTCCGATGCAGAGCCGAACGTTCCATGCCAACGAACTCGGCCGTTCGAGAAATATTTCCTGAGAAACGGCTGATCTGTGCAATCAAATAGTCGCGCTCGAACACCTCGCGCGCTTCGCGCAGCGGCAGGCCCATGATGTGCTCGCCATTGTTGCTGGTCGGCATCGCCGGCACCATCGAGCCGACGTCCTGCGGCAACATGTCGGCGGTGATGATCACCTCTGGCCCGCCGGCCGCCAGAATCATGACTCTTTCAACGTTATTGCGGAGCTGGCGCACGTTGCCGGGCCAGACATGCGATTGCAGCACCGCCATCGCGTCCTGCCCGATCTGGCGCTTGGGCAGGCCGCTGCCGGCCGAGATCTGCTCCATGAAATAGTCGATCAATTCCGGAATGTCCTCGCGCCGCTCCGACAGCGCGGGCACGCGGATCGGCACCACCGAGAGCCGGTGGTAGAGGTCCTCGCGGAAATGGCCGGCCGCGATCTCCTCTTCGAGATTGCGCGCGGTGGATGAGATGATGCGTACATCGACCTGCACCTTGGCCGTGCCGCCGACGCGCTGGAACGACTGCTCCACCAGCACGCGCAGGATCTTGTTCTGGGTCTCGCGTGGCATGTCCGCGATCTCGTCGATGAACAGCGTGCCGCCATGGGCTTCCTCGAGCGCGCCGGCCTTGCGCGGCTGCTCGCCATTGGACTGCTCGACGCCGAACAGCTCGTGCTCCATGCGCTCGGGCGTGATCGCGGCGGCATTGATCACCACGAAGGGACCGTCGGCCCGGCCCGAGGCGGCATGCAGCGTGCGCGCGGTCAGCTCCTTGCCGGCGCCGGCGGGGCCGACGATCAGAATGCGGCTGTTGGCCTTGGCCGCGCGCTCGATGGTCTGGCGCAGCTGGTTCATGCTGGGCGAGCGGCCGACGAGCTGGCTGGCGCTCGGCGCGAGCTGCTTCAGCTCCTTGACCTCGCGCTTGAGCCGCGAGTTCTCCAGCGCTCGGGTCGCGACCAGGATGAGGCGGTCGGCCTTGAACGGCTTCTCGATGAAGTCGTAGGCGCCGCGCTTGATCGCGGCGACCGCGGTCTCGATGTTGCCGTGGCCGGAGATCATCACGACGGGCAGATCGGCATTGTCCTTCTTGACCTGCTCCAGGAGCTGCAAGCCGTCGAGCTTGGAGCCCTGCAGCCAGATGTCGAGGAACACCAGATGCGGCCGACGATTGGCAATCTCGGCGAGTGCCGTATCGCTGTCGCGTGCGGTCCGCGTCACGAAGCCCTCGTCCTCGAGAATGCCCGCAACGAGATCCCGAATATCGGCCTCATCATCGACAATCAGAATTTCACTTGCCATGGATCGCGCCTGTCTTGTCAGCTGCCTGTTGAGGCTTCGATTTTGGTTGAATCATTGGTCTTTTCAGCCGGCTCTTTGGTTCCGGCGGCCGGCTCTTTTGTTTCCTGGTTCTTGACGGATTCCGTAAGCGTTTGCTCGGCTGTCGCGGACTTCGCGGGCTGCCCTGAGACGGCAAAGCGCATCCGCATCCAGGCGCCGCGCTGGCCTTCACGGAAGTCGGAGGCGTCCTTCAGCTCGATCCGCCCGCCATGGTCTTCCAGCACGCGGCCGACGATGGCCAGGCCCAGCCCGGTGCCCTTGGCGCGCGTGGTGACGTACGGCTCGAGCAGGCGCGAGCGCGCGACCTTGGGCAGGCCGATGCCGTTGTCGATGACGTCGATCAGCACGTCGTCGCCCTCGCGCGACACCACGACGTCGATGCGGCCTTTGCCGAGCTCCTCGGGCGGGACCTGCTCGATCGCCTCGGTGGCGTTCTTGACGATGTTGGTGACCGCCTGCGAGATCAGCCGGCGGTCGAACTGGGCGCGCAGCGGATCCTGCTTGAACTCGGCCTCGATGTCGATCTCGGGATGGGCGACCTTCATCAGGAATACGGCCTGCCGCACCGTGTCGGCGACGTCCTCGCCTTCCATCACGGGCTTGGGCATCCGCGCAAAGCGCGAGAACTCGTCGACCATGCGCCTGATATCGTCGACCTGGCGCACGATGGTGTCGGTGCACTGGTCGAAGATCTGCTTGTCCTTGGCCTCGGTGATGTCCTTGCCGAACTTGCGGCGGATGCGCTCGGCGGAGAGCTGGATCGGCGTCAGCGGGTTCTTGATCTCGTGGGCGATGCGGCGCGCGACGTCGCCCCAGGCCGAGGTGCGCTGGGCCGAGACCAGCTCGGTGATATCGTCGAGCGTGATGATGTAGCTGTCGTGCGGCTGGTTCTTCTCGGCACTGACGCGGACGGACAGATTGCGCTCGGCGCCGTCGCGGGTGATCGTGATCTGGCCCTGCACCAGGCGCTGGGTGCCTTCCCGCGCCGCCTTCATCATCTCGTCGAGCTCGGGCAGCACGTCGGAGAGCGGATGGCCGAGCGTCTCCGCTTCGGAGTGCCCGATCAGCTTCTCGGCGGAGCGGTTCAGGATGCCGACGCTGCCGGACGCATCGACGCCGATGATGCCGGCGCTCGCCGAGGACAGCACGGCTTCGATGAAGCGGCGGCGGCTGTCGATGAGATCGCTGGCGTTGACGAGCTCGTCGCGCTGGCTGCGCAATTCCTGCGTCATCTTGTTGAAGGTCTCGCCAAGCTGCGCGAGGTCGCCTTCCGACTGGTGCACCGGCACCTTCACGTGAAGGTCGCCGGTCGAGACCGTGTGTGCCGCGTTCATCAGCCGCCGGATCGGCGAGACCAGCGAATTGGCGAAGTTGAGGCCGATCAGCACCGAGGCCATCAAGATGGTCAGCGCGATCACCGCGAACATCAGCGCGAAGGCGACCTGGATGCCGAGCCGGCGTGACTCGATCTGGGCGTATTCGGCGACGCTGACTTCGGTCTGCTTGAGCTGGTTGACGACGTTCGGGTCGAGCGGACGGGCGACATAGAGGAAGGTGTCGTTGAAGGCGCGCAGGCGGATCACCGCAGCGACGAAGCTCGCATCGGGGAGCACCGCGATCTCGGGCTCGTTCTCGTTGACATTGCTGAGAAAGTCCGGCGCCGGCGGCGAATAGGCGAGCCGCATGCCGGTGTCGGCCGACTCCAGGATGTTGGTGTTCTTGTCGATGATCATCGCGCCCGGCAGATTGCGGGAGCTGGCACTGGCGGTGAGCATCTCGCGGAACGAGCGGCGGTCCTGGTCGTAGAGCGGCCGGGCATGGGCGATGTCGTTGGCCATGCCGATAATGTCGCCACGGATCAGCTGCGCGTGGTCCTGCATATAGGCTCGCGCGATCGTCAGCGAGTTCTGGATCACCTCCTTGGTCGGGCCGGAGAAGAGCCGGTCGAGGCCGCGCTCGATGGTGACGTTGGCGACGACGGCGACCAGAACCGCCGGCAGCACCGCCACGATCGAGAACAGGCTGACGATCTGGACATGGAGACGCGCCGCCGCCCTGCCCCGCCGCCGCGCCAGGATCAGCTGCCAGAGTTCGCGGATGATGATCCCGACCAGCAGCAGGATCGTGGCCGCATTGATCAGGTAGAATGTACGGACGACTTCGGGCGTCGGCTCGATCCTGGTGAGACCGGTCAGGACCAGGAAGGTCAGGAAGGCCGACAGCAGTGCCAGCGCCACGGCAAAGGGTGCCAGCCAGCGCCGCACCGACCAACGCCGGGGCTCTTCCGCTGGGGCCGTGTCAAAGTGTGCGGCCGAGGTCTCTGCGCTGGTCATTCCGGCAATGGTGGTGCTGAAAACGGGTCCGCGACGGGCGGATACTGATGTATTCGTACCACATTGTTGCCGAATTGCGACAATTCCGCGGCGTGCTCCCCGCGGTGGGGCGGCGCAATCCACAAGCACATGCCGGTTAGACGGAACGGATTCCCGCCATTCCGCTTGATCTGGATGGATAGGATCTTTCTCGCGACGATGGTTTCGGCCGTTCTCCTGCTAATCGTCGCCGCCGACCTCCTGGTCAACGGCGTCGCCCTTCAGCAGGCCCCGGTGAATCTCGCCAGCGTGATGCCGGCATCCGGCCGACTGGTCAGGTAGATGTGATGCCGCGCGTTGCGGCCGAACGAACCCATTTGAGTGCGCCAGCGGAACATTTGGGTCCTATCAGGAATTCTGCCCACCGCGTCAGCCACAACGGCCAGCGCGATCCGGACAGGCTCAGCTCCGCCTTGGTAGGGGGAGCTGAGCCACCGTCCGCTTCGAGAGATCAGCCCCCGCTCCGATACACCTGGATGTCGAGGTCCCGGATCTTCTTCCGCAGCGTGTTGCGGTTGAGACCGAGCAGGTCCGCGGCGCGGATCTGGTTGCCGCGGGTGGCGGCGAGCGCGGCCGTGAGCAGCGGCACCTCGATCTCCTTGAGGATGCGGTGATAGAGGCCGGGCGGCGGCACGCCGTTCGGAAAGCCCTGGAAGTGCGAGGACAGATACGCCTCCACGGCGCCGCCGAGATTGTCGACGCCCTGCTGGACCGCGGCGCCCGGACTGACCGAGGGGGGCGCGAGCTCGCCGTCGATGACGGAGGCCGTGATCACGTCCTGCGGATAGAGCGCGGCGAGGCGCCGGGCGAGATTTTCCAGCTCGCGCACGTTGCCGGGCCAGCGGTGCTGCTTCAGCCGCTCCAGCGCCAGCGCATCCAGCTTCTTCGGCGGCAGGCCGTCCTTCTCGGCCAGCGTGAAGAAGTGACGCACCAGATCCGGCAGGTCCTCGATGCGCTCGCGCAAGGGCGGCAGCCGCAGCGGGACGACATTGAGGCGGAAGAACAGATCTTCGCGGAACAGGCCCTGCTGGATCAGGACGCGCAGGTCCTTGTTCGAGGCTGCGACGATGCGCACGTCGGTCTTGATCGGGGTGCGGCCGCCGACCGTGGTGTATTCGCCCTGCTGCAGGACGCGCAGCAGGCGGGTCTGCGCCTCCATCGGCATGTCGCCGATCTCATCCAGGAACAGCGTTCCGCCTTCGGCCTGCTCGAACCGGCCGGAGGCGCGGGTGTTGGCGCCGGTGAAGGCACCGCGCTCGTGGCCGAACAGTTCGGACTCGATGAGATCGCGCGGGATCGCCGCCATGTTGACGGCGACGAACGGGCCGTTGCGGCGCTTGCCGTAATCGTGCAGCGCGCGCGCCACGAGCTCCTTGCCGGTGCCGGACTCGCCCGTGATCATCACGGTGAGGTCGGTCTGCATCAGGCGCGCCAGCACGCGGTAGATTTCCTGCATCGCCGGCGAACGGCCGACCAGCGGGATCGCCTCCATCTCGGCGTCTTCGTCCGGCGTCGAGGACCGCTCCTTCGGCTCGGCGAGCGCGCGGCCGACGATGGCGATCAGCTCCTTGAGGTCGAAGGGCTTTGGCAGATATTCGTAAGCCCCGCGCTCGGAGGCTCGGATCGCCGTCATGAACGTGTTCTGCGCGCTCATGACGATGACGGGCAGATTCGGCCGCATCTTCTTGATCCGCGGCAACAGGTCGAAGGCGTTTTCGTCCGGCATCACCACGTCGGTGATGACGAGATCGCCCTCGCCCTGGCTGACCCAGCGCCACAGCGTTGCGGCATTGCCGGTCAGCCGCACCTCGTAACCGGCGCGGGATAGTGCCTGATTGAGAACGGTGCGGATGGCGGTGTCGTCATCGGCTACGAGAATGCTACCTGCGGGCATCGTTGATCCTCATTTTGCCCCCTGTGACGCAGGCGACGACTTCCCGGCAGAGCCGTCGCGACTGCTTTGATCGGCATGTTTCACCGACGTGGAATACATCGGCATCAGCACGCGAAAGGTGGTCTTGCGCGGCTGAGATTCGCATTCGATGATGCCCCCGTGATCGCCGACGATCTTGGCGACCAGCGCAAGGCCCAGACCCGAGCCGGTCTGCTTGGTGGTCACGAAGGGGTCGAACAGGTTGGGCAGGAGATCGTCGGGCACGCCAGGTCCGTTGTCCCTCACGCAGAATTCGAGCGGCAGGGATACCCGGGATTTTTGACCGGGGACTGACAGGCGCACGCCGGGGCGGAACGCGGTGGTGAGCTGGATCTCGGCGTCGGGCACGTCGATCAGGGCTTCTGCGGCATTCTTCACGAGATTGAGGAACACCTGGATCAGCTGGTCCTGGTTCGCCAGCACCGGCGGCAACGAGGGATCGTAGTCCTCGATGAAGCGGATGTTGCGGGCAAAGCCCGACTGCGCTAGCCGCTTCACGTGGTCGAGCACCGAATGGATGTTGACGGGGCCGCGCACCACGGGACGTTCGTCGCCGAACACCTCCATGCGGTCGACCAGCGTCACGATGCGGTCGGCCTCGTCGCAGATCAGGCGCGTCAGCATGCGGTCCTCGGACGAGGCCTGCTGCTCCAGGAGCTGCGCCGCGCCGCGAATGCCGGAGAGCGGGTTCTTGATCTCGTGCGCGAGCATTGCTGCTAGCGCTATCACCGAGCGCGCGGCGCTGCGATGGGTGAGCTGGCGATCCATCTTGTCGGCGATGGTGCGCTCCTGCAGCATCACCACGATGTGGCCGGGCCGCTCGGTGAGCGGCGCCACGTGCAGATCGACCTGGCGGTCGCCGCCCATGCGCGGCGTGCCGAGATCGACCTTGTATTCGTTGACGGGCGAGTTCGACGAGCGCACCTGGTCGATCAGCGCCAGCAAGGGACTGCCGAACGGCACCAGCTCCTTCAACGACTGCCGCTTCAGGAACTGCGTCGAGATCTCGAAGAAGGCTTCGGTCGCGATATTGGCGGCAACGATCTTGCCGTCCGGCCCGATCATGAGCACGGGATTGGGTAAGGCATCCAGGATTGCGTCGCTGTCGGACTGAAGCGGCCGACGATGTTCAGCGGCTGAGCTCATGCAGCAGCGCTCCATGCGAAGTCGTCGAAGGCGTCTTGCAGTGAACTGTGAACGAGGCGCGGATCCTCCGAGACCAGGATCTTTTGGCGCCAGGATTTCAGCTTCTCGGCCGGCGCACGGCTCGCCTGCGCCGCGACATCAAGCGCCCAGCCCAGATGCTTGCGAGCATGCCTCAGTCCGATGCGCAGACCATAGAGCGAACAAACGCCATCATAGAGCGTGCGGACATAATGCAGCTGCGTCTCGAGCGAGGGCACAGCTTCCTCAGCTCCGCCCTGCAGGCGGCGGCCGATCTGACCGGGCAGCCAGGGCTGGCCCTGCGCAGCGCGGCCGATCATCACGGCATCGGCGCCTGAGGCTTGCAATGCCGCGAGCGCCTTTTCGTAGGACGTGATGTCGCCGTTGACGACGAGCGGGACGGAGATGGCCTCGCGCACGGCGCGGATCGCATCCCAATCGGCCTCGCCCTTGTAGAACTGGCAACGGGTGCGGCCATGAACGGTGACGAGCTTGACCCCGGCGGCCTCCGCGCGCCGCGCCAGCTCCGGCGCGTTGCGGGTGCGGTCGTCCCAGCCGAGCCGCATCTTCAGCGTCACCGGCACTTTCACCGCCGCGATCGTCGCATCGATCAGGCTGACCGCATGGTCGAGGTCGCGCATCAAGGCCGAGCCGGACTGGCCGCCGGTGACGTGGCGGGCGGGCCAGCCCATGTTGATGTCGATGATATCGGCGCCTTCGGCTTCGGCGATCCGGGCGCCTTCGGCCATCCAGCGCGTCTCGCAGCCCGCGAGCTGGACCACATGGGGGCCGATGCCGGTGGCTTCGCAGCGCAACCGGGACATCCGGTGGCCATTGGCGAGCTCATCGCTCGCGGTCATTTCGGACACGACGAGACCGGCCCCAAGCTCGGCGGCCAGCCGGCGAACGGGCGAGTCAGTCACACCCGACATCGGTGCCAGGAAGACCGGGGTGGCGACATCAATATCGCCAATTTTCAACGGCTTAGAGCCGGATACTGCCGAGCCGGTCACAGGGGTCTCGTTGACTGGGCAGGGCCTCATCGCGCCTGCCATGACCTATCTTGCGCACAATTCTTGTGCAGTCAAGCGTCATGCCTACAGTTTAGACAATTCTGCAAATCTTTCAAGTGCAGTGCAGCAAAATGCTCTTTCCCACAATCCGGGGAAACCCCCTTTTTTTGCGGGCTTGCCGTGCTAGAGGCATGCCGGCAAATCACCCCCTGCTCTTTCATTAGCAACTGAGTATTTGAGTCCTATGGCGAAATCACAACGCACCGCTGTCGTCCTCGTGGCGGCCGGACGCGGCCTGCGCGCCGGCGCCGGCGGGCCGAAGCAATATCGCGAGATCGGCGGTGTGCCCGTGATCTATCGCGCCATGGAAGCCTTCAGCCGCCACGCCGACATCTTCGCGGTGCAGCCGGTGGTGAACCCCGACGACAGCGCCATGTTCACCGCAGCGGTCGCAGGGCTGAAGCACGAGCCGCCGACCAATGGCGGCGCGACGCGGCAGGCTTCGGTGCTCGCCGGCCTCGAAGCGTTGGCGAAGCACGAGCCCGACATCGTCCTGATCCACGACGCCGCGCGTCCCTTCGTCTCGGAAGGCGTGATCTCGCGCGCGATCGAGGCGGCGAGCCGCACTGGTGCTGCGATCCCCACTGTTCCCGTCACCGACACCATCAAGGTCACCGGCGAAAGCGGCAACGTCGCGGACACGCCGGACCGCGCGTCCTTGCGAATCGCACAGACGCCGCAATCGTTTCGTTTCGACGTCATCCTCGAGGCGCATCGTCGCGCGGCAAAGGACGGACGCTCGGATTTCACCGACGATGCCGCGATTGCCGAATGGGCGGGATTGACGGTCGCAACCTTTGAAGGCGATGTTGCCAATATGAAGCTCACCACTCCCGAGGATTTCGTGCGCGAGGAAGCGCGCCTGGCCGCTCAGCTCGGCGACATCAGGACCGGAACCGGCTACGACGTGCATGCCTTCGGCGAAGGCGACCATGTCATGATCTGCGGCGTGCGCGTGCCGCACACCAAGGGTTTCCTGGCCCATTCCGACGGCGATGTCGGCCTGCATGCGCTGGTCGACGCCATTCTCGGCGCCCTCGCCGACGGCGACATCGGCTCGCACTTCCCGCCGAGCGATGCCAAGTGGAAGGGGGCTTCCTCCGACCAGTTCCTGAGATACGCCATCGAGCGCGTCACGGCGCGCGGCGGCCGCGTCGCCAATCTCGAGGTCACGCTGATCTGCGAGCGGCCGAAGATCGGTCCCTTGCGCGACACCATGCGCGCGCGCATCGCCGAGATTTCCGGCGTCGACATCTCGCGCGTGGCGGTGAAGGCGACCACCAGCGAGCGGCTCGGCTTCACCGGCCGCGAGGAAGGCATCGCGGCCACCGCGAGCGCCACCATCCGCCTTCCCTGGGGCGTGTAGGTCATGGGCGGCAGCGACGCACGCGCCCTCTCCCGCTCGCTGCTGGATTTGTGCCGGATGCGCAAGCTGACGATCGCGACCGCGGAGTCCTGCACCGGCGGCCTCGTTGCCGGCGCGCTGACCGATATCCCCGGCTCCTCTGACGTCATTGACCGTGGCTTCGTCACCTACTCCAACGACGCTAAGCGCGCGATGCTCGGAGTCGAGGCGAGCACGCTGGCGAATTTCGGCGCCGTCAGCAAGGAGACCGCAACCGCGATGGCGATCGGCGCGCTGGAGCGCGCCGATGTCGATCTCGCCGTCGCCATCACCGGCATCGCCGGCCCCGGCGGGGCCACGCCCGGCAAGCCGGTCGGCCTCGTGCACTTCGCCGCCGCCGCGCGCGACGGCCGCATCATCCATCGCGAGCACCGCTTCGGCGCAATCGGCCGCAGCGCGGTGCGCGCCCGCTCGGTGGTCGAGGCGCTGCGCATGCTGATGGACCTAGCCCGCGGGCCGCAAGTCGCCGCCAAGCCGCAGCGTACCGCCGCCAGCCGCTTGCGCCCGCGCGTGACCCGCTCGCCGCGCCGGCACGCGGTCAAGCGCAGGCCGCCGCGATCGCCGCGGGGCTGAAGCGCCTCAGGCCGCCGCCAGCAGCGCGCTCGCATGATCGAGCACGCGCTGCTTGACCGCATCGGCATCGGACGGCTTTGCCTTTGCACTGACCGTCAATTCCAGGATCGGTGCAGCAGGATTGGCGACATCAAGGACCTTGGTGACGGAGACGGCAGGCGCAGCCTGATCATCGATGCGGAAGTCGTTGCGCAATTCCGAAATGATCCCGGAGGATATTGATGGGGAACACAGGTCCCGTAGCCTGGATGGAGCGTAGCGCAATCCAGGAGTCGCTCTCGCAGACTCGAAGGCCCTGGATTTCGCTTGCGCTGCATCCAGGCTACAAGACCTTGTGTTGCCCGTCGGGCAAAACATCCAGCCGGCAGGTCAATGGCCGCGCGCGAAATATTCCGCTTTACCGAATTTCGGCTTTGGCGTATTGGTGCATTACCTCATCCCGGTCAGAGGGGCGTATCGCGATCGTCACGACATGCGGGGTGAGCGGCGGTGGACGCTAGTCACATCGGCGCGAGGGGCATTGCAGGGCGGGTAACCGTGAGCGATGAGCCATCGCGCACACGACCGGTGTGATCTAGCGTACGGCAAAACCGTGTCGTCCTGACGCCCGGGGTCTGTGCGTCAAGTCTTGTGGTGATGTGTGTCGCCCGACCGGGTGCGCACGTCAATCATCTGCAAGGCGACGGGGGCAATAGTGCATCGCTCCCCGGGGAGAGCTCGGCATAAGCCGTCAAACCACTGCGCAGGGAAGGCCGGATGTTTGGCTTCACCTGTATGCCGCTGTGCAGCTTCTCGTAGCGCAATCTTCGCACAGTGGACCGTGGGTGCCCGGCCGGCACCCGGTCTTCCCTGCGCCCTCTGACCCAAGAGGGCGACACGACCACGCAAACCTCGGGCACGAACTGCCGCGAGGCCACAGCGTCATGTCTCGTTTTCAAAAAGCACGCAAGTTTTGTCGAATTCGATCGCGATCGCACATGCGAAAGCCGCGACCAAACGTCATCCCGCGTACCCGATCTTGCGCGAGAGCATATTGGCGCAATAATGCTCCGCTACGTTGTGATCCGGAATCAACCGGTCCTGTCTATTGGAGGGTGACGAGATTGTTCGCTCGCACCGTTGCTCTGGCCACCGCCATTGCCACCTTGGCCGCGTTTGATGGTGCGGTCGCACAAACGGCCAACCAGCCGCCGGACACGATGGCGGCGCGGGTCGAGGCCTGTACGCCCTGTCACGGCAATCAGGGCGAAGGCACCAACGACGTCTATTTCCCGCGGCTTGCCGGCAAGCCGGCCGGCTATCTTTACAACCAGCTTCTTGCCTTCAAGAACGGCCGGCGAAAATATCCGCCGATGAACTATTTGCTGGAATTCCTTCCCGACCCCTACCTGCAGCAGATGGCGGACTATTTTGCGGATCAGCATCCGCCGTTACCCCCTGTGGCAACAAGCGATGCCAGCAAGGAGGTGCTGCAGCACGGCCAGTCACTGGTGTCGCGGGGCGATCCGCAGCGCCAGATTCCGGCATGCGGAAGCTGCCATGGTCCCGCCTTGACCGGCATGGAGCCGGGAATTCCGGGCCTGCTCGGACTGCGCCCCAACTACATCAGCGCGCAGTTGGGCGCGTGGCGTTACGGCACGCGCACCGCGAAGGCGCCGGACTGCATGCAGCAGGTCGCTGCCCGGCTCACCGAGGAAGACGTGACGGCGGTCGCGGCATGGCTCGCGAGCCGCCCAGCGCCCGTGAACATCGCGCCGGCGCCGAAGGGCACGTACGTGCTGCCGTTCGCCTGCGGCAGTGAACCGGATTGAGGAGACGGAATTGCGGTCGTGCTCACGAATCCTTGCCGTCTGGCTGCTGCTCTTCGCCGGTTCGTCCGCCGAGGCGCAGCCAAAGCCTGGCTCCGACGCTGGCAGCCTCGTCGCGCGCGGCGAATATCTGGCGCGCGCCGGCGACTGCATCGCCTGCCACACGGCGCCGGAGGGGCGCACCTTCGCCGGCGGACGTGCCATGCCGACGCCTTTCGGCACCCTGTACTCCTCCAACATAACGCCGGATCGCGACACCGGAATCGGCAAATGGACTGCCGAAGACTTCTACAAGGCGATGCACTATGGCCGCTTTCCGGACGGCGGGTTGATGTATCCGGCGATGCCTTTTGCTTCCTACACCAAGGTCACGCGGGCCGATACCGAGGCGATTTTCGCCTATCTGAAGTCAATTCCGCCCGTGAACCAGCGGAATCGTGAGCACGATCTCCGCTTCCCCTATTCGAATCGCCAGCTGATCCTCGGCTGGCGCACGCTGTACTTTTCAGAGGGCGAGTTCAAACCTGACCCGACTAAATCCGCGGAATGGAATCGCGGCGCCTACCTGGTCGAGGGCCTCGGCCATTGCGGCATGTGCCATTCGCCGATCAACGCGCTCGGCGGCACCTCGCAATCGGATGCCTTCAAGGGCGGCCTGATCCCGATGCAGAACTGGTACGCGCCATCGCTCACGTCAAATCGCGAGGCGGGGCTCGGCGACTGGAGCATCAAGGACATCACCGACCTGCTCCAGACCGGCGTTTCCATGCGCGGCGTCGTCTACGGCCCGATGGCCGAGGTCGTGCACAACAGCCTGCAATATCTGAACGACGAGGACACCAGGGCGATGGCGGTGTACCTCAAGAGCATTGCGGAGCCCTCGCCTCCGACGCCGCCAAGCTCGACGTTGCCGACCTCAGAGAGCAGCCTGCTGATCAGCCTCGGCAAGACCGTTTACGACAAGCACTGCGCGAGCTGTCACGGCACGCAGGGCGAAGGCAAGCCGCCGCACTGGCCGCCGCTCGCCAACAACCAGTCGATCGAGATGCAGTCGGCGGTCAATCCGATCCGCATGGTGCTCAATGGCGGCTATCCGCCGGGCACCAAGGGCAATCCGATGCCCTACGGCATGCCGCCTTTCGCAGGATTGCTGTCCGACAACGAGATCGCCGCGGTCGTGTCCTACATCCGTACCGCCTGGGGCAATCGCGGCACGCCGGTCTCGGCGCGCGAGGCCAACGAGCTGCGCTCCGCGCCGCTGAACTGAGAGATGCCAGAGATCCGCCATGATCAATTCCGACCCGCCGACCAGCCCAGCCGCCGCTGACCAGGCGGTCGACGAGGTCGTCGCGCAAGGCCCGTCCGGTGCGCTCGTGCTTGCCGGCATCGCCACGGCCTGCGTGGTCGCGATGTGGCTTGCCTTCTACCTGTTCGTCTTCCTGCCGCGCGGGCCGCTGCAATGAGCGCAGAGGAAACCCATGGCAGCGCCGAGGTCGCGGCCCGCATCGAGCGGCGCTGGGCGACCATTGCCGTGATCATCATCGTGATGATGGCGCTGCTCGCGGCATTCGCCGGAATCCACCGCGCAACCATGCCGCAGCCGCGCGTCGAGACCACCGATCCCTCGCGTTTGCATCTCTCCGGCGAGTTCGTCGAGAGCAATCTCGGCAGCGTGCTGGAAGCCAACGGCAATGTGACCGTGCGCGCGATCGGCCAGCAATATTCCTTCACGCCGGCCTGCATCCTGGTGCCCGCGGACACGCCGATCACGCTGCGCGCCACCAGCGCCGACGTCGTGCACGGCATCCTGATCCAGGGCACCAACGTCAACACCATGCTGGTGCCGGGTTACATTTCCGAGCAGCTCATGCGCTTTGCGAAGACAGGCGACTATCTGATGCCCTGCCAGGAATTTTGCAGTTTTGGCCACGAGGGCATGTGGGGCAAGGTCAAGGTGATCGACAAGACCGAATTCGCGGGTCGTGCGAAGGGTGGCGGGAGGCTGAGCTGTGTTGGCCAATAAGAAGCTCATCCTTGCCCATTTCTGGCTGGCCTTCGCCGTATTCGGCGTCGCGCTCACGCTCGGCGCCTGGCAGATGTTCATCCGCAGCCCGATCGGCACCTGGCTGTCCAATCCCGAGCTCTATTACCGCTCGCTGACCGCGCATGGCACGGTGATGGGCTATGTGTTCCCGACCCTGGTCGCGATGGCTTTTGGCTATGCCATCAGCGAGTCCGCGCTGGAGCAGCGGCTGGTTGGCGTGCGCTGGGCCTGGGCGGGATTCTGGCTGATCGTCGCCGGCAGCATCATGGCGGTGATCCCGATCGCGCTCGGCCGCGCCTCGGTGCTCTACACCTTCTATCCGCCGCTGATCGGCAACGTCTTCTACTATCTCGGCGTCGTGCTGGTCGTGGTCGGCTCCTGGATCTGGGTCGCGCTGATGTCGATCAACCTGCGCGTCTGGCGCAAGGCCCATCCCGGCGCTCCGGTGCCGCTCGCGATGTTCGCCAATGTCGCGGGCTCGTATTTGTGGGCCTGGACCGCGGTCGGTGCCGCGCTCGAGCTGCTCTTGCAGATCATTCCGGTCGCAGCGGGGCTGAAGGCCACGATCGATGCTGGCCTCGCCCGTGTGTTCTTCTCCTGGACGCTGCACGCCATCGTCTATTTCTGGCTGATGCCGACCTACATCGCCTATTACACCATCGTGCCGCGCGCGATCGGCGGCCGCGTCTACTCCGACACCATGGCACGGATCTCCTTCATCCTGTTCCTGGTGGTGGCGATGCCGATCGGCATGCACCACACCTTCGCCGACCCGCAGGTCGGCGCCGGCTTCAAATTCATCCATTCCGCCTTCACCGCGTTGGTGGCGCTGCCGACGCTGCTGACCGTCTTCACGATCTGCGCCTCGGTCGAGATCGCCGCACGCCTGCGCGGCGGGCGCGGCCTGTTCGGCTGGATCAGGGCCCTGCCCTGGGACAATCCGATGATGCTGGCGCTGGCGTTCTCCTTCGTCATGCTCGGCTTCGGCGGCGCCGGCGGCCTCATCAACATGAGCTATCAGCTCGATGCGTCCATCCACAACACGCAGTGGATCACGGGTCATTTCCACCTGATCTTTGGCGGCGCCATCGTGATCATGTATTTTGCGATCGCCTATGATCTGTGGCCGCATCTGACCGGCCGTGAGCTGATCGATCTCCGCCTGATCCGCACCCAGCTCTGGCTGTGGTTCGTCGGCATGATCGTCACCACCTTCCCCTGGCACTGGGTCGGGATCCTCGGCATGCCGCGCCGCATGGCCTATTTTGACTTCAGCGATCCCGCCATCGCGCCGCAGGCGCTCTCCGTCACCCTTTCCGCGGTCGGCGGCTTCATGCTGTTGACCTCGGGCGTTCTGTTCCTGGTCATTCTCGCGCGCGGCATGCGCGCACCCCAGGCCGACGCCGGCCCCTACCGGTTTGCGCTGGCCGTGCACCAGCCGGCGACCGTGCCGGTCGCGCTCAACACCTACGCGTTGTGGGTGGGGCTGATGATCGCGCTCACCCTCACCAATTACGGCTACCCGATCCTGACGCTGGCGCTGAACGAAGGCACCTCGGTGCCGGCCGTCTATGTGGGAGCGCAGTGATGAGCGCGCGCGACCTCTTCACCTTCCGTAACCGGCATTTCACGACGGGTGTCGGCGTCACCGCCGCGATTCTGATCGTGACCGCGATCGGCGGCTTCATCGTGCTGCCCTTCGCGCAACCCTGGGTCCAGTTCGCCAATGTCTGGGATGCGATCTGCAGTGCCGCCGGCCTGCCACAGCGCACGGCGACCGTGGCGGCGCCGGAGCAGACCAGGCGCCTGTCCGGGGTCGTGCTCACGTCGAGCACGCTGTCGCGATCGAGCCAGGAAGCGATCGGCCGCGGCGCGACGCTGGCACAGCGTTGCGCGATCTGCCACGGCCCCACCGGCATCAGCCGCGCGGACTCGCCCAATCTCGCCGGCCAGTATGCGGCCGTGATCTACAAGGAGCTGCATGATTTCCGCTCGGGCGCGCGCACCAATGCCGTGATGTCGCCGTTTGCGGTTGGCCTGACCGACCAGGAGATCGCCGATCTCTCTAATTATTACGCCTATCTGCCGCGGCTACCGGCCTATCACCCGACACCGCAGCTACCGAAACCTAACATCGTCATTTATGGCGCGCCGATGCGCGGAATCGCGCCCTGCGGTTCCTGCCATGGCAGCCTCGACAACAAGACCGGTAGCCCGTGGCTGGAGGGTCAGTCCGATGCCTACATGAAAGCGCAGCTCGAGGCCTTCGCGACCGGTGAACGGCGCAACGACATCAGCCAGCAGATGCGCAACATCGCGCGTGCAATGACGCCGCAGGAGATCGAGCAGGCCGCGGCGTACTACGCCTCGCAGCCGCCGGATGTGGTGAAGGCGGTGGATTGAAGCGAGGATCTCGTGCCCCGGACGCAGCGCAGCGCTCTCAAGGCGATGCGAAGCATCGTCCGGGAGCGGTGCGCTGCAGGGCCGGGGCCCATGCTTCCGAGGGCAGTTCATGCAGCGTGGGTCCCGGCTCTGCGCAGTAACGCTAAGGGCGTTGCGGCGCGTCCGGGACACGAGAGCGTGCCTGATCGTAAAGTCTACGTCGACGCCAGCTTCGGCCGGCCGTAGATCGCGTCGGCCCGCTTCTCGAATGCTGTGGAGAATCGCGCGAATGCAGCGTCGAACATCGAGCCCATCAGCATCGCCAGCATGCGGCTCTTGAATTCGTAGGCGAGGAAGAATCCGACGTCGCAGACGCCCTCGCCCTTGGGCTCGAACGTCCACCGGTTTTCCAGATTCCTGAACGGACCTTGCAGATATTCGACCAGGATTTTCAGATTGGCGCGGTCGAGCGTCACGCGGCTGGTGAAGGATTCCTTGACCAGCTTGAACGACACCGTCATGTCGGCGACCAGCACCTCGGTGCCGTCGGGCTTCGCCATGCGCTGGCGCACCTTCAGCGCGCTGCACAGCGGCACGAACTCCGGGTAGCGCTCGACATCGGCGACCAGATCAAACATCTCGGACGCGCTGTGGTTGACACGGTGCTTGCTCGAAACTCGATGCATGGTACGTCAGCGGGCGTGAGCTGCCCGCGCAGCCTTCAGTCTCGCGAAATCCTCGCCGGCATGATGCGACGAGCGGGTGAGCGGGCTCGCCGACACCATCAGGAAGCCCTTGGTGTAGGCGATCTTTTCATAGGACGAGAATTCGTCCGGCGGCACATAGCGCATCACCGCGTGATGCTTGCGGGTCGGCTGCAGATATTGCCCAATGGTGAGGAAATCGACCTCGGCCGAGCGCAGATCGTCCATCACCTGCTGCACCTCGTGGCGCTCCTCGCCGAGGCCGACCATGATGCCGGACTTGGTGAAGATGGTGGGATCGAGCTCCTTGACCCGCTGCAACAGCCGGATCGAGTGGAAATAGCGCGCGCCCGGCCGCACCGTGAGATAGCGCGACGGCACGGTCTCGAGATTGTGGTTGAACACGTCCGGCTTCGCCGCGACGACGATTTCGAGCGCCCCCTCCTTGCGCAGGAAATCGGGCGTCAGGATCTCGATCGTGGTCGACGGGCACGCGGCCCGGATCGCGCGGATGGTCTGGGCAAAGTGCTCAGCACCGCCATCGGCAAGATCGTCGCGGTCGACCGAGGTGATGACGACGTGGGCAAGACCCAGCTTGGCGGTCGCCTCGGCGACGTGCTGTGGCTCGGCCGCATCCAGTGCATTCGGCAGGCCGGTCTTGACGTTGCAGAAGGCGCAGGCCCGGGTGCAGGTGTCACCCATGATCATGAAGGTCGCGTGCTTCTTGTCCCAGCACTCGCCGATGTTCGGGCAGCCCGCCTCCTCGCACACCGTGTGCAGGCCGTTGGACCGTACGATGTTGCGGGTGTCGGCGTAGCCGCGGGTGTTGGGTGCGCGCACACGGATCCAGTCCGGCTTCGGCGGCGAAGCGGAATCGGGCCGGTTCACCTTTTCGGGGTGGCGCGGGCGCAGCGGGTTCGAGATGGTATCGACAATAACGACCATGGGGTGTCCGGTCTGTTCAGGTCCTACCTAGTCGGTCTGGGCAAGCATCGCAACCCAACTCGCACCGCTTCAGGGAACATGGCAGATATGGGCAATATCCTGCTCTGTTCTCAGGCGATTCTCTCCTCGAATGGCTCCAATCTCGAAGACCTCATCCCCACGGCTTGGCAAGCTGCTGAAGCGGTCGTTTTTCGGCCGCAGCGTCCACGAGGTGGCGCCCGACCTGATCGGTGCCACCATGCTGGTCGACGGCGTCGGCGGGATCATCGTCGAGGTCGAGGCCTATCATCATACCGACCCGGCCGCACACTCCTACCGCGGGCCGACGCCGCGGAACCAGGTGATGTTCGGCCCGCCCGGTTTTGCTTATGTCTATCGCTCCTACGGCATCCACTGGTGCGTGAACTTCGTCTGCGAGGAGCAAGGCTCGGCCAGCGCCGTGCTGATCCGCGCGCTGGAGCCGACGCATGGCTTGGCTGCGATGCGCCGACGCCGGCATCTGCAGGACGTGCATACGCTGTGCTCGGGCCCAGGCAAGCTGACCGAAGCGCTCGGCGTCACTATCGTGCACAATGCGCTGCCACTCGACCGACCGCCGATCGCGCTGCATGCGCGGACGGAGGATGTGGAGGTCGCGGCCGGCGTCCGCATCGGCATCACCAAGGCGGTCGAGCTGCCCTGGCGCTATGGCATCACGGGCTCGAAATTCCTCAGCAAGCCGTTTCCGAAGTAGGCCTACGACGCCTGCTTCAGCCGCTCCAGCGCCTCCAGCAGCTTGGCTTTGCGCGCCAGCGCGGCCTCGCGCTTTTCACGCTCCTCCTCGACGATCTCCTCGGCCGCGTTGGCGACGAACTTCTCGTTGGCCAGCTTGGATTCGGCGCGCTTGATGTCGGCGTCGGCCTTGCCGATCTCCTTGTCGAGGCGCGTGCGCTCGGCGGCGACGTCGATCACGCCCTTCAGCGGCAGCGCGACGACCTCACCGCGCACCAGGAGCTGAACCGCACCGTCAGGCGCGCGATCGGCGAAGGAAATATCCGACAGCCGCGCCATGCGCTTGATGACATCGGTCCAGCGCGGCGCGCGCTCCCTGGTCTCGGCCGAGGCGCTGGCGAGCACCAGCGCCGTCAGCGTCGCCGGGGGGATGTTCATCTCGGCACGCACCGAGCGGATCTGGGTGATGAGGTCGATCACCCAGCCGATCTCGGCTTCCGCCTTGGGATCGGTGAAATCGGCATGGTCGAAGATCGGCATGACCAGCGCCGGCGAGATCAGCGGATCGATCGGCCCGGCGGCTGCGGCGAGCATCGCGAGTTGCTCCGGCGAAGGCTGAGCCGGCTTCAGCGGCCACGGCGCCAATGCGAGCAGGCCGTCGCGCTTGGCCGTCACCTCCCACAGCTCTTCGGTGATGAAGGGCATGAAGGGGTGCAGCAGCTTGAGGATCTCGTCGCGCGCCCAGGCGACCATGGCGCGGGTCTCGTCCTTGGCGGGGCTGTCCGGGCCGAGCAGCACGGGCTTTGCGAGCTCGACATACCAGTCGCAATAGACGTTCCAGACGAAGCGGTAGATGCTGCCTGCGGCATCGTTGAAGCGATAGGCTTCGATTGCCTCGGTCACCTCACGCGTGGTGTGCGCGCTTTCATGCGCGATCCAGCGGTTCAGCGTCTCCTTCGCCTTCGCCGGCTCGAAGCCTTCAGGCACGGCGCAGTGGTTCATCTCAGCGAACCGACAGGCATTCCAGAGCTTGGTCGCGAAATTGCGGTAGCCCTCGACGCGGCTGGTGGCGAGCTTGATGTCGCGGCCCTGCGCCGCCATCGCGGCCAGCGTGAAGCGCAGCGCGTCCGCGCCGTATTCGTCGATCAGGTTGAGGGGATCGATGACATTGCCCTTCGACTTCGACATCTTGGCGCCCTTCTCGTCGCGGACGAGGGCGTGGATGTAGACGGTCGAGAACGGCACCTCCTTCATGAAGTGCAGGCCCATCATCATCATGCGGGCAACCCAGAAGAAGATGATGTCGAAGCCGGTGACCAGCGCATTGGTCGGATAGTAGCGCTGCACCTCGGGCGTATCGTCGGGCCAGCCGAGCGTCGAGAACGGCCACAGCGCCGAGGAGAACCAGGTGTCGAGCACGTCCTCGTCACGGGTGATGAAGCCTTCGCGCTTGTTGCGGTCGAGCGCCATCTCGCGCCCCTGCTCGACCGTGATGACCTCCTGCTCGACATAGTAGCCGAGCGCGTGGCTGATCGCCTCTTCCTCGGTCTCGGCGACGAACACCTTGCCATCCGGACCGTACCAGGCCGG
Organism: Bradyrhizobium forestalis; assembly: GCF_002795245.1. GTDB lineage: Bacteria > Pseudomonadota > Alphaproteobacteria > Rhizobiales > Xanthobacteraceae > Bradyrhizobium > Bradyrhizobium forestalis. The sequence continues at coordinate 95,771 of NZ_PGVG01000002.1, read as the reverse complement.
GATCTGGTGACCCCACCAGAGCTGGCGCGAGATGCACCAGGGCTGGATGTTCTCCATCCAGTCGAAATAGGTTTTCTCCCAGTTCTTCGGCACGAATGTGGTTTCGCCCGAACGCACCGCTGCGATCGCCGGCTTGGCCAGCGTCTTGGCGTCGACATACCACTGGTCGGTCAAATACGGCTCGATCACCGTGCCGGAACGGTCGCCATGCGGCACCATGTGCGTGTGCGGCTCGATCCGCTCGACGAAGCCGAACGATTCCAGCCGCTCGACGATGCGCTTGCGCGCGACGAAGCGGTCGACCTTGTGGAACTCCTCGGCGAATTGCCCGGCGCCTTCGGGGAGGTCGCGCAGATAATCCTCGTTGTCGAGGAGATCGAGGCAGCCTTCCCTGTCGATCACGCTGATCCGGCGGAGGCCGTGGCGATTGCCGACCTCGAAGTCGTTGAAGTCGTGCGCCGGCGTCACTTTCACCGCACCCGAGCCCTTCTCCGGATCGGAATAGTCGTCGGCGACGATCTGGATCTTGCGGCCGACCAGCGGCAGGATGACGTTCTTGCCGATCAGCTTCCGATAGCGCTCATCCTCGGGATGCACGGCCACGCCGGTATCGCCGAGCATGGTCTCGGGGCGCGTGGTGGCGACGACGATGAAGCTCGCGGGATCCTCGGGGCTGAACGTCTTGCCCTCGATCGGATAGCGCAGATACCAGAGGTGGCCCTTGACCTCGGTCTGCTGCACTTCGAGATCCGAGATCGCGGTCAAGAGCTTGGTGTCCCAGTTCACCAGCCGCTTGTCCTTGTAGATCAGGCCCTCGCGGTGCAGCTCGACGAACACCTTGACGACGGCCTTCGACAGGCCCTCGTCCATGGTAAAGCGCTCGCGCGACCAGTCGCAGGACGCGCCGAGCCGCTTGAGCTGGTTGATGATGGTGTCGCCGCTCTCGGCCTTCCACTGCCAGACCCGCTCCAGAAACTTCTCGCGGCCCATCTCGCGGCGGCCCGGCTGCTGGCGCTCCATCAGCTGCCGCTCCACCACCATCTGGGTGGCGATGCCGGCATGGTCCGTGCCGGGCTGCCACAGCACGTCGCGGCCGCGCATGCGCTCGAACCGGCAGAGAATGTCCTGCAGTGTGTTGTTGAGGGCGTGGCCCATGTGCAGCGAGCCCGTCACGTTCGGCGGCGGGATCACGATGGTAAAGGGCACAGCATCACGGCGGTCGGGTCGGCCGGCCTTGAAGGCAAGGCTGTCCTCCCACACGACGGACATGCGGGTTTCGATATCGGCGGGCTGGTAATTTTTCTCGATCATGGGGGTGCTAGAAAGCCGCGCGCGCGGTTCAAGTCAACGGGAAGCTCAACGGCAGGCACTCCGGCCTGGGTCGCAGGCCGAATATGACGCAGGAGCAGGGCTTTATCGGGGCCGTACGGCCCGTCTTAACGGCCGCCGCGCGAGACCCGCTCGATTTCGGCCTTCACGATGCGTTCAACGAGGCCCGGCAGGTTGTCGTCGAGCCAGGACTTCAGCATCGGCCGCAGCATCTCCTTGACCAGGTCCTCCAGCGTCCGTGCATTGCTGCTGAGCACCGTATGGGCCAGCGAGTTGAAGGCGGATTCGACCGCGGAGACCGTCGATTGCGCGAGAATCGGCTGCTGCGGTGGCAGCGGCGGGGCGTCAAAATCGACCGGCGCGTAGGACGGCGGCGGAGCGGGGCGCGGCTGCGGCGATTCGGCGAATTCCAGATCGTCGCGCGGCTCGACCTTGCGGAAGCTTGGTGGCGGTGGAGGCGGTGTCGGATCCACCGCCATCTCGTCCGTCAGTTCGAGCACGTCGGGCTCAGGCTCTGGCTCTGGCTCGGGAGTGCGGGCCTCGGGCGCAGGCGTGGCCGCGTCGAGCCCCGCCAGCAGCGCGTCGATGTCGTCCTGGCTGTTGGATGCGTCCGCCGCAGGCGCGGGTGGCGGCGGCGCCGGAGCCGGCTTCGCAGCCGGCGGTGGCGCGGGCTTCTCGGCGGCAGGTTTGGACGGTGCGACCTTGGATGGCGGAATGTCGTTCATCGGCTTCGGCGAGGCGGTTGGCGCCGCAGCCTTTTCGGGCTTGGCGGCCTCAGCCGGCGGGGGCTTGGCCTCGTCGTCGGCAATGATGCGCCGGATCGAGGCCAGAATCTCCTCCATGGAGGGTTCTGTGACCTTTGCAGGCTGCGTCATCTCCGACTCCACATCATCAACGCCCTCGCATGCGTTGTTTTACACCAAGCACGACAGGATTGGCCGGTTCCGGACGGGAGGCCCGTCATTTTCGTCGCGGCAGCCCGACTTGTCCCCAGATCACGGCTCAACGTGCAGCGGTGCGCCCCTGCCCCCGGCACTCAAGCGATACGCACACGACAACGCGGGGCGAATCGACCCGCATCATCTTGGCAAGGCTATGTCAGGGATTTTGATGATTGCAAGCAAAGCACCGGTCGGCCGCAATTGTTCGCGAGGCCGACCGGATACTTAAGGGAATCAGCGCCCGTCGGGCGTGCGCACGCCGGCCCAGCTGTCGCGGACCTGATGGTAGTGAACGCTGGCGTCGTAGGTTGTGGTCGGCAAGCCAAGGACCTGGGGCGATAGACGGCCCACGGCACTCAGCACCGAATAGGATGCAACCACGCGATCGTGTTGTGCGGTGACGAGTGCGACACGCGCATTCACCAGCGCCTGCTGCGCGTTGAGCACGTCGAGCGTGGTGCGCTGGCCGGCCTTGGCCTCTTCACGGACACCGTTCAGCGCGATCTCGGACGCCGTCACCTGCGCCTGAGCCGACTGCACCTGCGCCTTGCTGGCCTGCAACTGGCCCCACGTCTGCACGACCGTGGCACGAGCCTGATCGCGGGTCGTCTCCAGATTGAGGCGCTGCTGCGCAAGGTTCTCCTTGGACTGACGAATCAGCGCGTATTCGGCACCACCCTGATAGATCGGAGCCGAGAGCTGCGCGACCGCAGAGGCGCCGAACGAACGGTATTGGATCAGGGACTGCTCGAAGGCTTGGGTGACGGATGCTTGCAGGGTGACCGTCGGCAGCAACGCGCCTTCGTTGATCTTCACCTGAAGATGATTGACGTCGATGCCGTACATGCCCGCCGTGACGTTGGGGTTCTCGACGAGGGCGAGCTCGACTGCAGCTGCAAGGGTCGGAGGCAGGAACCGATCGACAGGGGAGCCCGGCGCGAGGTTTGACGGCTCGTTACCGATGATGCGCCGGAAGTTCGCCCGCGTCGTGGTCAGATTTGCTTCGGCGGTCAGCGCCTGCGTCTTGCCGGCAGCCAGTTGCGCCTCCGATTGCGCGACGTCGGTGCGGGTCACCTCGCCGACGTTGAAGCGGTCACGGGTCTGCTTCAGCGTCTGCTCGAGCACGCGTACGTTGCTGCGCTGGACTTCCAGCGTGGCGGCGTCGCGCAGATAATCCATGTATGTCGTCGCGGCCTGGAGCAGCACGCTCTGGTCAAGCACGCGCAACCCCTCGCGGGCACCGGAGACCTGGCTCTCGGCGGCGCGCGTCCGGTTGGCAGTCTGATTGCCGTTGTACAATGTCTGGGAGGCGGTCAGTCCCACACTGCGGGGGATGCCCGTGCCGTTCACGGGGTCGCTGGTCGTGCTGCTCTTGAAGTCCGAGTACTGGTAACCAGCGCTCGCCGTCAGCGAGACCCTGGGGCGATAGCCCGACAAGGCCTGAGGAACGTTTTCGTCAGTCGAGCGCACCTGGGCACGCTGCGCGTTGAGCTGCGGATTGTTCTGATAGGCGCGCACCAGCGCGGCCTCGATCGTATCGGCCAAGGCAGGCGTCGGCCCGGCCAGCGCCAGCAGCAGGACCGAAACCGCAGCTCCGGTGAAGAGCTTCACCCCATGCATCCCAAAATTTCCGTTCATTCTAACGCCCGGCTCGTGCCCGCGAGCTGGGTTACCGTCTACGAGTGGAGTCGTTGCCCCGCCGCAACATAGGACGCGGTCAAGCGCGACGGAACTACCCCAGGGTAGTTCTCAGTGGAAACTCTTCACGTGCAGCATCCCGGCCACACTTCTGATTCAGAACGGGATTTGGGCGGGTTTTGGGCCGTCAGAAGACAAAGGCGGCCGCCCGTTCCAGCCCGGGAAGGACCGGGGCTGCGGCATCGAACAGCGCCCGATGGCCGAACTCGCCGTGGGTACGGGTCACGATCGTGGCGCGTGGCGGCCTGGATTCGGCCGACACCCCCACCAGACGCCCGCCCTCCTTCAGCTGCCCGAGCAGAGCTTCCGGCATCACCTCGGCTGCGCCGTTGAGGACGATCACATCATAGGGGGCGGCGGAAGGTTCCCCGTCGGTGCAGGCCGCGGCCTTACAGGTGACATTGGCAAGCCCCAGGGCGGTGAAGGCGTCCCTGGCCTTTGTAGCCAAAGCCGAATCGCATTCGATCGCGGTGACCTGGCGCGCGAGCTTGGCGGTCAGCGCGGCGAGGTAGCCCGTGGCGCAGCCGACGACCAGCACGTTGTCGCCCTCGCCGATTTCGGCGGCCTGAAGCAACTTGCCAGTCAGCGCCGGCTTGATCAGGAACCGCTTGGCGGCGCCTTCGCTCACATCGAGGTCCAGGTCGAGGTAGGCCAGTGCCTGGCGGCCGGCCGGCACAAAAGCCTCGCGCGGAACCGTGAGCATGGCGTCGAGAATACGGCGGTCGGTGACGTCATTGGTGCGCACCTGGCCATCGACCATTCTTTGGCGCGCGGTCGAAAAACCGGACATTTGCGGATCCTGCAATGCGGACGATGCCGCGGAAGGAAATTCGCAGCATCTTTGAAGCATGCACAGTCAAAACGCAACACGGCCGTGGGCCTTGAGCGACCACGGCGTCCGCAACTCCCCGATCGAGGCGCCGATCAGCCTTATTCGATCGCTACCGCCAGGCGGCCGATCAGAGCAGCGACCTCGTCCAGCCGTGCCGAATCCGGCGTCTCGACCGCGCGCGCGAGACAAGCGAGGCATTCATCGTCGCTGAGCTCGGGAATGCCGGCCGGCAGAATCGAGGGGGCCATCAGAGAACGGTCGACCTGGATGTCTGGCATGGGAATCAGCTCCGTAAATGTCCGGCGCTTCGATCGTCGATGTGAATTGAGTCGATTTGGCGCCGCCTGCATGGCGCGACCGCGCCCGCACACACAACTGTTTGAGGGCGATTCCGCGCCGGATCGCGAGTGCAGCGCTCAAAGATCACGACAAGAAGATCGCGCACCGCATGAGAATGCGATGACAAATCATTGAATTGTCAGCAAGATTTGGCTCCCCGGGCTGGATTCGAACCAGCGACCATCCGATTAACAGTCGGATGCTCTACCGCTGAGCTACCGAGGAAAAGGCGAACCGTTCGTTCGCGCGCGGCTGCGTATAACAAAGCCGCTTGCGCTTGCAAAGGACGAATTCGTCATCATCCGCAACGCACTGCCGCGGAAGGGCCTGGAATGGCCCCTCCTCCGGCCAGGTCGGCCAAACATTATTCTGCGAGAAATGAGGTGGTCTTGGTGCCGGAATCGTAGCGCAGGCGGAGCGCGGTGAACTTGCAGAGGTTGACGTTCTTCCACAGCACCGCCTCGTCATAGTTCTGCCAGTCGACGCGGATGTTCCAGACGCAGCCTTCGTCGTCATCGTCGAACTCGACATAGGTGCTGGCCTGGTTCTGCAGCACCTTGTCGAGCTCGTTCTCCCATTCGTCGAGGCCATCATCCGGCGCGTTGAAGCCCAGGAATTTGATGGCATAGCCGGTCTCGTTGACGACAGTGACGTTGCGGGCATCGGCCGCGAACGACGGCGCGGCAGCGATCGAAAGGCCGATGGCGATCAGCCCAGACAGAAAATGCTTCATATGAAAGTCTCCGATCGAAACAGGCCTCAGCGCCCGACATCGATCGACGCAGGCGCCGCGGCAATCAACGCGTTGCCTCAAGACTCGTCCGGAGCGAGATCGAACGATTCAAGACACGATCGATCTGCACTCCGGAACGTTGCGCGACGCGAGACGCGCCCAGCCTGTGTATCGTTTCGAATTCTCCGCAGCAATGAACGGGCATTCATAGATCGGCGGCGTTTGTCTTCTCCGGCACTGGCGCCGGCACGGCCGCGCCGTTGCTCTTGCCCGTCACGGCACCGACCAGCGCCTTGACGGGATCGTCGCCCGGCGCAAAGCCGCTCTGGCGCAGGATCTCGTCGATCATCGGACGCAGCGCGTGTACCTTGAGCAGCTCGCCGGCCAGACCTTCACCGAAGCCGACATTGCCTGCGCTCGCGCCGTTGCCGCCGAATGCGCCGCCGGTGTGCAGGATGCGGACGTCCTTGAGGTTCGCGATCGGCTTCACCATCTCGGCCAGCGCCGACGGCATGGTCTCGATCCGCTTCTTGGCGATCTCGAAATCGATCACGTTGCTGCCGAGCTTGTTCTGCGCCTCGTTCTTCATGGTGATGACGGCAGCTTCCGCCTCGCCGATGTTACGCACGCCGACCGCCTTGATCTTGTTCGATTCGGCTTCCGCCGTTGCGAGCGTCTTGACGGCCTCGGCACGGTCGAGCGAGGCCTTCTTCTCGGCTTCGGCCGCGACGATCAGCTCGGTCGATTTGCGTTCGGCCTCGGTGCGCGCGGCCAGCACCTGGGTGAGACGGGCACGATCGGCAACCTCGACCGCGCGTGCGGTCACCACCTTTTCCTCCGCCGAGACGGCCAGCGCTTCGGCCGTCTTGGCCTCCGCAACGGCTTCCGAGGTCTGCTTGCTCTTCGCCGCGATCTGGATCTCGTTTTCCTGCGTCGCGATCTGGATCTCGCGCTGGGCGTCGGTCTTGCGCTTGTTGATTGCGAGGTCCGACTCGATCACCGCGGTTTCCTTGACCTGCTTGGCGCCGGCCTCCTTCTCGGCGACCGCCCTGTCTGTGTCGATGCGGGCATTCTCCTCGGTCAGGCGCGCGGTCTGCGTCGCGGTTGCGACCTCGGCGCGGGTGCTGGCGGTCTTGTTGGCGATGTCGCGCTCCTGGGAAAGCTCGGCTTCCTTCTTGGTGCGTTCAATCCCGAGAGTCTGCTGCCGCGCCTCGAGGTCCTTCTGTGCGATCGCCACCTCATTGTCGCGCACAATCGCATTGCGGTCGCGCCGACGGGTCTCGGTGACCGTCTTCAATTGGGTCAGACCTTCTGCGTCGAAGAAATTCTCCGGGTTGAAGAACTTGACGTCGGTCTGGTCCAGCTTGGTCAGCGATACCGACTCCAGCTCGAGCCCGTTCGACTTCACGTCCGACTCGACGGTGGACTGCACGTGCTTGACGAAGTCCGAGCGCTTCTCCTGGAGCTCCAGGATGCTCATGGTCGCAGCCACCGAGCGCAGGCCGTCGACGAATTTGGCCTCGACCTGGTTGCGCAGGGCCTCGGCATCGTTGGTCAGCGCGCCCAAGGTCTGGCTTGCGAGTGCGATGCTCTCCTCGTCCGGGCGGACGCGCACGTAGAACTCGGCGACGATGTCGACGCGCAGGCGGTCCTTGGTGATGAGGGATTCCCGCTCCTTGCGCTCGACGGTGAGCCGCAGCGTCTTCAGGTTGACGCTGGCATAGGAGTGGAAGATCGGCAGGATCATGGCGCCGCCGTCGAGCACGACCTTCTTGCCGCCAAGCCCGGTGCGCACGAAGGCCTCGTCGCGGGTGGCGCGCTTGTAGAGAATGGTGAAGACGATCCCCAGAACGACGATCAGCGCGACGCCGATCATGGCCGGGACTGCGATGTCGAACATGACTTTCTCCAATGAATGATTTAGCTGCTGCTTAGACTAGGCTTGGACGGCTTGAGTTCATCGTCGGCCTTCACCGCCACGAAGCGCGTGCCGTCGCGGTCGACCAGGAGGACCATGGTTCCCTGCGGCAGAGGTCCCGATGACGGCGCCGCGACCGCCGAGACGAAATGGCGGTTGCCGTGGACATCGGCGACGCTGACGCGGCCGGGCGGCCCCTGGTCGAGCGGGCCGATGACGACCTCACCGATGCGGCCGACGAGATCCCCTAGGCCGACGACGTAGCTTTCGTCCTTGGGAATGATCCGCGCGATGGCCCTGCTTGCGGTGCGGACCAGCGGAACCGACACCACGACGGCCCCGACCGAGGCGACCGTCGCCGGCAAGGGACCGGCCACCATTCGTGCAATGTCCTGGATCAGGAAACCGGTGATCGAGAACGCGCCGAGCAGCAGCAGCAGGAAGATCAAGAGCGGCACGCCGCCGACATTGATCCACGAGATGGCGTTGATCACGCCGTTGTCGCTCGGATGAGCAAAATCGATGTTGGTGCCGAGCATCTCGCTCAAGGAGGCCCCGACCAGTATCGAGATCACCTCGACCGAGCCGACGATGACGATCATGGCCGCCGCGATCGCGAACGGCCTGACCTCGGGCGACATGACGTGTTCGAGCAGTGCGCTCATGACACGGCACTCAGGAGCGCGACTTCAACCGCGCGAGCCTCGCCGCAATTTCCTTGTCGCGATGGAGCGCGCTCAGTTCGTCGATGTCGCTCGAATACGGGATGCCCTGTGGCACGCCGGTGGCGCGTGCCACCGCCCTGCCCGCCCGTAGCGCCTTCGCCGCCGCGGACGCGCCGCCCTGCTTCCGCGGTGACGTCGCGGCTTGATGGCTCGCCGCGCTCTCGCTCTTTTCCAGATCGGCTCGGCGCTGCTCGGCATCCTGGAGCGCCGACAGCACCGCGCGCAGCGAGGTGACGCATTGCTCGATCTTCTCGTTGTTCTCGTCGATGGCACGGGAGAGCACCTCGAACTGCGCCTCCAGATCCATTTGCCGCGCAATGCCGGCGCGGGCGAGATCGTCGCGGCTATCAGCGATCGCGCCCTCGATCTTGGGTGCGAGATCGGTCATCTCGCGCTCGATCTCGGTGCGGCGCGCGTTGAGGCGGTATTCCTCGGCGCGCGCGGCCGCGAGCGCGTCGCGGGCCTCGCTTTCCGCCCGCTCGATCTCGCGGATGGCCTGTCCGACCACCTTCAGCTTGTTCTTGCCTTCCGCCTGCTCGATCGCGTCATAAGCGATCCCGGCGATCAGGCGTCCGACCCGGGACAGGAAATTCTCGGGAGCGGCAGCGATGGTATCCATAGCGTTCTCCTCCTCTGGCAGGCTGTTCGGCGTCACGCCGTAGTGAACTTCAAAACCGTCGTCGGTGCGGATGAGGCGCGCGGGCACACTCTGCCCCCAGCCCTCGGCATACCCGGCGTAGTCGAAGGGCACGCTGAAGCGCCCTTGCACGGTCGCGATCGAGATGGTGGCCGGCCCCTTGATCTTGGCGAGCTTGTCGTCGAGCGGCAGGCGGCGGCCTTGCGCGGCGCGATACTCGGCGCGGTCGCGCAGGCCCAGCGTCACCAGCCGCGAAGGCAGCGCAGTCTGCTTACGGATCGGCTCATAAGCATGGGCGTGGAGCAGGACGACGTTGGAACCCACATTGTGGGTCCGCGCCACCTCGTCGAGGATCTCCATCATGCGGTCATAAGCCCTAAACGTCGCCTCGATGGCAGCCTTGGCGGCCGGGTCAGGGGCAAGCCTGTAACGAAGCGCGGACGGAGCGTTTTTGGGCGACGGGCTCATGAAAAGCACTAAAGCACCATTTTGGTACTTTATAAAGAGGGAGCTCGATCACGTTCCACTGATCCCTTTGCACTCTGTCGGTTAGTCGCCGTGGTCCGGGTCCGCGTTCAAGCCGGGCGATCACCTCTAGATCACAGCCGATCAAGACTTCCTGCACGCGCGGGTTGCAATTTTATGCAAAGGTCGGTGCTGCCCGGAACAGGAGGCGGACCTTGCGATGCAAGCTCCTCGGCGCTGTCATCGCGAGGAGCTCTTGCGACGAAGCAATTCACCCGGCCAGAGCGCAGCTCACAGACGCCGGCACACCAGTTCGATCTCGATCAGCGCGTCATAGGCAAGGCCGGTGACGCCGACGCAGGTGCGGGCCGGCAGGCGATCCGGTGCGAAGAACGTGCGGTAGGTCTCGTTCATGGCCGCGTAGTCTTCCTTGAAGCGCGTCAGATAGACGCGCGCCATCACGACGTGCTCGAGGCCGAGATCGAGGCCTGCCAGGACCACCTTCAAATTCTCCATCACCGCGCGGGTCTGCGCGACGATGCCGTCGGGCAGCACACCCGGCGTTTGCGGCGTGTCCGGCATCTGGCCGGTCACGAAGACGAAGCCGTCGGTCTCGACGGCGTGGCTGAAGGGGGCGACCGGCCTGGGCCCGCCGCTGATCATGTGGAATTTCACTGGAGCTGTCCTTTGCGTCTCTTAAGGCGAGTCCTGAAACAGGCGCTTGCTGAGGATGGCGTGCACGCCCCAATTGCCGTCGACCACCTGCGTCACGCCGAAATCGACGGCGGCCGACATCAGCGCGATCGCCTCGTCCTCGCTGAGGCCCTTCACGTTCATCAGAAAGCGCCGCATCTTGCGGAATGCATCCTTCATGGCGAGATCGAGCGAGGATTTGCTGTAGACCTCGCTCTGCCCCTGCGCGCCAAACTCTGCGAGGTAGTTGGGATGGCTGAAGCCGGTCAGCACCCAGTCGGTCTCGGTCTCGATCAGGGGATAAGAGAGATCGGCAAAGGGACGGCCGGCGAGATCGGCCTTCTTGTGCAGGATCACCTCGAAGGTGCCGGTCATCGAGCATTCGATCGCGGTGCCGCTGAGCTCGCCGTCGCCTTGCGCAGCATGAGGATCGCCGACCGACAGCAACGCGCCGGGCACCGAGACCGGAAGATAGACGGTCGCCCCCTTCCCCAGCCGCCAATTGTCGAGATTGCCGCCGAAATAGGATGGCGGCACGGAGTCGACGAACTCGACCTCGCGCGGCGCCAGCGCGATCACGCCGAAATGCGGCCGCAGGGGAATCTTGATCCCGTCGAGTACGGCGTGCCGGCGCTTGATCGTGGCCGGTGCGACGGGAACGCCGGGATAATCGTACGTGGTGTGCACGACGCCGAAGGGATCGGTCTGCGGCTCCCATCGGTAGGAATAGAGGGCGCGGGCGTGCGGCACCTCGGCGGCGTCGAAGATCTCATAGATGGTAACGGCTTCGCGCGGCTTGGGACCGCCGAGAAACTCGTTGTAGTGATAGCCCCACCACGCTGCGACCGAGGAGCCGAACACACGGCCCGCATGGTTCGGATTGCGGCTCGCGCGCGGCGCGATGTCGAGGATGCGCACCTCCAGCACATCGCCGGGCTGGGCGTGCTTCACTGCGACCGGCCCGGTGCAGATGTGCACGCCAAACCCCTCGCCGGCCCCGCGGCCGAACACGCTGGCATCCATGGGCCCTGCGCCGCGGCGGTCGACGTTCTTCTTGTTCCGCGTCCAGCCGAACACGCTTTCGGCAGCGGCATCGCCGGCAATCATCAACTCGGGATCGTCAGAGGCGTGCTGCGTCAGTGTTTCGATGGTGATGGTGTCGCCCGACGCGATCTCGATCTGCGGCGGCAGCGAGCGGCTGAAATAGCCCCAATGAACGCGGCTGGCCTCGACCGGGAGATGGTGATGACGGCGCTCGGCCGTCGTCCGCTCCCCAGCGCCGGCGCAGGTGACGCTGCTGCGGGCCTCTACGCTCTGATGCGCGCGCAATTGCGTCAGCGCCTCCGGCGGCCAGCCGCGCTGGCCGGCGACGCCGTGCTGTGAGGTCGCCCGCTCCGCCTCCTGCTGGCGAAATTCGCGCGGCGGCAGGCCGAAGCGATGGCGGAAGGCGCGGCTGAAATGCGCGGAGTCGCCAAAGCCATAGGCGTAGGCGATCTCCGAGATCGAGCGATGCGCCTCGGTCGGGTTGGAGAGGTCGGCCCAGGCACGCTGAAGACGTCGCTCGCGAACGTAGTGGGTGAAATTGTCGCCGACCGTTTCGAACAGCTTTTGCAGGTAACGCTCGGAAATTCCTTCGGCCTGGGCGACGCGCGCCGGCACCAGGTCGGGATCGTCGAGGCGACGCTCGATGGTCTGGCAGATCCGGTGCAGCAGCGCGGCCTGCGTCGCACTCGATCCAGCATCGGAGCTTGAGGCCGCCAGCTGATGCGCGAGCGTCAGGAGAAGATCGACGAGCGACTGCGCGAGCGAATTCCACTCGGCATCGCTCAAACTATCGAGCGTGCGCGCGGTCGCGTCCAGCAGGCGCGAGAACACCTCGGCGAAGCCGCTCGGTGGAACGACGCGGGGCCCGCCGAGCCGTGGCTTCCCCGAGAGGCGTCCGTGCAGCGCCTCCGAGGTCACCGACAGTACAATGGCCCGCATATCGCGCTGGAACACGATGCTCCAATCGCCGCCGCGCGGCAGCAGCACGAGGTGACCAACGGGAACGATGCGGTGTCCGCCGGCGCTTCTGAGCACCATGCCGTCCTCCACCGGCATCAGCGCGATGGGAAGGCCTTCGTTCGCTCGCGAGAGCGGACCGACGCTCTGCGCGCCCGCAGCCATGCGCGTCAATGCGACGCCTGCGGCGTGCCGATGCGATGCCGTCGCGTGTCCGTCGAAGATACTGTGACCACCCGCCGGCTGCAGGCCAACCGCAGCCAGCACGTCCCGCCAGGCTTCGGGACGGTCGTCTTGCGCGTAGGACTCGCTCGTGAACGGCCGGAAGCTCATCGGATCGACCCAGATTGCGGTCGATCGAAGCAACCTCTGTGCCAGACGCACGCGGTCGTCCGTCGCTGCGACGGGCCGCAAATGGTCTCCGCTTGTCACGTATTCATCCCGAAAACAGACCGTATCTCAATGCATTAGTCGCACCGGAAGATGTTCTTGCGGATCGTGCCGTGGACGCCCCAATTGGCATCGACCACCTGGGTGACGCCGAAATCGGCGCCGACCGACATCAGCGAGATCGCCTCGTCCTCGCTGAGGCGATGCACGGTCATCAGGAAGCGGCGGAGTTTTCTGAACGCATCGCGCATCGCACGGTCGAGGCTGGAGTGATTGGCAATCTCGGTTTGCGCGTCAGTGCCGAGGGCTGCGAGATAGTTCGGATAGGTGAAGCCGTAGAACGACCAGGCATGGTCGGTCTCGAGCATGGGATGGTCGAGGCCTTCCAGATGGGTGCCGGCCAGATCAGCCTTCTTGTGCAGGATGAATTCGAAATCACCGGTCAGCGAGGTCTCGATCGCGGTGCCGCCGAGCTCGCTGTCGCCCTGCGCGGCATGGGGATCGCCGACCGAGAAATAGGCGCCGGGGACGGCAACCGGATAGAACATCCGCGCGCCCTTGCCGATGCGCCAGTCGTCGATATTGCCGCCGGTATAGCTCGGGGGGATCGAGCTGACGAAATCGGCTTCCGACGGCGCGAGGCCCATGGTGCCGAAATGCAGCCGCGCCGGCACCTTCACGCTGGAGAGGATGTTCTCGCGCTTCTTGACGGTGGCGTGGTCGACGCGCACGCCGGGATAGTCGATGGTCGGATGCACGATGCCATCGGGATCGGTCTGCGGCGTCCAAACGTAATTGTAGACCGCCTTCGCGTAGGGCTCGCCGGAGGTGTCGAGCTCGAAGATGGTGATGACCTCGCGTGGCTTCGGCTCCTCGATCAGGTCGTGATAGTGAAAGCCCCAGTTGGCGGCGACATTGGAGCCGAAGCAGCGGCCGGCATGGCAGGCGCTGCAGCTCGGCCGCGGCCTGATATCGAGGATGCGCACCTCCAGAATGTCGCCGGGCTCGGCGCCCTCGATCGCGACGGGGCCGGTGAGCAGATGCACGCCGATCCCCTCGCCTGCGCCGCGGATGAAGGGGCCTTCTGTCGGGCCCGAGCCGCGGCGCGCGACCGCCTTGTGCTCGCGCGTCCACTGGAACACGCTCTCGGCGCCGGGATCGCCCTGGATCATGCGCTCATAGTCGTCGTTGGCATGATGGGTCAGCGTCTCGATGGTGGCGCGATCCCCCGAGCGCAGCGTCAGGGCTGGCGTGACTGTCTTGGAGAAATAGCCCCAGTGGACGGTTTTCGGCGAGACCGGCAGCGTGACATGCTTCATGAGGTGGCCTCTTCGGGAGTCTTGAACCTTGTGGAGGCGCCGCTCATCGCACCGTCTCCAGAGTCTTGTCGGCTTCCATCACACTGAGGAATCGCGCCGTCAGCGGATTACGGGGACTGGAGAGCACCTCGTGCGCAGGCCCCTCCTCGATGATCGCACCACCGCTCAAGAAGGCGACGCGGTCGGCGACCTCGTCGGCGAAGCGGATCTGGTGTGTCGAGATGATCATGGTGAGACCGTCGTCGATGGCGAGGCGGCGGATCACCTCCAGCACCTCGTTGACGAGCTCGGGATCGAGCGCGGAGGTCGGCTCGTCCAGCAGCAACACACTTGGATTGGGCGCGAGCGCGCGGGCGATGGCAACGCGCTGCTGCTGGCCGCCGGAGAGATGCCGCGGCAGCGCATCGGCGCGATGCGAGAGGCCAACGCGGTCGAGCAGCTCGGCGGCGCGGCGATCGGCATCGATCCGGGTCATGCCGTGGACCCAGCGCAAGGGCCCGGCAATGTTCTCCTTCGCCGACAGATGAGCGAACAAATTGAACTGCTGGAACACCATGCCGACGCCGACACTGGCGCGCTCGTTGGCGATGGCGCGCGGCGACAGTGGCTTGCCGTCTTCGCCAAAGCCGAGGCGCCGGCCGCCGACGCGCACGGTGCCGGCGTCCCAGTTTTCGAGATGGTTGATGCAGCGGAGCAGTGTGCTCTTGCCGGAGCCGCTCGGACCGAGCAGTGCGACAACCTCGCCGACCCGCACCGTGAGGTCGAGGCCGTCGAGTACCTTCTGCCGACCGTAGCTCTTGGTCAGGTCTTTTACGTCGACCGCGATGTTGTTGCGCGCGATGGTCGCGGCACGGCGGGCGCGCTCCTCGCGGGTCAAGGCCAGCGGCGGCGTGTCGGTGAACTCTGCTGGTGCGGGCTCGGGATCGGCGACGGTCGCATCGGCGAGTTCGAGCTTGGTGACGAGATCGACGCGACGCCACGGCAGATAGTCGACGAGCTTGCGCTCGCGGCGCGTGGTGCGGTCGAGATCGAGCAACCATTCGATGAAGAGCTGGATGATGCTGATGGTCGCAGTCAGCACCAGATAGAGCAGACCCGAAGCGAAGAAGATCGAGAAGAAGTCGAAGGTCGAGGACGCCAGCTGGGTCGAGCGCAAAGTCAGCTCCTGCACCGCGACGACGGAGGCGAGCGAGGAATTCTTCAGCGCGCTCACCGCCTCGTTGCCGAAGGCGGGGATCATGGTGCGGATGGCCTGTGGCGCGATGACCCTGCGCATCAGCACTGATGGCGTCATGCCGAGCGCTTGCCCCGCCGTCAGCTGCCCGCGGTCGACGCCGAGCACGCCGGCGCGCAGCATTTCCGCGATGAACGGCGCCTCGTTGCAGGCGAGCGCGAGGCCGGCGGCCAGCACCGCCGGCAACTTGATGCCGATATGCGGCAGCGCGTCGTAGGCGAACACCATCTGCAGGATCAGCGGCGTGCCGCGAAAGATCACGGTATAGGCCCTGGCGATCGCCGCCAGGGGCCAGAAGCGCGAGAGCTGCATGCCGGCGAGGATCAATCCGAGGATCAATCCGCCGCCCAGCCCGAGGGCGGTCACCTCGAGGGTGAGCTCGATGCCCTCGAGCAGATACGGCATGCTCAGATAGTGGAGGAACAGCGACATCAGTCAGCCGTCTGAGAGCGTGATCAGGTTTGGTTGAAGGCGGGCGCCTCGAGCACGGGCCACCTCTCCCGTAGGGAGAGGTCGGATCGCATCGTTCGATGCGATCCGGGTGAGGGGATCAGGTCTCACTGGATGCCGCGACCCCTCACCCGGCGCTTCGCGCCGACCTCTCCCCGTCGGGGAGAGGTAAGCCGCACTCAGTCAGCCGTCAGAATGTCGGGCTCCTTGAAGTTGTTCACATCGAGCCCATGCTTCTTCAGAAGCTCCATATGCGTGCCGGCCTTCTGCACCTCGATCAGCGCGGCGAGCACGGCGTCGCGAAACTTCGGCTTGTCCTTGGGAACGGCAATGCCGACCGAATATGGGATCGTCACCGCGATCGCCTTCTCCAGCTTGTCCGGATAGGCCTTCACCGCGCTGTCGACGGTGTTGACGTCGTTGACGTACGTGTCGGCGCGGCCGGCGAGGATCGCCTGGATGCAGTTGGCGTTGTTGTCGTAGAGCTGGATGGTCGGCTCCGCCTTGCCGGCCTTCTTGCATTCCGGGATCAAGGCCTGGATCAGGGGCACCTCGACATAGCCGGTGTTTTCGGCGGCAGCCGCGCCGCACATCGACATGTTGATGCCGTTGATGCCCTTCGGATTGCCCTTGGCGACCAGCACGCCGTCGAACACTTTCGAATAGGTGATGAAGTCGGCCGCCTTGGCGCGCTCCTTGGTGGCGTAGATGTCGGAGATCACGATGTCGGCCTGTCCCGCGGCAAGCGTGGTGAGGAGTGCCGCAAACACCACGGGCTTGTAGGTCAGCTTGAAGCCGAGGCATTCGCCGATGGCTTCGCCGAGATCGATGTCGAAGCCGATGTACTTGCTGGGGTCCTTGGGATCGATCGTCTCGTAGCCCGGCGTGTGCGGGTTGATGGCGTTGACGAGCGTCTTGCCCTTCCAGTCCGGATATTTCTCCTGGAGCGCGGCGCAGGCGGCGGGCGCCGCGGCCTGCGCGCTCAGCGGCGCGGCGACGACGAGGCCGAAAGCGATGGCAGCACCGAGCATGAGCTTGCGCCGTGGCAATGCCGCGCGTGCCATTCCCCGCCGCGCCTGGGGCCAAACCGATTTCTCCATCTCGCCAGTTCCTCCGAAATGTCATGGCGCCTGCCATGGTCCAGTGATCGGGGAGGAAGCGTGCGGGAGCGCGGCGCGAAAAGCTTGTCCGCGGGCGTACAAAAAACTGGATGGAGCGCGCCCGGCATTTGGGCAAACGGCTGCACAAAAACTGTTCGCAGGCCACGAACCGTGGGACGCCGGAGAGAAGCAGCCACGGCCGCCATCCGCAGCAGATCAACCGGCCTTCCACAGCCTTGTCCGCAGCATATCCACAGGCTGACCATGGCGGATTCGCGAGCCCGTGCGAGGCACTTGCTGCGCACAAACCCACAAGGAAGGCAGCTCAGCCACCAGCTTGGTCGAACACGGATCGACAGGCCTCACTGAGGCTGGCGCGGTTACGGCGCAGGCAGGCGGTGATGGCGCGGACGTTGGGGATTTCGCCGGCGCAGAGCCGATAGACGTCGGGCGTGCAGGCCCGCCGCTGCTCCGCTGTACCCTGGGCATGAGCGGCGGAGGCAAACAGCGTCAGGAACAGCCCGACCGTCGAAGAGCCGCGAGCCCGGCTCTTCACGCCCACAAACCGCAAGAACCTCGCCTTCATGACCAGTCTCCCGCTCTGCCGCCCCGGCCTGCATTGGCCGGCATGGAGTGAAGAGGTAGGAGAAATAAACCGCTGGGAATGTGATCTCTTTCACACCGGCTGCGCCGTGGCGGCACGTAGGGTTCGCCGGGGATTTTTTCAGGAATCGCTAACCAATCGGATCCCGATCGCCGCATCGTTAAAATGCGAACGATCCGGTCAATCCGGAAACAAACCGGCTTTGCGACATTGCGCCATCCGCGTTCTGCGAGGGTGTGATGAGCGAAGCCGAATTCAACTTGCTGCTGGATGCTGTCCGGGACGCCATGGTCTTTGAAGATTTCGCGCCCGCGCCGGAGGAGGAATTCGTGCCCCGCTCGTGGAGTTTCGACGCGACGCCCAAAGCAGCCAATGACAACGAGGGCGCCTGGCCCCTCCTGCCCTTTCCCGACGGCTGGTACGCGGCCTGCTGAGGTCGGCTTCACCGTGAACGGATGCGCCCGCGCCTTACGGTGGCTCGGCAGCACCGAGCCCGGGCGCGGCGCCACCACGATCAATTCTTGACGCGTTCCTCGCCGTCCTGAGGTGCCCGCTCGGGAGCAGCCGGCGGAAAGATGCTGTCATAAATCGCGCGCGCCTCGGCAATGAGGCGGGCCCGCTCCAGCTCGGATTTTGGAACAAATCGGACGATTTCGCCCACGTGCTCTCCAGCTCCAGGGTTTTGGCTGCGTCACTTCGCAGATGCGAAGTCTATGCCAGAGGGCCTGAATCGCACCTTTCCGCCAAGCCCGGGCAAACCCGGTGGCCCAGGCTCGGCGAGCCGCATCCGCGCCTTTGGCGGAACCCGCGACGATAGCGATTTACGTTGGAAAATCAGAAGGTTGCGATGGAGGCCACGACCAGAATTGAACTGGTGTACACGGTTTTGCAGACCGTTGCGTAACCACTCCGCCACGTGGCCCCGTAAGGGCGGACCAATATAGGGGATCAATGGCTTAGGCAACCCCACGGTCCGCCGGTAGCACAGCGAAATGTCCGACCGAAATCAGGCGCGCTTGCCGCGCCGGAAGTCGCGCCGGCGGCCCTTGGCCGCGGGCTTGGGTGCCAGTTCCGGCGTCTCGGCCTGGACCTCGCGGTAGCGCGCCAGCATCCGTTCGAAGCTGGCATGCAGTGTCTCGGCGATGTCGGGGCGCCGCTCGAGGCCGGCCAGAATCGTCGCCGCCGCTTCGATGGTCGAGAGGCCGTCGCGGCGCGGTTCCTTGCGCAAGCGCCCGTAGTGCGAGGGCCTCTGCGGATTGAGGATCACACGCTGGCATTTCAGCATCCAGGGATTGCGCCACCACAAGGCCTTGGCCTGGCTCCAGGAGCCGTCGAGCAGCACGACGCCTTCGAGCTTGCCTAGGATCGCGCGCTGATTCTCCGCGACCTCGCCCTTGCGGGTCAGCGCCACGATCTCACCTTCGGCGTCGAGATCGGCCGCGCGGGCCGAGCCGAGATAGAGCACGGCCCAGTGCGAGGCATTCTCGACCGGCCGCCCCAGCGCCTTGGACAGGCTCGGCCAGGACAGGCCGACCCGCACCGTGGCATCGGCGAAATGCCTGGCAAGCAACCGCGCGGTGCCGAGCGCCCTGTCCTGCTCCTGCGGATGCTGCAGGATCAGCAGCGAGAGCCGGTTCTCAATCGGCGTGACACTGCCGCAGATGCACAGCGGCATCGGCTTCTGGCAGTGCGGGCATTCGGGGATCGCCTCGGGCGCGGCGGCCGTCGTCTCGGTTGGGTTCGACATGGCCGCCGCTATACGCTTCGCGCGGGGCTGCAACAACCTATTCCGCCGGTGCAGCCAGCGAACGCGGCTCGGAGCGGCGCCGCAGGCGGTCGATCAGGAGGTAGATCACGGGCGTGGTGTAGAGCGTCAGGATCTGCGAGACGAACAGGCCGCCGATGATGGTGATGCCGAGCGGGCGGCGCAGCTCCGTGCCGGGGCCGGTCGCGACCACAAGCGGAATGCCGGCGAACAGCGCCGCCATGGTCGTCATCAGGATGGGGCGGAAGCGTGCCTGGCAGGCCTCGAAGATCGCCTCCGCCGAGGACAGCCCGCGCCGGCGCTCGGCGTCGAGCGCGAAGTCGACCATCATGATGCCGTTCTTCTTGACGATGCCGATCAAGAGGATGATGCCGACGAAGGCGATCACCGTCAGCGGCGTGTTGGTCAACTGCAAGGCGAGCAGCGCGCCGAGGCCGGCCGAGGGCAGCGTCGAGATGATCGTGAGCGGATGGGCAAGGCTCTCGTAGAGCACCCCCAGCACGATATACATCGCGACCAGCGCGCCGAGGATCAGAAGCGGCTGGCGGCCGCTGGTCCTGGCGAAATCGCCGGCATTGCCGTCGAAGCTGCCGCGAATGCCTTCGGGCATGTGCAACTCCTCGACGGCGCGCTGGATGTTCTGCGTCGCGGTCTGCAGCGGCACGTCCGGCAGCAAGTTGAACGACACTGTGGTCGAGGGGAACGACTGCGAGTGATAGACCGCGAGCGCGGCGAGCCCGCGCGTCGCATGCACCACCGCGGAGAGCGGCACCTGGGCGTCGCCCGCGCCGGCGACATAGATGCGATCGAGGTTGGAGGGATCGACCTGGAACTTCGGGTCGATCTCCAGCACGATCATGTACTGGTTGCGCTGGGTATAGATGATCGAGATCTGCCGCTGCGCGAATGCATTGTTGAGCGCATTGTCGATGTCCTGAACCCTGACGCCGAGCGCCGAGGCCTTCTGGCGGTCGATGGAAAGCGTGAGCTGAAGCCCGCCAGGGTCGCGATCGCTGGAGATGTCGGTGATGCCCTCGACGCTCTCCATGCGCTTGGCCACGATCGGAGCCCACTTCTGCAACAGGCCGAGATCGGTGCTGGAGAGCGTGTACTGGTAGTCGGAATCGCTCTGCCGCCCGCCGGCACGGACGTCCTGGGCGGCGAACATGAAGAGGCGGATGCCGGCCACGGGATACAGCGCGCGTCTCAGACGGTCGATCACGACCTCGGTCGAAACGTGGTCGCGCTCCTCGGGTGGCTTCAGGCTGATATACATGATGCCGCGGTTCGAGGTCGCTCCCCCCGGCCCGCCTCCGGCGCCAACGGTCGAGCCGATGCCGGCCACGGCCGGATCCTTCATCACGATGTCGGCGAGCCGCTGCTGCAGGCCGAGCATCGACTGAAACGAGATATCGGCCGAGGCGCGCGTCGCCCCGATCACGAAGCCGGAATCGTCGGTCGGGAAATAGCCCTTGGGGACCTTGATGTAGAGTGTCACCGTGAGCGCGATGGTCGCGAAGAACACCAGCAGCGTCAGCAGCGGAAATTCCAGCACCGTGCGCAAAGTACGGGCGTAGAAGGCGACGATGCGCGATAGCGAGCCCTCGATGAGGCGATCGAACAAGGTCGCGGTGCCGGAGGTAGTCTGCCGGATGTAATGGGCGCAGATCATCGGCGTGACCGTGAGCGACACCAGCGTCGAGACCAGGATCGCGAAGGTCAGCGTCAGCGAGAATTCGCGCAAGAGACGGCCGACGATGCCGTCCATGAAGATCAGTGGCGTGAACGCGGCTATCAGCGACAGGCTGATCGAGACGACCGTGAAGCCGATCTGCTTGGCGCCCTCCTGCGCCGCCCGGAACGGCCGCATGCCATGCTCGAGGTTGCGAAACATGTTCTCGATCATGACGATGGCGTCGTCGACCACGAAGCCGACGGAGATCGCCAGCGCCATCAGCGACAGATTGTCGATTGAGAAGCCCGCGACCCACATGCCCGCGCAAGTGCCCGCGAGCGCCAGCGGCACCGAGATGCCGGCCGCGATCGTCGGGGTCAGGCGGCGCAGGAATACGAACACCACGACCATCACCAGGAATGCAGTCGCCAGCAGGGTCCACTGCATGTCCAGCACGCTGGCGCGGATCGTGCCGGTGCGATCGACCAGGGTCGAGATCTCGACGCCGGCCGGAATCCACTGCTTCAGCTCGGGGATCAGCGCCTTCACCCGGTCGACGGTGTCGATGACGTTGGCATCGCCCTGCTTGATGATCTGGATCAGCACCGCCGGCTGCTTGTTGAACCAGGCGATCGAACGGGCGTTGCGGACGGAATCCTCGATGTCGGCGACGTCGGAGAGCCGCACGAAATTGCCGTTCGCGCTCTTGATCACGATGTCGCGGAACTCTTTCGCGGTGCGCATCTGCTTGTTCAGCGCCAGCGTTTCGCTCTGCCGCTCGCCATTGAAGATGCCGACCGGACCGAGCGGATTGGCATTGATGATCGCAGTCCGCACGTCGTCGGTGGCGATGCCGGCGTTCGACAGCGCGACGGGATTGAGCTGGACCCGCACGGCCGGCTGGTCGGCGCCGGAGATCATCACATTGCCAACCCCCGGCACTTGCGAGATGCGCTGCGCCAGCACGCTATCGGCGACGTCGTAGATTGCGGCTGGAGAGATCGTCTTCGAGGTCAGCGCCAGCACGAAGACGGGCGCGCCCGCGGTGTTCGCTTTGCGGAAGCGCGGCAGCGTCGGCAGGTCGCTCGGCAGATCGATCATCGCAGCGTTGATCGCCGCCTGCACGTCGCGTGCGGCCTTGTCGATGTTGCGGCCGATGTCGAACTGGAGCTGAATGCTGGTCGTGCCGAGGGTCGAGGTCGAGGTGATCTGGTTGATGCCGGCGATCTCGCCGAGCCGCCGTTCCAGTGGCGAGGCCACCGTGGCCGCCATCACCGACGGATCGGCGCCGGGTCGGCTGGCCGAGACGAAGATGGCGGGAAAATCGACGTTCGGGACCGAGGCGACGGGCAGGAACTCGTAGGCGACGACACCCAGCAGGAACAACCCGATCGACAGCAGCGTGGTCGCGACCGGCCGGCGGATGAAGGGCTCCGAGATCGATGCCATCACTGCATCCCCTCGGTCGCGCCGGCGACCGGCGGGCCGCCGGATTCGGCCGGCGGCAGCGCCTGCTCGAGCCGGCGGTTGATGCGGTCGAGCGCGAGGTAGATCACCGGCGTAGTGTAGAGCGTGAGCAGCTGGCTCAGCAGCAATCCGCCGATGATGGAGATGCCAAGCGGAAAGCGCAGCTCGGCGCCGGTGCCGCTCTCGATCGCCAGCGGCAGCGCGCCGAACAGCGCCGCCAGCGTCGTCATCATGATCGGGCGGAAGCGCAACAAGCAGGCCTGCACGATCGCCTCGTTCGGCGACATCCCCTGCCCGCGCTCGGCCTCGAGCGCAAAGTCGATCATCATGATCGCGTTCTTCTTGACGATGCCCATCAAGAGGATGATGCCGATCAGGCCGATCACCGAGAGATCCTGACCGCACAAGATCAGCGCCAGAATCGCCCCGACGCCGGCCGAGGGCAGTGTCGACAGGATCGTGATCGGATGGATGTAGCTCTCATAGAGGACGCCCAGCACGATATAGATCGTGATGACGGCGGCGAGCAGCAGCCAGGGCTGACCGGCCAGCGCCTTGGCGAATTCGGCGGCATCGCCGGCATAGACGCCGACGATGCTGCCCGGCATGCCGATGCGGGTCTCGATCGTCTTCACGGCCTGGACGGCATCGCCGAGCGCCGCGCCGGGCGCCAGGTTGAAGCTGAGCGAGACGGACGGGAATTGCGCCTGGTGCGAGATCGCGAGCGGCGCCGTGGTCCGCTTCAGCGTCGCCACCGCTGACAGCGGCACCTGGGCGTTCGGCGCTCCCACGACCGTGCTGCTCGCTGCGCCGGGCAGATAGAGCTTCGACAGGATCGACGGGTCGCGCTGGTACATCGGCAGCGCCTCCAGCACCACGCGGTACTGGTTGGCCTGGCCGTAGATGGTCGAGATCTGACGCTGGGCGAAGGCGTCGTTCAGCGTGTCGGTGATGCCTTGCAGGCTCACGCCGAGCTGGCCGGCGCGGGTGCGGTCGACATCGAGCTGTGCGCGCAAGCCGCCCTCCTGCGCCTCGGAGGAGACGTCCCGGAACAAGGGATCGCGCCGCATCTCCGCAACCAGCTTGCGCGCCCATTCCGACACCAGCGTCGCATTGGTACCGGTCAGCGTGTACTGGTATTGCGAGCGGCTCGACTGGGTCGAGATCTGCACGTCCTGCACCGGCTGGAAATAGACGGTCATGCCGGGGATGCCTGACACCCGCTCCTTCAACCGGGCGACGACGCCCGCGACGTCGTCACGCCGCTCGCCGCGCGGCCTCAAGCCCATGACGAGCCGGCCGACATTGGTGGTCGGGTTGACCGAGCCGGCACCGATCACTGACACCACGCCGACCACATCAGGGTCGGCCCTGATGGCGTCGGCCGCCTCGGCCTGCCGCTTCTGCATCTCCGCGAACGACACGTCGGGCCCGGCTTCCGTCACCGCCGTGATCGAGGCGGTGTCCTGCAACGGTAAAAAGCCCTTCGGCGCGACGACATAGAGGACGAGGGTCGCAGCCAGCGTGGCGAAGGTCACGACCAGCGTGGCGCGCTGACGCTCGAGCACCCAGAGCAGCGTGCGGTGATAGAATGCGACGGTGCGGTCGATGAAGCGGCTGATGGCGGCAAGGCCCGGCACCGCCAGCTCCTCATGGGCGTGCTTGAGCAGGCGCGAGCACATCATCGGCGTCAGCGTCAGCGAGACCACGGCCGAGGTGACGACCGCGATGGTCAAGGTCAGCGCGAACTCACGGAACATGCGCCCGACGAGGCCCGACATGAACAGCAGCGGAATGAACACCGCGATCAGCGACACCGTCAGCGAGATCACGGTGAAGCCGATCTCGCTGGCGCCTTTCAGCGAGGCCTCCATCGCGCTCTCGCCGTTCTCCATGTGGCGGACGATGTTCTCGATCATGACGATGGCGTCGTCGACGACGAATCCGGTGCCGATCGTGAGCGCCATCAGCGACAGATTGTCGAGGCTGAAGCCGGCAAAATACATGATGCCGAAGCTCGTGATCAGCGACAGCGGCAGCGCCACGCCGGCAATCAGCGTGGCACGCAGCGAGCGCAGGAACAGCAGCACCACCAGCGTCACCAGCACCACGGCAAGGACCAGCGTGAACTGCACGTCGCGCACCGAGGCGCGGATGGTGACGGTGCGGTCAGAGACGATCGTGAGGTTCACACCGGCCGGAATCGCGCGCTGCAGCTTCGGGATCTCTGCGCGGATCTGGCTGACGACGTCGATGACGTTGGCGCCGGGCTGGCGCTGAATGTCGATGATGACGGCCGGCGTGCCCTGGTACCAGCCGCCGGTGCGGTCGTTCTCGAGCCCGTCGACGATCTGGGCGACATCGCCGATGGTGACGGGCGAGCCGTTGCGATAGGCGATGATGACAGGCTTGTAGGCGTCAGCGGCGGCGATCTGATCGTTGGCGGCGATGATGTAGGATTGCTGCGCGCCGTCGAGCGAGCCCTTCGGCCCCGATACGTTGGCATTGGCGATCGCGGTGCGCAGATCCTCCATGGCGATGCCGTAGGCGGCAAGGCGCGCGAGGTCCGCCTGAATGCGCACGGCCGGCTTCAGTCCGCCGAGCACGGAGACGCGCCCCACCCCCGAAATCTGGCTCAGGCGTTGCGCCAGAATGGTGTCGGCGATGTCGCTCATCACCCGCAGCGAGATCGTGTCCGAGCGCAGCGCCAGCGTCATCACCGGCGCATCCGCGGGGTTCACCTTGGCGTAGGTCGGCGGGCAAGGCAGCGGCTTGGGCAGCACGCCGGCAGCCGCATTGATCGCGGCCTGCACGTCCTGCGTGGCGCCGTCGATGTCGCGGTTGAGGTCGAACTGCAGCGAGATCTGGCTGACGCCGAACGAGCTCGTCGAATTCATCGCCGACAGCGACGGGATCTGGCCGAGCTGCCGCTCCAGCGGCGCGGTGATCAGCGAGGCGATGACGTCGGGGCTGGCGCCCGGAAGCTGCGTCGTCACCTGCACGGTCGGAAAGTCGACCTGCGGCAACGCCGAGACCGGCAGCGCGAAATAGCCGAGCGCGCCGCCAATCAGCAGCGCAATGCCGAGCAGCGAGGTCGCGATCGGCCGGCGGATGAAGGGTTCGGAGACACCCATGGGTTATGCCTGCCGCTTCAAGCGGCTGTTGTCGGGATCATGGCTGCTTGGCTCCACTGCCCGATGCCCCCGGTCCCGGTGCCGGCCCGGTCTGTCCCTTCTGATCGCCTTCGCTGCTCTTGCGCTTGGCACGGAACTCACCGTCCTTGCCCTGTCCGTCCTTGCCCTGCCCGTCCTTCTGGCCTTCCTTGGCACCATCCTTCTTCTGGCCGTCCGGCGCGCGCGAGCGCTTGCGCGGGGCGAGATCGGCCGACGGGGTCTGGTCGTCGCGGCCTACGATCACCTTGGAGCCGTCGGACAGATTGGCAAAGCCCGTGGTGACGACCTTGTCACTCGCCGAGAGGCCGCTGGCGATCACCGCGTCATGCTCGTTCTGCTGGGTCACCGTCACGGGCTTGGCCGAGACCACATTATCCTCGCCGATGACGTAGCTGAAGGTCCCGATCGGACCGCGCTGCACCGCGGAGGTCGGCACCACCAGCGCCTGCCTCAAGGTCTCGACCTTGAGGCGGACATTGACGAACTGGCCCGGCCAGAGCTGGTAATTGGCGTTGGGAAATTCGGCCTTGAGCTTGAGCGTGCCGGTGGTCTGGTCGACCTGGTTGTCGATGCCGGTGAGCTTGCCGGTGTCGATCACCGTAATGCCGTCATTGCCGAACACATCGACGGCGAGCGTACCCTTTGCGGCGGCCGCGTTGACGCGCATGATCTGCTGCTGCGGCAGGCTGAACCACACCGCGATCGGCTGCAATTGCGTGATGACGACGAGGCCGGTGGTGTCGGAGGCGTGGATGATATTGCCCTGGTCGACCTGGCGCAGGCCGGCGCGGCCGGAGATCGGCGCCACGATCTTGGTGTAGCTCAGCGTCGCGGCCGCGTTGTCGATCGCGGCCTGATCGGCCTTCACCAGCGCCTCGGTTTGCGCCACCAGCGCGCGCTGGGTGTCGGCCTGCTGCTTGGAGCCGGCATTGGAGGCGGCAAGCTGCTCGTAGCGCGCAAGATCGATGCGCTGGTTGGCGAGCTGGGCCTGATCCTGCGCCTTCTTGGCGACCGCCTGGTCGTACTGCGCCTGGTAGATGGCGGGATCGATCTCGGCAAGCACGTCGCCCTTCTTGACGTCCTGGCCTTCCGTGAAGTTGACCGCGATCAGCTTGCCGTCGACCTGCGAGCGCACGGTCACGGTATTGAGCGCGCGGATCGCGCCGACGCCGTCGAGATAAACCGGCACGTCCTGGATGCGCGGGCTCGCCGCCAGCACGGGCACCGGCAGATCGGGGCGCTGGTTGCGATTGTTGGTCTGCTGCTGATGCGTGACGGTCCAGCCGAGATAACCAAGGCCGCCGAGGATCGCGAGCGTGATCAGGGTCATGATCAAGCCGCGGCCGCGCGATCGTTTCGCCGTCCCCTCCTTCGCGTCTTGCTTCGTCTCCGGCTTAAAGAGCATTGACCGGTTTCTCCATCCTCGGCTCCCAACCGCCGCCGAGCGCCTGGTACAGGCTGACGATGGCGAGGAGCCGTGCGAGTTGGGCCTGCGACAGCGCGTCCTCCGCCTGGAACAGGGTCAGTTGGGTGTTGAGCACGGTCACGATGTCGGCAGTGCCGGCGCGCAATTGCTGCTCGGAGAGATCGAAGGCGCGGCGCGAGGCGGCGACGACATCGCGCTGCAATTGCAGCTTGATCGTGGTCTGCTTGATCGAGAACAGCGCATTGTCGACGTCGGCAAAGGCCTGAATGATGGTCTTGCGGTAGGTCTGAAGCAGCTCGTCCTGCCGCGCCTTGGCGAATTCGAAATTGCCGAGGATCTTGCCGCCGTCGAAGATCGGCTGCGTCGCGCTGCCGACGAGCTGGAAGAAGGCCGCATGAGGCTGGAACAGCGAGACCAGCGCCGAGCTCTGATAGCCGCCATTGCCGGTGAGCTGGATGGTCGGAAAGAACTGCGCGCGGGCATTGCCGATGTTCGCGGTCGCCGAGGCGAGCTGGGCTTCCTGACGGCGGATGTCCGGCCGCTGCGTCAGCAGCTCCGACGGCAGGCCGGGCGTCACGCGTGGGATCGCGATCCGGTCCAGCGAGCCGCCGAGCACGCGCACACTCTCCGGCGGGCGTGATACCAAGACAGCCAGCGCGTTGACGTTCTGGTCGAGCGTCTGGCGCAGCGGCGGCACCAGGGCCTTCTGGTTGGCAAGCACGCTCTCCTGCTGGGCGACGTCGAGATCGGTGCCGGTGCCGGCCCTGCGCCGCTCCTTGACCGCATCAAGGATGCGCTGCGCGCTCGCGATATTGCGCTGTGAGGTCCTGATGCGGTCCTGCGAGGCCAGCACCTGGAAATAGGCGTTGGCAACGGCGGCCAGCGTTGTCAGCGCGACCGTGTCGCGATCGAAACGGTTGGCGTTGGCCGTTTCCTCCGCCGTTTGCAGCGCGTCGCGGTTCTGGCCCCAGAAGTCGAGCTGGTAGCTCGCGCTCAGCGAGGCCGAATAGTTGACGACCTCGCGCCCGCCGATGGACAGACCCGAGGCGCTCGAGCCCGAGGTGCGCGAGTAGGTTTCCGATCCGCCCGTCGATACGCTCGGCAGCAGCGCCGCGCCGGCCTGCCGCGCCTGGGCATCGGCCTGGACGATGCGCGCGACCGCGGCGGCGATGTCGAGATTGACGGTCTGCGCCTCCTCCATCAGCTGGGTCAGCTCCGCAGAGCGAAAGCCGCGCCACCAATCCAGCGACGGCGGCGCATCGCCCTTGCCGGCATATTTGTATTGCGTGGGTACGTCGAGCGCGGGATCGGGAAGGTCCTGGGTCAGCACGCAAGCACCCGAACCCGCGGCGAGGCACACCACCGCAATCCATCGCGCCGCGCGCAGCATCCGGAATGCAGAACCGAGAGACCGCCGCGAGACGATCGCTGGAACTTGCTGTGTCACATCCACCCCCCGCCGGGCAGATCGAACCGCCGCCGTGCAGCCGGATTAACCGATTCGCGGCGGGACAATCGGGAGGCTTTGGACAACGCGTTCACAGCGGTGATGCTTTCTGCGGAACCTAAGATCCATACTAGCCGGGCGCGGAACGGCGGGACAGTGCCGCAGTTGCGAGATGCCCGTGCCAACGAGTCGGGAGCGAACAGACCAAAATGTAAAATGTGCCTGTCTCGCAGCGACTTCTCTGATTACGAAACATCGGGAAACGTGAGCAAGCTTACCAAGATTTCATGTGATATTGCAGCCACACCGGCCACTGAGCCCCTTCAATCCGACCGCACCAGGCGGCTTCGGCTCAGTCGCACCATCTGGGCAACCCGGGAAGCCCCTTGAATTTGCCAAAAACGAAGTCGTCCATCGCTCGACCTTCCATACGCCATGGCAGAAAATGGTCGCATGACCGCTCATCACGAGCGTTATCGTGTCGTGCCCCGACGGAGTTCGGCCATTTCCTCCTACCGATATCCCGCCCCGCGGCCGAGCGCATCATCGCCGGCTCGCCTCTCAACCATATCACTGTTTGGGCGGGCGTTTCGGCCCGGTTCGCCGCAACGCAAAAGCCTTCCCCTTTGGCCTCCCACGCACTAGGTTCTGGGCAAACCTGATCAACCCCTTGGCAGTGATTTCCCCCGACATGACCATTCGCAACGACGTTGTCGAAGCCATCGGCAACACCCCGCTGATCAAGCTGAAGCGCGCCTCGGAACTGACCGGATGCACCATCCTGGGCAAGGCCGAGTTCATGAATCCGGGCCAGTCGGTCAAGGACCGCGCCGGCAAATGGATGATCCTGGAGGCGGAGAAGCGTGGCGAGCTCAAGCGCGGCGGTCTCGTGGTGGAAGCGACTGCCGGCAATACCGGCATCGGGCTTGCGGTCGTGGCGAGCGCGCGCGGCTATCGCACCTTGATCGTGATCCCGGAGACGCAGAGCCAGGAGAAGAAGGACTTTCTCACGCTGTGCGGTGCCGAGCTGATCGAGGTGCCAGCTCTCCCTTACGCCAACCCCAACAACTACCAGCATGTCGGCCGGCGGCTCGCCGACGAGCTGCGCAAGACCGAACCCAATGGCGTGCTGTTCGCCGATCAGTGGAACAACCTCGACAACGCCAAGGCGCACTACGAATCGACAGGGCCCGAGATCTGGGAGCAGACCGACGGCAAGGTCGACGGCTTCGTCTGCTCGGTCGGTAGCGGCGGCACGCTGGCCGGCGTCAGCCGCTATCTGAAAGAGAAGAACAACAACATCCGCATCGCCTGCGCCGATCCGCACGGCGCCGGCATGTACGAATATTTCAGGACCGGCGATCCCAAGGCGACGCCCGGCGGCTCCATCACCGAGGGTATCGGCCTCAACCGCGCCACCGCGATCGTCGAGACCGCCAAAGTCGACGACGCCTATCTCATTCCCGATGCCGAAGCCGTCACCGCGATCTACGAGCTGCTCCAGCACGAAGGCCTGTGCCTCGGCGGCTCGACGGGCATCAATGTCGTCGGCGCGATACGCCTTGCGAAGCAGCTCGGGCCCGGCAAGACGATCGTCACCGTGCTCTGCGATTCCGGCAGCCGCTATCAGTCGAAGCTGTTCAATGCGGACTTCATGCGCGCCAAGAACCTGCCGGTGCCGGAGTGGCTGGAGAAGCGCAGCAACATCAAGCCGCCCTTCGTGTAATCATCGCGGGAAGGCTCACGGCCGGGACGCTTGCCCACGAGGCGCCCGCGGTTCGGCCCAATCATGCGACTTCGCCGCGTTCCGAGGCTGCGGCACAATAGTCGCGCCAGAATTGACGATAACCCGCCTCGACCTCGCGCGTGTAGATCTCGACGTTGCCGGCACGCGAGGCTGCGATCCGGGCCGGCAGCTCCGCCCGCAGCTTCGCCAGATGAGCCGGCTGCGCCGCATATTTGCACGCGATCGCGGCATAACCCTCGTCATCCTCGGCGACCCAATCCTTGAGGCCGACGGCAGCCACGATCGAGCCACCGGCGCGCGACGAGGCGCCGTTGCCGAGCTTGGCCACGACCGGAACGCCGGCATAGAGCGATTCCCAGGTGCTGACGCCGCCATTTTGCGGGAACGTGTCGAGCGAAATGTCGACGTTCGCGAAGGCCCGCAGATGCTCGGCGCGCGGGGTCGAGCCCATGCAGATCACGTTCTCCTCTGCAATCCCCTGCGCCACGAACCGCGCGACCAGGCTGTCGCGCAACAAGGGATCATCAAGCAGCGTATGCTTGATGATGATCTTCGATCCGGTCTGCTCGCGCATCACGTTCGCCCACACCCGGATGGCCTCGTCCGAGATCTTGTAGATGCGGTTGAACACGCCGAAGGTCACATAGCCGTTGCGGAGCATGGGAAGCTCCGAAGGCGGCACGTCCAGGATAGGATCGATCGTGATCAGGCACGGTAGATCGTGAACCTTCTCGGCGAGCAAATGCCGCGCCGATTGTGGAATGAAAACCGGATCGGCGAGCACATAGTCCATGGTCTGAAGGCCGGTACCCGTCGCATGCCCGAAGCCCGTGACCTGGACGGGCGCCGGCTTGCGGGCGAACACAGGGAGCCTGTTGCCGGTCGAATGTCCTGATACGTCGATCAGGATATCGACCTTGTCGGCCTGAATGCGATCGGCCAGCTCGTCGTCCGAGAGCTGCCAGGCGTCGACCCAGACGTCCGCCAACGACTTGAATTCGGCGGTCATCTCGTCCCGCAAAGGCGAGCACGAATAGCAGACGATTTCGAATTGGGCATGATCGTGATGGCGCAGCACCGGTAGC
Organism: Bradyrhizobium forestalis; assembly: GCF_002795245.1. Classification (GTDB taxonomy): domain Bacteria; phylum Pseudomonadota; class Alphaproteobacteria; order Rhizobiales; family Xanthobacteraceae; genus Bradyrhizobium; species Bradyrhizobium forestalis. The sequence continues at coordinate 64,578 of NZ_PGVG01000002.1, read as the reverse complement.
AGGCCGAACGCCGCCGAGTGGTACCAGAACTCCGCAGCGACGTAACCGATCACGATCCGCCTGTCAGGATCGCGCTGCCGGGCTGAGAGCTTCCTTTGCGGCAATCTGGCGCCGATCGCCTCCCACCAATATTTCCGCGCGGCCTGCTGGACCGCGAAATCGGCCTCGGGGAGAAAGTCCAGAAAGTGGATCTTCCGCGCGATCAAGTCCGCATTGTCAGGTGCGATTGCCAGCGCGGCGTCGAGATGTTCGATCGCGGATGCAATCTCGCCCTGGTTTGCAAAACAGGCGCTCAGCAGCGTCATCGCGATCGCGGAGCGTGGATTTTCCTCGAGCAAGGTCTTGACGGCCGCAATCGCCTGCGCAGTGTTCCCCATCGCAAGCGCGAGCTGCGCCTTTCCCTGCAGGGCCACTTCGAGCCTGGGCGCAAGCGCAAGCGCTGCATCAAAATCCGCCGCCGCTTGCTCCGGTCGCGACAGATCGAGATGGAGGCGTCCGCGGTGCGCCAGGGCCTTCGCCGAATTGGGCCTGATCGTCAGCGCCACTCCGAGCGCGGCTTCCGCCTCATCGTAGTGCTTGAGCTCGATACTGACCACGCCCTTGCCGACGAGCGCTTCCACGTGACGCGACTGAAACACCAAGGCGCGCTCGAAACTTTGCTTGGCGCGGTCAAATTGGCGCAGCGTCAGCTCCGCCAGGCCACGGTTGCAAAGCGCATCGGCATGGTCCGGCTTCAGCCGAATGGCGCGGTCATAGGCTTCGATCGCCTGTTCGGGCAGGTTCATTTGGAGCAAGCTATTGCCGAGGCCGGTCAGGGCTTGCGGGAAATTCGGCTTCAGCGCGATCGCCTTCTCCTGACATGCGCGGGCGGCCTCGAATTGCCCGAGACTGGAGTGCACGGCCGCGAGGTTGTTATGGGCCTCGTGTGAGCGCGGATCGATCGCGATTGCGCGCTCGAGCAGTTGTTGCGCCTCCCCCATGCGGCCGCCTTGATGCGCGCAGAGGCCGAGCAGGTGCGTGGCGTCGAAATGATCGGGAACGGCTTGCAGGACCTGGCGGCAGAGCGCCTCGGTCTCCGCATATCGGCCCTGGCCATGAGCCGTTGCCGCGGCGGAGATGATCGCATCCGCCTGCTTCTTCAATTTCTTCTGCAATCGCGCGTTCTGGAACGCGCGCGCGCCGGCGCCGCTGCTCTGCAAGGTGTCTCTCCGGAGGATGGCCTGGAGAGAGTCTAGCTGATTCGTAGCCGGCGCCGCCCTGTCAGCTGGACCGGTAACGCTCCGGGGCGCAACCGACCTGCCTACGCCGCGTCACCGTCTTCCGAGGCCGCGGCACAATAGTCGCGCCAGAACTGGCGGTAACCCGCCTCGAGCTCACGCGTGTAGATCTCGACATTGCCGGCGGGCGAGGCAGCAATCCGAGCCGGCAGCTCCGCGCGCAACTTCGCCAGATAATCGGGCTGCGTCGCAAACCTGCGGGCGATCTCGACATAGCCATCGTCGTCATCGGCGACCCAGTCGCCGAGGCCGACGGCGGCCACGATGGAGCCGCCAGCACGCGAAGATGCGCCGTTGCCGAGCTTGGCCACGACCGGAACGCCCTTGTAGAGCGATTCCCAGGTGCTGATGCCGCCATTTTGCGGGAACGTATCGAGGGAAATGTCGACATTGGCAAAGGCCAACAGGTGGTCGTTGCGCGAGGTGGAGCCCAGGCAGGTGATATCCTCCTCGGCAATGCCCTGCGCCACGAAACGCGCGATCAGGCCATCACGCAGCAGGGGATCATCGAGCAGACCATGCTTGAGGATGATCTTGGATCCCGGCACCTCTCGCATCAGGCGCGACCACACACGGATCGCGTCGTCCGAGATCTTGTAGATGCGGTTGAACACGCCGAAGGTGACGTGGCCGTTGCGGAGCATCGGAAGCTCGGAAGGCTGCTGATCCGAGACGGGCTCCATCGTGATCAGGCACGGCAGATCGTGGATCTTTTCGGGAAACAGATGCCGGACCGGTGGCGGGATGAAAATGGGATCCGCGAGCACGTAGTCCATGGTCTGCATGCCCGTGCCCGTCGCGTGTCCGAAGCCCGTGGCCTGGATCGGGGCCGGCTTGCGCGCGAAGACATTGAGCCTGTTTCCGGTCGTGTGGCCTGAAACGTCGATCAGGATGTCGACATTGTCAGCCTGAATGCGATCCGCCAGTTCGTCGTCCGACAGCTGCCAGGCGTCGACCCAGACGTCCGCCAGTGGTTTGAACTTGGCGGTGTACTCATCCTGGACCGGCCAGCAATAATAGCAGATGATCTCAAATCTGGCGTGATCATGATGGCGCAACACCGGCAGCAAGGTGAGACCTGCCGAGTGTTGCCGGAATTCGGCAGCAACGTAGCCGACAACGATCCGCTTCTCCGGATCGAGCGGCCGCTTCGGCAGCGCCCGTCGTGGCTGCTTGGCCCCGATCAAGTCCCACCAATCTCGTCGCACCGCCTGCTGGACCGCGAAATCAGCCTCGGCGCGGTAGTCCTGCAAGAAGATCTTGCCCCTGATCGCATCCCCATAGTCCGGTCGGATCGCCAGCGCGCGATCGAGATATTCGATCGCGGTGTCGATCTCTCCTTGGTTTGAGTAGGCGAAGCCCATCAGTGCCACCCCCATCTCGGATCGCGGATTTTGCTCCATCAAGGTCGTGGCGGCGGCGATGGCCTGCGCGGTTTTACCCTGGATCAGGCAGGTCTGTGCCTTTCCCCGGAGCGCCAGTTCGAGCTTGGGCGAAATCGCAAGCGCCGCATCGAAATCCGCAAGCGCCTGGTCCAGCCGCGACAGCTCGAAATAGAGCCGTCCACGCTGGGCAAGGATCCTCGGCGAGCCGGGCTTGATCGAGAGCGCCAAAGCGAACTTGGCTTCTGCCTCGTCGTGGTGCCGGAGCTCCATGCTGACCATGCCCTTGCCGACGATTGCCTCCGCGTGCCGCGGCTGGAACAGCAGGGCGCGATCGAAACTGTCCGCGGCGCGCGCGAACTGCCCGATCATCATCTCGACCATGCCGCGATTGCAGAACGCGTCGGCACAGTCCGGCTTGACCTTGATGGCGCGCTCGTGCAGCTCCAGCGCCTGTCCGAACAGCCCCAAATGCATCAGCGTGTTGCCGAGATTGGTCAGGGCGACCGCGAAATTCGGCTTGAGCGCGATGGCCTTCTCCTGACACCGCCGCGCCTCTTCGTAGTTACCAAGGTCGAAATGCACGGTCGCGAGGTTGTTATGGGCATCGTGCAAGCGCGAATCGAGCTCGATCACACGCTCAAGCAGCTGTTGCGCCTCCTCGAGGCGACGGCCGTCATGGGCGCACATGCCGAGCAGGTGCATGGCGTCGACATGATCCGGAATCGCTTTCAGGATCTCACGGCAAAGCGCCTCGGCCTCTGCATATCGGCCCTGGCCATAGGCGCTCGCCGCGGCGGAGATGACGGCGTCCGCCTGCTTCATCAATTTCTTCTGCAATCGCGCGTTCTGGAATGCGCGCGCGCCGGCGCCGCTGCTCTGCAAGGTTGCTCTCCGAAGGATGGCCGCACGGAGAGTCTAGCTGATTCGTCGTCCAGGCCGCCGGTTGGCTGGAGCGGCAAGGCTCCCCGGGGTTTTCCGGTGATCAGGGCAAGATCCGGGCTCAGGAACAGGGTCGGGTGCGCGCCCGTCCAGAAGCAATGCCCGATCACGCCAGATCGTGGACGTTCCCAGTACGCGGCCTACGCCAGATCTCCGCCTTGCGGGGCCGCGGCACAATACTCGCGCCAGAACTGGCGATACCCCGCCTCGACCTTGCGCGTGTAGATCTCGACATTGCCGGCCGGCGAGGCCGCGATCCGGGCCGGCAGCTCCGCGCGCAGCTTGGCCAGATGAGCCGGCTGCGCCGCAAACTTGCACGCGATCGCGGCATAGCCTTCATCGGTCTCGGCGACCCAGTCGCCAAGCCCGCCGGCCGCCACGATGGACCCGCCGGCACGCGACGAGGCGCCGTTGCCGAGCTTGGCGACAACCGGAACGCCTGCATAGAGCGATTCCCAGCTGCTGATGCCGCCGTTTTGCGGGAACGTATCGAGCGAAATATCGACCTGCGCAAAGGCCCGCAGATGCTCCTGGCGCGGGGTCGAGCCCATGCAGATGACGTTCTCCTCTGCAATCCCCTGCGCCACGAACCGCGCGACCAAACGGTCGCGCAGCAAGGGATCGTCGAGCAGCCCGTTCTTGATGATGATCTTCGAACCGATCACCGCGCGCATCACTTTCGACCACACCCGGATGGCCTCGTCCGAGACCTTGAAGATGCGGTTGAACACGCCGAAGGTCACATAGCCGTTGCGGAGCATGGGAAGCTCCGAAGGCGGCACGTCCAGCACGGGATCGATCGTGATCAGGCACGGCAGATCATAGACCTTTTCGGCCAGCAGATGCCGCGCCGATTGCGGAATAAAGATCGGGTCGGCGAGCACATGGTCCATGGTCTGAAGGCCGGTCCCCGTGGCGTGCCCGAAACCCGTGACCTGGATGGGGGCCGGCTTGCGGGCGAAGACATGAAGCCTGCTGCCGGTGGTATGCCCGGACACATCGACCAGAATATCGATCCCATCGGCCTGAATACGATCGGCCAGCTCGTCGTCCGAAAGCTGCGCGGCATCGACCCAGACGTCCGCGAGCGGCTTGAATCTCTCCGTCATCTCATCCTGCAGCGGCCAGCAGGAATAGCAGACGATCTTGAACCTGGCGTGATCATGATGGCGCAGCACCGGCAACAGAGAGTACGCAGCCGAGTGGTTCCTGAATTCTGACGCGACGTATCCGATCACGATGCGCTTGTCCGGATCGAGCTTGCGCGGCAACAGCGTCCTTTGCGGAAGCTTGGCGCCGATCGCATCCCACCAATATCTTCGCGCCGCCTGTTGGGCTGCGAAATCCGCCTCCGGTAGATAATCCAGCACGAAAATCTTGTATCCGATAGCCTCCGGAAAGTCCGGCGCGATCTTGAGCGCCGCGTCGAGATGCTCGAGCGCCGTCGCGATGTCTCCCTGGTTCACATAACAAGCCGCCAGGAGCGCCAATCCCATCTCGGATCGCGGATTGACCTCGAGCAGCGTTTTGACGCCCGCCAGCGCCCGCGCCGTGTTTCCCGCGAGAATGTCGATCTGCGCCCTCCAGCACAGCGCGAGCTCGAGCCGTGGCGATTGCGCCAGCGCCGCATCGAGATCCGCGGCCGCCTGCTCCAGCCGGGACAGGCTCAAATTCAGCCGTCCGCGCTGCAGCAGAATCCGCGGTGAACCTGGCTTGATTGCGAGCGCTGTGTCGAAAGCGGCAGCCGCCTCCTCGAAGTGCCGGAGCTCGAGGCTCACCATGCCCTTGCCGGCGATCGCTTCCGCGTGAGATGGCTGAAATGACAGCGTGCGGTCGAAGCTCGCTTTGGCGCGCTCGAACTGGCCCGTCATCAATTCCGCCATGCCGCGGTTGCAAAACGCATCGGCATAGTCCGGCTTCAGCCTGATCGCGCGTTCGTGCAGCCCGATCGCCTCGTTGCCGAGGCCGATGTGCAGCAGCGTATTGCCGAGATTGGTCAGGGTGATCGGACAATTCGGCTTCAGCGCAATGGCCTTCTCCTGGCATGCGCGGGCGTCCTTGAATCTCTCGAGCGCGAAATAGACGGCCCCGAGATTGCCATGCGCATCGGGCGAACGCGGATCGAGCGCGGTCGCACGCTCGAGCAGGAATTCCGCCTCGTCGAGCCGCCCGCCGTCAAACGCGCGCAGCCCGAGCAGGTGCGTGGCGTGGAAATGATCCGGGACTTCTTTCAAGATCTCGCGGCAGAGTGTCTCGGCCTCGGCAAGTCTGCCCTGCCCGAGTGCCTCGATCGCGAAGGCCATGACGGCGTCCGCCTGCTTCTTCAGCTTCTTTTCCAGTCGCGCATTCTGGTATGCGCGCGCGCCGGCACTGCTCTGCAAGGTCTCTCTCCGGAGGATGGCCCGAAAAGAGACGAGCTGATTCGGATGGTGCCAAGCTTGCGGTCAGTCAGACCGCGAGGCCACCGGGCTGCAGGGGCTCACCGCAGAATCTGGCTCAGGAACAGCTTCGTGCGGGCGTGCTGCGGGGCGGCGAAGAACTCGTTCGGCGTGTTGGCCTCGATGATCTGGCCGGCGTCCATGAACACGACGCGGTTGGCGACCTCGCGGGCAAAGCCCATCTCGTGGGTGACGACCAGCATGGTCATCCCCTCCTCGGCGAGGTCGACCATGGTGTCGAGCACCTCCTTGACCATCTCGGGGTCGAGCGCCGAGGTCGGCTCGTCGAACAGCATGACCTTCGGGTTCATGGTCAAGGCCCGGGCAATCGCGACGCGCTGCTGCTGGCCGCCGGACATCTGCCCCGGAAACTTGTTGGCCTGGTGCGGGATCTTGACCCGCTCCAGGAACTTCATCGCGGTCGCCTCGGCATCCCTCTTGGGGATGTTGCGGACCCAGATCGGCGCCAGCGTGCAATTGTCGAGCACGGTCAGATGCGGGAACAGATTGAAGCTCTGGAACACCATGCCGACCTCGCGGCGCACGGCATCGACGTGCTTGAGGTTGGGACCGAGCTCGATGCCGTCGACGACGATCTCGCCCTCCTGGAATTCCTCCAGCGCATTGATGCAGCGGATCAGCGTCGACTTGCCGGAGCCCGACGGCCCGCAGATCACGATGCGCTCGCCCTTCTTAACCTCGAGGTCGATGTCGCGCAGGACGTGGAATTCGCCATACCATTTGTTCAGGCCGGAAATCTTGACGATGGGGTCGGACATGGTGGCCTCGATCAGTTGCGGCGGTGGGCGTTGAGACGGTGCTCGACGAACAGCGAGTAGCGCGACATTCCAAAGCAGAACATGAAGTAGATGATCCCGGCGAAGGCGAAACCGGTGAACGCGGTCGACGGCGTCGACCATTTCGGATCCGAGAACGAGGCGCGAAGCGAGCCCAGGAGGTCGAACAGCGCCACGATCGAGACCAGCGAGGTGTCCTTGAACAGCGAGATGAAGCTGTTGACGAGGTTCGGAATGACGTGACGCAGTGCCTGCGGCAGCACGATCAGCGACGTCGTCTTCCACCAGGACAGTCCGAGGGCGGCCGCCGCCTCGCTTTGCCCGCGCGGGATCGCAGCGAGCCCACCACGGACATTCTCGGCCTGATAGGCGCCGGTGAACAGCGCGATGCCGATCAGCGCGCGCACCAGACCATCGACGGTGAAATTGCCGGGCAGGAACAGGGGCAGCATATAGGTCGCGAAGAACAGCACGGTGATCAGCGGCACGCCGCGCCAGAACTCGATGAAGGCGATCGAGAAGATCCGGATCAAGGGAATGGTGGAGCGGCGGCCGAGCGCCAGCGCGATGCCAATCGGCAGCGAGGTGACGATGCCGGTGACGGAGACCACCAGTGTCACCAAGAGGCCGCCCCACAGATTCGTCGCCACGATCGATAATCCGCCGTGATCGAGGTCCATCAGCTTGATGACGATGGCGGTGGCAATGAAGGTGCCGATGCTGGATGCCAGAGCCCGCCCGCCGGTGCGAACGCCGCCGCCAAGAACGAAGGCGATCAGGCAGACAATCGCGGCCGTGATAGCGAAATCGGCCCAGACCGGCTGCCCCGTGCCCTGAATATAATCGCGCAGCCAGGTGAGCGGAAAGATCAGCCATTGGATCGCTGTGCCGAGCAGCACGACGAGGCTTCCGACGACCCACAGCAGCGGAGCGATGGCGGACGTCTTGCTCAGGCTGAGCAGCGCCTGCCCGGCACCGAGGATGCTTTCGTCGAACAGCTGCAGCAGGCCGGCCGTCCAGCTCAGGCCGAAGCCCTTGATGCCACCGCCGTGCAGCAGGAAGAATGCGACCACCGGAAAGGCGGCGAAGAACAGGCCGGCATTCAGGCTCTTCGCCGGCAGCCGCGGAACGAGCAGCGGCAACAGCAGGACGGCTGCGAGCAACAGCGTCAGATTCACCCGCCAGCGTTCGGCCTCGGGATAGAAGCCGTAGATCAGTTGCGGGAGCTTCGCCTGGATGTAGGGCCAGCAGGCGCCGACCGCAAAGCCGGCGTTCTCGACGAGGCACGCGCTGCGGTCCCTACCGCTCCAGATCGCATCGACCATCAGGAACTTGACGGAGGGAACGATGGTGAACCAGAGCAGCAAGGCGCCCAGGATCGTCAGCAGGATGTTGGTCGGCGAGTTGAACAGCCGTGTGCGCATCAGGCCGATGAAGCCCGTGGTCTTCACCGGCGCGGGACGCTCGGCGAGCAGGTCCCGGCGGACGAAGCTGGACGAGATGACATCGCTCATGCGCCCAGACTCCGGCTGACGCGCCAACCGTAAACGCTCATGACGGCGCTGGTGAGGAGCGAGATCAGGAGATAGATGCCCATCGTCATGGCGATGATCTCGATCGCCTGCCCGGTCTGGCTCAGCGACGTACCGGCGAACACCGACACCAGGTCAGGATAGCCGATCGCGACTGCAAGCGAGGAGTTCTTGGTGAGATTGAGGTACTGGTTGGTCAGCGGCGGTACGATGACGCGCATGGCCTGCGGCACGACGATCAGGCGGAGCGTGGCGCCGCGGCTGAGACCGAGCGAGGACCCAGCCTCCATCTGCCCCTTGTGAACGGACAGGATGCCGGCGCGCACGATCTCGGCAATGAAGGCGGCGGTATAGGTCGACAGCGCCACCGTCAACGCCACGAATTCCGGAATGATCCGCGAGCCGCCGGCGAAGTTGAATCCCCTCAGCTGCGGCAGCTCGAAGGTGAAGGGCAGACCGAATACCAGCATCGTGGCCAGCGGAAGCCCCAACAGCAGGGCCACCACGTAAGGCCAGATGCGGATCATCCGCCCTTCCTGAAACAGCGCGCGCCGCGCATGGAAGCGCAGCGCCAGGGAGGCGACGACGCCGAGCGCCAGCATCGCCAGGAATGGCCCGAGGCCGCTCTGGCCGATCGGACTGGGAACGACGAGGCCGCGATTGCTGAGAAAGGCAATGCCGAGCAGCGAAATGCTCTGCCGCGGATTGGGCAAGGCCGCGAGCACCGCCAGGTACCAGAACAGGATCTGGAACAGCAGCGGCAGGTTGCGGATGACCTCGACATAGATCTCGCCGACGCGCGACAGCAGCCAATTGGGCGATAGCCGACACAGCGCGACGATGAAACCGATCACGGTGGCGAAGACGATGCCCACCACCGAGACCACGAGCGTATTCAAGAGCCCGACCACGAACACGCGCAGGAACGTGTCCGAGCCGGTATAGGGGATCAGGGTCTGGTTGACGTCGAAACCGGCATTGTTCCTGAGGAAGCCGAAGCCGGCGGCGATGTGCTGGTTTTCGAGGTTGGCGCGAGCGTTGGAGACGATCTCGTAGCCGATCCAGCCCAGGATCGCCGCGAAGGCAAACTGGACGGCAACGCCGTTCCAGCCTGCCTTGCCGCCCAGCATGCGCCGGATCTTCAGCGCGATCTGGGGCGGCGGTTTTCGGGCCTCGGTGCTCATGCCGCTGCCGGCCGATCAGGGGTGATCAGCGGATCGGCGGCGCGTACTGAAGACCGCCCTTGTTCCAGAGATTGTTGAGACCGCGATTGATGGCGAGCGGCGAGCCTGCGCCGACGTTGCGATCGAACACCTCGCCGTAATTGCCGACGGTCTTCACGATCCGCACCACCCAATCCTTGGTCAGCCCGAGCTGTTCGCCGAAATTGCCGTCGCTGCCGAGCACGCGCTTCAGCTCTGGATTTTCCAGTTTCGCCTTCTCGTCGACGTTCTTCGAGGTCACGCCGAGCTCTTCAGCGGTGATCATCGCAAACAGCGTCCATTTCACGATGTCGAACCACTGGTCGTCGCCGTGGCGCACCATCGGGCCGAGCGGCTCCTTCGAGATGATTTCCGGGAGCACCATGTGGTCGTTGGGATTGGCGAGCTTCAGGCGATTGGCGTACAGGCCCGATTGGTCGGTGGTGAAGACGTCGCAGCGCCCGGCTTCGTAGGCCTTCACGGTCTCGTCGTTGGTGGCGAACGCGATCACCTCATACTTCATGTTGTTGGCCTTGAAGTAGTCGGCGAGATTCTGCTCGGTGGTGGTGCCGGTCTGCACGCAGACCGATGCGCTGTTGAGCTCGAGCGCCGAATTCACCTTGAGCGACTTCTTCACCATGAAACCCTGCCCGTCATAATAGGTCACGCCGGTGAAGTTGGCGCCGAGCGAGGTGTCGCGCGAGATGGTCCAGGTGGTGTTGCGCGAGAGCACGTCGATCTCGCCGGATTGCAGCGCCGTGAAGCGGTCCTTGGCGGACAGCGGCACATACTTGACCTTGGTCGGATCGTTGAAGATCGCGCCGGCAATGGCGCGGCAGACGTCGACGTCGATGCCGGTCCAATTGCCCTTGTCGTCGGGTGATGAGAAGCCCGGCAGGCCCTGGCTGACGCCGCAGGACAGCATGCCCCTGTCCTTGACGGTCTTGAGCGTTTGCGCATCGGCGGCTTGGGCGGAGAGGCCGGCAGCGAGAGCGAGGGTGAGAGCCAGGGTTACGCGTTTCATGGGCTTCGGGCCTTTCAAGGTCGTCTCAAGGTCAGGAATGTTGTCTCAGGATCGACTCTGCCAGGGGCAGCCCTGCAAGAGTCATGCTGGAAAACCTTGCCGAACACTCGCCGATCTCGGGAGGCCATACCTTCATTCCCGCCGCTGGCGCCCGCCATTTTTGGCTGTGGCGCAAGGTCCGGTCAGACGATGGATCGAAGGTCGCGGCAGGCCCCTCAACATGCGGCGACTGAATAGCACCTGCGCATCACAGAACGACTGGCGAGCCGGGTCAAGGGGTTGACGGGACTCTTCTGTGTTCTGTTATTAACGACAGCGGCCTTTCGGCCGGCCCGCGGGCGCGACGCGCCCGGTGGAAACGCGGTTTTGAAAGCAGACGCATGGATTCCTCGCACCCCCAAGAGCAGCACGCCGAGACCCGGCTGGTCACCTCCGGCCGCGACACCAAGGCGCAGAAGGGGTTCGTCAATCCGCCGGTGTTCCACGGCTCGACCGTGCTCTATCCGACCGCCGAGGACCTGCACGCCCATCGCAGCGAGTTCACCTACGGCCGCCACGGCACCCCGACGACCCGGGCTTTCCAGGATACCCTGATGGCGCTGGAGGGGCCGCAATGCGCCGGCGTCGGCATCGTGCCGTCGGGGCTGTCGGCGATCTCCACCACCCTGCTCTCGGTGCTGAAGGCCGGCGACCATATTCTGGTTGCCGACAACATCTATCGGCCCTCGCGCAATTTCTGCAACGGCATGCTGACCCGCTATGGCGTCGAAACCACCTATTTCGATCCGCTGATCGGCGCCGGCCTCGACAAGCTGTTCAAGCCGAACACCCGCGCGGTGCTGGTGGAGGCGCCCGGCTCGCAATCCTTCGAGATGCCCGACATCCGCGCCATCGCCGAGGTCGCGCATGGGCGCGGCGCGCTCGTCATCGACGACAACACCTGGGCGACGCCGCTCTATCACCGCTCGCTGGAGCAGGGCGTCGACATCAGCATGCAGGCCGCCACCAAATATATCGGCGGCCATTCCGATATCATGTTCGGCACCATCTCGGCCAACGCGCAGGCCTGGCCGATGGTCGCCGAGGGCATCCGCCTGCTCGGCGTCTGCGCCGGCCCCGACGACGTCTTCCTGGCGCTGCGCGGTTTGCGCACGCTGTCGGTGCGGCTGGCGCAGCATCATCGCTCCGGGCTCGAGATGGCGCGCTGGCTGGCGGCGAGACCTGAGGTTGCGCGCGTGCTGCATCCCGGGCTCGAGACCGATCCCGGCCATGCGATCTGGAAGCGCGACTTCACCGGTGCGTCGGGCCTGTTCAGCATCGTGCTGAAGCCCGCCCCGCAGAAGGCTGTCGACACCATGCTCAACACGCTAGAACTGTTCGGCATGGGCTTCTCCTGGGGCGGCTTCGAGAGCCTTGCGATTCCCTTCGATTGCGATGCCTATCGCACAGCCACGAAGTGGGCTCCGGGCGGCCCGACTCTGCGACTTCACATCGGCCTCGAAAACACCGACGACCTCAAGGCCGATCTCGATCGCGGCTTCGCTGCCCTGAAGACGGCAATGTGAGCCTGCTCACAGGGCATCGTGCGCGAGGACGCGGCATCGCGCGCCGCGGGAACGTGCACGCGCCGTAAACGTTAACGCGGATGCGCCAACAAATGGTTTGATCCGCTGTCGTTTGGCGCTAGCCTCACCAATCGACTCCAATCCGGACACGGAGCATGGGAACGTTGGTTCTGCTCGATCTCATGGGCGGCGTGGCGCTGTTGTTGTGGGGCCTGCACATGGTCCACAGCGGGATCCTGCGCGCCTTCGGTCCGGACCTGCGGCGCCTGCTCGGCAAGGCACTGGGCAACCGTTTCAATGCCTTTGCTGCTGGCCTCGGGCTCACCGCGCTGCTCCAGAGCAGCACGGCGACCGCGCTGATCACCTCTTCGTTCGCGGCCGAGGGCCTCGTCAGCCTCGCCGCCGCGCTCGCCATCATGCTCGGGGCCAATGTCGGCACGACGCTGATCGTGCAGGTGCTGTCGTTCAACATCGCAGCCGTCGCGCCGGTGCTGTTCGTGCTTGGGCTCGTCGCCTTCCGCTCGGGACCGCGATCCCGGATCAAGGACATCGGCCGCGTCTGCATCGGCCTCGGCCTGATGCTGCTCTCGCTGCACATCCTGCTCGACACGCTGGCGCCGGCCGAGAACGCGCCCGGCGTCCGCGTCGTCATGTCGGCGATCACGGGCGACCCGATCTTGTGCATCGTCATCGCGGCCCTCGTCACCTGGGCGGTGCATTCGAGCGTCGCCAGCGTGCTGCTGATCATGTCGCTGGCCTATGCGCAATTCGTCACGCCTTACGCGGCGCTCGCACTGGTGCTCGGGGCCAATCTCGGCAGCGCCATCAATCCCGTGTTCGAGGGCGCCAAACGTGACGATCCCGCGAGCTATCGCCTGCCGGTCGGCAATCTCGTCAACCGCGTGGTCGGGATTGCGCTCGTCCTGCCCTTCCTGGGCGCGATCGCCGAGCACATGCACGCCTGGCAGCCCGATCTCGCCAAGATGACGGCGGCTTTCCACATCGCCTTCAATGTCGGCACGGCCGTGCTCTTCATCGGCCTGCTCGACACCATGTCGCGCCTGCTCATCCGCCTCTTGCCGGATCGCGTGCAGGAAGCCGACCCGGCAAGGCCGCGCTATCTCGACGAGACCGCGCTGGAGACGCCGTCACTGGCGCTCGCCGACGCCGCCCGCGAGACCTTGCGCATGGGCGATCTCGTCGAGGTCATGCTGCGCAAGGTGATGACCGCGATGATGACCGGCGACCGCGCGCTGGTCGACCAGGTCTCGAAAACAGACAATCTCGTCGACGGTCTCGACGAGGCCATCAAGCTCTACGTGACGAAACTGATGCGGGGCAGCCTCGACGAGAGCGAAGGACGTCGTGCGATGGAGATCATCTCCTTCGCCATCAACCTCGAGCATATCGGCGATATCATCGACAAGAGCCTGAGCGAGCTCGCCACCAAGAAGATCAAGCGGCGCTTCCAGTTCTCGGCGGAAGGGGCCGAGGAGCTCGCCGCCTTCCACAAGCGCACGATGGACTCGCTGCGCATCGCCTTCGGCGTCTTCATGTCGGGTGACGCCAACGAGGCGCGCAAGCTGCTGGTGGAGAAGACGGCGCTGCGCAACACCGAGCTTGCCGCGGTCGAGCGCCATCTCGACCGCCTGCGCGAGGGCCGCCCCGAAACCATCGAAACCACCTCGCTCCATCTCGACGTGCTGCGCGACCTCAGGCGCATCCACTCGCACATCTGCTCGGTCGCCTATCCCGTGCTCGACGCGGCCGGCGAGCCTTACCGCCGGGCCGAGACAGAGACGGCCACCCTCCCCGACTCAGGCACGGCGTCGGCGCTGCCGCGCTAGGCGGCCGGGCGCCGACTGAAGTCGGCACGACACGAGGCTCGACGATCAGGCTGGTTGGGCGCGTGGGCGCACTTGCGTCATGGCGACGCCTGAGATCGCGAGCAGCCCGCCGACGATCAGCTTTGGGCTCATGCGCTCGTCAAGAAAGATAACGCTGCAAGTCAATGCGAACACCGGAAGCAGCAGACCGAAAGGCGCGACGCGCACCATCGAGCAACGGGCGATCAGCCAGAACCAAAGGCCAAACCCGACAATTCCGCCGATGAAGATTGTATAGGCAAGCGCCAGCCAGCCGCGTTCGTCTGCCGTGACAAGGCTCGCCATTTGTCCGGATTCGAGCAACAACGACATCAGCATGACCTGCGGCACCGTGAGCAGCGACGACCAGCCCATCAACATCAGGGGATCAAAAGGGCCATAACGCTTCATCAAGACGTTGGACACCGCAAATGCGAAAGCTGCCCCGACCACGAGCAGCAGCGGAAGCGCGTTTGCCGACAGGCCAGGCCCCGTTGCCAGCACGACCACGCCGACGAACGCAAGTACGACGCCGGCGGACGTGGTTAGAGACGGCTTCTCCGCGAGCAGCGGCCAGGCCAACAGAACGGTGAAGGGCGGAGCGAGTTGATAGGCGACGGCAGACATGCTTCCCGAGCCGAGCCCGAGACCAACGTAGAACAGGCCGAAGTTCAATCCACCGAGGAAAAGCGAAATGGCAGCGACAGGCCCGAGCTGCCGACGGCTCGGCCTTTCGACGAACGGAACGAGCAGCAGCGCGATTGCCAGGAAGCGAAGTGCGAGGAAGAAGAGAGGCGGAAACTCGCCCACGCCCACTTTGATGACCACGAATTGATAGCCCCAGAGCAAGGGAACCACCACCGCGCAGACGATCTGGATGGCGGACATGGCATCGCTATTTTCAAGACCATTCGGTCCAGATATGGGCCTGCGAACAACGGAAAGGTCCATGGTTTGTCTACCTGATAAAGCGGTCGAGAAGAGCGTCAACGGTGGCTTGCGAAATGATCCGTGTCGGTGCCGTCTTACCGACCACCCGCAGCCCTTCGACGAAACAGACGAGAATTCGGGCGGCGCTCGAAGGCTCGACACCATCGGCGAGTTGGCCCGCTGCCTTCGCACGGGAAAATGCACCAGCCACCCGAGCCTCCATGGCTTTGAAGAAGTTCCCGATGCGACGATCGACCTCGACGTCACGGCCAGCCAGTTCCATGGCTGTGGCTACCAGCAGGCATCCGCGCCGACCATTGGCACCGCTGTTGCGGTCAACGTAGCCGGCAAGATAGGCCCTTAGGCCTTCGACCGGCTCTCTGCGGTGGTCGAGTTCGGTATCCATCCGCGTCAAGGCAATGGCAATATAGCGATCGAGCGCACGCAAGAACAGCGAGTGCTTGTCACCAAAGGCGGCGTAAAGGCTGCCACGGGAGAGCTTCGTCGCACGAAGCAAGTCCGGCAGTGCCGTGGCGTGATAGCCGCGCGACCAAAATACGTTCATCGCGCGTTCGACAGCGGCTTCCGTGTCGAAACTCCGGGGGCGGCCACGGGGCAGCTGTACTGGGGCGGCGCGACGCATAGGGATATATGAACCAATCGGTCTTGAAATAGCAAGAGCCGATTGGGTCACATATCACACGATTTTGGGAGAAGTCCCGGAGTCCGGTTTGGGATCAGCGTTCCAGCGTCTTCGACGCTTTGCCGCGATTCTTGATGATCAGCATGATGTTGCGGATATAGATCACCGTCGCCAGCGACTGTCCGAGGATGATAACGGGCTCGCGCTTCACCACGCCATAGACCAGCGTCATCAGCCCACCGCCCATCGAGCAGAACCAGAATGCCATCGGCACCACGCTGTTGCCGGCGCGCTCGCTCGCGATCCATTGCACCAGGAAGCGCGCGGTGAAGAACAGCTGCGCGACCAGGCCGAACGCAAGCCAGAAGTCGAACTTGGCGACGAAGACGTCGTAGAGATAATTGCTCAGCGCCTGACCGTATTGGATGATCATGCATTCACCTCGGTCACCTCAGGCGTCGGCTTCTTGCGGCGGATCAGCCACCAGACGCCAACGAGATCCATGATGCCGATCCACAGCCGGTCGAAGAAGCCATAGTTCGACACGCCGGAATGGCGCGGCCGGTCGATCACGTCGACATAGGCGATGTCGTAGCCTTCGCGGCGGACCAACGCGGGGAGGAAGCGATGCAGCCCGTCGAAGTAAGGCAGCATCAGGAAGACGTCGCGGCGGAACGCCTTCAGTCCGCAGCCGGTGTCGCGCGTGCCGTCCTTCAGGATGGCGTTGCGAACGCCGTTCGCCACGCGCGACTGGAATTTCTTGAAGCCGGTGTCCTTGCGCCCGACGCGCTGGCCGGCAGCGAGACCGACGCGCCCTGCCCCCTTCTCGACCGCCGCGATCAGGTCGGGCAGGAAAGCCGGATTGTTCTGGCCGTCGCCGTCGAGCGTCGCCACGATCTCCCCGCGCGCCGCGCGCACGCCGCTGCGCACGGCCGCCGATTGGCCGCCGGATCTCGCATGGCGGAGCTGACGCAGATTGCTCCGCTGTTTCATGATGGCGCCGAGCCGCTCGCCGGTCGCATCGGTCGAGCCGTCGTTGACGTAGATGATCTCATAAGCCCAGCGGCCATCGAGCGCCGCGGTGATCTCCGCGATCAGGGGCGCGATGTTGTCGGCTTCGTTGCGCACGGGAACGACGATGGAAACCGAAGGCTGGGACGTCGACAAATCGAGGCTCGTGGTTGGAATTGAGCTGCCCCAGGGAACCGGCGTCCCGGCAGGCAGCCGCTTTTATGGGGCGGATGCCCCGCGGGCAACCCTTTTAAGGCGGTCCGAAACCGTCCCTGAAAGCGGCACGATGGTGCCGTCGGCGCGGATGGCAAAGCCGAGCCTTCGGGCCGCAAACCAGTAACGGACGGCCATGGCGCCGACCGTTCCGACGAGAGCGCCGGCCACGACGTCGCTCGGGTGATGCGCCAGCAGCACCAGGCGCGTCAGCAGGATCACGATTGCGTAAGTGAACATGAACACGCGCAGGCGCGGCCACAATGCCGACACGGCAAACGCCAGGGCGAACGCTGCCACGGCGTGGCCTGACGGCAGGCTGGCATAAGCCCCCGTCCCGTCGAACGGGACGAAGTTGAACGGGTTGGCCTTGCCGCCGACGAACGGACGTCCGCGTCCGATGAGAAATTTCAGGATTTCGGCGACGAACGCTGACACGGCAACCGACAGAAACATGAACTGAAGCCGCGTGCCGAAGCCGAGCAGCAGCGCGCGGCGGCTTCCGTGCAGCCCGGCCGCAACAAGCGCCAGCGCCACCAGCGCAGCCCCCAGCACCAAGAGCACATACTCGTCCTTGCCGAAATCGGTGAGGATGCGGATCGGCCACAGGCTGGGCGTGCCGCGCGGCGGCATCAGCAGGATCTCGGCCTGATCGAACCCGACCATCAGCGCGATGACCAGCGCTGCGCCCGCTGCGCTGAGCCAGAGCGAATGCCGGGCCAGCTTGCGGGCGGCCTCGGCCCGGCACGAATGTGACGGCGAGCGCACGAGCTGCGCCAGCGCGCGCCGGGACACGGCGAGCAACTGCGCGGGATAGCCGCCACGCGGCGCAATGCCGGTCAAGGCCCGCATCCTATTCGGTGCCTTCCGACCGGAAGATCGAGATCGAGATCGCGCGCCCTTGCGAGAAATTGTAGCCGTCGATGCGCGCGCCGACCTTGTAGCGCAGCCCGATCGCCTCGGCGCGCTGCACGAAGCTGCGCTCGGAGCGCTGCTCGATCAGCGCGAAGCGGCAGCTGCCCTGCCGCAGGAAATCCGCCGCACCGGAGCCGTCGGTCAGCAAGGTCTGGGTGCCCACCAGGAAGACGAGGCTCGGCTCGTGATAACCGGCCGCGGCCGCTTTCGGTCCGACGCAGGTGACGTTGCGAAGCGCGCGCGCGATCTCGATGCTCGGAAACAGCGGCGTCAGTGCCGGCAGCACGATGCCGTAGACCGTCACGGCCAGCATCAGGGCTGCGACCAGCGCGTTGAGCAGCGAGCGCTCGGCGCGATTGTTGTCGTAGAGCCACCAGGCGAACAGGCCGAAGATCAGCGCGGCCGCGATGAACGGCCAGGCCACGAAGGCCGGCTGCCGCGTCAGCATCACCGCGCCGACGACCGCGATGATCGAGGCGGCTGCGGGGATCGCGAACCACCAGGCCGAGCCGCGCATCAGCCAGGAGCGCGATAGCACGCGCCGCTCCACCGCGCCTGCAGTGAGGATCGCAATCGCCGGATAGAGCGGCAGCACGTAATGCGGCAGCTTGGTCAGCACCGCCTCGAACACGATCCAGGACGGGATCAGCCAGGCCAGCAGAAACTGCGCGCCGGGCTCACGCCGCGCCCGCCACACCGCGGGCGCGGCCATCGCGGCGAGCGGCGCGCCGGGCCAGAAGGTGATCCAGAACAGCGCGAGGTATAGTCCGGGCGGGGCGCCATGGGATTCCTGTGCACCTAACTTGCTCAGCATATCGCCGCCGACGGAATCGGCGAAGAAGGCATCGCCCGCCCGCCAGAAGATTGCGACGAACCAGGGCAGCACCAGCACCAGCATCCACATCAGGCCCCAGAGGGGGCGCAGCTTCCACAGCCAGGAGGCATCGCGATCCTGGATCGCAAGCGCGACGATGGTCAGGCCTGCGAACATCAGGATCAGCGGACCCTTGATCAGGATGCCGATGGCAAGCGCGGTCCAGAAGATCGCCGGCCAGCTCCAGGGCGGATGCGTCTCGTCCTCGGCGCGCTGCCAGGACAAATAGGCCCGCGCCATCGCGCCCATCGCGGCGACGACGCAGAACAGCAGCATGGCATCGGTCTTCGCCAGCCGCGCCTCGACGCCGAGCAGCACCGAAGCGCACATCATCAGCGCCGCCAGCACCGCGGCGCGCCGCGTGACGAAGCCGAGCGCTGCCCAATAGGTCATGAGCACGGCGCCGATCGCGCCCACCAGCGACGGCAGGCGGTAGACCCAGATGCGCAATTCGGCCTTCGGCAGCTTGAGCATCGACGCGGCTTCGACCGTCGCCGATTGCAACCAGTAGATGCCGACTGGCTTCTTGTAGCGGACGTCCTCCTGAAAGCGGATGTCGACATAGTCGCCGCTCTCGACCATCTGCTTGGTGGCCTGGGCGAACCGCGCTTCGTCGCGATCGATCGGCGGGATGGTGAAGAAGCCCGGCAGGAACAGCAGCAGCGCGCACAGCACCAGGAAGCCGACCGCGCGCGCATGGCTGGCCGTGGCGATGTCGAGCATGCGCACGAGCCCACTGCCCGGATTTGCGGGCGATTTCGACTCGCGGGGTGCTCCAAAACGGGGGCTTGGATAGGTCTCGACCATTGGTTCCGCTTACGCTGAAACCGCCATCGCCACAACCGCTTAAGCCGGGGTCATTGAATTCGAATGACGACTGTGTCCGCGGCGCCCGTGGCGTCGATCACGGTGAGCCGGGCAAAGCCCGGACCGGGCGGGTCGATCAGCCGCTGACGGCGGCCGTCGATCTCGCCGCGCGAAGTGCCGTTAACCATGACGGTCATGGGCAGCACGCCGCCGGCGACTTTGATCGGCATGGCTGCGCTCTCCCGGCCAGCCGATCGATCGACGTCGATCCGCGAGCCATTGAGCGGAAATTGAATGTGCAGCGCCTGCTCGCTCCCGGTGCGCACCAGTTCCCCGACCGGGCGGAACCGCTTCAGAGGCAGCGGCAGCTTGGCGTTGCTGGCCACCAAGGTTCCCCGTGGCGGCTTCGGCAATGGAGTTAGCGTCTTACCGGTCCGGGCGAAGGCGTCGAACAGGATTGGCGCGGCAGCGACGCGCCCGATCAGGCCGGGAACCGGAGCGCCGTCGGGCCGGCCAACCCAGACGCCGATGGTCATGCGGCCGTCGAACCCAACCGACCAGGCATCACGATAGCCGTAGGAGGTGCCGGTCTTGAACGCGATCCGGTTGTGGGCGGCGTTCTCCGGCGGCGGTGTTCCCAGCAGCACGTTGCCGACCTGCCAGGCCGCGACCTGATCCAGCAGCCGCAGCGGCTCGCGGTCGTCCTTATCCGTCATGACCTCGCGCAGTGGCTTGGTAGTGCCGACACGGGCGAAGCCCGCATAAAGCTGAGTGAGGTCCTGGAGTGTGACGCCAACGCCACCGAGACCCATGGCGAGCCCTGGCGTCTCGTCCCTGGGCAAAACCAGGTTGCCACCGGCCTGCCGCAGCCGCGAAGCCAGCCGGCTCGAGCCGACCCGGTCGAGCAGCACGATGGCCGGCACGTTCAGCGATAATTGCAGCGCCTTCCTCACCGGCACCGTGCCCTGGAACGTCATGTCGAAATTCTCCGGCGCGTAGGAGCCGAAGCGAACCGGCCGGTCGTCGATCAGGCTCTCCGGATGCACGAAGCCATCCTCGAAGGCGAGCCCATAGATGAACGGTTTCAGCGTCGAGCCCGGTGAGCGGATGGCGCGGGTCATGTCGACCTGCCCTGCCCGGCGCTCGTCGAAATAATCGGCCGAGCCGACGCGGGCGAGCACGTCGCCGCTCTCATTGTCGACCACGATGATGCCGACAGAGATGTTCGGCCCGAGCGCGATGGCGCGGTCGCGGGCCAGCGGCTCCAGCACCTTCTGCAGATTCGCATCGAGCGTCAGCTTGATGACCGGCGTATCCTTGATTGTCGACAGCGCTGTGTCGGAGGCATGCGGCGCCAGGATCGGCATCGGCTTGCGCAGCTTTGGCACGGGCACCGCCTTGGCCTGCTTGGCGTCGTCGGCACTGACCACGTGCTCCTCGACCATGCGGTCGAGCACGCGGTCGCGCGCCTTCCGCGCCGCATCAGGGTAGCGGTCGACGCGGCGGGTTTCCGGCGATTGCGGCAGCGCCACCAGCAGCGCGGCCTCCGCCAGCGACAGGCGCTTCGGCTCTTTGCCGAGATAGGCGATGGACGCCGCGCGGATGCCTTCGAGATTGCCGCCATAGGGTGCGAGCGCCAGATAGAGATCGAGGATCTGCTCCTTGCTCATGCTGCGCTCGATCTCGATCGCACGCACGATCTGCCGCAGCTTTGCGTGGAGCGAACGCTGCCGGCGCGGCTCCATCAGCCGCGCGAGCTGCATGGTGATGGTCGAGCCGCCCGAGACGATGTGGCCGCGCGTTCCGAACTGCAACGCCGCGCGCCCCAGCGCCAGCGGATCGATACCATCATGGGCGTAGAAGCGCTGGTCCTCATAGGCGAACAGCAGTTTCAGGTACGTCGGATCGACGTTGGTCTTGGCATCGACCGGCAACCGCCAGCGGCCATCCGCCATGGCATAGGCGCGCAGCAGCTTGCCGTTGCGGTCGACGATGGTGGTGGAGACCTGGCGCGCTTCGTCGAGCGGGAGAGGACCGAGGGAGTAGACCCAGGCGACGAAGGCGACGATGGCGAGGATGAGGGTGAGTGCAGCCGCCGAGAGAAGGCGAAAGGCGATCCGCCCCCTCCGCCCGTGATGGCCGGGCTTGACCCGGCTATCCACGCCGTCACCCACCGCCCGCGAGGCCGTGGATGCCCGGGTCAAGGTCGGGCATGACGACTGTGTATGCGGCTCTACCTCGCTCACCTCACCACCTCACTTCGCCACCCGCACCTCGACCGTCCCCGTGCCGGTGCGGCCATAGCGCGAGGGGTTGTACATGTCCTCGACATAGGCCTGCGGCAGCACGTATTTGCCGGGCGAGACCGCGCGCACGACATAGGCGACGGTGAACACCGACTTGGAGTCCGAGGCCCGGTCGACGGCCGCGGTGAAGCGATCGTCGCGGAACTCGGTGTCTTCAGGCTCCTCGCCGTCCTCGATCCAGTCCAGCGTGCCGCTGTCGCCGGACGAGACCAGTTTCGGATTGTCGATCTCAAGACCGGCCGGCAGATAGTCGGATACCATGACGTGGCCGTACTCCGGCTTGGCCTCGGTGATCTTCAGCACCACCGCAAATCGCTGGTTCTGCTTGACCTTGCTGATGTCGGCGGGCTTGCCGTCGAGCGTGTAGTAGCTGCGCTCGATCTTGAAGCCGTTCGATGCCGCCGGTTCCGGCGTCACCGGCGAGCCGGACACCGAGACCACCGCCTGCACCGGTGCGTCGCCGGTGTTGGTGATCTTCAGCGGCTTGCCCTCCAGCGTCGCGGCCTTGTAGCTGCGATACAGCGCAGTCTTGACCGGCTGGCCATCCACTTCCATGGACAGGTTCTCCTTGGCGAGCGCACGTGCGGCCAGCACCAGCCACGCATTCTCCTGCGTGGAGGTGTAGGGCGTCAGCCCGCGCGCGGTCTCGACCCGCGACACTGCCTGCGTCAGCGTCGCCTTCGGCGCGTTGCCTTCGCTGGCGAGCGACACCAATGCTGCGGCATCGCGCAGCTGCGAGCCATAGTCGGTGCGGCCGAACTCAAGCACGGGCTTTGGCGCGAGGCTGTCGAGCGCGGCACCATAGACCCGCTCGGCGCGATTTCGATCGCCGACCAGGGCGAGCGCTGCGGCAAGCTGCGACTTCGCGATGGGCGTTGCGAGGTTGTTCAGCTTGGTGTCGGCGAGATAGCGGAGGTCACCGATGGGAGCAGCGCCGTTACGCGCGAGCACGTAGAGGCCATAGGCGAGATCGCGGCCGCCGTCCTTCTCCGGCTCGTTGGCATTGACGACGGAGTTTCTGATACGGTCGAGCGCGTTCTTGAACAGCACGTCCGGCACCGCAAAGCCCTTCTCGCGGGCCCGGGTGAGGAAGTCCGTCACGTATGCATCGAGCCAGGCGTCGTCTCCCCCGGCCGACCACAGGCCGAACGAGCCGTTCGAGCCCTGGCGCGCCAACAGACGCTCGATCGCATCGCGGATGCGCTGGTCGACCTCGGTGTCCATGGCGAGATGCGCGCCGGCCGCGAGGTCGTTGACATAGAGCAGCGGCATCGCCCGGCTCGTGATCTGCTCCGAGCAGCCATAGGGATAGCGATCGAGCGCCTTGAGGGTCGTCGCCGCATCGAGCGCGGTCGACAGGCTGGCCGAGACCGAGACGCTGCCGGTGCCCGGCACGAGGTCGGAGAACATGTCCGAAGTCAGCGTCAGGCTCTCGCCCTTGGCCAGCGTCCGGATCGAGCGCCGCGCCAGCACCTGGGTCGCCGCCTTGACGTCGAACGCATAGTGCCGCGCCAGGGCCAGGCCGTTCGGACCCTTGATATCGACGTCGAGCGTCGCCTGCCCCGCCGCCGTCGCATCGAGCGCAAGCGAGAACGAATTGCGCTGCTTGGCGGCGAGCTTGACCGTCGTGGCGGGATTGCCGGTCATCTTCACCGGGCCGCCGGTCTTCACGCTGATCACGTAGTCGCCGGCCTGGCCCTCGACATTGTCGATCTCCAGGTTGACCGTGCCGTGGTCGCCATTGAGCAGGAAGCGCGGCAGCGTCGTCGTCAGCACCACGGGATCGCGGATCACGGCGTCGGTGTTGGCGCGGCCGAGTTTTGTGGCAGTCCACGCCACCGCCATGACGCGGGCGGTGCCGGCGAACTCCGGAATATCGAAGCTCACTTCCGCGGTGCCGTCGGCGGCGACGGTGACGATGCCGGAATAGAGCGCCAGCGGCTTTTGCGTGGGCGGCGAGCCCTGGAGCTCGCCCGCACCGGCGTCGCCGCCGGACTTGATCTGGCCACGCGTGCCCGACATGCCGTCGATCAGCTGGCCGTAGAGATCGCGGATCTCCGCGCTCAGGCGGCGCTGGCCGAGATAGTAATCATCCGGCGCCGGCGGCTTGTAGTTGGTGAGATTGAGGATGCCGACGTCGACCGCGGCGATGACGACCTTGGCGTCCTCGCCCGGATTGAGGCCGTCGAGCTTGACCGGGATCTTCAGCGTCGAGTTCGGCCGGATCAGCGCCGGCGGCGTCAGTTTCACCTGGAGCGTGCGGGTCTGCTTGTCGATGCCAAACCATTTCAGGCCGATCGCCCGGCCCGGCATGCGCTGGGCAGCCGCATCCAGCGGACGGCGCAGCGTCGCCACCACATAGGCGCCGGTGCCCCAGTCCTTGCCGATCGGGAGCTTGACCTGTGCGGTGCCTTCCTTGACGTCGACGGTCTGCGTCGTCAGCAGGCGGTCGCCGAGCACGTTGATGGTCAGCTTGCCGGCGCTGCGGACGTTGACCGACACCGTCATGGTGTCGCCGGAGGCGTATTGCGGCTTGTCGATCGAGGTCTCCAGCAGGTCCGGCGTATCGGCGCTGCCGTCGGAATACCAGCCGACGTCGAACTGCACCGAGGTCACCGGGCCGTCCGCGTCGTTCGACTTCACATCCAGCCTGTAACGGCCGGGCTGCGGCGTCAGCGAGATGCGCGACGGCTTGTCGGCCGCGATGGTGACATCACCGTCGGCGACGCGCGAGGTCGACTTGACCGGCTCGTACTCCCAGTAATTGTTCTGGCGATACCACTGGTAGCGCGACTCCATCTTCAGGAGCTCGTAGCGCAGGCCGTCGCGACGCAGCTTCTCGCCCTCGGGCGAGACGAACACGATGTCGAACTCGGCCTTGTCGCCCTCTGCGACGTTCTTGTCGCCGAACAGCGGCTTGATGCCGATCATGGCGGTGGCGGGCGCGACCGGCAGCACGAGCTTGCGCTCGACAGCGCGGCCGCCGGTCTCGACCATGCGGACGAAGATCTGCGCCTCCTGCGGACGCGTCGAGGCCGGCTGCTTGTCCAGTGTCACCGGAAAGGTCGCAACGCCATTGGCGTCGGCCTCGGGCAGGTTCTCGAGCGGCGTGCGCTCGTTCGAGGTGGTCTCCTCGTCGGCGACGCCGAACTGATAGCCGGCAAAGCCAGGACGTTCGCTCGCAGGCGCCACCAGCATGTCGCCTTCGAGCTGGAGGCCCGAAGCCGGCGCGCCATAGAGGAAATGGCCGTCCGCCTTCAGCTCCACTGGAGTGTTAGCTTTGATCAGCTTGTCCTTGGCGGACAAGTCGAATTCGATCCTGTCGGGAACGTAGTCCTCGACCATGAAGGTGGTCTCGCCGACCGAGGAGCCCTTTGGATCGGTGAAGGCGCGCACGCGCCAGGTTCCGGTCGGAACGGCCGAATTGAGCGGCACGGACAGGGTGCGGCCCCCGGCGCCCTGATCGGCCAGCACCGCACGGCGGAATTCGACACCGTCGGGGCGCTCGATCACCAGCGTCAGAGGCCCGCCGGTCACCGCATTGCCCTGCCCGTCGCGGAGCAGCGCGGTGAGATAGACGGTCTCGCTGGAGCGGTAGACGCCGCGCTCGGCATAGACGAAGGCATCGGCGCCGGCGGGCACCGCGCGGCCGGCGACGCCGCGGGCGGACAGGTCGAAGGCCGAGGGCTTCAGGCTCAGGAAGGCGTAGTCGGCCTTCTCGCCCGTGACCGTCAGCATTGCCGGCGACAGACCGCCCTCGCCGCGCGCAAGGCCCGCCTCGAACAGCACGTGACCGGACTCGTGAGTCTTGCGCGCCGCCAGGATCTCGTTGTTGCGGGCCACCAGCCGCACCTCGGCCTTGCCGACCGGATCGGTCGAGGCCAGCGAGTTGACGAAGACATGGATGCCGTCATTGCCGGAGTAAGCGGAGACGCCGAGGTCGGAGACGATGAACCATTGCGTCGCGAGCTGGTAGTCGTCGTCCGAGCCCGGGCCCTTGGCCGCGGCGGTCATCACGTAGACGCCGGGCTGGAGCTCGCCCAGCGCCTGGTCGACCGGGAATGCCGTCGTGACGTCCTGGTTCAGTGTCATCGCGGTCGCGAGCTCGCCGGACCAGACCTTGACGCCGCGCTCGTCGCCGAGATCGCTGAGCTGGTATTTCGACAGCGTCTTCTGGAAATCGCTGTCGACCACCGTGTTGATCAGGTTGCGGTCGCCGATCCGGAAGACGTTGATGTTGACCGCGGGCGTGTTGACGCTGACCACGGGAATGCCGCGCTGGCCGGTCCGCGGCAGCACATAGGCCCGGCTGGTGAAGCGCACGAACGGTTTGCGATCGCGCACATAGATGTTGAACTCAGCCGATTTCGGCAGCCCCTCCTTCACCGTGGACGGCAGGCCGGCGCGCAGATTGATGTTGTAGCGCTCGCCGTGCTTCAGCCCGTCGACGCAGAGCTGCTTGCCCTCGGCCGACAGCGCCGGCTTGTCCTGGCCTGCCAGCGCCAGGAACGGCGCGAAATCGGTCCGCTTGGCCAGTTCTTCCGAGAACTGGAAGCAGGCACGCGGGCTCGCCGAGTCCGAGTCCACGGTATAGTCGAGCAGCCGGAAGCCGTGCTCGTCGCGCATCTTCTCGTATTGGCCGCGGACGTCGGCGACCTCGCGCAGGTCGAGCGATAGCCGCAATGCGTCCAGCGCCGGCCGCCACAGTTTTCGTTCGGCCAGCGACTTGCCGAGCACGGCGAGCGCGTCTGCCTCCTCGCCCGGATTGCCGGCGCGCTGGTAAGCAATGTAAGCCGCGGTCGAGGCTCGCTCGAGCAGGAACGTCTGCTCGCTCGAGCTCTTCGGCGAGATCTGGAAGATGGCCTTGGCGAGCCGCAGCCAGTTGCCGGCATCCTCGGGCGTGGTCGCGGCGATCTGGCCGAGCACCGAGAGGCCGGTGCGATAATCATTGCGCCGGAAGGCGGCGTCGGCGTCCGTCTTCAGCGTCGCGCTGGACTTGGCGACCGGTCCCGCCTCGCCCTTGATCTGGGCCTCCAGCTTGATCGCGGAATCGGCGAGATCGTCGCGCTTGAAGGCTTTGTCGGCGGCCTGCGCAGCGACAAGGCCGAGCGCCAGCGCGGCGCAGATTGTGACGGCGCGAACAAGACCGATCATGGATGGACTCCCGGAAATCGCGGACGAACGCCGCTTGTCGCATGAAATGCGCGGAAAGGTGACGGACTCAAGGCGATGGAACCGTAAGGTGCAAAACGTCGCATTCGCCATGACAAGGCAGGTCCAGAGGAGACCGATCGAGATACCGCCGCGCACGCCGTCCTGATGGCGCAGCACTATCAGACCAGTCGACCGGCGGCCATGTCCCGGAAGCTAATCAGCGGTCCCGGCGATGTGATCCATCGTCCAGTCCGCTGCCGCTCAACCCGGCACCCTGACACCCCACCGTTCCGCTTTGTCGCCCCATTGAGGAAAACGGTTCGGTTCAGGCTTGGCGAAACACCCAATTTTTCATATTGGCATGCTAGATGAACGGCCAGCCGTCCCAACCGGCCGGCTCAAGACGGTCCCGTAGCTCAACTGGATAGAGTAGCGGATTTCTACTCCGCGGGTTGCAGGTTCGAGTCCTGCCGGGATCGCCAAATACTCAATAAAATCAATGTGCTAACTTTCTAAAAAACAGCATTATTCGCCTTTTTATCATCGCAAATGCTGACAATTGGGGCACCGATCACCGGAGAAATCACCGGAGCGATCGGGCTGCGGTGCCAGTTACGCTGCGGCTGCGCGCCGCAAGCGTTTGAATCGATTCGTCAATCAGTTTCTGTTGATTGCATAGAGTCGCGGATATTTAATCCGCGGGTTGCTGCGACGAAACGATAGCTTTCTCAAGCGATTGTAGAATTTCCGATTATCCGATTCAGAGCTGCAATGCGGCGAGTTATGCACCGGCTACACAAAGCGTGTAGCAAGGTCGCCCTAAGGACGAGATGCGTCGAACCAAACAAGCGTTCCTATGATTGCCGCGCGCCTGAAGTGGACGCGGCAAGCCACGGGTCTTAACCAAGCCAAGTGGTGCCGGCTCGCAGGAATTGAACCTCAAGCTTGGAACAACTATGAAAATGGTTTGAGGAGGATTTCGATCTACCAAGCATTTAAGGTCTGCAAGGTCACCGGGGTCACACTCGATTGGATCTACCACGGCATTGCATCTGGCATCCCGGTCCAGCTCGCCCCGAGCTTGCTGGAATTGGAGCGGCGAACACAACAAGACGCGGATTACCGTGATCGACAATCAGAATGAATTAAGCAGGGGGAAAAATGCAACAAGACGAAATCATTCGTACGCTACAAAACACGAAAAGGCGCTTGCCCTATGCACCGATCTTTAGCCATGGGGCACGCTAATGGAAGCTAGTGCCCCAATCCTCGAGACGGATCAATTGCATTGCGGCTTGATCATGCCGTTGGCGGATTTCGACAATTGCTCAGCCAGTCATTGGGAAGACGTGCGGAAAATTATCTCCACCGCGGTCGAAACACTCAAATCGCCAAGCTTTAACGTTCGGATGGTCAGCGAGGGAGACGAAACCGGGATCATACATCGACGGATCATTCAGAACGTTTATGCAGATCCAATTGTCGTCTGCGATGTTAGCGGACGCAACCCCAACGTGCTCTTTGAACTAGGAATGCGCCTGGCATTCGACAAGCCAGTCGTCATTGTCAAGGACGATAAAACGCCCTTCATGTTCGACACCGGCATGATTGAGCACTTGCCGTATCCGAGGGATCTTCGCCATGGGGCCATCGAGACCTTCAAAGCAGCGCTCGCGAAGAAGGTAACCAGCACGTACCTGGCGTCGAAGGATAATCCCGACAGCGTGTCTTTCATCCAAAGCTTTGGTCCTTTCAAAACCGTGAAATTCGATAGCGTTGAAGAGCCTGCTGAAAAAGCAATATTGTCCATGCTTGGTGACATGCAGTCTCAAATCCATCGATTGGCTGGCTCGGTGGCTCAGATCACTTTAAGCAACGCACCAAATCAAGATGACTCGTCGCAAACAGCCTTAAGGCGAATTCACGATTTGGTTCTAGAGGAGTGGGTAAAATCGGGCGGCGTCCCTGATCATGTGCGTGCGGCTCTCTCGGTACGATACCGAGAGTTTAGGGCATTCATGAGTCACGGCGCATTCAATCGACAGGTTGAAGATGCCATTCAGGCATTAGATGCTGCCGGGGTAGTCGAGAAATCTAAAGGCAACCGCCCCCGATTTAGCGACTAACTGCCTCATAGCAACGGCTGTGCCTTGGATCACCGGAGCATCCACCGGAGCGTTATGCGGATAGACCTAAGCCTCGGATAAGTCGTGGATTTTGCATCCGACTCCCGAATGCTTCTACTCCGCGGGTTGCAGGTTCGAGTCCTGCCGGGATCGCCAGTCCATTGCCAGTTGGCCCGCCCTTCACGAACGCGTGGGTAACCATACGCCGGCCTTTGAACGGCGCCGATCAACCTTATGTAAGCGCCGGGCGAGATGCGCCCGATAGGTTTCTTAATGCAGCAATCCGAATTGACGAGAATGGCGATCGCGTCTGCGGTCGCGATCGTTGCGATATCGTATTTGGCAGTCGACGCAGGCGTGGTGAACACCAATGTGGTCACGAGGCCCGTCAAGGTGGCCCAGGCCTCGATCATCGGCGCCGCAATGGGCCAGCATCACCTTGCCTTCGCCGTTCAGGATTGGGCGCGCCGCGGCCACGAGAAGCCGCAACTGGAGCATTGCCTGGCGGTCGACTGATTGACGCGCCCTCCTTCCGGGCTATCGACAAAATCTATCCTTCACCACCTGCCGACTGATGGCCCCGCCACCACCGCGCAATGGCCGCGGTGAGATCGCCCCAAACCTCCGTCGGCAGATCCGGGACCGCCACCCGAACGCGCATGCTGCAACGAACACGCGCCTTCGCAGTTGAATCCGTGCAAGGAGGAGAACATGGCTGAGATTTGAGAGCACATGAAGATCATCGGCAAGGACGGCGCACATGTCGGCACCGTCGATCGCGTCGAGGGCAACCGCATCAAGCTGACGCGCAAGGACAGCCCGGAAGGTCCCAAGGACCATCATCACTACATCGACACGAAATATGTCGGTGCCGTCGAAGGCGATATCGTCAAGCTGTCGGTGAATGCCGACGCCGTACCGAAGACGGAGGCCGCCTGAAACACGAAGCCCCTTCGGGGGCTTTTCGTTTGTTCACGGTCCGACTCCGCTTCGTTCGCAAAGCACGAATCGCGATCGCGAATCGAAGGGCCGAGCATTCGTTAATGACTGGTTCAATCTGGTCGATCATGCCGTCACGAGGACGGGTCGCACCCGATAGGCATCGATCGCGGCGTTCGACAGCAGCAGCCTACGTCGCTCGCCACGCAACATCATGCGGTCGATCCGGTTCAAGATGAAGCGGGCGGATTCCTTATGCTCACCCGTGAGCAGGCCGGACTGGTCGAGATATCGCCAGGCGATCTCGAACGATTGTGCGCGCAACTCGAGGTCGGTCATAGCCGCACAACGTTGCCGCGCAACGAATGTTCCCGCACGCCAAGCGCGGGACGCTCTCTAGCCGAGCAGGATTTCAGCGCCGCGGGTCGCTACGGAACGAGCGCGCGATCAGAGCGTTGGATAACCGACTTGAGTGGTGCCGACTCGCCAGCCCCGGTCGGCTTTGAAGAACCCTGTGCTTGTCCCCCGAGCACGGGGTTTTTCTCATGGGGAGCGGCCTACCAGCTGGAGCGGATGCGCCCGGCGGCATCCGACGGGTCCGCTTGCTCCTCGCGCGGATTGCGGGCGAGCTGATGCCACGCCAGGGCCAGCTGAATCAGTCGTTGCCGATCGGCGCCTTCAGACGCCGCAGCCAGCTTCATTGCGGCCTCGGCTTCGTGCTGTGGGTCGTACTTGGTACACATGACCGACTTTAGACGGCCGATCTGGACAAGCGCATGGCAATTTCGCCCGTATGATTGCGGGGTGACTTCCTCGCCGCACGGGCTTCGTTCGAGGGATCTGTGAACTGCGTCACAGCCTGCCCCCGGCATCTCCGCTAAACAGAGCTTCAACGCTCCATGGTGGAGGTCAGGTCATGACGCACAAAGCAGCAGCCGAGATCGTCGTCCCGACGCAACGACACAGGTCCGATCTGCTCGGCATCGCCTATCTCGTGACCATCGCCATCGTGATGCTGGCCTGGATCAGCGGCCTGGTCTGGGCCACGATCGCGTTCTTCAACTGGCTCGTGTCCTGACGCGCGAGGCGATGAGCCTCACCGCGAGCGAGCGGCGTAATGTGGATCCTGCGCTAGAACAGATAAGGCAGCACCTGCGAGAGTTTGATCCCGCCGCAAACGATCATGGCCCATAGCGCCATGCTGATCTGGATGGCATCCAGCATGTCCCACGTCCCCCGCGAATCATCCCGTTTTTTTTCTTTGAGACTTGCGTGCGACGGCAACGAGCGCCAGCGCCAATTTGAAGCAATCGCCGGTGTGCAAAAAAAGAGGCGGGCCTAAGCCCGCCTCCCGTGCGCCAATCCGGCTTGGAAAAGTCAGTAGCATGCGCGGGGATCGGCCTGCACATATTGGCCGTTCGGATAGCGGTAATAGCAAGCGCCCTGCGCCCAGTAGTAGCCGGGCTGGGATGCAGCGGTCGCGCCGGCGATTGCGCCCGTCGCGCCGCCGAGAACCGCGCCTGCAGCAGCCCCTGTTGCATTGCCTGAGATCAGGCCACCCAGCAGCCCGCCGACGATCGCGCCGCCAAGCGCGCTGGCGCCGGGATCAGCCGGTGGCGGTGGCGGAGGTGGCGGCGCATAGGCGACCGGAGGCGGGGCATAGGCCACCGGCACGTCGTCGATATAGTCGTCTGAGATGTAGGCAGGCGGGCCAGCCATGCGCTGCGGATAATAATACCAGACGCCGCCCACGTCCCACCACCAGCCGGAGCGGCCGTTGCGGACTTCGTGGCGCCAGCGCCCGCCATCCCAGGCGAGATTGCCGCGATAGGTGTGTCCATCCCAGTCCCGCGCCGGGGCAGGACTGCGCGCATGACGTCCCGGCGGGGGGCCACCGGCATTGCGCGGGCCAGGGCCCGCATGGGGCTGACCACCGGGCTGCGCGGGTCGGGTCGCCTGCTGGGGCGGAGGGCCCTTGCGCATGGTCTGATTGGTCTGAGGCGGCGCGCCTGCATCCGGTGCGGCCTGCGGTGGGCCCGCCTCTTTCGGCGGTCTGGCCTCTTGCGCCTGCGCCGACAGCGCGAGCAACGACATGGCCGAAATCACGGGAATGATGATCTTCATGCGTTTGGACGCACTCATGCGTGCTCGCCCCCTACTCTCTCGATCGCCGTGGTCCCTGGCGCGGTCGACGAATCGCTGCGCGCCGGGCTGATGCCGGCCGAGACAACTGCCGTGCTTGATCGGCTAAGTCCCGTTACAAATGATTAAGATCAGGGCATTTTTTCGGCCCTACGGGCCACGCTGAAGCGCGCCTAGCGAGCCGGCTCGATCACATTGCAGTTGCTTCGCCCGGACATCAGGCAATCCTGCATCCTGCTGGCTGCGGTGAGATCCCGGGCAAGCCACCAGCCGACGCCGAGGATCAAGACTGCGATGATCAATCCGGCGATCGCGCCTCGGCGGTCGCCGCCCGAGTGGCGCTCCGGTTGTCGTTTCGGTCGAGGATTGCGCTCCTCGCCGGGTTCGGATCTGGACTCTGGCTTCGACATGGCCGTCCGGTCGCGCTGGCGAGCCGGCTTTATCACCTCTGCGGCGTCACGTCACATCCCGATCAGCCGGCCCAATTCAGCCCCGGGTCTGCCGAATCGCATCCCTGCGCAAGGTTTCGACCGCCGGAATTGCCTCCTGGACGCGCGGTGCGCAGCTCGTGAGCACCAATGCGGTCCGGGTGCATTCCCAGTCCGCCCCCAGCACCGCACTCTCGATGGGCTGCGGACGAACGAGCAGCAGCGCGGCGCCGGCCACACTTGCCAGTGCGAAGGCAATTGCGAGCGCCTTCAGGCTTGGTCTTGAGATCGTCATGCCCGTGCTCCGTCTCGTGTCGGGCGGACGCTAGGCGTCGCCCGCGTGCTCCCTTATGAGGGACATCACAATTCAGCAGTTTTTCCGGGCTACGAGAGATCGTCGGGGGGGCGATTTTTCGTTGACCTGATCGGCTGCGATTATGGGTGGCTTCGCGACGCGCGCCGATGTACACGCTTCTGCGTCGCGTGGCGCCTGCTATGCCCAGCCGACGTACCAACAGGCACCGATGTAGGATCGAAAGCGAGGAAGACAAGGCTCGTCGATGAGTGGATTCAGGGAACCCGGCTTCGCAGACCGGCAAAAGGCGGCACAGGACGCCCGCAAAAATCTTTTGAACAAATTCAAATCGCAACCGGGCCCCGATGATCCGGCGGTGGTCGCGCGCCGCGCTGAGCGCGAGGCACTCGCGGCTAAGCGCTCCGAGGCGAAGGCCGCGCGCGAGGCGGAAAAGGCCGAGCAGAAGCGTATCGAGGAAGAGGCCAAGGCCGCCGAAACCGCACGGATCGCGCGCGAGGCCCAGGAAGCCGCCGAGAGACAGGCTGCGCTCGAAGCCGAGCAAAAGGCCAAGCGCGATGCGCGCTACGCCGCCCGCAAGGCCAAGCGCAAGTAAGGTTCGCAGCTCACGTTCAATTGAACTTGGACGAAGCACCATTCCGGAGGCGGTCTCAAAGGCCGCCGCCGGAATTCGAGAGTGCGTGGCCCGCCCGAGGCGGGCGCCGCGCGACGACGCCGAAGGATCAATTCTTCTTCATCATCCCGTCGTCTTTCTTCATGCCGTCCTTCGACATGTGGTCCTTCTTCATGCCGTCATCCTTGGACATGGTGTCCTTCTTCATCATGCCGTCCTTGGACATCGTGTCCTTTTTCATCATGCCGTCATCCTTGCTCATCTTGTCCTGAGCAAAGGCGGCCGGGGCCAACGCGAGGCCAAGCGAAAGAGCGGCAGCCGAGACGCCGAGCACGATGCGGGTGCGAATGGTCATGGTTCATCTTCCCTTCGAGATGGTGTTTGTCAGCGACGGACGCCGCTATTTGATCTCGACGGATCGCCAGCCGGCGTTGTTACGCCGCCGCCGATAAATTTTGGCGAGCCCTCCGCTCACCGTCGTTCGGCCTACTCCCGCGCTCGCAACCGGGATCGGAAGTGTGCAGCGCAGCACGGCCGGCACTTGCCGGGGCATTCGGTCTCGAACTATCAGATGAGAGAATATCGGGTGGAAGACCGGCTAGGATGGGCCTGAACGTCGGTCTGACAAGACCCGACCCAAATCACACCAACAAGAATAGTCCAAAGAAACGATCAAGGGGATCACACCATGATTACGCGCCGACATCTGATCGCGACCGCCGTCGCGGCACCCGCCATCCTGCGCTTCGGCACTGGCACCGCGCAGGCCGCGACCACGCTGAAGATCTCACATCAATTCCCGGGCGGCACCATCGACAAGGGCGACTTCCGCGACCGGCTCTGCCGCATGTTCGCCGCTGAAGTTGCCAAGCGCAGCAACGGCGACATTGCCGCCGAGATCTATCCGAACTCCTCGCTGATCAAGACCAATGCGCAGTTCTCCGCGATGCGCAAGGGCGCGCTCGACATCTCGCTCTATCCGATGCCTTATGCCGGCGGCGAGCTGCCGGAAACCAATATCGGCCTGATGCCGGGCCTGGTGACCACCTACGATCAGGGCCTGCGCTGGAAGAAGGAGCCCGTCGGCAAGGCACTGACCGACTTCCTCGCCGACAAGGGCATCATCCTGCTCACCTGGGTCTGGCAGGCCGGCGGCGTCGCCAGCCGCTCCAAGCCGATCGTCGCGCCCGAGGATGCCAAGGGCATGAAGGTGCGCGGCGGTTCGCGCGAGATGGACATGGTGCTGCAGACTGCCGGCGCCTCGGTGCTGTCGGTGCCTTCGAACGAAATCTACGCGGCGATGCAGACCGGCGCCTGCGATGCCGGCATCACCTCCTCGACCAGCCTGATCTCGTTCCGCCTCGAAGAGGTGGCGAAGTCCCTGACTTCGGGCGCGGGCACCTCGTACTGGTTCATGCTCGAGCCGCTGATGATGTCGAAGGCGATCTTCGACAAGCTGCCGAAGAATCATCAGGACATCCTGCTCGCGGTCGGCACCGAGCTCGAAGCCTTCGGCCGCAAGGGCGCGCAGGACGACGACGTCGAGGTCGCCAAGGTCTACGAGAAGGCCGGCGCCAAGGTCTCGGTGCTCGATGCCGCCACCGTCGGCAAATGGCGTGACATCGCGCGCGACACCGCGTGGAAGGATTACAGCGCCAAGACCGCGACCGCCGCAAACCTGCTCAAGCTCGCCATCGACGTCGCGGCATGAGCCACGGTCCGCTTCCGGATCGTGATGACCAGGCGAGCGTTGCCGCAGGGACCGGCCCTGCGGCGGCAATCGATCGCGGTCTCGCCGTCCTCAACAGCATCATCGTCGTGTTCGCCGCGATCGCGCTGGTCGCGGCCTGCACCATCCTGAGCTACAGCGTGCTGAGCCGCGCGCTGTTCAAGGCCGCCAATTACTGGCAGGACGAGGCCGCCGTGTTCCTGCTGGTCGGCGCCACCTTCATGACGGCCGCGTACGTGCAGCAGAACCGCGGCCATATCGGCATCGAGGCCTTCGTCGGCCTGCTCTCGCCGCTCGCGAACAAGGTCCGTCTCTGGCTGGTCGACGCCACAACGTTCCTGTTCTGCGCCTTCTTCACCTGGAAATCCTGGACACTGGCCCATGAGGCCTATGTCGACGGCCAGGTCTCGAACTCGATGTGGTCGCCGCCGCTCGCCATTCCCTATTCGCTGATGGCGCTCGGCATGAGCCTGCTCTGCGTCCAGATCCTCGTGCAGCTCGCGCTGCCCTTTGCTGGAGGCCGGCGGCCATGAGCGTTTTCGGCATCGGCCTCGCCTATGGCATCGCGACGCTGGTCATCATGTTTTCGGGCATGCCGATTGCGTTCGCGCTCGGCGCGGTCGCGGTCGTGTTCATGGGCATCTACATGCCCTCGGCCTCGCTCGATACGGTGACGCAGAACGTCTACGAGGAAATGGCCTCGATCACGCTGCTGTCGATCCCGCTCTTCATCCTGAAGGGCGCCGCGATCGGCAAGTCGCGCGCCGGCCAGGACCTCTATTCGGCGCTGCATGCCTGGCTGCATCGCGTCCCCGGCGGCCTCGGCGTCGCCAACGTGTTCGCCTGCGCGCTGTTCGCGGCGATGGCCGGCTCCTCGCCGGCGACCTGCTCGGCGATCGGCTCGGCCGGCATTCCCGAGATGCGCAAGCGTGGCTATTCCGGCGGCTTTGCCGCAGGGATCATCGCCGCCGGCGGCACGCTCGGCATCCTGCTGCCTCCCTCCATCACCATGATCCTGTTTGCGGTCGCGGCCGAAAAGTCGCTGGGACGGCTGTTCCTCGCCGGCATCGGTCCCGGCCTGCTGCTGGTCACCCTGTTCGGCACCTATGCCGTGATCCGCTTCCGCCGGGAATACAAGGCGGCTGAAGCGATCTACAAGAATGGCGGCCCCGAGGCTGCGATCCTGACCCGCGACGAGTACACGCTGGCCGAACGCTTCAGCCTGCTGCCGCGGGTGATCCCGTTCGTCCTGCTGCTCACCGGCGTCATGATCGCGCTCTATGGCGGCTACGCCACGCCGTCGGAGACCGCGGGCCTCGGCGGCCTTCTGGCGCTGGCGCTGATCGCGGCGATCTACAGCGTGTGGCGGCCGACCGATCTCGCTCCCATCATGAAGTCGACGATCCGGGAATCGACCATGTTGATGATGATCATCGGCATGTCGCTGCTCTATTCCTATGTGATGAGCTATCTGCACATCTCGCAATCGGTCGCCGAAGCCATCGTCGCGATGCACCTGCCGCGCTGGGAGCTGCTGTTCGCGATCCTCGTCATGGTCGTCGTGCTCGGCTTCTTCCTGCCGCCGGTCTCGATCATCCTGATGACCGCGCCGATCATCCTGCCGCCGCTCCGCGCTGCCAATTTCGACATCATCTGGTTCGGCGTGGTCATGACCATCGTGATGGAGATGGGGCTGATCCATCCCCCCGTCGGCCTCAACATCTTCGTCATTCGCAACGTCGCGCCGGACATCCCCCTGCGCGACGTGATCTGGGGCACCCTGCCCTTCGTGCTCCTGATGATGCTCGCGGTGCTGCTGCTGTGCTTCGTGCCGGGGATATCGACCTGGCTGCCGGATCTGGTGATGGGGCCGGACGGGAGCAGGTAGCGGCAATCACGACTGCCGTAGGGTGGGTTAGACCTGCGGTCGCGCAAAGCGCGGTCCGCAGGGCGTAACCCACCTCTTCTGTTTCCCCTGAGACCGAGAACGGTGGGTTACGCCTTCCGACTGCGCTTTGCGCAGCCGCAAGGCTAACCCACCCTACGAATTCTCCTTCCGCCGAGACTTCGGCGCGTTCGCCACCACCTGCAGCAGATCCTTGCGCACGGCTTCGATGTGCCGCTCCAGGAAGCGGCACGCCTCGTCGACCTTCTCCGCGCGGCAGAGCGCGATCAGCTGGGCGTGCTCCTTCTCGGCAATGCCCATCGCCTTGGTGTTGGAGAGCTGCAGGCGCGTGTAGCGGTCGCTGGTCTGCAGCAGCGACAGCACGATCGCACGGGTGCGCGGCTGCGGCGCGTGAACATAGAGCGCCATGTGGAAGTCGGCGTTGAGCTGGCCCCATTCGCTGACATTGCGCGCCTTGATCGCTTTCTCGAAGCTTTTGTGGATGTCGTCGAGCCCCTCGAAATCCTCCGCGGTGAAGCGCGGCGCCGACTGTGCGAGCAATCGCGGCTCCAGGATGCGGCGCAGGTCGAAGACGTCGTTGATTTCATCCAGCGACAGCTCCGAAACGATCGCGCCCTTCTGCGGAACGATCCGCACCAGGCCTTCTGCCTCGAGCTGGAATAGCGCCTCGCGGACAGGAATCCGGCTGACGCCGTAGGCTTCGCCAAGCGCGTCCTGGCGCAACTGCGATCCGGCCGGATAGGTGCCGTCGAGGATCGCCTGCCGGAGCTGGTCGACGATCGCAGCCGACAAGGTGCGATGCTTCAGAGGCTGTCTCATCTGATCGTCTGTTGTCCTTCCCGACTCATCGGCCGAAGCGGTCCCTGTCTTGCATGTTGAGGTGTCCGGCAAAAGCCAAGCACTCTGCAAAGGCAAAGTGCCCAGCATAAGCGCGCCCTGCCGCCGAAATGACCGCAAACTCCGTTTGACTCCCAAAATGTATAAATTATACATTTGGCAATCGCACGACAAATCTTTCGGGGGCTGGGGCCTCTTTCATGATCGAGCAGACCATGCCGGCCACGCACGCGCTCAGCCTCCGACATACGATCGTCAGGATGTCGAGCGCCCTGCTCGCCTTCGAGCGTCTGGCGCTGATGGGCCTGATGTACCTGCTCACCGGGCTGATCCTGGTGAACGTCGTCACCCGTTACTCGCATTTCCCGATCTACTGGATCGATGAATCTGCTGTTTATTGCGTGGTCTGGCTGACCTTCATCGGGGCGTCCGCGATGACGCGGCTGCGGCTCGACTTCGCGGTCACCATGCTGACCGAGCGGCTTTCGCCGCAGCACCAGAAGATCGCCAAGGTGATCTCGACCGGCCTCGTCGTCGTGTTCGGCGTCGCCCTGATCATCACCTGTGTTCTGTGGATGGATCCGGTCGGGCTCGCACGCGCCGGCTTCGACGGGCGCAAGCTCGCGGCCGAGACCTTCAACTTCCTCTACACCGAGCACACCCAGACGCTGAACTGGCCGACCTGGGTACTGTATCTGACGCTGCCGATCTTCGCGGTGTCGATGACCATCCACGGTCTCGCCAATTTGCTGGAAGATCTCGAGCTGGTCCCGCGCACTGCGCCAAAAGGCTTTCAGCTCTCCGAGCTGGACGGGGTCAACTGATGATCACGTCAGCGGCTTTCATGGCGTTCATGCTGGTCGGCGTGCCGATCGGCCTGTGCCTGTGCCTTGCCGGCCTCGTTTACATTGCGGCATCCGGCAACCCGGTGCTGTTCCAGTCCTATCCGCTGCAGCTGTTCGGCGGCGTCGACAGCTACGGCCTGATCGCCATTCCGCTGTTCATCCTGATCGGCGAGATCATGAATGGCGGCGGCATCACAAGGCGCATCGTCGACATGGCGATGGCGTTCGTCGGCTCGCTCAAGGGCGGGCTCGCCTACGTCAACATCCTCGCCAACATGTTCATCTCCTCGATCCTGGGATCGGCGACCGCACAGGTCGCGATCATGGCCCAGATCATGGTGCCGGAGATGGAGAAGAAGGGCTACGACAAGACCTTCGCGGCGGGCCTGACCGCCTATGGCGGCATGCTCGGCCCGATCATCCCGCCCTCGGTGATGTTCGTGGTCTACAGCGTGCTGGCGCAGGTCTCGGTCAGCGACATGCTGATCGCCGGCATCGTGCCGGGCGTCATCCTCACCGTGATGTTCTGCCTCGTCATCGCGCTGATGGGGTACGTCTACAACTACCCCCGCGCGGACTATCAGACGCCGCGCCAGCGCGTCATGACGATCCTGCGGACCTCGCCGACGCTGCTGATCCCGATCGTGATCGTCGGCACCATTCTCGGCGGCCTCGCCAACGCCACGGAATCGGCGGCGGTCGGCGCGGTCGCCGCAGCGTTGGTGGGAAAATACTGGACCAGGGAGTTCAAGTTCTCCCAGCTGCCGCAGATGATGCTGCGCAGTGCCATCTATTCGGCGATCGTGCTGTTCCTGGTGGCGGCTGCCGCCGTGTTCTCCTGGGTCCTGATCTTCGGCAAGGTGCCGCAGGAGACCGCCGCCTGGATCCAGACTGCCGCCAAGGACCCGGTCAGCTTCATGCTGATCTGCAACGTCATCCTGCTCGTGATCGGCACGGTGATCGACGGCATTCCCGGCCTGATCATGACGGTGCCGATCCTGCTTCCGGTCGCGACCGAGATCTATCACATCGACCCCCGGCAGTTCGGCGTCGTGGTGGTGATCAACCTCGTGCTCGGCCTTTTGTCGCCGCCGGTCGGGCTCTGCTTCTTCGTCGCGGCCGCCGTCACCGGCGCCAAGCCCGGCAAGATGTTCATGGTGACGCTGCCCTTCTTCGTCATCTCCTGCGTCCTCCTCGTGCTGCTCTCGCTCTACCCGTCGCTCTCGCTGATCCTCGTCAAATAGGCCCATCCGAAAGGAGCCCGACCATGCCGCTTTCACGCCGCCGCTTTCTTGCCGCCAGTGCCGCCGCCTCGGTGTTCGTGCCATCGCTGGCGCTCGCCCAGGCCAAGGAATTCCGCCTCGGCCTGATCACGCCGAACGGCCATTCCTGGAACAAGGCTGCGCTCAAATTCGGCGACGATCTCAAGGCCGCCACCAACGGCCGCCTGACATTGACCGTGTTCCACTCCGGCCAGCTCGGCAACGAGACCGCGATGATGCAGCAATTGCAGTCCGGCGCGCTCGACATGGGCTTCATCCAGGCCGCCGAGCTCGGCTCGCGCGTGCCGCACATCGCCGCGATCAACGCGCCCTACATCGTCCGCTCGACGCCGGCGGTCGCAAAGTTCGTGCGGCATCCGGCAGCGGTCAAGCTGTTCGAGGTGCTGCCGCAGGAGACCGGCACCATCGGGCTCGGCTGGGGCATCACCGGTATGCGCGCGGTGTTCTCCTCCAAGGACCTGAATTCGCTCGCCGATATCCGCGGCATGAAGCTGCGCATCAATCCGACGCCGGTCTATCGCGATTTCTATTCCTCGCTGGGCGCGGCGCCGACGCCGATCCCGACACCGCAGGTGTTCGACGCCATGGCCAACGGCCAGGTCGACGGGCTCGAGGCCGATCTCGAATTCTCCTGGAACCAGCGTTTTGACAAGGTCTCGAAGGTGATCCTGCAGATGAACGCCGTCTTCATGCCGATGGCCGCCGTCGTCTCCGGCCGGGTCTGGCAATCGCTCCCCGCCGCCGACCGCGAGCTGATCACCAAGACGATCAAGACGACGCTGGACGCACAGATCGACGAGCTCGCCGGCAACGAGCCCACGCTGATCGAGAACTTCAAGAAGGCGCCGATCCCGATCCGCCAGGTCGACGCCAAGGACACCGAGGCCGTCATTGCCGAGTTCGACAAGATCTGGCTGCCGAAAGCCCCGGTCCTCGCCGAGCTGCGCAAGGTCGGCGCGACGCTCTGATCTCGTCCACCACCTTCACGTCAATGCCCGGCGGATCGAACGATCCGCCGGCACAATTTCAATCGGAGCCAAACAATGAGCCCACGCATCTCCTGGGAAGGCGTCTTCCCGGCCGTCACCACGCAATTCAACGACGACCTGTCGCTCAACATCGATGCGACCGCCAAGGTCATGGACGGCTTGATCCGCGACGGCGTCTCCGGCCTGATCGTCTGCGGC
Organism: Bradyrhizobium forestalis; assembly: GCF_002795245.1. GTDB lineage: Bacteria > Pseudomonadota > Alphaproteobacteria > Rhizobiales > Xanthobacteraceae > Bradyrhizobium > Bradyrhizobium forestalis. Next base: position 23,353 of record NZ_PGVG01000002.1, on the reverse strand, counting down.
TCGGTCGGTGAGAACACCTCGCTGGAGCGCAAGGAGAAGGTCGCGATCATGGAAGCCGCGAAGTCGGTCGCAGCCGGCCGCGTACCCGTGCTGTGCGGCATCGCCGAGTTCACCACCGCCTTTGCGGTCGAGACGGCGAAGGAAGCCGCGCGTATCGGCATCGACGGCGTGATGGTGATGCCGGCGCTGGTCTATTCCTCAAAGCCGCACGAGACCGCCGCGCATTTCCGTGCTGTCGCCAGCGCCACCGACCTGCCGGTGATGCTCTACAACAATCCGCCGATCTACAAGAACGACGTCACGCCGGACATCCTGACCTCGCTCGCCGATGTCGAGACCGTGGTCTGCTTCAAGGATTCCTCGGGCGACACGCGGCGCTTCATCGACACCAGGAACATGGTCGGCGACCGCTTCGTGCTGTTCGCGGGGCTGGACGACGTCATCGTCGAGAGCGTCGCAATGGGCGCCGTTGGCTGGGTCTCGGGCATGTCGAACGCCTTCCCGCGCGAGGGCGAGACGCTGTTCCGCCTCGCCAAGGCGGGGCGCTATGCCGAGGCGATGCCGCTCTACGAATGGTTCATGCCGCTCCTGCATCTCGATGCCCGCCCGGACCTCGTCCAGTGCATCAAGCTGTGCGAGCACATCATGGGCCGCGGCACCGCGCTGACCCGTCCGCCACGCCTCGCGCTGCTACCGCAGGAGAAGGCCGAGGTCGAGGCCATGATGGCCAAGGCGCTCAAGAACCGGCCGCACCTGCCGGATGTCGGGCTGAAGGCTGCCTGAGTGCAGGTTTCGTAGGTGGGTTAGCCGAAGGCGTAACCCACCAACTTTGTCATCGCGGAAGGAGAAGTGGTGGGTTACGCCCTGCGATTGCGCTTCGCGCAGTCGCAGGGCTAACCCACCCTACAGGCTACGAAGCCGCCCGCTTCTTCTTCGCATTCAACGCCGATGCCACGCGGCTCACCGGCGGCTTGCCCAGCACGACGCTCATCTCGTTCGTCGCAACCAGCAGCTTATCCATATCGACGCCGGTCCTGATGCCCATGCCTTCCAGCATGTAGACGACATCTTCGGTCGCGACGTTACCCGTCGCGCCCGGCGCGTAGGGACAGCCGCCGAGCCCGCCGGCAGCGGAGTCGATGCCCCGCACGCCCTCCTCCATCCCCGCATAGAGATTGGCCAACGCCTGGCCGTAGGTGTCGTGGAAATGCATCGCGAGCCTAGCCGGAGGGATGCTGGCGGCAACCGCGCGCAGCATCTCCTTCGCCTTAACGGGCGTGCCGACGCCGATGGTGTCGCCGAGCGAGATTTCGTAGCAGCCGAGCTCCCACAGCGTCTTCGCAAGGTCGGCGACTGCCTTCGGCTTGATCTCACCGTCGAACGGACAGCCCAGCACGCAAGAGATATAGCCGCGCACTTTCACTCCATCGGCCTTGGCGCGCGCCAGCACGGGCTTGAACCGCTCGATGGACTCCGCAATCGTGCAGTTGATGTTCGCCCGCGAAAAGCCTTCCGAGGCTGCCGCGAACACGGAGACCACTTTGGCGCCGGCGGCGCGCGCGGCATCATAGCCCTTCTCGTTCGGCACCAGCACGTGGAATTCGGCGTCCTTCACATGCGCGACGCCGCGCAGCACGGCGTCCGAGCTTGCCATCTGCGGGATCGCCTTGGGCGAGACGAAGGCGCCGACCTCGACCGTATGCAGCCCGGCCGCGACCAGCGCCTCGACGAACGCGATGCGCGCCTCGACGCTGACGGGCGTCTTCTCGTTCTGGAGGCCGTCGCGCGGCCCCATCTCGATGATGCGGACCTGATCGCTCATGTCACTCTCCGGAAGCCTCAACCACGGCGAGCTCGACGCCCTCCTGCACGATATCGCCGACCTTGCACTTGATCGACGTCAGCACGCCGGCGTACGGCGCACGCAGCGTCTGCTCCATCTTCATCACTTCGAGCGTGAGGATCGGCGCGCCCTTGTCGAGCTTCGCCCCCTCCTCGGCCAGCACGGCAACCACAGTGCCGGGCAGCGGCGCTGCGATCTTGTCTTCGCCGACATGCTCCTCGGTCTCGCCGCCGAACGGATCCACCCAGTGCAGGTCGAAGCGGCCATTGCGCGTGCGCAAATACAGTTCATGACCGCCGATCACAGCCGCGACGGACGATTTGACGCCGTCGAGCGTGAGATCGAACCCGCCGTCCTTCGCCGCGATCGTGAAGGCGAGCTCGCGCTCGCCGATCACCAGGGTGGACGGCCCGCTGCCATAGTTCAGGGAGATCTTCTGCTCGGGTCCGTGCCCGACGCGGAACGCAAAATTGCGCTGGCGGCGGCCGACCGGCTGCCAGCCAAAGGTCTGCCAGGGCGAATTCGCCTGGCGACGTGCGGCCTGTTGCTCCTCGCTCACGATTGCGGCGACCGCGGCGCAGAGCTCGAGCTCTCCGGGTGCCGGCGCCGCGGCGGTCAGCACCGCCAGCTCACGCTCGATGAAGCCGGTGTCGACCGCGTTCGTCCGCACCTTCGGATGCGTCATCAGCGCCGACAGGAACGGGATGTTGGTGACGATGCCGCGAACGTCGGTCTCTTCCAGCCCGCGGTTGAGCCGCTCGATCGCGACGTCCCGCGTCGGCGCCCAGGCGATCATCTTGGCGAGCATCGCATCGTAGTAAGGCGAGACCGCATCGCCCTCGCGATAGCCGGCGTCGATGCGCAAGCCGCCGGTCTCGGCCGGCAGCCGCCAGGTCGAGATCTTCCCGACCGACGGCATGAAGTTCTTGGTCGGGTTCTCGGCGTAGACGCGGGCCTCGACGGCGTGACCGTTGAGCCGGATCTCGTCCTGCTTGAGCGGCAGCGCCTCGCCGAAGGCGACGCGCAGCTGCCATTCGACGAGGTCGATGCCCGTTATCAGCTCGGTTACGGGATGCTCGACCTGCAGGCGCGTGTTCATCTCGATGAAGAACACGTCCTTGCCATCGGAGACGAACTCGATGGTGCCGGCGCCGACATAATTGACCGCGCCGGCGGCCTTGCGCGCGGCGGCGCAGACCGTTTCGCGCTGGGCGGCATTGAGCGTCGGCGACGGCGCCTCCTCGATCACCTTCTGGTGCCGGCGCTGCAACGTGCATTCGCGCTCGAACAGCGAGAGCAGATTGCCGTGGCTGTCGCCGATAATCTGCACCTCGATGTGCCGGGGATTGTCGACATATTTTTCGATCAACATGCGGTCATCGCCGAACGCGGCCAGGGCCTCGCGCTTGGCGCTGACGATCGCGGGTCCAAGCTCGGCGGCCGAGCGGACGATGCGCATGCCGCGGCCGCCGCCGCCGGCGGAGGCTTTCACCAGGATGGGAAAGCCGATCTTGTCGGCCGCCTTCGACAGCGTCGCCTCGTCCTGGGCCTCACCGTGATAGCCGGGCACCAGCGGCACGCCCGCCTTTTCCATCAGCTCCTTCGAGCCGGATTTCGAGCCCATCGCCGTCATCATCCCGGCGGTCGGGCCGACGAAGACCAGACCCGCATCGAAGCAGGCCCGCGCGAAATCGGCATTCTCGGACAGGAAGCCGTAGCCGGGGTGCACGGCCTCCGCGCCGGTCTTGCGCGCGGCCTCGATCAGCCGCTCGACATTGAGATAGCTGTCGCGGGCGCGTGCGGGCCCGAGCAGCACGGCCTCATCCGCGAGCGCGACATGCATCGCGTCGCGATCGGCCTCGGAATAGACCGCGACCGTGCGCAAGCCCATGGCGCGGGCGGTGCGGATAACGCGGCAGGCGATCTCGCCACGGTTGGCGATCAGGAGCGTGTGAAAACGGCGGTAGAGCTTCGAGCGGTCCATCGCATCACATCCTGAACAGGCCGAATTTCGTCGGCTCGATCGGGGCATTCGACGCCGCCGAGAGGCCAAGCCCGAGCACGAGCCGCGTATCAGCCGGGTCGATCACGCCGTCGTCCCAGAGACGCGCGGTCGCGTAATAGGGGTGCCCCTGGCTCTCATATTGCGCGCGGATGGGCTCGCGGAATTTGTCTTCCTCTTCCCTGGACCAGCTATCGCCCTTGGCCTCGATATTGTCGCGGCGGACCTGGCTCAGCACCATCGAGGCCTGCTCGCCGCCCATCACCGAGATGCGCGCGTTCGGCCACATCCACAGGAAGCGCGGCGCGTAGGCGCGGCCGCACATGCCGTAATTGCCGGCGCCGTAGGAGCCGCCGATCACGACGGTGAATTTCGGCACCGAGGCGGTCGCAACCGCCGTCACCAGCTTGGCGCCGTCACGCGCGATGCCGCCGGCTTCGTATTTCTTGCCGACCATGAAGCCGGTGATGTTCTGCAGGAACACCAGGGGAATGCCACGCTGGCAGCACAGCTCGATGAAATGCGCGCCCTTCAGCGAGCTCTCGCTGAACAGGATGCCGTTGTTGGCGATGATGCCGACCGGATAGCCCCAGATATGGGCGAAGCCGCACACCAGTGTCGTGCCATAGAGCTTCTTGAACTCGTCGAACTCGGAGCCGTCCACGACGCGAGCGATGATGTCGCGCACGTCGAACGGCTTGCGGCCGTCGACGGGCACCACGCCATAGATCTCCTCCGCCGCGAACAGCGGCTCGCGCGGCGGATGCATGTTGAGATTCGGCCGCGTGGAAGGCTTGAGCGTGCCGACGATACGCCGGGCGATGCCGATCGCATGCGCGTCGTTCTGGGCATAGTGATCGGTCACGCCGGACTGCCGCGAATGCACGTCGGCGCCGCCGAGCTCCTCCGCGCTCACCACCTCGCCGGTCGCGGCCTTCACCAGCGGCGGACCGCCGAGGAAGATGGTGCCCTGATTGCGCACGATGATGCTCTCGTCCGACATCGCCGGCACATAGGCGCCGCCGGCGGTGCAGGAGCCCATCACGATCGCGATCTGCGGTATGCCTTGTGAGGACATCTGCGCCTGGTTGTAGAAGATGCGGCCGAAGTGGCGCTCGTCCGGGAAGATCTCGTCCTGGAGCGGCAGGAAGGCGCCGCCGGAATCGACCATGTAGACGCAGGGAAGATTGTTCTGCCGCGCGATGTCCTGGGCGCGCAGATGCTTCTTCACGGTCATCGGATAGTATGTGCCGCCCTTGATGGTGGCGTCGTTGGCGACGATCACGCATTCGCGCCCTGAAATGCGCCCTACCCCCGTGATGACGCTCGCCGAATGCACGTCGCCGCCATAGAGGCCGTAGGCCGCTAGCGGCGACAGCTCCAGGAACGAGGTGCCGGGATCGACCAAGAGGTCGACGCGCTCGCGTGCCAGCATCTTGCCGCGCGAAGTGTGGCGGTTACGCGAGGCCTCGCCGCCGCCGCCGGCGACCTGGCTGAGCTTTTCGCGCAAGTCCGCGACGAGGCCGCGCATGGCCTCGGCATTGCGCGCAAAATCCGACGAAGAAGCATCGATGCTGGAATGGAGCGGCATGGTGATTCCAATTGAGGTGAAGGAGTTAAGCCGTCTCGGCCATCAGCTCGCGGCCGATCAGCATGCGGCGGACCTCCGAGGTGCCGGCGCCGATCTCGTACAGCTTGGCATCGCGCCAGAGACGCCCCACAGGGAATTCGCTGGTGTAGCCGACCCCGCCGAGCGCCTGGATTGCTTCTCCCGCCATCCACGTCGCCTTTTCTGCGGAATACAGGATCGCAGCCGCCGCGTCCTTGCGCAGCGTGCGCGCGTGGTCGGCGCGGTCGCAGGCGCGCCCCACCGCATAGACATAGGCGCGCGTGGCCTGCCAGGTCGAATACATGTCGGCGAGCTTGCCCTGCATCAGCTGGAAATCGCCGATCGGCTGGCCGAACTGCTTGCGCTCGTGCATGTAGGGCACGACAGCGTCCATGCAGGCCGCCATGATCCCGAGCGGGCCGCCTGAGAGCACCGCGCGCTCATAATCGAGGCCGGACATCAGCACCTTGACACCTTCGCCCACCTTGCCGAGCACGTTCTCCTCCGGCACCTCGCACTCGTCGAAGAACAGCGGATAGGTGTTGGAGCCGCGCATGCCGAGCTTGTCGAGATGCTGGCCATGGGTGAAGCCCTTGAAGCCCTTCTCGACGAGGAATGCGGTCATGCCGCGCGGGCCGGCCTCCGGATCGGTCTTGGCGTAGACCACGAGCACGTCGGCGTCGCCGCCATTGGTGATCCACATCTTGGAGCCGTTGAGCACGTAGCGGTCGCCGCGCTTGTCGGCGCGCAGCTTCATCGAGACCACGTCGGAGCCGGCGCCGGGCTCGGACATCGCGAGCGCGCCGACATACTCGCCGGAGATCAGCTTGGGCAGATAGCGCTGGCGCTGCGCGTCGTTGCCGTTGCGGCGGATCTGGTTGACGCAGAGGTTGGAATGGGCGCCGTAGGACAGGCCCACGGCCGCCGAGCCGCGCGAGATCTCCTCCATGGCGACGACATGGGCGAGATAGCCCATGTTGGAGCCGCCATATTGCTCCGGCGCGGTCATGCCGAGCAGGCCAAGGTCGCCGAAGCGCTTCCAGAGGTCTGCGGGGAAAAGATTAGCCTTCTCGATCGCGGCGGCGCGCGGGGTGATCTCAGCCTCCACGAAGGAGCGAAGCGTGTCGCGCAGCAGGCTGATGTCTTCGCCCAGATCGAAATCGATGCTCGGGATGTTCAAGGCGATTCCTCCGTGTTTTGGGGTCCGAACCTAGCCCGGTCCCGGCCCTGTTGCGGTCGAAAAGGTTGCATTTTCTGCCAAACTTGGCGAGGATTTTCCAAGGGAAATCCGATGCCTTTTCAAGCCGCCACCGCAATCCCGCGCCGCGCCGTGACCCCGGCCGCCTTCGTCCGCGGCGTGGTCGCCGCTTATGAGCGATACGGCCGCGATCCCGCGGCGGCGCTGAGCCGGGGCCAGGTCGCGCCGGAGCTGGTCAATTCTCCGGATGGGCGGGTCACCGCCGCCCAGTTCGAGGCGCTGGCGGACCATGCCATGCGCGAGCTCGACGACGAGGCGCTCGGCTGGTTCTCGCGCCGGCTGCCATGGGGCACCTATGGCATGCTGTGCCGGGCCTCGATCACCGCACCGACGCTGGAGATCGCGCTCAAGCGTTGGTGCCGGCATCACCGCCTCGTCACCGAGGATGTGCTGCTCGATCTCGAGGTTGGCGAAGAGGCGGCCGTCGTGTCGATCCGTGAGCTGCGCGACCTCGGGCCGGTCCGCGAGTTTTGCCTCGTCACCTTGTTCCGCTACGTGCTCGGCTTCTCGTGTTGGGCTGTCGACTCCCAGATCGCACTCCGCGCGGCTGAGTTCCCCTATCCGGAGCCCGGCCACGTCTCGGTCTATCCAACCATCTTTTGCAGAAACGTCCGCTTCGATGTGGCCCATGCCCGCATCGTCTTCGACAAGCATTATCTCTCGCTGCCGCTGACCCGCAGCGCCGCCGATCTCGACAACATGCTCAAGGGCGCGCTCCGGCTGACCGTGCTGCCCTATCGGCGCGACCGGCTGCTGGTCGAGCGCGTCCGCCGCGTGCTGCGCAACGCGCGCGGGCGGGTCCTCGGTGCCGAGGACGTCGCGAGCGAGCTCGCACTCTCCACCCGCACCATGCATCGCCGCCTGCGCGAGGAGTCCACCTCGCTGCGCGATCTCAAGGAAGAAGCAAAATTCGAACTGGCAAAACAGGAGCTGATGCGTGGCCGCACCCCGATCAAACGCATCGCGGAGATCGCCGGCTTCCGCAACGAGAAGAGCTTTTCGCGTGCCTTCCGCAGCTGGACCGGCACAAGCCCGCGCGAGTTTCGCGGCCGGTATCGGTGAGGCGCGCGGGCGTCACGCCGCCGTCTTGATATCCGGACCGGTCAGCGCCTTGACGGCGTCTTCGAGCGCCTTGGCATTGTCGGTCAATTCCTGCTCGGATCGCTTCATCATCTGTGCGACGCGCGCGCAACTCCGCGACAGGAACTCGATGTTGAGCAGCCGCATGGCCTTGAGGACCGTGCGGTAACGTTCGACGTCCGAACCGACAAGGCCCGGCCGAATGACGGTCTTTCCGTCGCTCGACAGCCCCAGCGATCTGTACATCTCGCGGGCCAGGATCGGCCAGTAGTCCAGCAGACGCGACATCTTCTCGCATTCGACCTCGTCGAATGCCGCCAGAAAATCCTCGGTGCTGATATTGCCGCGTGTCCGCGATTCAACCGTCAGATCCTCGATCACGCGCGGGATCTGCTGGATCCGGCGCTCGCGCTCGTCGGACGATTGCGCGTCGAAATCGGCAGGGAATTTCTGGATGATCTCGGACCTGAACCGGTAGCCCATGCGGATGGCGGTCAATAGCGAGAGCTGCTTGCTCGACAATCCGGTCAGTGGCCCGCCGACCTCCTCGATCGCCAGGAATTCGCAGCGGTAATCGCCATCACCCTGGACACGAGCTCGGTGCAGCAAGGTCCGGTAGCGCCGGCCGCCGCGCCCGATCAGAACGGCCTGCGGCGCAACGAATTCGTTCTCGCGTGCCGCAAGCAATATCTGCGCGGTTTCCTCGAGCCATTTGTAGACGAAGTTCTGCCTTCCAGTTTCGGTATTTGCCAGCCTCTGGACCTTGCACCAGGGTACGGACTGCGCCTGGATGGTGAAGAGATCGCCGAGCACATTGTCGTCGCCGGTGAACTGGGCCGCAGGTGGAATCTGCCCCTGGGCGAGTTCGGCGTCGCACGCCACGAAATGCACGCGCGGATAGCCGTCGAATTCGCGGATCTCGCTGAACAGACTGCTCTCCAGCTTGCCGACCAGCCCGCGCAACTCGTTGGCATCGACGTCGATGGCGTTCCTCTCGAAGATGCCGATCAACTCCTTGATGAGTTGATCCTTGCTCGTCAGCATCTGCAGATGGCTGAGCGGACCCGGCGCGTTCACGTTCGGGCGGATCACACAGAAGATCCGGCGATCGGTAGCTGCCGGTTTTGCGGCGACAAAATATCCGGCTTCATAAAAGCACCAGGACCAGTCCTCATAGGGCGCGCCGTAAAGCAGAAACAGGCTTTGCGCCGTACGAAGATGATGCTCGATAGAGGGCCGCCATTCATTGCCGCGCGGGATGTCCTCCGAAATGAAGACATCGATTTGTCCGTGCGAAGCGGTTTCGATGACCTTCTTCATCGCACGGGCTATCCGGCCGTATTCAGACCGGTGGCTGATGAAAATCGGGTTGGGAGCCATGACGCGCTTCCCCAGGGTTCAATCCGGCCCGTCTACAACTCGGGCGATGGAAAGCATGGACCCGCGCGGATCGCCACTCTGTGAGGCAGTTCACACGGCCGCGTCTAATTTTGGGCCGGCGTACCTCCCCTTATGCATCGCCAGCGGCCGAGGCTTGCGATGAGACATGCGGCACCCCGATGTCGCGCGCCTCATGAATTTACGGCCCCCGAGATAAACCCCGGAGGCCGCAAAATTCAAAACCGGTCTCGAATTCAGGCGTCACTTGGCGTTGGTCTGGCCGCCCGAGCGAAGCTTGCCGCGTGACTGGGTCTGCTTCGGCTGGAAGGCGAATGCGTCGTTATTGGTCTTCGCGCCACCGGCCTGCGAGCAGATGCCGCCGATGCCGCCGGCGGCCTGGCGGCAGGCTTCCATCGTCGGATAGCCGCAGCCGTGAGCGGCCTGCGCGCCGTTGGTGATGCAGAAGTCATCGGCCTTGGCAGCCGGTGCGGTCATCATGAGAAACGCAGATCCAAACAGCGCCGCAGCCGATGCGACGAACGTCCTCGAAATCGATGTCATGGTGTCTTTTCCTGCTTCAGGGTCCCACAAAAGGGTCCTCGGCGTGCCCGGCACGCTGAGGGTCACGCCTGGCATCTAGGCGGGCCCGGGAAACCGACAATCACGGCTCAGCGCATTGCAGGACTTCGCAAATCACATGTCACAGTTAGGTGATTGACTCATGTATTATGACAATCCAGATTGCGTGAAATGCCGGTTTGTCCGCGTGGGAATGTTCGGATCCTATCCCGCCGGCGCCGCCGCGGCGAGATCCTGCAACGGCAGCGGCACATCCTTTGCGACGCCCAGCACGGGGAAGCTGCGGACGTTCCTTACGTTCGGCATCGCGGCGAAATGCAGGAGCTGCTGGCGCATGCTCTCGACACTCGGTGCCACGCATTTGAGGAGATAGTCGGTGTCGCCCGAAATCCGCCAGCACTGCTGGATGCGCGGGATCGCGGCGATCGAGCTCTCGAACGCCTCCAGCACCGGCTGGGCCTGACTGCCGAGCTGGATCGAGACGAACGACACCACTTCAAAACCGAGCCGTCGCTCGTCGATGACGGCGCGCACCGCCCGGATCACGCCGCGGCTGAACAGCGACTTCAGCCGCCGCGGGCAGTTCGGCGCGGACACGCCGCCGCGCAGCGCCAGCTCGTTGTTGCGCACCCGCCCGTCTTGCTGCAGTTCGGACAGTATCTTCAGGTCGACGCCGTCGAGCTGGTCACGCCCCGCCATACCCCCCCTCGCCCATGAGCTTGTCATGGGAGGCAGCGAAGCACGGGGCGAAATCGCTGCCAAGGGTGGTCAGGACGGTGGGGGAGGCTTGGCGGAGCCTGAGCTAGCGCCTCGTCCTCGTCCTTCGAGACGACCGCTCCGCGGTCTCCGCTCAGGATAAGGCTGAGCGGCATCCTTGCCTGTGGAATTGCTGCCGCGCCCGTGGTCCTCATCCTGAGGGCCCGCCAAAGGCGGGCGTCTCGGCCGCAAGGATACAGCCCTCAAAGGCGATTAGCCGCCCCTCAGTGCGTCCAGGGCTCGCCGCGGCGGAACGAGAAATTGTCGGCATAGGCGGCAGGCCGGCGGATCGATTCCTGCGGCTCGATCACCTGGTAGGCGATGCCCTTGCGCTCGCAATAGGCGATCGCCTCTTCCTTGCTGTGGAAGCGCAGCGTGATCTGCTGCTTCATGTCGCTCGACGAGGTCCAGCCCATCAGCGGCTCGACCGATCGCGGCAGCTCCGGCTCGTAGTCAAGCTGCCATTCCTTGGTCTTGGACCGGCCGGATTGCATCGCGTTCTTGGCAGGCTTGAAAATGCGTGCGGTCATGGCTGGTCCGGGCCTCTTCGTCTTTTCGTTCGATTTCGATGCGTCACGGTGGCAGTTGGTTGGTGGAAATCTCGGGGATAGTATAGAGACACCGATTGGGAACTGATCGGTGATTCCGGCCCCCGGGCACCCTCACCAACGGTATAGTCATTATGCTGCACCGTGACAATTGCGTACCCGCCTCCCGCGCCGGCATCCCGCCCGGCGGCACTGTTTCGCCGATATCAGCGTCTTTGTCCTCTTCGAGAGCCCCCGTCGCATGGCCTTCCTGAACATCAACGCCACGCTCCCTGAAAAGGGCCGTGACCTCAGGCTCGACCTGTTTCGCGGTGTCGCGAACTGGGCGATCTTTCTCGACCATATCCCCGACAACGTCGTGAACTGGATCACGACCCGCAACTACGGCTTTTCCGACGCGGCCGATCTGTTCGTCTTCATCTCCGGCTATACCGCCTCCTTCGTCTATGCGCGGATGATGCTGGAGCGCGGCTTCATCGTCGGCGCCACGCGGCTGACCAAGCGGGTCTGGCAGCTGTATGTCGCCCACATCATCCTGTTCGTGATCTACATCGCCTCGATCAGCTATCTGGCGCTGCGCTTCGGCGATTCCGAGATGATCAACGAGTTCAACGTCGCCGGCCTCGTCGACAACGCCACCGAGACGCTGCGCCAGGGCCTGTTCCTGCGCTTCAAGCCGCTCAATCTCGACGTGCTGCCGCTGTACATCGTGCTGATGGGCCTGTTTCCGCCGGTGCTGTGGTTCATGCTGCGCAAGCCCGATTTGACGATGGCGCTGTCGATCGTGCTGTGGCTCGCGGCGCGCCACTTCGGCTGGAACCTGAACGCCTATCCGGCCGGCCAGTGGTACTTCAACCCTTATTGCTGGCAGGTGCTGTTCGTGTTCGGCGCCTGGTGCGCCATGGGCGGGGCTCGGCGCTCGATGACGCTGATCAATTCGCCGGTCACCCTGTGGGTCTGCCTCGGTTATCTCCTGTTCGCGCTGGTCATGACTATGGCCGGCCGCTTCCCCGCCGTCGGCGGCATGTTCCCGGAATGGCTGTTCTCGGCCTTCAACCCCAATGACAAGACCAACCTTGCGCCGTACCGCTTCCTGCATTTCGTGGTGATCGTGATCCTGGTGATCCGGTTCGTGCCGAAGGAGTGGCCGGGGCTGGAGTGGAGGGTGTTCGATCCCTTGATCGTCTGTGGCCAGCAGTCGCTCGCCGTGTTCTGCGTCGGCGTGTTCCTGTCCTTCGTCGGCCATTTCGAGCTGTCGATGAGCTCGGGCTCGCTGCTCGCGCAGATCTTCGTCAGCGTCGCCGGCATCGCGATCATGACGACGGTGGCCTATTACATCTCGTGGTCGAAGAAGCAGGACAAGCCGCTGAAGCCGCCACCGGCAAAGCCGGCTGCGGAGGCGAAGGCTGCTTGAGACAGGCGGTAGCTACGCCGCCTCTTCGCCGTCGAACTCGGTGAATTTCTTGTAGATCCAGTCGCGGCCGTCGTGGCGGCGCCAGACCTTGCCGACCACGAACTGCCCATTGATGGAGCGGCGCGGCACGATCACTGTCCAGAGATGCCAGATCTCGGTCCAGCTCGACTGCGGGCCGACGGCCTTGAGATTGCGATCAAGAGACATGGGCAGAACTCGCTGGGGCAGAACTCGCTGGCGCAGAACTCAACTGATACGCGCGCCGCGACGAACCGTGATCTGTGGTCGCACAGATGAAGGGCAGCCCATCGCGGGCCGGGACCGACCTGATAACAGCCACCCAAACGACCGCAACAGCCGCTCGCCCTTAACCTAACCGATCAACCTTACTTCTTGGGTCGGCGCGATCGGTTGAAAGCCGGCGCCGGCTTTTCTAGAATGCATGTGATTTGAGAACGAGCGCGCTGTTTCGGCGCACGGTGATTTCTAGACTGAACTTTGCAAGCAATCGGACGTTTGGAAACAATTGGTTTGCGGGGGGACAACAATAATGAAACTGCAATGTGCGCGTCTGCGCCTCGCGCTCCGAATGGTGCCGCCCGCGCCGATGGTGAGAACGCCGTCACAGGAGCCGCCGCAAGCCGCCAACGACAACCAGGCGGTCTGGTCGTTCGTCCCGTTTCCGCCCGGCTGGCACGCGTCGAACTGACCAGTGCGGCTGGAAAAGCGCAACGCCGCGCAAGCGGAGTATCATCGCTTGGCGGCGTCCGTTTAGACATTGGGCGCTGAAATCCCCAACACAGATTTGTCTATGGCGACGCCCGAAGGTTCGATAGGACTTTGCTGATGCCGCAAGGAGCGGGCGGCAGGACGTTCCCTCGGCCGCGGGGGCGTTTCTGCCCCTCGCCTCGCAACCTATCCCCGAACTCATTGTCGGTTGGATGATGTCTTGAGGACCAGCGCCTCCAGGGACGAGCGCCCCAAGGAATCGGAAGTGGCCTCAACCTCGGGACTGGTCGGGGCAGCTGGATTCGAACCAACGACCTGCAGTACCCAAAACTGCCGCGCTACCAGGCTGCGCTATACCCCGAATGTCCGGCGAGCCCTGTCGATACACGCTTCCCAGAGCGCCAGCAAGCTTCCAAAGCCGCCGGCAAGCTTCCCAAAACGCTGGGCAAGGCCGGCAATCGCCCGGGCCCGCCCGTCCTATTTGCTGCCGAACAGGGGGTGGCCGACGCGGTCACCAGGGCGGATGCCGTACTTCTGCGCCGTTCCCGCCACCACCTCCAGCACGGCCCGGGCGGGCCCCCGGGACGAGATGATCTTCGTCGACAACGGCTCGGTGTTCTCGGCGATGCGCAGGATGCGGCCGTCAGCGCGGATGAAGATCATGTCGAGCGAGACATAAGTGTTCTTCATCCACATCGACACTTCCTGCTCGGGATTGAAGTCGAACAGCATGCCTTTGCCGTCGGCCAATTCCTTGCGATACATCAGGCCGGTCTGCTTCTCCTCCTCGGTCGTCGCCATTTCCACCGAGAACACCTGCACGCCGTTCTTGGTGACGATCTCGAGCGGCTGGAAGCTGGCGGCGCCGACCGGCGCGCTCGTGACGGCAAGGCCGATGACGATGACGACGAGGATGGCGGCAAGCCAGCCCTTCGCAACGGACCAGACGGCCTTTCGATCAAGATTCATGGGAGACACTCGCGGCGTGGAACTGGGCCAGTCCTTACGCGGCGGCCGCCGGAAAAGGAAGAGGCGCCCCGGCCGGCCGGCGCGCCTCAATTGCTCACGATTGCGGGATTCGCGCGTCATCCGAACGCGCGCCTCATCGCGCCTTAGTGCGACTGCAGTCCCGGCGATCCGGTCTCGGGATGGATCTCGGCGGCCATCATGCCCTTGGAGCCGGGCCCGAAGCGGACCAGGACATACTGGCCCGGCCTGAGTTCGGTCATGCCGAAACGGCGCAGCGTCTCCATGTGCACGAAGATGTCCGGCGTGCCCTCGCCGCAGGTCAGGAAGCCGAAGCCGCGCAGCCGGTTGAACCATTTGACCTGGGCTCGTTCCAGCCCACTGGTCGGGGTGACCGTGACATGGGTGCGCGGCGGCAGCATCTGCGCCGGATGGATCGCGGTCGACTCGTCCATCGAGACGACGCGGAAGGCCTGGTAACCCTTGGCGCGCTGGATGCACTCGACGACGACGCGAGCGCCTTCATATGCCGTCTGGAAGCCGTCGCGCCTGAGCACGGTGACGTGCAGGAGGACGTCCGGCCAGCCATTGTCGGGAACGATGAAGCCATAGCCTTTGGAGGCGTCGAACCATTTGATGACGCCGTGGACCTCGACGAGATTGGCGCCGGTCTCACCAAGCCCGCTGAACGGACTGAGTGCGCTCTCGCGGCCGGCACCGCCGTGCTCGCCCGGCGTCATTCGCCCGGGCGAAGTGCCCTGCCCGGGAACTCCAAGCTTCTTGGACTCAAATCCGTCCGACGACCCCATAACCCCGGACCCCACACTGCCATGCAACCCGCCACATTGGCGGCGCTCGAATCACGCGTCTTAAGAGAATGTTCTCAATTCGACGCGACGCGAATCTTTCGACTCAAAAGATAACACTCCCGGTTGCGGCGCATAGACAAAAAAGAGATTCGCCGGAACCTATGAACAGCTTGCACAGCCGCGAATCAAACTGATGCCTCAATTGCCGACAAAGGGCCCCAGCGTCTCGCCGATGTCGTGATGGATGACGAGATCGGCAATGTCGTCCTGATCCGTCGGTTCGCGATTGATGATCACCAAACGTGCACCGGCGCGCTTGGCCATCACCGGAAAGCCCGCGGCCGGCCAGACCACGAGCGAGGAACCGATCGCGATGAAGAGATCGCAGGCTTGCGACAGCGCGGTCGCGCGCTGCATCTCGTCGTCCGGCATCATCTGGCCGAAGGAGATCGTGGCGGTCTTCACCGGCTCGTCGCAGGCGGTGCAGTTGGGCGCCGCGCCATCGTCGTCGAAACGGCGCTTCACCCAGTCGAGCTGGTAGGACTGCCCGCATCCGATGCAGCGCGCATAAGTGGTATTTCCATGAAGTTCAATCACGTGTTCGGGCGCAAAGCCCGAGGCCTGGTGCAGATTGTCGATGTTCTGGGTGATGACGGCGGGAACCTTGCCGGCGCGGTAGAGCGAGGCCAGTGCGCGATGGCCGCGGCCGGGCTTGGCCGCCGCGAAGATCTGCTCCATCGCAAAGCGCCGGCGCCAGGATTCGTCCCGCGCCTCCTGGCTCGCAACGAACTCGTCGAACGGGATCGGGCGGTTACGCGTCCAAATTCCACCCGGCGAGCGGAAGTCGGGAATGCCGCACTCGGTCGAGATGCCGGCGCCGGTGAACGGTACGATGGCCCTGGCCTCGGCGATCAGGTCGCCGAGGCGCTCGATGCCGCGCTGAAGATCCGATGCGATCAATCACGCCTCCCGACTCGTTTTGCCTGACAGCAACATGCGCAAGCGGCAAGATCGTTGACGCTCTTATCAAGCGCGAACGCAACGCGCCCGGCAATTTTACCCAGCCTTCGCTTATCACAATCCTGCAATGCCTCCTCCCCATTGACGCCCCATTCAGGAGCGCCAATGGATGTGTTGACGCGACTCAACGTGATTGCGGCGGCAGCGCTTGGGTTCAGATGTGCACATACTCAGGTGTAGAGGGGATTTGACATGACCGAAGACGAAGAACGCAAAGCGCGTGAGCGCGACGAGATCGCCGCCCGTGTCGCCGCCTTCCGTGCCACGCAGGAAAAGTTCAAGCGCGAGCGCGAAGAATATTTCGTCTCGACGCTGGAGAACGCCCGCAAGGTCGAGCGGCCATCGCTCTGGCCGTAGGATCGTCGCGCAAGCAAGCGCGAAGCATGCGAATGGAAAAAGCCCGGAGCCTCGCTCCGGGCTTTTCGCTATTGGCGACTACCAATGGCGCCAGTGGTGGTAATGGTGGCGGTAGTACGGTCCGCCATAATAGGCGTAGGGGCCCGGTCCATAATAATAGCTCGGGCCGTCATAATAGCCGTAGCGGGGACCGTAATAGCCATAGGGGTGGGAGGCTGCGACCGCGCCCGCGGTGATCGCGCCGGCGGCAAGGCCGAATGCAAGGCCCGGGCCGATGCCGCGGTGGCGCGCCTCGGCCGGCGCAGGCGCCGCGATTGCGGTCACGCCGACGGCCGCGATGGTGGCCAGAACTGCCAGTGTCTTCTTCATGGTTTCCTCCTTCGCGTCTTGCGGGGATAACCGCGGGCACCTGCGATGGTTGCGCAACCGGCAGGAACCGACCGCGGTCAAAGAATGTCGATGCAGCGGGAACGAAATCGCCGGATGCGGATTGACTCGTTGAGTGCGAGAGCCTCCGCCGTCCGGTAGAGGCAAACAGCACGAAGCCCCGTCAGCATCTCCGCGATGCTGGCGGGGTTTTCAGTTTCACGGGAGCAAATGGCAGCAGACCACAATTGCGCTGACCCGTATCAGCAAGTTGGTTCCCAGATCCGACGATCAGCATGACCGCGAGATCGTCCGTAGCTTCGGTGTCGGCACGCTGCGGCCGCCGTCGACGCCGATGAGCGACCGCGAGCTGGCGCGGGCCATCGCCGAGTTCCTGAAGAAGCAGCCGTCGAGCGAGTCCGTCGCGACCCTCGGCCGCCGCCTCGACCCCTCCTCTTCCGTTTGAGTTTCTTTGCGAGAGCAGGGAACCAGGATTGCGCGCGGACGTTGAGCCCTTCCCACGCCGAGCGGAAGGAAAGACGCCCGACATGCCCGTCTGGCTCGAAGTCTTGCTCAACCTGTCCGGCTATGCCGGCTTCGTGGTGCTCGCCTCGCGCGGCGCCGTCTGGCCGCAAGCGCCGGCCGACGATCGCAGCTGCGGCGAGGAGCGCTAATTGGCGCGCGCCGCTTGGCCCGCCGTGCGCACCAGCCGGTCGGCCTTGACCGCAACGCGCGTGTCCTCGGCCTGCGGTCGCAGCGAGAAGCTGATCACCACGAAAGCGAGACAGAACAGCGTGCCGACGATGGCGACGCGCCGGTAGGTGTGCCGGTCGCCCTGGTAAAAGGACGGCTTTGAAAAAGGTGTCATGGCAAAATGCTTCTTGGCAAAGTCGTTTCTTGCTTGTCTTTGCCGGACACCTACTCCAACCCGCGGCAGGCGCAACGCGATTGGGCTTTTAACCTAACCGGATAGGGTTATCGGCATCCGTGCAAGCTGTCGTTAGGCAGACCAGAGGCGGCACCTCTGCCGCAAGGAGCGGTGAAAGACCGACCGGCTCTCGTTCCAGCTTCGATTCCATTTCGTTCTCGAAGAACGAATCGGAATCGTAGAAATCGGCGCGGAGCAGTTCTTAACAAACGCTTTTGCCGCCTCGATCAGACCGGCCTGCTTCCGTGCCGCTCCCCTCGCCTCATTGCTTTCGGAGAAGACAGCGGCGGGACTGGGCCGGGCATCGCGCCGTCTCGTTCTGACACGCGCGGCCGCATCGCAGCCGGGAGGCGCAACTTGTTCTGCATCCGACTCCATTTCGTTCTCGAGGAACGAATCGGAGTCGCAAAAATCAGTGCGGAGCGATTCCTAACGACTGATGAAAGCGTGTGCGCTTGCACCGTCGGCGGCAGGCCTCCTCGCGGGCAAACTCTGCGGCGGCAAGCAAGCGCGAGCCGTCAGAACGAGGCCGCCCCTGCGCCTTGCCGTGTGTCATCGACGATAGATCAAGCCGCCCGCTTCGGCTTGCCCTTCGAGAAGCATTCGAGGATCTGGATGCGGAGCTCTTCTGCGGCAGGACCCTCGAGCTTCCTGAGCTCGTTCCACAGCCTGATCACTTCGCGCTGCTTTTCGACGGTCATGAGCACCTCCCAATGGTCCAACCAAGGCGGCTCACACTAGAACAAAGAGAGAACAAAAGTCCAGCCCCCTCGGGAGCGATTTTCGCGCTGAACCTTTTCGGCGCAGCAAACACCCATGGAAGCTGGGGATTTCAGCGCCCAGTCACACGGCAGCGCCGCCTGACGAACATACTCCGTCATCGCGGCGCTGTTGCTTTTTGGAAATTCAACTTTAAGTTACGTGCATGCTGACGGCCAGGCGCTGAAATCCCAACGCCGTCAGTGAGAAGAGCCCCGCGCGAAAGCGCGGGGTTTTTCTTGCGAAGCCGGTGATTTGATGAGGGGCGGATTGCGGCGACCGGAACGAGGTCTCGCCTTCCGCATTGACCGTCCGAAATTCAGCGGGCCGGCAACCGCGCAGCGCAGCTGTTCGGCGCGACGGAGGCCCGCACCGCGAGATGCGTCATCGAGGCGCCGATGATCCGCGAGTTCTGCGAGAACGAAATCCCGATCGGTCCTTCGGTCTGCCCGGCTTGCGGGAAGCCGCAGGGCGCGCCCCGACAGAGCGACCGCACGCTGCGGTTTGTCCTGATCGTCGTGGCGGTGTTCGGCATCGCCATAGCCGAGCACCACCTCTTCAGCCATTGATCGTTGCGCCGTCGCGAAAGAGTCCGCCGCAACGACAGCGCCGGCGGCTCAGACGGCGTCCTTCGCCACCTTCAACGGCGAGGCCTTGACCGATTTGCTCGCGGGCTTCGCCGCAAACTGCATCGGCTCCTTGGTGAAGGGATTGATGCCCATGCGGGCTTCGGTCGCCGGCTTGTTCACCACCGACATCTTCACGAAGCCGGGAATGACGAACTCGCCGGATTCGTTGAGCTCCTTGTAGCCGACCGTCGCCATGTACTCGATCACCGACTTCACGTCGTTCTTCGAAAGCTGCGTGCCCTCGGCAATTGCATCGATCAATTGGGTCTTCGTCATCTTCGCCATGTCTGAATTCCTCTGAATGGGGGCGCGCGCAATTGCTGGGGATGCGGCCGGACCGCGGGGGGCACGCTGCTGATTCATGCCAGAAGTCATGAAGTGACCGGGCTTAGAACCCATCGAGGCCGAAAACGCAAGCACGGATGCCCGGCCTGCTGTGAACGATGCCGGACATGCCCGCTTCTTTTGAACCATTCGGCGGCTGACGCGTCTTATGATTGAAGCCCCTAAGCTTCACCCCACCAGAGAACCCCGCTTCCCCCCAGGGCGGGGTTTTCGCTGTTCGAGACTTCCGTTGACCCCACCCGCCGTGTCACCTCCGCGTGAAACCTGTGGCTCCGCAGGCGTTGTTGACGCTTCAGTAACCTAACGCCGCCAAGCTCCAATCAGGTTCGTTGCGTTGGAGTATCCCCACTGTGCTGAATTTTGACGAGCTGCGTGAACTCGCAGCGGATGTTCGTATTTTTGTCGACGTCGCCGAAGACAAGGCCGAAGCGCTCAGGGCCGTCATCGCGGCTTACGACGTGGTGCTGGCGATCTTCCCAACTGAAGAGGGTATGGGCATCCACGTCATCAAAGGCAGCGAGATCCTCGACAGGATTGCGAGATCGCGGACGCATGCGATGTACAGCCACACGGCGATCGCGGTTCCAGACCTTGCACATGCAGAAGCGCTCAAGTTCCTGACGGTGCCTGTCGATCAACGGATTGCGGCCTAGCTCGGCCGCTGGCCAGTCGCTTCAGCGGGCGTTGTCTTGGCGCGCAGGTTAAGCGGTTCGACGCTTCCGTCGCAGGCCGATGCGCGTGCCGGGCAGATTGATGCCGAGCTCGATCGCCCGCGACCTGATCGATGCAATGGGGCGCTTGAGCTTCACGATCATCAGCGTGAGGCTCTTCCCGGTTTCACACATCGATCGAAGCAGCCGATCGTCGTCTTCCGACCAGCGTTCGTGGTTGTAGCTGCGGGCAGCCATGGGCGTTGCCTCTGAGGCCAGTGAGGCGGGGCCAGGCGTGGGGAATGTCAAAGGACCCAGCTTCGCCTTCTCTGAGCGCGGCGGCAGGGCGTCAGTTGAGGGGCGGCTTGTTATGCTGCCGCCTGACGCAGAGATAGGTTTGAGACGCTGCTTTTCAACTGACTTACGGATTTGTAATCGCTGGGCCCGACGTGCCTCGGCTTCGTGTGGAGCGACGAGCAGAGAATGCCTTCCGGACCGGTCCGCTTGGGATGCAGGAAAGACCGACCAGCGGCGGCCCTCGTACGACGCACGAGCAACGATACGAGGGCATGCCCCCTCACGGGATGTCCGCGGCCTTCCGGCTCTCGCCGATCGAAACCGGCTTGTTCAGGAAATACTCGCGGTTGCCTGTCGCGGCTTCCGCGTACTGGTCGATCGCCACGATGATGGCCTGGACGTGGGCATAGCACCACCCTTCCCGCGTCGCCTTGCGGCGAACGTCCTCGAGCGCGGTCAGGAAGGGCGACAAATCCCTCTCATCGTCGAACCATCGCCTGCTCACCACGTCCTCCCGCCGAGCACCCTGCCCTTGTTGTGATGCGGCCCCGCACCCTTCAGCGCGTCGCGCTGGGCGCAGAGACTGTCGACCTTCGCCTCCATCCGCGACAGCAGCGCTTCGGCCGAAGCCGTCCCGATGCCGGCCCGCTGCAGCTGGAGGATCTCCTTCCTCTGCCTGCCGATTTGGATGCGCATCCGTTCGATCTCCCGCCTGACAAAGTCCAGGTCCGGCATGTTCAGCCTCGCGATTTGGAATATGGCCCAATGAGAACAAAAAAGGAACGACGAGTCGAGTCCGACGTTCTACGGACAAGGAGATTTGCGATGGCGGACAACACCCGGAAGGAACCGAAGGACCGGGTTTCCGGAGCCACCCGATGACGGGGGCCGGGCCTCAGGACCCTCGCCGAGCGGGCGCACGTAAAGCCGCCCGAGGACGAGCTGACCAAGGTCGAGGATGATTGCAGGAACCCGAGGCCGTGTGTATGCAAACGAAATTGGGAATCGAACATGTCTTATTTCGTTTGCGCCCGCGACGGTGCCGGGCAGATCATTTTGAAGCGAGACACCAGGGAAGCGGCCGAGAAGAAAGCCGCCGAGCTCCGCGACATGGGCTATTTCGAAGTCGAGATCATCACGAAGGGTGGCGAGGAGGCGGCGTGAGGGAGTGGCGCGTGTAGGCCGAGTTGGCCGTGGATGACCAGGGAAGCCGTCCAACATCCGTGAATTTACCGCAACAACGAATTATGCCCCAACGAGGCGCGCTATGATTTGGGCTAACTCGGTTTCATCCCCGTCAAAACTGGCAATCATGGCGTCAAGCATGGCACCAGGATCGAGCCTTTCAAGATCAAGGGGATGTCCTGCCCGCTCAGCCAGCATGGCAAAGAACGACAATTGAGAGCGCCCGTTTCCTTCGCGGAACGCATGGATGGCATTCAACTCAGCAAGGAAGTGCGCGGCCTTTACTGCGAACTCGGCCGCTGGCAGGTTCTCCAAGAAATGGTCGGCCTTCAATTGCAGAAAAAGCTTCGCCGCCTGGACGTCGATATGTTCAGGAAAGCAAAACGGACTGCCCTGCTTGGATATTCGGACTGTCCGCGGTTTCCCCGCCCATTCGTAGACGTCCTGAAAAAGATGATGATGAACGGCACAGTAGTGGGCGAAGTCCAGTTGGCCTTCAGGCAACGGCTCGGCCGATCGAGCGCTGGAGATTTCGGCTTCGAAATCGTCGAGGTCTTCCTGCTTGCGCAGACCCAGCTTGTTAACAAGAACGGTGGAGTTTTCGTAGGTATAGGGATCGTCAATCGCATCGTACATGCGAATACGCTTAGCCCTTGCGGTAGCTGCGCAAGATCGTACGGCGATACTCCTCCGGCGAGAGGCCCTTGGCCGCCGCTTCGGCGGCCCGTTTTGTCATGGCCGGCTTCAGCCGAATGCCTTCAACAGCGCTTATCTTCGCAAAGCTGGCACGACCAACAACGAAGCCGCCCTTGCCGGTTTTTCCAGTCTGTCGCTTTTGCTTTGGCATCGCTCGAATCTATCACGTTCTTGTCGTTTTGCCATGCCGGCCCTGCCCCAATTTCGTCCCGACGACTCCCCGGGCTGGGCCAGGCTGGGGCATTGCTAGCCGTTGCCCTGCTGACTCTCGGCTTGGCAGACAACGCTCAATTGAGTGCACTCAACTACTCCCACTCCCTTGTGATTAAATGCACTGGCACCGCCAACAAGAGTCGTTCGCTCAGAGATGACCGCTTTCTCGCTCGTATCGAGTGCCAGAGCCAGACCTACAATGATGTGTTCCATTTTCCAAGCGCCAACCGATTCTTGGCGACCTCGTAAGGCCTGTTGAGCAATGGAATCAACAGCATCATCACTCCAGACATGAACTTACGGCGAGCATCGCCCTCTTTGTCGCGTTCAGGCACCAACAGATTGTTGCAGAGATCCCTAACCTTGTCGGTCCGGAACGAAACTTCGACTTGGTGAGCAAACTCATTCCTGACCTTCCGTAAAAATATCGCATTGCCCTACTTCAGCGTCGCTGATGAGGCCGAGCGCGTGGCATCCAGTTATCCGAGTGCTGAATGTTCCGAATGGCGCATTGAACCCGAGAAGGATCCTCTTACTGCTGTCGTTCTCAAGCATGAAGGCGGCAAGAGTATCTGTGAGCACCTTGTCGAGAAAAGACGTTGCCACAAGTGCAACGCCGCGATCGGTCTCGCCCTTAAGCTCTTCGAGTGCAGCGAGAAACCCCTTATAATTAGGGTCCTCCTCCCAGATTTCGTCACGACCAGTTGCATAGGCCTCAACCCAAAAAGGGACTTCACTCATTCGCCACCTCTACAGCTGCGGGCTCCGCGACTTCGGCCTCATGCTTGGCAGACAGTGCCAATTAAGCGCACTGGACTGCACCCCTTAAGTGAGACACGATAATTCCTGTGACAGTGCGGTTGCCACGACGTTATCGTGCCTTGTTTTGCGCGAACGCGGTTTCGAACTCAAGGGGCGACTGATATCCGAGCGCC